>NZ_CAAF010000020.1 GCF_000359125.1 Mesorhizobium sp. STM 4661 | reverse complement strand
AGTGCCGGGTTGAGTTTCGTCGGCGGAGACGACAAAAGCTATATCATCCTCGAAGCGGAAGGCTCCGAAAGCCAGCTCAAGATGGTGGAGCCGGACGGCCGCGAGAAGCTGGTCGCGCCATAAAAGGCGGCAGGCAGGAATTGGATCTAGCCGCTGTTGTAGGGGAAGAGCTTGAAATAGGGCTGCGCTTCCTCGATCACGCGGGCCACCGACGGGCGCTCAAGCAACCGGTCGTGATAGCGCCTCACCGCGGGATATTGCCACCGAAGGCTTCGACCTTGTTGGCGTAGAATAACGCAGGCGCCGCGGCGCAGTCGGCCATGGTGAAGGCCTCGCCCGTCGCCCATGTATGCGACTGCATGTCCTGCTCGATGATGGCGTAGGCACTGCGCAACTGGCCGCGCGCCTGTTCGACGCCGAACGAGTCTGTCTTGCCTTCCGGCCGCGGCCGGTCGCCGACGATCTTCTGCATCGGCTCCTGGACGTAGAAATCTTAGAACCGGTCGGCGAGGCGGGTCTGGCGGGCGAGATCTATATCGGCGGGGATCATCTCGACCGACCCGGGATAGCGTGCGTTGAGATATTCGATGATGATCGTCGATTCCGGCACCGTCTGGTCCAGCGTCTCGTCGCGCAGCACCGCCGGCCGGCCACAATTTCAGGAACGCCGCGCGCGACTGTTCGTTGCCGAGATCGACGGCGACCGACGCGAACGGCGTGCCATTCTCGTAGAGCGCGATCAGCGGCTTCCAGCAAAAGGAGGCCAACGGGTGAAGATGCATCGTCAGGACATTGTTCCCATTTCGGTGATTCGCGCGGTTTGGCCTTGCCCCCCGATTAACCCCGGGGACCAAACAGACGCAGCTACTTTACCATTGCGGCCAGGATGGTGTCTCAAGGCTCGGCGCCGCCTAATTGGCCCTGCTGTGCGCAACGAGGGCCGCAATAATCGCCGGCCAGTCGTCGGGATGCAGTTCATGGCCACCGCCTTCGATGCGGACCAGCCGCGCGCCGGCAACGGCTTCCGCGAGAGCGGCGCCATGTTCGACAGGAAAGATCGGATCCGCCGTGCCGTGGATGACGAGCAGTGGAACCTGCATATCGCGCAGGCGGCCTTGATAGTCTTCGCCGCCCTTGAGCAGGAAATGATTGGTCGCGCTCAACAGGCCACCGGAACGGTCGTAGTCCTGTTCGACGAAAGCCCTCGTCCGCTTCTCGTCGAATGGATGCGCCGTGCCGGCGATGGCGTGCGCGTCCTTGACGATGAAGTCGACCACCTGTTCACGGTCCGACCAGTCGACCTTTGCCCCCTCGGACGAATGTTTCACATAGGCCTCGCTCATCCCAGGCAGATGCGACGTATCGATCCCGACCGGCGACGTGCTGATCGCGGTAAGCGAGAGGACGCGCGACGGATGCTTGAGCGCTACAAGCTGCGCGATCATGCCACCCATCGACATGCCGGCCACATGCGCTTTGCCGATGCCGTGCCTGTCGAGCACGCGAACGGCATCGTCCGCCATGTCGTCGAATGTGTAAGGTGGCTCGCCCGGCGCATATTTGGTCGAGCGGCCGGTGTCGCGATTGTCATAGCGGATCACGAACAGACCCTCGCCAGCCAGTTTCCGGCAAAACGCCTCCGGCCACCAGAGCATCGACGCCATGGCGCCCATGATCAGCAGCAGCGGCGGATGCGCCGGATCGCCGAATGTCTGGGATGCGATGTCAGGTTCCGCAGTCTTCATCATGGTCGCGATCTCCTCCCAGCAAACCAATTGCATTTTGCAATCAGTTGCACGATAATAAAACTGATCCGATAATGCAACCAGTTTTCCTGGAGAATCGCATGAAAACCGATCACCGGTCCGGATGCCCGATCAACCTGTCGCTCGAAGTGTTTGGCGACAGGTGGAGCCTGATCATCCTTCGCGACATGATTTTCGGCGGCAAGCGCCATTTTCGCGAATTGCTTAACGGTTCGATCGAAGGCATCGCCTCCAACATCCTCGCCGACCGGCTGAAGCGGCTGATGGAATTGGGCATGCTGACCAAGGCCGACGATCCCTCCCACAAGCAGAAGGCGATCTATAGCCTGACCGAAATGGCGATCACGCTGGTGCCGATCCTGGCGCATCTCGGCGCCTGGGGCCGCGTCTGGCTGCCGGTCAGCGAGGAGCTTTCGATCCGCGCAGAACTTCTGGAAAGGGGCGGCCCGCCGATGTGGGACAAGTTCATGGACGAGTTGCGCCACGAGCACCTGGGCGCGCCTTCCGACACGCCGGCGAATGCCACCGTTCGCGCGACCTTGCAGGCCGGATACGAAGCGGTTGTCGCCCGCAAGGCGCCGGAGGCGAGGCGCGAACCGGCCGCCTGACCAACTTATTTTCCCAATTGCAGGCCGGCTCTGCTATCAAGGGGCTGAAAATCATAATTCATGGGATTGGATAACGCTCTTGGTCGAGAACTCTAAGGATACTGCGCGCGCACGCGCGGATTTGCGTTTCAAGAAGCAGGAAGAGGCAGCCACGGTTCGTCAGAAGGCGATGGCGGAATATGTCGCCGAGAGCGACGCTCGCCAGATAAAAACCAACAAGCTGAGGGCGCTGCGTCTCGCCAAGGAAGCGGAAGACCTAGCCAATGCGCCGGCTGCGCCGGTGAAGAAAGCGGCGCGCGCCAAGAAAAAATAGCGCTGGCCAGTCCAGGTCTTCGATAACAGGTCTGGAAGCGACCGGACGGCAGCGCCATATCAGGACAGTGCCCGTCAACGGCGCAACCTTCCATTTCGCCACTTCACGCAAAGCAATTTCAACCGAAACCAGGATTTTGTATCTGTCGTCCCGGATCAATGAATCACGCCTATCAAACAGGAGACTGCCATGACCGCACTGCCGCTGGACAGAGCCAAGCAAATCATCGACGCCGCTTTCGCCAAGGGCGCCGAACTCAAGCTCAAGCCGCTCGGCGTTTCGGTCCTTGATGCCGGCGCCCATCTGGTCGCCTTCCAGCGCCAGGACGGCGCCTCGTTCCTGCGTCCGCAAATGTCGGCCGGCAAAGCCTATGGCGCGCTTGCCATCGGCATGGGTTCGCGCCGTGTCGAAGCCTTCGCCAAGGAACGCCCGCATCTGGTCGCCGGCATCTCGGATGTCTCCGGCGGGCGCGTCCTGCCCGTCGTCGGCGGGGTGCTGATCCGCAACAAGGCCGGCGTCATCATCGGCGCTGTCGGTATCTCCGGCGACACGTCGGACAATGACGAGGCAGCGGCAATCGCCGGCATCGAGGCCGCCGGCTTCACCGCCGACCCGGGCTGAGTCTTTAATATCGCGGCCAAGGGTACGTTGAGATACAGGTCAGATCGGCATCACCTGAACGTCAATGCAGCCTTAGTTCATGTTGATGTCGCGGCTGGCCGACCGCATCGACACCGAGAAGCCGGCCAGCACATCGATCAGCGCGATGACCATCAGCGTGAAAAAGACGGAATGCGCCGCACCCTTGACCAGCAGGAACTCGACCAGGAACGCCACGAAGACGAAGGTCGACAACAAATGGTCCATGATCGAGGCGTTCGTCGTGCGTGTCGCTTTCACCATTTCGATGAAGAAGAAGATCAGCCCGATCAGCACCATCAGGTCGCCAAGGGTCATCGAGAAGACGCCGCCCGACATCATGCGAACTGAGAGGATCTCGGTCACCCACGGATCGTCGCCGCCGCCGAATATTCCCAGAAGCCCGAGATTGTAGAGAACGAAGGGCACGATCAGCAGCGGAATGGCACCGAACATCAGGCGTCTCCGGTTAGACTCCTTCTCTAGTATGCGCCGGGCGTTCGCCGTCAAGAATTTTCGCATGCCAGCGCGAACACGGACAAAGACGGTGCGAAATAACCATGTCAGCCGGAGGCGGCTGCATCCAGATACGGCTGCTGGAGATAGCGCCACGCTGGACGATCGTCTGCGCCAAACGCAAAAAGACCGGCCAGAGGCCGGTCTTTTGGTAGTCACGAAACCGTGGAAAGCGCTTCTCAGCTTTCCTTCGGCTCCAGAACCTGGCGACCGCGATACATGCCGGTCTTCAGGTCGATATGGTGCGGCCGGCGCATCTCGCCGGAATTCTTGTCCTCGACATAGGTCGGGGCCTTGAGCGCGTCGGCCGAGCGGCGCATGCCGCGCTTGGACGGAGAGGTTTTTCGTTTCGGAACGGCCATGGATATGCTCCACTAGATGGTCAAAATGCCCCGGCCGCCCTCGTGAAAGGGCCGCGTCAGGGGCCGGAATCTGAGAAAGTCGGGTGCCTATACACGCCTGCTGCCGTTTTGGCCAGCGCCGAAGCGAATTTTTTTGCCGCTATTGCAGACAGCCGACATAGGCGCCGGACCGGCCCGCGCGCCGCTCGATCAGCGAGGCCAGCCGTCTCAGCCCCGGCCCGGGTTTCGCCGGATTGCGCGCGATCGGATTCGGCAAGCTGACGGCAAGCAGGGCCGCCTGCCGTCGCGACAATTGTTTTGCCGACACCCCGAAATGGTACTGGGCGGCGGCCTCGATGCCATAGATGCCCGGCCCCCATTCGGCAATGTTGAGGTAGATCTCCATGATGCGCCGCTTCGACATCACCGCGTCGAAATAGACGGCCAGCGGCAGTTCGACGACCTTGCGCACCGAGCCCAGCGGCCGCGACCAGAGATAGAGGTTCTTCACCGTCTGCATGGTGATGGTCGAGGCGCCGCGGGTCATCTCGCCGGACAGCGCATCGTCGACGACGCCCCTCAATTCGCCGAGATCGATGCCGCGGTGGAAACAGAACTGCCCGTCCTCCGACATGATGACAGAATGCGCCAGCACCGGCGCCACATCGTCGATCGAAACCCAGCGCCGGTCATAGCCGGAAAACGTCGCCAGGTCCTTCAGCATCAGCGTCGACACCGGATGCACGAACCACGGCAGATAGAGGAAGGTCAGCACCGCCGGTATCAGCGCCAGCACAAGGACGACGGCAACGCCACGCCGGACCCAGCGTTTGAGACCGATGCGGTTGCCGCGTTTCGGTCTACCCGCCATGTCCAACCCTTCGGTTTCGAGATCGACGATCGGTTCCGCCAAGCCGCCCAACCCACGCTACTCCCTGCCCCGGCATAATGGCGCTTGGCTTCTTGCGCAACGTCTGAGTGTCGGCTACCGGTCCCGGCCATGACGAAAGACGACCAAATGCTGTTCGAGACTGCACTTGTCGCACGCGCCGGCCCGCTCAAGGCGCTGCTCAGGCGGCTTCTCGACGACCGCCCGCTTTCGGGCGAGATCGCGCGGCCTGAGCAGCTGATGGCGGCGATGCGCCACGGCGTGTTGAACGGCGGCAAGCGCCTGCGGCCGTTCCTGGTCCTGGAAAGTGCAGCGCTGTTTTCCGCCGACGGCGAGGCGGCGCTGCGCGTGGCGGCGGCCCTCGAATGCGTGCATTGCTATTCGCTGATCCATGACGATCTGCCGGCCATGGACGACGATGATTTGCGCCGTGGCCAGCCGACCGTGCACAAGGCCTTCGACGAGGCGACCGCCATTCTCGCCGGCGACGCCTTGCAGACGCTTGCCTTCGACATCATTGCCGATGAGGCGACAGCGCTGCCGGCTGAGCGCAGGGCGGCGCTGGTGCTGGCGCTGGCCCGTGCCGCCGGGGCCGGCGGCATGGTTGGCGGCCAGACGCTCGACCTCGAAGCCGAGCGGATCAGGCCGGACGAAGCCGGCATCATAAGGCTGCAGGCGATGAAGACCGGCGCGCTGATCCGCTTCGCCTGCGAGGCGGGCGCGATCATTGCCGGCGCGCCACCGGCCGACCGCGAAAGACTGGCCGAGTTCGGCTCGGCGATCGGCCTGGCCTTTCAACTGGCCGACGACCTGCTCGACCTGACGGCGGACGCCAGTCAGATGGGCAAGGCCACCGGCAAGGATGCCGCCGCCGGCAAGGCGACGCTGGTGGCGCTGCATGGCGCCGGCTGGGCGCGGGACCAGCTCAACGGGCTGGTCGACCAGGCGCATGCGCTGCTCGATCCCTATGGCGAAGACGCAGCACTCCTGAAGGGAGCAGCCAGATTCGTGGCGGCTCGCAACAACTGATATCAGAAGGTCTAGCTTTCCCGAAGGCACCTGCAACGGCTCGCAAAATTCCACCCAATAACAGTCAGCCGGACGCGCATCCGTCGAATTGACCTCCCTCGAAGGCGAACATAGGTTCCGCGTCATCCGATCGGCGGGGCGCCTTCCGGAACTGAGCTTGCCGGGATCTCGCGTCCGATGCGCGGCATCGGCGAACGGTGAAGCTTGGCCAACGCGTTCGCTCGGGCAGGCCAGCCCTGCACGCCGCCATGGCAGGCCTATAGCTTGAACCTTTCCTGTATGAGCCTAGCGCATTCCAGCGCCGTCAGCGCGCTGGTGTCTACTTCGAGATCATAGTCGATGCCCTTGTGCACGCGGTCATACTGCCAGCGCGCCAGCCCCGGCAGGCGATCGGCCCGCTGGATTTCGCGGACCTCGAGAACATCGAGCGACGCGAAGACGCCGACCAGGTGAAGATCGAACTTCGACAGCAACCTCAGATATTCCGGCATCTCGCCGTCGCACAGCACGTCGTCGACGATGAGGTTGTTGCCTTGTTCCGCCATCGCGGCAATGGCGTGCCGCATGCCGCGCAAGGTTCGCGCACCGACAGGTCCGGTGCTGATCGCGACCTGCGGCTTGCCGTCCTTCCGTACGGTTTCATAAGACAAGCCGTCGGCATGGTCCTGAAGGGCTTCCGGCAGCATCTCGACGAACGCATCCATCTGGACATGCAGGAAGGGCTCGGCCGTCATCGTCTGCAACGCCTTGGCGATCGAACTCTTGCCGGCGCTGCCGGCGCCGTTGAGAAGGATGATCCTGGCGGTCATGTTTCCAGCGCTTTTCAAACCCGACGAGGCCGCCGGGACCTACCGGTTTCGCACCACAATACAGGCGCCGCCGACGCTTTGCAGTTTCTGGCAGATATTGTCGGCCTTGCCTTTGGTGTCGGCACCGATCCGCACCGCATAGATGCCACGCCTGCCGATCGGGGTCCGCACCCGGCTGACCACCGGATTGCTGCCGCTGAGCAAGGCCGGAAACCGGCGCTTCACGCTGCTCCATTGGTTGAGCGCCGCGGCACGGCGGAAATTGCCGGCCACCTGCACGCCCCACGGCTTGATGTTGATCCTTGCCATGGCCACGGTTCTGGACATGATCACCGGCAGCTTGCGGCAGGCGACCGCGAAGTTCGCTTTCTTGTCGAGCGGCCTGATGGTGCCGGCATAGGCGGTGTCGGTGAACCGGTCGGCCGGCTCGCCCATGACGTCCAGAACGTAGCTTTCGGTCTCCATCGGCAGGAAGCCGCCGGAATTCAGCCAGCGCGACACCCGGCTTTCGCCGGCATTGTAGGCGGCGGCGGCGAGACCCAGATTGCCGAACCCGGCCTTCATTTCGGCGAGATACTTCGCCGAGGCAGGGATAGCCTGCTCGATATCGAAGGAATTGGCGAGGCCGCGCATCTTGGCGGTACCCGGCATGAACTGGGCAATGCCTTCGGCGCCGACCGGACTGACCGCATTGGGATCGAAGCGGCTTTCCTTCCAGATCAGCCGGGCGAAGAAGTCCTTGGGCAGGCCGTTCTGGCTTGCATGGGCCTCGATCAGGTTGCAGACCCGGTCGATCAGCCGCTGTTTGGCAGGGCGCGGCGGATCGGCCTGAACGGCGGTCGCCGAAGCCAGCCCGCCAAGCAAGACCAGCGTCGCCCAGGGGAAGCGCATCGACCTACTCCGCCGCGGCCTTGCCGTGTTGCCCGAACCGGTTGTCGATATAGTCGGCGACCATCTTCTCGAAGTCGGCGGCAATCGACGGCCCGCGCAGCGTCGCCGCCTTCTTGCCGTCGACGAACACCGGCGCCGTCGGCGTCTCACCCGTGCCGGGCAGCGAAATGCCGATATCGGCATGCTTGGATTCGCCGGGGCCGTTGACGATGCAACCCATCACCGCGACCTTGAGGTTCTCGACGCCGGGATATTTCTCCCGCCACACCGGCATGTTCTTCCTGAGATCCGCCTGGATGTTCTGGGCGAGTTCCTGGAAAACGGTCGAGGTCGTGCGGCCGCAGCCGGGACAGGCGGCGACGATCGGCACGAATTGCCGGAAGCCCATGGTCTGCAGCAGTTCCTGCGACACCTGCACCTCGCGGGTGCGGTCGCCATTCGGTTCCGGCGTCAGCGAGATGCGGATGGTGTCGCCAATGCCTTGCTGCAAAAGGATGCCCATCGCGGCGGACGAGGCGACGATGCCTTTTGAGCCCATGCCGGCCTCGGTCAGGCCGAGATGCAGCGCATGATTGGAGCGGGTGGCGAGTTCGGTATAGACGGCGATCAGGTCCTGCACACCGCTGACCTTGGCCGACAGGATGATCTTGTCGCGGCCAAGGCCGATCTCCTCGGCCATTTCGGCCGAGAGAATGGCCGACTGCACGATCGCCTCGCGGGTGACCTCCTGCGCGGTCAGCGGAAAGCCCTGGGCCTGGTTGTCGTCCATCAACCGGGTCAGCAACTCCTGGTCGAGCGAGCCCCAGTTGACGCCGATGCGCACCGGCTTGTCATATTTGATCGCCATCTCGACGATCGCCGCGAACTGCCGGTCCTTCTTGTCCTTGAAGCCGACATTGCCGGGGTTGATGCGGTATTTGGCCAGCGCCTCGGCACAGGCCGGATGGTCGGCCAGCAGCTTGTGGCCGATATAGTGGAAATCGCCGACCAGCGGCACGTTGATGCCGAGCCGGGCAAGCCGGTCGCGAATAGAAGGTACGGCGGCGGCGCTCTCATCACGGTCGACGGTGATGCGCACGATCTCGGAGCCGGCGCGATGCAGCGCGGCAACCTGAGTGACCGTCTGGTCGACATCGGCGGTGTCGGTGTTGGTCATCGACTGCACGACGACAGGAGCACTCCCGCCGACCAACACGCCGCCGACATCGACGCCGACCGATGCGCGGCGCGGAAAGGGAGAGGAAAAATATCCGGTCATGCCGGCTGCCTTTTATCTTGAAGGTCCGGGCATGAGGTGGAGGAGCAAAGATGGCTTGTCAATGGCGACAGTCCGGCAGACCTAGCAAATCCATAACAGGAAAGCGGCGGCAAACACCTTCGATGTCGCCGATGGCCGAGCCATTCAGAGTCTAAAATACTACACCGCTCCCGGCGGCATGGCTGCCGCCGGAGAGATGGTCGCGCGCCGTAAGCGGCGCGGCTAGTCCTGGAGGAACGTCAGTGCGTCGTCGGTTTCGCCTTCAGTTTTTCAATCTCGTCCTTGATAGCCAGCTTGCGCCGCTTGAGATTCACGATTTCGAGGTCGTCGACCGACGGATGGTTCATCGCATCGTCGATTTCGCGCTCGATGTCGCCGTGTTTCCGCTGCAACTCATCAAGATGGGATGCAAGAGACATGATTGGTTCTCCCTTTCATGGTTTCCTCGATTGCAGCCGTCAACGCACGTCCACCGCAGGCTCGCTCTGTGACGGCATAGTGACAGTGTGCCACCATCGGGCATCGATGTCGAATGCCGCGTGGTAGCATTCCACGACAATGTGAAATGTGGTAAGGGCTGCGCGCCGGTGGCAAAAGATGCCGCCCCCGCCCAAATCAAGCCCATTTTGGGCGCCGCAGACGTGCAGACGGTAGATAATGTCCGAACAGGAACAGGCTGATATCCGCCTCGAATATTCTCGGCTGAAGCAGGAGCACGCCGATTTCGACGCCGCCATCAACGCGATGATCGCCATGAGCTGCGATCCGCTGCAGATCCAGCGCATGAAGAAGAAGAAGCTTTTCCTGAAGGACAGGCTGATGGCGCTGGAAGACCGGATCATTCCCGACATCATTGCGTGAGCAAACGCCACCGGCGGCTTTTCAGTAAAGCCGCGGGTCACGATCCCGGTCTGCCTGCGACACTCTTTTGCCACGCGGCCGTCGGAAACCCTTCCGGCGAAGGGAGGTTCGCTTGGAAGAGAAGACGACCGTTGCCGTCATCGGCGCCGGCCCGGCCGGATTGGCCGTTAGCGCCTGTCTCACGCGGGCGGGGCTGGATTTCGTCATTCTCGAAAAGGACCATGAGGTCGCCCCGGCATGGCGGCGACATTACGAGCGGCTGCATCTGCACACGGTCAAGGCGTATTCCTCACTCCCTTCAGCCATTTCCCCGAGCTTTTCCGCGCTACGTGCCACGCGATCTGGTGACCCAGTACTTCGAAGCCTATGCCGCCAGCTTCGATCTGCATCCGCGCTTCGGCGAAACGGTGCGCCAGGTTCGCCGCGATGACGGCCATTGGCTTGTGGAGGCCACATCAACCTGTCTTCGATCGCACCATATTGTCATTGCGACCGGCAACAATGCCGAACCAATCGTCCCGGATATTGCGGGATTGGGTACTTTCAGGGGCAAGGTGCTGCACAGCGCCGACTATGCCAACGCAGTGCCCTTTGCCGGCCAATCGGTGCTGGTCATCGGCATGGGCAACACCGGCGCGGAGATCGCGCTCGATCTCGCCGAAGCCGGTGCACACCCGACGATCTCGGTGCGCAGTGGCGTCCATATCGTGCCGCGCGAACTTTTCGGCGTGCCGATCCAGCTTGTCGGAATGCTTGCAACCAAGGTGCTGCCCCAGCGCGCCAACGACAGACTGTTCCCGATTGTCCTCGACCTCGCGCTCGGCAACCTTGAAAAGCACGGCATCCGGCGACCGAAACAGGGCTTGCTGGAACAGATCGCCACCGCGTCGAGAATACCGGTCATCGATGTCGGCACTGTCCGGGCAATCTCCAGCGGCGCCATCAAGGTCGCGCCGGATGTGAGGCGGATCATGCAAACCGGCGCCTTGTTCAACGACGGTACAGAGGTCGAGCTGGATACCGTCATCCTCGCCACCGGCTACCGGCCAAGCTATCCGAAATTCCTGCAGGCGGACGTGCAACCGGTCCGCGGCGGCGTCAACGAAAGAGCCTCGGCCCTGCGCCTCTATCTCATCGGATTCCACAATCCTGTCACCGGATTGCTGCGCGAGATCTCGCGGGAGGCTATGCGAGTCGCCGACGACATCATGGCGGTTGAACGCAAATCTCACCGTTAGAGCGCTGGCATCCAGGGGGTAAAAAATCACCCTGGGATCGACAGGCTAGCCGCACGGCCCCGCAGCAAGGCAATGAGCTCGCCGGTCTTTGCCTCGGATGTGTCTATCGGCACCACCAGGCACATCGTCGCCTCCACCTTGCCGGGCGCCGAGAAGACCGGCGCGGCCAGGCATTTTGTGTAGGCATCGACCAACCCCGACGTGATGCAATGGCCGGTCGCCTTGGCGGTAGCGATATCGGCTATGAAATCGTCGAGCCGCAATCTGCGACCGTCCGGCAGGACGAGGTCGTCTTCCGACACCATGTCTTCGATCGCGGCCCGTTCGAGACCCGCCAGCAGCAGACGGCCGGAGGCGGTCCAGGGAAGCGGGATCTGCAGGCCGGTGGCCGAGCTGATGCGGAACGGCCTGGTGCCCGGGCTGGAATGGACGATCGTGTAGCGGCCACTTTGCAGCATGCACAATTCGGAGGTCTCGCCGGTCTCGCGCGACAAATTGTCGACCTCCTGACGGCCTCTCCTGAGCAGGTCGTTGCCCCTGACATAATCCATTCCGTAGAGATAGAGCTTCTTGCCGAAATAGACCCGATTGCCGTCGCCAGCCATTTCCAGCAGGCCCGCATCGACGAGTTCGCGCACCAGCGTGTAGGTCGTCGAACGGGGCGCATTCACGCCCTTGGCGAGGTCGCCGATGCCGACCGCGCGCTGGGTTGCGTGCAGGAACTCCAGAATATGGAGCACCCGGTTGAGACCCTTCTCGCGAGAGCCCGAAGTCCTGTCCTCGCCCGGGCCAGTATCCAGCCGAGCCGCCAAGGCATTGCCATCTTGCATTGTTGATTCCCGATGTTAGTATCTGTCTTGTACAGGATACATGTGTCTTTTGTAAGAGACAAATTGCCACTGACGCATGTGTTGCAAAGGGGAATACAACACGAAAAGGAGGTCGCAGTGAACGACACATCCAAGAGACGTGATTTTCTGAAACTGGGAATGGCCGGGCTGGCAACGGCGGGCGTGATGGGCGCGGCCACAGCGGTCGATGTCCAGAAGGCCGCGGCTCAGGCAGCCTCAGACAGCCTGCTGCGCACCGTTCTCGATCGCGGCAAGCTGATCGTCGGCACCGGCAGCACCAACGCGCCCTGGCACTTCGAAAACGATGCCGGCGAACTCGTCGGCATGGACATCACCATGGGACGCATTCTCGCCAAGGGTCTCTTCGACGATCCGACCAAGGTTGAATTCGTCATGCAGGATCCGGCGCAGCGCATTCCCAACGTGACCACCAACAAGGTCGACATCACCATCCAGTTCATGACCATGACCGCCCAGCGCTCGCAGCTGATCAACTTCTCCAGGCCCTATTATGTTGAAGGTGTGGCGTTGCTGACCCTGCCGACCGCTGAGAACAAGACCTTCGACAAGCTGCTCGCCGGTGGTTCGGCGACGCGGATTTCCATCCTGCAGAACGTCGATGCCGAGGCAAATGTGCATATCGTCCTGCCGGAGTCGCAGGTGATGCAAATCGACACCCAGGCCAACGTGCTGCAGGCGCTGGAATCGAAGCGCGCCGACGCGGCCGCGGTCGATCTGTCGACGGTGCGCTGGCTCGCCTCGCGCAATCCGGACAAATATTTCGACGCTGGCAAGAGCTGGTTCTCGATGCTTTATGGTGCGGCGCTGCGGCAAGGCGATCCCGACTGGCTGGCCTTCGTCAACACAAGCTTCGCGACTGCAATGTTCGGTCATGAAACGGCGCTCTACGACGCGGCGTTCAAGGACTATTTCGGGTTGGAGCCGCCGGCTCGCCATCCCGGCTTTCCGGTCATCTGAATAGCTGGCGGAAGGGCGGCAATTGGCGCCCTTCCGCCTCTTTCTCCTCGATGGCCCTTGGCACTGAGGCGGACGCATGGGCTATGCCCTCAATTTCAACCTGATCTGGCGGCATTTCGACAAGCTCTGGGGCGGGCTGCTGCTCAGCCTCGAGCTCGCCGTGATCTCGATCGCCATCGGCATCGTCATCGGCCTCGTTCTGGCGGTCTGGTACGTTTCGGCCGGGCGCGTGGTGCGGGCCGTCATCGCCGCCTATGTCGAGTTCATCCGCAACGTGCCGTTGATCCTGCTTGTCTATCTGGTCTTCTACGGCCTGCCGACCGTGGTCGACATCGCCTACTCCGCGCAGACCTCATTCATCGCCACGCTCTCGCTCTATAGCGGCGCCTATCTGGTCGAGGTGTTTCGCTCGGGGCTCGAAGCCGTTCCGCGCGGCCAGATCGACGCCGGCAAGGCGATCGGCCTGACGCCCTGGCAAAGGCTCATCCATGTGCGGCTGCCGACCATGCTGCGCATCACGCTGCCGGCGCTCTCCAACACCTTCCTGTCGCTGTTCAAGGACACCTCGGTCGCCTCCGTCATCTCGGTGCCCGAACTCACTTACGGCGCTCAATGGATCAACTTCAACACGTTCCGGATCGTGGAGGTCTACCTGGTGGTGACGGCCATGTATCTGCTGACGGGCTATGTGCTGCTTTTCGCGCTTCGGCTTGTCGAGCGCCGGTTCAGGGCGGCACGCTAGATGCTCGGCCAGATTCTCTACGCCTTGCCCTTCCTGGCCGAGGGTTTCGCCCTGACGCTCTGGGTGTCGCTGCTGGTCGTGGTGCTGTCGCTCATCGCTGGCGTATTGATGGGCGTCGGGCTCGTCTACGGTCCGGTTCCACTGCGCTGGGCGGTGCGCATTTTCAGCGACACCATCCGCGGCATTCCGATCCTGGTGCTCATCTTCTTCGTCTATTACGGCCTGCCCGCCGTCGGCGTCCATTTGCAGTCCTTCTGGGCGGCCGTGCTGGCGCTCACCTTGTTCAAGACGGCGCAGGTCGTCGAGTATCTCAGGGGCGCGGTCGCCTCCATCCCGAAGGGGCAGTCCGAAGCGGCGATGGCGATCGGCCTGACCTTTCGCCAGCGCCTGGCCTATGTCATCTTCCCGCAGGCGTTCAGGCGCTTCCTGCCGCCATGGATCAATGGCGTCACCGATGCGGTGAAGGGCAGCGCGCTGGTCTCGCTGCTCGGCATCACCGACCTGATGCAGGCCATCAACCAGGTCATCGGCCGCACCTACGAGGCTATGCCGCTCTACATCTTCGGCGCGCTCGTCTACTTCGCGGTCAACTATGCCCTTTCGCTCGCCAGCCGGCGGTTGGAGCGGCGTTTCTCCTTCATTCGGGAATAGCAATATGTCCGCAAACGCCAATGCCGCGCTGCTCGATGTACGCGATGTCTCCAAGGCCTTCGGCGCCGTCGAGGTGCTGCGAGCCGTCAGCCTTGAGGTAAAGCGCGGCGAGGTGGTGTCGGTCATCGGGCCGTCCGGCAGCGGCAAGACCACGCTGCTGCGCTGCGTCAACTTCCTCGAGAGCTATGACAGCGGCTCCATCCGCATCGACGGCAGGGAGGTCGGCTACCGCGAGGCCGCAACACGCCAGCGCCGCAGCGAGCGCGATCTGGCGGCGATGCGCGCCGAGACCGGCATGGTGTTCCAGAGCTTCAACCTTTTTCCGCATCTGACCGCGGCCGGTAACATCATGCTCGGGCTCCGCAAGGTGCGTGGCAAGAGCGACGCCGAGGCCCGCCAGATCGCCGAGCACTGGCTTGGCCGGGTCGGCCTCGCCCACAAGGCCGACAGTTTGCCGGCCGAGCTTTCCGGCGGCCAGCAGCAGCGCGTCGGCATTGCCCGCGCCGTGGCGATGGAGCCGAAGATCCTGCTCCTTGACGAAATAACCTCCGCGCTCGACCCGGAACTCGTCGGCGAGGTGCTCGAGGTCGTGCGCCGCCTGGCCGAGGACGGCATGACGATGCTGATGGTCACGCATGAGATGGCCTTTGCGCGCGACGCCTCGAGCCGCATCGTCTTCATGGCGGATGGCAGCGTCAGCGCTGCCGGGCCGCCGGCCGAGATTCTGGGGGCGGAGATCGAGAACGAACGCCTTCGCAACTTCCTGGCGCGGTTCCGCGCCTCGCATTTCTGACACTGGGCAGCGAAAGCTGTCGCAAGGAGCTTTTTATGACGCCTTACATCCGGCTCGCCGAACTGGGCCTGACCCTGCCCGAGCCGCCGACACCCATCGCCAACTTCGTCACCCATGCCGAGAGCGGACGGCTCATCTTCCTCTCCGGCCAGGGGCCATTACGCGCCGATGGCACGTTCTACACCGGCAAGGTCGGCGACGACGTCACGGTGGAAGAGGCCTATGCGCATGCCCGTCTTACCGGCTTGAACCTGCTCGCCGTCATGCATGCAGCCGCCGGCGACCTCAGCCGTATCGTGCGCATCGTCAAGCTGCTTGGCTTCGTCAATGCGATCCCGACCTTCAGCGACCACCCGAAAGTGGTGAACGGCTGCTCCGATCTTTTCGCCGATGTTTTCGATAATATTGGCGGGCATGCCCGCTCGGCGATCGGCGTCGGCTCCTTGCCGGGGAACATCACAGTCGAAATCGAGGCGGTCGTCGAGATCGCCGCCTGACTTTTCACCCATGGATAAGCGAACGATGAAAACCTATTCCGCAAACGGCTCCAACACGACAATCCGCGAACGGCTCGGCCTTCGCCCGATCATCAATGTTTCCGGCACGATGACGGCGCTCGGCGCTTCGATCATCGTTCCGGAAGCGATCAGCGCGATGGCGGAAATCGCCTCGCAGTGGGTGGAGATGGACGATCTGCAACGTGCCGCAAGCACGGTCGTCGCGCGCCTCACCGGCGGTGAGGCCGGCTTCATCACCGCTTGCTGTGCCAGCGGCATCACCATGGCGATTGCCGGCGCCATGACCGGCACCAATCTGCTCGCGATCGAGCGGCTGCCGGACGACACGGAAGGGCTGAAGTCGGAGGTCATCGTACAGCTCGGCCACATCGTCAATTACGGCGCGCCGATCGACCAGTCGATCCGCCTTGCCGGGGCCAGGACCATCCCGGCCGGCACGGTCAGTGTCACGCAGGATTACCATGTGCGCGACGCGATCCGGGACCGCACGGCGGCCGGCCTCTACGTCGTTGCCCACCACACCGTGCAATACGGCATGCTGTCGCTGGAGGAATTCTGCGAGATCTGCCACGCCAAGGGTGTTCCGGTGATTGTCGACGCCGCCTCGGAATATGATCTGCGCGGATTCCTTGCGCGCGGCGCCGACATCGTCATCTACAGCGGGCACAAATTCCTCTCGGGGCCGACCAGCGGCATCGTGACAGGGCGCAAGGATCTGGTACGCGCCGCCTATCTCCAGAACCGTGGTGTTGCGCGCGCCATGAAGATCGGCAAGGAAAGCATCGCCGGCACCATGGCGGCACTCGAAGCCTGGGAAAAGCGTGACCATGCCGGCATCCGGCAGAGGGAGGAAGCGGCGCTCAATCTGTGGAAGGACGCCTTGCAAGACATTGCCGGAATTAGCGCCGAGATCATCCCCGATCCGACCGCCAACCCGCTCGACCGCCTGCAGGTCTTCGTCCGGCCGGAAAGCCGCTTCAGCGCCGCCGGCCTCGCCTCGGCGCTGGCGGCAGGCTCGCCTCCCATCATCGTGCGCAACCACGAGGTGGAGCGCGGCCACTTCTTCCTCGACCCCTGCAATCTTCATCCCGGCGAGGCGGAGATCGTCGCCGAGCGCATGCGGGCGGTGTTGACCGCGTCCGAGCGACCTGCGGACGCCATGAAAGAGGCGCGCAAGGTGTCGTCCGGCGCCTTGCGCTGGCCGGATTAGAGCTGGTCGACTCGTTCGGCTGTTGCTTCGACAACGACGGAACCATGCGCGCGAATGCTGGCTGGCGGCGGCAATCCTTGCGGCTCTCACCGAATTCGGCTAATGCGCGCCTTTGCCGCCGGGAGCAGAAGCTTGGACGATCAACGCGCCGACGTCGCCATCATCATGGGCAGCCAGTCCGACTGGGCGACGATGCGCCACGCCGCCGAGACGCTGGAGGCGCTGGGCATCCCGCACAAAAGGCTGATCGTCTCGGCGCATCGCACCCCCGACCGGCTCTATGATTTCGCCAAGGGCGCCAAGGCGGCCGGTTTTCAGGTGATTATTGCCGGCGCCGGCGGTGCAGCACACCTGCCCGGCATGACGGCGGCGATGACGCCGCTGCCGGTTTTCGGCGTGCCGGTGGAATCGAAGGTGCTGTCCGGACAGGATTCGTTGCTCTCCATCGTGCAGATGCCGGCCGGCATTCCGGTCGGCACGCTGGCCATCGGCAAGGCGGGTGCCACCAACGCCGCCCTTTTGGCCGCAGCCGTGCTGGCGCTGAACGACGAAGAACTGGCTGCCCGGCTGGATAGCTGGCGCGCCGCCCAGACCGCCAAGGTCGCAGCCGAACCCACGGACGCGCCGTGAGCCTGCCCGCGGGATCGACCATCGGGATCATCGGCGGCGGCCAGCTCGGCCGCATGCTGGCCATATCAGCGGCACGTCTCGGCTACCGCATCGTTATCCTCGAGCCGCAGGCGGATTGCCCGGCCGCACAGGTTGCCAACCGGCAGATTGTTGCTGCCTATGACGATACGGCGGCACTTGCCGAACTGGCAGCAGTCAGCGCCGTCGTCACCTACGAGTTCGAGAACGTGCCGGTCGTGGCAGCCAGCGCGCTTGCCGCCACGGTTCCGGTCTATCCGCCGGCGCGCGCGCTGGAAGTGGCGCAGGACCGGGTGGCGGAGAAAAAATTCCTCAACGGCAGCGGCATACAAACCGCGGATTTCCGTCCCGTCGACAATGACGATGAACTGACGGTGGCGCTGAAAAAGTTCGACGGCAGCGGCATATTGAAGACGCGGCGCATGGGCTACGACGGCAAGGGCCAGCGCGTCTTCCGCAACATGGAAACGGGCGGCTTTGCCGGCACCTGCGAGGCGCTGGGCAATGTGCCGCTGATCCTCGAATCCTTCGTCGCCTTCGAGCGCGAGATTTCGGTGATCGCGGCGCGCGGCATCGACGGTTCGCTCGCCGCCTATGATCCGGCCGAGAATGTCCACCGCGACGGCATACTGCACAGCTCGACCCTGCCGGCCAGGATAAGGTCCGAAACAGCAGCGACAGCGCAGGCGGCGGCGGCAAGGATACTCGCGGCGCTGGACTATGTCGGCGTCATCGGCGTCGAATTCTTTGTCCTTGCCGACGGTTCGTTGCTGGCCAACGAGATCGCGCCGCGCGTCCACAATTCCGGCCACTGGACTGAAGCCGCCTGCACCGTCTCGCAGTTCGAGCAGCACATTCGCGCCGTCGCCGGCCTGCCGCTGGGAAATCCCGGCCGCCATTTTGACTGCGTCATGGAAAACCTGATCGGCGACGATGTCTTGCGCGTTCCAGCCCTGCTCGCCGAGCCCGACCTGATGCTGCATCTCTATGGCAAGGCCGAGGCCCGGCCTGGCCGCAAGATGGGCCATTTCACGCGGATCAGCCGTCGCGGTTGAAGGCTATTGAACGTCGTCGCGCTGAGGCCGTCGATAGAGCAGAAAAGCCTGACGCTTGGTACCCGACGCGTAAGGCAGCGCAGGGTGGTTCTTTGTCGTTTCGGTTACTCGCTGGATCGACTTGGTCGAGCCAGGAGCGGAATTTGGTGGCAGTTGGACATTTGACTGCTTCCGACCCCGTTGCGGACATTGCCGTCACACACCTTCAGCTAACCGCAAGCAGCGCCGTCGCTGGGAGTGTCCCGACTGCATTGCAGCGCCCGTCGCGTCGAGATCGCCGACGGCAAGCTTTCCTTGCCTGTATCCGGCCGGCTAAACGAATGCTGGCGAGGCCTTTTTGTACTAAGGATGAGCAGCGAACATGGTCGGGGCAATTTACAAGAAAGATCGCGACTTTAGAGCGTCCGGCTACCGTGTTATGTCGGAGCAGGCGGAGGTCTAACTGGAGCGAGTAAGATGGGTGTTCTGATCTGCCTTTTTCTTGCAGGTGTAGGCGTCGTTATCTGCGCTGCGGGCATTAGACTCTATCGGAACGAAGTTCGATTTTCCAGGGAAACTCTGCCTGTCAACGTCCTAGTCACCGGTCTTGTAGAAAATCAAGACGGAGAAGGCAGTACGTTCAGCCCGATGTTTGAAACGACGGCGAGTTCGCAGGACGAAACCGCACGTCAGCCTATGGATCTAGCACTCCCATCCACGCAGAAGGTGAGCGATCCCGTGGCTTCTTCGAGCCTGCGACTGGGAGGATTGAGAGTCTTAGCTCGCGTCGAGCATCCAGAAGCTTGGCTATATTGTTTGCGATCTTTGGAGTTATATTTACAATTTTCTCGCTGTTTGGCCTATCGAAAGAGTTGTCAAAGGTGGGTGTTTCCTTTTGCGACGCTAACTTGCCGTCCTTGGTGGGCGACGCGCTTTGTCATAGCGGAGTGTACGTTCGGCACGAAGACATCTGGAAGGCCAGTGTCCGCTTTCCACCCATGTCGGATATTCGGAACGGGCTGCGCGACGACCGCAACGGGTCAAGGCCTGCCGTAGGCTGAGCTCGATGGAAGGTCTGAGAAGGGTCGGTTCTTGCCGTCCACCGGTACCAAGTGTCAGACTTTCACCACTAGCTGCATCTATGAAGCATGCTTGCGGTTGACACGGGCAAGACTCCTCGTTTATGAGCCACGCACACATTCAAAGGCGCGCTTTCCGGGCGCGCCTTAATAATTCGGCCCGAGACCGGGCCCAGACCGACGGGCAAGACCATGAAGATCAAGAATTCGCTCAAGGCGCTGAAGGCGCGTCATCGCGACAACCAGCTGGTTCGTCGCAAGGGCCGCGTCTACATCATCAACAAGACTGCCCCACGTTACAAGGCGCGCCAGGGCTGAGCTTGCGGCCGGAGGCTGCGTGCCTCCGCTCGCATGATGTAATTGCCGGTATACCGGCCCTCTCACGCTAAATTCAGTTTGACGATCCGCCGTCCGGGGTTAAATTCCGGCGATGCGGATTCGTTTTGCATTTCTCGCGGCCCTTTTTCTTTTCGGTTCGATCTCGCTTCCGGCTCAAGCGGAAGACCCGGCCACTCCTCCGGTTGTCACGACCAAAGAGGCAAGGCTCGACCAACTGTTTGTCGACCTGAAGCGCGAGCGCAACGAAAAGGCCGCGGAGCGCATCGCCGGCCGCATCTGGAGCGAATGGTTCCAATCCGGCAGCGCCTCCATCGACCTGATGATGCAGTGGTCGCAAAAGGCGATCGAAAACCAGAAGTTCGACGTGGCGCTCGATTTCCTCGATCAGGTGGTGACCTTGCAGCCGAACTATGCCGAAGGCTGGAACCGGCGCGCCACCGTGCATTTCATGATGAAGAACTTTGGAAAATCGATGTCGGACATCGACCAGACGCTGCGGCTCGAGCCACGCCATTTCGGTGCGCTTTCCGGCCTGGCGCAGATCATGGCCGCGACCGGCCACAAGCAGTCCGCGCTGGAAGCCTGGCAACGCGTGCTCACCATCTATCCGATGATGCGCAACGCCCAGGATCAGGTCGCCACGCTTTCGGAAGAACTTGCCGGCGAAGGCATTTGATATCTGTAAGGGAATAGGGGAGTAAGGCAATATGTGAGTGGGTTGGATTGCACTGTGAAACACATGCACCCTCCCCTACTCCCCTACTCCCCTACTCCCCTACTCCCAAACTAATTCCGCTCCGCTCCGTACCTGCCCCCATGAACCTGATCTATGCCGCGCTCGCCTTCCTGATGGCGCTTGTGTTCGCCCTTGGAGGCGTTACTCGCGCGGGCGCATGGCTGATCGAGCGCCGCAACCCGCCTGTCGGTGAGTTCGCCGATGTCGATGGCGCCCGCATCCACTACGTCCATGTTCCAGCACCCGCCAATGCGGACCTGCCGCCGATCGTCTTCATCCACGGCGCCAGCGCCAACCTTCGGGATCAGATGCTGCCGCTGAGGCCGTTGCTTGAAGGCCGCGCCGAGATCCTGTTCCTCGACCGCCCGGGTTTCGGCTGGTCGGGGCGCGGTCCCGGCAACAACGAGACCCCGGAGGCGCAGGCGAACACCATCGCGGTACTGATGGACCGTCTCGGCATCAAGCAGGCCATCATCGTCGGCCATTCCTTCGGTGGCGCGATAACCACCGCCTTCGGCCGCGGGCATCCCGACAAGACGCTCGGCCTGGTCTTCATTTCGCCCGCCACCCATCCCTGGCCGGGCGGTGCGACCGCCTGGTATTACAATTTGACGGCCATTCCGGTGATCGGCTGGCTGTTCTCGGAGACGCTGAGCTATCCGGCTGGAACGCTGCGGATGGCCGACGCCACCGCCTGCGTCTTCGCGCCCAACAGGGTGCCGGACAACTATGTCGACGCGACTTCGATCCCGCTGGTACTGCGGCCGAGCGCCTTCCGCGCCAATGCCGTTGATGTCGCGGGGCTCTATCGCTACGTGCTCGGCGCCGCGCCGCGCTACGGCGACATCAAGGCGCCGACGGTGGTCATCTCGGGCGACCGCGACAAGGTGGTCTACGCGACGATCCATTCGGTCGGCCTTGAGCGTGACATACAAGGCGCCGAGCTGGTCTGGGTCCACAATCTCGGCCACAAGCCCGACTGGATCGCACCCGATCTCGTCATCGGCGCGATCGAAAAGGTCGCGGGCAAGGACGTGGACCTGCCGGCAATGGCAAAGACCGTGGAAGCACGGATCGCCAGCGACACTTACGGCGCCGGCAAATGCGCCGACCTCAAGGTGCCGGAGGCCGAACTCGCGCCGATTTGAGTGGCTCTCCCGCCGCAGCTAGAGACTTTCAGCGAAGCGCTGCCGACGTCGACAAGTTCCGTGAGACGGTTGCAGTACTGGCCTGGTGTTCGACTCGCCAAAGAGCCAGCCTAACGGCTGGCCTGCACGTCCGACCCGACATAGGCGATGCGCAGCATGTTGGTGGAGCCCGGCGTCCTCAGCGGCACGCCGGCCGTGATGATGACCCGGTCGCCCGGCTTGCCGAACCCCTCGTCCAAAGCGATGCGGCAGGCGCGGTCGACCATGTCGTCGAGGTCGGTCGCATCGGGCGAAACAACACAATGCGTGCCCCACAACAGCGACAGCCGCCGCGCCGTGTTGAGGATCGGCGACAGCGCTATGATCGGCACCTGCGGCCGTTCGCGCGCGGCGCGCAGGCCGGTCGTGCCGGACGCCGTATAGGTGATGATCGCCGACAGTTTCAGCGTCTCGGCGATTTCGCGGGCGGCGAGCGAAATGGCGTCGGCGCCGGTCGCTTCCGGCTCCGAGCGCTGCGCGTTGATGATGCCGGCATAGGTCGGATCGGTTTCGACCTTGGTGGCGATCCGGTTCATCATCGCCACTGCCTCGACCGGATAGGCGCCGGCGGCGGATTCGGCCGACAGCATGATGGCGTCGGCGCCTTCGAACACGGCGATCGACACGTCAGACACTTCGGCGCGGGTCGGCACCGGTGCGGTGATCATCGATTCCAGCATCTGCGTGGCGACCACCACCGGCTTGCCGGCGCGGCGCGCGGCGCGCGTGATCTGCTTCTGGATGCCGGGCACCGCCTCGAGCGGCATCTCGACGCCGAGATCGCCGCGGGCGACCATCAGCGCATCCGAAAGGTCGATGATCTCGGCCAGCCGGGCGACGGCTTGCGGCTTTTCGATCTTGGCCATGATCAGCGCCCGGCCACGCGCGATCTTGCGAGCCTCCGCCAGATCCTCCGGCCGCTGCACGAACGACAGCGCCACCCAGTCGACGCTCTCGGCCAGCACCGCGTCGAGGTCCTTGCGGTCCTTTTCGGTCAGCGCCCCGACCGGCAGGTCGGTATCGGGCAGGCTGACGCCCTTCTTGTCGGAAATGGTGGTGCCGGCAACGACTGTGCAGACGATCGCCTTGCCGTTGCTCTTCACCGCCTTCAGCTCGAGCTTGCCGTCGTCGATCAAGAGACGGTCACCGGCCTCGACCGAGCTCAGGATTTCGGGATGCGGCAGATAGACCCTTGTCGAGGTGCCGGGCTCGGGATTGTCGTCGAGCGTGAAGGTCTGGCCAGGCTTCAGCACCTCCTTGCCATTGGCGAATTTGCCGACGCGCAGCTTCGGCCCTTGCAGGTCGGCGAGAATGCCGATCGGCCGGCCGACCGCTTTCTCGACGTTGCGGATGCGGCCGACAAGCGTGCGCATCAGCTCGTGATCGGTGTGGCTCATATTGATGCGGAACACGTCGGCGCCGGCTTCGAAAAGCTTCTTCAGCATCTCCTCGGAAGAGGAAGCCGGACCGATGGTGGCGAGGATCTTGACCTTGCGGCTGCGTCTCATTGACTGTTCGTTCCCGGGGCGGCTGGAGCGCCTTCCGTTGCGGGCTCGTCGGTGAGTTGGACCATCCAGCTTGCCTGCTCGCCCGTGTCATATTCCTGGAATCCGGCGCGCTGGAAGCCCCGGGCGACGCAATCGGTAACGCCGGCGATCTTGAACTCTTTTTCGGCCACGCACATGTTGATCGGGCCATCCCAGCGTCCGCCGCGCTCGGCGTCTTCTGCATAAAGATAGTAAAACCTTGATGACAGCGGCCCTTCGATCAGCGTCTTGCAGCTCGACCCTTCGATGTGCCACCAGCCCTCGGTGATCCAGCCGGCCTTGGCGCGATAGCCGATGCCGACGCCAACCAGGTTCTGCGTGGCGTTGCAGACGCGGAAATCGGCGCGCGCCGGCGAGGCGGCAACCAGCGCCGACAGGCCGGCGGCAAGGCTCAGGAGCGGCATGGCGAAGGCGGTGCGCACGCGCGGCCTGCCGGCGGAACCCATCCTGAAACCCCTCAAGAACCACATTTGCATCTCTCAACGCCCCTTTTCGGAAAAGTCCGGGCGCATGTCAACGCGCCGTTTTGCCCAATTCCAATCGATTTAGAAACGCCCTGGCGCAGTGTCCGCCGCCATCCGCCAGATTTCCGCGGAAACCTTGGCCAAACAACGGCATTGCGCAGGCGTCCGCTTCGTGGAATGACGATACCACCCTCCCCGGAAGCCAGCGAACAGACCATTTCCCGCCAATGACCCGATCCACAGTTTTCGCGCCTTTCGATATCGTCGAGGGCGACCGCAAGCGAGGCATCGTGCTTTTGGCCGACCATGCCCGCCGCGACCTGCCGCAAGAATATGGCAGCCTCGGCCTGCCGGCGGCGGAATTCGACCGCCACATCGCCTATGACATCGGCGTTGAGATGGTGACGCGCGAACTGGCGGCCCTGCTCGGCGCGCCGGCGGTGCTCGCCAATTTTTCGCGGCTGCTGATCGATCCCAATCGTGGCGAGGACGACCCGACGCTGATCCGCCAGCTCTATGACGGCACCGTCGTGCCGGGAAACTATCCTATTGCCTGGGAAGAGCGCGAAAGGCGGCTCGACCGCTTCTACCGGCCCTATCACGACGCGGTCGGCGCCATGATCGCCTCGGTGGCGCGGGCTTCCGCACACGCGCCTTTCATCTTCTCGGTGCATTCGTTTACCCCGGTCATGCAGGGCTTTGTGCGCCCATGGCATGTCGGCATCCTATGGGATCGCGACGACCGGGTGGCGCGGCCGCTGGTCGACATGCTGGCGGCCGACGAGAGCCTCGTCGTCGGCGACAACGAACCCTATGACGGCGCCTTGCGCGGCGACACCATGTTCAGGCATGCCATCGTCAACGGCTTTGCCCATGCGCTGATCGAGATCCGCCAGGATCTGATCGCCGATAGCAAGGGCGCGCTGGCATGGGCCGAACGGCTGGCGCCGATCGTTGACGCGATCGACCGCCGTCCCGATATACGTCAGGTGAAAATGTTCGGCTCGCGCACCGGGCCGCTGTGAAGGAGGCCCAAGGAGGCCGACAAGCCATGACCGAACTCAGCGACGAGCAAAGACGCGATTTCGAGGCCGCCGCCTTCCGCCGTCTGGTCGCGCATCTGCGCGAGCGCGGCGATGTCCAGAACATCGACCTGATGAACCTCGCCGGCTTCTGCCGCAACTGCCTGTCCAACTGGTATCGCGAGGCCGCCGAGGCCGAGGGCGTCGACCTTAGCAATGACCAGTCGCGCGAGATCATCTACGGCATGCCCTATGCCGAATGGCAGGCGCTCAACCAGCTTGACGCCTCCGACGCCAAGAAGGCGGAATTCGAGGCAAGACGTCCCAGGGATCATTAGCGAACCTTGTAGGGCGAGCGGCCTCTGGCCACCTTCTTCCGGCTTCTGGGATGGGCCAAGCTTTCGCGGCTTCGTCATCCTAGGGCGAAGCAGTCGCGAAGCGACGTCGCGGAGACCCTAGTATCCCTGCCGTGACGGTCGGCACGAGCACAGCGGTTCAGGATGATGGTTGTGGCGCTCCAGCCAGAGCTAGTTCTGCACCATAGTATCGCTCAGAAGTCGTGGTATGGATCCTCGGGTCTGCGCCGCGTCGCTACGCTCCTTGCTCTGCCCGTGGATGACGAAGAGAGAAGCGTTTCCGCTAATCTCCAACGTAGGTAGTCCGCCAAGAACGATGCCGATCCTATTTCGGCCGTTGGTCCAAGCATTTCCTTACGACCAGCGCTTGACTGAAAATTGAATCGATCTAATTTGCCGCGCAAAGCCAATTTTGACCGGATTCTACGCGATGCACGCGCAAAACGTCATGCAGACCGCCATTCGCGGGCGATGGGCCGTGGCCGCCATCTTCCTCGCCAACGGCTTCCTGACCGGTAGCTGGGCGCCGCAGATCCCGGTGTTCCTGACCCGGCTCGACATCTCGAAGTTCACGCTCGGTCTGCTGATCCTTCTGTTCGGCGCCGGCGCCGTTGTGGCAATGACCTGGTGCGGCCACCTGATCTCCAGGCATGGTTCGCGCACCGTGCTGCGCTGGTTCGGTCTGTGCGGCAGCTTCGGCCTGCTGGCGGTGGCGCTTGCCCCTAATGTGCCGCTGGCGGCCATCGCCATGTTCATCTTCGGTGGTTCGATCGGCGGCATGGACGTCGCCATGAACGCCAATGCGGTGGTGGTGGAACGGCGGCTGTCCCGCGCCATCATGTCGTCGTCGCACGGCTTCTGGAGCCTTGGTGGTTTCGCCGGCGGCGCTCTCGGTGGTTTCGCCATCCAGAACTATGGTCATCTCGCCCATGCGACGGTGGTGACGGCTCTGGCCTTTGTTGCGGTTGCCGCAGCGGTCCGCTACCTGATCGCCGAGGACAAACCGTCTCCAGGACCGGTCGCCGGGCATCGCAAATTCACGCTGCCTGGAAATCCGCTGGTCTATCTGATCGGGCTGATGGCGCTGCTGACGATGATCTCCGAAGGCGCGGTGCTGGATTGGGCGGCGCTGTATCTCCAGCAGGAGCTCGGCGCCGATCTTGCCATCGCCGGCCTGGCTTACGCCGCCTTTTCCGGCATCATGGCCGTCATGCGTTTCTTTGGCGACGGCGTGCGCAACCGCTTCGGTGCGGTGATGACGCTGCGCATCTCGGCCCTTGCCGCCGCCGCCGGCATGCTGGTGGCCGGGCTGGCGCCCTCGCCTTACATCGCCATCGCGGCTTTTGCCTTTTGCGGCCTCGGCATCGCCAACATGGTGCCGATCCTGTTTTCGGCCGGCGGCAACCAGGAAGGCATGTCGTCGGGCACCGGCATGAGCGTCGTCACCACCATGGGTTACTCAGGCATTCTGGTGGCGCCATCGGCAATCGGCTTCGTCGCCGAGCATTCGAGCTTCGGCCCGATCTTCGTCGCGCTGTCGGGGCTGCTGGTGATCGTTCTTCTGATGGCCGGGCTTGCTCACCGCGCCGAATTCGCTCCGGAGCCGGCCCCGGCCGAATAGCGTTTCAGCTCTTCGTGGAGAAAATCCGCCACCCGGCGGATGCGTACGCTGGTGCGCACATCGCGATGCATGGCCAGCCACACCGGCAGCGTTGGCAATGAGAGGCCGGGCAGCAGCGTCTCCACCAGCGGATCGCGCTCGGCCAGCGGCTCCTGGCCGAAGCCGATGCCGTTTCCCGCCCGCACTGCCTCCCACAGCACGATCTGGTTGTCGGTCCTGAAGCGGAAGGCGTTGCGGGTGAGCGGGACGCCGAGCTGGGCAAAGCCGCGAATGATCTCGTCGCCACGGTCGAAGCCGATCAGATCGTGGCCGGCAAGATCGCCGGCTTGGCGCGGACGGCCACGCCGGTCGAGATAGGATCTTGCCCCGCAGGCGCGCAGCGGAATGTCGGTGACCTTGCGCGCCAGCAGCTCGTTCTGCGCCGGCTTGACCATGCGGATGGCGATGTCGGCGTCGCGGCGCAGGAGATTCTCGACCTGGTTCGACGCCACGATCTCGACCTCGATGCCGGGTTCCTCCATCCCGAGCCGCGCCGTCATCTCCGGCAGGACATAGGCCGCCACCACTTCGCTGGCGGCGATGCGCACGGCGCCTTCGATCGCCTCGACCGACCCCAGCGCCAGCAGCGAAAAGGCGCTCGCCTGCTCGCTTACCGCCCGGCCGCGCTCATAGAGCGTGCTGCCGGCTTCAGTCAGCGCATAGCCGCGCCGCCCGCGCCTGAACAGCGTGACGCCAAGCGCCTGCTCCAGCTCGCCGATATGGCGGCCGAGCGTCGGCTGGCCCGCGGCCAGTTTTCGCGCGGCGGCCGACAGGCTGCCGGTTTCCGCCACGGTGACGAAACTCTTGATCAGGTTCCAGTCGATATCCATTCAATAATGAATATCAGATCGCCGATTTCAGTCAATTTTCATTCATTCGCAAAGGCATCACATTGGGGTTCTAACGCAAACACGGAGACGAACAATGACCAAGATCGCAATTCTCGGCGCCAATGGCAGGCTCGGCCGCGTGGTGGCCAAGGCCTTCATCGAGGCAGGCTACGATGTGCGCGCTGTCACCCGCGGCGGCAAGGTGCCGGCGGAACTCAACGGCGCCACGGCCGTCGCCGGCGACGGGCTCGACCGCGAAGCGCTGATTCGCGCCACAGAAGGCGTCGACATCATCTTCAACGGCCTCAACCCGATCTACACCGACTGGGGCAAGTGCCTGCCGATGGCTGAGAACGTCATGGCAGCCTGCCGGGCGAACGGCGCCCTGCACCTCGCGCCAGGCAATGTCTACAATTACGGATCGCCAATGCCAGCGGTGATCGGCGAAGACACGCCGTTCCATCCGACGACCGAAAAGGGCCGCATCCGCGTCGCCATGGAAGAGCTTTTTCGGCGCGAGGCCGAGGCCGGCCGGGTGCGCACCATTCTTCTCAGGGCCGGCGATTTCTTCGGCGGCACCGGCACTGGATCGTGGTTCGACCTGATCGTTGCCGCCAAGATGAACAAGGGCGTCTATACCGCTCCCGGGCCGGTCGACCTCGTGCATGAATGGGCCTACCTGCCGGACCTCGCCAAGGCATTCGTCGGGCTGGCGCAGAATCTGGACAAGCTCGGCTCCTACGAAGCGCTGAACTTTCCGGGCCATGCCGTCACCGACCTGGAGATCAAGGCGGCATCGGAAAAGGCCTTGGGACGCAATTTGAAACTGACTTCGATGCCGTGGTGGGTGCTGCGCGCCGGCAGCCCGTTCGTGGCGATGTGGCGCGAGATCGTCGCGATGTCCTATCTGCGTTTTGAGCCGCACCGCCTTGTTTCCGCCAGGCTCGTTGAGATCATCGGCGGTGTCCCGCATACGCCGCGGGACAAGGCAGTCGCCGAAGCCCTTTTCGATATCGGCATCTTGCCTGTAGCGGACACAGGCGAGCAAAAGGCTGCCTGATCAGATCCTGCCCATCAGCAGCAATATCAGAAGCACCACCAGAAGGACGCCGACGATACCGGACGGCCCATAGCCCCAGGCACGCGAATGCGGCCATGCCGGCACCGCGCCGATCAGGATGAGGATCAGAATGATGATGAGAATGGTGCTTAGCGTCATGTGAAAATCCCCGCTTTGAGGTCTTGGATGACAGGACAATGCAAAAGGCCGCCGGGTTGTTCCCCGGCGGCCTTTTATCTTATCTGGCTAAAGAGAGGGCCTATTCGGCCGCCTTCGGGAAGGCTGTCTCGGGTTCCACACCCAGTTCTGGCTCCGAAGCCTCCGGTGCGGAAACCTCGCCCTTGCCGCGCCGGAACAGGCGGCTGAACCAGCCGCGCCGTGCTCCGGGCTTGACCTTGGCGCGGGTGAACACCATCAGCATCGACGGCGTCACCACCAGCGTCAGCACTGTGGCGAAGGACAGGCCGAAGACGATCGCGGAGGACAGCGAAATCCACCATTGCGTCGACGGCGCGTTGATCGTGGTCTCGTGACGGAAGATTTCGAGGCCGAGGCCGAAGGCGATCGGCAGCACGCCGAGGATCGCCGAGACCGCCGTCAGCACCACCGGGCGGGCACGCTCGCGGCAGGTCTGCAGCACCGCTTCGACCTTGTCCCAGCCTTCCTCGCGCAGCCGGTCGTAAGTGTCGATCAGCACGATGTTGTTGTTCACCACCACGCCGGCCAGCGCGATGACGCCGATACCCGACATGACGATGCCGAATGCCTCGCCCGTCAGCAGAAGCCCGAGGAACACGCCGATCGTCGCCATGACCACGCAGGACAGCACCAGCCAGACGCTGGTGAATTTGTTGAACTGCGCCAGAAGCACGAGGAAGATCAGGAAGATCGCCGCGCCGAAGGCCTTGCTGAGGAAGGCGCTGGCTTCCGCGCTGTCCTCGTTCGAGCCGGCGAGCTTCCAGCGTATGCCGCTGCCGAGATCCATCTCGGTGACAGCCTGGGTGACCTGTTGCTGCACATTCGCGACCTGGGCGCCGGCGGCGACGTTGGCCTGGACGACCACCGTGCGCGCGCCGTCGATGCGGTTGAGGATGCCGACCGTCGGCTCCGGCTTGCGCACGACGAAGTTCGAGATCGGCACCGATCCCTGCGAGGTCTGCACCCTGAGTTCGTCGAGCGTCGACAGCGTACGCCGGTCCTCAGGCAGGCGCAGCCTGATGTCGACGGCGTCGTCCGCCCCGGCGGGCCGGTACTCGCTGAGCTTCAGCCCGTTCGTCACCAGTTGCACCACTGTGCCAACCGAGGTCGGGCTGATGCCATATTGCGCCGCCTTGGCGCGATCGACCTCGAGCGCCCAGTCGACGCCGGGCGGTGGCAGGCCGTCGGATATGTCGATGACGCCGGGCACCTTGGCGATGCGCGCGGCAACGGCGCGGGCCTTGTCGTCGAGCCCTTTCGGGTCGACGGCCGAGAGCCTGATCTGGATCGGCTTGCCTGTCGGCGGACCGGCCTCGGGCACACGGACCTCGACATCGACGCCGGGAATGCCAGCCATGACGCCGCGCAATTCGTCGAGGATCAGGTTCGCGGATTTGCGCTCGCGCCAGTCGACGAATTCGTACTGGATGACGCCGACCACGTCCTCGGGAATATCCTGGCCGCCGCCTTGCGTCTTGCCGACACGGGTATAGACCGATTTCACGCCCGGCCAGCCGAGCAGCCGGTTCTCCGCGGTCTTGGTGGCGGCATCCATTTCGGCGAGCGAGAGATTGCCGCGGGCATGCACATAGAGCAGGCCGTAGTCGGGCTCGACGTTCGGGAAGAACTCGACGCCGGCGCCATATTTCGAATAGGCAAAGCCGACGCCGAACAGAAGGGCGACGGTGAGGACAAGCACGGTGATCGGAAAGCGCACCGCCTGCTTGACCACCGCCATGTACCAGCCGTCGCCATTGTCATCCTCGTGATGCGGCGGCGCCTTGGCGAACAGGGCGCCCAGCGTCGGCGCGAAAACCAGCGCATAGAGCATCGACGCCGACAGCGTGACGATCAGCGTGATCGGCATGTATTTCATGAAGTCGCCGATGATGCCTGGCCAGAACAGCAGCGGCGAAAAGGCTGCGATACGCGTCATCGTCGCGGCAATGACCGGACCGGCCATGCGCTTGGCGGCAAGCGCGAAGGCTTCTTCCTTCGGCATGCCTTCGCTCATGCGCCGCTCGGCGAATTCGGTGACGATGATGGCGTCGTCGACCAGCATGCCGACAGCCAGGATGAGGCTGAACAGCACGATCATGTTGATCGTGTAGCCCATCATCGCGAGCAGCAGGATGCCGATCAGGAAGGACGACGGAATGGCCAGCCCGATCAGCACCGACGCGCGACCCGACAGCGCATAGAGAATGACGATGAACACCAGGATCACGGCGATCATGACGTGGTTCTGCAGATCGCTGAGCAGTTGGTTGACGAAGACCGACTTGTCCTGCGTGTAGGTGACATGCATGCCTTCCGGCATCGTCTTGACGAAGGCGTCGGACACGGCCGTGACCTGGCCGATCGTGTCGATCAGGTTGGAGCCGATGCGCTTCTTGACTTCGATGGCGATGGCAGGCTTGCCGTTAAGACGAGTGATCGTTTCGGCGTCCGCGAAGGTCGAGCGGATGGTGGCGATGTCCTTGGCCTGCACCACGGCATTGGGCGTGGCGACGACCGGAAGTGCGGCCACATCCTCGGGCGTCTCGATCAGCGACGGCACCTTGACGGCGTACTTGCCTTCGGAGCCTTCGATGTTGCCGGCGGCAACGAGGCTGTTGGAGGCGCCGACGGCGGCGATCAACTGGTCGAGCTGCAGCCCGTAGGAAGACAGTTTCATCGGATCGATGACGACTTCGACGAGGTCGTCGCGCGCACCCTGCAGCGCGCCTTCCAGCACGCCGGGCACCTCCTCGATGCGGTCGCGCAGTTCGCGCGCCGCAGCCGTCAGCACGCGTTCGGGCAATTCTCCCGACAGCGTCACGACGAGAACGGGAAATTCGGAGATGTTGACTTCGGTAACCACAGGCTCCTCGGCCGCCTGCGGCAGGTCGGCCTTGCCGTCCTGCACCTTGCTGCGCGTATCCTGCAGTGCCGTCGCCAGATCCGTCTGCGGCTGGAATTCGACCAGCACATAACCGCCCCCCTGGAAGGCGGCGGAGCGCATCTCTTTCAGGCCTTTGAGGCTTTTCAGCTTGGCTTCCATCGGCCGCAGCAGCAGACGCTCCGAATCCTCAGGCGAGATGCCTTGATAGATCAGGCTGACATACATCATCGGAATCGGAACGTCGGGTTCCGCTTCCTTCGGTGTCGACTGATAGGCGACCGCACCCGCAAGGATGAGGAACACCAGCACCGAAATGGTCAGGCGGGCATTGTTGATTGCGAGTTTGACGATATCCATGATTACTGCGTCCCGGTCGTCGCTTCGCCCAAGAGCTTCTGGATGGTCGCCTGGTCGGCCTCGACCGGCTTGACCACTTCGCCTTCCTTCACCAGTTCCTGGCCGGCGACGATGATGCGCGCATCGGCGGGAATGCCGCCAAGCACCAGGCCGGTCGGTGTGTCGTCGACCAGGTCAATCGGGAAGAACGCCACCTTGTCGTCCTTGTCGACGGCGCGGATGCCGAGATCGCCCTTGTCGCCAAGCGTCACCACCGAGCGCGGCAGCATCACGGCGTCGGTCGGCTGGGCGCTGAGCGCGATTTCTGCCGTCATGCCGGCCGGCACGGAGCCATCGCCATTGGGGATGGCGACCTCGACGCGGAAGGTGCGGGTTGCCGAAGACGCATCCCGGCTGATGTAGCGCACCGTGCCCTTGACGATCTGACCGCTGACCAGACTCACATTGGCTTCGTCGCCGATCTTGAGATAGCCGAGATCACGTTCGCTGACTTCGCCGCGGGCGATCACCGGATCGAGCTTCAGGATGGTCGCCACCTCGCCGCCCTGCATCACCGAACTGCCAAGCTCCACCGGCACCCGGTCGATGACGCCGTCGAAGGGCGCCTTGACTTCATTGCGGTCGAGCTCGGCTTGCGCGGCTTCCAGTTGCGACTGGGCCAGCGTCAGGTTGGAGCGGGCCGTATCAAGCTGCAGCTTGGGCAGATTGCCGGTTTTCATCAGCCGCTGGGCGGCAGCGAGTTCGGCCTGCCTCTGCACGACAAGCTGCTTGGCGTTGCCGACCGCCGAAAGCTTTTCCTCGGCAGCGAGCATCAGCACGAGGTCGCCGGTCTTGACATGCTGCCCCTGCTTGACCGGCAGCTTGTCGATGACGCCGGCAACGCGTGTCGCCAGGACCGCGCGCTTGTCGGCCTCGGTCAGTCCGGAAATGCGGATGGCGCGCGCATAGGTCCGCCGCGGCGGCGTCACCACAGCGACAGTGCGCAAGACCGCCTTGGGCTGTTCGGCTTCGGCTGTCCCCGGTTTGGCAGTCCCCTGTTCGCCAGTCTGGGGCTTGCCCGCGTCGGCCTTGGACTGCTCGACTTCGCCTGCCTTGGGCTTGCCGTCGGCGACGGCGCTGCCGACGGACGAGAACTGTCCCGTCGCCATCCAGGCAGCGAAACCGATAAGCACAATAATGGCTGCAAGCTTGTGGAACCTGAATTTCGGCATCGTCGTTTTCCAGTGCGCGGGTTTGGCCAGACCGTGTCTACTAACAACTACCGCGTCTTCTAAACTCGGACGCGCTGCCGATATGGGTGCGCGCAAGGCCGTGTTCAAATTGCCGTGATCGGCGAAACGCGCTTCTACATCAAAGTTGCACCGCAATATAGTCAGAAAAGTTGATGGATTATTGCGGTGCCGGGCACGGTGCACCCGCTGCCATCCAGTTCTCGATCGCTTGATAAGTTTCCTCCGCCGAGCCCGGCGCCGGCTCGCGATCCTTTCCCGGCGCCCAGCCCCAGCCCACCAACCTGTCGTTGCGGACATGCAGCGCGACATCCCTGAGGCTGCGGCCGCCATTGCGGGCGGGATCCTTGATCTGGGCGCAGATTTGCGCCGAGGACTGTCCGAACCAGGCCATCTCGACCGGCGCCAAATGCCAGTTCTCGGCGCCGGGAGGCCCATGCAGCACATTGGAATTGCTGGAGAAATGGCAGGTCGTACAGCGCAGGCCCGGATTGCCGAAGCCCGAGCCGCCGGCGCCGCGCTGGACATTGAAGGCATGAACGCGCGTTCCGCCATAATGCGCGCCGGACCAGCGCGGCCGATCGTCGGCGACATGGCAGCCGGCGCAGCGCGGATGCGAGAACACCGCCTGGATCTTGTCCCACTCAGCCAGACCCTTGGCCGCATCGGCCATTGCGGATGGCTTTGCCCGGTCTTCCTGTGCGCTCGCGAACGGAGCTGCCGTAAACGGCATGGCAGCAGCCGTCAGCAGGGTGGCAAAGAATCTCATGCGAAGGCCACCTCCTTCGACAAGGGCAGCGTGCGGATGCGCTTGCCGGTCAGCGCAAAGACGGCATTGGCGAGCGCCGGAGCGGCCGGCGGTGTGCCGACTTCGCCGACACCGCCCATCTTGTGGAAATTTTCCAGGATGGCGACTTCGAAGGCCGGGCACTGGAAGATGCGCATGGCGTCGTAGTCGTGGAAATTCGACTGTTCGACCATGCCGTCGGCGAAGGTGATTTCCTGACCCATCGCCGCCGACAGGCCGTAGATGGCGGCGGAGATGAGCTGTGCCTCGATGATGCCGGGATCGAGCGCGGTGCCGACATCGGCGGCAATCCACACTTTCTCGATGCGGATGCCGGCCGGCGTGTCGGCGACCTGGACGATCTCGCCGACCCAACTGCCGAAGGAGAGCGTAAACGCCATGCCCCTGGCCTTGCCGGCGGGCAGCGCCTCGCCCCATTTCGCCATCTCGGCGACCTTCTCGACCACCTTCACCGCTGCGGGATAGGCGGCCATCAGCGTCTTGCGCAGTACGACCGGGTCGGTTTTCCCTGCGACGGCGATCTCGTCGAGAAAGCCTTCATGGAAGAAACCGTTGATCGAGCTGCCGACCGACCGCCAGGAGCCGACTGGGATGGTGACGGGGGCCGCTATGCCGGCCACCCTGTAATTCGGGATCGTATAGGGTTGGTTGTAGGCGCCGTCGACAATGGACTTGTCGTTGCCGAGCGCCGGTATCGAGGGAAACAGCCGGCGCAAGGTGCTGGCGATCATCGACGGCGAGGAGATCTTCATGTCGACTGCGACCGGCAGGCCGTTATCGTCAAGCCGCGCCTGGAACCTGCCGACGGCTGCCGGGCGGTAGGCGTCGTGGCGCATGTCCTCCTCGCGCGTCCAGGTTACCTTGATCGGACGCCCGCCCGTCTCCTTCGCCATCAGCGCGGCGCACAGCGCATAATCGACCTCGACGCGCCGGCCGAAGCCGCCGCCGAGGAAGGTGGTGTGGACGTTGACCTTGTTCTGCTCGATACCGACCAGATTGGCGCAAAGCTGCCGCACCAGTGTCGGCGCCTGGTTGCCGCACCAGATGTCGAGCACGCCGTCCTTCAGCCGCGCCGTGGCGTTCATCGGTTCCATCGTCGCATGCGCCAGATACGGCACGGCATAGTCGGCCTCGACGATCCTTTCGCGCGGCGCATCGGCGAAGGCGGTGTCGACGTTGCCATTGTCGCGCATCACTGAGCCCTTGGTGCCGAGCGCCTGCTTCAGCGCATCGGAAATGGCGGCGCTGTCCAGCGGGTATTCGGGATCGGCCCATTCGGCCTCGATGGCGTCGGCCGCCTTGAACGCCGCCCAGGTGTTTTCCGCGATGATGCCGAAGCCGTGGCCATAATTCGTTTCGATCGGCACGATCTTGACCACGCCAGGCATTTTTTCGGCCTTTGACAGATCGGCCTTGACCGGCTTTGCCCAGAAGCGCGGGCTCATCTTGACCGTGCCGAACAATATGTCCGGCAGCGTCACATCGATGCCGAAGATCGGCGCGCCGGTGACCTTGGCCAGCATGTCGATCCGCTTTTGCGGCTTCCCCAGCAATTTCCAGTCGGCTCTGTCCTTGAGCCTGATATCCGCGGGCGGCGCCATTACGGCAGCGCTTGCAGCGACATCGCCATAGGTCAGCGATTTGCCCGACGCCTTGTGCAGGATCCTGCCATTGGCCGTTTCCAGATCGGCGGCAGCGACACCGAGCTTTTGCGCGGCCGCCGCAATCAGCATCTGCCGCGCGGCGGCACCCGCCTGCCGCATCTTGTCGAAGCCATCACGTGTCGAGGCCGAACCGCCGGTGGCCTGCAAGGCAAGGAATTTTCCGGCGACGCCCATGCCGGCGCGCACCGCTTCGGCGGTCATGCTCTCGTCGAAGAAGGCGAAGGGGCCGCCCTCTTCCAGGATCGCCGCATTGTAATAGGCATGGGACGCCGGGCCGGGCTCGACCTTGACCTGATCGAGGCTGACATCGAGTTCTTCGGCGACCATCGCGGCAAGCGTTGTCGAAATGCCTTGGCCCATCTCGGCGCGCGGCGCGACGATGGTGATGGTGTTGTCGGCGCCGATCTTCACATAGGGATTGAAGGTCGCCTCACCCACGGCGAGATCGCCTTGCAGCGGATTGGGAAAGGGTTTGCGGTAGTAATAATAGCCGACGGCGACACCGCCCGCGATAGCAGCCGCACCGATGAGAAACGTGCGGCGGGCGATCTTTCCGACACTGGCCATGATCAGAGCCCCGCCGTCTTGAGAACGGCGGCTCGTCTGATCGCCGCGCGGATCTTCGGATAGGTGCCGCAGCGGCAGAGATTGCCGCCCATTGCATTGTCGATGTCGGCATCGCTCGGCTCCGCGACCTCATCAAGCAGCGCCACCGCGCTCATGATCTGGCCGGCCTGGCAATAGCCGCATTGCGCCACCTGCTCTTCCAGCCAGGCCTGCTGCACCGGATGCAGCTTGCCCTCGATGCCGATGCCTTCGATGGTGGTCACCGCGCCGCTGACCTGACCGACCGGCAATGAGCAGGAACGCACCGGCTGGCCGTCGAGATGCACGGTGCAGGCGCCACAAGCGGCAATGCCGCAGCCGAACTTCGGCCCGGTCTTGCCCATGAGATCGCGCAGCGCCCACAGCAGCGGCATTTCGGGATCGGCATTGATATCGAACGATTGCCCGTCGACGGTGAGGCGCATGGGGATACCCTTGTTGTCGTCCACTGCCCGAGGCGAAATGGCTATCTGGCCATTTCGTCCTCATACATCTTGACAAATTTCGTTATTTTGTCAATAGAGACGTGGCAGATAGTGTTTGCCCATGATCGAAATTGAAGACATCGCCGACATCGACCCCAAACGCGCCCGTATCCTCGACGGCGCGATGAAGGTGTTTCTGGCCTATGGCTTTGCCCGCACCACCATGGACGATATTGCGCGCGCCGCCGACATGTCGCGGCCGGCACTCTACCTTCTGTTCAAGAACAAGACCGACATTTTCCGCGCCATAGCCATGATGCTGCTCGGCCGTTCGATCGAGCAGGCGAAAACGGCACTTGCCGCCGACGGCGCCTTCGCCGAGCGCATGACGCGGGCCATCGACGAAGCGCTGATCTCGATGATGCGCGCCGTCGTCACCTCTCCACATGGCGCCGAGCTCCTCGACATGAAATCGAGTGTGGCTGATCTGGTCGGATGCTGGCGCGGCGGTCTTGTCGAGCACGTCGCCACGGCGATCGAGGACGAGGCAGTCGGAAACGGCGTCGATCTTGCCGCCAAGGGCTTGTCGGCAAAATTGCTGGCCGACATGCTGCTCGACGGGCTGGAAGGCATGAAGACGCGCATCAGCGATCCGGACCAACAACGGCAGGCGGCGGCCGCACTGATCAGGGTGATCGATCTAGCCTTGCAAAAAGGCTGACGGTCCCAGGCGTTTCAGGCTTGGCGCCTCAGGCCTGGCGGCGCGCCGTCTCCGGCTTTTTGCGCGCCGCGAGGAATTCCTTGACCCGCCGGCCGGGCGCCGGGCCGCGCACCGGCTTGAAGCCGTCGTCGAGCTCGCCGGAGAGATCGAGCGTCGGCCGTTTGCCGACGGCGTCGTAATTCTCTTCCAGCCAGTCGCTGGCGGCGGTGCGTCCGAGGTCGCGCAGATAGGTCAGGAAGGCCCATTCGGCATTGACCTTGGATGACGCCGACAGGTCCTTGAACGCCTCGTCGGCGTCGATGCGGTGCATGCGGATGTCGCGATATTCGCCATGCGGCAGCCGGCCGGCCGCGATCAGCTCCTTGACGAAGGCGATCGAACGGAATTCGCGCAGCAGCCCGGCGTTGAAGGTGATCTCGTCGATGCGGTTCTGGATTTCGTTGGCGCTCTTCGGCGTCCCTTCGCGCACCACCGGATTGATCTGCACCAAAAGCACGTCCTCGGTGGCGGCCGTCTTGAAGAACGGGAACAACGCCGGATTGCCGCCATAGCCGCCATCCCAGTAGGGCACGCCCTTGATCTCGACGGCGCGGAACAATTGCGGCAGGCAGGCCGACGCCATCACCGTGTCGAGGTCGATCTCGCCATCGGAGAAGACGCGCAGCTGACCGGTCTCGACATTGGTCGCCGAGATGAACAGTTCCATCGACTTGCAGGCGCGCACATTGCCGAAATCGATCTCCTGCTCGATCACGTCGCGCAGCGGGTTGAGGCCAAGCGGGTTGGCGACATAGGGTGAAAACACCCGCGACATCGTGTCGAAGAACAGATAGCCGGGCGTGTTCTCGATCGACCAATTGCCCCAGGCGACGTCCCACGGCATGCGCTGCACCGGGCTGAAGCGGCCCTTCAGCGCCACCGCGCGCCAGAAATCGTCGAGCTTTTGCCGCGCGCCATCGACGCCGCCACGCACGAAACCGTCGGCCAGCGCCACCGCGTTCATGGCGCCGGCGCTGGTGCCCGAAACCGCCGCTATCTCAAGCCGCCCGTCCTCCAGCAGCCGATCGAGCACGCCCCAGGAAAACGCCCCGTGCGAGCCGCCGCCCTGCAGCGCGATGTTGATCTTCTTTTTCTCCTCCGCCTTGCCGTTCGTCGTCATGGCGTTTGTCCTTGGGCGTTGTCCCTGATTATCGGCCGGATTGCTCTCGGTCGGCTATATTGCAGTGCAGCATATATGTCTTGTGCAACGCAATAACATCAGCGCATTTGGGCAAACAGATGAAATTTTCGTCATGAAAGGACGCCGGCAGCAGCCAAAGCAACGGGAGCTGGTTTAACCGGATCCCGTCGTCTTTGGCGTGGGAACAAGCCTCAGGCGACAAGCTCCGGCATCGGCCCGATATAGCGTGACTGCGGGCGGATGAGGCGTCCGGTCGTTTGCTGCTCGCGCGCATGGGCGATCCAGCCGGCCACGCGCCCGGCGGCAAAGACGTTGGTGAACGCCTCTTTCGGGAAGCCTGCCGCCTCCAGCAGCAGCGCGGTATAGAATTCGACATTGGTCTGGAGCGAGCGTGACGGCTTGGCGACCCGAAGCACCTCGAGCGCTGCCTGCTCCACTTTTTCGGCGAACGCCAGACGACGACCAACTCCATCCTCGCTACCGAGTTGCCGAACCACGGCTTTCAGCACGTCGGCGCGCGGATCGCGCACGCGGTAGATGCGGTGGCCAAACCCCATGATGCGCCCGCCGCGCGCGATTTCGGCGCGCAGCCAGCCGGCCGCGTCGCCGCTTGCCTCGATCGCGTCCAGCATCTCGATCACCGGGCCGGGCGCGCCGCCATGCAGCGGCCCCTTGAGCGCTCCGAGCCCGGCCAATACCGAAGACGTCAGGCCGGCCTGCGTCGACGCCACCACGCGGGTCGCGAAGGTCGATGCATTGAGGCCATGGTCGCAGACCGTGACCAGATAGGCATCGAGGGCTCTGGCCGGTGTCGGCGAAGCGGGTATGCCGGTCAGCATCCGCAGCATATCCGCGGCATGATCGGCCTTCACCTCCGGTGCAATCGAGCTTTCGCCGCGCCGCAGGCGCAGCAAGGCCGGTGTCAGCACCGCGGGCGCGGCGATCAGCCGGAGTGCATCGATCAGCCCATCGCCGTCCGGCATCAGCGCGACGCCGGCGCGCATGCCGCTGTAGATGTCGAGCGAGGCAAGATAGGGCAGCACGGGTTCGATCTGCTCGAACACCTCGACACGCGCCTGCCCGATTGCGTCTGCCAGTTGTCCGTCACCCTGAAGATCCTCGAAGAAGCCGTCGAGCAGCAGGCGAACCACCTGGGAATAGGACCATCGGCCAGCCAGTTCCTGCAGCGATTGGCCTCGGATGATGAGACGACCGCCAAGACCGTCGACATCGGAGAGCACTGTTTCCGCCGCGACCACGTCGTCGAGCCCGTTTGCCATGGTTGTCTCCTTGACCGATTTCGCATTGGAGATAATGGTGAGCGACAAATCCATCAATATTGATCAAGTGAATCAATGTGCCGGAGCCGATATGCCAAGGGGTGGGACATGTCTGAGTGGCTGACACGGGAAGAGGCGCTGGAAAGGCTCAAAGTGCGGGCGCAGACGCTCTATGCCTATGTCAGCCGCGGGCGCATCGGCGTCAGGCCGGATCGGCTGGACCCACGCCGCAGCCAGTATCGCGCCGACGATATCGCGGCGTTGGCGACCCGCCGGGCGCGCGGACGAAGCCCTCAGGCAATCGCCGAAAGCGCCATCGCCTGGGGCGAACCGGCGATATCGACTTCGATCTCGACCGTCGAGCATGGCCGCCTGATCTATCGGGGCGAGGACGCGGCAGTTCTTTCCGCCACGGCCACGCTGGAGGAAACGGCAAGGCTGCTCTGGGCTTCCGGCGCTGCCGTATCGCTCACTTCGCCGGGCTCGGATGACGGCATTGAAACCGGCCGGGCGGCGGCTTTTGCGAGACTGGCCGCGCTGGCCGCTGAAGGCAGGGCCTCGCTCGGACGCAATTCGGCTTCACTGCATGAAGATGGCGCCGGCGCCATAGGCGCCCTGGCCCTGGCGCTGGGTGCGATGCCAGGCAGCGGCGTCATGCACCAAAGGCTGGCGCAGGGCTGGTCCGTCGACGGCGCAGGCGCGGATTTGATCCGCCGGGCGCTGGTCTTGCTGGCCGATCACGAATTGAACGCGTCGACCTTCGCCGCCCGCGTCGCCGCTTCCACCGGCGCGCCTGTTGCCGCTTGCCTGCTTGCCGGCATTGCCGCCCTTTCCGGACCGCGCCATGGCGGCGCTGCCGAAGCGCTGATGGTGCTTGTCGACGATGCGACGCGGCTCGGGCCGGACGCGGCTATCGGGCGCTGGCTTGGCCACGACAGGCCGCTGCCCGGATTTGGCCATGCGCTCTATCCCGACGGCGACCCGCGCGCCCAGGCGCTGCTGTCCGGCATCGACATGGACAGCGGACTCGTGCGGCTACGCGATGCCGTTTTTGCGGAAACGGGAATGCGCCCCAACGTCGATTTCGCGCTCGCCGCGCTGACGCGCAGCCTGCATCTGCCCCCCGACGCACCGTTTCGCCTGTTCGCACTTGGCCGCAGCGTCGGCTGGACGGCGCATGCCGTGGAGCAGGTCGTGAGCAACAGCGTGATCAGGCCACGCGCCCGCTACGAGGGGCCGCTTTGGCCGGAATGAGTCTTTCGAGGTTAGCGGAAACGTCTCTAACGTCGTCATCCTGGGGCGAAGCAAGGAGCCAAGCGACGCAGCGCAGACCCCAGGATCCATGCCGTGACGTCAAGGCGTTGCGGCGGCGCAGAATTCTGTCTCGCCGCGCTCGTTGACGACGGTCACGGCATGGATCCTCGGGTCAAGCCCGAGGATGACGAAGGATGGATCACGACATCGTGTCGAGCTTGCGCTGCATGGCGGCGATCTGATCCTTCAGCTCCTGAAGGTCGTCGGGCTTTTCCGGAGCATCCTTCCTGGCCGGTTCGGCCGGCGCCGCGGCAGGACCATTCGAGCCAGCGGGCGGGAATGGCGTGAACAGGCGCATGGCGTTCTGGAACATCTCCATGTTGCGGCGCGTCTGCTCTTCCAGCGCCTTGATCGGCGTGGCGATCTTCATCATGTCCAGCGGTGACTTGCCGAGCGCGCCCTTCATCTGCTCGCGGAACCGTTCCTGTTCCTTTGCAAACGCGATCATCGACTGTTCGAGGAAACTCGGCACGATCATCTGCATCTGGTCGCCGTAGAAGGCGATCAGCTGCCGCAGGAACGGGATCGGCAGCATGTTCTGCCCATCCTTGTTCTCCAGTTCGAAGATGATCTGGGTCAGCACCGGATGCGTTATGTCGTCGCCGGTCTTGGCGTCCTGGACGGTGAACTCCTCGCCCTTCTTGACCATGTCGGCCAGATCCTCGAGCGTCACATAGGTGCTGGTGCCCGTATTGTAGAGGCGGCGGTTGGCATATTTCTTGATGATGATTGGTTCGTCTTTCGCGGCCATCTGCATCCCTCCCCGGACACCGGCGCCTTGAGTAAGCAGCCGATAACGATTGCGCCTTTTCAAGGATATGCGCAAAAGCGTCACAATTCCAAGCGGTTTGTGCAGTGCGGGATCAATTAATGCTGCATGGCGGGCTAAATATGCTGCGCAGCAACGACGGCACGCTTCCCATGAGCACAGGCAAGCTGCTTGCGGCGCGTGGCCGGCATGCCCATTTCCGGTTTGACTTGAGTTGTGGAACGGGCAAGAAAAGTCCCTAACGACACTCAAAAACACGATCCCCTGAAGTCTGGAGAAGAACATGTCCGCTTCCAACACCATCGTCGTCGCCAGCGCGGCGCGCACCCCGGTCGGCTCCTTCAACGGCGCTTTCGCCAACACGCCGGCCCATGAACTGGGCGCCATCGCTGTCAAGGAAGCGCTGGCCCGCGCCGGTGTCGACGGCAAGGAGGTCGACGAGGTGATCCTCGGCCAGATCCTGACCGCGGCGCAAGGCCAGAACCCGGCGCGTCAGGCGGCGATGGCGGCCGGCGTGCCGCAGGAGGCGACCGCCTGGGGCCTCAACCAGCTCTGCGGCTCGGGCCTGCGCGCCATCGCGCTCGGCATGCAGCAGATCGCTATGGGAGATGCGAAGATCATCGTCGCCGGCGGCCAGGAATCGATGTCGATGGCTCCGCACGCGCAGCATCTGCGTGGCGGCGTCAAGATGGGCGACTTCAAGTTGATCGACACCATGATCAAGGACGGCCTGACCGATGCCTTCTACGGCTACCACATGGGCAATACGGCCGAGAACGTCGCCCGCCAGTGGCAACTGACCCGTGACGACCAGGACAAGTTCGCCGTCGGTTCGCAAAACAAGGCAGAGGCCGCGCAAAAGGCCGGCAAGTTCAAGGACGAGATCGTCTCCGTCACCATCAAGGGCAAGAAGGGCGACACGATCGTCGACCAGGACGAATACATCCGCCACGGCGCGACCCTCGAAGCCATCACCAAGCTCAAGCCCGCCTTCGATAAGGAAGGCACGGTGACCGCCGCCAATGCCTCCGGCATCAACGACGGCGCCGCCGCCGCCGTGCTGATGACCGAAGCGGAAGCCGCAAAACGCGGCATCACGCCGCTGGTCCGCATCGTTTCCTGGGCCACTGCCGGCGTCGACCCGCAGATCATGGGCACCGGCCCCATTCCCGCGTCGCGCAAGGCGCTGGCCAAGGCCGGCTGGTCGGTCGGCGATCTCGATCTGGTCGAGGCCAACGAGGCCTTTGCCGCGCAGGCCTGCGCCGTCAACAAGGACATGGGCTGGGATCCCTCGATCGTCAACGTCAATGGCGGCGCCATCGCCATCGGCCACCCGGTCGGGGCATCCGGCGCCCGCGTCTTCAACACGCTGGTTTACGAAATGCGGCGACGCGGTGCAAAGAAGGGCCTTGCCACGCTGTGCATCGGCGGCGGCATGGGTGTCGCCATGTGCGTGGAAACACTCTAACGATATTGATATTGATGACCGGGGCGGCGCGAGCCGCCCGCACTTTCTTCAATGCATAAAAAGCCCGAAAAAGGGCGGTATCAAAAAAGGGGAAACGCGTGAGCAAGGTTGCAATCGTCACAGGCGGGTCGCGCGGCATTGGCGCGGCCATATCGATCGCGTTGAAGAATGCCGGCTATTCGGTTGCCGCGAATTACGCCGGCAATGACGAAGCGGCGCAGAAATTCAAGGCCGAGACCGGCATCCCCGTTTATAAATGGTCGGTCGCCGACTACGATGCCTGCGCCGCCGGCATCGGGCGGGTCGAGGCCGATCTCGGTCCGGTTTCCGTGCTGGTCAATAATGCCGGCATCACCCGCGACGCCATGTTCCACAAGATGACGCGCGAGCAGTGGAAGGAGGTCCTCGACACCAACCTGTCGGGTGTCTTCAACATGACGCATCCGCTGTGGGGCGGCATGCGCGACCGCAAATTCGGCCGCGTCATCACCATCTCCTCGATCAACGGCCAGAAGGGCCAGACCGGCCAGGTCAACTATTCGGCATCCAAGGCAGGCGACATCGGCTTCACCAAGGCGCTCGCCCAGGAAGGGGCGCGGGCCGGCATCACCGTCAATGTCATCTGCCCCGGCTACATCGCCACCGACATGGTCATGGCCGTGCCTGAAAAGGTGCGGGAATCGATCATCGCACAAATCCCCGCGGGCCGTCTCGGCGAGCCGGAAGAGATCGCGCGCTGCGTCGTCTTCCTCGCCTCCGAGGACGCCGGCTTCATCACCGGCTCGACCCTTACCGCCAACGGCGGCCAGTACATCACCTGAGCCTTCGACAGCGACCAAGCGGGAATGTCTTGTCCATTCGCCGCCATGCGCAACGCCCTGACCCAATCCGGCACGCAAAGGTTAAGGGCGGCTGCGCCGCGTGTGCAAAACCTCTTCCACAACCTGTGGATTCTCGGTGGAAAACCTGTTCACAACACAACATGTTGGGGTGAACAAAACAGGAATATCGAGCTATCTCTGATTCGTCGCCGTTTCGTTCCGGCTTTGACCGGGACGTTAACGACAAGGCCCGAAACCATCGCCGGAAAAGTTAAGGCGCATTAGGAAACATCAATAATTTCATAATCTTGGACAAGGTGACCGGTTCGCCAGGATCGTTCCCCGGCAAAGATTAACGACAGCGTTCTCCTAGCATGAATCGGGCCAATTCACCGATTCAGCATGTGGTGAGACTCATCGATGAAAAACCCAGATGTAGCCGTGAACAAAACCTGAATCCGCGTGAGTCAGTGATTCGTCGCCGATTCGTTCCAGACTCGTTCCAACTGTTAATTCGCGCAAAAGTGCGCAGCGGTTTTGCGATAACGACATGCGTAAAACGAGAACTTAAAGCGCGTCGCATGAATCCGCCCAAACGCGACGTGCTTAAAAGCGCGTGGCAGGCAGCTTCGGCCCGCCGGCGGAACATTCCGCTTTCGCTTCGCGCGCGAAATCCCTATGTGTGCCCTGTCACACGCGCCACCATTGGCGTGCTCCCCGGCAACGAGCGGCAGAAGCGTTATTTCCGAGCCGATGAACATCCAGCCGAAACACACTGAGCCGCTGATCCTGTCGGGCCGCGACGTGACCGCGGTGCTCGGTCCGACCAACACCGGCAAGACCCATCTCGCCATTGAACGCATGGTGGCGCATGACAGCGGGGTCATCGGCCTGCCGCTCAGGCTGCTTGCCCGCGAGGTCTACAGCCGTGTCTGCGAGAAGGTCGGCGCCCACAAGGTGGCGCTCATCACCGGCGAGGAAAAGATCCAGCCGGCCGGAGCGAAATACTCGGTCTGCACGGTGGAAGCCATGCCGCGCGAGACCGACGCCGCCTTCGTCGCCATCGACGAGGTCCAGCTTGCCGGCGATCTCGAACGCGGCCACATCTTTACCGACCGCATCCTGCATCTGCGCGGCCGCCAGGAGACGCTGCTGCTGGGTGCTGCCACAATGCACAGCATCCTCCAGCGCCTGTTGAAGGGCGTGTCTGTGGTGACCCGGCCACGGCTGTCGCATCTGGCCTATGCCGGCTCGAAGAAACTGACCCGCTTACCCAGGCGCACGGCGATCGTCGCCTTCTCCGCCGACGAAGTCTACGCCATCGCCGAACTGATCCGCCGCCAGCAGGGCGGGGCCGCCGTCGTGCTTGGCGCGCTCAGCCCCCGCACCCGCAACGCGCAGGTGGCGCTGTTCCAGGCGGGTGATGTCGACTACCTCGTCGCCACCGATGCCATTGGCATGGGGCTCAACCTCGATCTCGACCATGTCGCCTTCGCCCAGAACCGTAAATTCGACGGCTACCAGTACCGCAATCTGACGGCGGCCGAGCTCGGCCAGATTGCCGGCCGCGCCGGCCGGCACCTGCGCGACGGCACCTTCGGTGTCACCGGCCAGGTCGATCCGCTGGACGAGGAACTGGTCAAGAAGATCGAAGGCCATGATTTCGACCCGGTGAAAGTGCTGCAGTGGCGCACCGCGCATTTCGATTTCGCCAGCCTCGATGCGCTGAAGCGCTCGATCGAGACCAACGCGCCGGTCGAAGGCCTGACGCGCGCATTGCCGGCGGTGGACGCGCAGGCGCTGGAGCATCTTTCCCGCGACGAGGAAATAAGGGCGCTCGCCACCGATCCCGGGCGCGTGGCGCTGCTGTGGGAAGCCTGCGCGCTTCCCGACTACAGGAAGATCGCCCCGGCCCAGCATGCGGACTTGATCGCCTCGATCTACATGGACCTTGCCAGGCATGGTCATGTCGATGAAAATTACATGGCCGAGCAGGTGCGCCGTGCCGACACGACAGAGGGCGACATCGACACGCTGTCGCACCGGATTGCCCAGATCCGCACCTGGACTTTCGTTTCCAACCGGCCCGGCTGGCTGGCCGATCAGGCACACTGGCAGGAAAAGACGCGCGAAATCGAAGACAGATTGTCGGATGCGCTGCATGAGCGGTTGACGAAACGCTTCGTAGACCGCAGGACTTCCGTCCTCATGCGGCGCCTTAGAGAAAATACCATGCCTGAAGCCGAAATCAGCCCAACCGGAACCGTCCTCGTCGAAGGCCATCATGTCGGCGAGTTGCAGGGGTTTCGCTTCACCGCCGACCAGAGCGCCGGCGGCGAGGACGCCAAGGCGGTGCGCACGGCGGCGCAGAAGGCGCTTGCAGCCGAATTCGAGGCGCGGGCCGAACGCTTCGGCGCCTGCGCCAACGGCGATATCGCGCTCGGCTCCGACGGCACGCTGCGCTGGATCGGTGCGCCGGTTGGCACGCTGGTCGCGGGTGACGAGCCGCTGAAGCCGCGCCTTGTTTTGCTGGCCGACGAGCAGCTCACCGGTCCGGCCCGCGACAAGGTTGCGGCGCGTGCGGAGCGCTTCGTCAATTTCCAGGTCGAGTCCTTGCTGAAGCCCTTGGTCGACCTCAAGAACGCCGAGCAGATCACCGGTATCGGCCGCGGCATCGCCTTCCAGCTCGTCGAGCATTTTGGCCTTATCAATCGCCGCGACATCGCCGAGGAGATGAAGTCGCTGGACCAGGAAGGTCGTGCGGCGCTGCGCCGGCTCGGCGTGCGCTTCGGCGCCTACCATGTCTTCGTGCCGGCCCTGATCAAGCCGGCGCCGGCCGGACTGGTGACGCTGTTGTGGGCGCTGAAGAACGACGGCAAGGACAAGCCGGGCTTCGGCGACGTGGTTCATGCGCTGGCCTCGGGCCGCACCTCGGTGGTCATCGACCCCACTTTCGACAAGACCTTCTACAAGCTCGCCGGCTATCGCAATCTCGGCCGGCGCGCGGTGCGCGTCGACATCCTTGAGCGGCTGGCCGACCTGATCAGGCCGGCGACCAACTGGAAGCCGGGCCTGGGACAGCGCCCCGACGGCGCCTATGACGGTCAGTCCTTCATGGTGACGCCGCCGATGATGTCGATCCTTGGCGCCACCGCCGATGACATGGAAGAGATTCTGAAAGGCCTCGGCTACCGCGCCGAGCCGAAGCCGGCGATCGAGGTGAAGGCGCGGCTCGAAGCCCAGGACAACGCCGCGCGTGAAGCCGTCGCGGCCAGGCTGGCGGCGGAAGAGGCGGCGAAAGCCGAGCAGGTCAGGGCTGCGGAAGCGGCGACCGCCGACGCAGCCATCGAGACTCCGGCCGAGAGTTCGGAACCAGCGTCGGATGCGGCCATCATTGCGGAGACCGCGGCCGAAATTCCGGCGGAAGCCACCGCCGAAGCGGCAGCGGAGTCTGTCGCGGAGGACCAGCCGGAGGCTCAGGCCCCGGAAGCTCAGGCCGAAGTCACGGTAGAAAACCTGCCCGTGGCCGAAACTGCCACCGAAATGCCTGCGGAGCCTGCGCCGGCGGCAGAGGCCGCAGTCCTCTCCGAACCGGCGCCGGCAGAAGCCGCAACGACAGAGCCCGTCGCCGAGGCTTCGCCTGCAAGCGAGGAAGCAACGGCAGAGGCCGCGGCGCCGGAGATCGCCGCCGGCGAGCCCGCACCGGAAGCCCCCGCTCCGGAAGCCGAAGAACCAAAACCCATCCTGTTATGGCGGCAGGGTCGCTTCGACCAGCGCCCACGCCACCGCCACCATGACAACCGCCCCCGTGATAATCATCGGGACAACCGGTCGCGCAACGGCCAGGCCGCGCAGGATGGCCGCGTCGATGCACCGGCAGATGCCGGCCAGCCGGCTGACGCTCCGGCCGGCCGGCCGGCTCATCAGGGACGCCGCGACCAGCGCGACGGCGCCGGCAAGCCACGCTTCGACCGCTCGAAGTTCAAGCCCAAGCCGCAGGGTGAGGGCGCGGAACGCCGCGATGGCAAGCCGCAAGGCGCGCGTCCCGATCGCCGCGACAACAGGCCCGACTGGAAGGGCGGCAGGCAGGACGGCAAGGGCGGCCCGCAGGGTGGAAAGCCCGCCTTCCAGCCGAAGCCGCGTGAGGAACGCCCGGTGCGCTTCGATCCGGACTCGCCCTTCGCCAAGCTCGCCGCATTGCGCGACCAGCTGAAGAAATAGCTCAGCCCGGTCCGATGGTTGCTGAAGGCCGCCAGCGCATCGACAAATGGCTGTTCTTTTCGCGCGCGGTGAAATCGCGTTCACTGGCGGCCAAGCTGGTGGTGGCCGGGCGCGTCCGCATCAATCGCGACAAAGCAGCGCAGGCCTCCGATATGGTCCGGCCCGGCGACGTTCTCACCATCACGCTCGAGCGGCGCATCTTCATCTGGAAGGTGCTTGGCACGGGGACCCGGCGCGGCCCTGCCGAGGAAGCGCGCACGCTCTATGAGGACATCTCGCCGCCGCCCGCGCCGAAAAGCGAAGCCATTCCCGACGCGATTCCCGCGCTACGCGAGGCCGGCAGCGGCCGCCCGACCAAGAAGCAACGCAGGGAAACAGACCGCCTGCTGGGCGAGGACTAGGCAATCGCCAACCTCCACCAGGGCAACAGTCTGGAATTCCATTCCGGAAACGCCGATATCGGTGGGGATGGCCGCCCTTGCCAGCGGCAGGCAAAGGCGTTACCTCACCAAAAAAGCTACCGCATCGGCCCGAAAATCGGTATCGATTTTCGGAAGCACGACGCGTAGATTCAAAGTGTTAGAGCGTACTTTGTGCGTCCAATTGGACGCACGTCGCTCTAACAAAAATGGGACGTCCCGGAGCCCGACCGATGACCTATGTCGTGACCGACAATTGCATTAAATGCAAATACATGGACTGTATCGAGGTCTGTCCGGTCGACTGTTTCTACGAAGGCGAGAACATGCTCGTCATCCATCCCGACGAATGCATCGACTGCGGTGTCTGCGAACCGGAATGCCCAGCGGACGCGATCAAGCCGGACACCGAGCCGGGCCTCGACAAATGGCTGCGGATCAATACCGAATACGCCGAAAAATGGCCCAACATCACGGCCAAGAAAGAGCCTCCGGCAGACGCCAAGACCTTCGATGGCGAGGCCGGAAAGTTCGAGAAATATTTCTCCGCCGAGCCTGGTGAAGGTGACTAGCTTTGCGTGCCCAGAAGGGCGCGCGGCACCGTAATGGCAATGCCGATTTGACCGGCATGACGCTGCGTAACAGCCATGATACATTAACCGCCCTGACAGGCAGCGGTTGCCTTCGGCCTTCGCGTGTGCAGCAAAACCTTGATTCTTCCGACTTTTTGTGCTACACGAGCGAAACATGCCGGTGACACAACGTCGATTTATGGCGCCAACGCCCCAAATCACTGAAAGGTGAATTTCTCAATCCGGACCAGAGCAATCTGGGGCAGGCAGTCGCAATTATGCGGTTTGCCGGTCTCCGCTTTTCCGGATGGGTTCATCTGTTGTGCGGCTAACGGTCGGTAGCCCGACCGCACGAGTTCAGCCGGCGCCGCCATGCCGGCACCACAACAAGGAGTTCAGGGCGTAATGGCAACGATCACCCCGCAGAAGAAGTCCACCGCAGCACGTCACGGTTTCAAGACCGGCGAGTACATTGTCTATCCGGCGCATGGCGTCGGCCAGATAGTCTCGATCGACGAGCAGGAAGTTGCGGGCCACAAGCTTGAGCTGTTCGTCATCGATTTCCAGAAAGACAAGATGCGCCTGAAGGTCCCGGTCGCCAAGGCGACTTCCATCGGCATGCGCAAGCTGTCGGAAGAGGATTATGTCGAGCGCGCGCTGAAGGTCGTGCAGGGCCGCGCCCGCGTCAAGCGCACCATGTGGTCGCGCCGCGCCCAGGAATATGATGCCAAGATCAATTCCGGCGACCTGATCTCGATCTCGGAAGTGGTGCGCGACCTCTACCGCGCCGACAACCAGCCGGAGCAGTCCTATTCCGAACGCCAGCTCTACGAGGCGGCGCTCGACCGCATGGCGCGCGAGATTGCCGCCGTCAACCGCATGTCGGAAACCGAAGCGGTGCGCCTCATCGAGGTCAACCTCAACAAGGGCCCCAAGCGCGGCGCCAAGGCCGACAACGAGGAAGCCGAGCAGGAAGAAGCAGCCTGAGCTTTTTCGCTTTTGAATTCTGAAGAACCCGGCCTAGCGCCGGGTTTTTTGTTGAGATTACCCTCCCCCTTGTGGGGAGGGTCGCTGCGAAGCAGCGGGGTGGGGTGCGGCGCCAGCCTACGGAGAAATCGCACCCGAACTTTCTCCCCCACCTTCCTTCTCCGCCTCTTGCTTCAAAGTCGCAATGAACCGCCTGGTGCGCTGCTGCTGCGGATTGCTGAACAGCACGGCGGCCGGACCTTTTTCGACGATGACCCCGGCGTCGAGAAAAACCGCCTCCTGCGCGATCTTGGAGGCAAGCCTGAGATCATGCGTCGCCATCACCATGGTCGTGCCCTCGCTGGCGAGCTGGCCGAGCACGTCGACCACCTCCTGCGCCAGTTCGGGATCGAGCGCCGAGGTCGGCTCGTCGCAGAGCAGCACTTTCGGCGACGGCGCCAGCGCCCGGGCAATCGCCACGCGCTGCTGCTGGCCGCCCGACAGCGTTGCCGGCCAGGCATCGGCCTTGTGCGCCATCCCGACCTTTTCGAGCAGCGCAAGCGCCCGCTCGCGCGCCCTCTCCGTCGGCCATTTGAGCACGGTGACCAGTCCCTCCATGACATTCTCGAGCGCGGTGCGATGTGGAAACAGCTGGAAATTCTGGAACACCATGCCGGTCTGCAACCGCAGGCGCTGGATATCCCTTGTGGAGACCTTGATCCCCGGGCGGAATTCCAGCGTCTCGTCGCCGATGCGCACCGTACCGGAGGTCGGGATCTCCAGCAGGTTGATGCAGCGCAAAAGCGTGCTTTTGCCGCCACCCGAGGGGCCTACAAGGGCGGTGACGCTGCCTTCCTCGATGGTGACGGTCACCCCCTTCAGCACGAGATTGTCGCCAAAGCGCTTCTCGATATCGGTGAGGCCGATCATGACCGCGCCTCCAGGAAACCGCCATAGCGGTTGAGGCGCACCTCCAGCCGCGTCTGCAACGCCGACAGCACGGAACTCAAAACGAGGTAGAGGATCGCCGCCTCGACATAGAGGATCAGCGGTTCATAAGTGGTGGCGACGATGCGTTGCGCGGCCTGGAACATTTCCGGCACGGTAATGGCGGCGGCCAGCGAGGTGTCCTTGACCAGCGAGATGAAGGTGTTGGACAGCGGCGGCACCGCGACGCGGCCGGCTTGCGGGAGAATCGTGCGCCGCATCGCCTGGCTCCAGGTCATGCCGATCGAATAGGCCGCCTCCCACTGCCCCTTCGGCACCGAGCCGATGACGGCGCGGATGATTTCCGACGTGTAGGCGCCGATATTGAGCGTGAAGCCGATCAGCGCCGCTGGAAAGGCGTCGAGCAGGATGCCGACCGACGGCAGGCCGTAGAAGATCAGGAAGAGCTGCACCAGAAGCGGCGTGCCGCGGGAAATCCAGACATAGAAGCGGACCACGGCGACCAGGGGTTTCGGGCCGAACAAACGGACCAGCGCCACGACCAGCCCGACGAACAGGCCGAAGGCAAACGACAGCAGCGTCAGCGGCACGGTGAAGATCAGCGCCGCCCACAACAGCGTCGGCAACGAGTCCAGCATCAATTGCAGCCAGTGCGGCACGAGAGGCCCCTCCTAGTGCATGTCGCGCAAAAGTGCGCAGCGGTTTTGCGATAACGACATGCATCAAAACAAGAACTTAAAGCGCGTCGCATGAATCCGTTCAATGCGACGCGCTTTAGCGAGATCGCCCTGCATATCATGCGAAAAGCGGCGAGCCGTCAAAGACGGCTCGCCGCGCAACAGTCCGGGCCGACTGGCGACCGGCCCGCTCGGTGAATGCGTTTACTTCGAAACGTCCTGGCCGAAATAGATGTCGGCGATCTTCTGATAAGTGCCGTCGGCCTTGATGTCGGCCAGCGCCTTGTTGATGGCAGCGACCAGTTCCGGATCACCCTTGCGTACGATGACGCCGGAATAGTCGGCGTTTTCCTCTTGCGCGGCGATCTTCACATTGGCGTCGGGTTTTTGCTTCTTGAAGTCGAGGAAGGACAGGCTGTCATTGATGGTGGCGTCGGCGCGGCCGGTAAGCAGCAGCTGTATCGACTGGTCGAAGCCGTCTGTGCCGACCAGCTCGGCGCCGTTGGTTTCGGCGAGCTTGCCGAAATTCGAGGTCAGCGACTGCGCCGACTTCTTGCCCTTGAGGTCGGCGAAGGTCTTGATATCGGTATTGTCGCCGCGCACGATCAGCACGGCCTTGGAGGCGATGTAGGGATCGGAAAAATCATACTTGGCCTTGCGCGCCTCGGTGATGCCGACTTGATTGATGACGGCATCGTAGCGACTGGCGTCAAGGCCGGCGATCAGCCCGTCCCATTTGCCTTCGAGGAATTCGGACTTGACGCCGAGCTTGTCCGCGATTGCCTTGGCGATCTCGACGTCGAAGCCCACCAGCGCCCCTGAAGCGTCATGATAGGTGAAGGGCGCGTAGGTGCCTTCCGTGCCGACCTTGAAGATTCCGGCCTGCTTGATCTGATCAAGATTGGCGCCGGCATGGCCTGATGTGACGGCCAGAACCTGCAGCGTTCCGGCGATGATGAGCGATGTAAGCCATTTCATTTTTCTGTGATCCCGTCCTTGGCCGGCATCCGGCGCTTTGTGGAGGGCTGGAAAATGGCAGATGCAGGCAAGCAAAATAAGGAATTGGATTTCAAAGATAGCTCTTTTTAGAAATCCCATTCTCAAAAGCCACAGCGACTGGCGCGCGAGCATCTTTGCAAATTGCCACTATGCCCTTCCCTCAACGCAACCTGCATGGCGCCACGTCGGAACATTCCCCGGCATGGCGAGTTTGTCTGTTGTAGGGCGTAACTTCGACATTTCAACCGCGCCCGGCAAGATCGCGGCCGCCAGTCCGTCCGCAAGCCGAACAGGAGCCGGCATGATCGAAGACACGGCAGGACGAACCATGGTCCGGGCGGCGATGCGGGCCCCATATCTCGAGCGCGAGGAAGAACACCTTCTTGCCTTGCGCTGGAAGCGAGACAACGACCAGCACGCGCTGCACTGCATCACCATGGCGCATATGCGACTGGTCATTTCCATGGCTTCGAAATTCCGCCACTACGGCCTGCCGCTCGGCGACCTGATCCAGGAAGGCCATGTCGGCCTGCTCGAAGCCGCGGCCCGTTTCGAGCCTGAGCGCGAGGTGCGCTTTTCGACCTATGCGACATGGTGGATCCGCGCTTCGATGCAGGATTATATCCTGCGCAACTGGTCGATCGTGCGGGGCGGCACCAGCTCGGCGCAAAAGGCGCTGTTCTTCAATTTGCGGCGCTTGCGCGCTCGCCTCGCGAACGGCGCCGAGCCGCTCTCGAATGCCTCGCTCTACCGCGAGGTCTCGGTGGCGCTCGGCGTCTCCGAGGCCGACGTGGCGATGATGGATTCCCGCCTTTCGGCGCCGGACTCTTCGCTCAACGCACCACTCGCCGACGACGCCGGGGCAACAGAGCGGATGGACTTCCTGATCTCGGACGATCCGTTGCCGGATGAGGTGGCTGGCGACACGATCGATGTTGAACGCCGTTCTGTTTGGCTAAAGACGGCGCTCGGTGCGCTCAATGCCCGCGAGCTCAGGATCATCGAGGAGCGTCGGCTGAGCGACGAGGGTGCGACGCTCGAAGCGCTCGGCGAGGCGCTCGGCATATCCAAGGAGCGCGTCCGGCAGATCGAGGCACGCGCCATGGAAAAGCTCAGGATAGCGCTGGTGGAGCAAAACCCCGAGTTTCTGGCGACAGCCGCCTGATCGCTATTTGTCCGTAACGATCTTGACCTTGTCGCCGGCCGAAACGGCGGCGCCTGGCGACAGCGCATTGATCACCCGGAACAGATCGAGCTTGCGGTCGACGCCGACCATCTGCGCTGCGAGCGAACCCATGTTCTGGCCTGGCTGGACCGTGACGACGCGGATATGCAGCGGCTTCAGCGCCGCCTTCTCGGCCGCGCTCAGGATGCGGAAGGAGCCGCTGACCGAGCGCGCCACGGCGTCCAGCGAGGTGCTGGCGGAAGGGGCGGCCGTCAACAGCCGGTAGACCTGGCCGCCGGCGCGGATCACCGCGATGTCGAACTGCCAGCCCTCGGCGCCGGCATGGGCGGTCGCCGCCTCATTGCCGTTGATCGTCTCCTGGCGCACGCTGCCGTCGTCGAGACCGGCCACCCAGCCGCTGCGGATATAGTCGGTCAGCGGGCGGGTCTTGTCGATCGAGACGCCGTCGAAGCGGATCGCCATGTCGCCCGGCCCGGTCGCCGTCACCGCCGCCGCCGAATTGTCGATGATGAAGCCGTCCGGCACCGAGAACGACACGCCGAGCCCCGGGTGCAGGAAGGTTTCGCCGCGCACATAGCCCTCTTCCGGCGTGTCGCCATAGAGCAGACCGTCTATGCCGGCGAGGAAGGAATCGCGGTCGCGCGAGCCGACGCCGGGCGCGCCGAACTGGCGGGCATGGCGCTGCGCCAGATCGATGCGCTGCGGCGTGTTGGGATGCGTGGCGAGGAAGTCGAGGCTGGCATCGGTGGCGCCGCTGATCGAGCGGAAATCAGTGTAGGCCGACATCGACTGCAGGAAGCGGCCGGCGGCATAGGGGTCGAAGCCCGCCTCGCCGATCGACTTGATGCCGATGGCGTCGGCCTCGAGCTCCTGGTTGCGCGAGAATTGCGCCAGCCTGAGCTTGCCGCGGATCAGCGCCGCCTTGGCGGTCGGGCTGTCGCCGAGCACGTCGGAGACGACCTTGGTCGCCAACCCTTCCTCAGCCTCCAATTGCTGGCGCTGCAGGCCGTGGTTCGCGGTGACGTGGCCCATTTCATGCGCGATGACCGCGGCAAGTTCGGCCGAATCATTGGCCAGCGCCAGCAGGCCGCGCGTGATGTAGAGATAGCCGCCCGGCAATGCGAAGGCGTTGACATTGGGTGAATTGAGGATGGTGATCCGGTAGGTCTGGGTCGGGTTGGCCGACACCACGGTCAGGCGGCCGACGACCTTGGCGACCATGCGCTCCAGCCTGGGGTCGGAATATTCGCCGCCATAGGTGGCAAGGATGCGCGGATGCTGCGCCTTCGCCATTTCGGCGAGCTTGCTGTTGGCGGCGACATTGTCGACCGTGATCGGCCTGTCGGAAGGCTGGAAGCCGGATTCCTGGACGTCGGGAGGCGTGAACATCTGGCAGCTTGCCAGCGCCACGGCAAAGCCGGCCAGCGCGAGAAAGCGCGCCAGCGAATTCATCCTCAGTCTGTCGGCGCCGATTGGCAGAACAGCTTCCTTTCGGGTCCCAACGCATGACTTCGAAAATCGATGCCGATTTTCGAGAAGACCATGCGTAAAAATCAAACTGCTACCGCACACTTTGCGCCTCGAACAGGACGCGTGGCGCCGTAGTCGCAAATCACGGCCTGCGCCGGACCGGTATGGGCCGACCTAGCCACACTACTCAGACCATGGCAAGCAAACGCCGCATCGCCTGAAGCTGGTTTGGCCATAAATTATGTCCGCTTCCGGGCAACATCTCGTGATCCGTCGCCAAACGGACCTGCACCGAGATATCGCCGGAAGGCTTCCGGTCCAGAGCGGCCAAAGAAATCTTCGGCGACACCCGTCGCGGCAACCGTGCCATTGTCCAGGAACACCATGTTCTGGCCGATGCGGCGCGCATCTTCCGGCTGGTGCGTGACGAACAGCACAGTCATGCCTCGCTCCGCATGAACGCCGGCTAGCAGATCGAGCATGTCGTCGCGCAAGGCCGGCCCAAGCGAGGCGAACGGTTCGTCGAGCAGAAGCACCGGTCGGTCGCGCACCAGGACACGGGCGAGCGCCACGCGCTGCCGCTCGCCGCCGGACAATTCGCGCGGCAGGCGTTGCTCCTTGCCGGCGAGGCCGACGCGCTTGAGCGCCTCGGCGACCGCGGCATGGTCGGCTTTGGTCAGCCTGAGCGAGGGCGAGCGGCCGAGCCCGACATTGCGTTTGACGGCAAGATGGGCAAAGAGATTGTTTTCCTGGAACACCATCGACACCGGCCGCGCCGAAGGCGGCTCGGTACCGACATCGGCGCCGCCGATCAGCACGCGGCCCGATCGCGGCGTCTCGAAGCCGGCCACCAGATTGAGCAGCGTCGATTTTCCCGAGCCGCTCGGCCCCATGATGGCGGTGATCTTCGACGCAGCGAACTCGACATCGAACAGAAACGGCGTTTCGCCATAGCTGAACGAGACTTGTTCCAGCCGCACCGCCGCGCCTTTTTCGATCCCGGTGCTCTTGTTGGTGAACGTCATGATTTCTCCCCTCGCCCCAACCAGTCCGCGACAAGGACCAGCGCGAGACAGACGAAACCGAGCAGCAACGCCAGCCCGGCGGCATCAGCCGTGCGATAGCTGCCCATGCGCGCCAGCAAGAGATAAGGCAATGTCTGCACCGAATCGCTGCCGAACAGCGCAATGACGCCGAGATCGCCGAGCGACAGTGCCATGGCAAAGGCGAAGGCCGTGGCGAGCGGCCGCCTGAGCGACGGCCAGTCGACCAGCTGGAGCCGGTTCCAGCCGGAAATGCCGAGTTGTGCGCAGAGCCGTTCATGGCGTTCGCTCGCCGCATCATAGGCGGGGCGGACGGCTCTGACGGCAAAGGGCATTGCCATCACCGCGTTGACGGCGACGACCATGACCGGAGCGATGGCAAGGACGTCGGTGACCGTGCGCAGGAGCAGGAACCAGCCGGCGCCAATGACGATGGGCGGCACGACGAGGACAAAACCGGCGCCGGTATCGGTGGCATGTTCGAGCAGCGTCCTGGCGCCAATGCCGCGATTCAAGGCCAGTGCCCGCCGCGCCATGATGAGCGACAGCGACAGCACCACCGAAAGCAGCGCCGACAGCAAGGCGAGCACGGCGCTGGTTAGCGTCGCCTGCCGCACCGCGCTCTCACCGGCCAGCCGGCCGAGATCGGCGCCCAGGCCTGCAAACACCGTGGCCGCCATCGGCCCGGCGACGAACAGCAGCGCGGCAACGATCACCAGGGCGTTCAGCACTGTCTCGGCGGTGCCTGCCGAAAGATGCCGGCGTGGCGCCACCGGCAAGTTGGCGTCGCCGACGGTGTTGGCGCCGAGCCGCGTCAATGCCAGCGCCACCACAAACGTCAGGGCAATCTGCAGCAGCGTCAGCGTCACCGCGCGAGCCGGATCGAAATCGAAGCGCAGCGCCTGGTAGATGGCGACCTCCAGCGTCGTCGCAGCCGGGCCGCCGCCCAGTGTGAGCACAATGGTGAAAGAGGTGATGCAGAGCATGAAGACAAGTCCGGCGACGCCGGGAAGCGCTGCCCGCAGCACCGGCCATTCGATCAGCCGGAAGGCCGGCGCCGCACCCATGCCGAGTTGGCTCGCCAGGCGCCACTGGTCGGCCGGCACTGTTCCCAGCGCTTCAAGGAAAAGCCGCACGCTGAGCGGCAGATTGAAGAAGATATGGGCGACGAGGATGCCGGACAGGCCATAGATGCCGGGCCAGCTCTGGCCGCCGATCTGGCTGAGAATGCCGGAGAAATAGCCGGCGCGGCCGTAGAGGGCCAGAATGCCGAGCGCCGCGACGATGGCCGGCAGCGCCAGCGGCACGGCAAAAAGCTGCAGGATGAAGCCGCGGCCGAAAAAGCGCGGATGCCGCGAAAGGGCGCGAGCGACGAAAAGCGCCGGCACGACGGAAAGCAGCGTCGACAGAACCGCCTGCCACAGCGTGAAGCGAACAACGCGCAGGAGATAAGGATCGAAGGCCGATGCCGCGCCGGACAGGTCGCGCGCCCCCTCCACGCCAAGACCGGCGAACGCCCCGCCGATCAACAACGCTATCGCCGCCAGCGCGATGACGCCGGCGGTGACGCGGGAGTCAGAGCGGGTTGCGGGCTGCACTCTGCACCACCTGTCTCAAGACCAGCGATTGACTGGAGCTTAGCGAACGTCGCGTTCCTTCGCGCCCCCCTCTGTCCTGCCGGACATCTCCCCCACGAGGGGGGAGATTGGCAATTTCAGCGCTCCGCTCATTCCAGCAACGTTGGAGATTGGCAAAAGCCGGCGTGACGGCCGATCTCCCCCCTCGTGGGGGAGATGTCCGGCAGGACAGAGGGGGGCGCCGTAGAGCGACCATCTTGATCAGCTCACCACGATTACTTGCTCATCACCGCCAGCCATTCGTCGACCCAGGCCTTGCGATTGGCCGCGACCTCGTCGGGGCTGAACAGCAAGGTCTTGGTCGGCTTGACCAGTTTATCGAAGGCCGGGTTGAGCGGCTTGTCGGTCTTGCCGGCCGGGAACATCCAGTTGGTCTCGGGGATGACGTCCTGGAATTTCGGCCCGGTCATGAAGGTCAGGAATTTTTGCGCCAGCGGGTTCTTGGCGCCGGTCGTGGTGATGCCGGCGACCTCGATCTGCAGATACTCGCCCTCCTCGAAGGAGGCCGCCTGGTAACGTTCGGTGTTTTCGGCAATCATATGGTAAGCCGGCGAAGTGGTGTAGGACAGCACCATCGGCGCCTCGCCCTTGGTGAACAGTCCATAGGCCTCGCTCCAGCCTGGCGTCACTGTAAGAACCTTGGCCCTGAGCTTCGCCCAGGCTTCCGGCGCCTTGTCGCCATAGACCGATTTCACCCACAGAAGCAGGCCGAGGCCTGGCGTCGAGGTGCGCGGATCCTGGATGACGATCTTGTCGGCGGCATCGCCCTCGACCAGCTCCTTGAGGCTCTTTGGTGGGCTCTTCAGCTTTTCGGTGTCGTAGACGACAGCGAAATAGCCATAGTCGAACGGCACGAAAATATCGTCGCTCCAGCCGCCCGGCACGTTGACGTCCGGCACGGTGCCATGCGGCGAAAACAGGCCGGTGGCCTTGGCTTCCGCCGTCAGATTGGTGTCGAGGCCGAGCACGATATCGGCCTTGGTCGCAGCCCCTTCCAGCCTGACGCGGTTGAGCAGCGCCACACCGTCGGCGACCGAGACGAAATCGAGGATACAGCCGCATTCGGCCTCGAATTCCTTCTTTACCACGGGGCCTGGACCCCAGTCTGCGGTGAAGCTCTCATAGGTAAAGACGGTGAGTTTGTCCTGCGCGGATGCCGGCACGGAGCCAGCGAGCACAATTGCCGAGATAAGGGAGTATAAAAGCGTGCGCATCGGCGCCTCCTTCGTTCGCGTTGAAAGGAATTGAGGCGTCGGGCTGTCCGAAACGTCTAATCCCTCCGCCGGTACAAACCGGATCAGGTTCAGCGGGTTGGCAGGCTTGCCTCTCAGCCGGTCCGCGAAGATCGCGTCCGGCACCCCGTTAGAGCGTTTCGACACATAGGCCCGGCCGAAGTGCCGCGCAAGCGGAAGTTTGCCGGCACTCAAGGCAGGGCCTTGCGTTTCGCCTTCCGTTTCGTCTTCCGTTTCTGGGGCAGGGCTGGTAAGGGCCACGCGATATGAGCACATTCACCATCTTGCTTGGCGGCGATCTCATCCGCACGCCGCTGCTCGACCGCCAGGTCGAAGGCTCCCGCGTCATCGCCGCCGACGCCGGCATCGGCCATGCCCGGATGCTGGGCCTGACGCCGGAACTCTGGGTCGGCGATTTCGATTCCGTGCCGGCCGATTTGCCGGACGATCTGGCTTCCGTGCCGCGAAAAGTATTTCCGGCCGAAAAGGACATGACCGACGGCGAACTCGCCATCGCCGCCGCCCTCGAGCGCGGCGCGACCAGCCTCGTGCTTGCCGGCGCCTTCGGCGGCAAGCGCGCCGACCACGCGTTCCTGCACCTGGCGCTCGGCGTCCGGCTGGCTGAGGAAGGGATAAAGGTGCTGTTGACCAGCGGCGCCCAGGAAGGCGTCCCCTTGCTGCCGGGCAAGGCCGGCTTCAACTATGCCGACGGCACGCTGTTTTCGATCCTCGGCTTCTCCGATCTTTCCGGCCTGACCGTGACCGGCGCCAAATGGCCGCTGAACCATGTCGCGGTCGCATTTGGCTCGTCGCTCACCATATCCAACGAGGTCAAGGGCCGGCTCGAGATCGCGCTGGACCATGGCCTTGCGCTGCTGCTCGCCCATCCCTACCCGCTTCCCGAAAGTTGATTTATGGCGCCGCCGCTTCTCAATCTCGACGGGATAAAGCTGACCTTTGGCGGCACGCCGCTGCTCGACGGCGCGGAATTGACGGCATCGGCGGGCGACAAAATCGCTTTGGTCGGTCGCAACGGCTCCGGCAAGTCGACGCTGCTGAAGATCGCCGCCGGGCTGATCGAGCCGCAGGACGGCGAGGTGTTCCGCCAGCCTTCGGCCACGGTGCGCTATCTGCCGCAAATGCCCGACATGGATGGTTTCGCCAATGTCCGCGCCTATGTCGAGGCAGGGCTCGGGCCAGCCGACGATCCCTACCGCGCCACCTATCTGATGGAGCATCTCGGCCTCTCCGGTGAGGAGCGGTCGAACGACCTTTCCGGCGGCGAAGCGCGGCGCGCGGCGCTAGCCCGCGTCATGGCGCCGGAGCCCGACATTCTTCTCCTCGATGAGCCGACCAACCATCTGGACCTCTCGGTCATCGAATGGCTGGAGGAGGAGCTTAGCCGTACCTCCTCGGCGCTGGTCGTCATCTCGCACGATCGCCGCTTCCTCGAGCGCGTGTCACGCGCCACCGTCTGGCTCGACCGCGGCCAGACGCGCAGGCTCGACAAGGGCTTTGCCCATTTCGAGGAATGGCGCGACCAGGTTCTGGAGGAGGAAGAGCGCGAGCAGCACAAGCTCGGCCGCCAGATCGTGCGCGAGGAGCACTGGCTGCGCTACGGCGTAACGGCGCGGCGCAAGCGCAACATGCGCCGGCTCGGCGAATTGCAGACCATGCGCCAGCGCTTTCGCGGCCATCGCGGCGCCGAGGGCTCGGCGACCATGGTGGCCAGCGACGCGGCAGAATCCGGCAAGCTGGTCATCGAGGCGAAAAACATCGAGAAGAGCTTTGGCGATCTCACGGTGGTCAAGGGGTTCTCGACCCGCATCCAGCGCGGCGACCGCATCGGGCTGGTCGGGCCGAACGGCGCCGGCAAGACGACGCTCTTGAAGATGTTGACCGGCGAATTGAAGCCGGACGCCGGCACGGTGCGGCTCGGCACCAATCTGGAGATCGCCACGCTCGACCAGAAGCGCGAGGCGGTCGACCCGCAAGAGACGCTGGCGCAATATCTGACCGACGGGCGCGGCGAGAACCTCGTCATCAATGGCGAGCAGCGCCACGTCATCTCCTACATGAAGGATTTCCTGTTCAAGCCGGAACAGGCGCGCACGCCGGTACGCGAACTTTCCGGCGGCGAGCGGGCGCGCCTCCTGCTCGCCCGCGTGCTGGCCCGGCCGGCAAACCTCCTGGTGCTCGACGAGCCGACCAACGATCTCGACATGGAGACGCTGGAGCTGCTGCAGGAACTGGTCGCCGGTTTTGCCGGAACGGTGATCCTGGTCAGCCACGACCGCGATTTCCTCGACCGCACCGTGACCAGCGTGATCGCTCCCGACGGCGACGGCCGATGGATCGAGTATGCCGGCGGTTATTCGGACATGCTGGCGCAACGCGGCGGCACCAGGCTCGACGACCGCAAGGCGCGGACAAAGCCTGAAAACGGCGACGCGGCAGCGACAGGCAAGGCTGAGGCGGCACAGCCCAAGGGGCCGGCTAAGAAACTGTCGTTCAAGCAGAAATTCGCGCTGGAATCCCTGCCCAGGAAGATCGAGGCGGTGACGGCCTCGATCTCGCGGCTGGAAAACAACATCGCCGACCCCGCCTATTACGAGCGCGATCCGGCCTCGTTCCAGAAGACCATCGCCGCGCTCGACAAGGAGCGCGCCACGCTGGCCGCGCTGGAAGAGGAATGGCTGGAGCTGGAGATGCTGCGCGAGGAGATAGAGGGGTAGACGCTTCGCCGTTGCTCCAACACGAAAATGCGCATACATTATGCGCATGCTGCGGAGGTCATCATGCGCAAGATAGCTGCGAATGCGGTTCGCCAGCCGGCGAACCTGTCGATCGACTCGAAGCTCATGAAGGAAGCCAAGGGGCTCGACGTGAATGTCTCGCGTGCGGCGGAAGCCGGCATTGCGGAAGCGGTTTCTGCTGAGAAAACGCGGCTGTGGAAACTTGAAAACCGCGCCACGATGGAAGCGTGGAACGAATACGTCGAAAAACACGGTGTTCCGCTGAAAGAACATCGGCAATTCTGATGGCGCGCTATGATGTCTTCGCGAGCAGCGTCGAAGGCAGCTATCTACTCGACGTGCAATCCGACATGCTTGACCATTTCAAGACGCGGGTGGTCGTTCCACTTCTGCCGGTCGCGGCGGCGCCATCACCAATGCGAAAGCTCCATCCCATTTTCGAGATCAATGGGCGGAAATTGATCATGGCCACCCATTTGATCGCCACGGTTGCGGCGACTGAACTGGGCGAAAGCCGACTGAATCTGACGAGGCATCACGACGACATCGTGGCCGCGCTCGACATGCTGTTCCAAGGCTTCTAAACCGTTGGAGAGCTTGGGCAGGCGGACCGGCCTCAGCCCGCCGTCTTGGCTTGCCAGGCCTTCAGCGCCTCGTCGAACACCTTCTCGCCGGGAATGCCCTTTTCCATGGTGAGCAGCGCCCGCCGGCCCGTCTTGTAGACGACCGGCACGTCGATCCAGTCCTGGCCTCTGAGTAAGGTCAGATTGGCGTCTTCGTCCGCCTTGGTGTCGTTGAGCGCGACCAGGAAGAAGCCGTCGGCGATCTTGGCCGGGATGCCGATCAGCGGGCTGCCGGCATCCTGTTCCGAACTCTTCATGGCGACGCGCAGGATGTTGTCGACCCCGCCGCCATCGAAGCCCTCGGGTGTCAGGAAGATCATCTCGATGATGTGGCTCGCCGGCAGCGTCTGGTCGGTGTTGCGGCGGATGGTCATGCGCAACTGAACGTTCTTGCCGGGAATGGTCGCCTCGGCGCGGATCGCCGGTTCGGGCGGCAGATTGCCTCCAGGCGATTCCTGCACCAGCGACCAGACGATGCTGCCGGGCTCGGCCGAGCCCTGGGCGGTGCTGGTGCGCTCCTCGTAGAAGATCGCCTTCTGGCCGACCGGCACTGCCGTTTCCGCCGGTGCCGCTGTCGGCGCGGCCGGTGCGGCACCTGGGGCCGGAGCTGCCGGTGCTGCTGCGGCATCGGCCG
>NZ_CAAF010000021.1 GCF_000359125.1 Mesorhizobium sp. STM 4661 | reverse complement strand
GATCGGACGTCATTTTGGCTTTCGCCAATTACCAACGCTGCAGGGAAGCGGGGCGCTGAAGCTGCCAATCTCCCCCCTTGCGGGGGAGATGTCCGGCAGGACAGAGGGGGGTGCTGTCCCTCCAGCACCTCAAGGTTTGCCTCGACGTTCAAATATCCTTGAGTCTGCCTCTCCCAATTCCTGCTGCGCTGCAGCACATCAAAAGCCACTGCACACCATTTTAATTCTTGACGCATGTCAAATTTTTCTAAAACATGCGGAAATGCTGACCTGTATCCGTCAGCACTCTGGGAGGAGAAATGCCTGATACGAAAAGTGGCCCGAACCAGGCCCTGAATCTGCGAGCCGCATGGCGATCGACGATTGGTCGGGAGCTTGCCGCTGCAAGCGCCGGGCCGGCCATTGCCCCGCCCGGCACAGGCATTCCATTCGTCGAGAAACGAGCCGAATACAAAGCAACCAACAATTAGGAGGAGGACGAAGCATGCGCATGTTCAATTGCCTGACGCTTGCCGCAGGTCTGTTTGCAACCGTGATTTCAATGCCGGCCCATGCCGAGGACGCGGCGAAAGTCGCGGCCATCGTCAAGGGCCTCGACAATCCGTTCTTCCAGTACATGCAGAAGGGCATCGAAGAGCAGGCCAAGGCCGACGGCGTCGGCGTCACTGTCCAGGCAGCCGCCAATATGGGCGACGCAACCGGACAGGCCGATCGCCTGACCGCCATGGCCATGCAGGATTTCGACTGCTACCTGGTCAATCCGATCAGCGTCTCCAACCTCGTCCAGGCGCTTGTTCCCGTCGCCCAGAAGAAGAAACCGATCGTCAACATCGACAGCACCATCGACGCCGAGCAGGCCAAGGCCGCCGGCTTCGCCATCTCAACCTATATCGGCACCGACAACGTCGCCGCCGGCGTGCTGGCAGGTGAGGAGATGCTGAAGCTGGTTCCGAACGGCTCCAAGGTCGCCCTGGTGGCCGGCATCGTCGGCGATGTCGGCAGCAACGCCCGCATCAAGGGCTTCAAGCAGGCCGTCGAAGGCAAGCTGGACGTCGTGGTGATGGTCAGCGCCGACTGGGACCGCGAGAAGGCCCTGACCGCGGCCACCGACATTCTCGCCGCGCATCCCGATCTCGCCGGCTTCTTCGCCGCCAACGACATCATGGCGCTCGGCGTCCAGCGTGCCGTGCAGACCTCGGGCAAGGACGTCAAGGTGATCGGCCTTGACGGCATCGTCGACGCGCTGAAATCGGTCGCGGCCGGCGAACTCTCCGCCACCGTCGCCCAGTATCCGTACGTCGTCGGCGCCATGGGCGTGGAGGCCTGCAAGGCAGCGGCCATGGGCAAGGAACTGCCCGCCAACGTGCCGGCGCCGGTGCTGCTGATCAACAAGGACAATGCCGAAGCCTCGCTGAAGAACTTCCCGCGCCCGGGCGGCGACTATCCCGATCCCTTCCGCGAGATGTTGAAGTGAGCACTCCTGAACAAAACGCGCCCGTGCATACCGCGGGCGCGGCGGAGGAGAGCCGCCCCTCCCTGTCGGCTCTCCTCCTGGATCCTTCCTTCTGGGCCGACTGGGCATCGGTCGTCGGCCTTGTCGGCCTCGTCATCGTCTTCGGCATCGCCCAGCCGGTCTTTCTCAGCATCGCCAATTTGCAGGCCCTGCTCCTGGCGGCGGCGATCCTGGTCGTGCTGTCGATCGGCCAGACCTTCGTCGTGGCCACCGCCGGTATCGACCTCTCGCTGGCTGCCGCGGTCATGCTGGGTGCCATCATCCTCGGTCTCGTCTACGCCGCCGGCTGGGGCATTTTCCTCGCCTGCGTGCTGGCTGTTCTTGCCACCAGCGCGGTGGGCTTCCTCAACGGCGTCCTCATCACCGCCGGAAGAATTCCAGACTTCGTAGTGACGCTCGGCACGCTTTCAGGCATCACCGGGCTCGGCCTCATCCTGTCGGGCGGCGAGCCGACGATGGTCGGCTCGACCTTCCTGCTCAAGCTCGCCTCCGGCTCCTTCGGACCGTTCGGCTATCCCGTCTGGGTGGCGATCGCGGCCGTCATCGTCGCGCATATCGCGCTCTATCATACCCGCTTCGGCGTGCATCTGCTGGCCACCGGCGGCCAGGTCGAAAGTGCTGGTGCGCTCGGCATCAGCACCAACCGGGTCAAGATCGCCGCCTATACGATTTCAGGCTTCTGCGCCGGCATCGCCTCGCTGCTTCTGGTGGCGCGCATCGGCTCGGCCGAACCGCTGATCAACACCAGCCTTCTGCTCAATTCGGTGGCGGCGGTGGTGCTGGGCGGCGTCAGCCTGTTCGGCGGCCGCGCCAGCATTCTTGGCCCGGCGATCGGCGCGCTGATGCTCACCGCGCTGGTCAATGGACTGACCCTGCTCAGCGTTTCCGCCTTCTACCAACCGCTCGCCGTGGGCGCCATCGTGGTGCTGGCCGCCCTGATCATGCGGTACCAGAAATGAGCGCCGTCCATCACATCCCGTCGTCCGAGGCGATCCTCGCCTGCGAAGGATTGAGCAAGCATTTCGGCGGCATTCGCGCCTTCACCGACGTCGCCTTCCAGGCCCGCCGCGGCGAGGTCACCGCGGTGATCGGCGACAACGGCGCCGGCAAGTCGACGCTGATCCGCTGTCTGGTCGGCGTGCATGTGCCGGACGGCGGCGAGATCTTCTTCGACGGCCGGCCGCGTCCCTTCGCCAATCCCGACGAGGCGCGCAAGGCCGGCATCGAGACGGTGCACCAGAACCTCGCGCTGATCGACGAACTGACCGTGGCGCAGAACCTGTTCCTCAACCGCGAGATCGTGCGCCGGATCGGCCCCATCGCCTTGCTCGACCGCAAGGCGATGCGAGAGCAGGCGCGCGCCATGCTGTCGCGCCTGTCGATCAACATGCCTTCGGTCAACCAGCGCGTGCGGCGTCTGTCGGGCGGGCAGCGGCAGGCGATCTCGATCTGCCGCGCTGCTGGCTCCGGCGCCAAGCTCGTGGTGATGGACGAGCCGACGGCGGCACTCGGCGTGCAGGAGACCGCCAATGTCGAGGCGCTGATCCGGCGCCTGCGCGAGCAGGCGGTGAGCGTCATCCTGGTCAGCCACAATTTCGATCAGGTGCGGCGCCTGTCCGACCAGATCTGGGTGATGCGGGCTGGACGGATGGTGGCGACGGTGCGCTCGTCGGAAACCACCGGCAACGAACTCGTCGCACTTGTCACCGGCGCGGCGTAGAAGCCATCCATTCGCCGGCTCGTTACGAATTGAATGATAGAGAAGGGAGTTTGCGAGTGGCGGTAATCCGTGTCGGACTTGTGGGTCTTGGCGAGGTCGCGCAGTCGATCCATCTGCCTGTATTGGCCGACCAGCGCGACCGCTGGGTGATAGCGGGCGTCCATGACGTCTCGCCGAGTCTGGTGGCGCTCTCCACATCCGAATACCCAACCGCCAGGGCCTTCGAAACGGCCGAGGCGCTGATTAATTCGCCCGACGTAGACGCGGTTTTCGTGCTCTCATCCGACGACACCCACAGCCGCTTCGTCCGCGCCGCCGTAGAGGCCGACAAGCACATCCTTCTGGAAAAGCCTGCCTGCCTGACGGTGCGCGAGATCGATGAGCTGCTGGCGCTGACGACGAACTACGCCAAGACGATCTTCGTCGGCTACATGCGTCGCTATGCACCGGCCTATCTGGCGGCCAAGGACGAACTGCCGGACATTGCCGACATCACCCATGCGCGCGTCTTCGACCTGATCTCCGAGGGCCGGCATTTCCTGAAGAAGAGCCAGAACATCCTCTATCCCAGGGATATCGACCCTACGCTCCTGGAGCGTGGCGCCAGGGAGCGCGACACGCTGATCCGCGAAGTCGTGGGCGCCGATGCGCCGGCCGATCTCATGCGCGCCTATCGTGGCCTGACGGCGCTGTCGTCGCACCATATTTCGGCGATGCGCGGGCTGCTCGGCGAACCCGTCAGGGTGCTCGCCGCGCACCGCACCAATGGCGGCGCCAACACCTCAGTGACCTTCGACTATGGGCATTTCGCCTGCTGCTACGACGCGGTCGTTGACGAACTTGGCCTGTTCGACGCCATGATCGAGGTGCGCTCGAACACCAAGCGCGTACGCATCATCTACGACACGCCCTACATCCGCAGCCTGCCGACACGGCTGGAGGTGACTGAAGCCGGCCCGCTCGGCCCGGTAACCCGGACATTCGGGCCGCTCTATGGCGACGCCTTCTCGAATGAACTGGAGATTTTCCACCGCCACATCACCGACGGAACGAAGCCGCTGACGGACCTTGCCGATTCACGCCGCGACCTGGCGCTGATGGCGGAAATCATCGAGCGGATGAAGGAGACTGCCGGCCGCTGAGGCTACTGCCTACTTCCCGCAATGGTGATCGTTGATCTTGTTCAGCGCATTCGCATCGGGCCCGATCCTGTCGTATGAACAGGCGCTGGCGGCCGTCGTGAACAACTGCTGATCATAGTAGCGCGGGCCGCCGAACAGGACGGCGATGATATCGCGATCGGCGGGAACGTAGCGTTCGGATTGAACCCGATAGTCGCGGTGCCGGTGATCGCGGTATTTGTCGCCCGCGAAAGCCGAGGCGGATAGGCTGCAACCTATAGCGAGAGCGAGCACGCGGATCGCAAAGCGTTTTATCGTCATTTGGCAATCCCCTTCTGGCCGTTCGATTTTCCACCATACATCCAAAATCGTTAGCAGAACAAAAGTTCCCCCGGGCGGCACCTTGGACCCGTCGAGAATCCGTCAATTCTTGTCGGCTCCGCCTGTCACAATAGGTTTATCCTGCAGCGATAGGGAGAGCGTTCCCGCATCCGGCGTCGGCCGGATCCGTCTCTTCACACCAAGTGGGGTTTTTCATGTGCAAGATCGTTCTCGCCGCCATGTTGCTGGCATCCGCCATCGGAGGCGCTTCGGCTGCCGACGGCAAGCTTGTCCTCTACACCAGCCAGCCCAACACCGACGCCCAGCAGACCGTCGATGCCTTCATGGCGAAGAACCCCGGAATCAAGGTCGAATGGGTGCGCGATGGAACGCCGAAGATCCTGGCCAAGCTGCGTGCCGAGATCGAGGCCGGCCAGCCGCAGGCCGACGTGCTGTTGATTGCCGATGTCGTGACCATGGAAGGGTTGAAGAAGGAAGGAAGGCTGCTCAGCTTTCCCGAGGCCGATGTCTCGGGCATCGACGCCACTCTCTACGACAAGGACAAGACCTATTTCTCGACCAAGCTGATCACCACCGGCATCGTCTACAACACCAAAGCGCCCTTCGTGCCGTCGAGCTGGGAAGACCTCACCAAGCCGGAGGCCAAGGGGCTTGTCGCGATGCCGAGCCCGCTGACGTCAGGTGCCGCGATGATCCACACCGTGACGCTGACCGGCAATCTGCCGGAGGGCTGGGACTATTACAACGCGCTGGCCAAGAACGGCGCCCAGGCGAGCGGCGGCAATGGCGACGTGCTGAAGGCCGTCAGCGGCGGCGACAAGCTGTTCGGCATGATCGTCGACTACATGCCCATTCGCGAGAAGGCCAAGGGCGCTCCCGTCGAGTTCGTCTTCCCCAGGGAAGGCGTTTCGGCCGTCACCGAGCCGGTCGCCATCCTGTCCACGGCCAAGGACACCGAGGCTGCCAAGGCCTTCGTCGACTTCCTGCTGTCCAAGGACGGCCAGGAAGTCGCCGCCAAGATGGGCTACATTCCGGCGCGCGCCGATGTCGCCTTGCCGGCCGGCTATCCCGACCGTTCGTCGATCAAGGTGCTGGGTTACGACGCAGCCGCGGCACTCGCCAACGACGCCGCCAACAAGGAAAAGTTCGGCGCCGTGATGAGCCAGTAGCCAGCCAATTAGCCCAACGGTGTCGTCGGCGCAGGATATCCTCCCCGGGCAGCGTGTGCCGGCGCGACGCGGGCACATGTCGCGAGCCACGCCAGGGTTTCGCGCATCGGCGCTCGCCGTCCTCCTGGTGATCGCGCTGCTCAGCCTGTTGCCGATGGTGAGGCTCGTCATCGCGGCTATCGCGCCGGGCGGCGAGCTCGACTTCGGCGCATTCGTCCAACGCCTTGCCAAGCCGGCCGCCTTGCGGGCGATGTGGCACACGCTGGACACGGCTTTCCTTGGCGCCGTACTGGCGGTCTGCCTTGGTGGCCCCTTCGCCATCGCCGTCACCATGACGGACCTGCCCGGGCGAAAGGCGCTGGGCTTCTTGCTGCTGTTGCCGCTGATGATCGCGCCGCAGGTCACCGCTTTGTCGTGGCTGCATCTGTTCGGTCCGTCCAGCACGCTTCTCGGCATGGCCGACATGGCGCCGCCGCCAGGCACGCCCAATCCGATGCTCGGCCGCAACGGCATCATCCTGCTTTACGCCGTCCAGCACGCGCCGATCGTGTTCATCACGCTGCGGGCCGGGCTCTCCCGCATCCCGCGCGATCTCGTCGAGGCGGCCAGGGCTTCCGGCGCCAAGCCGCTGTCGGTTCTGTGGACCATCGTGCTGCCGGTCGTGCGTCCCTATGTCGTGGCCGCGGCCGCACTCGCCTTCGTGTCGGGCGTCGGCAATTTCGGCATCCCGGCCCTGCTTGGAATGCCGGTCAACTATCTGACGCTGCCGACGCTGATCTATCAGGATCTGTCGAGCTTCGGTCCCGGCGTGCTGCCGCGGATCACGGCGCTGTCGGTATTGGTCGGCGTGCTGGCACTGGCCGGCGTCGCCTGCCAGTCGCTGGCCTTGCGCGGTGCCGCGCACCGCTTCACCGCCGGCACGCCGGCGCGTTTCGAGCTCAGGCGCTACCGCTTGCCGCTCGCCGGCCTTGGCTGGCTGGTGATCGGCTTCATCCTGGTGCTTCCGGCCTGCGCGCTGCTGGCGACGTCGCTCGTCCCGTCCTTCGGCGTGCCGCTTGGCTGGCAGACGATGACTGCGTCCAACTATGCCGAGGTTCTGGTCCGGCAGGCCTCGACGGTCCGCGCTTTCCGCAACTCTATCCTTTTTGCCGGCGGTGCAGCGCTGATCCTCGCCGTCGGCGTCATTCCGGTGACCGCGGTGCTCGAACGGCTCGGCCGGCGCTGGCAGCGTCTCCTCGGCGGCATCGTCGACCTGCCCTATGCTGTCCCCGGCGTCGTCCTTGCCATTGCCTGCATCCTTCTGTTCCTGCGCCCGCTGCCGCTGATCGGCAGCCTCTATGCAACGGCGTCGATCATAGTGATTGCCTATGCGATGCGGTTTTTCACGCTCGCCTTGAAACCGGTGGCGACCGCGGTCGGACAGATTTCGCGCGATCTCGACGAGGCGGCGGCGGTGTCGGGAGCCGGAGGCCTTCGCCGGCTAATGACGATAACAGCACCGCTCGCGGCACCCGCGGCCGTGGCCGGCGGACTGCTCGTCTTCATGAGCGCCTTCAACGAACTGACGGTCTCGGCCCTGCTCTGGTCGAGCGGCAACGAGACGCTGGGCGTGGTGCTGTTCAGCCTCGAGGAGGCCGGCCTTGGAACCCAGGCCGCGGCGATCGCCGTTTCCACGATCGCCGTTGTCGTCGTCCTGCTGCTTGTGCTCGACCGGTTCGGACGGCGACTTCCGGCGGGTGTGTTGCCCTGGCGGTGAGCCGGCTCAAGTGTCCGGGATGATCCACGCGTCCGCGACTGCTACATGCACTTGCTGGCCGATCGCAAGCGCATCGGCACTGTCGATCAGCAATTCCTGTCCCGGTGCAGACAGTGCCAGCCGCACCTCGTGGACCGGGCCGCGATAGATGCTGTCGAGCACCGTTGCCGGCATGCCCTCAGGTGAAATCCGCAGCGCCTCCGGGCGCAGCAGGATTTTGGCCGGCCCCGCCGATGCCCCGGCACTTCGCGCAATGAGGCGATGCCCAGCTATGTCGACCGTTGCGGTCTTCTCCGCAGGATCCATCACCATCCCCGCAACGATCGACCCGCGCCCGACAAAGCCGGCGATCGTCGCATTGGCCGGCGCGCGATAGACCTCCTGCGGCGGTGCCGCCTGCAGCACCTTGCCCTGGCTCATGACGGCGACCCGGTCGGCCAATGCCAGGGCCTCGGCCTGGTCGTGGGTGACATAGACGATGGTGGCGCCGGTACGGCGATGGATGTCGCGAAACGCGTCGACCATCGACGCGCGCAGATGCATGTCGAGATTGGCGAGCGGTTCGTCGAACAGGATGATCCTGGCGTCGGCAACCAGGCAACGCGCCAGCGCCACGCGCTGGCGCTGGCCGCCGGACAATTCCTCGATGCGGCGGCTTTCAAAACCGTCGAGCCCGACGATATCGAGAACCGCACCGACGCGGCCGGCGATAGCGCTCCGTTCGACATGCCGGGCTTTCAGCGGATAGGCGACGTTTGCCGCGACATCCATATGCGGCCAAAGCGCATAGGACTGAAAGACGACACCGACGCCGCGTGCTTCCGGCGGCACCTGCCGCCGCGGATCGGCCATCAATTCCTCGCCAAACAGCACGCGGCCTTCGCTGGGCGCCTCGAAGCCGGCGATCAGTCTCAGCATCGTGGTCTTGCCGCACCCGGACGGGCCGAGCAGCGCCGTGAAGGAGCCCGCCGTAAAACGAAGCGAAACGGCGTCAAGCGCGGCGGTTTCGTTGAACCGCTTGCTGAGACGCTCCACCCTGATTTCGCTCATGCTTCACCCATTGGCGTATCACCGCGCTGCGCGCCGATTGTTCGAACAAACGGCACGGCATGGGTGGGGCAATACGTTGGAAATCCGGCAATGACAATGATGGCTGCGGCAAGGACGCCAGTACTTTACTGCGCCGTCCAGCCGCCATCCATCGGCAAGGTCGTTCCGGTGATCTGTCTGGCCGAATCCGAGCACAGGAACAGCGCCAGCGCCGCAAGCTCCTCGACGGTGACGAACTCCTTGGTCGGCTGCGCCGCAAGCAGCACATCGTGCTTGACCTGCTCCTCGGTCATGCCGCGCGCCTTCATCGTATCGGGTATTTGCTTTTCGACCAGCGGCGTCCAGACATAGCCGGGCGCGATCGCATTGACGGTGATGCCGTCTTGCGCGGCTTCCAACGCCACCGTCTTGGTCAGGCCGGCTATGCCGTGCTTGGCCGACACATAGGCCGACTTGAATGGCGAGGCGACCAGCGCATGCGCCGACGCGGTGTTGATGATGCGGCCCCATTTGCGCGCCTTCATGCCGGGCAGCGCCGCCTTGATCGCATAGAAGGCGGCAAGCAGATTGATGCGGATGATGGCTTCCCATTTGTCGTCGGGAAACTCCTCGATCGGCGCGACATGCTGGATGCCGGCATTGTTGACCAGGATGTCGAGGCTGCCGAAAGCCTGCTCGGCCTCGTGCACCATGGCGCTCACCGCCGCGCCGTCCATCATGTTGGCGCCGGAATAGCGGCATTTGACGCCGAAATCCTTCTCGATGCCGGCGCGCTCCTGCTCTAATGCGGCGGCGTCGCCCAGCCCGTTGATGGTGATGTTGGCGCCTTCGGCGGCGAAGGCACGGGCAATGGCCAGGCCGATGCCGCTGGTCGAGCCGGTGACGAGGGCGTTCTTGGAAGACAGCATGGCCATGATGATCTCGCGACAGGTGGGAGGGAAGTTGAGGAGTGGCTTTGTGCGCCGCAGCATGACAATGCCACAGCCATATGTCTGTGCGATTACAGGGTTGCGACGGCGTCAACAAGCCTGTTCCAAAGGGACTGCCAGACGGCTGACATGGCACTGTCATGGTGCCATGCAACATAATCCACCGCGCGCTCGCGCGGTCATTCCTCAACGAATGGGGCAACAGCTTGGAAATCGCCGACGTCGTGAAGCGCGCCTATGCGATGCCGCTCACCAACCCCTCCTTCCCGCCCGGTCCCTATCGTTTCTTCGACCGCGAATATGTCATCATCACCTACCGCACCACGCGCGAAGCGCTTGAAGCAGTGGTGCCGGCGCCGCTCGAAATCGACGAGCCGCTGGTCAAGTACGAATTCATCCGCATGCCCGATTCGACCGGCTTCGGCGACTACACCGAAACCGGCCAGGTCATTCCCGTGCGCTACAAGGGCGAACACGGCGCCTATGTCCATTCCATGTATCTCGATGACGACGCGCCGATCGCCGGCGGCCGCGAGCTGTGGGGCTTTCCGAAGAAGCTCGCCAATCCCAAGATCGTGCATGAGGGCGAGGTGGTGGTCGGCACCTTGCACTATGGCAGTGTGCTGTGCGCCACCGGCACGATGGGCTACAAGCACAGGCCGGCCGATCACGACCAGATCCTCGCCTCGCTCGCGGCACCCAACTTCCTGATCAAGATCATCCCGCATGTCGACGGCACGCCGCGCATTTGCGAGCTGGTGCGCTATCACCTCACCGACGTGACGCTGAAGGAAGCCTGGACGGCGCCGGCCGCACTCGACCTCCGGCCTCATGTCATGGCCGACGTGGCGCGCCTGCCGGTGCTCGACATCGTGTCGGCCGTTCACTTCACCGCCGATCTGACGCTTGGGCTGGGCGAGGTGGTTCACGACTATCTCGCCGACCATGGCTGATCCGGGCCAGATATTCAGAGCGTGATCCCGAACAAGTGGGAACCGGTTTTCGGACAAGATCATGCTCAAACAGAAATCGGAGACCAAAACCGTGCTCGAACGCAACAGCAAGAAGGCGGCAGCCGCCACCATCGAGGAGATCTCGGCGCAATATGACCGCGTCGCGCTGGTGTTCCAGGGCGGCGGGGCGCTGGGCGCCTATCAGGCCGGGGTCTATCAGGCGCTGGCCGACGCCGGCTGTGAGCCGAGCTGGCTTTCCGGTGTGTCGATCGGCGCCATCAACGCGTCGATCATCGCCGGCAACGAGCCGAGCCGGCGGCTGCAGCGGCTGGAGCAGTTCTGGCAGACGATTTCGGGGCGCAAGATCTGGGCCTATACGCCGGAAGGCGACATCTACCGCGACATCCGCAACCGAACTTCCTCGTGGATGACGATGACCATGGGCCAGCCCGGCTTCTTCAAGCCGCGCAACCCCAACCCTTGGTTCGAGCAGCCGGGCGCCGAGGGCGCCACCAGCTTCTACGACACCGCAGAGCTGAAGGACACGCTGGAGAGCCTGATCGATTTCGACGTGTTGAACGACGGCAAGAAGCGGCTGAGCGTCGGCGCGGTCAATGTCAGGACCGGCAACTTCGTCTATTTCGATACCGAGAAGGTGCGCATCGGCCCCGAGCACATCATGGCGAGCGGCGCGCTGCCGCCGGCATTCCCGGCGATCCGCATCGAGGGCGAGTATTACTGGGACGGCGGCATCGTCTCCAACACGCCGCTGCAATATCTTCTCGACCAGGAAGAGGACCGCTCTTCGCTGGTGTTCCAGGTCGACCTGTTCAGTGCTCGCGGGACCTTGCCGCGCGGCATGGCCGATGTTTTGTCGCGGCACAAGGACATCATGTATTCGAGCCGCACGCGGCAGAACACCGACAATTTCCAGCGCATCCACGCCCTGAAGATGAAGCTGCTCGATGCGCTGAAGCGCGTCCCCGCCGAATTGCTGGGGGATGGCGAAAAAGAGCTGATCGAGGACTATTCGAAGGCCGGCGTGGTCAACATCGTCCACCTGATCTACCAGCGCAAGGGTTACGAGGGCCACGCCAAGGATTACGAATTCTCGGGCACCTCGATGCGCGAACACTGGGAGATGGGGCTCGAGGATACCCAGCGCACGCTGCGCCATCGCCAATGGCTGACACTGCCGAGCGATGCCGAGGGCGTCGCCATCCACGATCTGCACCGCGAGGATCCGACCTAAAGCAATTCCAGGAAAAGCGTGTAGCGGTTTCCGTCCGAAATTGCGTGTAGGCCCTCAGGCTCAGCAGAATTGCTCCGAACACGACAAAGGCAGCACCGGTCTCCGGCGCTGCCTTTGTCTTTATGAAGACTGTTTCGTTTCGCTCAGAACACCTGGCGGAAGATGATGAACAGCACGAACGCGAGCGCAATCGAGCACGGCAGCGTCAGCACCCAGGCAAGCAGCAGGTTGCGCACCGTCGACCATTGCAGGCCCGAGCCGTTCGCCGCCATCGTGCCGGCGACGCCCGACGACAGCACATGGGTCGTCGACACCGGCAGGCCGAAGCGGTCGGCCGCGCCGATCGTGACCATCGCCACCAACTCGGCCGCGGCGCCCTGGCCATAGGTCAGGTGGCTCTTGCCGATCTTCTCGCCGACCGTGACGACGATGCGCTTCCAGCCGACCATGGTGCCGAGACCGAGCGCCAGCGCGACGGCGATCTTCACCCAGAGCGGGATGAACTTCGTCGCGTTGTCGACCGCCTTGTGGTAGTCGGTGACCGCTTTGAGATCGGTGGCCTCCATCGGCAGCAACTGCTTCTTGTCGATCAGCTTCAGCGCTTCGCCGATCAGATAGATCTCGTTACGGGCGTTGCTGACCAGATCGGTCGGAACCTTGTCGACCGAGGCGTAGGGCTGAAGCGAAGCCGTTGTGCTGTTGATGAATGTCTGCAGCGCGAGCGTGGTCTGGTCGTTCCAGGTCTTCGTGCGGACGGCGTCCTGGACCGCTGCCTTTGCATCCGCCACGGTAACGCCCGGCTTGACATATTTGCCCAGCGCCTGCTCGACGCCGACCGAAGCCGACTTGTAGGCTTCGAGGTAGTTCACATCAGGCGTCCGGTTCAGTGCGTAGGCCGTCGGCACGACACCGATCAGGATCAGCATGATCAGGCCCATGCCCTTCTGCCCGTCATTGGAGCCGTGCGCGAAGCTGACGCCGGTGCAGGTGAAGATCAGCAAGGCGCGGATCCACCATGGCGGCGGGGTGTTGCCCTTCGGCGCTTCATAGAGCGCCGGATTGCGCACCAGCAGCTTCATCGCATAGAGCAGGGCGGCGGCGGCGAAGAAGCCGACGATCGGCGAGACCAGCAAGGTGATGCCGACATTGGTCGCCTGCCCCCAGTCGACGCCGCTGGTGGCGCTGCCTGCCGGCGCCATGAACTGGTTTGCAAGGCCGACGCCGATGATCGAGCCGACCATGGTGTGCGAACTCGATGCCGGCAGGCCGAGGAACCAGGTGCCGAGGTTCCACAGGATCGCGGCAACGAGCAGCGCGAACACCATGGCAAAACCTGACGACGAGCCGACCTGCAGGATAAGCTCGACCGGCAACAGCGACAGGATGCCGAAGGCAACCGCGCCGCTTGAAGTGAGAACCCCAAGGAAATTGAAGAAACCCGACCACATCACCGCGAATTCCGCGGGCAAGGAGCGCGTGTAGATGACAGTCGCCACCGCATTGGCGGTGTCGTGGAAGCCGTTGACGAACTCGAAGCCGAGCGCAATCAGCAAGGCGATGCCGAGCAGAAGCCACGGCACCGTTTTGGCCACGGCCAGATCCTGGCTGAGCGCGTAGCCGACATAGACAATACCGGCGAGCACCAGCAGGCCGAAGGCCGGCAGGAACCACTTCGCGCCGCCTGATTGATCGAGCGGATGGTTCGGTCTCGGGATCCCCGCTTCGCTTGAAACAACGTCCACCATGTCCCGTTCCTCTTGCATTGCAGCAAAAACCGGGGGAAACGCTATGTCCGCACAATGAACCCTATGTGACGGCACGGATCGTGCACGGCACTCCGGAGGCTGCAAACAGCAACTGCCTGGATAACCTTATCGTGATCGATCCGAGATCGTTGCCGGATTCTGGAACACCAGCGCGTGTAGACTGGAAAAATGTGATTTGCGTCTTTGCGGCGGATGCGGCGAATTCGACATTCGCATCATTTAGAGCAGCGCAGTGAGCGAATTCCCTTCCCAGCTTCGCTGGAGATCACACGCAAAAATCAAAGGGCTACAGCATCTTTGCGCATCCAAGGGCGCGCGGCGCTGGACCAGATCCCGACCAGCGTTGTGTCGATCGTGGACTTCGCCAACTGGCTCGAGCTTTCCCGGACCCATCTGTCACGCAAGTTGCGCGACGCCGAAGACCTCGGCAGCGTCGGCTGGCTGGGCCGGCGCGGCCATTCGGTCATGTGGGTTTCGAAGCAGTTCCACCAGGAATACATGGCCGTCCAGGCTGCCAAGCTTGCCATTGTCGAGGCAGCCTTCTGCGCGTGCTTTCCGGCCCCTTGAGCGTTCCCGGCCGCCCCCGGGCAACTATCCCGCAATCCGCAGCAAGGACGATACCAGCAGCCCGCGTTCATCGGCCGAAAGGATATCCGAATCGAAGAGGTTCATGCTGCGAAGCCCCTCGATGGCGAGAAAGCAGACCAGCAGCGCCTTGAGATCAGGCGTTTCTCCCTTCAGCCGATCGAAGAGCTGCCGCTTGAACGATTTTATCGGCGTCAGGAAATCGGGATCCTCCGCGATCGCGGAAAAGATCCACGAGGCCGACGGTTGCGGCTCCTCGCAATCCCTGGCCGAAAGCTTGATATAGATTGCAAGCAGACTTCGATGCGCGTCTGGATCGATCCGGTCAGGCTTGCCGCGCGCGGCGTGACGGCCTCGGAAGTGCTGACGGCGATCAACAATTCCAACTTCCTGTCGGCGCCCGGCAACACCGAGAACGAATATGTCGTCGATGACGCCATCGTGGTGGTTGAAAACATCCACCGCCACATGGAAGAAGACCACATGTCGCCGATGCAAGCAGCTTTCAGCGGGATGCGAGAGATCGCCAGCGCCATCGTCGCAATGACCATGACGCTGGCGGCCGTGTTCGCGCCGCTAGCCTTCACCGGTGGCCTGACCGGCGCGCTGTTCCGTGAGTTCGCGGTCACGCTCGCCGGCTCGGTGGTGCTGTCGGGCGTCATCGCCGTCACCATCACGCCGATGATGTCGGCGCGCCTCCTGAAGTCCGGCACGTCAGGCCGTTTCCAACGTATTGTCGACGGCACTTTCGCGCGGGTCGAGCACGTTTATGAGCGAGCCGTGACCGGTTCGCTGAACTATCGCCCGCTGACGCTGATCATTGTGCTTGCGCTTGTTGGCGTCACCGGCTTCATGTTCACCAAGACCTCGAGCGAATTGGCGCCGGAGGAGGACCAGGGCTTCCTGCTCTCGCTGGTAACGGCGCCACGTTATGCGACATCCGATTACACGGAGACATACGTCAACCAGATTCTCGGCCTGGTCAGGGACATTCCGGAGACGCGGGCCCAGTTCTCGGCCGTCGCCTTCGAGGGTACCACAAACAGCGCCTTCGTCGGCTTTGCCTTCAAGGATTGGGCGGAGCGCAAACGCAATTCCAAGGAACTGCAGGCCGACATTACCGCTCGTATCGCCAAAGTAGCAGGCGTCGAAGCCTTCGTCTTCGCGCCGCCGACGCTGCCGGGCTCCGGTGGCGGCCTGCCCATCGCCATGGTGGTACGCTCGACCGGCGATTCCTCCGAAGTGTACGAGGTGGCCGAGCAGATCAAGAACAAGGCCCAGGCCTCCGGCCGTTTCATCGTCGTGCAGAATTCGATGGCTTTTGACGCGCCGCAAGTGACGGTGACCATCGACCGCGACCGTGCCGCGGCCCTCAACCTGCCGATTGCCGATATCGGCCAGACCTTGACGCTGCTCGTCGGCGGCGCCGAAGTGGCGCAGTTCGACCGCGACTCCAACAGCTACGACATCATCCCACAGGTGCCGCAGGAATTCCGCGACAACCCGGAGAAGCTTGGCGAATATTTCGTGCGCAGCGTGGACGGGAAGATGGTGCCGCTTTCGGCGGTCGTGAAAATTTCGACCAACGCGTCGCCGGCCGCCATCGAGCAGTTCAACCAGTTGAATTCGGCGACGATTTCCGCGCTCCCGCTGCCTGGCGTCACCACTGGCGACGGATTGAAAGCCCTCGAGGATATAGCCAAGGAGAACCTGCCCGACACCTTCTTCATCGACTACTCCGGCCAGTCCAGGCAGGAGAAGGAACAGGGCAACACGATCCTGATCGCTTTCGGCGCGGCCGTTATCGTCATTTATCTTGTGCTGGCGGCACAGTTCGAAAGCTTCCGCGACCCGCTGATCATCATGATGGCGGTGCCGCTGTCGATCTTCGGCGCCATCGTGCCGCTCAATCTGGGCTTAGGGACATTGAATATCTACACGCAGGTCGGCCTGATCACGCTGATCGGCCTGATCACCAAGCACGGCATCCTTCTCGTCGAGTTCGCCAACCAGCAGCGTGAGCAGCACGGGATGCGGCGGCGCGACGCAATCATCGCTTCGGCCAAGGTGCGGCTGCGACCGATCCTGATGACGACGGCGGCGATGGCGCTTGGCGTGGTGCCGCTTATCACCTCCAGCGGCGCGGGCGCGGCGGCGCGCTATTCGATGGGCCTGGTGATCTTCACCGGCATCCTGGTCGGAACCATGTTCACCCTTTTCGTGGTGCCGATGTTCTACACCTTCATCGCCAGCAAGGACCTGCCGCATCTTGCCGAAAAGCCCGACCCGAAGCTGATGCCGGCACTGCAGGACTAGAGCCAAATAAAAGAGGCCGGAAAAACCCGGCCTCTTTTGGCTGCTTGACTTTACCGACGCCTCCGGCGGGAAGCCGGAGCGGTAAAGCCCGATAGCTCAGGGCCTCCCAACCGCTCCAATACAGCCTACTTGACGATGACGATGCTGGTGTTGGCCGGCCCGAAGACCTCGACAAGCTGATAGAAGTCGGCGGCATTGTCCGGATGCAGCCGCACACAGCCATGCGAGGCCGGCTGGCCCAGGCGCTTGACGGCATTGGTCGCGTGCACGGCGTAGCCGCCGTTGAAGAAGACCGAATGCGGCATCGGCGCGTTGTCGTATTTCTTCGAATACCACATCTGGTGCATGCGGGTCGGCTTGAACGAGCCGGTCGGCGTGACATACCCCCTGGCGCCGGTCGAGACCTTCCAGGCGAAGGTCGGCCGCCCGTCGACCAGGACTTCCATGGTCTGCTGCGAAAGCGAGACCCGCGCCACAATCTTGTTGGCGGCTTGCGCAGCGCCATTGCCGGCGCCGAGCAGAAGGGCCGCACCCGTCAGGGCGGCCGCGGTAATGTGGATAAGCTTGGCGGAAATGGTGGTGTGCATGATGTCCCCCTGTTTGCCGGATATGGCCGGTTCCAATTCGATGAACGGCTTATCGTTGGCACGTGTTTCGAACTGATTTCGGAGGATGCGCGTTTATGTTTCGAATCTGTTTCTTATGATTAACGGAAGCAACCCGCTCGGTGCGGTCTTTCGAAGTGGAACCCGAAGCAAACAGCATCGGCTGCCGTCGAGCCCGGCGAACGGAAGATGCCGGCTAACCCCTGGCGAAAACTCGCTTTTCCCTCATATGAAAGAAATTCGACCTCGCTCGAAACCAACTTGCAACAAAGCGTGGCGTGGGGCGGCATGATGCGGATACAGGCCAGCCGCAGATTTGACCCAACGGAAACAGCCGGCGCCAAACGAAAATCGGCATGAAATCGAAACCGGCGTCCTGTTTCTCGCCACGGTCTGGATCGTTTCCAGCCTGCGCGTCAACCGGCTCAAGGCCCTCTGGCGGGTCGGTTTTGGGCTGAAGAAAGATGCGCGGCCCCTCCGGCAACTTGCAGCCGAGAGGACCGAAGGCCCGCGCCGCAACGGGGGGCTCCGCAGCGGCGCGGGCACTTCGGGGGTATCCCGAAGCATGACGCATATCTGAATTTGGGGAGTGGATACGATGAACACGAAATTCGCAGCTTCAGTGCTTTCCGCACTGCTCTATGCTCAGGGCCTGCTCGGCTTTGTCGGTCTTGTCACCGTGCTACTGAAGGACCGCGCTCAGGCGACAGAGATCGTCATTGCCAGCCAAACGGGGCCTGGCGAAATGCCGTCAGGTCCGTCGCTTCTCGTGGCGCGTTGAGCGCCAGGACTTGTAGACAGCAGGTGGCCACCCTGCTCTCAATCGATGAACTTTCCTCAATCGGTGAACTGCATCGGCGGATCGAACCGGTAGCCCGCGCCTCTTATTGTGGTGATGGTTTCGGTATCGAGCTTGCGGCGCAGCCGCACGATGCGCGAATCGATCGAACGATCGAAGGCATCGGCATTTTCGGCGGGCGCTCCGGCAATGATGTCGTCTCGCGTCAGCACCTTGCGCGGACTGGCCAGAAACAGCTTGAGCAGCGCCACCTGACCTGGCGACAGTTGTTCCTCCGTGCCGGAGCGATGCATGACCATGGCCGACCGCAGGTCGACCGTCGCGTTCTCCAATACGATCAGTTCCCCGGCGCTCCTGCCGCGGCGCATCAGCAATCCACCGATCCGGGCGGCGAGTTCCCTGACATTGAGCGGGCTCTCGACGACGTCGGCCGCACCCAGTTCGAGCGCCAGCACCTTGTCGACCAGATCGGCTGGCCGGCAGATCAGGATGAAATCGGGCCCGCCGTCGCCGCCGAAACGCCTGAGCAGGTCACGTCCCTCCGCCTGGCTGAGGCTGTCGCCGATGACGGCGACATCGATGCCCTTTCCGGAAAGCAGGGATTCGGCTTCCCAGGGTTGCCGCACCGCGCGCACATCATGGCCGCGCCGCTCAAGATGGTCGGCGAGATCGGTCGCGACCACGTCAGCGACGGAAACAAGCGCAATAACGGATCGTGCGGCCATTTTTCCTACCATTCCCTCAGCAACCGAATATGAGCGCTGGACATGATGTTTATACCCAATCTACTTTCCACTGAAAGCGGGAGCGAGAGCGAGAGCATAGTGCGGGCACGAATAATCATCGTCGAGGACGAGCCCGATCTGAGGGACGCGGTTGCCGAGTATCTCGGCGCCAGCGGCTACGATGTGGCGACGGCTGAGAGCGCCGCAGCAGCGCGCGGTTTGCTGGAAACGCAGTCGTTCCATCTCGCCATCCTCGACATCGCCATGCCCGGCGAGGACGGCCTGTCGCTCGGCCGCTGGCTGCGCTCGAAAATGCCGATCGGCGTCATCTATGCCACCGCCGCCGGCACCGCGCTCGACCGCATCGTCGGGCTGGAACTCGGCGCCGACGACTACATCGTCAAGCCTTACGAATTGCGCGAGGTGCTGGCGAGGGTCCGCAGCGTGCTGCGCCGTGTTCCCCAACCGACCAAGCCGCAAGGCGCCAAGGCCGACGCAACGGCCGACCGCCGTTCCATGAGCTTCGGGCCCTTCCATGCCGATCTCGATGGCAGGTTCGTCACTGGCGCCAACGGCACGGTCATCGACATGGCCAAGAGCGAGTTCGACGTGCTCGAGGTTTTCCTGACACGCGCCAATCGGCTGTTGACGCGGGCCGCCATCTCCGAGGCGATCGGCTTCGTCGAGGATCCGGAATCGTCACGCGCCGTCGACATCCGCATCATGCGGCTGAGAAAGAAGATCGAGGCGGACCCGGCCAATCCGAAATTCCTGCGCACGGTGCGCGGCGAAGGCTATATCTTCTCGTTGCCGACCGGTGAAGGCAACTGAACGGGCCGCTGGTATCCACTCTGGCCTGGCACGGCCCTGAAAATGACGGCTAACGATGACTGCTGAAGCAGGACGCACCGATATGCACGGCGCCAGGCAAGGTGCGGCGATGGCGGCTGTCAATGTCGTTCGCCGGCTGCGCGAAGCCGGTGACTGGCAGCGCGAGATGGAAAACATCCTTGCGACGCTCTGCACGGCGCTCGATTGCCAGCGCGGCGTCCTGTTTCGTCTGCGCGAACTGCCAGGCCAGGGCTTTGCCCAGTCGGTCGCGGCCTACTGGATCGACCCTCGGTCTGGCGGCGAATTGGCTTCGCCGACGGTGATCATGCAGTCGATCGTCAATTCGGATCCGCTGCTGGAACGGTTGGGCGAGGATGAACGGCAAGGCAAGGTCTTCGCCGGACACACGCGCGACCTCGACGGTTTCCTGAGAACCGATTTCGAAAAGCAGCACATCAAGTCGTTCCTGTCGGTGTCGGTCTTTGCGCACGGCCATCTGTGGGGCACGCTGGCAATCAACGACTGTGTGAACGAGCGAGAATGGACCGACGAGGAAGAGGCCACGCTGCACATCATCGCGCTGGCCATCAGCGACGCCATCGAACGCTCGCTTTCCGATGCCCATGCCAGCGAGGTCATCCGCCGCACCATGCTGCAGGCCTCGCTCGATGCCATCATCGTCATCGACGAAACCGGGTCGATCATCGAATTCAATCCGGCCGCCGAAAAGATGTTCGGCTACCAGCGCAGCGACATCCTCGGCAAGGACCTGCTCGACACCGTCGTTCCGGAATATTACCGCAAGGGCTATGCGTCGGGCGCCGAATACATGTCGGGCCGCGGCGCGCCGATGGTCGGCCAGCGGCTCGAGACCGTTACCCAGAACGCGGCCGGCGAAGTCTTTCCGATCGAATTGACGGCGACCGAGATGCGGGTCGCCGACCGTCGCCTGATCTTCGGCTCTATCCGTGACCTGCGCGACAAGCTGCGCGCCGAGGAGGAGATCGGCCGCCAGCGCGAAAAGCTGCACCAGAACGAGAAGATGGCGGCGATGGGCTCGCTGCTTGCCGGCGTTTCGCATGAGCTCAACAACCCGTTGGCCGTGGTCGTTGCCCAATCGACGCTGTTGCACGAATTCGCGTCCGATCCGCAGACCAAGGTGCGCGCCGAAAAGGTGCGCGCCGCCGCCGAGCGCTGCGGCCGCATCGTCAAGAGCTTTCTGTCGATGGTGCGCCTTCATCCCGCGGCCCAGGCAGAGACCGACCTCAACCAGGTGGTTCGCGCGGCCCTCGAAGTGACAGCCTATGGCGCCAGATCGACCGGCATCATTATCGATACCGATTTTGCCAGCGGTCCGCTGCTGGCCATGGCCGACGCCGACCATGTGACCCAGGTGGCCGCCAACTTCCTCGTCAACAGCCAGCACGCCTTGGCCGGTATCGGCGGCGACCGGCTGATCAAGGTCCGCACCTTTCGCAGTGACCGCGGCAATCCCAGTTTCTCCGTCGAAGACAACGGCCCGGGCGTGCCGGAGGCGATACGCGCCCGTATCTTCGAATCCTATTTCACCACCAAGCCGGTCGGCGTCGGCACCGGCATCGGCCTGTCGATCTCGAAGTCGATCATCGAAAGGCACAATGGCAATGTCTGGTTCGAGGAGGTTGTGCCAAGGGGCGCACGTTTCGTCGTGCAATTGCCGGCGATTGCCGCCAGTGGCGCCGTCACCGGCGAAAGCCAAGTGCGGTCGAGCGGATTGCGCCATGCGCTGATCATCGATGACGAGCCCGATGTAGCCGCCTCGCTCTCCGACATTCTGGAACTGATGGGCATCAAGTCGCGCATCGTGCCGATCTGGGCATCGACGGCTGCGACCTTGGGCGGCCACATGCCGCCGGACATCGTCTTTTCCGATCTGCGCATGCCCGGCACCAGCGGCATATCGATCTATCGCGAACTGCTCACCGAGCGGCCTGACCTGGCGCGGCGCTTCGTGCTGGTCACCGGCGACTTGATCGGCGCCAAGGCCGAGATCGAGGCCTTGCCCGCGCAACTGCGGCCGCAGATCCTGGAAAAGCCGTTCAGCACGCTGGACGTGCGCGGCGTGCTATCGGCCATTGCCGAACAGGCGGCGTTGGGCAGCTAATGCATGTCGCGCAAAGCATGCCCCCGGGCTTGATCCGAGGGTGCGCAGCGGCTTTGCGATAACGATATGGCAAAAAAAGAGCTCCCGACCGACGATACGGCGGGAGCCTGACTGGAGCGCTGGAGGACGCTCGAAAGTATCAGAAAACGTTTGGCGTACTGGCCATTGGCGCGGCATTGGCGATCATCCGGACGGCACGAGCCCTGTGCACTCCGGACTGCTGGGCGATGGCGCGCAGGCAGTTCACGCTCTCGGCGCCCCAGGCCTGGCCCTTGCAGGCAAAATCGATCTGCGGCATCGGCAGGCGCCCGGTCTTGGTCGTGGTTGTCGCGCCATCGATGACGTTCGCGGGTGGGTTCAGCGAGGCAAAGGCCGGGCCAACGGTCGGCGCGAACGCCATGCCGACGAATGCGGCGGTCGCCAGCACCGTGAACATCCCCATCGGGTTGTCGCTGGCGCGCTGGCGCAATGCCAGCTTCGGGCGGCGGTCATTGCGCTCGGGGGCCTGGAACTGGTGGTCGTGGCTGGCGGTCCGGATTTTGGTAAACATCATCGTTCCCTGTCGTCGATTTTCTTTTTTCAGTAAAACGAACTTAATCGCGCCTGGTAACGGGCGAATGATGCATCCCGCTTGCTCGTGTAACGGCTTTGAAACGAGAAATTTCGGTTATTACCGGCATATTTGGCCACACCCGACACAGGTTCGTTTGCGAAACTCCTTGCGCGACAAGGACGCTGCTAACACCCCTCTAGGCCTGAATCGGTCGCCGGACAGTGACCAATCCCACACTTCGGAATGGATTACCGGGGCAGCGGCGATCTTTCCCTGCCAGGCGAGGTCATTTTCCCGACGCGGCAGCCCCGAATCCCCACATGGCGCGCCTGTTTCACAACTCATGTTAACACCCGGAATTTCCGGGATTTTCTCTCGCCATGCTGGTTCAGAAAGCGCCAGAACTCAGCCCCCTGGAAACTTCTGATTTCCACAAACCATTGCATTTCAATGAAAAATATGCTTTTATTGAATGAGTATTCAACAAATGAAGAGCCGTTTATGAACCCGCACCTCCGTGACGTGGCGATCCCCAATGATTGGGACCGGCGGGGCTTGCCGGGCTGGAGCTATCATTCCGACGCCCTGCTCGAACTCGAGAAAGAGTACGTCTTCCGCAATCACTGGCAGATCGCCGGCCATGTCTCCGATGTGCCGAATGCCGGCGACTATCTGACCATGGACGTGGTCGGCGAACGGGCGCTGATCGTGCGCGGCAAGGACGGCGTCGTGCGCGCCTTCAACAATATGTGCCGCCACCGCGGCAGCCGTGTCGTCGCCGACAGCCAGGGCACGTGCAAGAACGCGCTGGTCTGCCCCTTCCACGGTTGGGTCTACAATCTCGACGGTACGCTGCGCGGTGCTGCCCGCCCGCGCTCCTTCCCCGATCTCGACAAGACCGAATTCGGCCTGATGCCGCTCGACCTCGAAATCTGGATGGGCTTCATCTTCATCCGCTTCCGCAAGGGCGGCCCGCAGCCGTCGGTGGCCGAACTGCTGAAGCCGATCGAGGCCGAGATGGCGCATTATGGCGTCGCCGACATGGTGCCGTCCTGGGGCATCTGGACGCAGAAGTCGCCGGTCAACTGGAAGTCGGTGCGCGACGTCGACAATGAAGGCTACCATGTCGCCATGGCGCATCCGGCCTTGCAGGATCTCTACGGCGCGACCTATTTCGACGAGCCGTTCATCAACGGCGTATCGCGCTCCTTCGCCACCTACAATCCGCATGCCGGACGGCGCTGGAGTGTGGGGCAGTACATCAAGCTCGCACCCGAGGCGGCGCATCTGCCGGAGCATCTGCGCAAGGCCTGGATCTATTACGGCATCTTCCCCAACAACGCCCTGTCGATCATGCCGGAATCCGTGCAGTTCTATCAGGAGTTCCCGCTGTCGACCGGCGAGACGCTGCTGCGCGGCGCCATCTACCGCTATCCCGACGAGACCAGGGAACAGGCGGCGGCGCGCTACCTCGCCTACCGTATCGATCGCGACACCATGAACGAGGACGTGCAACTTTCCGTGTGGTCGAACGAATCCATGCTGTCCGAAGCCTTCGAGGGATTTTACCTCTCCGACCTCGAATATGGCGTGCGCACCCACCACGACCATCTGCGCAAACAGATCCCCGTGCTCGGGCTGGAAACCGCGCCGGAGGAAAAGGACATGTGGGCGCTGAACGACGCGCTGCGGTCGCAGTCGCAGGACGGGACGGCGAAGCCGCCGATCTCCCCCCTCGTGGGGGCAGGACAGAGGGGGCGCGAAGGATCGCGAGCCTTTGAGTCAACTAGCGATAGTGCTGAAAACTGGCGTGACGACGCTCCCAGGATTGGTTGAGAGGTCGGCGGGAGCGCCCCCCTCTGCCCTGCCGGGCATCTCCCCCACAAGGGGGGAGATTGGCCCTCACCCCTGCCACACCTTCTCTTTCCGCAAATCGTCCATCGTGCGCGAAATGCCTTCGCGCAGGATCGCCACCATATCGTCGATCTGTTCTCGCGAAATGATCAGCGGCGGCGACATCACGCACATGTTGATCAGCGGCCTGACCAAAAGGCCAAGCTCGTGGCAATGCGCGTCGATGCGCTTGCCGACATTCTTGTCGAGTTGCAGCGGATCCTTGCTTTCGCGGTCGGCCACGCATTCGACGCAGCCCATAAGCCCGAGCCCACGCACCTCGCCGACCAACGGCAGATCCTCCAGCGTCTTCAGTTGCGCCTGGAAATAGGGCGCGACTTCGCGCGTGTGGTCGAGCACGCTGTCTTCGAGGATGTCGAGGTTCTTCAGCGCCACCGCGCAGCCGACCGGATGGCTGGTGTAGGTCAGCCCATGGCCGAACATGGCGTCGGGATGGTTCGAGCGGCGCAACTCCTCCAGCAGCCGTTCCGAGATGATGACGCCGCCGAGCGGGAAGTAGCCTGATGTCACGCCCTTGGCGAAGGTGATCATATCGGGATCGATGCCGAACGCCTCGCCCGAAGCAAAGACATGGCCGAGCCGGCCGAAGGCGGTCACCACCTCGTCGGAAACATAGAGGATATCGTTGTCGCGGCAGATCTCGCGGATGCGCTTGAGATAGCCATCGGGCGGCACCACGACGCCGCCAGAGGCCTGCACCGGCTCACCGACGAACGCGCCGATCCGCTCAGTGCCGATGCGGGCGATGGTGTCGCGGAATTCATCGACCAGCACATCGGCGAAGGCGGCAAGGCTCATGCCTTTTGGACGGCGGAACGGATCGGGCGACGACAATTTGACGACGAGCTCGTCGGCGCCGTCCATCCAGTCACGGTCGCGCGGGCGCCCGTTGAGCGAAGCCGACAGATAGGTCGAGCCGTGATAGGCGCTGCCACGGCTCAGGATCAGCTTCTTTTCCGGGCGGCCGCGCACATTGTTGTAGAACTGCATGAAGCGCAGCGCTGTCTCCACCGCCGAGGAGCCGCCCGTGGTGAAGAAGACATGGCTGAGGTCACCGGGCGCATGGCCGGCGATGCGCATGGCAAGCTGTGCCGACGGCGCGTTCATCGTGTACCACGGCGTGTTGTAGGAGAGCGCCATCGCCTGGTCGTACATCACCTTGGCGAGTTCCTCGCGGCGGTGGCCGATATTGATGCACCACATGCCGGCCGGCCCGTCTATCAGCCTCTTGCCGGCGCTGTCGGTGATGTAAATGCCGTCGCCCTCGCCGATCAGCGCGCGCGCCTCCGCGCCGACCGAGCCGGCGAACGGCCAAGGCTGGACGAGGTGGCGCTTGGCCAGCTCGACGGCATCTTCATCGCCAGGCCCGGTCATTCCGGTCGCCCTCAGATCTCTTGCAGCCGCCATCATCGCCTCGCATCGGTTCGTCGCAAATTTTCATCGGACACCAAGCTCGCCGCCACCCGCCGGAGGCTGGCTCCCTTCACTTCATTTTGAATGTCCGTTCAATCAATATTGCAGAAATAGCGCTTGATTTCAATCCACGGATGCGCTCATGATGAAAGAAAGCCGGCAAGCTTGGAGCGCGATCGGCAAATGGTCGATCGCTCTCCAAACATAAAAATTGGGAACAGGCAGCCGGCACTAGAGCGACGTGTGTCGACTTGGACGCACAAAGTACGCTCTAGCACTTTGAATGTGCGCATCGTGCTTTCCGAAATCGATTCCGATTTTCGGGCCGATGCGCCAGCGAATGGGAGTCGCATGGCAGGACAATCCATGCCAGCAACCGAGATCACGCCAGGGGTCCTGCCCGAGGGCTTGCAATGACGGCGGCCGCGGAGGGGTCGCCCGCGTTCGGCATGACGCGGGCCAGGCGAAACGCCCTTCTGCGGTCCGAACCCGTCCAGGGCTTTGCCCTGATCAGCCCAACCTTTCTCTACGCCCTCATACTTCTGGTACTGCCGATCCTGGTGGTCATCGCGCATTCCTTCTGGACACAGAATTACCTCACCATCGACCGCACCTTCACGCTGGAAAACTACCGCATCGCACTGACCGAGCCTATCTATCGCGATCTGCTCTGGCGTTCGCTCTACATCTCGCTGACGGTGAGCCTCTTCACGGTCGTGCTTGCCTATCCGATCGCCTATTTCATCTCCTTCCATGGCGGCCGCCACAAGAGCCTGTGGCTGTTCCTGATCACCATCCCGTTCTGGACCAGCTATCTCTTGCGCGTGATGTCGTGGAAGGTGATCCTCGGCTACAATGGCGTCTTGAATTCCGGCCTGATGGGGCTTGGCGTCATCGACGAGCCGTCGACGGCGCTGCTTTACAATTCGACCGCCGTCATCATCACGCTGACCCATGCCTGGGCGGCCTTCGCCATCCTGCCGATCTTCGTCTCGCTGGAAAAGGTCGACCGCACGCTGGTCGAGGCGGCCAAGGATCTCGGCGACGGTCCCATTCGGTCCTTCCTGCGCGTGACGCTGCCGCTGTCGGCGCCAGGTGTCATCTCGGCGGCGCTGATCGTCATGATCCCGACGGTCGGCGACTATGTCACGCCCAAGCTTGTCGGCGGCAAGGACGGCGTCATGATCGCCAACGCCATCCAGGCTCAGTTCGGCAAGGCCTCCAACTGGCCGTTGGGTGCCGCACTTTCGGTCACCACCATGCTGATCGTGACGCTGATCGCCGGTGCCACCGTGCTGATCCTCCGTGCCGCCCAGAGGCTAGCGCGATGAGGTTGGCGCGATGACGACGATGCGGCGCTTCCTGACCAAAGGCTGGCTGTCCACTTACGCGTTTCTCTACGTCGTCTTCCTCTATCTGCCGGTCATCTTCCTGCCGATCTTCTCGGTCAACACGGCCGCGACGCCGAAATTCCCGCTCTCCGGCTTCACGCTCAAATGGTATGAGGACCTGCCGCGCACACCGGCGCTGCTCGACGCCGCCTGGAACAGCCTGGTTGTCGGCGTGTCGGCCGCCATCCTGTCCACGGTTCTCGGCATCCTCGCCGCCCGTTCGATCACCCGCTACCGCTATCCGGGCCGCCGCGCCATCAATGGCCTGATCATGGCGCCGCTGGTGCTGCCCGAAATCATCGTCGCCATCTCCTTGCTGCTGGTGTTACTGCAACTTGGGCTGAGCCTGTCGCTGTTCACCGTCGTGCTTGGTCACGTCCTGGTCTGCATTCCTTATTCGATGACGGTGCTGACCGCCGGCTTCGAGGGTTTTGACCGCAGCCTGGAGGAAGCCTCCGCCGATCTCGGCGAGAGCGCCTTCGGCACCTTCCGGCGCGTGACGCTGCCGATGGTGGCGCCGGCGATCATTTCCAGCCTGCTCGTCTGCTTCACCATTTCGCTCGATGAGTTCCTCATCGCCTTCTTCCTGACAGGCACCGAGGCCACGCTGCCGATCTATATCTGGGGCCAATTGCGCTTCGCCTCGAAGCTGCCTGGCGTTCTGGCGCTGGGCACGCTTTTGCTGGCTGCCTCTTTCCTCTTGATGACCATTGCCGAAATCCTGCGCCGACGCGCGGCCAAACGCACCCAGAACGAGGGAGGCCTCTATGCCTGAGCGGCCCCAAGCCGAACGCCCAATGATCGAGATCAAAAGCGTCACCCGCAGCTATGGCGCCTTCAAGGCGCTCGACGACGCTTCGCTGACCATCAAGGAGGGTGAATTCTTCTCGCTGCTCGGCCCGTCCGGCTGCGGCAAGACCACGCTGCTGCGCATGATCGCCGGTTTCGACAACCCGACCAGCGGCTCGATCTCCGTCGATGGCCAATCGATGGAGGGCATTCCCGCCAACCGCCGGCCGACCAACATGGTGTTCCAGAGCTATGCCATCTTCCCGCACCTCAATGTCGAGCAGAATGTCGCCTACGGGCTGAAGCGGCTGAAGCTGGCGGGATCGGAAGAAAAACGCCGCGTCGAGGAGGCGCTGGCGCAGGTGTCGCTGACCGGTCTTGGCAAGCGCCTCGCCACCGAGCTTTCCGGCGGCCAGCGCCAGCGCGTGGCACTTGCCCGCGCGCTGGTGATGCGGCCCAAGGTGCTGCTGCTCGACGAGCCGCTGTCGGCGCTGGACAAGAAGCTGCGCGAGCAGATGCAGGTCGAACTGCGCCGCCTGCAGCAGGCGGTCGGCATCACCTTCGTGCTCGTCACGCACGACCAGTATGAGGCGCTGGCCATGTCCGACCGCATCGCCGTGATGTTCGGCGGCAGGATCGCGCAAATCGCCTCGCCCAAGGAAATCTACCAGCGGCCGGTCAACCGCCAGGTAGCCGACTTCCTCGGCGGCATGAACTTCGTCAAGGCCGAGATCGTCGAGGAGAACGGCGCCTCGCTGGTCCTCGACACGCTGGGTTTCGGCCGCATCAAGACCGATAAGCCGAAAGCTTTCGTCCGCAATGGCGGGGCGGCCACACTCGGCATAAGGCCTGAGCGCCTGCGCGTGCTGTGGGACAATGCGACGGCCAAATTCGAAGTCGCCGGCAAGGTGGTCGAGCGCCATTATTTCGGCGAGATCACCCATCTGATCGTCGAGATACCCGGGCTGGAAAAGCCGCTGTCGGTGACCGAAACCAATGATTTCGGCGCCGACGACATCCCCGTCGGCACCTCGATCCGCCTCGCCTACGACCCCGAGGCGCTGGTGGCGATGGCGGACTGAACATCCGCAATGATCTTTCGCGCCGCGATCCGCCCCGCCACGATCGCGCCCTCGACATAGCCGGGAAATGACGGCGACAGTTCTGAACTGGCGAAATAGACCGGCGGTGCACCGGCCAGGATGATCCGTTCGGCATCCGTCGCCGTCGCGTCGACGATGAGGTCGCTGTAGGCGCCGCCGCTCCAGCGATCGTGTGTCCAGTCGCGATAGCTGAGGTCGATGATGCCGGCTGCCTCGGCGCCGAGCGCGTCCTGCAACCTTGCCGTCAGTTCACCGCGCAATTTGGCATCGCCGAATTCACGCCAGCGCAACGCCAGTGGCCCGCCGATAAAGACGACCAGCGCGGCATGGTCGTCGTCCTTGCTGACGTCGCAGGCAAACAGGCCTGGCAGATCACGCCACATCACCATGCCGCTCAGGCCCCTGGCGCGCCAGAACGCCGTGGGATAGCGCACCAGGACCTTGATCACCGCGCCGCTCTGCCAGACGCCGAGCGCTCTTTCCAAGGCAGCCGGCGCCGCCGGCACGAAATCCAGCTTCGAGGCCATCACTGGCGGCACCGCGACCAAGGTAGACCGCGCTTCAATCGCGCCTGCCGCCGTGACGAGGCGAACCCCTTCCGGCCCGTTCTCGATGGTTTCGACCGCCGCATTCAATCGCAGGCGGTCGCCGAGATCACGAGCCAGATCATCCGCCAGCGAATGCATGGTTTCGCGCACGAGATACTGCAACTCCGATACCTCATTGGTGATGCGCCGGTCATTGTCGATCAGGTGCCACAGCGGCATCCTTTCCAGCGCCTGGCACCACAGGCCCTCGATCATCGAACGGAATGCAGCTTTCACCTCATCCGGATCGCTTTGACGCTCGAGCCATGCGGCAACCGTCAACCCGGCAATATCAGGATCGTCCGGCGCGATCGTATTCATCCGGTCGCGAATCGCCATCGAGGCGACAAAGATTCGCTCGCCCTGGTTCGCGCTCATCCGCGGCTGGGTGACGAACTCGCCCTCGACATGGGTCTCGACCAGTGTCTTGCCGCGCGCCTGCAGCAGAGCCATCAGTTCCGGCATGTCTTCGCACAGGAACTGGCCGCCACTGTCGATGCGCTCGCCGAGCCCGTTCTGCCTGGATTCCACCCGCCCGCCGGCGCGGTCGCGCGCTTCGAGCAGCACGAAATCGATGCCGGCCTTCTTCAGCTCGAGCGCGGCCGACAGGCCGGTAAAACCGGCGCCGACGATGACGACATCGGTTCTTTCAGTTCCACGCTTCAATAGCCGGCCTTGATCTTCTCGAATTCCTCGATCATCCGCTGTTTGAGCTCCGGCGCCACCGGTTGCTGGAACAGGGTCTTGTCGAGGAATTTGTCGAGATTGTCGAAGCCCCGTTCGGCCAGCAGCTTGGGTTCGATCGCCGCCATGCCGGCGGCGTTGCCGTGGCCGTAGCCGAATGTCGTGACCATATAGCTCGACACGGCAGGCGCATTGACCGCGTTCAGGAAATCATAGGCCTGGTCGAGCTTGCCCGGCGCGTCCTTCATCAGCACATAGCCGCACACCCAGGTCGATATACCTTCCCTGGTGCCGCGATTCATGGCGATCGGCACGCCCTGGCTCTTGAGCGTCACAAACGTCTCGTTCCAACCCCAGGCGAGGTCGACCTCATTGCCTGAGAACGCCTGGTTGATGTCGGTATCATCGGTCCAGTAGAAGCGGATGTTCTTGTGCACTTGGCGCAGGAAATCGGACGCCTCCTTGAACTGCGCGTCCGTCATCTTGGTCCAGTCCTTGAGGCCGATGACCAGGCTTGCCAGGGCGTAGGCGTCATCGACATTGTCGCCGATGGTGACGCGCCCCTTGAATTTCGGATCGGCAAAGATCCGCAGCGACTGCGCCTCTTCTGCCGTCACATTGTCGGTGCGGTAGAGCAGCGATGTGTTGCCCCAATCGAAGGGCATGAACCAGACCTTGCCATCGGCCGTGGTGGCGAGATCCTTCATCGCCATGATGCCGGGATTGAGGTCTTTCCAGCCGGCGATTTTGGACGTGTCGAGCGGCTGCAACATGCCGGCTTCGCGCCACTTCACCACGCTTTGCGAACAGGGATGCGCAATATCGGCCTTGAAGCCGGCCCGCATCTTCTGGAAGGCTTCGTCCTCGTCGCCAAAGAAGGCGAAGGTTGGTTCGGCGCCATATTTGGTGGCGTAGGCGGGATGCAGCAGCGGATCCTCGTAGCCCGACCAATCGAACACGACGAGGTCGCCGCCGCCCGCCGCGAATGCGAAATGGACGCCAGCGCCAATCGTGCATGCGGCGGCGATGGCAAGGTTGCGAAGCATGGACTTCATGTCTGGAAATTCCCCCGTCGCAAACAACTCCTGCGAGGTTAGGAGAATTCCCAGGCTTTGGCGAGCCCGTCCGCCCACCATATTGGCAGGCGGACGGGGCAGCCAAACAGGGCTCAATAGCCGGCTTTGATCTTCTCGAATTCGGCGATCATCTTGAGCTTGAGTTCGGGGGGCACCGGTGACTGGAACAGCGTCTTGTCGACGAATTTCTGCACGTCGTCGTAGCCCTTCTCCTTCAATACCGCCTGGTCGACACCTTCCATGCCCTTGGCATTGGCCTGGCCGTAGCCCCAGTCCTTGACCAGGACCTTGGCGACTTCCGGATCGTTGATCGCGTTCAGATAATCATAGGCCTTGTCGGTATTGCCGGGCGCGTCCTTGAACAGCACATAACCGCAGACCCAGGTCGAAATGCCCTCGTCGGTATCCTTCTTGGCCTTGATCGGCACGCCGGCGGCGACCGATTGCACTGTCGCATCATTCCATGCCCAGGCGAGATCGACCTCGCCGCCGCTGAACAGCTGGACGATGTCAGTGGAATCGGTCCAGTAGGAGCGCACATTCTTGTGCACCTCGCGCAGGAAGTCGGACGCCTGCTTGAACTGGTCGTCCGTCATCTTGGTCCAGTCCTTGAGCCCAATGGCAAGGCTGGCCAGCGCATAGGCGTCGTCGACATTGTCGCCGATCGAAACCTTGCCCTTGAACTTGGGATCGGCGAAGGCCTTCAGCGACTGCACGTCCTTGGCGTCTATCTTGTCGGAATTGTAGGTGAGCTGCGTATTGCCCCAGTCCCAGGGCATGAACCAGGCCTTGCCGTCGGCCGTGGTGGCGAGATCCTTCATCGCCATGATGCCGGGATTGAGATCCTTCCAGCCAGTGATCTTGGAAGTGTCGAGCGGCTGCAGCAGACCGGCCTCTCGCCATTTCACCACGCTCTGCGAACAGGGATGGCCAAGATCGGCCTTGAAGCCGGAGCGGACTTTTTCGAACGCCTCGTCCTCGTCACCGAAGAAGGCAAAGGTCGGCGAATCGCCATTCTTCTCGACATATTTCGGGTGGAAGCTGGGGTCCTCATAACCGGACCAGTCGAAAATGATCAGGTCCTTGTCAGCGGCAACCGCAAGCGCGGCGGCCGAAGCCGCCAGCGCGCCGGTCAGCGCCAATGTCAGTGTCAGGCGTCGGGTCATTGTCTTCATTGCTGTTCCATCCTCTTTTGGTTTTTTGCTTCAAGCCTTCTTGGGGCCGCTGGCCCATGGATAATGTTTCGGAAATGCCGCCGACAGGAATTCGTTCGCCGCCTGCAGCGCGGTTTCGCGGGTGACGTCCTCGGTGCCCATCATCAGCCGCAGCCACAGACCCTCCAGCATGGCGCTCAGCGCCAATGCCATGACCTGCGGTTCATAGGCATAACCGCCGCTCTCCCTGAGCGTCGCGCAAAGGTCGATGAAGATCTTCTGGTAGGCGGCGTCACGTGCCCCGCACAGCGCCTGATAGGTCGGACGCGACTTGGCCTCGCCCCAGAAGGCGCACCAGGCGGCCAGCTTGCGCTTGTTGCAGATCGAGCGATCGAAATCGGCGGCGACCAGGGTTTGCAACTGGCGGGCGGGATCGTCGCCGGCCCTGGTGAGGGCCGCGCGCCAATGCGCGGCATATTCGTCGGCCATGTATGCCAACGTGGCGACGAGCAGCTTCTCCTTGCTCTCGAAATGGAAATTGACGATGCCGCGCGACAGGCCGGCACCGTCGGCGACATCGGCCATCGTCGTTTCCGAATAGCCGCGCCTGGCCAGCGAATCGATCGTCGCCTCGATCAGTTGAAGCTGCCGGACCTCCTTCGATGCCTTGCGGCCGCGTCTTTCGGTCTCGTTTTTCCGCGCAGACTCCCCGTTTTTCCGCGCTGACTCAAGGACGGCTTCCCTGGCCTCTGCTGTCTTCATGGGTGTGATGGTCTCCAGCATCGCCGGCTATCCAACCGGCTTTCGACCGCGAAGATGAGTGGGACGGTGCTCGCCGCTGTCAAGCACCTTCTGCATGGCTTCCCAGGTTCGTATGTTCTTGTCGACATAGGCTGCCCCGACTGCCGCCGCGACCGTGGCGTAGAGCGGACCTTTGAGGCGGGCGAATTCCTCCCGTGCGACCTCGCGGTACCAGGGATTGCGGTCCCGCACGCTGACGTCGGCAAAGCCTGCGCGGCGCATCGCTTGGGCATAGCGCGCCGGCGACGCCATGGCGAAGGACAGGCCTTCCGCGGCGACATAGGCCTTCATCTCTGGCGATGGTTCGCCGTCATGCGAGATCATCCAGTTCGAAGCGGCGAAGATGCCGCCCGGCTTCAGCACGCGGAAGATCTCGGCGAACAACGCATCCTTGTCGGGCACATGCAGCAGCGCATCCTTGGAGAAGACGACATCGAAGGAAGCATCGGCGAAAGGCAATGGCCCGGGCGGTGCCTGGACGAAGCTGGCGCGATCTGAAAGCCCGCGTGCGGCCGCTCTTTGCCTGGCCGTTTCGATTACCGGCCGCTCGACATCGAAACCGGTGGCGTGGGCCGCACCATGGCGTTCGACCAGATGCAGCGTGATGCCGCCTGAGCCGCAGCCTATGTCGAGGACCGTCCTGCCCTCGAGCGACAGGCCCTCGACCACGCGGTCGACCTCCTCCGGTCCGCCCGGCGACAGATAACCATCGCCCCACAGCGCCTCGAGGAAGCGGATGGCGGTGTCGTCATATTCCGGCTCGGCGTCCGCCGTTTCGATCATCAGACCTCGGTCCCAACCCTCGAAAACCCACTCGAGAATATTGGCAAAGCCTAGCGCATGTCAGGGAAAACGCAACATCATTTGTTGAACATTCATTCAGAATGGCTGGACAAAATGGCGGTCGCCATGCCAAATTCCCCACATCCGGCGAGCGGATCACGCAAAAATGAAGAGCAGGTCGCGATGAAGGCTGCGCGCAAATGAAGGCTTGGGATGCGATTGTCATCGGCGGTGGCCACAATGGTCTGGTCAATGCCTGCTACCTGCAGCGCGCCGGGCTCGACGTGCTGGTCGTCGAAAAGAACGGCTGGGTCGGCGGCGCCGCCACCAGCAGGGAATTGACGCCCGGCTTTCTCTATTCCAATTGCTCTTATGTCTGTTCGCTGTTTCGCCCCGAGATCATGCGCGACCTCGAACTGCCGCGCTTCGGCCTGCAGGTGATATCCTACGAGGGCGGCGCGGTGTTCACCCGCGACGGCGACTACCTCGCCAACTACCGCGACCACGATGCCCACCGGCGTGAGTTCGCCCGCTTTTCCAGGCGCGACGCCGAAGCCTATGACCGCTATTCCCGCGACGTGACGCGGCAGTGCCGCTTCATCCAGCCGCTGCTGATGCGCACCGCGCCCGACCCGACCAGTTTCCGGCCGCGCGACCTCGGCGAGCTTCTTTACCTCGGCAAGAAATTCGCCGGGCTGTCGGCCGAGGAAATGGCGCTGACGCTGCGCTTCTGGACGATGTCGATCTCGGACTTCCTCGACGAATATTTCGAGACCGACGTCATCAAGGCGAACTTCGCGCTGTCGGGCATCATCGGCACTGCGCTGGGTCCGATGTCGCCGGGCACCGCCTATGTGCTGCTGCACCACTATATGGGCGAGGTCGACGGCTCGGTCGGCGCCTGGGGCTATGCGCGCGGCGGCATGGGCGCGGTCACCAAGGCGCTGGCCGCGTCCTTCCAGGCCTCGGGTGGCACCATCCGCACCGGCGCCGAGGTCGACCACGTGCTGATCCAGCGCGGCAAGGCCAAAGGCGTGGTGCTGGCCGACGGCGAGGAGATTTATGGCAGGCTCGTCGTCTCCAACGCCGACGTGAAGCGCACCTTTCTCAAGCTGGTCGAGGAAAAGGAACTGCCGGACATCTTCCTGCGTCGGGTCAGGAACTTCAAGATCCGCGGCTCGTCGGGCAAGGTCAACATCGCGCTCGATTCGCTGCCCGAATTCCCGGCGTTGCCGAAGGATTCGCCGGTCTATCGCGGCGACATGCACTTCACCGACTCGATGGAACGCATGGAGCGCGCCTATGACGACTGGAAGGCCGGGCGCTGGTCGGCGGATCCTTTCCTCGACATGGTGATCCCGACGACGCTCGACCCGACCATGGCGCCGCCGGGCAAGCACTTCATGAGCTGCTTCGTGCAATACGCCCCGCCGAAGGTGAACGGCCGCGAATGGACCGATGCCGACCGCGATGGTTTCGCCGAAAGCGTGATTTCGCAGATCGCCGAGTATTCGCCGGGCTTCCGCGATCGCATCGTCCACATGGAGGTGCGCACGCCGCGCGAGATCGAGGCCGAGGTTGGCCTCACCGAAGGCAATATCTTCCAGGGCGAACTGACCTTCGACCAGCTTTTGTTCAACCGCCCGGTGCCGGGCTACGCGCAGTACCGTTCGCCGGTCGGCGGGCTCTATATCTGCGGCTCCTCCACCCATCCCGGCGGCGGCGTCATGGGCGCACCTGGCCGCAATGCCGCGGCCGAAATCCTGCGCGACCTCGCCAAGCCAAATCAGCATATGAGCCCGGCCCATGACGTCATTTGATGTTGTTGTCATCGGCGGCGGCCACAACGGCCTCGTCGCCGCCGCCACGCTGGCGAAAGCCGGCCGCAAGGTGCTGGTGCTGGAAGCCGCCGGCGACGTCGGCGGCGCGGCGCGCACCGAGGAATTCGCGCCCGGCTTTCGCGTCTCCTCAGTCGCCCACCTGCTCAACCGGCTGCACCCCGATGTGGTGAAGACGTTGGAGTTGGAGAAGCACGGGCTGCAGTTCGCGCGCGGCGATTTCGTGCCATCAGTGGCGCTGTCGACGAACGGCCCGCCGCTTGTCCTGCATGGCGCCTATGGCGAGGTGCTGACCGGCGCCAATCCGTCAGAGCAATCTGCCTGGAAAGAGTTGCGCGCTCAGTTGCTGCGCTATGCCGGCATATTGAAACCGTTCCTCTCTCGCCGCCCGCCCAATCTCGGCGCCATGTCGCTGCTCGAGACGGCAGCACTTGGCCAGACCGCGCTGGCTTTGAAGAAACTCGGCAAGGAAGACATGCGCGATTTCCTGCGCGTGCTGTTGATGAATGTCGCCGACCTGCTCGACGAACAACTTGCCGACGATCGCCTGAAGGGCCTGCTCGCCTTCGATGCCACGCTGGGCAGCCATCTCGGCCCGCGTTCGCCGACCTCGCTGCTCGGCCTCTATTATCGGCTGGCGGGCGAAACCACTGGCGCGGCCGGCGTGCAGATATTGCCGAAAGGCGGTATGGGCGCGGTCGTCATCGCCATCCGCTCGGCGGCGGAAAAGGCCGGCGCGACCATCCGCGCGGCGACGCCGGTGGCGAAGATCATCGTCGAGAAGGGCCGCGCCGTTGGCGTTACGCTCGACAGTGGCGAGGAAATTCGCGCCAGAACGATCGTCTCGGCCATCAATCCGGCGACCACGTTCCTCGACCTTGTCGGACCGCGCGAGATCGACACCGGCTTCGTGCGCAAGGTGAAAAATATCCGCATGAAGGGTGATGCGGCGAAGCTCAATCTGGCGCTCGACCGGCAACCTGAATTCAGCGGCGTCGATGCCGCCGGCCACAAGGGCCGGCTGGTCATCGCGCCTTCGCCCGATCATGTCGAGCGCGCCTTCAATCCGTCGAAATACGGCGCGTTCTCACCTGAACCGGTGATGGAGATCACGCTGCCCAGCCTCGCCGATCCGTCGCTCGCCCCCACGGGCGCTTGCGTGCTGTCAGCCGTCGTGCAGTACGCGCCCTATGCGCTGAAGGAGGGCTGGAGCGCGGGCAAGCCGAAATTTCTTGAAGCGATCATGGCTCAGCTCGAGACCTATGCGCCCGGGATCGACCAGACCGTGCTCCATGCCGAGCTTTTGACGCCGGCCGACATAGAAACGCGCTACCGGATGCCGGGCGGTCATTGGCACCACGGCGAATTGCAGGCCGACCAGATGCTGATGTCGCGGCCCGTCTCCGGCTGGTCGGGCTACGACACTCCGGTCGAAGGGCTGTTCCTCGCCGGCGCCGGTTCGCATCCGGGCGGCGGCGTTTCAGGTGCGCCAGGGCTGAATGCCGCCAAGCGCATTATTGGGATGAAGGGCTAGGTCATGGCACAGGCGATAAAAAAGAAATCCAGCGCGCCAACGACGAGCCCGATCATCTCGGCCCGTATTGCAGCGCAATCCCATTTCCGCGCGCTGCGGCGCGGCACGCCGTTCCAGCCGCGCATCGATGCGCTGGCCAGGACCAACGACTGGTACAATTGGGCCGGTTACCGCGCCCCGCATTCGCTGTGGGACGAGGAGCTCGAATATTTCGCCATTCGCAGCCAGGCCGCCCTGTTCGACATCTCGCCGATGACGAAATACCGGATCGAGGGAAAGGACGCCGAAGCCTTCCTCAACCGCGTCACCTTGCGCGACGTGACAAAGCTCAAGTCCAGCCGCGTCCACTACACCGCCTGGTGCGACGACGAGGGGTTCGTGCTCGACGACGGCACGCTGTTCCGGCTGTCGCCGACACGCTTCCGGCTGTGCTCTCAGGAGCGGCATTTGCCCTGGCTGCTCGACGGCGCCATTGGTTTTGACGTCACTGTCGAGGAAGAAACCGAAGCCGTCGCCGGTCTGGCGTTGCAGGGTCCGACTTCCTTTGCCGTGCTGCGCGATGCCGGCTTTTCCGGTGTCGAACAGTTGAAGGTATTTGACCTCGCCGACTTCCCGCATGATGGCGGCGCCCAGGGAATCGGCCAGGTCACTATCTCGCGCACCGGCTTCACCGGCGATCTCGGCTACGAGCTGTTCGTGCCGGCTGAGCAGGCGCTCAGCCTCTGGGACCGGCTGATGGCGGCGGGCGAACTGCGCGGCATCCGCGCCGTCGGCTACACCGCGCTCAACCGCGCCCGGCTCGAAGCCGGGCTGATCGTCGCCAATGCCGACTTCGTCACCGCCGAGCACGCCATCCGCGCCGACCGCTTGCGCATGCCGGACGAGATCGGGCTCGGCTTCATGATCGACCTGGAAAAGGGCCATTTCAACGGCCGCCGCGCTATCCTTGAAGCCCGCGTCAAGAACAGGCTGCGCCATGTGCTGGTCGGGCTGGAGATCGAGGGCAACATTCCGGCGGAACACGCCATCGTCTATCATCGCAAGAGCCAGGAGGTCGGGTTGGTCAGCGCCGCCATGTGGTCGCCAATGGCCAAGCGCAACATCGCCATCGCCTCGCTGGCGCGGCCGTTCGACGATACGATGGTCGACGACCTCTGGGTCGAGATCTACGCCATGCGCGAGCTGCAGTATCAGAAGCTGATGAAGCGAGCCAAGGTGGTGCCTCGGCCCTTCATCAAGCTCGACCGCCGCACCGCCAATCCGCCGGCGGATTTCTGACTATGACGGACGAAACCGACAAGCACGACGTCGATGGTGAAGCCGCCGAGCAGTGGGAACTGGTCAACACGCCGCTCGGTGAAAAATGGTCGGGCCGCACGCGCTATGCCGCCGCGATGTTCTTCTACAAGCGCGGCGAAATGAGCGCCGAGACGCTCGAAGTCTACCGCATCTGCGCCCGGCTGGATTCGACGGATCCGTTGCCGATCACCCGTGATCGCGGCATCGGCCAGGACTGGCTGAAGCGCATGGGTTTCGAATAACTCGCCCCAGGTGTGCCCTACCCGATCGTCTTTTCCAGCATGCTGACCCAGTTGCGATAGGCGATCTTCTCGATCAGCGCGCGCCCGAAGCCCCGCGCGGCGAACGCGTCGAGCAGCTTCGGCAATCCCGTGACATCGCCGATCGCGGCCGGGATCATGGCGCCATCGAAATCCGAACCCAGGCCGACGCCGTCCTCGCCCAGCGCCTGCAGCAGCGAATCGACATGGCGCACCATGATGTCGAGGCTGGTGTCGGCATTCATCCTGCCATCTTCGCGCAGGAACCCGGTGGCGAAATTCAAGCCGACCATGCCGCCGGAGTCGCGGATCGCGCCGAGCTGCCATCCGGTGAGGTTGCGGGAGTGGCCGCAGATCGCGTGGACATTGGAATGGGTCGCCACCAGCGGTGCGTCGCTGATTTCGGCAACGTCGCGAAACCCCTTTTCGTTGAGGTGGGAGAGGTCGACCATGATCTTGAGCTTGTTGCAGGCTCCGACCAGCGCCTTGCCGGCATCGGTCAGTCCGGGCCCGGTGTCGGGCGACGACGGAAAGCGGAACGGCACGCCGTGACCGAAAGCGTTCGGGCGGCTCCAGACGATGCCGAGCGAGCGCAGGCCGGCGGCGTGCAACACGTCGAGCATGGTCAGTTCGGTGTCGATCGCCTCGACCCCCTCGATGTGGAACACGGCCGCGATCGAACCCTGCGCCATCGCATGTCGCACGTCGCCGGCACTCCGGCAGACGGTGAGTGCCGAAGCGCGTTCCAGCCTGAACAGGATCGAGGCCATGGCGACAGTGGAGGCGAGCGCATCGGCGTGGGGGACCTCGGGCGGCAAAGGCTCGGTATCGCTGGGTGCCGGCGGAACCGCGCTGCGCCGGGACTTCTCGACCGGCGGCGGGAAGATCGCGAACATGCCGCCGGCAAATCCACCCTTTTTCGCGCGCGGCAGGTCGATATGGCCACCTTGCGTTCCCTCGATGAAGAGCTTTTCGACATCCGCATCTTTCGACTGATAGAGCCTGAGCAGAGTGTCGTTGTGACCGTCGAAGACGGGAACGAGGTCGGTTTCGGTCATCAAGGGGTCATTCGATTGGTTGGCAGGTCGAGCGGGAAGAAAATCGCGGATGATCTGTCTACTTAGGCAAGATGGCCGAACTGCGCAAATGCCAGACCGGCTTTGTCGCTTGTTGCTGTCCATCGGAACCCAGAGTCTTGGCCGGCCTGCTTTGTGGCTCCCCCTTCTCCCCTTGTTGTGGGAGATCCTATCGCTTCAGCACGTCAGCCCATTCCGGGTGACGCCGGAATTGGGCGTTGGCGAACGGACAAAGCGGGATGATCTTCTTGCCCGCCGCGCGCGCGTCCTCGACGGCGCGGGTGACGAGACGGAGCCCCGCGCCCTGCCCGCGAAACACATCCGGCACCTCGGTATGGTCGATGATGAGCTGATGCTCGCCGACCTTGGTGAAGGTCATCTCCGCCTCGGCGCCACCTGGCCCGCGCAGGAGATAGCGGCCCTTGGAGCCGCGGTCCTCCAGTTCGATCTCCGGCAATTGGTCAGGCATCGCTTACGCTCCTTCAGCCAGTGCGACAGCAAGGAACCGCCGTGCTGCTTCGATCTCGTTCGACTGCACCTCATGGCCGCCGTCGTGCCATTCCACTGTGACATCGGCGCCATCGGCGCGCAAATAGGCTTCGAGCCGTGATGTCAGGTTGGGCGGGCAGATCGGATCGCGCCGGCCCGCGGTAACCAGAATGCGGCAGCCGGCAAGGCTTCCCTTCACTTCAGGCTCGAACGGGATCAGCGGATGCATCAGCACCGTGGCATCGAACAGATCAGGCGCCGCGAACACCACCGAGGCCAGTATGTTGGCGCCGTTGGAATAGCCGAGGCCCAGCACCGATGACGGCTTTGCCGCCTCGATATGCGCCTTGACGAAACCGGCCATCTTGTCGGTCGCCCGCGCCAGGTCGGCCATGTCGTAGACGCCCTCGCCGGTGCGGCGGAAGAAGCGCGCGGCGCCATATTCCAAAACATCGCCGCGCGGCGAGACGATGGTCGCTTGCGGCGCGAGGTCGCGCCCGAGCGACAGAAGCTGGCTCTCGTCCGCCCCGGTGCCGTGGAAGACGAAGAGCAGCGGACCGCCCGGCGAACCGGGCGCCACCTTGTGGATGTAGGAATCCTTGTGCATGCGCTGATCCTCATTCTTCCAGTTTCTGCAAATGCTTTTCCAGATAGGGCCTGAGATGCTGGTGCTGCGACGGCAGCTTCAGCGCTTCGCCGAGATGGGCGGTGTCTTCATCGCGGTCGAAGCCCGGTTCGTTGGTGGCGACTTCGAACAGCACGCCACCCGGCGTGCGGAAATAGATCGCCCAGAAATAGTCGCGATCGATCACCGGCGTCACCTGGTAGCCGGTGTCCATCAGCGCCTTGCGCACCTCGAGCTGCTTGGCGCGGTTCTCGACGGCGAAGGCGACATGGTGGACCGAGCCGGCGCCGAGATCGGCAAAGGCGGCACCCGGCAGCGTTTCGATATCGACAACGTCGGCGCCATTGCCGTTCTTCACCGTCAGCCGCCTGACATTGCCTGCCTTGTCGACCTCCTCATAGCCCATGAATTTCAGGAGTTCTTCGGTGGCGCCGCCATCCCGCAATCTGAGCGCCACGGAGTGAAACCCGCGGATCGCCTCATCCGAGGGAATACCACCCTTTGCCCATGGCGCGCGCATATCGGCCTTGTCCTCGACCAGCGCGAAACCGTCGCCGTCGGGACCGGCGAACGCAAGACGCTTCTCGCCGAATGTCTCGTCGCGCGACAGACCGGCAACGCCCTCATCTGCAAAACGCTTTTCCCAATAGCCGAGCGTGCCCTCGGGCACCGAATAGACCGTGGTGCCGACCTCGCCGACGCCGTGACGGCCCCTGCCGATGTTGGGGAACGGGAAATAGGTCATCACCGAACCGGGCGTGCCGATCTCGTCGGCGTAGTAGAGGTGATAAACGTCGGGCGCGTCGAAATTGACGGTTTTCTTGACCCTGCGCAGGCCGAGCTTTTTGGTGAAGAATTCATTGTTCTGGCGCGCGTCCCTGGCCATCGAGGTGACGTGATGTAGGCCCTTGATCTGGTCGAGCATTTTTTGCTCCTTCCCTTTGTCCTTATGCGGCCTTGCCGCTGTTCCACCTCAATATGAGGACACGCCCATCAGCGGCAAAGGCCGTAAACACAGAATGGACTGTGCTTTAAAAGTGAACAGTGTGATGATTTTTGTTCACCATTTTGCAAAGGCGACGAGGTTGCATCCCCGTTGAAATTCGGCTCCTTGAGCGGCGAAGCGGACCACGTTGAGGATACAGGATTGGCCAGAAAAGGCAGACACCCGAATGTTCTCCTGATCAGCTGCGACCAGTGGCGCGGCGACTGCCTGTCGGCTGCGGGCCACAAAGTGGTGAGGACGCCGAACGCCGATGCGCTGGCCGCCGAGGGCGTTCTGTTTCGCCGGCACTATGGCGGCGCGGCGCCTTGCTCGCCGGCGCGCGCATGCCTCTACACCGGCCTCTACCAGATGAACAACCGCGTTTGCCGCAATGGCACGCCGCTCGACGCCCGTCACCGCAACATCGCGCTGTCCTTGCGCGGACTTGGCTACGATCCGACCCTGTTCGGCTACACCGACGTGTCGCTCGATCCGCGCAACCTGACGCCGGGCGACCCGGCGCTGAGGAGCTATGAAGGCGTGCTGCCCGGCTTCACCGTGCGCCAGTTTTTGCCGGAGCACCAGAAGCCATGGCTGTCTTGGCTCAAACTACGCGGCGTCGATGCCAGCGCCGGCTCTCCCGATATCCATCGGCCGGCGGGTGAAGCGGGCAGCATCAGCAGCACCGTCACCAACGCACCGCCAGTCTATTCGAAGGACGAGACGCCCACGGCCTTCCTGACCGGCGAATTCGTCCGCTGGCTCGGCGAGCAGGAGCGCGATGCGCCGTGGTGCGCGCATCTTTCCTTCATCAGCCCGCACCCACCCTTCATCGTGCCGGAACCTTACAACACGATGTACGATTTCGCCGATGGTCCTGCTTTCCGCCGTGCCGAGAATTGGCAGGCCGAGGCGGAGAGCCATCCCTATCTCGCTTATGACCTTGGCCGGCAGAAGCGGACAAACTTCCGCCCCGGCGCAAAGGGCAAGGTGCGCGACTGGGGCGACGACAATTTCCGCCGCGTCCGCGCGCTCTATTATGGCATGATCTCGGAAGTCGACGCGCAGCTTGGCCGTATCTGGCGAGCGGTCAAGACGGCCGGTGCATGGGACGACACCATCATCGTGCTGACCTCCGACCATGCCGAGATGATGGGCGACCATTTCATGCTGGGCAAGGGTGGCTTCTTCGACAGCAGTTACCATATCCCGCTGATCGTCCGCGACCCGCGCCGCCCCAAGGCGACCGGCACTGGCGTCGATCGCTTCACCGAGGCTGTGGACATACTGCCGACGCTGCTCGACCTGCTCGGAGAGGACCCGCCGCCGCATCTCGACGGACGCTCGCTAAAGCCATTCCTCGATAACGAGGCGCCTGGGGACTGGCGCGATGCCGCGCATTGGGAATTCGATTTCCGCTCGATCGCCGAAGGCGAGGCCGAACGGCATTTCGGCATCGCTTCGCGCCAGTGCAATCTCGCCGTCATCCGCACGGAAAAATTCAAATATGTGCATTTCGGCGGCGGCCTGCCGCCGCTGCTGTTCGACCTGGAGAAGGATGCAGGCGAGCTGAACAACGTCGCCGCCGACCCTGGCTACCTGCCGGTGCGGCTGGAGCTTGCCGAAAGGTTGCTCGCCTGGCGCGCCGAGCATCTCGATCAATCGCTGGCGCTTGCCGAACTGACCGGGGATGGCGTTGCCGGCCATGTTGCCGGGCTGCCACCTTTCCAGGCATGAAAAAGCCCGCACCGTTGCCGGTGCGGGCCTTTTCGTCGCTGGAACGAACTAGCGCACGATCAGGCGCTGCGCGTCGCGCTTCTCGGCATAGCTGCCCTTGTCGTAGGCGGCCTGTGCCTCGAGCTGTTCCTTGGTAAAGGCGGTGTAGAGATACTTCTTCCCATCCTTGTCGGTCATGAATTTGAGGTTGTCCATGCCGACCGCCACTTGCTTCTCGCCGATGCCGAGGAAACCGCCGACATCGACGATCACCGCGTCGGTCTTGCCGTCGGGCGCCGGCACGACATCGCCGATCTCGCCGACCTTGGCGTCATTGGCGCCGTAGACGGTGGTGCCTTTCAGGTCGTCGCCGCGAATTTCACCTACCGGCACCTCGGTCAGCGCCGACTTGTCGATCGCCGCGGTTTGAGTGGGGTCGGTCGTCTTCGCATCAGGCGTTGCCGCAGCCGGGGCCTCAACCGTCTTGTCCATCGGGGCCGGGGCAGCGGTGTCAGCCGGAGCGGCAGCCATCGGGGCAGGCGATGTGGCGTCGTTGGATGCCATGGTCGCCGGAGCTGGATCATAGGCCTTGCGGTTGAAGTCCGGCAGCGCCCGCAGTTCGTCCTCGGTGGTCTCGGCCACCAGCCAGCGATCGCCGTTCTTCTCTGCCCAGGCAGCCTTGTCGAAAGGATAAGCGACGCTCTTTTCGCCCATGCCGAGGAACCCGCCAACGCCGATAACAAGCGAGTCGGCCTTGCCCTCCTTGGTCAGCACGATATCGTTGACGTCGCCAATATTCTGGGCATCGTCGCCAGTCCCGTTATAGACGGTTTCACCGATGATGTTGGTGGCGAGATTACCCTCGGCGCGCTTCACCGGTTCAGCCGGTGCGGCATTCATGTCGACGGGCGCCGGCGGTCCGCCTTGCGCGCTGTCGCCGGAGGCCGAGGGTTCCGCCGGCGTCGCGGCGTCGGTCGAGGCCGCAGGGGCCGGATCGTAAGGCTCGCGGTCGAATTCCGGCTGCGCCGTCAACTCCTCCTTTGTCGTCCGGGCGACCAGCCAGCGGTCGCCATTCCTTTCGACCCATTGCAGCTTGCCATAATCGAAAGCGATGTTCTTGGCGCCTATGCCGAGGAAACCGCCAACCCCAATGACAGCGGATTTCGCCTGGCCAGTTTCGTCGAACACGACATCGCTGACCATGCCGATATTCTGGGCATCGTCACCCGTGCCATTGTAGACCGATTCACCGATGATGTTGGTGGCGAGGCTGCCCTCGGCGCGCTGCACGACCGGGGCGGTTTCCTGGGTGGTGGGCGCCTGCGCCTCCGCAGGCGTTGTCGCCGACTGTGCATAAGCGCCCGTGGCAATCAGCGTGGCGAGTGCCGTCGTGGCAAAAAGGGTGCGAACCATGACCATCTCTCCTCATGCGTGATTTCATGCACGCCGCGCCCGCTTGGAACGCTGCCGGGAGGGACGCGGCATCTCTACATGTTCACAACGTCGTGAGCACGCTGTTGTTCCGAAAAAACGTTGTCGTGAAGAATGCGCTGAATCAGACCTAACCCTGCGTCAGCCCGGTAGAATTTGCTCTTGGATTTCGTCAGGGGTTGCGGAACCTTTTTTAGGCCACCCCGTTCCAGCCTGTGGCTGGCTTGGCGGGTTGCCCGGCGCAGCCGGTAGAAATGGAGTGGGGAATGCGATTTGCAGCGGTGCTGAACCGGGACGGCGGCACCTTGCGGACCACCGATCTTTCCGCCTTTTCGGACCAGATGCGCCGGACGCTGGAGGCCGCTGGTCACTCCATCGATATCGACATCGTTGCCGGCAAGGACATCGTCGCGACCCTGGACAGCATCGCTTCCAAACGCAGCGTCGACATTGTGCTGGCCGGTGGCGGCGACGGCACCATTTCGGCCGCGGCAGCGCGGTTGATGGGCGGGAAGAAGGCGCTTGCCATATTGTCCGCCGGCACCATGAACCTGTTTGCGCGCGGGCTCGGCATCCCGCAGACGCTTGACGCAGCGGTGAAGTCCTTTGCCGACGGCGAGGTGATCGCGGTCGATGTGGCAACCGCCAACGGCCAGCCATTCGTGCATCAGTTCTCGATCGGCCTGCATGCCAGAATGGTGCAGCTACGCCAGAACATGGAATTCGGATCTCGGTTGGGAAAGATGCAGGCCTCCGCGCGGGCCGCCTGGGCGACGATCAAGAATCCGTCGGCCATGAAGGTGACCCTGGTCATCGGCGAGGCCGAGATCGTGACGCGCACCACCGGCATCGGCGTCACCAACAATCTGTTTGGTGAGGGCCACCTGCCCTATGCCGACAATCCGGCCGGCGGCGTTCTCGGCATCTATGTCACGGTGGCGCAGCAGCGCGGCGAGCTGGTCAGGTTCCTCTTCGACATCGCGCGCGGCAGATGGCGCGCCAGCCAGCATGTCGAAATCCATCAGGCTGACCGGGTCGTTCTGAAAATCCACTCGGCGGGAAGGAAATTCCGCGCCGTCATGGATGGCGAGCTGGGCGGACTTGATCGCGAAACGACGATCGAAATCCATCCCGGCGCGCTGAACGTTCTGGTTCCGGTGCGTTCTGCCCAGGCGAAGGCCGCGTGATGCAGGCCGGCACGATCAATTGCCAGGCTTCAGCCTTTGGGAGGCTCGCCCTGTTCGGCTGTCGGCGTCTTGTCGATCATCTCGCCATAGATTTCGGCGATACCCCAGGCAATGAAAGCCAGAAGCAATGCGGCGATCAAGATACGCAAACCATGACGACCCCACCGCCCTTGACGGGCTTTGTCTCCAGGAATGATCTTGGCCATGTTTGGCCTCCCTGTGGGTTGGCGGCGACGTCTGGCAAGGCATTGTCCGGTAACGATTCCCTGCTACGAAAGTTCCTGAGACAACAGCTCATGGCGGCGATGACGGCAGGCCGGCGAATTTGGGGGCTTGGTGGATAAGCGAGTCCAGAAAATGCCGGCACTGCCGGCCAGCGTCCGTCGCGCCGTCGAGGATGCCGACCGGCTTGCCGTGCTTCACGGCCTCGACGCGCTCGACACGGCCGTCGATCCTGACTTCGACCGGATCAGCCGACTTGCCGCAGCGGCGATGCAAGCGCCCATCGCGCTGGTCACGCTGCTCGATGCCGAGCGGCAATGGTTCAAATCCTGTGTCGGGCTGGATGAGACGGAGACAGCGACCGACATTTCCTTCTGCGCCCATGCCATCGCCGCAGGCGACAAACCATTGGTGGTGACCGATGCAGCCGTCGATCCCCGCTTCTCAGCCAATCCGCTAGTCACCGGCGCGCACCATGTCCGCTTCTATGCGGGCGCGCCGATGGTGGTGGCCGGCGCGCGGATCGGCACACTCTGCGTGCTCGACCGCAAGCCGCGCTCGTTTCCATCTCCTGCCCAACTCGGCCAGTTGAAGGCGCTCGCCGGCCTCGCTGCCAGCCTGTTCGTGCTGAAGGATGCCACCCGCGACGCCGCCGTTGCCGAGGCCGCGCTTGCGCGTGAGGAAAAGCGCCGCGCCATCGCCCTTGACGCTGCCTCGCTCGCCAGCTGGGCCTGGGACATCCGCACCGACGTCATCGAATGCGATGTTCTCTTGTCCGAGCTGTTCAATCTGCCGCGTTCGAACCGGCTCAAGGCGCGCGACATCCTGACCGCCATCGACCCGCGCGACGTCTACCAGACGGAGACGCGCTTCCGCGACGCGCTGACCGGCAGCGACGACTATTTCGGCGAATACCGCGTCAAAGGCTTCGATCCGCCGCGATGGATCGCCACGCGCGGCCGTGTCATCGAGCGCGATGGCGACGGCAAGCCGACGCTGATCTTCGGCGTCAATTACGACATCAGCGAACGCAAGCTCGGCGACGAACGGCAACGGCTGCTGCTGCGCGAGCTGAACCACCGCGTTAAGAACACGCTGGCGACGGTGCAGGCGCTGGCAACGCAGACCGTTCGCCACGCCCGTCACCCGAGCGAATTCCTCCAGGCTTTCGGCGCCAGGCTGCAGGCGCTGGGCGCCGCCCACAACCTCCTATCCGACCGTGAGTGGCGCGGCATCGGCATTCGCGAGCTCGTGCAGATCGAAGTGAAGCCGTTCGACAGCGTCCAACAGCCGCGCATGACAATCTCGGGCGCCGACCTCCTGCTTTCACCCGACCAGGCGGTTGGGCTGGGCCTGATCCTGCACGAACTGGCCAGCAATGCGCTGCAATACGGATCGCTGTCGGCGCCTTCGGGCAAGGTCGATCTCGATTGGAAGACCCTGGGCAAGAGAGGCACGCGACGCCTTGTGCTGACCTGGCGCGAGAGCGGCGGCCCTGAGGTCGCCCCGCCCGAACGTCACGGCTTCGGCTCGATCCTGATCCGCCGCAGCCTGGCCAAGGTCCTCTCCAGCGAAGTGATCCACCAATACCGGCCCGAAGGCGTGTTCGCTGAAATATCGATGCCGCTGGAGGATCTGTCGAAGTGACTTATGTCGTGCCACCGGCATCCGGATCGTCGGGGCCGGGTTTCACGTTCTCGCGATAGATGGCATAGGCGGCGAGCGCAATGGCCGGGCCGAGAACGGCGCCCAGACCGCTTTTCCCCTTGAGCAATGTCGGCAGCACGGCGAGCGCGGCTGCGATGCCGATCGCCTTGATGTCGGCGTTGCGCCTTTGCGCCCGACGCCGGGCGCGCGTGCCGGCCGATATCTGATAGACAAGCAGGATGATCCCCGCGATCAGCAGGAAGCCGATCCCGAACCCAAGAGCAACCGCCATCGACCCATAGCGGCCCGCGGCCCAGATATAGGCCGCCCCGACAAGGAAACCGAGGCCGCAAAAGGCGGCAAGTCCCGCCAACACGTAAACGACGGCAGCCGTGCGCGCGCGGCGCATGGCTGCGACGGTTTCCCCTGAAGCCAAACCCGAGATCAGGGTTGCCAGCATTCCCATCCGGTCGAGCTAGCGTCGTGCGAGAAGCGCGAAGAGGAAGCCGACGCCGGCCGCGATCGCAAGCGACGTCACCGGCTTTTCGCGCACGCTGGCTACCATCTGCGCCTCGATGTCCTTGGCGTTGCCGCGCAGGCTGTCGAAGGCAGCTTCACCCTGGGCGCGCAACTGTTCGACGCCTTCGGTTGCGGCACGCCGGGCCGTCCCGTAGCCATGTTCGCCGGTCTTGGCCAATTGCTTGGTGAGTTTTTCGATGTCGGCTTTCAATTGCCTGATGTCGGCTTCGAGGTCCGAATTCGTCTGGCTTTCGTTCGCGGTCTTTCCTGCGGCAGTCGCCATTGCTTAACTCCTTGCGTTTGCTTGGTTTCAAACGCTTGATACACGTCAAGGTTCCGAAATCGGCACAGGGCCCATGAAAGGGTGTTTCCGCACCCGAGTCCAGCCCGGCGCGAACATCCCCGCTGGGTGTTCAGATTAGCGGCCGGCGATCCTCGCCCAACCCTTCCCAGCGGGCGAGCTCCTTCAGCCTTTCACCGTCGACCACCTCGCAACCACCGTCACGCCAGACGATCAGCTTGCGGTCCATCAGCTTGCGGATCGTCTTGTTGGTATGGACCAGCGACAGGCCGAGCGTGTCGGCGATGTGCTGCTGGGTGATCGGGATCCGCACCGGTGTCTTGCCGTTCAGTCCGACCGTTCTGGCGCGGCTGAAGATGAACGCGATGAGATAGGCGGCGCGTTCGAGCGCGGTGCGGCGGCCGACGCTGAGCAGGTTTTCGTCCAGCATGCGCTCCTCCCTCGAGGCGATCCAGGTGATATCGTAGGCGAGCCCCGGATGGTTACGGTAGAGCTCGTGCAGATATTCGCGCTCGAAGACGCAGAGCAGCATCGGCGACAGTGCCTCGACGGAATGCTGCATCTCGCCCATCAGGCTGCCCTGCAACCCGATGAGATCTCCTGGCATGGAATAGTTCAGGATCTGGCGGCGCCCGTCCGACAGCAATTTGTAGCGGAAGGCCCAGCCGGAAAGCACCGTGTAGAGATGGGCGCTGTGGCTGCCCTCGACCAGGACAGTGGCGCCCTTGTCGACGGCGAGCTCGCCCTTCTTGAACGTGCTGACAAAGGCAAGTTCCTGCTTTTCGAATTCGCGAAAGACCGGCAATGGCCGGAGCGGACACTTCTCGCATGGATACCGGCGGCTGGAAAAGGCATGACCATTCTGGCCCGGCATTTCGACCCCTCTTCGAAAGCCCCTTCGAAAGGGCGCAATGCAAACGCCTTGCGGGGATCGAGGTTCCCGCCACCGGCGACCGGCATGTCTTTTTTACATGTCTTTTTTAAATGACAGAACACCAAATAGCGGCCATGACTCCTTGCGTTTTGAAGGAGACATTGTCGGGTGCCCCAATTGCTAGACGGATTGCGGATTCTTGTCCTGGAGGATGAGTTTCTGATCGCCATGGATGTCGAGCAGCTTTGCCGCGACTATGGCGCCGGCGACGTGGTCATCGCCCGCGATCTGGCCGAGATCGATCGAAAGAACGTTGCCTCGCGGTTCGACGCGGCCATCGTCGATCTCATGCTGGGCGGCACCTCGACGCTCGATTTCGCCTCGGGATTGCTTCAATCCGGCGTGCCATTCGTCTTCGCCTCGGGCTATTCGGACGCGGACGAAATCAAGGCGTCCTTTCCAGATGTCAGACTGGTCACGAAGCCCTATTCGGGAGACGATCTCATCGGCGCGGTGGCAGCGGCGTGTGGCCGCGGACCTCTTGTTGTTTGAAACGCGGCTCCATTCGCGATCGGGGCCATGCTTCAGGCGGCGTTCGAGCCAGTCACCTGCGCCGAGATCGCGTCCGGGCCGAACTCGTCTTCGCCGGAAATTTTGAGTATTTCCTGCAGCCGTGCCCGGGCGCGGCTGACGCGGCTCTTGATCGTTCCGACCGCGCAGCCGCAGATCTCGGCGGCTTCCTCGTAGGAAAAGCCCGACGCGCCGATCAGGATGATGGCTTCGCGCTGGTCCTCCGGCAATTGCTCGAGCGCGCCGCGAAAATCCTTGAGGTCGAGCTGGCCATGCTGGGCCGGATGAACGGCAAGCCGGGCCGTCATGATGCCGTCGCTGTCCTGCACTTCGCGGCCGCGCTTGCGCATTTGCGAATAGAATTCATTGCGCAGGATGGTGAACAGCCATGCCTTGAGATTGGTGCCGGGCTGGAAGCTTTCATGCTTGTCCCAGGCCTTGACCAGTGTTTCCTGCACCAGATCGTCGGCCTTGTCGGCATTTTGCGTCAGCGACACGGCAAAGGCCCGCAGGCTCGGGATGGAGCCGAGCAGATCGGTCTTGAAGCCTTGGGAGACGGCCACCATGCCTCAGTCCTTCTTCTGTGCGGGTTCGGCCTGTTCCAATTGGCTGAGCAATTGGGCGAAGCGATCCGGCACATGATCGGAGACCAGCTCGTCGTAGTATTGTTTGAGTTTGCGGCCGATTTCCGAGTTCGGCCCGAGCAGGTCGCTGGAAGCAGCCCGGCGCCTGTCCGCGGCGCCAGCCGTGATATTTTTCGTCATATCCTTGGTTCGCCCTTCATTCCCAGCACCCGAGCCGCACAATATTCAACACAAGCGGCACCCTTGTCTGGTTGCCCATCCCGACCTCCAACGCCTTCCGCTTATATTAGTTCCGCAACCATCGGAACTTTTTCGGAAAATCGGCGTTTGTGCTTTCGGGGCTTGCAATCGGCTTGACCTGCAATCTAAGCAATCGCGTCAGAGGGAGACGTCTATCATGGGCCTGTCAGCAACCATCGCTCCGCACCTGCCGTTTCTGCGCCGCTTCTCGCGGGCCGTTTCCGGATCGCAGGAAAGTGGTGACGCGCTGGTCGCCGCGATGCTTGAAGCCATCATCGCCGACATCGACGTCTTTCCCAAGGCATCCACCGAACGCATCGCGCTCTATAAGGTCTTTGCCAGGCTGTTCACCTCGGTCGCCATCCGCGTTCCGCAGGAGCACGCGCAGTCGGCGTGGGAGCAGCGCGCGGCGGCCAATCTGAATGCGATCGCGCCCCGTCCCCGCCAGGCCTTCCTGCTGGTCGCCGTCGAAGGCTTCAGCGAGGATGAGGCGGCCGAGATTCTCGACGCCGACGCGCAGGAATTCTCCGAGCTTCTCTCCCAGGCCAGCAACGAGATTTCCCGCCAGGTGGCGACCGATGTGCTGATCATCGAGGACGAACCCCTGATCGCCATGGACATCGAGGAAATGGTTGAAAGCCTCGGCCATCGCGTTGTCGGAACGGCGCGCACCCATACCGAAGCCGTGGCGATGTTCGGCAAGACGCGGCCAAGGATGGTGCTGGCCGACATCCAGCTTGCCGACGGCAGCTCGGGCATCGAGGCGGTGAACGAGATCCTGTCGTTGACGTCCGTGCCGGTGATCTTCATCACCGCCTTCCCCGAGCGCCTCCTCACCGGCGAGCGGCCGGAACCGACCTTCCTTGTCACCAAGCCGTTCAATCCGGATATGGTCAAAGCCTTGATCAGCCAGGCGCTGTTCTTCGACCGGCACGCAAAAGCCGCCGCCTAATGCTTGTCGCCCAAAAGCATGCCCTCGGGCTTGAACCGAGGGTGCGCAGCGGTTTTGCGACAACGACATGCATGAATAGACTTGAAGCGGGTCGACTGAAAACCTTTTCAGCTCGACGCGCTTTAGGATCTGGGCGGCCTCGCATCACGCCATTTCCGGATCGTCTTTTTCGGGAATTGGTGGAACAAACGTCAGCGAACCACGTTTTTCGTACATCAGTCGAAGGAGATGAACCATGCTTTACTGGGCGCTCGTATTTCTCGTTGTGGCGATTATCGCTGGTGCGCTTGGTTTCGGCGGCATCGCAGGCACGTCTGCCGGTATAGCGCAGATACTGTTTTTCATCTTTCTCGCTTTCCTGATCATTTCGCTTATCGCCGGTCTGTTTAAACGGGCGTGAAGCCCGATGGTCACCTGAGCGAACACTGGAGACCGCACCCCTCAAACGGTTTCCAGCCACCGCCGGGCGGAGTTCCCAACAGAGCACCGTCCGGCGGACCGTTTAGGGAACCCGTCCGGCGGACCGTTTAGGGAACCCATTTGCCGGTGAGCCGTTCAGCGTCAAACCGGGTGGGTGGCGTGAACGATGCATTCCAAAGCCGGAGACATGAAAGTCAGAGGACAAAGTGACGAGATCATCGCTTTGCATCCGGCTGAGAGCGGAATGCAGCTTGGCCGCGCCCTTCTTCATGCACTGCACAATGCCGGCATTTCGGTTCTCTATCAGGATCGCGAGATGAAAACCGTATGGGCACGCAACATGCGCGCGCCATGGGCCGTCGACACGGCCGACAGCAATGGCATCTTGCCGCCGGCGCAGGCGGAACGCATCGGTGCGGCCAAACGCAGCGTCATTGCATCCGGCAATCCGGAACACCTCGAACTCGGCGTTCCCGCCGACGATGGCGTCCGCTGGTTCCAGGTATGGGTAGACGCTGATCACGGCGACGGCGATGCCGTGATCGGGGTCGTCACTACCATGGTCGAAACGACCGAGCACAAGCGCCGCGAGCAGACCCTGAAGACGCTGCTGCGCGAAGTCAGCCACCGCTCGAAGAACCTTTTGGCCATTATCCAGAGCATCGCCACCCAGACCGGCCGTTACTCGGACACGCTCCCTGATTTCTTGACACGCTTTCGCGGCAGGTTGCAGTCGCTTGCCTCGTCCCAGGACCTGGTGACGTCGTCCAACTGGCGCGGAGCCGCACTGCGCGAACTCGTGTCCGGCCAAGTCAGCCGTTACGGAGCCGATCCGTTGCGCAGCCTGCGTTTTCGGGGCGCGAACCCATACCTCAACCCCAATGCGGCCCTGCATATCGGCTTGGCCATGCATGAGCTCGCCGTCAATTCGGTCAGCTACGGCGCTCTGTCGCGAGCCGACGGCTTCGTCGAGGTGACCGCCGATATGACAGCCGCCCACGCCGACGGGATCGCCCTGTCGCTGACATGGGCCGAGGCCATCGGAGCCAACGAAATCAGGCGCAGCGAAAAGCGGTTCGGCAGTGTTGCGCTCGAACGTGTCGTGCCTTCATCGCTGAATGGCACGGCGACGCTTGAAATCGCGTACGGCCGCCTGGAATACCGCCTTGTCGTTCCCCACGGCAATTTCGAGACGGATTGATCAAACAGATGATGACTGTCTTGGAAAGGGCGCGGAGGATGGCAGCCGAAAGTTAACCGGCTGTTCACCATAAAGTCCGATGCTATTGGTCCCAGATAAAGCTGGAAACTTGCCGATCCACCCGACGTTTTGGCAGCGGTTCGTAGCGCAGCATGGGAGGAATGATCTTGACGGTTTCAGATATGAACAGGCTGGAGCAGGCCGCCCGTGTCTCGATGGGAGGGTTTCAGGATCTCGAAGTCTCGGCCTCGCCCCATACGTCCCACCACCCGACGCTTCGCTTCGCAATTATCGTATTGATCGCGGCCATCGTGCTGATAGCGGCATTGCAGTTGGCCTGACCTCAGGTCGAGACTTCTTCGGGCTGAGTGCCGCGCCAAATGAGGCTCATCGTCAGTCACTTGACTGTGCCGCGCCTCCAATTATTTCACGGGCCATGTCGCTCACACAGGAACTTTGGCTGTTGTGGGCCGTTCTTGTGGCGAGAGGATAGTTGCCATGGAACACATTGCTGCCGTGCTGCTGGTCATCGGTTGCTCGAACGGCATGACCGAGTGCCGGGAACTCAACGTACCGGTGAGTGTTTTCGAAACCGCCGCCGAATGCACTGCCGAGCGTCCCTTCGCCTTGAGCGATGTCCGGGGCCAAGCGACGCGCATAGTCGCCAAATGCCTTCCCGTCGACCCTGCGCTGGAAGATGACTACGATCAGATCGTCTGGACTGTACGTCCGGACGGCACGCTCGATGCATCGGTGGAGATTTCCAATCTTGTCGTTGCGTCGAACGGCGCGCGCCCCGAAAAAGACTATCTTAGCCAACAATGAAATCGGGCAGGCAAAGGCCGCCAATTCATGCTAAATGGCTGCTGGAGCTTGTTAAAGTGAGGACAAAGCGAGGAGTGACTCTATGCGGAAGATGATTATTGCCATGGTTGCCGTGGTCGCGGTTAGCGGCTGTACCACCACGGAGGAAAACGTGGGTATCGGCACCGTGGGCGGCGCGCTCATCGGTGGCGCCGTTGGTGGTGGCAAGGGCGCTTTGATCGGCGCCGGCGCTGGTGCGATTGGCGGTCTGCTCGTGCGCCGTCTCCAGAATGGCTACTGCCAGTACAGAGACCGTCACGGCCGAATCTACACAGCTCGCTGCAACTAATTCAAGCGATAGCTGAAACGTCAAATGCGGAGACCCCGGTCTCCGCATTTGCGCGCCGGCTTATGCCGTCACGTTTCAGGCCGGCAATGGAATCCTGATTTCCACACTCAACCCGTCATCGCGAAAATGGCGATTGATCGTACCGCCCAATTCGCGCGTGACGTTCAGATCGATCAGCTTGGTGCCGAACCCGGTTTTTGCCGGCGCTTCGAGTTTCTTCTGGCCCGATTCGCGCCAGTTGAGGGCCAGCATCCTGTCGCGTCCGCGGCCTTCAAGCGACCAGTCGACCTTCAACGCCGAATCGCCCTTGAGCGTATTGGCTGAATTGCCGGCCTCGCCATATTTCAGTGCGTTCGTCGCCAGTTCGTGAAAGGTCAGGCCAAGCGCCTGCGTCGTCGTCTCGTCGAGAAGAACCTGCGGACCGGACAGGATGCCGTCGGGAAGCTCCTTGCCGAACACCTGGCCAAGCTCGATGCGCAGGAGATCGCCGAGATCGGCCTTCTGCCAGCGCGAGCGTGTCAGCATGTCCTGGGACGCCGCCATCGCTTGCAGGCGAGCCGAGAAGGAGGACGAGAATTCCTTCACGTCGGTGGCGTGCGATGCCGTCTGGCGTGCGATCGCCAGCACCCGCGTGATCGAGTTCTTGATGCGATGCTTCATCTCTTGCAGCATCAAGTCTTTTTCCAGCAGGCTCTTTTCCGTCGTCTCGTGCAGCAGCGACACGGCGTCATAGGCCCGCTCCTGATAGCGTGCCACCAACGCTATGGCGCCTGCCAGTAAAAGCCCGAACAGGCCGAGCATCACCGGGATGGCGCGCGAAGAGGGTTGCGAGAAAGCGCTTGTCGGCCGGAACAGGACGGTCCACTGGCGGCCGGCGACGGTAATCTTGCGGGAAACCAGCAGCCTGTCGCCGAAGGTCGAGACCGGCGGCGTTTCCGACTGGAACAACAGATTGTCGGCGTCCACCTTGCCGTCATAGATTTCGGTGTTGACCGGCAGCAGCGGCGTGCGGCTGAGCGCGGTCTGGAACAGGTCGCGGGCACGGAAGGCCGCATAAAGAAAGCCTGATGTCGAGGACCTGGACGCATTGATGACGTCCGGGGCGGTTTCGACGTTGAGCCGCACGAGGACCAGGAACCCGGTGAAGGTCTGTGCGGCGCCTGTGTCCTGGCCAAGCTTGACGAGCCCGCTTGCGTGCTGCTGGTCGTCGGCCATCGCTTTTTCGATCGCTTCCCGCCGCGCCGGGTCGGTGAACATATCGTAGCCGATGCTGGACTGGTTGGAAGGGTCGAGCGGTTCGAAAAGCACGATGGGCGTGCGCCATGGCAGCGTCGTATCCGGATAGATCGCACGGGCCACGCCATGGTCGTGCAGGATGTCACGTTCGACCGCTGCCTCGTCCCCGGTTTTCGCCAGGCGCAGAAAGCCGATGCCGCGCAGGCCGGCGAAGTTCTTGTCGATATCGAGCGCGCTGAAGAACGCCTTGAACTCGCCGCGCGAAATGTCGCCATTGCGGGCGTCGAACAGCGCCTGGGTCGATCGCAGCAGCGACAGATGCAGGTCGATGCGGCCCTCGATCCGGTTGAGCGCGTCGTCCGCCGTCGCCTCGAACTTGATGCGCGCCGCCTCCTGCGTGGCGAAATAGGCGAATCCCGCCATCATCAGGCTGATCAGCGCGACGGCGATGAAAGCGACAATCGGGAAGAACTTCTTCAACTGCTGCGGCGGCCCATGGTCGGTTCGAGACCTTTATGGGCAACTCCCCGCGTCAACACAATGGCGAGGCCAATTCATCATGACGGCTGGCATATCACGCAGAAGAAATTTGCCGGCTTACTAAAGCGTCGCCCAGCACTAAACCGTCGCCAAGTCAAGAGACTGGCCACCGAGCTGGGCTTTTTCGATTGCACCTCCCACGGCGGCATTTTTGTCACGGTTGGATGCGGATCTGATCTGCCATAACAAATGATGTTGATTTGGTGTTTTCGCTATCGCTAATGTAGCACTCAAGCGCGCCGACGGGGACTGGGGTAGGCACGCGAAGGCCGCCGTCTGCTTCAACATACGGCGGCCTTTTCATTTCTCGCTCGTCGTGCTTATCGGAACTCCAGCCGGCGTTGCTCCTCGTGCCGCAACGATACAAGTATCGCCGCGCTTCAGGCGGCGATCTTCAGCGCGCCTGGTCCCGGGATGGCGCCGGGTGGGCACTTGCCCAGGATGATCATGCCGAGCACCTCGTCCTGGGTTACATCGCTCGTTCGCGCAGTGCCAACCACCTGGCCGTTCTTCATCACGCAGACGCGGTCGGCAAGCTCGAACACGTCGTGGATATCGTGGCTGATCAGGAAGATGCCGATGCCGTCGGCCTTGAGCTGCCTGACCAGTTCGCCGACCTGAGCGGTCTCCTGTGGTCCAAGCGCCGCCGTCGGCTCATCCATGATCAAAATTCGGGCGTTGAACAGGATGGCGCGCGCGATCGCCACCGATTGCCGCTGGCCGCCCGAAAGCTTGATCACCGGCTCCTTGAAGCGCTGGAAGCGCGGATTGAGCCGGCCCATCACCTTGCGCGCCTCGGCCTCCATGGCGACATCGTCGAGCGTGCCCCAGCCGGTCATCAGCTCGCGGCCGAGGAAGAGATTGGCGGCGGCGTCGACATTGTCGGCAAGAGCCAGCGTCTGGTAGATCGTCTCGATGCCGTATTTCTTGGCGTCGCGCGGATTGGAGATCGACGCCTCCTGCCCGTTGACGAAGATCTGGCCCGAGTCGCGCTTGTAGGCGCCCGACAGGATCTTGATCAGCGTCGACTTGCCAGCGCCATTATGGCCGAGCAGCGCCACGACCTCGCCGGGGAAAAGGTCGATCGATGCATCGTCGACGGCGCGAATACCGCCAAAGGCGATAGAGATGTTGCGCATGTCGATCAGCGGCGTGCCTGTGGGAACGGACTTGTCAGCCACGATCGTTCTCCTCCCTATGGTTTTTGCTCGACCATGATCTGTCCGAAAACCGGCTTCCACTTTTCGGGATCATGCTCAGACCCGCTTGCGATAGACGGTGTCGAGCCAGACGGCGACGACCAGCACGGCGCCCACAACGATGCTCTGCAGCGGCGAGTCGATGCCGAGCAGCACCATGCCGGACTGCAGCGACTGCATCAAAAGCGCGCCGAGCATGGCGCCGAGCACCGTACCGGAGCCGCCGGCAAGCGACGTGCCGCCGATGACGGCTGCGGCGATGACCAGCAATTCATCCAGCGTGCCCAGCGCATTGGTTGACGCATTGAGGCGGGCCGACGCAATCGCCGCGCTGATCGCTGCCAGCACACCCATGATCATGAACACCTTCATGGTCACCCAGCGCGTGTTGATGCCGGCGAGTTCGGCCGCTTCCGGATTGCCGCCGATGGCAAAGACATAACGGCCGAAACGGGTGCGCCTGGTGATGAAGGTCATGACGATGCCGGTGGCGATCGCCATCAGCACCGGTATGGCGATGCCATGGGCGATGAACAGGCCGCCTTCGGGGACGGTGATACCGTTCTGCTGGGCGTATTGGCGCACGATTCCGATCGGCCAGGGATAGGAATTGGCGATCCAGACGGCGCCGAGGATGGCGGCGCAGGCGACGACGCCAAGCAAGGTCTCCGCCCAGACGGGGCGCAGCGGAAAATTGAACCGCTTGCGCTGCGACCGGCCGTTGAGCAGCATGAAGGCGACGGCCGCACAGGCGAGAATGCCGACGATCCAGCTCGCGGTGGCGCCAATCGAGCCGCGCGGCCCCCCACCCATGAGCTGAAAGGTGGTATCCAGCGGCGCAACCGTGCGCCCGCTGGTGATCAGCCACGCCATGCCGCGCCAGACCAGCAGGCCGCCCAGCGTCACGATGAAGGCCGGAACCTCTAGATAGGCGATGATAAAGCCCTGGAACGCGCCGATCACAAGACCGAGCACCACGCCGACGGCCAGCGCGATGATCCAGAGCCAGGGATTTCCGAGCTGGAAACCCATGACGCGGATGAGGAATTCGGCCTGCGCCACGCCCATCACCATACCGATCACGCCCTCGACGGAGCCGACCGACAGATCGATGTTGCGCATCACGATGACCAGCACCATGCCGGTCGCCATGATCGCGACCGAGGAGGTCTGCACCGACAGGTTCCAGAGATTGCGCGGCGTCAGGAAAAGCCCGCCAGACAGGATGTGGATCCCGACCCAGATGACCAGCAGGGCGCCGATCATGCCGAGCATGCGCGTATCGAGTTCAGTCGCCTTGAGGAACCGCCCGACGGCGCTGAGCTCGGACGCACGCGCCCGATCCGCGGCTGTGTCGGCGACCGGCGTGTTGGAAGTCGTGTCGGTCATGATGTCCTCCCACCGGTTTGCCGTCTGGCGCGGATACCGGAACACGATGCTATTTGCTTTCCACGGTCATTTGAAGCGGAAAGCACCTTGAGAAACGCCGCGGCTTTTGGGCCGCGGCGTCGAGATTCAGACCGGTAGCAGCCCGGTTTTAGTTGCAGGTCGCGACGCTGCCCGCCGCCACGCCGGCGCAGACCGCGTCCTTCTTGATCCAGCCGGCGTCGATGACGACGTTGAGGTTGTCCTTGGTGATGGCAATCGGCGTCAGGAACAGCGAGGTGACGGTGTTGCCGCCCGGCGTGGTGAAATCCTTGACGCCGGCAATGTCGGTCATCTTCTTGCCGTCGGCCAGCTGCGAGGCGATCTCGGCGGCGTTCTTGCCGAGTTCACGCGCGTCCTTCCACACCGACACGGTCTGCGTGCCGAGCGCGATGCGGTTGAGCGCGGCATAGTCACCGTCCTGGCCAGACACCGGAACGGTTCCGGCTAGGCCTTGCGCCGTCAGCGCGGCGACGACGCCGCCGGCGGTGCCGTCATTGGCCGCAACCACGGCATCGACCTTGTTGTCGTTGGCGGTCAGGAACTGTTCCATGTTCTTCTGGGCGTTGGCGGGCAGCCAGCCGTCCGTATAGGCCTCGCCGACATTCTTGATCTTGCCGCTGTCGATGGCTTCCTTCAGCACTTCCATCGAGCCGGCAAACAGGAAATCGGCGTTCGGATCGGCGCCCGAGCCCTTGATGAAGACGTAATTGCCTTCCGGCTTGACCTTGAACACTTCGCGGGCCTGCATGCGGCCGACTTCCTTGTTGTCGAAGGTGAGATAGAACACGTCCTTGTTCTCGATCAGCCGATCATAGCCGACGACCGGAATGCCTTCGTCCAGCGCCTTCTGCACCGCCGGCCCGATGGCCGAGGCATCCTGCGCAAGGATAATCAGCGCATTGGCGCCCTGCGAGATCAGGCTCTCGACATCGGTGAGCTGCTTGCCGGGGTTGGACTGCGCGTCGGCGGAAATATACTTGTCGCCGGCGGCCTCGATGGCTGCCTTCATCGCGGCTTCGTCGGTCTTCCAGCGCTCTTCCTGGAAGTTCGACCACGAAACGCCGATGACCTTGTCCTTCGCCTGCGCGACCGACGCGAGCGTCAGCGACATGGCGACACCCGCCAGGATGGCGGCTGCGAATCTCTTCATGATATCCTCCCTGCGCCACGTATGGCGTGACTAGACTGACCCGAAGGCCGGCACAGAGGCTCTATTTTTTCGAGCCTCGAAAAAATACTGATCCAACACCCGGGCGCTGTCAACATCGATTCTGATGGATTTTAATGCCTTGCCGAGTTTTTTTCGAGTCCCGGAATAAATAATGACAGGACCTTGTCCTTCTGACAGTATTTGTCGGACATTACCGACGGCTGCCGATTCATGAGCGGCCGCGGCAATAGGGAGGAGGCGAAGGAATGTCGGTTGGAATCCGCCACGACGATTTGCGCCGTCGCAACCGGGCGATGGTCATTTCGGCCGTGCGCCGGGCCGGCCAGCCGTCGCGGACGGAGATCGCCGCGACCACCGGCCTCAGCCATTCGACCATATCGGCGATCTCTTCCGACCTGATCCAGGAAGGCATCCTGAGCGAGAGCAAGGCAAGCGAGGCCGTTTCGTTGAAACGCGGCCGGCCGCAGGTCGGCCTCGCCCTCAATCCGGAAGCGGCGGCGGTGTTGACCGTCGTGTTGTCGCTGAATTTCCTTTCGGTCGCCGTCATCGACTATGCCGGACAAGTGATCGCCGAGGAGCAGCGCCGGCTGGACACGCTGACCATGCCGCGCGACGAGCTGATCGGCGAATGCACGGCAATAGTCCGGCGCCGGCTCGAAGATCCCGACCTCGATGTGCAAAGCATCGCCCGCATCGCGCTGGCGATCCAAGGCATCACCGATTCCCATGCGCGCGCCATGCTGTGGTCGCCGATCACGCCGCAGACGAACATCGCCTTCGCCGACATATTGGAAGGCGAGTTCGGTATTCCGGCCACCATGGAGAACGACTGCAACATGATGGCGGTGGCGCTGCGCTGGCGCGACCCGGACCGCTATCGCGACGACTTCATCGCCATCCTGCTCTCGCACGGCATCGGCATGGGGCTGGTGTTGAAGGGTGAATTGTTCACCGGCACCCATTCCTCGGGCGGCGAGTTCGGCCACATGATCCATCGGCCGGGCGGCGCGCTTTGCCGGTGCGGGCGGCGCGGCTGTGTCGAGGCCTATGCCGGCAATTACGCAATTTGGCGCAACGCCAGGCAATTGAGCGAGAATGCCGAGCCGGTCGCCGATGTCAGCGATGCCGACATGCGGGCGCTGGCCGCCCGGGCGCGCGAGGCGGACGGGCCGGAGCGCGAAGCCTACCGCCGCGCCGGCGAAGCGCTCGGCTTTGGCCTCGGCAGCCTGTTCGCGCTGATCGATCCGGCGCCGGTCGCCATGGTCGGCGTCAGCGCCGGTGCCTTCGATCTGATCGAACCGGCTCTGCGCGAAGCCATCGCCCAGACTGCCGGCGGCCAGCATTCGGGTTCGATCTCCTTTGACACCGAGCCGAATGAATTGCCGCTGATCCGCGAAGGCTGCGCCATGCGTGCGCTAAGCTTCGTCGACCAGGAAATTTTCGCGCCGGGCATCCAGGCAAAGCCCGGAAAGAAAGACGTGGCCTGAACTCAGAGGCTGCGCTCAGTCTTCCCTGATAGCGTAGCCGGCGCCGCGGATGGTGCGGATGACATCGGGCATGCGGCCGTTGTTGACCGCCTTGCGCAGCCGGCCGACATGGACGTCCACCGTGCGTTCGTCGATATAGATCGTCTCGCCCCAGACATTGTCGAGCAACTGGCTGCGCGAGAAGACGCGACCGGGGTGCCGCATCATGAATTCGAGCAATCGGAATTCGGTCGGCCCGAGCCTGATCTCGCTTTTCTTGCGATAGACCCGGTGCGACTCTCGGTCGAGCACGATGTCGCCGACCTTGAGCACGCTGGACAGCACTTCGGGCTTGGCGCGGCGCAGCAGCGCCTTGATCCTGGCCATGAATTCCGGCGTCGAGAACGGCTTGACCAGATAGTCGTCGGCCCCGGTGGAGAGGCCGCGCACCCGGTCGCTTTCCTCGCCGCGCGCGGTCAGCATGATGATCGGCAGCCGTTCGGTTTCGGGCCGCATCCGAAGACGCCGGCAAAGCTCGATGCCGGAAACCGCCGGCACCATCCAGTCGAGCACCAGCAGATCGGGCACGTTCTCCTGCAGCCGGATCTCGGCCTCGTCGCCACGCGTCACCACCTCGACCTGGTAGCCTTCGGATTCGAGGTTGTAGCGGAGCAGTACCCCCAGCGGCTCCTCGTCCTCCACCACCATGATGCGTGGCGCGATCATTAGCCGGTCGCCCCTGTCATGCCGCCGGCGCCGACATCGCCGTTTCGTCCTGCTTCGGACGATTGGCGGGCAGTTGCTGGCCGGTCAGCACATAATGGGCATTCTCGGCGATGTTGGTGACATGGTCGCCGATGCGCTCGAGGTTCTTGGCGCAGAACAGGAGATGCGTGCAGGCGGTGATGTTGCGCGGATCCTCCATCATGTAGGTCAAGAGCTCGCGGAACACCGAAGTGTATTTGACGTCTATACGCTCATCTTCGTTTCGGAGCTTGGCGAGTGCCGCCGCGTTTTTTGCGGCATATTCCTCGATCACTCCCTCCACCTGGATGAGCACCAGTTGCGCCATCGCGTCGATGGAATGCGACAGGTCGCGCGGGGTGACGCTGAGGCCGACGGTGCCGACGCGCTTGGCGATGTTCTTGGCCAGGTCGCCGATGCGCTCGAGGTCGCCGGCCATGCGGATCGAGCCGACCACGGCACGCAAATCATTGGCCATCGGCTGGCGCTTGGCGATCAGCGTAATGGCGCGGTCGTCCAGCTCGCGCTGCCGCGCATCCATGATGGCGTCGTCGGAAACGACGCGCTGCGCCAGCGTATTGTCGGAATTGAGCAGCGCGCGCGTCGAGCCGGCGACCATTGAGCGGGCCAGATCGCCCATGTCAGAGATCAGCTTGCTGATCGCTCCGAGATCCTCGTCGAAAGACGCAACCGTATGATGTTCACCCATGATCCTGTCCTTCTATGCGTGGTCGGAACCGCTCAGCCGAAGCGACCGGTGATGTAGTCCTGGGTGCGCTGGTCGTCGGGATTGGTGAACATCTTGTCGGTGGCGCCCTCCTCGACCAGATAGCCGAGATGGAACATCGCCGTGCGCTGCGACACGCGCGCTGCCTGCTGCATCGAGTGGGTGACGATGACGATCGTGTAGTTCTGGCGCAGCTCGTCGATCAGTTCCTCGACGCGAGCGGTGGCGATCGGATCGAGCGCCGAGCAGGGCTCGTCCATCAGGATCACTTCTGGCGACACGGCAATGGCGCGCGCGATGCACAGGCGCTGCTGCTGGCCGCCGGAAAGGCCGGTGCCGGGCTCCTGCAGGCGATCCTTGACCTCGTTCCAGATCGCCGCCTTTTTCAGGCTGGATTCGACGACCTGGTCCATGTCAGCCTTGCGCTTTGCCAGCCCGTGGATGCGCGGGCCATAGGCGACATTCTCGTAGATCGACTTCGGGAACGGATTGGGCTTCTGGAACACCATGCCGACGCGGGCTCTCAGTTCGACGACATCGATGCTTTTGTCGTAGATGTCCTCTTCGTCGAGCGTGATCTTGCCGGTCACCCGCGCCGAGTCGATGGTGTCGTTCATGCGGTTGAGGCAGCGCAGGAAGGTGGACTTGCCGCAGCCGGAAGGGCCGATCAGCGCCGTCACCTGGTTCAGGCGCACGTCGAGGTTGACGTCGAACAGCGCCTGTTTCTCGCCATAGAAGACGCCGACCTTGTCGCCGCGCATCTTGATCACTTCGTTCGACTTGGCGCTCATTTTTTCGCCCACTGCGTTCTCAAGAGACTGTTCGGTCATGATGTTCATACCAAAATGCCTTTTTTCTACCAGCGCCGCTCGAACCGACGCCGAAGCACGATCGCGGTGATGTTCATGGCCATGAGGAAGACGAGCAGAATGATGATGGCGCCCGACATGCGCTCGACGAAGGCGCGTTCGGCCTCGTTCGCCCACATGTAGATCTGCACCGGCAGCGCCGTCGCCGGATCGAAAGGCGTCTTCGGATAGTCGGCGACGAAAGCGACCATGCCGATCAAGAGCAGCGGCGCGGTTTCGCCGAGCGCGCGCGCCAGGCCGATGATCGTGCCGGTGAGGATGCCCGGAGCGGCAAGCGGCAGGATATGGTGGAACACCATCTGCATCTTGGAAGCGCCGAGGCCGAGCGCGGCGGAGCGGATCGACGGCGGCACGGCGGCAAGGGCGGCGCGCGTGGCGATGATGATCGTCGGCAGCGTCATCAGCGTCAGCACGAGGCCACCGACGAAAGCCGCGGAACGCGGCATGCCGAGGAAATTGATGAAGACGGCCAGACCGAGCAGACCGAAGACGATGGACGGCACCGCGGCAAGATTATTGATGTTGACCTCGATCAGGTCGGTGAGGCGGTTCTTCTTGGCGAATTCCTCCAGATAGATCGAGGCGGCAACGCCGATCGGCAGCGCCAGCAGCAGCACGATTACCATCATGTAGAACGAGCCGATGATCGCCACACCCATGCCAGAGGTTTCCGGACGGCTGGAGGCGCCGTAGGTGAACAGGCCGGTGTTGAAATGCTCGGCCATCGCGCCGTCCGCCTTGAGCTTGTCCATCCAGGCGATCTGCTGGTCCGAGACCTTGCGGCGCGCTTCCTCGACGCTGAGGTCGATCTGGCCCTTGAAGGCCGAATCGAGATTGGCGGCGGCGAGGATGTCGACGTTGCGCGTCGTGCCGATCACCGACGGATCGGCGGCGACGATGTTGCGCAACTGGACGCGGGCGCCTTCGGACAGGAAGCCCTTGAGCTTCTGGATCATAGGCTTGTCGTCGGGATTGATTCCGAGCTTGGCGACCAGCGCGTTTTCGGCGAGCTTTGGATAGTTTGCCTTGATCAGCACGCTCGGGTCGGTCGCGCGCTTGTTGGAGGGATCGATCACCTTCTCGTCGAAATTGATCGGCAGCGTCACCGTCGTCTGCCAGAAGGCGGTGTAGCCCTTCGAGACGATGGTGATGAGCATGATGGCCAGGAACGCAAGACCGACCGAAATCGCCACCGCGCCGTAGATGCGGAACCGGCGTTCGGCGGCATAGCGGCCCTTCAGCCCGATGTCGCGGCGTGGATGAGCCACGGCCCGGGCCATCGTATCCATGGAGATGTCGGTCATTCGTACTGCTCCCGGTACTTGCGCACGATGTAGAGCGCGACGATGTTCATCACCAGCGTCAGCACGAACAGCGTCAGGCCGAGCGCGAAGGCGACCAGCGTCTGCGGCGAATTGAACTCGAGGTCGCCGGTCAGTTGGTTGACGATCTTGACGGTGATGGTCGTCATCGCCTCGAACGGGTTGACGGTGAGATTGGCGGCGACGCCCGCCGCCAGCACGACGATCATCGTCTCGCCGATGGCGCGCGAGGCGGTCAACAGGATGGCGCCGACGATGCCGGGCAGTGCCGCCGGCAGGATCACCCGCTTGATCGTCTCCGAGCGCGTCGCGCCGAGGCCGAGCGAGCCGTCGCGCATGGCCCGCGGCACCGCCGTGATGATATCATCGGAAAGCGAAGACACGACGGGGATAAGCATGATGCCCATGACGAGGCCGGCGGTGAAAATGCTCTGCCCCTGGATGAAGGGCGACCCGCCGGTGAGCGCGGCGGAGAGATCGCGCAAGAACGGCCCGAGCGTGACCACGGCGAAGATGCCGTAGACGATGGTCGGTATGCCGGCGAGCAGTTCCAGCGCCGGCTTGACCACCGAGCGCACCCTGGGTGACGCATATTCGGCCATGTAGACCGCCGACATCAGGCCGACCGGCACCGCGACTACCAGCGCAACGAGGGCGATGTAGAGCGTGCCGGCGAGAAGCGGGATCAGGCCGAACTGGCCCTGGCTGCCGCCCGAACCGGCAGCGGCGAAACGCGGGTCCCAGACGGTGCCGAAGAAGAAACCCATCGGCGACACGCTCTCGAAGAAAGTGATCGTCTGGAACAGCATCGAAAGCACGATGCCGACCGTGGTCAGGATGGCGATGGTGGAGGCGGCGAGCAGTCCCCACAGCATCAGCTTCTCGACATTGTTGCGCGCCCTGGCGCGCGGCGCGATTTGCCTGAGCGCGTAGAAGGCGCCGGCAATCGACAGGGCAAGCGTAATGACCGCACCGAACAGGCCGAGCCGGCTCTGCACCGCATTCGCCTCGACGGCGATCGGGATCATGTAGTCCTGCGTATCGCTCGCCAGCGCCACACCCTTGGCGGCGAGCGGCGGCTGCAGTTCGGCGAATGTGGCGGGCAGCGCGGTGTCCGCATCGAGCTTGCGCAGGCCTTTGGCGAGGCTCTTCACCAGGCTGACGTCCAGCGCCTCGCTCGCAACCTTGCTGTCGGCGGTGCGCTCGGGCAGAGCGGCGCGAATGTGCCGGTCGAGGTAGAAGGATGAGCCGATGGTCCAGACGGCAAGCAGCAAAACGGCCGGCAAGACGGCGAGCAGAAAGGCCCACCAGCCATGATAATGGGCGCGCGAATGCGGCTTCACCGCGCCATTGTCATGCGCCGCGGCACGCTGCCGGCCGATGAAGAATGCAACGACGCCGATGGCAATGACAATGGCGAGTACCAGCAAAGACGACATGAACCCACCCCAGGGAAATTCCTTGTTTGAGCATGATCTTACCCGAACCGGAGGTCACCGGTTTCCCACTCGGGATCATGCTGCCGTCGCCACCGCCATTGCGGGCGATGAAAACCGGGACGCGGGTAACCCGCGCCCCGGCTCCGTAGTTTGACTACATCGACTTTCCGGCGGCGAAAGCGTCGCGCTGGGCCTGACGCTCGGCGTCCGGAGCAGCAACGAGGCCGTATTCGGCGAGCGGGCTTTCCGGGCCGACCATCTGGTCGTCGAGGAAGAACTCGACATATTCCTTGAGGCCCGGAACGACGCCGAGATGCGCCTTCTTCACGTAGAAGAACAGCGGGCGTGATACCGGATACGTGCCGCCGGCGATGGTCTCGGTCGAAGGTACGATGCCTTCAACGGTGGCGACCTTCAGCTTGTCGGCATTGTTTTCGTAGAAGGCGAGGCCGAACACGCCGACGCCGGTCTTGTTCGAGTCGATGCGGGCGAGCGTCTCGGTATAGTCGCCGTCGATGTCGACAGCCTTGCCGTCCTTGCGGATGGCGATGCAGGCCTTGCCGATTTCCTTCTCATCGGCGACGCCAGCGGCCTTCAGGGCGTCCTTGTCGCAGCCGGCATCGAGAAGCTTGGTCTCGAACACCTCGCGCGTGCCGTGCTTTTCACCGGGGATGTAGGCGGCGATATCCCAGTCGGGCAGCTTCGGATTGACCTGGTTCCACTTGGTGTTCGGATTGTCGACGAGCTTGCCGTCGACGACGAGCTTGGCGGCGAGCGCCTTGTAGATGTCGGAGGGTACCAGCGCCCAGTCCGGACCCTTGATGTCGGTGGCGAAGACGATACCGTCATAGCCGATGCGGACTTCCTGGATTTCCTTCACGCCAGCGTCGACGCAGGACTGGATTTCGTCCTTTTTGATCGGGCGCGAGGAGTTGGCGATATCGATCGTGTCTTCGCCGACGCCCTTGCAGAATTCCTTGATGCCGGCGCCGCTGCCGCCGGATTCGACGACCGGGGTCTTGAAGTTGGTGAAGGTTTCGCCGAACTGCTCGGCGACGATCTTGGCATAGGGTAGAACGGTCGACGACCCGGCAACCTGGATCTGGTCGCGCGCGACGGCGAAGCCGGACGACGCGGCGAGCGCAAGCGCCGCGGCCGACGCCGTAAGGAGGAATTTCTTCATGTGGCCTGCTCCTGTTCGGAAGATGGTCTCTCGGCGCCATTGTGTATCGGCACCCGCTGAGGCCAATAGCCTTCGATTATTACAGTTGCATGACAGTTTCATGTCACACCGGTAACGCCGCACAGCCATGTCGAAAGGATTGATCGCGGGCCCTCGCCGGCATGACCGCGGTTTGCCGCTGGAATCAGCGACTTGCACGATTTCCGGCCGTTCGCTGGCCGAACGGTCTAGTCAAAAAAGAAAATCCGGGCGGGAGCGCGTTGCATGCGGCCAGAGGATGTCATGGCCCGTGCCATCGCCGAAACAGGGTCCGTTGGGGTAGAATTTGACGCTGTCTCTTGCCGGCGGTCGCTGCTCCCGCCCGTAACTGGAGGGGCGGAAGTCGAATGCGCTCATTGTTCCGGCTGGGCGTGCGCTTTGGTATGGTGCGATCGCACCATAGTCTTGTCCGCAAGGCGCCACCCGAATCTCGGCTGATTTTGCGATAATCTTCATGAACTTGCGCATCACCCGCGAACCGAAGGTTCGAAAAGGATCACGTGCAAAAAATAAAAAGGCCGCGGCGTCGTTGGCGCGTCCAAAGGGAGCGCGGTACTGCGGTACTGCTGGATTCTATCCCGCGTTGAGCTGGACCACGCCATCGGCGTCGAGCCAGCGCTCGATCTTTTCGAGCAAGGCCCTCGGACTGATGGGCTTGGACAGATAATCGTCCATGCCGGCCTCCAGGCATCGCTCGCGATCGTCCTTCACCGCGTGCGCGCTGACGCCGACGATCGGGACATGCCTGCCGCTCTCTTCCTCCAGCCGGCGAATCGCGGCAGTCGCTTCGAGACCGTTCATCTCAGGCATCGAGACATCCATCAGGATCATGCGCGGATCGAGCCTGCCGACAGCGTCCAGCGCCTTGCGGCCATTGTCGACGATCTCGAAGCGGTAGCCGGTTTCTCCGAGGATTTGGTTGAAGACCAGCTGGTTCACCTCGTTGTCCTCGGCAACGAGGATGTCCAGCCGATGCCCGGCGCCCACCAACACGCGGGGGCGAACCGGTGGCGGCTCAAGCAGCGCCCTTTCGGACGCGTCCGACGCCGCAGCGGGCGATTGCGCCGGCGATGGCTGCGACATGTCGCTTCCCGAACCGGCCGGCTGCGCGCCGGTGCCCGTCATGGTGTGGCGGCGCCGCTGGATGGTGGCGACCAGCGTTTCCAGCAGCACCGAGGAGCGCGCCGGCTTGATCAGCTGGGCATCGATGCCGAGATCATGAAAGCTGGTGTTGGCCGGCGACTGATCGACGGACGTCAGCATGATGATCGGTGTGTCGGCCAGACCGGCGGTGTTGCGCATGATCCGCGCCATTTCGGCGCCACTCATCTCCGGCATCTGATAGTCGAGCACGACGCAGTCGACCGGCACGCCATAGGCAGCGGCGGTGACGAGCACGTCAAGTCCCACGTCGCCGCTTTCTGCCGCACAGGAATCGAAACCCCATGCAATCATCTGCTCGGTCAGGATCGACCGGTTGACGGCATTGTCGTCGACGATCAGCACCCGCGCGCCGGTCACGTCCACCGGCGTGATACGTTGCCCGGTCTGGTTCCCGGCGGCGGGCAGTGTCACCGTAAACCAGAAAGTAGAGCCCTTGCCCTCGGCACTGTCGACGCCGATCTCGCCACCCATGAGGTCGACGAGCCGCGAGGTGATGGCAAGGCCAAGCCCGGTGCCTTCGTGCCGCCTTGTCGACGAGGTGTCGACCTGGCTGAATTTCTCGAAGACGAGTTTCAGCTTGTCCGGCGCAATGCCGATACCCGTATCGGTCACCGAGATCTTGAGCCTGGTGCCTTCCGGATCTCCCTCGCCGGTCACGTCGACCAGAACGAAACCTTCGTCGGTGAATTTCACCGCATTGCCCAGCAGATTGGTGACGATCTGCCTGATACGGCCGGCATCGCCGACGAACAGGCTTTCAAGGTCGGGCTGGACGCGCACGATGAGCTCGAGATCCTTCTCCTTGGCGCGTGCCGACATCAGCGTCGCCACGTCCTCGATTGCCTCGGCAAGGTTGAACGGCGCCGGGTCGAGCACGAGCTGGCCGGCATCGATCTTGGAGAAATCCAGGATGTCGTTGATGATGGTGAGCAGCGCGTTCCCCGATTTCACGATGATATCCGTGAAGATCCTCTGCTTCGGGTCGAGATTGGATTTGGCCAGCAACTCGGCCATGCCGAGCACGCCGTTCATCGGCGTGCGGATCTCGTGGCTCATATTGGCAAGGAATTCCGACTTGGCACGGTCGGCGAGCACGGCCCGCTGCCGTGCCTCGCGCAGTTCGGCCTCGCGCTGCTTCATCTCGGTGATGTCGGTGGTCGAGCCGATCAGGTAGAGCGAGCCGTCTGACGCGATCAGCGCGCCCTTGCGGGCGAACTGGTGGCGGATGTGGCCATCGGCCAGCGTTACGGTCTCCTCGATCTCCTGGGTCTCGCCGCTGCCCAGCACCGCGAGATCGCCTTTCACGAAGGCTTCGCCATCCGTCCCGAAAATCTCGATGTCGGTCTTGCCGATCGCCTCTTCCGTCCTGAAGCCGGTAAGATCGCACCAGCGCTTGTTGACGTAGAACAGCCTGAGGTCGGAGCGCTTGGCGTAGATCGACACCGGCACATTGTCGATGAGGCTGCGGAACACCTCGTTCTCGCGCATGCTTTGTTCCAGGGCCCGTTCTCGCGCCTTGACGTCAGTAATATCGGTGCTGGAACCGACCAGATGCACTGACCCGTCCAGTGCCACCAGACGGTTCTTGCGCGTCATCATTTGCCTCACCGTCCCGTCGCGATGGGCGACAGGTTCCTCGATCTCCTTGAAACTGCCGGTGACGACGACCTCGGTATCGTCGCGACTGAAGTTTTCGGCATCCACGGCTCCGAAGAGCTGGTAGTCGGTTCGACCGATGACATCCTCCTTGGGGATGCCGGTCATGGCGCACCAGGCCTTGTTGACGAACTCGATGCTCAGATCCTCGGCCTTGATGAAAGCGGCTACCGGCAGTTCATCCATCACATGCCGGAACAGCTCGATCTGGCGCATGCTCTCCTGCAGCGCCTTTTCGCGGCTCTTGATCTCGGAGATGTCGACGCGCACGCCGATGAACGTGCCGTCATCGGTCCGCATGTCCTGGACCTGATACCAGTGGCCGTCGGGATTGACGCGTTCGAAGGACGCACTGGGCAGGCGATAGCGGGCCAATATGCCGTCAAGCCAACGGCCGGGATCGCTGTCATAGAGCTTGTCGAGTTCGGGATCGCCGCTGACGCGGAAATAGCCGGCTGAATGACCGAGCGCCAACGCCTCGCGGAACGAGCGTCCGGCCTGCCACGCGGATTTCAAGGCGGGCAGCATGTCCTGCAGCTTGCGGTTCGCAAAGACGAAATTATCGTCGCGGTCGTAGATGAGGACACCGGCGGGCAGTGAATCCAGCACGGTGGCGAGATGCTTGCGCGCGTCTTCGGCTTCGGTCTCGCGGCGCTTCATGTCGGAAATGTCGAAGATGAAGCCGGCAACATAGTTGCGGCCGCTCGCCATCGAGACGCGGTTTTTCCTGACGATGCGAGAGCTGCCGATGCCCGAATAGGCGAAGTTTTCTTCCACCTCATAGGGCTGGCCGCTCGCCAGCACGTGCCTTTCGCTCTCCTCGAAGCTTCTGGCCTCTTCAGGCTTGACGAAATCGCCTCCAGGCCTGCCGAGCATGGCCTGCGGCCGCTGTCCGTACAGCGCGGCAAACGCCTCGTTGACGAACACGAAGCGCAGATTGTCGTCCTTGACGAAGATCGGATCCTTGACGTCGTTGATCACCGCCTCGGCCAGCCGGGACTTTTCGAGCGCCTCGGCGAGTTCCGCCTCACGGTCCTTGATGTCGGTGACGTCGACATAGGAAATCAGCCGCCTGCCATCGGCAAGCGACGCTATCGAAGAGACCAGTGTCCGGCCGTCATTGCGCGGCAATTGCCGCGATCCCACCACGCCCGCCCTGATTTCCGTCTCGCGCCCGGCGATGTGCTTCTGCCAGGCCTCTTCATCGGAACCATTGGGATCGACGTTCCGGCTGGCCTCCATGACATCACGAAACGAGCTCCCGACACCAGCGCGCCGGGGGTCGACCTTCCAGAGTTCGTAAAAGGCCTGGTTGATCATTTCCACGCGCAGTTCCGCGTCGAGGAGGACAATGCCGATTGGCATTGAATCGACCATGATGCGAAGGGTGGCAAAAGGTTCGGCCGCCACTTCACTTTCGAGCGCCCCGGAGCCCCCCGGATGAGCTTGGCTGGCGACGAGCGTATAGGGTCCGTCATCCATGAGCACGGTGGCTACCGTGCGCGCCACGTCGGACAGGATCTGTTCGGTCTCGCCGTCTGTCGACGCAACGCTTTGCTCTTGCGTCCGCCTCAGCTCGTCGAATGCATTGGCGAGCGCTGTGACATTGCGGCCGATGCCGCGATAGCCGGCAAATTTCTTCTCGCTATCGAAACGGGGAAAGGCGCCGATGCAAACCCAACGGCAATCCGCCCGGCCGCGCTTCAGCTCATAGACGAAATCACGAAACGGCCGATGTGCCTGCAGATCCTCCAGATGGGCAGCGGCGTTTCGGTTGCCGACCAGGACCTGTTCTAAGAAGTTGAAGCAGAAGCGGCCGAGCACGCTGGCCGGATCGATGCCGGTGGCCATCTGAAAGCTTTCTGAAAGCCAGGAAAAGCGCAGCTCGGTGTCAGTCTCCCAAATCCAGTCGGCCTCGACCAGTTCGCTAAGCGCCTTCGTCGAATCCCTATTTTCACCCGACGACGACGCCTTGCGGCCACGCGCCACCGTCTTGCGAGGCTTGCGTTTGCCGCGTACTGGTTCCCCCGCTTCTGCCATCCTGTTCCAACCCGAAGATCAAGGCCGAACCTTCCCTCCATGGCTCGTCGGCGGAATGTGCCTGAGAAGCATTAACGTTCCGCTAACCTTAACGGATCGCGACCTGCGATTGATTTGGTAAATCCGCTCGTTGTGCAGCCTGGGATCGCAGCGGACGCATCTCTGGAGACGCATTAGCCTGCGCTGATCTGCCCGTTGTCGCCAGTGCCGAAGGCGCGTTATAATTTCTGCAGGGGTGTTACTGATGTTGGGACGGATCCTGGCTTTCTTCCTGTGCCCGGTACTTTTGTTCGGGGGCGGTTGCTCGCGCAGTTACGACGGCACCGTGGTCATTCCCAGGCCGCTCGACGCCCGGCGCATTTGGGACAAGCCCCCGCCGCATGCACAAGCCGATCAGTTGCAACTGGAGAGCGACGTCTTTCCCGTAGCGCCGCAAATGCCAAGGCGATCGGTGGCTCGCAGGAGCACCGCATCCGCGGCGCCTGCCAGGCGCATGACGTCCAACAACCCGCCCATTCTGTCGACCGGGCCAGCAAAGCCGCTCGCTTGCAGGAATGTCAGCGAGCCCGGCAAGCGGGCCCGTATGGTCTGCGAATAACGTCATCGGCCAAAAGCATGCCCTGCGACGCGCTTGATGTTCGAACAGCAGGGCCGAGCGAGGTGACGCTACAATGACGCTGCTCCCTTCTTGGGCTCTTCCGCGCCGAGCTTGTCCAGCGCAATACGGACTTGGCGCAGTTCGTCCTGCCAGCCATCGTCGTCGCCCATCGGGCTTTCCGATGCCGCGCGCTGCATTCCCCGCGCTTCGGATTCGATCTCTCGAAGTTTGGCGATCTTCTCTTCGGTGGTCATGGATTCGCCTTCGACAATCTCCTGGACCTTCATTTCCCTGAATGTGACCATGGCACTGCTCTCCGATTGCTCCAGCGACAACGCTTCGACCGGCCAATGCGTTCCAGCAGGAACGGCCGCTACGAGTTGGGGACCGGGAAGTTGGGGAATCGGGCCAATGGCCGGGAGCACCCGAGAACGGCGGCCCGGCTGGCCGCCGCCCCGTCAATCTTCCTCGTCAATTCCGGGGGAGATCAATCTTCGGGAAAGAAAGCCGGTCCGACCACCCTTACCGGTCGTGTCCCGGCCAGTTTTTCGATCGACTGATGCTGGGCGGCGCCCTTGGCCTCCGGGACTTTGGCATCGGGGGCTTCGGCTTCGGGGATCTGCGCAACGGTGCCAAGATCCGGCTTTGCCGTCGGCAAAGGAATGATGGCGTTGGCCATATTGGCGGGCGTTACCGTCCGTGCCCTGAGTTCGGCGACCCGCAGGTTGTAGCGCTTGACGTCACACGCCTTGAAATTCGCATCGTCGCGGTATTTGAAAGCGGTCGGAAGCTCTACATAGGGTTGTTTCGTTTCCAGCGCGACCATCTCTTCGGTCTCGCGGCTGGCATCGCTAAGCGTGTAGAGGTCGACGCCGACATCGTCGCAAATGTAGCGGCATTGATCGGCGGTCTCTTTCAGATCGTCCTTTTTGGCGAATTGCGATTTTGGCGCGGGGAAGAAATATCCGTCCGAAAGGCGCACACAAAACAGCATCGGGCTGCCGGCATATTTCATGCCGTCGGATCCGGTTTTGGGTACTGAACGCTGCTGCGCCTCCACTTGCTGCGGCTGCGCTTTCCGCCGTTCCTTGGCTGTAGACGCGCAGCCCAAGGCAACGAACCGCGCCTTCAGGCCGGATGTATCCCTGCCCGAATTCGACGCGCTCGCAATCTGGCGCTGCACCTGCGCCTTGCTCTGGACGAGATCGGCGCAGGGGTTGAAGAAGAACCCGACCATCGAGCTTTTCGCCGAGCATCGGCGCTGTTTCTCCAGCCTTTGGATCGCGACAAGCTGCCGTCGCAACTGGGTGACCTGCGGGCTCGACCCGGCGCCGCGACCGGCCGAGAGCATTTGGCTTCTGATCGCGCTGCAGGTATCCGCGTATGAAGAGGAAACGCCGAGCGCGAATGTCGTCGCCAACACCAGCACCAGCATAGCGTTAGACCAGAAGCGTGTCATTGGAGTGACCCTTGCCTTGTTTCCGCCGAGAACCCGGAGCCGAACTCTTTTTTGATCGTGAATAAGACTGAACTAAATGAGGCTCATCTAATCCAGGCAAATCCGCGATTTCTAGAGATTTTAGCTCTAGTCTATTAAACCAGCTCTCGTAAATTCGATATTACACTTTTGTTTCAAGATTGAGACGAAACCAGCAATAGCAACGCTTGCGTGGCGAATCCGAAATTCATCTGGAAATCGAGCAGGGCGGCAAGTCAATTTCCAGATCTCCATGGAGAGATCAAGTTATTCGATATGATATTCCAAACTAAAAGCCTATAAATTCGATGCTTGCTATTTTTTGATAATGTTCGAAGATAAAACGATATCGCTAAATGGTATTAGTATAAAATTCTTGGTCTTTATTTATCGCCGAAGAGCGAGCTACGCCACGCGGTGGTTTTCATTTCTAATTTCCTGGATGCTGGAGCCAACAACGCAGCAAGACGTCAATTCACGTCGCCGGCGCCCTGCGGCCATCAAAAATTTGATGGCCGGCAGCTTCCTTGATCAATCCGGCGTTACCGGCAGTTCCGCTGAAACCTTTGTCTTGCCTCGGACGTTGATGCAGCAAAGGAGACGCATGATGTCGATCCACTTCACTGTCTCGGACCTGACGAGAAATCTGTTTCACTCGCTGGGCATGGATCATGAGCGCGCACCGCGGCCTCTCAACCCCGAGGAAAGTCTGCTGCTGGAATGCTATCTGGCCGGCCAAATTCCGGAATCGGCCTGGAGCGACTATGTCTTCGAGACGCCGGAATTGGCGCGGCACGTCGAGGCGAGGCGCAGTCACCATTAGACGTCTTGAACGGGTTCGCACGACCATTGGGACAAGACATTGCCGGCGATGAAACAAAGCTGAAAACAAAAAGGCCGGCGCGTGGCCGACCTTTTTTCCTCCTCGACATCCGCGCCGGTACATCCGCGGTCGCGGGCATGAGGTGAACTGCTCACCAGTAGACAGCAGTATTGGTAAACGAAACCTTAACCTTTGCCGCGCACTTGCCATCAGCCAAATGAACGACGCCATTCTACCGATAGCGCGATGCCAGACAGAGGGCCTCGACCTCTTCGAGGTAGAAGCGGCAGCGCACCCGCAGACTTCCGAGACTGGCGTCGCTGGCTCCATTGATCTCGATGGTCTGCATCATGAATTCGAAATGGGCGTGGAACGCATCCACCGCCCCCAAAAGAGTGTCGAAATGGCAGGTATCGGCCATCGCCTCTGAAACGAGCTGGCGGGCTTCCGCGCGAGCAGCGGCCAACGAGCACGGCCGTTCGGCGATCAGGGCTTCAAGTCGGCTAAAAGCGTCTTTCCTGGTCTCGGCGCCCGTGACGTCGGCGCTTTTGATGGATGCGATCATGTTCATGTCTTGCGCTCCTTTCGTGCCGGGCAGGGGCGACCGTCCTTCTCAGGACCGGCAGCAGGTCCTGCGGCGTGCAAAGTGCCTCCGACCGGTTTGGGCAAGGCAGCGAGCTCATCCCTGCATCGGAGATCGCCATTCGTGTTCCCTCACGCACCCACCGATTGGGCCCGCACTGCTTTTGGTGGAAGCGCCGAGCGGCGCGGCGTGCTGGCCATCTGCCGGACCGGCTGCCCGCCGCGAAGGACATCGAATGCCTCCGCATAGGCCATGCCCAGCAGATACGCGATCATCGGGAAACGGCTCGCTTCAGCCATCTGCAGCAGCTCATTGGTCATGGTGGAAATGTATTGAAGGTTTTCGATTTCGGATTGGCGCAACGCTTGATTTGGCACGTGGCTGCTCCTGTTCATCTGGTGGAACTCGGGGGACACGTACCGGGCAACTAATTGCTCGACCTGGCTTCGGAATGCGAAGCCGGATCCGGGACTGCGATGGTCAATGCATAGACTGGCGCGTCGGTGAGGCGCTCCAGGCCGAGCAGACGCTTGATCGCCGAATGGCATAGCGCTGCCGTCGGGCACGCCGACAAGCCGCGATTGGTCGCCGCCAGCATGATATTCTGGCCGATATGGCCCGCCTCGATCAGCACCACCCGGTAGGCGTTGGCGTCCTCGTACTTCCACATGGTGCGATCGAGTTTTGCGCAGAGCAGGATCAGGCAAGGCATCGCATCCGCCCACTCCTGGCCTCCGATCAGATCGGAGATCTTCGGCAGATGATTTGCCGAAATCCTGCCGAGGTCGTGGTCGGCGGCCGAATAGTGGTAGACGCCGGGCTCGAGGCCTTCGACCGCGATCGCAACGACATAGGCTTCATAGGGATTCCGCGCGCCGCCCGAAGGCGTCATCGCGAGCGGCAGGGAACCCACGCAATTGGTGGTTTCGCCGGTAATACCCACCCCGGCAAACAGGCAGTCGGAGAGCTGCTTCAACGTGATGGTAGGCGCACCCATTGTGCGATTGGTGCGCCGCCGCGCCATCAGTGCGAGCAGCTCATTGTCGTCCAACGCCTCCGGCAATCGAATGGCGCCGGGCGGGTTCTTGAGCAGAAGGTCGGGCTGCGGAATGCGCCCCGCGCGTTCGATCTGCCGCTCCTCCGACTGCTCGGTGCTGATGAATTCGCTGTCCTGCACGCAAAAATGCATCAGCGCGGTTGGCACGCCCCAGCCCCACTGCCCGGAGAACGCGGCCTCCTGTTCGGCGATCCGCGACCCGGCCGTCACCAGCGCGGAGAAATCGACCAGCTGGGGAACGATCGCCCTAAGCTCGGAATGCGACCACCCAAGGGTACGCGAGACATCCGCCGGCGATGCCCATTTATCCCAAGCCGCGAGAAGACCGATCACTTCGGAGCTGCACTCGAACACAGTCCTGGTGAGGAAGTTGCAAGCGGTGACCTTGCCGGGTCCGGGATAGAAGACCAGCGTTTTTGAGGAGCGCATTTTCATCGGTTCGACGCCATCGCGAAGACGCGGTACCGGCAAGCGAAAGGCCTGCCGGCGCCTCACGATTTCAGCGCTTGTTGTAGTGCATGCCCTGGGTGAAGAAGACGGTCTGCGTGCCGGCGCTGATCGTCAGCTTCGGAGCGGTGTTCACTTTCTTAGCCATTTTTCGTCCCTCTCTTTAAGAGCCCCACAATGGGATCCGCAGAAAGAAAGGTAGGGTCCGAAATCCTAACAGTTTCTTAAAATTGTAGTAAATTTGGTACCAATACTAGTATGGTATGACGTGCATCCTTATATAATATAAGTAGCGCGACATTTTACGCTTGTATAGCGTAGTCTACTGGTATTTACGCTAATATTGAGTATATTTATTCTTAAAAAGCGTTATGGGCAAGCCACCTGTCAGTCGACTCCATCCCGGGTCAGGCCCACGACGAGTTGATCGACGCTTGGGTCGTCGAGCTTGACGACATGCGCCATCCGGATCGCGTTTCTTGAGCTGATGGCAACTTCTTGCCGCATGATCACCGACACGAAGGCTGGCCCGGATTCGGTCAGCAGCATTGCCCTGCCGGTGAGGACAGGTTCGGAGATGGGTGCCCATTGCACCGAGATAAGCGACGGCTCGCCTGTCTGCCGGCGGTTGATCCCGCTGAAGTAGATCCAGTTCAGGCGCGAGATCGCCACCCCATAGTGGTTGCCGCGCGCGCGTGCCCATGTCGAACCTCGCCGCTCGGACCACCCGGTCACCCTTCTGAAGGTAACAAGTTCGGCTTCGCGCCGCACGAACGTTACCGAACGCATCAAAAGGTCGGTGCGACCTGGTATGGAAAAGTAGGTCAAGTAGGTGCCGCCGGCGATCGAAGGGCTTGGCGGGCGTATCAACTGCTTGAACAGGCTTTCGGAAATCGGCGGCAGGCCTGGGACCATCGGCTCCGCAGCACCGTGGTCCTGGTACAGTTCCGCCTCGTCGATCTTGAAATAGTCGCAGATCAGCTTGGCGGTGGCCTTGTTGGGAACGGTCTGGCCTTGCAGATAGCGCTCGAATTGCGTGCGATTGATGCGCAACTCACGGCACACCGCGCTCACCGAGGCGTGGTCCTTGCAGAGCCGCCTGAGATTTGTGGCGAGATTCTCCCGAATTGACACGTCATCGCCCCCGCAGGCGAATTCAAGGTTTTTTCTGCCCGAATCCTATGTAACCTTTTTCTTTCATACCCAGTGAACCCATTGATAGAACTCGCAGAAAAAACCGATTTGATCATCCTAATGTAACGGCATGGCGGTCTAAAAAAAACAGCGAATCTGTTAGCGGTCCCTGTCATAAGTCCAATTGACAGCCGGATTTTCTGGATGTCGTGGCAAATGGCCCGGAATCGCAAAAGTGCCGAGCGGCTTTGCGAAAAAGCCCAGGGCCCCGATCTCGAACCGTCCAGCCATCCAGCTATGTTCAGGCCGGGACCTGAGACTTGACATAGGCGATATAGCCGCGCACGTCGCCGGCCGGCTCGGCATAGGCCTTGCCAAGCTTCTTCTCCATCGCCGCCATATAATCCCTAGCCCATTCGGGCAGCGCGTAGTCGATGACCGCCAGGAATTCGAGCGTCGCCGCCAGGCGGATGTCGGCGATCGATGGATTCTTGCCGCCGATGAAGGGCTTGCCGTTCCTGAAGAAGGAGTGAAAGACCTCCAGCGGCTCCGCAATCGAGGCCGCAGCGGCCTTCTGGGCTTCCGACTTCCTGTCGGGGTGGGCGTCGCTGTGGCCGACCTCGCCGGCATATTGCGGGAAGTTCAGCGCGGGATAGGTGGCGCGCGCCACATAGGGATAGAGCGTGCCGATGAGATAGAACATGGCGCTGTCGATCATCGCCCGCTTGGCCGGCGCCTTCGGATAGAATTTCTCCAGCCCGTGCTTGTTGGCGAGATACTGCATGATGGCGCAACTCTCCCACAGGACTCCGCGCGGCAGGCCCTTGTCCTCGATCATCGGCGTCAGATGCGCCGGGTTTCGCCCCATATATTCGGGCGAGCGCGTATGACCCCATACATCGGTCTCGAAATGGTCGAGCCCGGCGGCGCGCGCGAACACCCGCACGCTCATATTGTTGACGCTCGGCTTCAGCATGCTGAGCTTCAACCCGCTTTTCCCGGCCTTCGCCGGTTTCGCCTTGGCCTTCGGCGCGGCTTTCTTTGCCGGCTTGGCCTTCAACGCCTTGGCTGCAGGCTTTGTCGCGGCCTTGGCAACTGGTTTCATGGCTGCCTTGGCAACCAGCTTCTTCGCACTCTTCGTTGTTGTCTTTGCCATTGTGGTCCTCCCGAGGTTTGGCTGTCGTCAGTATGGATTCTTCGGCGCCCTGTCGTCCGACAAGGTCGCGCGCGAGCGCTCGACCAGCGCCTGGATCGCATCGGCGAGATGTACCTCCGCGATGTTGTAGTCGCCGCGCCCGACGCGCAGCTTGTGCGCTTCCATCAGCACGTCGGCATGGGTGAAGCCCGCCGGCGGCTCGAAGCGGTAGGAGGCGAGCTCGATCAAGAGGCCGAGCGGATCCTCGAAATAGATCGAATCCATGAAGCCCCGATCCTTAACGCCGCTGTGCTTGATGGCGCCCTCGTCGAGCCGGGAAACCGCTTGCAGGAAGGTGACGCGCGACACCGCAAAGGCGATGTGATGGACGCAGCCCGTATCCGTCGGCGTGCGCCGCGCCACTGGCGTGCGGCTCTCATCGGTGAAGATGGTGATCAGCCGGCCGTCGCCCGGATCGAAATAGAGGTGGCTCTCGCTGGGCCTGTCGAGATTGGGCTGCTCGAAGATGAACGGCATGCCAAGCACACCCTCCCAGAAATCGATCGAGGTCTGGCGCCCGGCGCCGACCAGGGTGATGTGATGGACGCCCTGCGACTGCAGTTTCTGCATTGGTCTCCCTCACGAGGCATCAACTGTCCGTCCGGATCCGCCGAACACCCGGCGTTCTGCGCGCCGCTGGAGCCGTGCCGCAGGATCCATGGCGCGATGCTAATGCAATCGGCCCCGCTGCGCCAGAAGCGGGCCGGCATTGCGCCTAAGGCGAATTGCCTCCGATGCCAGTATCGCTAGTCGAGAAATCTGATCTTCGTGAAGGACATCATCTCTCCCATCACGTTGCCGCTGTCATCGACCTGCTGCCCTTGCCCGACTGTAACGGTCACGCGTTTTCCCTTGTAGCGGGACGGCATCGCGGTTTGATTGTTCCAGCTTTCGCACTCGGGAGCCGAACACAAGCCGACTTGCTCCACCTTCTTACGGTCGACAATGGTCAGATAGCAATTGTCGCCACATTCGAAATCTCGAATGGTGCCAGTGATCTTCCTGTCCTTGGAGAACGACGGCCCACACTGGGCAATCAGGGACGCGGAAATGAGAAGGGGCAAAGCTAGTTGTTTCATGCAGCCAGCTTGCTGCAACATGCCTTACTGCGCAAGCATCACATCTGGCAGAAAATCCTTGGCACGCCCAAGGGGAATCGAACCCCTATTCCCGGTGTGAGAGGGCTGTTACGCGAGCCTCGCTGCAGCCTAAGTTAGTCTGTGCTTTCCTCCATAAACACGCAATATCTATGACTAGCGGGAGCTAGTCACAGCCTGCCCGCGGCCGGCCGACCAGGGTTGGCAGGTCAACCGTGGCACCGCAGTTCCAGTTCGCCAGCGCGCTCGGAGGGGCGGCAAGGCTTAAATGGGGACGGGGCCGCAACCGGCGAGCGCCGGCGGCCCGCGGCGCAGCTCTAATGTTATCTGGAATGAGGTTGCTTCGACGCACGAACATTGACTAGCAGCCACAACGGAAATAGAGCTCGATTGAATAAATGTTGGGGGGATTCAGTGACAATTAGCCGCCGTATTCGCCGCGTTGTTGCGGTATCAGCACTTGGTGCAAGTTTGCTTCTATCTCCAAATGCCTACGCTAAGTCGGCCGCATACCAAGGCGGGTACATTATGGCAGCCTATTTCTCGTGCCCAAATGCGTACGCGTACTCCTCTATGAACAATTTCTTCAAGTACCAAGGCACAAAAGAGTACGACCGTGGCTACGCCGCTTTTTTAGCTGAACTAAAGGGCCCTCGTCCCAGTAAAGTCTGCTTCGATGCAGCGCGTGCGAGCGGTTTTTTCACCGTACGCTGATGCGCACGTTGCTAGCCTGCTGCTGATGGGCGTGTCGCCGGTCGCTTCATGCCTTTCGGCGCCGGCCCGAATACGTGCATTGAAAATCCTTGGCACGCCCAAGGGGAATCGAACCCCTGTTCCCGCCGTGAGAGGGCGGTGTCCTGACCGCTAGACGATGGGCGCGTTCAAGAACCGGCGATATAGGCTGACGGCCGGGAAAAAGCAACTGGGCTTCCGACACTCCGGCCGCGGCCACAATCCGCCGTCGGCAGGCCTATCGTTTCGGCTCGATCAGGTCCCAGAGATTGCCGTGGAGATCGGCGAAAACCGCTACCGTGCCATAGGGCTCGACGCGCGGCTCCTCTCGGAATTCGACGCCCTTTTCCAGCATGGTCGCGTGGTCGCGGGCAAAATCGTCGGTTTCGAGGAACAGAAAGACACGCCCGCCGGTCTGGTTGCCGATGGCATTTCCTTGCACCTCGTCCGCCGCCTCGGCCAGCAGCAGCCGCGCGCCCTGCCCGTTCGCCGGCGCCACCGTGACCCATCGCTTGCCGCCACCGAGATCGACGTCCTCGGTGAGGACAAAGCCCAGTCTGCCGACATACCAGGAAATCGCCTCGCCATAGTTCCTGACCACGAGCGCGACTGTGGCGACGCGTCGGCTTTCAGCAAAGCCGGTCATTGTTGCGGCCCTGATTCTTGCAGCGAGGTCATCTGTTCCGGATTGCGAAGCGCCCGATGATGCGACGTTCCGCGATGTCATAGACGAAGATCTCGCGGCTGCCGTCGGCAAGCTCGGCGTCGATGGCGACGCGGTTGCCGGAGAGCGACTGGCTGACGACTTTGGCGCCGACCGGCAGCACGATGTCGCCGGTCAGCGGCTCGCCTGGTGGCACCTGGACATCGCCCGCCGGCAGCGGGCTGGCGGGCGGCGCGTTGCGCGCTTTGTAGACAAGCGCTGCGATCACCACCATAAGGGCGAGGAAGAGCAGGCCGAGATTGATGGCCATGAAGCGCACGAGTTTCCTCCGCACGCCTTCGACTTTGGGGTCGAGAGGCTTTTCTTCATCTTCCTCGGCAAGCGGCCTGGCCATGCAAGAATTCCGGAACAATTTTCGATGAGCGCTCATAACGAAGAGGCCCCTGAATTGATAGAGGACCAATTCATAGAGGGCGGACCGACAGAGCTGGAAGCCGGCCCCGATGCGGCTGGCCAGCGCCTCGACCAATGGCTGGCGGGCAAGCTCGGTCCCGACATGTCGCGCAGCCGCGTGCAGATGCTGATCCGGCAAGGCGCGGTCAGCATCGGCGGCAAGCCGGTCGACGAAGTCAAGCGCAGGATGGCCGCCGGCGACCGCGTCTCGGTCGATATGCCGGAGCCGGAACCGGCCGAGCCGCAAGGCGAAGCGATCGCGCTAGACGTCCTTTATGAGGACAGCGAGTTGATTGTCATCAACAAGCCGGCGGGGCTTGTCGTCCATCCCGGCGCCGGCAACTGGACCGGCACGCTGGTCAACGCCCTGATCCACCATTGCGGCGACAGTCTTTCCGGCATCGGCGGCGTGCGTCGGCCGGGCATCGTCCATCGCCTGGACAAGGAAACCAGCGGCGTCATGGTCGTCGCCAAGACAGACCGCGCCCACAAGGCCTTGTCGGAGGCCTTTGCCGACCACGGCCTGACCGGCGATCTCAGACGCGCCTATCTGGCGCTGGTCTGGGGCATACCGCCAAGGCCGACCGGCACGGTCGACGCGCCGCTCGGCCGCGCCGCCGACCGCGTGCGCCGCGCCGTGGTGCCGGAAGGCCGCGACGATGCCCGCCATGCGATCACCCATTTCACCGTGGTCGAGCGTTTTGGCGAAAAGCAGCAGGAATTTGCCACGGCAAGCCTGGTCGAATGCCGGCTGGAGACCGGCCGCGCCCACCAGATCCGCGTCCACATGGCCCATATCGGTCATCCCGTCGTCGGCGATCCCGATTACGGCAAGGCCTTCCGCACCAAGGCGAACCGGCTGCCCGAGCCGCTCAGGGGACTAGTGAAGGCATTTTCACGACAGGCGTTGCATGCCCGCCTTCTTGAATTCCGGCACCCGACCACCCATTTATCGATGAGGTTCGAGGCGCCGATACCGGGGGACATGGAGGAACTCGTCGACGGCTTTCGCAAACTCTGAACCCCCATCCATCTGTTCAAAACCTGCCATTCATTCAAAAACCAGATCAGCAAAAACCTGACCGGCATTGTTCACTTTGGCGTGACACACTGTTTCGTGTTGAACAAATGCTGTGCTTTCTGGTTTTGTTCCTGTATAAATCGGTTGTCGCGAATGAGCCTTATGGCATTCGCGTCACATGCCCGCCGCGTTTCGGGGGCATCACTCCAATAGAGAGGGGGCGCTATCATGGCCCAGTCACTACCCAGTATCGTTTCCGGCGAAGGCGGCCTCAGCCGCTACCTGGAAGAAATCCGCCGCTTTCCGATGCTTCAGCCGCAGGAAGAGTACATGCTCGCCAAGCGTTATGCCGAGCATGAGGACACCACGGCTGCGCACAAGCTCGTCACCAGCCATTTGCGGCTCGTCGCCAAGATCGCCATGGGCTATCGCGGCTACGGCCTGCCGATCGGCGAAGTGATCTCGGAAGGCAATGTCGGCCTGATGCAGGCCGTCAAGAAATTCGAACCGGAGCGTGGCTTCCGGCTCGCCACCTACGCCATGTGGTGGATCAAGGCCTCGATCCAGGAATACATCCTGCGCTCGTGGAGCCTGGTCAAGATGGGCACGACAGCCAACCAGAAGCGCCTGTTCTTCAACCTGCGCAAGGTGAAGGGCAAGATCCAGGCGCTCGACGACGGCGATTTGAAGCCCGACCAGATCGCCGAGATCGCCACAAGGCTGAACGTCTCTGAAGCCGAAGTCGTGTCGATGAACCGCCGCCTGTCGGGCGACGCTTCGCTCAACGCGCCGATCCGCGCCAGCGAAGGTGAATCAGGCGAATGGCAGGACTGGCTGGTCGACGACCACGAAAGCCAGGAAGAGATGCTGATCGAGCAGGACGAGCTGGAAAACCGGCGCGGCATGCTGTCCGGCGCTCTTGCCGTGCTCAACGACCGCGAGCGGCGCATCTTCGAGGCGCGCCGCCTCGCCGAGGAGCCGTTGACGCTGGAAGAGCTGTCGGCCGAGTTCGACATCAGCCGCGAGCGCGTGCGCCAGATCGAGGTGCGCGCCTTCGAGAAGGTCCAGGACGCGGTCAAGGCCGCGGCCAAGCGCCAGATGCAGGCCCTGCGCACCATCGAGGCACAGCCGGCGGCGTAACGCCAGCATCGGTAATGAAACAGAAGGCGGCGTCAGGAAACTGGCGCCGCCGTTTTTTATGGGTTCCGCCGACTGCTGTGAACTGTCTCTTCGGTGTTTCTGACTGACGTCTGCGCTGCCCCTCATGCTGCCTTCCAACGTTGGCGGTTAGCGAAAGCCAAAGCGGCATCCGATCTCCCCCCTTGCGGGGGAGATGTCCGGCAGGACAGAGGGGGGTGCGAAGGATCGCCAACTTTCGACGTCAGCTGTTTTCACCCGGAAACCAGGTTGAAGGCACGGCTGTGATTGGTTGACAGGTCGGAGGGACAGCACCCCCTCTGCCTTGCCAGGCATCTCCCCCGCAAGGGGGGAGATCGGCAGTTTCGCTGACGGCCCTATCCGGAATAGCGAGTGCCGACAGGCAGCACCAATCGCCGCGGAGACAACCCCTCAAAGGCAATCCAGCGGAAACTTCAGATAGCGGCGGCCATTGGCTTCCGGTTCCGGCAGGCGGCCGCCATTCATGTTGACCTGCAGCGCGTGCAGGATCAGCCTCGGCATCGGCAACGTCCTGTCGCGCGCCTCACGCAAGGCGACGAATTCGGCTTCCGTCCGGTAGGCTGCAGCATGGATGTTGGCGGCCTTCTGCTCCGCGACCGTGCTTTCCCATCGCGCTTCGCGCCCGCCGGCCTGGTAGTCATGCCCGACGAACAGGCGCGTCTCCTCCGGCAGCGCCAGGATATCCTGGATCGAGCGCCACAGCCGCTCGGCGCTGCCGCCGGGAAAATCGGCTCTCGCCGTGCCGCTGTCCGGCATGAACAGCGTGTCGTGGATGAAGGCGGCATCGCCGATTACATAGCTGATGGAGGCCAGCGTGTGGCCAGGCGAGAAGAGTACCCTGACGGGAAGGGTTCCTATCCGGAAGGTCTCGCCCTCGGCGAACAGCCTGTCCCATTGCGAACCGTCGGCGGGAAAATCCGGCCAGTTGTAGATCGCCTTCCATAATGCCTGGACGTCGACGATCCTGTCGCCGATCGCCGTTGGCGCTCCGGTCTGCTGTTTGAGATAGTGCGCCGCCGAGAAATGGTCGGCATGCGGATGGGTGTCGAGTATCCATTCGACGCTCAGCCCGTGGTCCCCGACGAAGTCGAGCAAGGCGTCGGCGCTCTTCGTGCCGGTTGCCCCGGATTTCTCGTCGAAGTCGAGGATCGGGTCGATGATGGCGCATCGCTTCGTCGTCTGGTCGGCGACGACATATTGGATGGCCCCCGTCGGCTTGTCATGGAAGCCGCTGACCTGTGGCTTCGCCAAAGCTACGTGCAATTTCGGCTTCCTCAAACCAACGCCCGGCAGGAATGTTTTTCTCTCCCGGCACCCGAGAGGAGTATGGTTGTCCACTCGGGTGGGTCAGTCAAGCATCACTTGCCTCGCAAGAGCAAGAAAGCCAAAAACTGTTCCGAAGCGCGGGTCAGCCAGAAGGCTGCTTGGTCTTCCTGAGATAGGGCAGGATCGTCTCGTAGGCGCCGAAACGCTTGACGGCATCCTCGTTCGAAACGGCGGCGGTGATGATGACATCCTCGCCCTGCTTCCAGTTCGCCGGCGTCGCCACCTGGTGCTTGGCGGTCAATTGCATGGAATCGAGCGCGCGCAATATCTCATCGAAGTTGCGGCCGGTCGTCATCGGATAGGTGAGAACCAGCTTGATCTTCTTGTCGGGACCGACGACGTAGACCGAACGCACCGTGGCGTTGTCGGCCGGCGTGCGGCCTTCCGAGGTCTCGCCGGCGCCCGCCGGCAGCATGTCGTAGAGCTTGGCGACCTTGAGATCCCTGTCGCCGATCAGCGGATACTGCACCGAATGGCCGGTCGCCGTCTTGATGTCGTCCTGCCATTTGGCATGGTTTTCGACCGGATCGACGGAAATGCCGATGATCTTGACGTTGCGCTTCCTGAACTCGCCTTCCAGCCCGGCCATCGTGCCGAGCTCCGTGGTGCAGACCGGGGTGAAATTCTTCGGATGGCTGAAAAGCACAGCCCAGCCGTCACCGATCCATTCATGGAAGCTGACCGGCCCGTGCGTGGTGTCGGCGGTGAAATCCGGTGCGATGTCGTTGATACGAAGGCCCATGGCGTGTCCCTACCCCTGTGATTGCGGATTGTGGCCGGCACTGAGCGCAAGCGCCGATTATGCGCTTTTACCACTCCGGCGTCATCCTTTAAACGCCTGTTGCCACCGGCATCGTTGTCGGTGGCGCAAAATTTTTGTCATTTTTCGGCAAATGCAACAGGAATATCTGCCGCCATCGCATCGGCCCGAAAATCGGAATCGATTTTCGGAAAGCACGATGCGAAGAGTCAAAGTGTTAGAGCGTATTTTCCGAATGGACGCACGTCGCTCTAATGGCGACCCGCCGGCTCAGGCCTTCTTCACCGCCAGCGTCGTCGCCAGATCCTCCATGCGCTGGGCCAGCGCGCCAAGCGCGCCGGTCAGCACGCTGTCGTTCTTGTCGGCCTTGGTCAGCGCGTCATCGCGCGTCTTGCGCAGCGTCAGCACTTCCGTCTCCATGCCCTTGACGCGCTTTTGCAGTTCGGAAAGCTCGTCCATGACCATGATGCCGGCCATCACCGTCAGCCGCTGGTCGCCGATCTCGCCGAACGAATCCTTCAGATGCGAGACATAGCGATCAAAGCGCTCGGCGAGGTCGATCAGATGCTCTTCCTGGCCCTCGTCGCAGGCCATGCGATATTGCTTGCCGTCGATGGAAACCGTGACTTGTGCCATTGGGCCAGCCCCTATCTGTCCAGCACGGCGCGGATGGTTTCCATGGCGGTCACCAGCCGGCGCGAGACTTCCTTGTTGGCATCCTCCAGCCGTTCGGCGCGCGCTTCGGAATTGTCGAGTTCCTGCGCCAGCCGCGAGCGGTCGGCGTTCATGCGCTGCACCTCGGCCTCGGCCTCCGAATAGTCCCGCTCGTTCTCGAGCTTGGCCGCCACGGCGTTTTCCAGCCCCTCGATGGCTTTACCCAGCCTGGCGATAACTTCCTTAAGCGTCGTTTCCCCGGTCATGGCTTTCGTCCTGCGCCCTGCCCATCACCGAATCATTCACGTTCAGAACGCGTTATGTGGGAAACATTACGCGCCGTGTGAAGGCGACGTCAATAAAGCTCTCGCGACTGTCCCCTGCTAACGCTAATGTAGCGGGGTTGCGGCATCACAAGACCGGCAAAAACGCACCGATTTGTTGACTCAAGAGCCGCGCCTGCTATGTGTCGCGCACCCTTTCCAAGGCCTCTCCCAAGGCCCCGAACCCCCACCCCGGAGGAACCATGACGTCGCGTGAACAACATGACCGGATGGCCAATGCGATCCGTTTTCTCTCCATGGACGCCGTCGAGAAGGCGAATTCCGGCCATCCCGGCCTGCCCATGGGCTGCGCCGACATCGCCACGGTGCTGTTCACGCGCTTCCTGAAATACGATCCGAAGAACCCCCATTGGCCCGACCGCGACCGTTTCATCCTGTCGGCCGGCCATGGGTCGATGCTGCTCTATTCGCTGCTTCATTTGACCGGCTACGAGGACATGACCCTCGACCAGATCAAGCATTTCCGCCAGCTCGGATCGAAGACGGCAGGCCATCCCGAATACGGCCATGCCACGGGCATCGAGACGACCACCGGCCCGCTCGGCCAGGGCCTCGCCAATTCGGTCGGCTTCGCGCTCGGCGAGCGCATCATGAATGCCGCCTTCGGCAACGACCTCGTCGACCACTACACCTATGTGCTGTGCGGCGACGGCTGCCTGATGGAAGGTGTTTCTCAGGAGGCCATCGCGCTTGCCGGCCACCTCAAGCTCAACAAGCTGATCGTCTTCTGGGACAACAACAACATCTCGATCGATGGTCCGGTATCGCTGGCCGACAACACCGACCAGGTCGCCCGCTTCCAGGCCTCCGGCTGGAACGCCAGCCACATTGACGGCCAGGACCCCGAAGCGATCGCCTATGCCATCGAAGCCGCCCGCCACTCCGACAAGCCGACGATGATCGCCTGCAAGACCATCATCGGCTTCGGCGCGCCGACCAAGGCCGGCACCAACAAGGCGCATGGCTCGCCGCTCGGCGCCGAGGAGATTGCCGGCGCGCGGAAGTTCTTCAACTGGGATTCGCCTCCGTTCGAGATTCCGGCCGACATCCTCGACGCGTGGCGCACCGCCGGCAAGGCTGGCGCCAAGCCCCGCACCGACTGGGAAGGCCGCCTCGCCAAGGCCGACGCCAAGCTGCGCGGCGAATTCGAGCGCCGTATCGCTGGCAAGCTGCCGGCCAATTTCGACGCCGTCATCGCCGACTACAAGAAGAAGCTGTCGGCCGACAAGCCGAAGGTCGCCACCCGTAAATCGTCGGAGATGGCGCTGGAAGTCATCAACGGCGCGGTGCCTGAAACCATCGGCGGCTCGGCCGACCTGACCGGTTCCAACAACACCAAGACCAGCCAGACCAAGAACATCACGCCCGACGATTACGGCCAGCGCTATGTCCATTACGGCATCCGCGAGCATGGCATGGCCGCGGCACTCAATGGTTTGACACTGCATGGCGGCCTCATCGCCTATGGCGGCACCTTCATGTGCTTCTCCGACTACGCTCGCCCGTCGATGCGGCTTGCCTGCCTGATGGGCATCCGCTCGATCTTCGTCATGACCCACGATTCCATCGGTCTCGGCGAAGACGGCCCGACCCACCAGCCGGTCGAGCATCTGGCGGCACTTCGCGCCATTCCGAACCACAATGTCTTCCGCCCGGCCGACGCGGTCGAGACCGCCGAATGCTGGCAGTTGGCCCTCGAGACGGAGAACACGCCGTCGACGCTGGCGCTGACCCGCCAGAACCTGCCGACAGTGCGCACCGAATACTCGGCGAAGAACCTGAGCAGCCAGGGCGCTTACGAGCTGGCCGCTGCCAGCGGCGAGGCGGCGGTGACGATCTTCGCCACCGGGTCCGAGGTCGAGATCGCGCTTGCTGCCCGCGACTTGCTGGAGAAGCACGGTCACCCGACCCGCGTCGTCTCGGTTCCCTGCTTCGAACTGTTCGACAAGCAGAGCGAAGCCTACCGCAAGAAGACGATCGGCGACGCGCCGGTGAAGATGGCGATCGAAGCCGGCATCCGCCAGGGCTGGGATCATCTCATCGGCATCGACGGCATCTTCATCGGCATGACCGGCTTCGGCGCTTCGGGCTCGATCGAACAGCTCTATCCGCATTTCGGCATCACCGCCGAAGCCGCGGCCAAGGCGGCGGAAGCCCGCCTGCACGGCAAGTAAGGGATCGAGGCCCCGCGAAATCGAGCAAAGCGATTTCGCGGGGCTGGCCTAACCTAATCGATTTAAATCCACGTCGCCGCGGCTGGATTCTTTCCGTCTCCGCCGCTATGAAGCTGCGGACCAATTGTCTGCCTTCCAGCTCCCAGGGAGAGAAAAATGACCGTCAGAGTTGCCATCAACGGATTTGGCCGCATCGGCCGCAACATCCTGCGCGCCATCCACGAATCCGGCCGCAAGGACATCGACATCGTCGCCGTCAACGACCTCGGCCCGGTCGAGACCAACGCGCATCTGTTGCGCTATGACAGCGTGCATGGCCGCTTCCCGCATGAAGTGACGGTTTCCGGCGACAAGATCACCGTCGGCAAGGAGACGTTCAAGGTCACCGCGATCAAGGATCCGACGCAACTGCCGTGGAAGGAACTCGGCATCGACATCGCGCTCGAATGCACCGGCATCTTCACCGCGCGCGACAAGGCCGCCGCACATTTGACCGCCGGCGCCAAGCGCGTCATCGTCTCGGCCCCGGCCGAAGGCGCCGACCTCACCGTCGTCTATGGCATCAACCACGACAAGCTGACCAAGGACCACATCGTCATCTCCAACGCGTCCTGCACCACCAACTGCCTGGCGCCGCTGGCGGCCGTGCTGCACGAAGCCGTCGGCATCGAAAAGGGCATGATGACGACGATCCATTCCTACACCGGCGACCAGCCGACGCTGGACACCATGCACAAGGACCTCTACCGCGCTCGCGCCGCGGCCCTGTCGCAGATCCCGACCTCGACCGGTGCCGCCAAGGCGATCGGCCTGGTGCTGCCCGATCTCAAGGGCAAGCTCGACGGCATCTCGATCCGCGTGCCGACCCCCAACGTTTCGGTGGTCGACTTCAAGTTCATCGCCAAGCGTTCGACCACCGTGCAGGAAATCAACGAAGCGGTGATCGCCGCCTCCAACGGCAAGCTGAAGGGCATCCTCGCCGTCACCCATCACCCGAACGTCTCGATCGACTTCAACCACGATCCGCATTCCTCGATCATGGCCCTCGACCAGACCAAGGTGATGGACGGCAATTTCGTTTCGGTGCTGTCCTGGTACGATAATGAATGGGGTTTTTCGAACCGCATGGCCGACACCGCTGTCGCCTTCGGCAAGACCATCGCCTGATCACGAACCGTCGTCTGACGACTTCAAACGCCCGGCTCCGTCCGGGCGTTTTTCGTCAGGGTCCCAGGCAAGGCGCACTCATCACTTCGTCATCCTATGGCGAAGCAAGGAGCGAAGCGACGCGGCGCAGACCATAGTATCCATGCCATGACTTCGCAGTGCTGCTGTGGTGCACAATTCTGCTCCGTAGCACTCTCCGGTCGATGTTATGGCATGTATCCCAGGGTCATCGCGCCGCTTCGCGTCGCTCCGCCCTGGGATGACGAAAGTTAGGACATAGGCCAAAAAGCCACCCTCCCGCCTTGCACTGGTCACGTCTTCGCCTCACTCTCCCGTAATTCGAGAGGGACACGAATGTGAGGGGCAAATTCGGATGGAGCATGCGATCTATCTCGTGACGCTGGTCGGCACCGCGCTCGTCGTTGCCGCCGCGTTTTCGAGCCTGATCGCCTTCCGCTTCGGCGCCCCTCTGCTGCTGCTGTTTTTGTGCATCGGCCTCGCCACCGGAACCGACGGCCTCGGCATCGAGTTCGACAATGCGCGGCTGGCTTATTTTGCCGGCTCACTGGCGCTGGCCGTCATCCTGTTCGATTCCGGTTTCGGCACGCCGCTCAACGCCTTGCGGCAGGCGGCAGGACCGGCGCTGTCGCTGGCGACGTTCGGCGTGCTGATAACCACCGGCCTGTTTGGCGCCGCCGCCCATTATTTTATCGATCTCACCTGGCTGGAATCCTTCCTGCTGGGCGCCGCCGTCGCCTCGACCGACGCGGCAGCGGTCTTCTTCCTGCTGCGTGCCGGCGAGATCAATCTGCGTGAACGCACGCGTTCCACGCTCGAGGTAGAGTCCGGCACCAACGATCCGATCGCCATTTTCCTGACGATCACCCTGGTCGAGATCATCGCGGCTCGCGCCAACCCTGAAGCCAAGATGCTGGTCACCGATCTTTTCCTCGGCTTCCTCATCAATATGGGGCTTGGTGCCGTTGTCGGCGTGCTCGGCGGCCTCGCCATCGTGCGCCTCGTCGACCGGCTCAATCTCGATCACGGCCTGCTGCCGATCTTCGTGCTGACCTTGTCGTTGATGGTGTTCGCCGCCGCCGGCGCCATTGGCGGTTCCGGCTTTCTCGCGGTCTATCTCGCCGGCCTGGTTGCCGGCAATTCCGACATCCGTGCCGTCACCATCCTCAAGCGCTTCCAGGACGGCATGTCGTGGCTGGCGCAGATCATCATGTTCCTGATCCTCGGCCTGTTCGCCACGCCCTCGCAATTTCCGGCGATCCTGGTGCCCGCGGTGTTGCTCGGCCTGTTCCTGATATTCGTTGCCCGGCCGATCGCCGTCTGGGTCTGCCTGATCCCATTTCGCCTGCCCCGCCCCGAGATCGCCTTCATCTCATGGGTCGGCCTGCGCGGCGCCGTGTCGATCCTGCTCGCCATCACCCCGCTGCTCGGCGGCCTGGAGAACGGCCGTATCATCTTCAACATCGCCTTCATCGTCGTGCTGGTGTCGCTGGTCGTGCAGGGATGGACCGTCGGCCCGCTGGCGCGCCGCCTCGGCCTGATCGTGCCGGCTCGCCTCGGGCCGCTGGACAAGGTCGAGCTCGAACTGCCGGGTTCAGCCCATCACGAGTTGCTCGCCTACCGCGTGGCGCCCGGCAGCCCGGTGGCGCGCGGCGAGCGCATTCCGCGCTGGGCACGGCCCTCGCTGGTGCTGCGCGACGGTCGCTCGATGCGCTTCCAGGACATGGGCAGGCTGGCCGCCGGCGACCATGTCTACATCTTCGTGCCGGACCGCTATCCGCGCCTGCTCGACAAGCTGTTCGCCAGCCGCGCCGTGGTCGATCCCGAGGATGCGGATTTCTTCGGCGCCTTCGCCGTCGACCCGGCGCGCTCGGCCGCGGAACTGGAAGCAGCATATGCGCCGGGCTTGACCGAGGAGGAACGCAAGCTGACCGTCGGCGCCTTGGTGACGGCACGGCTCGGCGGCCATGCCGAATATGCCGACCGCGTGCTGCTTGGCCCGATCGAATTGATCGTTCGCGACGTCGACGACAAGGGCAGGATCACGGGCCTTGGTCTTTCCTTCGAGCCGACCGCACCCGTGGCGCGGGTGCCGGTGTTCCTCAGCGCCGGCGAGATCGGCGACCGCATCGCCGCCTTCGTCCGCAATTGGCGCAAGCCGCCCGAAGCGCAGATTGCCGAGACGCCAATTGCCGAGGCACAGGCGGACGCGAAGCCGGCCCCGGAACCCGTCGTCGAAAAGGCGGCAACCGAGAACTGACCACTCCGACCCGGACGGCCGGCGCTCATATTTTCCATCAGGCCCGGCCGCGGGTCTTGCATCGTCGTTGGCGCGGGGTATGGTCCCGGCGATTTTTCGCGAAAGGGATCAGCATGGCCGGCTTCAATACACTGGACGACATCGGCAACATCGGCGGCAAGCGCGTGCTGGTGCGTGTCGACCTCAACGTTCCCGTCGCCGACGGCAAGGTCACCGACGCCACCCGTATCGAACGCATCGCGCCGACCATCACGGAGCTGTCCGGCAAGGGCGCCAAGGTCATCCTGCTTGCCCATTTCGGCCGCCCCAAGGATGGTCCGACCCCCGAATTCTCGCTCGAGCCGATCGCCAGGGCGACGGCGGAGGTGCTTGGCCGCCCCGTCGGCTTTGCGTCCGACTGCATCGGCGACACAGCCGCAAGCGCCGTCGCCGCCATGAACAAGGGCGACGTGCTGCTTCTCGAAAACACCCGTTTCTACAAGGCCGAGGAGAAGAACGACCCGACCTTCACCGAAAAGCTCGCCGCCAATGGCGACATTTTCGTCAATGACGCCTTTTCCGCCGCGCACCGCGCCCATTCATCGACGGAAGGGCTGGCGCAGCTTCTGCCGGCCTTCGCCGGGCGCACCATGCAGGCCGAGCTCGACGCGCTGGAGAAAGGCCTCGGCAATCCGGTCCGTCCCGTCGTCGCCATCGTCGGCGGCGCCAAGGTCTCGACCAAGATCGACCTCTTGATGAATCTGGTGAAGAAGGTAGACGCGCTGGTCATCGGCGGCGGCATGGCCAACACCTTCCTTGCCGCGCGCGGCACCGATGTCGGGAAATCGCTCTGCGAGCACGACCTCGCCGGCACCGCCAGGCAGATCATGATCGAGGCGGCAGAGGCCGGCTGCGCCATCATCCTGCCGGTCGACGGCGTTGTCGCGAAGGAATTCAAACCGGGTGCGGCCAGCCGGACCGTCGCCATATCGGAGGTGCCGGCCGACGGCATGATCCTCGATGTCGGCGAAAAGACCGTGAAGACCATTGCCGACTGGATCGACCGCGCCGCGACGCTGGTCTGGAACGGCCCGCTCGGCGCCTTCGAGATCGAACCGTTCGACCATGCCACGGTTGCGGCGGCCAGGCACGCCGCGGCGCGCACCAAGGCCGGCAAACTGGTCTCCGTCGCCGGCGGCGGCGATACGGTGGCGGCGCTCAACCACGCCGGCGTCGCCGACGATTTCACCTATGTCTCGACCGCCGGCGGCGCCTTTCTGGAATGGATGGAAGGTAAGCCCTTGCCCGGCGTCGACGCGCTGAAGCCCTGAAACGAGGGCGCTGAAGGGGCGCTCGCGACTTTCAATCGATTCGCGCTTGCCCCGGTGCAACGGTTCGACTTGAACCTCCCTCGCGCTAATGTTCTGCTAGGCGCGGACCAATTCAGGGAGAACCACAATGAGCGAACGTCTCGAGGATATCGCCGCCGCGATCGTGGCCGACGGCAAGGGTCTGCTTGCCGCCGACGAAAGCTCCGGCACGATCAAGAAGCGCTTCGACGTGATCGGCGTCGAATCGACCGCCGACAGCCGCCGCGACTATCGCGAGATGATGTTCCGCGCCAGGGAGGCGATGACCAGGTACATTTCCGGCGTCATACTCTATGACGAAACCATCCGCCAGAAGGCCGCCGACGGCACGCCGCTGGTCGACATCATCAAGGCTTCAGGCGCCATCCCCGGCATCAAGGTCGACGCCGGCGCCAAGCCCCTGGCCGGCTTTCCCGGCGACACCATCACCGAGGGCCTCGACGGCCTGCGCGAGCGCCTCGCCGACTACTACAAGATGGGCGCCCGCTTCGCCAAATGGCGCGCGGTGATCGACATCGACCTTGCCAAGGGCGTGCCTTCCGCCGCCTCGATCGGCTCCAACGCCCATGCGCTGGCCCGCTACGCGGCACTTTGCCAGGAGGCCGGCATCGTGCCGATCGTCGAGCCGGAGGTGCTGATGGACGGCGCCCACGACATCGCCACTTGCTACGAGATCAGCAAGGCCACGCTGACAAAACTCTATACCGAACTCCATGCCGCGCGTGTCGTCCTCGAAGGCACCATCCTGAAGCCGAACATGGTGCTGGCCGGCAAGAAATCGGGCAAGGTGAGCAGCCCCGAGGAGGTCGCCGAGAAGACCATAAAACTGTTCCGCGAGACGGTGCCGGCGGCGGTGCCGGGCATCGCCTTCCTCTCCGGCGGCCAGGAGGACGAGGAAGCGACCGCCAACCTCAACGCCATCAACGCCATCGGCCCGCATCCGTGGAAGCTGACCTTCTCCTATGGCCGCGCCCTGCAGGCGGCCCCGCAGAAGGCATGGAGCGGCAAGGCGGCGAATGTCGCCGCCGGCCAGGCCGCCTTCGCCCATCGCGCCCACATGAACCATCTGGCGGCACTTGGAAAATGGCAACCGGCGCTGGAAAAGGCCGCCTGACCGAAATTTCTCGCATTGTTGGACCCGGGCCGATGTGCCCGGGTTTTGTTTGGAGCCCCCGTCGCAGACCTAAATCGGAAAGAAGAGAGAAAACCTGTCGGCTTGCGCCCCTGCCGAACGTCCTCTGGGAGAAAAGAGGAGCAGGCTCATGCCAAACAACAAGACCGTTTCACGCGAGGTCTGGTTCCGGGCGCACAAGGCACATCTGTCGCGCGAGAAGGAATTGACGCGGTTTCGCGATCGCATCGCTGCCGAACGCCGCGAATTGCCCTGGCTGAAGTTCCGCAAGGACTATGTATTCGAGACCGAACAGGGGCCGAAGAGGCTGGCCGACCTGTTCGCCGGCAAGAGCCAGCTGATCGTCTACCATTTCATGTTCGGGCCGGGCGCCGACTACCGCTGCGAAGGCTGTTCCTTCCTCGCCGACCACATCGACGGCGCCAACCAGCACCTGAGGCATCACGACGTATCGCTGGTCGTGGTGGCGCGGGCGCCGTTGGCCGAGCTGCTGCCTTACAAGCAGCGCATGGGCTGGAAGTTCGACTGGGTGTCGTCCTACGCCTCGGATTTCAACTTCGACATGCAGGTTTCCTTCACCGACAAGCAGATCGCGGCCGGCGACACCACCTACAATTTCGAGCAGCGCGCGCGAAAATCGAAGGATCTCCCCGGCGCCAGCGTGTTCTATCGGGATGAGGCCGGCGACATCTTCCTGACCTTCATGACACGCGCCCGCGGTGGCGACCCGCTTATCGGCGCCTACCATTATCTCGACATGACGCCGAAGGGCCGCAACGAAACCGGCCCCTATCACGGCCTGATGGACTGGGTGCGACTGCATGACGAATATGCGGACAAGTCGAAATCGCAGGAGAGCTGTTGCGGCTGACACCACAGGCAGCCGCTGGGTCGTTCACCTGCGGCTTCACATGCGCTAAGGCTGTTGCAATGCAGCGCCTTCCAGCCCTCCTCACCTGGCTTGCCTATCCTGTCTATGTCTGGCAGGGGCTCGGCGTGCGCCGCCGCACCTCCCGCATGCTGCCGGCGCAGGGGCCGGTCATGCACGAGATATCGGGCAAGGCGCCGATAATTTCGTTGCTGGTGCTGGGCGACTCCTCGGCCGCTTCGGTCGGTATTGGCCATTCCGAGAACGGGCTCGCCGCGCAATTGGCTGTTCTGATCTCGCAACGCACGGGTCAGGCCGTGCGCTGGCGGGCGGCCGGTTTCAATTCCGCGACCTCGGGCCAGATCCGCGACCATGTCCTGCCCAATCTGTCGGCCGATCCGTGGACGCATATCGTGCTTGCCATCGGCACCAACGACACCAAGAACTTCCACTCGGTGCCACGCTTCAAGAAGGAGTTCGGCGGCCTGCTCTACGCGCTGCGCGCCAAATGGCCGGAGGCGCGTGTCGTCTGGTCGCCGGTGCTGGAATTCACCCGCGCGCCGGCAATGCCGCCATTGCTCGGCAAGATCCTTGAAATCCGCGCCGTCGAGATGAACCGGATGGGCGAGCGCCTTTGCCTCGAGCGTGGCGCGGTTCCGGCGCCGCGCCTGCCGATCACCGACCCGGAAGCCGGCTTTGCCTCCGACGGATTCCATGCCTCGGAAGCCGGCTATCGGGCCTGGGCGGAACATCTCGTCGACCTGGTGCTGAACGCGTGATCGCGACAGGCCAAGTAATTCGGCTTTACGTCCAATGCCCCAGCACCGCCGTTATCGAAATCGCCGCCATGGCCAGCAGCGCCAGCTTCCAGAAATCGCTGCGCCGCTTCAGCCCCGGCCAGCCGAGCGGCTTGATGAGCTGAATGACCATCATGGCGATGATGACGAGCGCGAGGAGTTTCGACATGCCGCGTTTGACCAGCATCGCGGCCGGCTGTCAAAGTGCTCTTGGCGCCTGTTCCTGAGGAGGCGCTATGCCAGCGGCTTCAGGCCGGCCTCGATCGAGGCCCGCCTCGGTTCGAGGAAGGGCGGCAAGGCCAGCCTTTCGCCCAGCGTCTCCAGCGGCTCGTCGGCGGTGAAACCCGGTCCGTCGGTCGCGATCTCGAACAGGATGCCGTTCGGCTCACGGAAATAGAGTGAGCGGAAGTAGTATCGTTCGACCTCACCGCTTGACGGCAGACGGAACTCGGCCAGCCGCGCCGTCCACTTGTGCAACGTCTCCTGGTCGGGCGCCCTGAACGCGACGTGGTGGACCGCGCCCGCGCCTTGCCGTGCCGGCGCAAAGCCCGGCTGCACGGCGACATGAAGTTCCGCCGCAGGCCCGCCTTCTCCCATCTCGAAGACATGGACCCGGCCCTCGCCGTCCGGCGAGGCATAGTCTCGCGTCTTGCGCATATTCATCACCCTGGTCAGCACCGCCTCCGTGTTGGTGAGGTCGGGAACGCTGATAACGATCGGGCCGAGCCCGCGTATCTGGTGCTCGGCCGGAACGGGGCTTTGTGTCCACGGGTGGCTGTCGCCCTTGCCGCCATCGCTGACAAGACGCAGGCGCTGGCCCTCGGGGTCTTCGAAATCCAGCGACGGATAGCCGCCGATGTCGCCGATCTCTCCCGTTGCGATGGTTTCGCCGTTCAGCCGTTCTTTCCACCAAGCCAGACTTTCCGGGCTGGCCACCCTCAGGCTGGTGCGGACGATGCTGTTGGTGCCGCGCCGCTCGCGGCCGACCGGCCAGTCGAAGAAGGTAACATCGGTGCCGGGCGTCGCCTGCGCGTCGGCATAGAAGAGGTGATAGGCTGACGTGTCGTCCTGATTGACCGTCTTCTTCACCAGCCGCAGGCCCAGAACCCCGGTGTAGAAATGAAGGTTTCCGGGTGCGTTCGCGGTGATGGCGGTCAGATGGTGGATTCCTGTCAGTTGCAGGCTCATTGTCGTCTCCCTGATCTCTGAACTCTCACCCTCAATATCAGAACCCCGGCCCCGCCGCTGAAGTCCGCGAATGCCGACAGTCCGTCGCCGCAGACTGAACGAACGTCCCTCTCGCTGATGCCTGCGGTGAACAATCAGCGTCACCGACCGGCACGATCGGAAGCCCCAAAGGGCTGCCTTGCCTCCCGTCGATGAGCGGGGAGTGGCAAGACCTTTGGAGACCCTGCACCCTCCTGACAGACTGCTGTCAGCAGGGGTGTGCGATGATGCCTCCATCAAAACATAGGAGGTAGCCATGAACGGTTTTACGATTTTGCGCAGCGTGCAGCATTATGTCGGCAAGATCCGGACGATACGCAACGAGATCCGCACCCAGCGGTTCATGAACGAGTTGCCTCTGAGCATCCGCAAGGACATTGGCTGGCCGGACATGTACGCCAGCGGCCGCAGGAACGACAACTGAGGTGTTTTTGCGGGCCGAGACTGGATACCGGCGCCGCAGTCCCCAGATGTAGGTGGCGGGGGCTGCTGAAGGCTCCTGACAGTATGTTGTCAGGAGTTGCGTGCGATAAAGCAGCAAGTTCAGGAGAAAGATATGGCCTCCATTCCTGCAAAAGCCTCGGCCTGGTTTGAGATTCCTGTCACCGACATGGCGCGCGCCCGCGCCTTCTATGCGTCGGTGCTCGGGAATGATCTGGCGCTCGAGGAAAGTGGCCCGAACCCTATCGCCATGTTCAGTGCGCAGGATCGGATGGCATCGGGCCACGTCTATCCCGGAAAGCCGGCAGCGCCTGGAACCGGCCCGACCATCCATTTGTCGGTGGCCGCGCCCATCGAGGACGCCATGGAACGGGTGACGCAGAATGGCGGCCAGGTCGTCTCGCCGGCGATCTCCATTCCGGCCGGCACATTCGCCTATTGCCTCGACCCTGACGGCAACAGTTTCGGCCTTTTTGTTTAGGACGAGAACATTCGCGTGGTGAAGAGCTGGAACGACAGGCTGAACACACCGGGCATCAACGGCATCAAGCCGTCGCCGCGCACGGTCGCGGACGTCGTCGAAGGCCAGTCGATGCTGGTGCCGACGGCACGCCAGGTCGATGATTTCATCCGTTCGATTCCCGAAGGCGTGGAGATGGATGTCCGCGCCTTGCGCAGCGCGCTCGCCATCGAGCACGGTGCGGAAGTGACATGTCCCGTCACCATCGGCTATCATCTGCGCACCGTGGCCGAGGCTGCCAATGAGGATCTTGAGCGCGGCATGTCGCTGAGCGACATCGCGCCGTACTGGCGAGTGATCGACGCGAAGACGCCGACAACGAGGAAATTGTCCTTTGGCGCGGAGTTCGTCGCCGCGCAGCGCAAGCGCGAAGGGCTGAAGCCATAATGCATGTCGCCCAAAAGTGGGAACCGGTTTTGGGACCACGACATGCATAAAGACAATGCCATGCCGCCCAAAAGTCGGAACCGGTTTTGGGGCAACGACATGGATAGAGATAACGCCGAGGGACCATACGATGCGCCGCGCCGACAGGCTCTTCCAGATCGTGCAGCATCTGCGCGGTGGCCGTCTGGTCACCGCCCAGAAGCTGGGTACGTGGCTCGAAGTTTCCGAGCGAACCATCTACCGCGACATCGCCGACCTGCAGTCGACCGGGGTGCCGATCGACGGCGAGGCGGGCGTTGGCTACATGATGAGGGAGGGCTTCGACCTTCCGCCGCTGATGTTCACGCGTGACGAGATCGTCGCGCTGGTCGCCGGCGCCCGCATGGTGCGGGCCTTTGGCGGCGCCGCCATGGCGCGCGCCGCCGACGAGGCGCTGGTCAAGATCGGCGCCGTGCTGCCCGACGCCGAAAAGGATCGCATCGCCCGCACCGAGATCCACACACCGATGTGGGTGGTGAGCGATGCCGCTCGCGAGGCGATCGACCTGATCGAACGCGCCGTGGAAAAACGCCAGGTGCTGACCATCGACTATTCCGACGAGGCCGGCCGCGGCACCGCGCGCGACATCCGGCCGTTGGGCCTGTGGTTCTGGGGCAAGGTGTGGACGCTGGTCGCCTGGTGCGAGATGCGCGACGATTTCCGCGCCTTCCGCATCGACCGCATCGCCTCGGTGGTGATTGCCGGCCGCGTCTTCAAGCCGGAGCGCGGCAAGCAGCTCGCCGATTTCTATCGCGCGGTGGAACGCAGCGAGGATTACGGCATGTCGCGTGACCGCGCCGGGCGAACCTGATACCAAGAAAAAAGCCCGCTCGGAGCGGGCTTTTTTTCTTGAGAGCTGCGGGCCGGTAACCGCGACGGACATCGGCTTACTCTTTGTCCGCTTCCTCGTCCTTGTCCTTCGACTTAAGCGCCGAAAGCTTGGCGAAGACGGCGCTGGCGTCGAGTTCGGCATCCTCGTCCTTCGGCTTCTCCGGTGCCGGCACCAGCCGTTCGGTCAACGCCGCCGGCAGCAGCGTGTCGCCGGCCGGCTGTGCCTGCTCGCGGCCACGCGAGGCGCGGTTGACTTCCATGTCGAGGTCGATCTGCGAGGCCAGGCCCAGAGTCACAGGGTCCATCGGCTGCAAATTGGCCGAGTTCCAGTGCTTCCTGTCGCGGATCTGGTCGATCGTCGACTTGGTGGTGCCGACGAGGCGCGCGATCTGCGCGTCCTTCAGCTCGGGATGGTTGCGCACCAGCCACAGGATGGCATTAGGTCGGTCCTGGCGCTTCGACAGCGGCGTATAGCGCGGACCCTTGCGCTTGGATTCCGGCACCCGCACCTTGGGGTCGGACAGCTTCAGCCGATGGTTCGGTTCCTTCTCGGCGCGCGCGATCTCGTCTCGCGTCAGCTGGCCGGTCATGATCGGGTCCATGCCCTTGATGCCTTGCGCCGATTCGCCGTCGGCGATCGCCTTGACCTCGAGCGGATGCAGCCCGCAGAACTGCGCGATCTGTTCGAAGGACAGCGCGGTGTTGTCGACCAGCCAGACGGCGGTCGCCTTGGGCATCAGCAGCGTATTGGCCATTATGAAATATCCTTCTCGTTCGCCCGCGTTCCCGCGCGGGCGGTGGTTTTAGTGCCACCAAAATGGGAAATTCGCGGCCTGTATAACCGCTCTCTTGCCATTTCGCAACGTCATTCGAGCAAGCGCCATGGCCTCAAGGCGGGCATCGTCGTCATCGAAAAGAGTCGACGCTTTTAAGCAACGCCACGAGCTGGCTTTGCTGGCGGGTTCCGGTCTTGGCGAAGATTCGTTCGAGATATGTCCGGCCGGTCTTCACCGTAATGTTGGAACTGGCCGCCGCATCCTTCAAAGGCTGCCCTTGCGAGAGCGCCGAAGCCAACCGCGCCTCGGCCGGCGTCAGATCGAACAATCCGGCAAGCAGGTTCGGCGAAGGCACGACTGAGCTGGCGCTCACTGCCGTTGCCGCAAGCAATATGTCCGCGCCCGAGAAGATCTCGTGCGCCGCGCGGCGCAGCGGCAGGACATGGACGATCATCGGCGGTCGGTTTTCGCTTGCGGGCACGGGTATGGAACGAACCGATGGCTCGGTCTCGCTGCGCCCGGCGATGATGGCCTGCTGAAACAGCCGGTTGGCTTGCGCGTCGCCAATCGCCATGCCGCCAAAGGCGACAGGCAGGAACAGCGAGGACATGGCTTCAAGCATCGCATTGGAGGCGAGCACGCGCCCCTTCGATGAAAGGATGGCCGCCGGCAGCCCCATGGCCGTCATGGCGGCAACCGTTCCCTCGGCACGTTCGAGGCCAAGGCGCCCGGCGATCAGGCTGGCACGCGCCAGCGCCGGCCTGAGGCCGTCCAGTACATCAAGGCCCTTTTGATCGTAGGCGCCTTCGCCAAGCCGTCGCTGAAACACGAAGATCGCAAGCTCGCCGCTGGGCATCGGTATGGCGGTGCAGGTGTGTGCGCCAATGCCGAAAGCGCGCAAGCGTATGCGGATAGGATCGCTCGCGATTTCGTCGGCCGTCAAAAAGCTTTCGACATCGACGAAGCTTGCCGGCTGCACCGCGCACATGCGCGAGACCACCGTCGAAAACTGCAATGTGTCGCTCGTCAGGAATTCGCCGAGCAAGTCTTGCAGAGGCTCGACCGACTTGCCGCGCACGGGCTGCTCGTCGGCGAACAGAAACACGGCGCCCGCCACCGAGGCCGAGACCGCATCGATCTCCTCCAGCACGTCCGGCCAAAGATCCGGGACGAAGGCGGCTTCGTAGATCTTGTCCGTAAGATGATCGAACATGGAATGCGTGGAGCCTTTTTCGCAGTTAATGCATTGCCGGCCCGGATCGCTCCCACAACTGACCGATTCCCGCGCGACCAAAATGCCATGCTGAAAACTGGGGTCAACCACTGATTGCCGACGCGCTCAGTCGGCTGCCACCAAATGACAAAACCCGCCGGACTTGCGTCCAGCGGGCTCGGAACCGGCGACGAAAAACTGTCAGCGGCGGCTCTGGCTTTTTCGGCAGGTCCGGCCTTTTCCGTCGGACCTGCCCGAAATCAAATCGCCTGGCGGGCGATTCTCTCGATGTCGGCACGGTTGATGCCGAGATCGTTGAGCTGACGGGCGTTGAGCTTGTTCAGCTCACGCACGGTCTCATTGTACATGCGCCAGTTACGGAAAGCGCGGATCGGGTTCATGGCAGTCCTCCATTTGGTTGGATCATTCGTTTCGATGCCACTCAAATAGGCATCGCTGCCCAGGAATTGAACAGACGCTTTTGCATGGCCGCAATGCAATTGTTGCATTGCACCATTAAGCTTTTGTTCAGCTTGTTGGCGCGCGGCTTGTTCCGATGCGTCAGCCGACGTCGAGCACGATCTTGCCGATATGCTCGCCGTCTTCCATTCGCTCATGCGCCCGCCACGCCTCCTTGAGCGGGAAGATCATGTCCATGACGGGCGCCACCTTGCGCGTGCCGAGCAACGGCCACACCTGGGCCTCCAGCGCGGCGGCGATTGCCGCCTTGAACTCGATGGTGCGCGGCCTGAGCGTCGAGCCGGTGTGGACGAGCCGCTTGACCATGATCTTCGAAAAATCGGCGCTGGCCACCGCCCCGCCCTGCGTGGCGATCTGGACAATGCGGCCTTCCATCGCCGCAGCCTCGTAGTTGCGTGCCACATAGTCGCCGCCGACCATGTCGAGGATGACGTTGGCGCCCTTGCCCCCGGTCGCCTCCTTGACCGCCGCGACGAAATCCTCCTCGCGGTAATTGATCGCCCGGTCGGCGCCAAGCTTCAGGCAGGCGTCGCATTTCTCCTTGGCTCCGGCGGTGGTGACGACGTAGGCGCCGAAGGCCGAGGCAAGCTGGATCGCGGTGGTGCCGATGCCCGACGAGCCGCCGTGGACAAGCAGCGTCTCGCCTTTCTTCAAGCCCCCGCGCTCGAACACATTGTGCCAGACGGTGAAGTAGTTTTCAGGCACCGCCGCCGCTTCGGTATGGGTAAAGCCGGCCGGCAGCGGCAGCACGCTGCCGGCATGAACCTTGACATATTCGGCATAGCCGCCGCCCGGCGTCAGCGCGCAGACCCGGTCGCCGACGCGCCAGCGCGATATCTCGTCGCCAAGGGCCGCCACTTCGCCTGCTGCCTCCAGACCGGGCAGGTCGGACGCGCCGGGCGGCGGCGGATAGGCGCCCTTGCGCTGCTGCACATCCGGCCGGTTGACGCCGGCGGCGCGCACCCGGATCAGGATTTCGCCGGGGCCGGGCAATGGCACATCGCGTGTTTCGGGTTTCAGCACCCGCGGCCCGCCGGGTTCGGAGATTGCAATGGCCGTCATCCTCGCCGGAATTTTCTGTGCGCTCGCCATGAACTGTCCCGTGCCGGTCTAATTGCCGGCTGTTTGCATCAGCACCCCTGCCCTATGTATGCTGATTGCCAAATCAGGCAAATGGCCAAACTGATGTAGCGAACCCGCAATTCACCTCACCAGGGAGGAGCGACGATGGCGATCTTCGACGACGAACCCAAGAAGAAAGCGCGCCCGCACGAGATCGGCCAGGACCTAGCGCTGCTTTCGGTCGACGAACTATCCGAGCGGATCGGCATCCTGCGCCAGGAGATCGCGCGGCTGGAGGCTGAACTCAAGGCCAAGGGCACCACCAAGTCGGCGGCCGAGGCGCTGTTCCGCCGCGGATAGTTTCCGCGCATCGTTTCGGTGCGGAAGCGCCGCCGAAAAGCCTGAAAGCAATTGTCTTCCGACCCCGCACCCAAGCTCCAGCCCGGATCAGCAAATGTTCGCAACATACAGACCGATCCTCTCGCTGCTTCGCGGCACTGCTTTCCTGCTGGCGGCGTCCGGGCTGCACGGCCTGCTGCTGCCGTTGCGCGGCCAGCTGGAAGGGTTCTCGACCGCTTCGCTCGGCCTGATGGGCACGGCCTGGGCCGGCGGCTTCGTCACCGGCTGCTTCTTTGCCCCGCGCATCGTGCGCCGCGCCGGCCATGTCAGGGCTTTCGGCGCCTTTGCCGCGTCGGGAGCGATCGTCGCGCTGCTGACCGGCCTGATCATCGATGAATATACCTGGATCCTGCTGCGCGCCTTCACCGGCTTCACCATGGCCGGCGCCTTCATGGTCATCGAAAGCTGGCTGAACGAGAAGGCCACCAATGAGAACCGCGGCACCGTCTTCGGCCTCTACATGATGGTCACCTATGCCTCGATCATGGGCGGCCAGATGATCGTTGCCGGCGGCGACGTGAAATCGGCCTCATTGTTCATGATCACCGGCATCCTGTTCTGCCTGTCGCTGATCCCGACCGCGGTCTCGACGGCTTCGCTCCCCAAGCCGCTGCAGGACGTCAAGCTCGACGTCAAGAGCCTCTATGCCAATTCGCCGGTGTCGGCGATCGCCTGCCTCTTGATCGGCATCGCCAACGGCGCCTGGGGCACGCTCGGTGCCGTCTATGGCGCCCGCATCGGCATTTCCACCGCCGAGATCGCGCTGATGATGAGCCTTGTGGTCGTTGCCGGCGCCGCCATGCAGCTTCCGGCCGGGCGCCTCTCCGACAAGACGGACCGCCGCTTCGTGCTTGCCGGCGCTGCCTTCGGAGCGGCGCTGTTCGCCATCGCCATCTTCCTGTTCGAACCGCGATCCGGCGTCTTCGTCATTGTCTGCACAGCCGCCTACGGCGCCTTCGCCTACACGCTCTATTCGATCGCCGTGGCGCATGCCAACGACCATGCGCGCTCGGAGGATTTCGTCAAAGTATCGGGCGGCCTGCTGCTGCTCTATGGCTTCGGCACGATGATCGGACCGATGCTTGCCGCCGGCCTGATGGGCTGGATGCGTCCCGAAGGCATGTTCCTGGCGACCGCGCTCGCGCATCTTTGCCTGGCTGGTTACACGCTGCTGCGCATCAGCCGCCGCGCGCCGGTGCCGATCGAAAACCGCGACGCCTTCACGACACAGCCGGCCGACCGCTCGCTCACGCCGGAGGCGCTGCGACTCGACCCGCGCAGAAAAGATGAAACCGACGGTTGAGATTCGAAAGGCTTTGCCTCACAAATAAAGCATGATGTTTTCCGACGCCTTCATGGCGATTGCCGATCCCAACCGGCGCTATCTCTTGGAAGAGCTCCGGCGCGGCCCGAAGACCGTCAACGAACTGGCCGCCGGCTTGCCGGTTTCGCGCCCGGCGGTTTCGCAGCATCTGAAGGTGCTGCTCGAGGCCGGACTGGTCAACGCCAAGGCCGAAGGCACAAGGCGCGTCTATACCGTCAGCAATGCCGGCTTCCTGCGGCTCAACCTATGGCTCGACCAGTTCTGGGATGCAGGAGAGCTTGGCTCGCCCGGGAGCTGAAGTCCCACGAAGGCGGCGCCAATCGGTTTCAAGACGGGAGGAACGATGATGGGGCGTGAAGCGGTTCTTGGCGCATTGACTGCGGTCAATCTGGTTTTGCTCGCGGGGATAGGGCTGTCGCAGGTTCTGCCGACGAAGGCACAGGACGGCTCGGGCATCCTGCGCGGCAGCGGACTCGAGATCGTCGATCGCGAGGGCCGGCTGCGCTCCAGCATTTCCATTCAGCCAGCGGCGGCGGGCGAGGCCGAAACCGTTCTGTTCCGCCTGATCCCCGAGAACGGCCAGCCCTCGGTCAAGATCAGCGCCTCGGTCA
>NZ_CAAF010000022.1 GCF_000359125.1 Mesorhizobium sp. STM 4661 | reverse complement strand
GGTTTCCTCGAACCGCGCCGCATGGCCGAGAAGGCGCTGACCGCCGTCATCCAGGAGGCCTCTGTCTCTCCATGTTCTGTAGCCAGATAAACATTGTAGAGCGACTGCCAGATACCTCGAGAAAAAGTATCCAAGCCATAGGCGCTCGACTCAGGATCATGCCGATAAACGCTTGACATCGGACTCTTAGCTCCCCACCCTTAGGCCCAAACTATAATATTGATTAGCATAACGATCGAGAATTAAAAGTGGCAACCTCAAAGATTCTTGCAGTATGCTCAGCGATAGCAGTCTTTCTTGCATTAGTGACTTATAATTTAGTAGAATTTAATTCACGTGGCTGGCCGGTACTCAGATGCAGTAATTCAATTTTTAATAGAATTTACAACGACTCTGATGTCACTGTTACCAAGAGTAATAAATTTTTTCGGTCTTGGGATTCGATATCGGTTTTTCCCTTGGACGTTAAATATGATAGCGCTCTAGAACGGTTTGTATCCTCCTTTAACATGAATAATGATCAAGGTCATACCTATATCATATATAGAACTGAGAGCGGCGATTTTCTCCTTGTTGCAAATATTAAAGTAGAAATCGATGACAAGAATCCATACGGCACCAGAAGGGTATTTGAAGCATATTTCGACAAGTGTTCCAATCTAATAGGCGACCCTTTGATTACGGTCGATGGTTAAACAACGATCAGAAGATGCGTAAAAAATTTAAAAAACGGCAGGTTCGAGCTGCTGCACAATTAGTGTTGTAGAGTAAGAATACTTGGCCGATTTTAATCTCGCTAGATTAGCCGATTCCGATGCGCCAAGTAGGCATTTTTTTTACGGCGCCTCCTACGTGAGCGGGCCGCGGCAGACGGTAAGTTGGCGGAAACTCTCGACTACCCTTGAGGGCATAGTAGGTATCGTGGGTGCAAATTTGGTTTCGTATTAATGGCCAGACCTCGCCCATCAAGAATGCTTGGTCTGCGTAACGATTATCATGATACTTTGTCTCTGCTAGCAATCGCGCCTGAATATTGGGGAGGATCCCTGCCGCGCCGCCCCACATCCCCGCAAGGACAAGCTCCATGTGATAGATGTGATCCCGCATAGCGTGGAAAGGCAAGCCGGTGCGTAGCCATTCTTCGACCGCAATCAATTCTTGGCAGTTCAGCCGCGAATCCGTATCCCTACAGATAAACCAGTCCACGTCCGGGTCGTCGGAGACCAAGAAACGCCACATCGGCCGGATCTTTCCGAAAGCGGGATCGCTAAAGCGAACAATCTGTGCTCCAGCCCTTTGCAACTCTTCGACCGCATCCATTGGGACTGAATTGTCGACATAGAATCGTGCCGTCCAACCGTAGTAGATGTGCGGCGCGATTCGCGCATTGACAATTGCGCCGTGAACATAGACCGGGTCGTCTCCCCACAAGGAGAAAGCGATGACGTTCCGCCGCGGGGTCTTTGGGTCGAATTGTCGCTTGGGAGGGGCGAGCTTCACATCGCGCCACGGCGAATTAGCGAACTTTTCAACTGCCCATCTGTCTTTTGCCTCAAGATTTATGGACCCCTCGGCCCGGGCGGCATCGACTCGTCCCGCTTTAAACAAAGAGACGACCAAGGTGTTACGAGTTTCGATCTCGTTCCGAATACTCAGAGACTTACGAAGCGCTTCAATTGCCTCACCGTAATGACCGCTATCCTTCAAAAACACACCGTAGAGACTCCAACCGTCAGCAAATAAAGGATGAAGGCCCAGGAGGTGTTGGTAGGCTAGCTTTGCCGCTTCATGTTGGCCTGCCTCTTTCAGGCAAGTAGCGCGGTACAATATTGCACTTCTGTCCTCCGGAGCCGCTTGCTCGGCAGCCAGGAACGCTTGGGCTGCAGCGGCGAACAATGCCGAACGCCTCATGCTATGGCCAAGGTTCATTGCCTTTTGGTATCTGCTGAGTCGGAGCAGCTTCTTAGGTTCAGACATCGGCAGGCCTCTTTCGGCTTGCGAGCATCAAATCCATGCGAGCGCAAGCCATCGTATAATCCCGGTTGCCCACGGCCTAGGTTGCCCAGCTACAGTTTCGATCAACGCTCGTCGCTTCACTCGATCTCTATCCGCTCCTGAAAAACGGCTGCGAGATCGGCCAGATGATGTGAATATTTGGTCTCTCGCGTCGGGCCAAAGACGCCTCTGCTTGCCCTCCGTGGACGCGAGCGCTCGCACATGTTCCGTACAACCCGATTACCCTGCCTACTTATCCGCCTTACGATGCCAATCAAGCAACGGGCATACAAAAGAAAAGTATAAGTGTTGCAAAAATGCCAGGATAAAGTCTGATACTAATTAACCTTGCGGAGAGAAATTCCAGAACAATAGAGGGTGACTACATCCGGGATCACGCTGAACACTGCCTAGAACTCGACGCTTTTTGTGTAAAAGCGCCCGTCCCCAAAAATCTAAGGAGTGGGGCGTCCTGCCGGTCGCCATGCACAACACCAAGGTTGCGCGTTTCTAAACCATGAAATTTCTCGTCTTTTTTGGGCTGCAGCAATCATTGCCACACTGCCCTCAGCGACCCACTCGGTAACATATCTGTAGTGGATCGTTAAGGTCTCATGCAAAGCAGTTACGAAAAGTATTCGATTTGTTTGTAAGATACTTCTAATTTATGTGGCTACTCATTGTAGGCGTGCGTCGGCCTCCCATGGAACGGCTGGTCGCATGCCGACCGTCGGCTTCGGGCCATTACATGCAATTCGAAGCAGCCCGTCGCCTTTGCTGGGCACGCCGATGAACACGCGTAGCTCCACTGAGTAGCTCCACTGAAAAGTGGCCGTGCTGGTGTTGCTTGTCGGGCAGTTTTGTTCGGAGGCCATGTCCCGATTTTCAAAGTCCCCTGCTCAATGCAGCCCTCTCTCATCCATGAAGTTCAGTGCTGCCTCATTGAACTCGCCTCGCGCCATTGCATCGAGGTCAAGATTTCCGGTCTCCACCTCATCTCGAAGCGCAGCCATATCCTCGAACCATTTTTTGACCACCTTGAGGTCTGGCGACAGGTAGCCGCGCGGACGCGGACGACCGACCTTGCGCCAAGCGGTGAACAACAGCTTGAGTAGGGTTCGCTTTGACGTGCCCTCGTACTTGAACTGCTTGCGAATCCACTCCAACTCCGAAAGCCGTAAGCGAGGTGGGATGCACTTCTCGAGAAGCATCGCCAGAACCATTGCCGTCCCTGGGTCGTTGAACGGCGTTCCGTCCACCCTGAAACTCGATCGCTGATCAAGTGCGTCCTGCATGACGAGTATCTCACGCAGCTGTAACGTTCTCTCAAGTTCCTGCTGCTCGTCTTCATCAAGCGGGCCGAGGAATTTAGGCCCGGTTTCCGAGTCAATTACGATATCATCTGGGTGCGGTAGGATTCTTGGTTCTGGTTCACCTCGCTGCTTCGCGCCTGCAAGTTCAGCAGTCGTTAGGGCCTTGTACCTTTCCCAAATTTCATTGCGCTGTCGAATTTCTCGTGCATGGGCTTCGTCGGCAGTTCTGAACAAGTCCATCGCAAGGCCCTGCGACCGAGCGTTACCTTTGAGCGCATTGAGGATCACAGTCTGAACGATCGCCTCGCGGGCTGGAATTTCAGTTGCTTTACCTCCCTCCCGCACGGCGATCATCTTGTTGGCGCCTTTCAGTGCGGCGCTCAGCATCGGCTGTTCCGCCATCGACAAGTCAGGAGCTGCTTTTCGCGGCCGCCCTGCCGAGTTGCCGGACCGCCCCTTCACGAATCGCGTGCTCATGGGCGGCTTTCCATAGCCGACGCCAAAAATGACCTGCCGTTTGATATCATCATGGATGTCCCCACTTGGTTCCGAAGCCTTCTTACCTGTGCCTCTCTTCTCAGCGGCCATTGGAGCGCTTCCGGTCCGAGACCTGACCATTGCGGCCTGCGGCCGCAACGCACCGCATTTCTGCAACGGCTTCGAATGCAATCTCACCGTCTGCCAAAATTGCTCGCTTGCCGGTGTAGTTTTGCCAGCGCGTGATGATGGTGTCGCAATAGGCGGGATCATATTCGATGAGTCTGGCCCGCCGTCCGCAGCTCTCCGCAGCAATCAGAGTGCTGCCGGATCCACCAAACAGGTCGAGCACGGTCTCATTGCGGCGCGAACAGTCCTTGATCGCGTCGGCAACCAGCGCGACCGGTTTCACTGTCGGATGCATGGAAAGTTCATCCAGGCGATTGGCGCCGAGGCTGCTGATGCCGGCATAGTCCCACACGTTGGTGCGGTATCTGCCCGTCTCACCAAGACCAAAGCTATTAGTGTGAGGGGCAGTACCAACCTTGAAGACGAAGACCAACTCGTGCTTGGAGCGGTAGAAGCTGCCCATGCCGCCGTTCGACTTGTTCCAGACGCACAGGTTTTTTAGTTCGGTGAACGCCACCTCCCCTGCATCCTGAAGCTCTCGCATATGGCGCCAGTCCATACTAACGAAAGCGATGGCGCCGTCCTTGGCGACGCGGGAGGCATTTGAGAGCGTCACGGTGAGGAACTTGGTAAATTCGGCGCGGCTCATCTCGCCGGAAGCGAATGCAAACTCACGATGCCGAACTGAACCAAGACCGCCAACATTGCCATCGATGGCAACGTTGTAGGGAGGGTCCGTGAATATCAGGTCGGCTGTCTCACCATTCGTGAGCAGAGCAACATCGTCTGCCGATCGGGCATCGCCGCAGAGCAGGCGATGGCGGCCAAGCAACCAGACATCGCCCAGCTTCGAAACGGGTTCGACGGGAGGGTTCGGAATGAGATCAGCGGCATCATTCGCGGCTGCCGATGCCTCTCTAGCCTGGTCCAGCGTCAGGTCGATTTCCGCGAGCGAGAAGCCGGTTAGCGCAACGTCGAACTCAATGTCGATCAGTGCCTGAAGCTCAATCGCCAGGGCCGCGAATATTCACGCAAACCTGGTCGATATTCCCTGATGCCTCGCGCAGGGAATTCCCCTCTAAGTAGCTGAAATCGCTGCACGATATTGACGATCTGCCCGGCCAAAGCGCGGCATTTCGCGCAAATACCCTGTTTTTTTGCCTGTTATCAGGGGATATCAAACGGAGACTGGTTCGCCAGCGACTGCTCGGTTCACCACTCGGTCACGGTAAACATGGCTCGCGCCAGCTGGCTCGAAATTGGGTCGACATGTCACGTTCTGCGTGCAATGCAGCGGAAACCTAAATGGCACGTCGACGTATCGATCGGCTGCGCCATTCGGGCGGCCGGGCGGTAGCGCCGGCAATAGTTGGGCGCGCAAAGATGCGATCCGCCTTTCATCACCTTGCGCGGGATTCTGATCTGCGGCTGCCGTGGATCGAGGCTGTCCTCCCGTTTGGCACCGCGGGGGTTGTCAACCGTGCAGCACGGGCTGTCGATCTTGCCGTGTTCCTGGTACCAGTCCGTGGTCCACTGCCAGACATTGCCAGCCATGTCGTAGAGGCCGTAGCCGTTGGCGGCAAAGGAGGCGACGGGTGACGTCCCCTCGTAGCCGTCCTCGCAGAGATTCTGCCATGGGAACTCGCCTTGCCAGGTATTGGCCATGTGTCGGCCATCGGGCGCCATTTCATCGCCCCAGACAAATTCGGCCGCGTCGAGCCCGCCACGCGCCGCGAATTCCCACTCAGCCTCGGTGGGCAATTCCTTGCCCGCCCACGATGCGTAGGCTTCGGCATCCTCAAAGTTCACATGCACAACCGGATGGTCGGCCAGCCGCTTGATCGAACTCGCCGGCCCACGCGGATGGCGCCAATTGGCGCCGCGCACGTAGACCCACCAATTGTAGTGATCGCGAAGATCGACACGCTGTTTGGCCTTGCTGAACACCACGGACGATGGCGCCAGCATGTCCGGCTTCGCTCCGGGATAATCGTCGGGATTTACGGGACGTTCGGCCGAGGTGACGTAACCAGTTGCGCCGACGAAGCGAGCGAACTCGCGGTTGGTGACGGTGCAGACGTCCATCCAGAAGCCGCCCACTGTCACCCTATGCGCCGACGCCTCTTCGGGATAGTGCTTGTCCGATCCCATGAGGAATGTACCGCCAGGAATCCAGACCATGTTCAGGAATGGCTCTTCGACCTGTGTAGATTGAGCCTGGCGTTTCACAACTCGACTCATCGTCTTGCTCCGAATCCTTACTTCTCGAAGGCGAACACCCGGTTCCAATCCTTCTTCATATCGACAACCGTCCAACCAGAATCGGCTGCGGCGTCGAGACCCTTGTCCAGACGGCCGATGCTCGACTGCCGGTCGTAGGCCCATTCCCGCTCCGCGTCTGTATGATGGACGTAGAGGCAGAAGCGCGGGCCGGGTCCGGCGCAGGTCCATTGCAGCATCTGCAGATCGCCGTCGGAATTGCCGAACGCCGCGATGGGTCGCCGCCCAATATGCTTTTGGATGGCCACCGGCTTGCCCGCCTTGTCGTCAATGAAATCAACTTCCGGCAGCTTGTTGAGAACCAGCTGGTCCCCTTTCATTTCGAATTTCATTTTGCCGCTGCTTCCGATCACCTGCTCGGGGGGAATGCCGTAAACCTGCTCGCTGAATACTCGCACGAACTCGATGCCGCCGCCCGAGGCTATGAATGTCTTGAAACCGTTGGCGCGCAAATAGTCCAGCAGCTCCAACATTGGCTGATAGGTCATCTCCGTGTAGGGTTTGCCTGTCTTCGGATGTTTTGCGCTCGCAAACCAGTCGCGGACGATCTGTTCGAACTCGTCGGTCGTCATGCCCGAATGCGCGGCCATCACGATCTCTAGGATCGCGTGTTCTCCGCCAGCTAGCGCCGCTTTCACATCGCCCTTCAACAGCGAGGCAAAGGGCTCCTGCGTGTTCCATTCGGGATGTTGGGGAGCGAGCGCCTTGACCCGGTCGAGCGCGAACTGAAGCTGAAAATACATAGGCTGTTCGCCCCACAGCGTCCCGTCATTGTCGAACACCGCGATGCGTTCGGGGACAGGCACGAAATCCGCCGACCCTTCCTTGGTCACGCTTTCGACGAACCGCACGATGGATTGCTTCGCCTCGCCTTCGTTCCATGACGCGAGTACTTCCGCGCCTTGCGCGGAAGGCGCAATCGCCATCAACAGAAAGAGGGGCAGCAAATAGCGGCTGGCGGCGCGAGCGAGAACGGTCATGGCTTGACACCTTTGCTTTCTGAAATTTGAGCGGGACGGTGTTCGAACAGCAGCGTCCAAAGCCTGCCTTCCCCAAGCGCGACGTTGACTTCCCTGGACGCCAGGTAGGGGATCAATATCAGCAGCATGATCAGGCTTGTCGCCAATGTTTGCGGCAGCTTGTCGCCGCCGAATTCAGCGCGCGAAGCGGCGATCGTTCGCCCTTGAACCAGCCCGACGACGACCTCCTCGACGACCGAGAGAACGAGAAGCAGGATCAGATAGAGTAGGGCCTTGTAGGCTATGACGTAGACGATCCTGCTTCGACGCCGGTCGCCCAATCGGATCATGTGCCCGAGCATTATGAACTTCGCCAGGATCAGTGCCTTGATGGCCGCCAGCCCTGATGGCAGATAGCTGATGCTCTCCTCGCCAAGGATCGCTACCTTGTAGAGAATGAGCGCACCAAAGCAGACGAATAGATACAAGGACAGCAGCGCGTACTCGCGCAGCTCGTTCTTTGCCCTCTGAGCAATGGTCTCGGTCGAAGGATTGTTGTTCGCGACTGCCATCGACCTGCTTCCGAGTTAGCTTGGAGGCCGCGCCTGCCGATAGTGCGCGAGCGCGGCCTATTCAGGGCGAAGACTCAGTTTCTGGGGCCCTCCTGCAGTTTCGCCAGGACCTGGTCGAGCGAGAAGCTGCCGGGCCTCTGCCGCGGCGGGAACTCGACATAGGTCTGCAAGTGCTTGGCGACATAAGCCTGCGCCGGCACGAGCGCGAAGGCGTGCTCGACACGCCATCTGTCATATTCCCCGGCGTCCGTCATCGCCCGTTCGAACGGGTCACCCTTGATGTCGATGAGCTTCGGGAACCGCAGTGGAATCAGCGGGTTCTCCCACACGGCAAGCCCCTCCGCGCGCTGCTCGAGGAACACCATCTTCCAGCGTTCGTAACGCAGGCCGGCGAGGTTGCCGTCATCGGTCCAGTAGAAGTATTCGTTGCGCTTGCCTTCACCTTCGCCGGCCAACACGTCGCGTTGGTTGTAGCCATCCAGATGCACTTTGAAGCTCTTGCCAGCGGCATCATACCCGGTCAGCAGTTTTTCCACGACGTTTGGTTCGCCCGCGGCGGCGACCAGCGTCGGCACGAAGTCTTCATGTGACGTTATGTGGTTGATTTCGGTTCCGGGCTTGATGACGCCCGGCCAGCGCATCATGCACGGCACGCGGTAGCCACCTTCCCAGTTTGTGTTCTTCTCGCCTTTGAAGGGCGTAGTGCCGCCGTCCGGCCACGAGAAAACCTCCGCGCCGTTGTCGGTCGTCCAAAGGACGATGGTGTTGTCGGCGATGCCGAGGTCATCGAGCTTGCCCAGAAGCTGGCCGACCATGCCATCCATCTCCACACAGGCGTCCGCATAGATGCCCAAGCCGGTTTTGCCCTTCGAGGCCGCCTTGAGAAAGGTATAGATGTGGGTGCGGGTCGAGTTAAACCAGCAGAAGAACGGCTTCCCGTCGGCGTTCGAGCGGTCGATGAAGTTGAGCGCGCTGCCGAGGAACTCTTCGTCGACGGTTTCCATGCGCTTCTTCGTCAGCGGACCGGTGTCCTCGATCTCTTGTTTGCCCACCCGCCCGAAGCGCGGATCCTCGGTAGGATCGTCGGTTGCACTGGCCTTGCATTTCATCACGCCGCGTGGGCCGAACTTGGCCTTGAACTCGGGGTTCTTCGGGTAGTCGGGATGCTCCGGCTCATCCTCGGCATTGAGGTGATAGAGATTGCCGAAGAATTCATCGAAGCCGTGAACGGTGGGCAGATGCTCGTTGCGGTCGCCGAGATGGTTCTTGCCGAATTGCCCGGTAACATAGCCCTGCGGCTTGAGCAGTTCCGCAAGTGTCGGGTCCTTCTCCGACAGCCCTTCCTTGGCACCCGGCAGGCCTACCTTCAGCAGGCCGGTGCGGAAGCAGGATTGGCCGGTAATGAATGCGGCGCGCCCGGCTGTGCAGGACTGTTGGGCATAGTGGTCGGTGAAGATCGCCCCCTCGCTGGCGATACGATCGATGTTCGGCGTGCGGTAGCCCATCATGCCCCGGTTGTAGGCGCTGAGGTTCCAATACCCGACGTCATCGCCGAAAATGACAAGGATGTTGGGTTTTGCACCGGCTGCTTGAGCTTTCGCGCTCGTGGCTATTCCGGATGCGACAGCTGAAATGGCGAGCACAGATCCTCCGGTCAGCAAAATGTCGCGCCGGTTCGGTTGTCGGTCTCGATTCGCTTGATTGTCACTCATCTGACGTCCTCCTTTGATTGTACCGCTTTTCCAAGACCGAGTTTCCGGATTCCCTGGCGAGAAAAAACATGCTCCGCGTTTATCGATGAGACGAAACTCGTGGCAGGACGGTTCAGACATGCCCTCGACAAAATCGTCCTTCGTGAGGTTTGCCTATTGCCGCTCGGGGCGGAAGGTAATTAACGGTAACCTACCGGCAGAATCCGCTCGGCCAGCGCGAGGATCGGTCCTTGACGTGAGTCCGGCTTTCCTCAATGAGCCAAGGAAGAACTCCACGTTCTGCGAACGGGCAAACCGCATCGAGACCTCTTGCTGCGTGTTCTTCACCAATCCGGCACGTTTTTTCGAGCCAGGCGCGTTCACACCGAGCGTCCGTGTCATATCCGCCGTTGCGAAAATCGCAGCCGCTCAGAGTCAGCTAGTTCGTTGAAGCGGCGGACCAACGACGCGCCGGAGGCCTGTTGGATAGGCATTTGCTTTCAGGGCAGGCAGGTATAGGACTTTACCGTGCTGAGGTGCCCCTTGCTTTCCATGCCTTCAAAAGACCCGCTCATCCTTTTTTATACGACATTCTTCAGCAAGCCCGTCGACATCGCGTCCATTCGTTGTGACCTTCCGGGGCAGTGGACCCTGGACAAGCGCCGGATTGCCGAGGCGGCGGCGGTCGTCTTCCACATTCCGAATTTCCGCGAGATCGGCGACGCCTGGAAATATCCCGGCCAGTTTTGGATAGCCTGGTCGATGGAGAGCCGGTCAAACTACAAGCGGATCGCCGAACCGAAGACCATGCGGCACTTCGACTTCACGATGACGCATGAGCGCAGCTCCGATATCTGGGCGCCTTACCTGCCACGCGCTTCCTGGTGGGAGGAGATTCGAGCAACGCCGATCGTGGCGAAGACGGAAGCGGCCCCGGCCGTACTCTTCCAATCGGCTCGCTTGAACTATAGCGGGCGCGTCGACTTCGTGCAGGAGCTTTCCCACCACATCAAGATCGATTCCTATGGCCGGCACCTTCGCAACCGAACGATAGAAGGCCCCGATCTTGGCAGGAAAACGAAGATCGACACCGTCTCGCGCTACAAGTTCTGCCTCGCCTTGGAGAACTCCAGCGAGACAGACTATGTCACGGAAAAGCTCTTCGATGCATTGAAGGCCGGTTCGGTACCGGTCTATCTCGGCGCCCCGAATGTCGACGAATTCGCGCCGGCAGGCTCCTACATCGACGCGGCGGATTTCAGCAGCCCTGCCGACCTGGCGGCGTATCTGCGGCATCTGATCGATACGCCGGACGCCTACGAGGCCTATTTCGCCTGGCGGTCAAGCCGTTGCCTGACGGTCTTGCTAGGCGCCTGCAAGAACTGGAATCGCCCGCCTTCTGCCGGCTGATGACATTCGTGCAGCAGCGCCTGGAAGATCATCCAAACCGGCCTGCAGGGCGGCCCCGACTTCCCTTAGGTCCCAGGTCTTACATCGGCACACGGCTGCGCAAATGGAAGAAGAAGGTCCCAAGCTGAGGGCAGAGAGCCTATGCGACAAGTCGAAGCTATGGTTGACCCGCTCAGCCATGGTCTCGACGAGGCCGGCGCTGAGCAGCTTCTTCATCTTGCTGAATTCCTCCCGGCATTGCGCCTCTCGGAAGTGAATACGGCTTGCGTTTTTCGCGTCAATTAATAAATTTACGCGTGGAATAATTTACCGATACGCGTTGAAACTGGCAAACTTGTCTGTAAAATTCCACCTTGCAGTTGCACACCGGCGCGCCGTATGTAGGACCCGGGGCAGCGCCAGGGAACAACCAGGAATTGGATGTCCGTGACGCGAGGGGACCAATGCCGATGACGCACAAGACGATGGAGGATTTCGCCCGCTCCTGCGGCGTCTCCAGGCCGACACTGTCGAAATTTTTCGACGATCCGACCAGCGTCAAGCCGGCAACGCGAAAGCGCATCGAGGAGGCGCTGCGCTCGTCCGACTACCAGCCCAATCTGTTCGCGCGCAACCTCAACCGCAAACGCACCCGCAGCATCGGCATCGTGGTGCCGACCGTCGCCGATCCCTTCTATTCCGAGATGGTCAGCCGCATCGAGCTCAGGCTGCGCGACGAGGGCTATTGGCCGATCGTGATCTCCTCGCACGGTTCGCGCGAGCTCGAGGTGGAAGCGACGCGAACCATCCTGTCGCTGAAGGTTTCCGGCGCGCTGATCGCGCCGCTCGGCCTGCGCTCGGATCACCGAACGCTGGAGAAGCTGACGCAGGCCATGCCAATCGTCTATTTCGACACCTTTCTTGAAGGCGGCACACCATTCGTCGGCAACAACAACAGCCAGAGCGTCTCGACGATCGTCGAGTATCTCTGCCGCTCCGGCGACGCGCCAGTCTATTTCGACATACCGCATGTCAACCACAACTCGCCGGAACGACTGAGCAGCTATGTCGCCACCATGCAGCGGCTTGGCCATGAGCCTGTCATCATCGGCAACACCCGCGACTACACCTGGGATTTCGAACGGATCGGCTACGAGCAGATGGAAAAGATGCTCGGCAATGGCGGCCTGCCGGGCAAGACCATCCTGTGCGCCAACGACCGTCTCGCCTTCGGCGTGATGGCGGCCGCTTTCTCGCAGGGCCGCAAGGTCGGCCGCAAGGGCGACTGCGACCTGCGCGTGGCGGCGCATGACGACCATCCGCTGAGCCGCTACACCTGCCCTGCCCTCACCACCATGGCGCAGGACTTCACCGCGATGGCCGGCCGCAGCGTCGAGACGCTGCTTGCCTTGCTGGACAATGCCGACGAGCCGGTTGCCGCCAAGGTCAGCCTCGACGCGACGCTGGTGATGCGTCAGTCGGCCTGAGGGTTTTCAAAGGCAGGATCGAAGCCGCGCCATGCGGCTACAGCAGCAGCAACCGCCTGCCGTGCCGCTGGGCCATGGCGACCCATCGACACGAAACCATGGATCTGACCCGGCCACCGCCGCAGTATGACCGTTACGCCGTCATCTTGCAGACGTTTCGCGTAAGCCTCGCCTTCATCGGCCAGGATGTCGTGCCCGGCAATTGCAAGGAAGGCCGGCGGTGCTCCGGCAAGGCTGACCACCTTCAACGGCGAGACGCGCCAGTCGTCGATGTCGCCGACGCTGCTTATGTAATGATCGCGGAACCAGGCCATGGTGGCCGCGGTGAGGCCAAAACCATCGGCAAAGCGGCGATAGCTGTCCGCCGTCTGTGAGGCATCGGTGTTGGGATAGAACAGCAATTGCGCCGTCGGTGGGTTCTTGCTCCCGCGCGCCATCAAGCAAAGCACGGTGGCCAGATTGCCGCCAGCGCTGTCGCCGGCGATGGCGATCCGCTTGGCGTCGATGCCCAGATCACCAGCGTCGCTTTGCATGAAGGAAAGCACGGCACGGCAATCCTCGATAGCCGCCGGGAATTTGTGCTCCGGCGCCAGCCGGTAGGCGGGCGAGACGACAATGCAGGCCGCCATGTTGGCAAACCAGCGGCAGATCTCGTCGTGGGACTCCAGATTGCCGATCACCCAGCCGCCGCCATGCAAATAGAGCAGCGCGGGAGCATCTATCGCTGGCGCGTCGTGCCCGCGATAGATCCTGAGCGTCAGCGGGCCGCCCGGCTCGGCGATAGTGCGCTCGCTCAGCGAAGCGACCGGCTCGCGCTCGCCTTGCAGTTCGGGAGAGCTCAGCGCATAGGCGCGGCGCGCCTCTTCGGGCGTGCCGGCCTCGAATGGCCGGGCGGCTGCCTGCCGGCCGAGGTCGAGCACGTGCTGGGCTTCCGGGTCGAGCAAGGACACTTCCGGTGTCGTCGGGCCGGTGTCGTCGGGGGGCGACGTCGTCATGGACGGACCTCCCTCTCACGCAAGCAGGCTCGCCGCCTCGTCTTCGCCAAGCAGCGGCGGTTGATCGACCGTACCATTGACGGCGACGGGTTCGCGGCTTTCTCCCGAAGCCAGGATCGCCTCCATGATCTCCAGCACATGCAGCGCAAGATCGCCAGACGCGCGCGGCTTCCTGCCCGTGGCCAGCGCCCGCGCAAGGTCGGCAACACCGAGCATGCGGTAGTTGGCGCGGTCGGGCGCGGCGAAGGGCCAGTTGCGCGCGCCATAGAGCTCAGCTTCGCTGGGAAAGTCAGCCCAGTCGGCGCCGCGCTCCGAAAGCGAGACGGTGCCGCCGAACGTGTCGGGGTCGGGCAGGCGCAGCGAGCCTTCCGTGCCGTGCAACTCGATCGGGTGGTTGGAGTGTTTGAAGACGTCCCACGAGGCGCCGAAGGTGACGGTGGCGCCCGAGCGGAACTCGAGCAGCGACAGGATGTTGGTCGGCGTACCGACTTTGAAGCTGGTGTTCCTGAAGGGACCTTCGGCGGTGATCAGACGCTCTTCCTGGCCACGCGTCGCCATGGCCATCACCCGCGCCACCGGACCAAGCAGGTTGACCAGTATTGTCAGGTAGTACGGCCCCATGTCGAAAACCGGGCCGCCGCCCGGCTGGTAGTAGAATTGCGGATTGGGATGCCAGTGCTCCATGCCGCGCCCCATCATGAAGGCAGTGCCGGTCATCGGCTGGCCGAGCGCGCCCTCATCCACAAGGCGGCGGGCCTGGCGTCCAGCAGCGCCGAGGAAAGTATCCGGAGCCGAGCCAAGCAGCAGCCCGCGTTTCGCCGCCTCGGCGACGAGGCGCCGGCCAGCGGCGGCCGAGGTCGCCAGCGGCTTTTCGGTGAAGACATGCTTGCCCGCCGAAAGCGCCGAAAACGAAATGTCGAAATGCGCCGCCGGAATGGTCAGGTTGAGCACAAGGTCGATCTCCGGATCGGCCAGCAGCGCATCGACGCTGGCGGCGCGGATGCCGTATTCCTTGGCGCGGAGCGCGGCCATGTCGGTCGAAATGTCGGCGCAGGCGCGCAGCTCTACTCCACCGAACAGTGCGGCATTGCGCAAATAAGTCATCGAGATGTTGCCGCATCCGACAACGCCGATACCGAGTTTAGCTACTGATTTTCCGTGCATTTTCGAATTCACCTCCCAACGCCGCAATGTCCTGTCCGACCTATTGCACCGGCAACGGATCACAGTCGGAAGCCGCTATACAATATTTTAAATCTTGACGCGCGTAAAATTTTTATGGAACATGCGGAAATGCTGGCGCAACATCGGGAGGCTGCCAGCCCAAGGAGGAGAAAATGACTGACATGAAAAAAGGGCCGGTCTCCGGCTCGAAACCTGTCGCGCATGTGACCATCGCCGACCGCCGGCAGTTTCTCATTGGCAGCGCCGGGCTGCTGGGGGCGGCGACGCTCGGCCTCGGCACCGGACTGGGCGTTCGCCGGGCGCGCGCCCAGTCGCGCGCCGAAATCAGCTTTGCAAGTGCTGCCTTCTTCGGCAAGGAGACCTTCGGCGACCTGATCAAGGCCTTCAACGAATCGCAGGACCGCGTTCTGGTCAAGAATATCGAACTGCCGCCGCCGAGCTCCTCGACGGAGGTCTATCAGGGTCTCGTCCAGCAGCTCGCCCGCCGCACCGGCACGCCCGACGTCTTCAGCCAGGACGTGATCTGGATCGCCGGCTTTGCCGCCGCCGGCTGGGCGCTGCCGCTCGATGAGTATTTTCCGGAGGACAAGCGCAGCGCCTACTTCACCGGCACCCTCAACGCCTGTACCTATGGTGGCAAGCTGACCGCCCTTCCCTGGTTCATGGATTCGGGCATGTTCTATTACCGCAAGGACGTGCTGGAGAAGCATGGCGGCAAGGTGCCGGACAACTGGGCCGACATGGCGACCATCGCCGCCGCCGCGCAGAAGGCCGGCGATGTCGATTTCGGTTATCTCTGGCAGGGCAAGCAGGCCGAGGTTCTGGTCTGCGACGCGGTCGAGATCATCACCTCCAACAATGGCGCGATCCTGGCGCCCGACGGCAAGTCGTCGCTGATCAACCAGAAGGAGGCCGTCGAAGCGATCCAGTTCCTTCACGACACCATCAACAAGACCAAGATCAGCCCGCAGGACGTGCTGTCCTGGGACGAGGAACCGTCGCGCCAGCCCTTCACTTCGGGCAAGGCGATGTTCATGCGCAACTGGTCCTACGTCTATCCGATCGCCCAGGACGCCAAGGCCTCCCAGGTGGTCGACAAGGTCGGCGTCGCGCCATTGCCGGCCTTCCCCGGCGGCAAGAGCGCGGCCACCCTCGGCGGCTACCAGCTTGGCGTCAACGCCAACTCCAAGCAGCGCGAAGCCGCGATCGAGTTGCTGACCTGGCTGTCTTCGACCGAAACGCAGCAGCGCATCGCCTTGAACTTCGGCCTCGCGCCGACGCGCTCCGCGCTGTTCCAGGACGAGAAGATCAAGACGGAACAGCCGTTCATGGCGAGCCTCGAGAAAGTGTTCACCGGCGCAACGGCGCGGCCGATCACGCCCGAATACGCGAAAGTGACACTTGCCTTGCAGTCCGGCATCTCCAAGGCGCTGGTGTCGGGCAACGTCCAGGCCGAGATGGACGCGCTCGCCGACCAGATCAACAAGATCGTCGGCTAACCAATGTCCGCGGCCGCCACTGTTTCTGGCATTGGCCGGCCGCGGCTTGGCAAGGCGCTTCCGGGTGCGCTCTGGGCCTTGCTACTGCTGACGCCGGCCTTCGTGTCGCTGGCGTCGGTTTCCTTCTACCCGATCGTCAACGGGCTCTATCTCTCGCTCACCAACACCTCGCTGATCACCCAGGAGAACGAATTCTCGGGCTTCGCCAACTATGTGCAGCTCTGGGGCGACGCCCAGTTCTGGAATGCCTGGTGGCACACAATGTGGTTCACCGCCGCATCGACGATATTGGAGACGGTGATCGGGCTCGGCATGGCGCTCATCCTGTGCGAGGCCTTCAAGGGACGCGGCCTGGTGCGCGCCGCCATGCTGGTTCCCTGGGCGATGCCCACCGTCGTTACCTCCAAGATGTTCGGCTGGCTGTTCGACGGCCAGAACGGCATCATCAATTACATTCTGCTGCATGCCGGACTGATCGACCAGAACATCAACTGGTATGGCTCTCCCGACACCGCTATGACCACCATCATCATCGCCGACGTCTGGAAGACCACGCCCTTCATGGCGCTGCTGCTATTGACCGGGCTGCAGACGGTGCCCAATTCGCTGATCGAGGCGGCGCGCATGGACGGCGCCAAGGGCTGGATCACTTTCTGGCACATCCGGCTGCCGCTCTTGATGCCGACCTTGCTGATCGCCGGCCTGTTCCGCGCGCTCGACGCGTTCCGCGTCTTCGACCTCGTCTATGTGCTGACCGGCGGCGGTCCGGCCGATTCGACCGAGACGCTGTCGACGCTGTCCTACAAGGTGCTCTTCTCGACGCTGCAATTCGGCTATGGCTCGGCCGTTTCGACGGCCATGTTCGTCACCGAAGGCATCATCGCACTGATCTTCTGCCTCTATCTCATCAGGCAGATCCGGAGGGCGCAATGAACGACACGCGCTCACCGCTGCAGACCATCGTCATCTATCTCGGCGCGCTGCTGATTCTCGTCTGGTCGGGCGGCCCGTTCATCTGGCAGTTCTCGACATCGTTCCAGCTCGACAAGGCGCTGACCTCGGGCTCGCCGTCGCTGATCCCCGACCCTTTCACGCTCGAGCACTATTACAACGCCTTCGTCGAGAAAGAGCTTCACCGCTATGTCTGGAACTCGATGGTGGTCTCGCTGGCAACGACGTTCCTGTGCCTCTTCGTCGGGTCGCTCGCCGCCTTCGCGCTGTCCAGGCTCAACGTCAAGGGCCGCTTCGGCATATTGATGGTCATCCTTTCGGTATCGATGTTCCCGCAGATCGCGCTGGTCGGGCCGCTCTATCTGGTCGCCACCAATCTCGGCCTGCTCGATACCTACACGGCGTTGATCATCACCTATCTGGCGCTCGGCCTGCCGCTCGTTACCTGGGTGCTGTTCGGCTATTTCGAGACGCTGCCGCGCGAGATCGACGAGGCGGCGCGCATGGACGGCGTCAGCATTCCCGGCCTGCTCTGGCACATCATCCTGCCGATGTCGCTGCCGAGCCTAGTGACCACAGGCCTGCTCGCCTTCATCACCGCCTGGAACGAGTTTCTGTTCGCGCTCGCCTTCACCTCCAACATCGATCGCCAGACGATCCCCGTCGGCATCGCCAACTTCACCAATCTCTATTACGTGCCCTGGGGCGATATCGCCGCGGCGTCGGCGGTCGTCACCGTTCCCTTGATCGTGCTGGTGCTGTTCTTCCAGCGCCACATTATCGAGGGGCTGACGCAGGGCGGCGTCAAGGAATGAAAGGATGACCGTGAAAGACCTGAAAGTCGGCTGCCAGACCTTTACCTGGGAAATGCTCGGAGACCGTTTTGCCGGCGGTCCGGACGACCTGCTCAAGGCGATCGCCGACGGCGGCTATGCCGGCATCGAGATCACCGACACGATGATCGGCCGCTATGCCGGCAAGCCGGCGGAGTTCGCCACCGCGCTGCAGGCGTCCGGGCTGAAGCTCGTCTCTTTCGCCTTCGGCTCGAAGAGCGGTTTTACGCTCAAGGAGAAGATCGGCGCCGACCTTGAGGTCGTCAAGCGCTGGATCGACTTCGCCGCCACCTTTCCAGGCGCATTGGTGTCGATGGGGTCGGCGACCGTAATGTCCGACGGGCCGCGCGACGACAAATTCGCCGTCGCCGCCGAGGTCTACAACAAAGCCGGCGAACTCGGACGCAAGGCGGGCGTTCAGGTCGCGGTGCATCCGAGTTCGCACCACAACACTTTGCTCTTCGACCGCGCCGACTACGACCGGATTTTCGGACTGCTCGACCCGTCTCTGGTCGGCTGGGTGCCCGACACCGGCCACATCTTGCGCGGCCACGCGGACATGGCGGACACGCTCACCACCTACCGCGACCGCATCCGCTATGTGCATCTGAAGGACGTCGATGCCGGCGGCACCTGGGCAATGCTCGGCAAGGGTGTCTGCGACACGGCAAAGGTGATCGAGATCGCCAGTGCCGCACCCAGCTTCAACGGCTGGCTGGTGCTGGAGGAGGAATCCGAGACCGCCGCCGCCGATCCGGCCGCCGCGGTCAAGACCAACCGTCAGACAATGCGCGGCTACGGGGCGTAGATCATGATCCGCAAGCAAGACCGTCGCCTTCGTGTCGGTGTGCTCGGCTGCGGGCCGATCGCGCAGTTCGCCCATCTGGAATCCTGCGTGAAGGCGGCCAATGCCGACCTCTATGCGATCTGCGACGCCGCACCCGATCTGCTCGCCCGCATGGGCGCGACCTACGAGCCGGAAAAGATGTATGCCGACTACGACGAGATGCTCGCCGATCCGCAACTGGAGGCAGTGATCGTCGCCACCTCGGACGCCTATCACGTGCCGATGTCGATCAAGGCGCTCGAAGCCGGCAAGCATGTTCTGTGCGAAAAGCCGATCGGCGTCTCGGTGGAGGAAGGCGAGAAGCTCGCGGCAGCGGCCAGGCGCTCGGGCAAGGTGCTGCAGGTCGGCCACATGAAGCGCTTCGACCCTGCACTCGAAGCGGCGCGCGATTTCGTCCGCGACGAGATGGGCGAGATCCTGGCGCTGAAGGCCTGGTACTGCGATTCCACCCACCGCTACACCAACACCGACGCGGTTCAGCCGCTGCCCGTCACCAGCAAGCTGGCGAGGAAGCCGGCCGGCAATCCGAAGGCTGATCTCAGGCAATATTTCATGCTCGCGCACGGCTCGCATCTCGTCGACACGGCGCGCTTCCTGTGCGGCGAGATCACCGCTGTACGCGCGCGCCTCAATGAGCGGTTCGGCGCCTATTGCTGGTTCGTCGAAACCGAATTCGCCAATGGCGCACTTGGCCATCTCGACCTCACCGTGGCCGTCCGCATGGACTGGCACGAGGGTTTTCAACTCTATGGCCAGAACGGCTCGGTGATCGCCAAGACCTTCAATCCCTGGTATTTCCGGGCGAGCGAGGTCGACATCTTCCATGAGAAGGATGCGACCTCGCGCAGGCCGCTCGGTGCGGACGGGCATTTCTTCAGGCGCCAGATCGAAGGCCTCGCCGAGACAGTCCTTGATGGCAAGCCAATGCGCGGCGCCAACGTCGAGGACGGCCTTGCCTCGATCCGCGCCATGGTGGCGGTCGCGCGTTCGGTCGAGAGCGGCGAGCGCGTCGAGATCGCCAGCGTGGCGGGAGCGGTCTGATGCAGGTCGGGGTATTCGCCAAGACCTTTCCGGGCAGCGAGCCGGCCGGCGTGCTGGCGGCGGTGCGCGACGCCGGATTTGCGATCACCCAGTTCAACCTTGCCTGCGTCGGCCTGCCGTCGATGCCGGATGCGGTGCCGGACGATGCCATACGCGCCATCGCTGCCGCGTCCGATAGTTCCGGCGTCGCTCTGGTTGCGCTGTCGGGCACCTACAACATGGCCCATCCGGACAGAGCGGTGCGCGACGACGGCCTGCGCCGGCTTGGCGTGGTCATCGACGCCGCAGCAGCGCTTTCCATTCCGCTCGTCACGCTCTGCACGGGAACGCGCAACGAAGACGACCAGTGGGCGCACCACCCCGACAATGCCGATCCCTCGGCATGGGCCGACATGGCAAGCGAGATGGAAAAGGCGCTTGATCTCGCCGAACGTCACGGTGTCGACCTCGGCATCGAGCCCGAACAGGCCAACATCGTCACCTCAGCCGGGGACGCGATGCGCCTCATTGCCGAGATGGGCTCGAAGCGGCTGCGCATCGTGCTCGATCCGGCCAACCTGTTCGAGCAGGCGAGCACAGAACAAGCACGCGCCATCGTCGCCGCCGCGGTCGAACGCACGGCCGGCCATGTCGCCATGGCGCACGCCAAGGATCGCTTCGCCGACGGCCGTTTCGCCACCGCCGGCCGTGGCGTCGTCGACTTTCCGGATTTCGTCGCCAGCCTCAAGGCGTCAGGCTTTGACGGACCGCTGGTGACGCACGGACTTTCGGCCGAAGAAGCGCCCGGGGTTGCCCGTTTCCTGAAAGGGCTAGTGTGATGGCACGCCCGACCACCTTGCTCCGCGATGACGCCACGCTGCGGGTTTCCGACGCCGGCGATGGACTGGCTGTCGTGTTCCAGCACGGTTTGGGCGGCAGCGAGGCGCAGGTCGCCCAGGCCTTCCCCACCGGCGCCGGCCTGCGGCGCCTCACGCTGGAATGCCGCGGGCACGGTGCCTCAGGGCTCGGCGGTCGCCGACCGTTTTCCCTGAGCATGTTCGCCGACGATGTTCTGGCAGCCGCCGATCAAGCCGGCCTCGACCGTTTCGTTGCCGGCGGCATTTCAATGGGCGCCGCGATCGCCTTGCGCCTCGCCTGCCGCCATCCGGACCGCGTTGCCGGCCTGCTGCTCGTGCGTCCAGCCTGGATTTTCGGCAGTGCGCCCGTGAACATGCGGCCGAACGCCGAGGTCGCCGGCCTGATCCTCGACCAAGGCCCCGACAAGGCAAGAACGATCTTCGCGCAGTCGCAGACGGCCGCGCGCCTCAAGCGCCAGGCGCCGGACAACCTCGCTTCGCTGCTGGGTTTTTTCGACCGGCCGGATGCCGCGCCATTCGCGCAGATCCTGGCCGACATCTCCGCCGACGGGCCAGGAGTCTCAGAAAGTGACGTCGCTAGCCTTGGCGTTCCGACGCTGGTCGTCGGCAACGCGGTGGATGCGGTGCATCCCTTGTCGGTCGCCCACAAATTAGCCGCCGCCATTCCTGGCGCGACCTTTGCCGAAATCCCTGCCAAGGCGCTCGACAGCACCAGGCATTTCGCCGAGCTCCAGTCCGAGATCACCGACTTCCTTCACGCCCACGCCAATTTCCGGAGCCTCATTCCGTCATGACGACCAAATCCCTGTCCGGTCCTGCCGCCATCGCCGCCTTGCCGCGCAACCGGCTGCTCGGCGAGTTTTCCCTGTGGTCGGCGGACCTCGCCAATATGGAGCGCGACCTGAAGCGCATCGACGCTTATGTCGATCTGCATCACATCGACGTCGCCGATGCCCGTTTCACCCCCGGCTTCCTGTTCTTTCCCGATCTGGTGGCGCGGATCTCCAGGCTGACGACAAGGCCGATCCATGTCCACCTGATGGTCGAAGCCGAGATCGTCGAGGAACAGACGCGCCAGTTCATCGAGGCCGGCGCCGACCTGATCAGCGTTCACGCCGAAAACGGCGAGGCTGGCCTGCGCGCCGTGCGGCTGGCGCATGCGCTTGGCGCCGAGGCCGGCGTCGTGCTCAGGCTGGAGACGCCGGTCGCGGCGGTCACCCCATTCCTGTCGCAAGTGGCTTTCGTGACGCTGCTCGGCACCTCCATCGGCGTCAAGGGTCAGAGCCTGTCCGAGCAGGCCTGCGACCGCCTGATCGAGGCGCGGGCGCTGATGAAGAAGGCAGGCCGCGAAGCCGACATCATCCTGGCCGCCGATGGCGGCATCCGCCACGAAACGGTGCCGCGCCTGCGCGCCGCCGGAGCAGAGACGGTGGTGCTGGGATCGCTGGCTTTCGGCGACCCCGACCTTGCGCAGCGCATGGCCTGGCTGCATGGGCTGAAGGTCGCCGCCTGATGACAAAACTCGCGCTTGCCTTCGATCTCGGCGGCACGGAGCTGCGTGGCGCGCTGGTCGAGCGCGGCGGCGGCGTTGCCGCCCGCGTTTCGGCGCCGACACTGGCGGGCGCGGGATCGGAGGCGGTGATCGGCCAGATTATTACCCTGGCTGGAACCCTGCTGGCGGAGCACCCGCAGGCAAAGGTCGCCGGCATCGGCATGTGCGCGCCGGGACCACTCGATCCCAAAGCGGGGATCGTCATCGGGCCGCCGACGCTGGCCGGCTGGCACGATGTGCCGTTGATCGACATTCTCAGCCGGCAATTCGGTCTGCCGGTGCGGCTGGAGAACGACGCCAATGCGGCGGCTCTCGGCGAATGGCGTTTCGGCGCCGGTCGTGGCAGCGGCTCGCTGGTCTTCGTCACCGTGTCGACCGGCATTGGCGGCGGCGTGGTTGCCGACGGCCATATCTATCACGGCCGGCGCGGGCTGGCGGCCGAGATCGGCCACATGACCATCACCGGCGAGGGCGACCGCTGTTTCTGCGGCGCCGTCGGCTGCTTCGAGGCCGTCGCCTCCGGCACAGCGCTCGGACGCCGCGCCACGCGGCTGACGGCGACGGGCGACGGCTCACTGCTCAGGCGCCTTTCCGGCGATGGCGACGTCTCGGCCAGGCACGTCGTCGAGGCCGCGCGTGCCGGTGATCACAGGGCGCTCGAACTGATCGACGCCGAGGCGAAGTGGCTCGGCGTCGGCTTCACCAACCTGCTTCACCTCTATTCGCCGGACCTGATCGTCATGGGCGGCGGCCTCGCCAACGGCTTCGATCTCCTGGCGCGAGGCATCAGGGCCACCGTCGAGCAGCGGGCGATGCCGGCCTATCGCGACGTGCCGATCGTTCAGGCACAACTCGGCGACCGGGCCGGGCTGATCGGCGCGGCAAGCCTTATCCTGTGGGAGGGCGAACCGGGCGCGCCGCTGGCCATCGCGCAGGACGAAGACAATGGCGCGAGCAAGCGTGCCGATGCCAGGGAGGCAAGCCATGGCTGAACTCAAGCTGCGCGGCGCGCGCAAATCCTACGGATCGGTCGAGATCATCAAGGGGATCGATCTCGACGTCGAGGACCGCGAGTTCGTGGTCTTTGTCGGCCCATCCGGCTGCGGCAAGTCCACTCTGCTGCGCATGATCGCCGGGCTGGAAAAGATCAGCGCAGGCGACCTTCTGATCGATGGCGTGCGCGCCAACGACATCGATCCGTCGGAGCGTGGGCTGGCCATGGTGTTCCAGTCCTACGCGCTCTATCCGCACATGAGCGTGGCCGAGAATATGGGCTTTGCGCTGAAGATCGCCGGCGTATCCGCCGCCGAAAAGGAGCGCAAGGTGAAGGAGGCCGCCGATGTGCTGCAGCTTTCGCATCTGCTTGACCGGCGGCCAAAGGCGCTGTCTGGGGGCCAGCGCCAGCGTGTCGCCATCGGCCGCGCCATCGTGCGCAATCCCAAAGTGTTCCTGTTCGACGAGCCGCTGTCCAATCTCGACGCTGCGTTGCGTGTAAGCATGCGGCTGGAGCTAATGCGGCTGCACGAGCAGCTCGCGGCAACGATGATCTACGTCACCCACGATCAGATCGAGGCCATGACCATGGCCGACAAGATCGTCGTGCTGAACAACGGCTCGATCGAGCAGGTCGGCTCGCCGCTCGATCTCTATAACAAGCCGGCAAACATCTTCGTCGCCGGCTTCATCGGGTCGCCGAAGATGAACCTTTTGCAGCTGAAAGTGGCTTCGGTCGGACCCGAAGGCGTCTCCGTGACCTTGCCGGGCGGCCAGACGCTGACCGTGCCGGCCGAAGCGGGCACGGTCAAGGCCGGCGACGAACTGCTGCTTGGCATGCGGCCGGAGCATCTGCGCATCTCAGCCGATGGCCGCTTCAAGGGACAAGCCGCGCTGGCCGAGCGGCTGGGCGGTCTGACCATCCTGCATGTCGAGATCACGCCCGACATCACGCTGGTGGTACAGGCCGAAGGCGGCGACACCACGCCGTTGCACAGCCCGATCGCCCTAGACATCGCTCCATCGGTTTGCCACCTGTTTCGCATGGATGGACCGGCGCTCGCGCCTTTGCGTTCTGTGTGAGCGGCCGAAAGTGCAGCGGCGCGGAATGAAGCCGTTCTGTCGCGATCCTTCACACCCCCCTCTGTCCTGCCGGACATCTCCCCGC
>NZ_CAAF010000023.1 GCF_000359125.1 Mesorhizobium sp. STM 4661 | reverse complement strand
ATCAGTGCGCAGATATTGCCAGACGTTCTTGCCGGCTGAGGTCGGGGCTCGCGCCGGCAGCCACCGCCGCGTGATGTTCCTCGGCACTCTCAGCTGCGCGGTCATATGTCAGCCCATCAGTCAAGCAGCAGGAAGGCGTACGTGCCGCGCGCCACGTGGCGGCTCAATTCGAGGAGCCTGCATAGGCAGGCTGCAGCGCCAGGCTGTTCTCTTGCTGCGCGTCGGGCAGGGGGCATCGAGGTAGGTATGCTCTTTGATCCCGCATGGACTGGCTTGCCCTTGGGCAGTTGAGGAGGGGGCGCCTAGCGTGCGCGGAAAGTCTTCTTTCGTCCGCGATCGAATGCTTTAATGCCGCACTGCGGATCGATACCCCGCCAGCCCGCTAGCGACCAAGTGCCATGTCGACGATTGAGCAAGTTCGGCCGACAAGCCCGGCTCGGGTACACAATGACACGGCATCCTTCAGTCCGTCAGAGCCATCCTCGTTGAAGCAAATGCGCCCAGTCCCGCAGCCTTGCCAATAGTCGGTGGACTTTTCGCCGTTCCGCCGAACGCCCGGTTCTCTGATCGTCACCTTCAAGGCCCTTGTCGCCATCCGGTTTGATGATCAACTGAAAGTGGGTCACCAGATACGGCAGATCTACGTTATACTCATCAATGGGGATGCCAACGTCGCGTCTCTCGGCATTATTCGACACGATGCCTCTCATGATGGCCAATGCGCGTTTGTTTCGACTCCTTAATTAGAGTAACTATCGAACTTGGCGAGGTCCCGTGGCAAGTTCCTTGCCGTCCGTGGAAATGGATTCCTCTACGGAATTTCATCCACTAGGTCTTAGCGTCGTTCGATAATCCAATTTGATAGCTGATGCTGCGTTCAGTGCTGTTGTCGGGTGTCATCTCCATCAGTCTCGTCCCAATATCTGACTAATGTAACGTCGCCGCCGTGGACAGCCGGGTCGGTATCGTTGGTCGAGTCATAGCCCAGGTGCTGCCCTCATGACTCGATGCCAACTTTCTGCCGTCTCCCGGCACGGTGGGACTGCCGCGGCGACTGAGGCCCGAGTGAAAATGCCTATGATATGCCTGCCGGCTTCTAGGTCGGCAGCGCGCGGCACCCGAACCCTATTGGCCATTACAAAAACAATGTAGGTCACTTGACAGTGAGCAGAGGAAGAACACTTGAGAATTGGTCAGCATGCTCAATCTCAAGACACCTGTCAATAATCTTATCGACTTGCGACTCAGGCAGCTTACCTTTTGCGCAAAGAAGGAATTTCTTACGCAAGTCCTCATCTGACATCGGGTTGCTGGGATCTCCCTTCAGATCTTTGGGATCGATGCGTTGGTACAGCTCTCGTCCATCTCGCGTCCGGATTCGCACTTCGGCGGCCGGTAGATTGGCATCGAACTCAGGACCATGCACTAGTTCCACGCGATCGATCAAACTCCGCACGCGCGGATCGGTAAAGTTGCTCTCTTCGTAAATTCCCGGGGTGATATCTCCGTGCAGCACCGCCATCGCCGTAAGAAAATAAGAACTATGGTCGGCAGATTCCTTATTTCTCGGATATTTTTTCACTAGATCCCCAGTGTGCACGACCGCGCGTTTATTGGTACGAATGGTGATCTTATCGATGTCGTCGGGGCTAAGATCATGGTTGCGAACCAGGGTCGTCGTTGCTTCCAGGTGTCCTAGCGTGGTTGACTCCGCCGGCACGTTCTTGATCTCCACCCGTGAAATAAACCACCGATCTCCCAAAGATTTTGGCAAATAACCTTCTGAGTTGCCTAGGATTGTATGACCAAAGCCCTTGATCCCTTCAATAATTCGCTCTGGTCCTGTAAATCCCTTGGCGGCCAGTTGACACGCGAACAAACCCATTTCGGAAAGTACGCCGTCTGCGATATTCTTCGTCATTACATATTCTTCCCCCGTGGCGTCCAGAATATCGAGGCCGACCGAGAGACTTCCCGCAATCCCCATAGCATTCGCTATTTGTTCGGCGTTCAACCCCATGAGCCGCCCAGCAATTGCGGCCCCGACATAAGGGTGTAGCGAGCCATGATGAAAGCCCCGGGCTTCGAGCGAAATCGTGAGGGCTTCGAGCATGCAGCCGTAGACTTGATAGCCGGCGACCAGAGCTTCTAGGAATGCTTTGCCAGAAGCGCCAACTAGCTCGCTGACCGCGATGGCAGTCGGCAACGAACCGCTTGGATGCCCGCCGGCAACATCTCCCGCTACGAGGGATATTGCCACCGTATCGTTGTAGTCGAGAAAGCGCATCATTCCTTGATTGGCCAGTATGGCTCCGCGCAATGGCACACGCGTGTTCTCACCCAAAATCGTAGCCTGCGCGGGCCCTTGCATCTCATGGGCGAAACCACGGCATATACGTCCAGTGGGGCTGTTAAAGCCTCCGACAATACAAGCAAAAGCATCAATAAGTAGATGCTTCGAATGGCGCGCGATATCATCGGGTAGTTTATTAAAATCCACCGCAAGCGCTACTTCGGCGAGATCACGCGCTACACTCATTTCCAGCTCCTTTTGGACATATTCATTTCTTGACTCATGTTAGTCGGGTAAGGGGCCTCGAGCCTCCTGACGTGATAGGGGCGCTCGTAATCGCCACCGAACCGCCTGGGTGGAAGCCGGCGCTAGGCTGGGATGAAGTGCCGATGTCGGCATTATCTCCAACGCATATTAGTCAATCTAGTAAACCTGGGTTATTTCATGCTTGCGACGTCGACAGTCGAGGCAATGCATAGTTACAGCATTGAGTCGCCGCCATCGACGTAGATTGTGTTGCCAGTGACGTACCCGCCCATCTCCGATACTAGGTACAAGCAGGCGTTCGCGATGTCTTCGACCGTACCGAGGCGGCGCGCCGGCAATGTTTCTCTTGCATGTCGATATATGTTTTGAAGGTCCGGATAGTTCTTCATATCTCTATCCGTATCGATCCAGCCGGGACATATGCAATTGGCTGTTATCCCGTCAGGACCGAGCTCGAGCGCAATTGATTTTGCCAAGATGAGCATACCCGCCTTTGCCACGTTTACGTGGGCGCGGTTCGGCATTGGGATCACTCCTTCTGACCCCGAAAGATGGATAATTCGTCCAAATTGTTTCTTGCGCATGTGGGGCACAACGGCCTTCGCAAGGTAGAAGGCGGAGTTCAAGTCAATATTGATGACCTTCTGCCAATCGTCGACAGATATATCTGTAAACGCTTGATGAGGCCTGATTCCCACATTAGAGACGGCAATGTCGACCGAACCGAAATGCTTGGCCGCTTCATCCACGACATGGGCAATTGCGTCTGGATCGGCCGCGTCTGCAAGGACGGCGTAGGATTCGACACCAAGCGCGCGGATCTCCGCGGCCACGGATTCAATCTTATCTTTATCGCGAAGTCCGTTAACAACGATATTCGCGCCAGCACGAGCCAGAGTTAGAGCGATTGCCTTTCCGATGTTTTGGCCTGATCCCGTGACGATCGCAGTTCGGCCCTTTAGATCCTGGGTCACGTTCTACCTCCTGCGCAATTGCCGACGCCGAACGCCGTCACAAGGCTGTGAAATTCGCCTACACTCACTTCCATCTCCTTTTTAACATACTCACCCCATGAGCCATCCGGGGTCTGCATCACGCTTTCAGTCTTGGAATAGGCAAGCTTGGAAATCGCTTTCAGAGCCTACCCAGTTAGCGAATCTTTTTGGCATAGATGCCGGGACAGTGAGAAGCTCCTCGCAACCTACACGTCCCCCTAATGCTTTGACGATAATATTAAGATCAGTGGGCCGCCTTGCGCGAATTACCAGGCATCGAACGCTGAAAATGAGCGCGTTTTCGTTGTGAACGCATATAATCGGCGATTGCTGGCTAGGAGTGGAGATTTCTCGTACTTGGGTCACAGACCGAACTGGTCGGCATTGTCAAAGTCAGTGCATCTGACCTAAGGGTCTGACGCTCCTCCAGTTTTTGGCAGAGCCCGTTCCCGTCTGAGGAGACGGACGAATGAAGCACTCACGGTTCGCGGAAGAACAAGTCGTCGCGATCTTGAAGGGGCAGGAGGAGGGGATGAGGACCGCAGATGCCTGCCACAAGTCGCGCGAATGCTTGACGAAACGCTGTTCTCCACCCTCTCGCAAGCGCGGACAGCAACTGAGAAGGAGGACTGCAACCGCGACAGAACAAAACTCAACGCTGGGCAAACGTCCCGCCCATGGAATTCGCTGTGAAAATGGCGCTCGGAACAGGCCGCTTGACGCCAGAAATGCAGCTCAGGACTCTCCGTCGAAGTGGAAGGAACAGGAGGGCCTCAGGTCAGCGCGCCACTATGCCCATCGTACCTATAGCGTGCCTGCCAATTCCATCGAGTTTGGCTGATACAGTTCGGCCCAGTTGAGCTGATTGACGAGGAGGCCGAGCCCAGTATCATTGCGGAATGCGCGACGCGCATCGCGGCTCTCAAGCGAAAGGTCGGCCAATGGGCCATGGAAATGTGCTCTGCCGAGGAACACGGCGTCAGCGAAACGCGCCGGTGACAACCAGAGTTCGTTAGTCGCCATCGGCTCTTGGCATGTTCCCCATATGGGAGTCGATCTACCAAGAAGCACTCCTACGTCGCGCCAGGACCAACTCTCAATACGCTGGCCGAGAGCCGAAGCTATGAATACGACCAGGGAACTAGCGGATCCAGTAAAGCGTCAGATGGTACAATGTTGCCTAGTAGCTCAGCATGATCTTTTGGTAGATTTCGACGGCCTTGGTCAGCTGGTCTATCTCCACGAACTCCTCGGTTGTATGGGCCTGATCGATACTTCCAGGGCCGAGAACAACGCAGGGAATTCCGGCCAAAGAGAGCTGGCTAGCATCTGTACCATAAGGGACACCGACGTACTTACCAGTCCCGGCAACTTCAGCACACGCCTTGGCTGACACCGCGGCAATCTTATTCGCCTCCGCGCTGAGGGGGGCTGGATCTTCCAAAGCGGGCAGCAATGACCGGACCTTAATTTTGTCAGCACCCTGGCGCAACCCTTCCAAGATGTTTTCCACCTCTTGCAGAGCGTCTGCCGGTCGTTCTCCCGGAATGAGGCGTCTGTCAATCCAGACACGGCATGTCGGCGGTACGGTCGCCAGTTCTGTTCCACCCTCGATCAGAGTGATTGTGAGGGTGGGTGGGCCTACCAATGGGTGTACGCGTTGGGACAAGGTTTCATTGATTTTGTTGAGCGCCAAAATAACCTTGGCCATTCCTGTTATGGCATTGACTCCGAGATGGGGCTTGGAGCTATGAGCGGGCACGCCCTCAACTTCAACCTGCCAGCGGACCGAACCTTTATGTGCGACGACAAGCTCCAGGTCCGTGGGCTCACCGACCACAGCTGCGTCATATGAAACACCTGATTGAGCGATCGCTCGCGCTCCTTTCTTGCGGTACTCCTCGTCCACGCTTGCGGCCAAGACGATCGTGGCTCGGGGCTTTCGCTCTCCGAGGGTGCTGAGAGCGATCAACATCGCCGCCAATGGGCCCTTGTCGTCACAACTTCCTCGGCCATATATCCTTCCTTCCCTTTCCTCCGGAGAAAAAGGGTCTGCCACCCAATTATCAACGGGCACTGTGTCCATATGGGATATGAACAAGACGCGCTTGGAGGGGTCTTGCCCTGGCACCCAGGTAAAGAAGTTCGAACGGCCGTCGGTTACCTCTTGATATTCATAAGGCAAATTTCGCTCTTGGCAAAAGGTCTCGAGAAATGCGGCGACCTTCTGTTCACCACTCCCTTGTGCTGACGCCGAAGGGTTGATGCTCTCAATTCTGATCAGTTGCTGGAGGAGCGCGACGGTCTGTGAGCTTATCGACGGCATAAATACTCCTAATCTTCTAAGGCGCAAATTGGCTGCTAGGACAACCAATCCTTGGTGAGGCGGACGACTTGATCGACCTCATCGGCGGTGTTGTACAGATGCAGCGAAAAGCGCAGCATGTCCCGGCGTATTGAGACGATCACGTGATTCTTCAACAAGTGCTCGTGGAGCAGCCGGATGCGGTTGTCGGCTGCGGGCGAGCCGCCGATGTTCCCCGGGTCCCCAAGAGCTACAATGCTTCCAGTGTGTTCCCCTGGGATACCGCCGCAAACCGGCAGACCGATTTCCAGGAGACCTGACGCCAGCCTCTTGGCGACCGATGTGACGGCTTGTTCAATAGCCGGTATGCCGATTTCCATCAGCTGACCCATTGATGCGTAGGCCGCTATGACGCCTGGAAAGTTGTAGTGGCCGATTTCGAAGCGGGGCGCGCCGGCGCGCAACTTTACCGAATCGAATATGGGAGCGGATTCTGGTGCGTTCCCCATGTCGACACTGAATCGCGCAAGGTAGACCGGGCTTAGTCGATCAGCCCATTCCTGGCGACAGTACAGAAATCCTAAGCCGTAGAGACCCATCAACCCCTTGTAGGTTGATGCCACCAAACCATCTACTCCCAGCCGAGCGACATCAGTGTGGAGGATACCAACTGATTGCGATGCGTCGACTAAAAGAAAGGCACCAACCCGCTTGCAAGCTTCGGCAATCGGCTCCATCACTGTCTTGAAGCCTGGGATCATTGTGACCGTTGACAGTGTGACAACACGGGTGCGAGCGTCGATGGCCTTGGCGACAGCGTCACAGGGAATTGAGCCGCTTTCGGCGTCTACCACCCGAAGTTCAATTCGGTGTTTGTCCCTGAGTTGCAGCCAAGGTAAGATATTGTTCGCGTGCTCCAATTCCCGGCAGAGGACAACATTGTCGCCAGGCTTCCAAGGAACCGTGTTTCCGATGATATTGATGCCTTCCGATGCGTTCTTCGTGACAGCGATTTCATCTTTTTCGGCGCCAATTAATTGAGCGAATCGCGAACGTGTCCGCTCGACGAGTTCCATCATTGCTTCTTCGTCATTCAGGCCATTCAGTCTATTCTCGAGGTGTTGATCCATGGACGTGCGTGTCGTCCTGGATATAAGCCCCTGATTGGCAACATCCATGTAAATGGCGTTATTGATGGCTGGGAACTCCTGCTGGAGAACGTCCAAGGGAAGAAAATGTTTCGACATGCCCGTCATCAGACCCGTGTTCGCGTGGAGGTATTTGTAGAATCTACTCAAATTGCCCAATTTCTACATTCAAAAAGCAACAAAAACTGGCTTTGCTTGAGATGCCGTCGAGCCACCTTGCGGGCGACCATACCTTTGGGGCCAGGTTCATCAAGGACAAGAGGGGTACCGCCGGGATGAGCAAAAGGCTTCGCTGATCGGACCATATTATGGCTTGATCATTGTGGAAGTGAGGCTAATATGCGCGGAGGCGAGCAGTTTTTCTGCGCAAATGACGCTCTTTTTGCAGTGAACGTGAAATGGACCTGGATCGAGTTGACCGGAAGCTTCTGAACGCAGTACAGCGCGACAATCGGCTTACGACAGCCGAGCTGGGCGAACTTGCCGGCCTTTCTGCGACCGCTTGTCAGCGGCGGCTGAAGCGACTTCGGGATGATGGTGTGATTGAGGCTGACGTTGCCATAGTCTCACCGCAAGCCGTTGGTCGGCCAATGCTCATGCTGGCGTCTATCAGCCTAGAGCGCGAGCGGGTAGATATCATTGATCGCTTCAAGCAAGCGGTTCGGCGCACGCCTGAGATCATGAGTGCGTATTATGTGACGGGTGAGGCCGATTTCGTCCTCATGATTTCTGTGCGCGACATGGCTGAATATGAGGCATTTACACGTCGATTTTTTCACGAGTCTGATATCAAGGCAGTTAAGACGATGGTCGTAATGGACCGCATTAAGGCATCGTTCGCTCTGCCTATCGAGGAATAACGACGGTACTCGCTAGCTTCGAGTATTAGCAGCACTTTGCTTTCTCGAGCATGGTACGAGGTGGTCGTCACGTGGACCTTGGATGGCGGTAAAGTTCGCCGGTGTTTTTCTTATCTCGAAGAGTTATTTTGCTCGCCGCACGAGTGCGGCCGCCGCCGGCAACATCGCCACCCCCCTCCACCCGTGCTTGAGCACTACGGTGCCGAATGACACAGCCGAGATGACCGCCGGCGTGTCGGCGATCTCCCCTTCTTTGGAATTCTACGTGGCGCACGAAACATCAAGAACGCAGTTTTCCTGCGTTGAAACAGGTGGAATTGGGCAAATCGTCTGCTAACGGGCCCTACGTTGAAATGCTGGCAGCTCTGGCTCCGTCGCATGGATGGGATTGCCCGAGATCGTCTCGAGGCGAAGTGTCGAGCCAAGCAGATCGACCTGCTTGCGCAAGGGCTTCGATCCGCATCGCTTGGAGGTTTGGCAATGGATGTTACGACGCGAATTATTCGGCACGTTCTCAATTCCGGATTAGAGACGATACCAGAGAAAGCGATCGAACGAGCTAAGCTCTCCATCCTCGATACGATTGCCTGTGCGATCGGAGGATCGAACGATCAGATTGCTCACAGCGCGCGCCAACTGGGGGCGTTATCCGGTGGCAAGCAAGAATGCACAATTTGGGTTTCCGGAGAAAGGCTTCCATCGAGCTTGGCGGCACTCGTCAACGCTACGACAGCTAGAGCCCTCGATTTTGATGATACCTACGAGATTGGCATTAATGGCTGCCATGCAAGTGCGTATAATGTCCCGCCGGCGTTGGCACTGGCTGAACGCGATCCTTCTATAACCGGAGGCGACTTGCTGTCGGCCCTTGCGACCGCTATCGACCTGCATATTCGTCTGGCGCGCAGCATCACCACCAATGCCATAGACACGGGCCGTGACAATATGGTCGCTGTCTGGGGCGCCACAGCGGTTAGTACCAAGTTGCTACGGCTGGACGAACAGAAAACGCGTAATGCGTTCGGAATTGCTTACGCCCACGCTGCAGGCGAATTCCAAATGTATGAAGAGAGTGCACATACGGTGGCGTTGCAGCAGGGATTAAGGGCCCGCTCAGGCCTTGAGTCCGCACTCTCAGCGATGGTGGGCTTCAACGGTCCGCGAGACCCATTCTTTGGTAAATCCGGATTCTACAAGGCCTTCGAACCAGACTACGAGCTAGCGATGCTTTTGGACGGGCTTGGTTCCGACTATGTGAACGCTTCCATTAGCTTTAAGCCTTGGCCGTCATGCAGGGCTACGCATCACGGGATCGATGGAATGCTTCAACTGCGTGAAAGGCACAACTTCACGGGTGACGATATTGTGTCAATTGAACTCGGAATGAACCAGCGCGCCAGGAGCGTTGTCGCACAGCCCCATGACCAAAAGTGGAGCCCAAAGGACCCTGTTGTAGCGCGTTTCAGTCTGCCTTACGCCGTCGCTGTGGCGGCGCAGCATGGAAGCGTCGCGATTGCCGATTTTCGCAAGGAAACGCTTATGGATCCGGCTGTGCGGGAGATCATGGCTGCCACGAAGGTGGAGATTGATCCTGAGATCGATCGCACAAACGGGCGCGACGGAAATTCGCCGACAACAGTTACTGTGAATCTAAGGTCTGGAGAAAAATGTTCCATTCGCGTGGACAAGCCGTTCGGGCATCCGGAGAACCCGGCTTCGCTCGCCGACGGTATGCGGAAGCTGGAGGCTTGTGCCGAAATGTCGATGGTGTCGTTCTCCGAAAAGCAACTAGGGTTGATCGGCGAGTTCATAGACGACCTCGATAAGCGGCCCACATTGGCCCCGTTGTTCGATCTCCTGGTTGGCAGCAAATAGGGTAGTGCCTGACGACTTCGCGACTTCGCGCGACGTTTGGCGTTTTTTCAGTCGGATATCAGAACAATGTCTATGCTTTCCGCACATGACGGCCTGGAACTTGCGGATGTCGACATACACGAGTTCGCAATCGTAATCAGCCGAAGTCCCTGTGGCCTGCCCGAGCCCCGAAAACCCGCCCAATAGCGTTTACGGCGCAGACATGGCGGGCTCTCGCGTCTTCGCGTGGCGGCCGGGTCGTCGAATTCGTTGCTTGCGATCAAACAAGCAGTTGGGGTTTCACACCTTCTACAAACTCATCGCGGTGGAAATCTCGTAGTCTCACCACCAGCGCTGCCGTTTATGCGTATGGAGCAAAAAAACGCCGATTTGCTGCGTTCACAAGCAGGATTTGCATAAAGTTGGCCAGTTGCGCTGGCATACCATTCAGATCGTAAGAAGGAAGCCAAGCCGCATCGTTTGCGCTAGGGCGACACTTCACAAAAATGGGAGATATCTATGTCGCAGGAACTCGACTATCTCAGCCGCCGCGTCGCTGCAGGAGCGCTGAACCGACGCGAATTTCTCGGCCGCGCCACGGCGCTCGGCGTTAGCGCCACCTTCGCCAACTCACTGCTTGCCGGTGCTGCGTTTGCCGAGGGACCCGTTCGGGGAGGCCTTATCAAAGGCGGTCTCAGTGGCGGTGAGGCGACCCAAGACCTTGATCCGGCGAACTTTATGATGGCGCCATTGACCTTCGGCAAATGCTGGGGGGAATATCTCGTTGCAGTTGATGCTGATGGCGGACTGGAGCACCGCCTCGCCGAGGAAATCGGCTCGTCGAAGGACGCTAAAGTTTGGACCTTCAAGATCCGTCAGGACGTGGAATTCCACAACGGCAAGACTGTTACTGCGGAAGACGTGAAGGCCACGATGGAACGTCATTCGGACGAGAAATCGAAGTCCGGGGCCCTTGGTGTCTTGAAGGGAATCGAGAGCTTCAAGGCTGACGGCCGAAATTTCGTCATAACACTCAAGGAGCCGAACGCCGATCTGCCCTACTTGATGACCGACTTTCATCTAGTCATTCAGCCCAACGGAGGCAAAGATGATCCAACCCAAGGCGTCGGCGCCGGACCGTACAAAGTGACCGTCAACGAACCCGGTGTTCGGCTGGGCGGCGAGCGCTTTGCTAATTTCTGGCAGTCAGACAAGATGGGCTTCGCCGATCAGATCGAGCTCATTATCATAAACGACGACACCGCCCGCATCTCCGCGCTACAGGGCGGCCAAGTCCACATTATCAACGCGGTCCAGCCCAAAGTCGTTGATCTCATTAAGCGCGTACCCACCTTGAAGATCGAGACCGGATCGGGTCCCGGCCACTATAATTTCGCCATGTTCTGCAATACGGCGCCCTTCGACAATAATGATGTCAGGATGGCGCTCAAGCTCGCCATCGACCGCGAGGAAATAGTGAACAAGATCCTGCGCGGCTACGGCACCGTCGGTAACGACTTTCCGATTAACGCCGCCTATCCGCTCTTCTCAAACGACATCGAGCAGCGCGTTTTCGATCCGGACAAAGCCAAATTCCACTATAAGAAGTCGGGCCACAGCGGGCCGATCCTGCTGCGCACGTCGGACGTTGCTTTTTCCGGCGCCGTCGATGCCGCCCAGCTGTTTCAACAAAGTTGCGCCAAGGCAGGCATTACTCTTGAGGTCGGACGTGAGCCTGGCGATGGTTATTGGGCGGAGGTCTGGAACAAGAAGCCCTTCTTCGCGACCAACTGGCGAGGACGCCCGACGCAGGATCAAATGTACTCCACTACCTATCTTTCTACGGCGGAATGGAATGAATCGCGTTTCGTTAACGAAAAGTTCGACAAGCTTCTCATGGAGGCGCGCGGAGAACTCGACCAGGATAAGCGCAAGGCCCTCTATCGCGAGATGGGTATCATCGTAAGGGACGAGGGCGGCGAGATCATCCCCATGTTCAACCAATCCATCGACGCGACTTCGGACAAGATCGGTGGATTTGTCGGCGGCCGTGCTGAGTTGATGGACGGCTATGCGTTCGCCAAATGCTGGCTTAAGGCGTGATCCGTAGCGCGGCGCGTAGGCCCTTGTGAGACTCCTGGGTGTCAGCGCGTCGCGTTCCGCCTGCTTTTCCTCACTGTTGATCTTGCCGGCATGCGCGTCTGACCGACGACGTCGTCTAACCGGTCGGTAGCAAGGGATGCTGATGTAGGTGATTGCCTTTTGGAATTATCCAACGCCTAGTCTTATGTACGGACTATGAAGTGGCCAAGGTTAAACAATGGAATTTGACTACATCGTCGTAGGTTCGGGCAGTGCGGGATGTCCAGTCGCCGCACGGCTCGTGGAGAAGGGAGCCCGCGTCTTGCTGCTCGAAGCTGGCAAGCGTGAAAAACTCCACGTAACGCGGATCCCGGCATCGTCGATGTATACCGTGGGCAACAAACGCTATGACTGGAATTATATAACGGAGCCGGATCCGACGCGTAACGGGCTCAAGGAATCATGGCCGCGTGGCCGCGTCCCGGGCGGCTCGTCCGCCATCAACGGTATGATCTTCATTCGCGGCGCACAGAGTGACTTTGACGCTTGGGGGAAGCTCGGCAACAGCGGATGGGATTGGAATTCGGTACTTCCTTACTTTCGTAAGATGGAGACTGCGGACAAATATACAGACAATGACGCCTATCGCGGGGGTATGGGTCCACTGCACGTCTCGACGCTGCGTTGGCGCATCCCGGTTGCCGAGAAATTCATCGAAAGTCTTGTGAAATTGGGCGTCCCACATAGTCCTGACCTCAATGGAGCCTCACATGAGGGGGTTTCTTGGAACCAGGGCTCTACGAAGAACGGCATGCGCCATTCAGCATTCGACGCGTACGTTGGCCCGCTTCAGAAAGACCCCAATTTGGTCGTCATGGACGACTCCTTAGTCAACAGTCTGATCATGGAGACGAACCGTGCGAAGGGCGTTGTTTTTACGCGCGGTGATCAGGTCATCCGCGCAAGTGCACGACGCGGCGTCGTACTGTCTGCTGGTGCACTTAATTCGCCACAAATCTTAATGCTGTCCGGCATTGGCGATCCCGGCGAACTTTCGAAGCATGGGATAACGACCGTTGTGGCCAGCCCCGAGGTGGGCCAGAACCTTTTAGAGCATCCGTGCCTCCATGTCCTTGCGGAGATGAACATAAAGACCGGAAACGCTTACGCGTCGGGGCTTGGACGGATTCGGGCGTTCGCAGAATGGGCTTTTGCAAGGAAAGGGGTGCTCACTGAATCCCTGGCGCAAGTCATCGCCTTCCTTAAGTCTACTCCTGACCAAAAGGTTCCCGATCTCCAATTCCATCTGTTGGCCTTCGGGTTTCTATTAAAGAATGGGAGGCGGCACGTCCCACCTCGAAATCTTGTAACCATCTATGCCAATGTAAACCATTCAAAAAGCAAAGGCTATTTGGCGCTTCGATCGAATGATCCCCGGGACCCTATAGCTATCTATCCCCGCCTGCTCGATCACCCAGACGACCTAAAAGGTGTTTTGCTCGGCCTAGATTGGGTTCGGCGCCTGGCTTCCACACCGCCCTTCGGCAGTCATGTTCTCCAGCTTATCGACGTCCCTGCTCGTGAAGCGGGGCGTGAGGCCGACGAAGAATATGTGCGCAGCTCGACTGGACCAGGCTTCCATCCCGTCGGCACCTGCCGCATGGGCATCGACGACCAGGCCGTCGTGACTCCCGACCTACGTGTGCGGGGGACTGAGGGCTTATGGGTTGCGGATGCGTCGATATTCCCAACGCATATTGCAGGCAACACCAACGCGACGTGTATTATGATTGGTGAGCGCGCGGCAGACCTTATCCACCCCAGCTGAAAAGGATTGTCGTTGCCGCCACGATACCATTGGCGGCCTTAGCGGAAAACTTCTCCTTGAACCTGAGGACGTCCGCCAAGGTCAGTAAGGGAATTTGTATCGAATTCGTGGACACCCGGCGTCACAAGACAATCAGGCAAAAAGTTGACAGGAGCGAGAATTGCAGCACGAGCGCGAACACTATGTTAATGGGGAGTGGGTCGAACCCTTGGAGTCAAACCTAATTGACGTGTTTGATCCCTCGTCTGAAGAGGTATTCACGCGGATCGCTGGCGGCGGACCAAAGGATGTTGATCGCGCTGTGGCTGCCGCTCGGGCGGCGTTCCCTCAATTTTCTATAACTACCCGGCGCGAAAGAATGGATATACTGCAGTCTATTCTTACGGAATACGATAGGAGGCAAGAAGACATTGCCTCGGTGCTTTGCACTGAATTAGGTGCGCCGCTTACAATCGCCCGCGAGTGGCAACTGGCATCGGCTGACCTTAGAAGCGTCATAGGGGTTCTGGAAAACTATCAGTTCGAAGAATTGCAAGGAACGACTAAGATTATCCGAGAGCCGATCGGAGTCGTGGGGTTGATCACGCCTTGGAATTATCCGGTTCTTCAGATCATAATGAAGGTTGCTCCAGCGATTGCTGCGGGTTGCACGATGGTGCTCAAGCCTTCCGAAGTGGCTCCGCTGAATGCTATTATCTGGTCCGAAATCATGCATGCTGCTGGTGTGCCCGCGGGCGTGTATAACATGGTCCAAGGTGAAGGCGCTGTCGTGGGCGAAGCGATCTCAGCGCATCCCGGAATAGAAATGGTATCTTTTACCGGCTCGACTCGCGCCGGTATGTTGATTGCTCAGTCGGCCGCGAGAACGGTCAAACGTGTAGCGCAGGAACTTGGAGGAAAATCGGCGAATATTCTGCTGCCGGATGCGGACTTTGAAAGCGCTGTCACGAAGGGTGTGCTCGGAGTGATGCGCAATAGCGGTCAAGCTTGCAGTGCACCCACTCGTATGTTTGTTCCAGCAGACCGCCATGACGAGGTGAAGCGGATTGCAAAGGCGGCCGCAGAACGGCTGATCGTTGGGGATGTACATGACCCCAAGACGAACATCGGTCCAGTAGTCAATAGAACCCAATTCGACAAGATTCAGGGCTTTATCCACGCTGGCATCCAAGAGGGAGCTGATCTCGTCACCGGCGGACTTGGTAGGCCGGAGCATCTGAACCGAGGCTATTTCGTGCGCCCCACAATATTTGCCAATGTCAATAATGACATGACCATTGCCCGCGAAGAGATTTTCGGGCCGGTTCTATCTATTCTGCCGTACAGGGATGAGGAAGAGGCGATCGACCTTGCGAACGATACGATCTTTGGCTTGGCGGCATATGTTCAATCGTCCGACCTTTCACGCGCCCGCAGGGTGGCAGCCCGTATGCGGGCAGGCACTGTGCATATAAACTATCCAGCATTTGACAGAGCCGCGCCCTTCGGTGGCTATAAACAATCGGGGAATGGGCGCGAAAATGGCAAGTGGGGCTTAGAGGAGTTCCTCGAAGTGAAGGCGCTGCTCGGCTACGACGCCCCTACGGCGTAAACCGTCGCGGCAATGAGGCCGCGTGACTTCGTTTGCGCTTCGTTTAGTCGGGCCGAGCCCATGCTCACTATGAGCGGAATTTTCCAACCATAAAAGCGTCATTGTGCGTCTCGGACGAGAAGACGCCCAATTCCTGCATCGATAGCCTGGACATTTGCTCACCGCCGCCCAGTGACGTTGGTACCCTCATCAATGGCCCCGCAATGTCGGGCCCAGTGGGAACAAACGGTAACAAGGAGTATCATCCCGATGTCGCAGGAAATCGACTATCTCAGCCGCTGCGTCGCTGCTGGTCGTTTGAACCGCCGTGAATTTCTCGGCCGCGCGACGGCTCTCGGTGTCAGCGCCTCCGTCGCTAATTCGCTTTTTGCCGGGGCCGCTAAGGCGCAGGTGCCCAAGAGCGGCGGTATCCTGAAAGCTGGCCTTCAAGGCGGTAGTGCCGCGGACAGTCTCGACCCAGCGCTTACAGCAGGCGCACCTCCAATCACCTTTGGCAGATGTTGGGGCGAGATGCTGATGGAGGTGACCCCCGATAACGGCCTTGAGTACAGAATCGCTCAGGAAATTGGCTCGTCGAAGGATGCCAAGACCTGGACTCTGAAAATTCGGAAAGGCATCCAGTTCCACAACGGCAAGGAAGTGACGCCTCAAGACGTTGTCGCCACGCTAGAGCGTCATTCCAACAAGGAGTCGAAATCCGGGGCCTTGGGCATCCTGCGCGGGATCGAAGCCATCAAAGCCGATGGTCCTGACGTCGTGATAACGCTCAAGGAACCCAACGTTGATCTGCCCTACCTGATGACTGACTATCACCTGATCATCCAGCCCGATGGCGGCAAGCACGATCCCGCCGCAGGCATCGGGGCCGGTCCCTACAAGGTCGCTGTCAACGAGCCGGGTGTGCGGCACGTTGGCGAAAAGTTCAGGGATTACTGGCAGGGCGACAAGATGGGCCACGCCGATCAGGTCGAAATCACCGTCATCAACGATGCCACAGCACGTATTGCTGCCCTGCAAGGCAATCAGGTGCACATGATCAACCGCGTCGAGCCGAAGGTCGTCGAAATGGTGAAGCGGGTCCCCGGCATCACCATCCAGAATGTGACCGGGCGCGGTTGCTACCTCTTCAATATGTTCTGCGACACCGCGCCGTTCGACAACAACGATGTCAGGATTGCCTTGAAGCTTGCCTTAGACCGCGAACAAATGCTGGACAAAATCCTGCGCGGCTACGGCACGGTCGGTAACGACTTTCCGATTAACGCCGCCTATCCGCTCTTCTCAGACGACATCGAGCAGCGCGCCTTCGATCCGGACAAAGCCAAGTTCCACTATAAGAAGTCTGGCCACAGCGGCCCGATCCTACTTCGGACGTCGGATGTTGCCTTTCCTGGCGCCGTCGATGCCGCGCAGCTCTATCAGCAGAGTTGCGCCAAGGCCGGCATCACCCTTGAGGTCAAGCGTGAGCCTGGCGATGGTTATTGGTCGGAGGTCTGGCAAAAGCAGCCCTTCTATGCCTCCTACTGGACCGGGCGCTCAACGCAAGACCAGATGTACTCGACGTCCTATCTGTCGACAGCTGAATTGAACGACACGCACTTCACCAACGAGAAGTTCGACAAGCTTCTCGTCAAGGCACGCGGAGAACTCGACCAGGAAAAGCGCAAGAACCTCTATCGAGAAATGTCTATGATCCTCCGCGACGAGGGCGGTGTTATGGTACCGTTCTTCAACCAGTTCATAGACGCAACGGGGCCGGATGTGAAAGGCTTCGTGAAGCATCCAGCGCGAGATATGTGCAACGGCTACGCACTGGCGCAATGCTGGCTTGAACCGTGAACAGCATGCCTATGGGTTCGCCTGTTCTGAGGCTGGTTGCCCAGCGCATTGCGCTGGGCATCCTCCTTCTGTTGGCCGTTTCGGTCCTGATCTTCGCCGGCACCCAGATCCTGCCCGGGGATGTTGCACAAGCCATTCTCGGACAGTCCGCGACGCCGGAATCGCTCGCCAATCTGCGCGAGCAGCTCGGTCTCAACGACCCGGCCTATGTCAGATATTTCCGCTGGCTCGGCGGCGTGGTGACCGGCGATCTCGGAACCGCCATGTCGAGCGGCCAGGACATCGCAACCTCGATCAAGGGACGGCTGTGGAACACGCTTTTCCTGGCCTTCTGGGCGGCGATCGTGGCAATTCCGCTAGCTGTCATCCTCGGCCTGATCGCCGTGCGTTACCGCAATGGCTGGGTCGACAAGCTGATCTCCGGACTGGCGCTCGCGTCGGCGTCGTTTCCCGAATTCTTCATCGGCTACGTGCTCGTCTATTTCTTTGCCGTGAAGTGGCAAATCTTCCCTGGCATCTCCACCGTATATGACAGCATGCCGTTCGGCGAGCGCATGCAGGCGATCGCGCTGCCGGCGACGGCACTGACCCTGGTGGTGCTCGCCCATATGATGCGCATGACGCGCGCGGCGATCCTCAATGTCATGCAGTCGGCCTATGTCGAGACGGCGGAACTGAAAGGCCTGTCGGCCTTCAACGTCATTCGCAAGCATGCCTTCCCGAACGCGATCGCGCCGATCATCAGCGTTGTCATGCTCAACCTCGCCTATCTCATCGTCGGCGTCGTCGTCGTCGAGGTGATCTTCGTCTATCCCGGCATGGGGCAGTATCTCGTCGACCACGTCACCAAGCGCGACGTGCCGGTGGTGCAGGCGGTCGGCCTGGTCTTTGCCGCCGTTTACATCAGCCTGAACATCATTGCGGACATTGGGGCGATCGTCGCCAATCCGCGTCTCAGACATCCAAAATAGAGGGCGGGTATGCTCGATATCAAACGCATCCCTATCCCCGCGCTGATCGGCATCGTGCTGACGACACTCTTCGTGCTGGCGGCGCTCTTCGCGCCCTGGATCGCCCCACACGGCAATGGCGAGATCATCGGCGACGTCTGGGAACCGATGTCATCGGCACATTGGCTCGGCACCGACAATCTCGGCCGTGACCTGCTGTCGCGCATGATCTACGGCGCCCGCATCACGCTGTTCATCGCCGTGCTGGCCACCGCGCTGTCGTTCTCGCTCGGCGCCATTCTCGGCTTCTCGGCGGCGGTGTTTGGCGGCTGGTACGACACGCTTTTGTCGCGGCTCGTCGATCTGCTGATGTCGATCCCGACACTGATCATGGCCCTTGTCGTGCTCTCGGTGCTGCCGACCAATCTGATAACGCTGATCCTGGTGATGGGTATTCTCGACTCGACCCGCGTTTACCGCCTGTCGCGGGCGGTGGCCGTTGATATCAACGTCATGGACTATGTCGAGGCGGCCAAGTTGCGCGGCGAAGGCAGCGGCTGGATCATCTTCCGCGAGATCCTGCCCAACGCCCTGTCGCCGCTGGTTTCGGAACTCGGCCTGCGCTTCATCTATGCTGTGCTGTTCCTGTCGACGCTGTCCTTCCTCGGCCTTGGCGTACAACCGCCGGATGCCGACTGGGGCGGCATGGTCAAGGAAAACAAGGACGGCATCGTCTTCGGCATCGGGGCTGCGCTCATCCCGGCGGCGGCGATCGCCATGCTGGCGATCTCGGTCAATCTGGTCGCCGACTGGGTGCTCAACCGCACGACAAGCCTTAAGGGAGGACGCGGCTGATGGCTGACACCAAAGCGAAGCCCGGGCAACCCAAGCAAGGCCTGTTGCTCGACATCCGCAATCTGCGCATCGAGGCCACAGTGTACCCGCCCGGCGAGCCGCCGAAGAACATCGTGCTCGTCCATGACGTGTCGCTGACGCTTGAAAAGGGCAAGGTGCTCGGCCTGATCGGTGAGTCCGGCGCCGGCAAGTCGACCATCGGCCTGTCGTCGATGGGCTATGGCCGCGGCGGCGTGCGCATCACCGGCGGCGAGGTGCTGCTCAACGGTCGCGACATCCTCAAGGGCGGCAAGGAAGGTTTTCGCAAGCTGCGCGGCCGCGAGGTTTGCTATGTCGCGCAATCGGCGGCGGCGGCCTTCAACCCGGCGCACAGACTGATGGACCAGGTGGTGGAAGCCACGCTGCTGCACGGCACGGCGACACGGGCCGAGGCCGAGAAACGCGCCGTCGCGCTGTTCAAGAAGCTCAGCCTGCCAAACCCCGAGACCATCGGAGAACGCTTCCCGCACCAGGTCTCCGGCGGCCAGCTGCAGCGCGTGATGACGGCGATGGCGCTCTGTTCCGAACCCGATCTGATCGTTTTCGACGAGCCGACCACGGCGCTCGACGTGACGACGCAGATCGACGTGCTGGCGGCGATCAAGGAGGCCATCCGTGACACCCATGTCGCCGCACTCTACATCACCCATGACCTTGCCGTCGTCGCCCAGGTGTCGGACGAGATCATGGTGCTGCGGGACGGTAAGAAGGTGGAGCACGGCGAAACCCGCCGGATCATCGAGGCGCCGCGCACGGACTACACGAAGGCGCTGGTGTCGGTGCGTTCGATCGAGCATGAGGAGAAGGAACTGACGCCGACGGCTCTGTTGTCGGTTAGGGGCGCCACTGCTGCTTATGGAGGCGGCGTGGTGAAGGTTTTGCAGAACGTCTCGGTTGACGTCCGTCCCGGCCAGACACTCGCTGTCGTCGGCGAGTCGGGTTCCGGAAAATCCACCCTTGCCCGCGTCGTCACGGGGCTGCTGCCGCCCATCTCTGGAAGCATCACCTTCGCCGGCCGCACGCTGGCACCCAGGCTCGCCGCGCGATCCAAGGATGATCTTCGCGAATTGCAGATGATCTACCAGATGGCCGACGTGGCGATGAATCCACGCCAGCCCGTCGGCACCATCATCGGCCGACCGCTCGAATTCTATTTCGGCATGCGCGGCCGCGAGCGCGACCATCGCGTCGCGGAACTGCTCGACGAGATCGAGATGGGCAAGGGCTTCATGGACCGCTACCCGGCCGAGCTTTCCGGCGGCCAGAAACAGCGCGTCTGTATCGCCCGCGCGCTTGCCGCCAAGCCGAAACTCATCATCTGCGATGAGGTGACATCGGCGCTCGACCCGCTGGTCGCCAACGGCATTCTCAAGCTGCTGCTCAATCTGCAGCAGCACGAGAAGGTCGCCTACCTCTTTATCACCCACGATCTGGCGACGGTGAAGTCGATCGCCGATTCGATCGCGGTGATGTATCGCGGCGAGGTGGTGCGCTATGGCGCCAAGAGCAAGGTGCTGACACCGCCCTTCGACGCCTATACCGACCTGCTGCTGTCCTCCGTTCCAGAGATGGAGATCGGCTGGCTGGAGAAGGCGATCAAGGGACGCCGCATCGAGAGTGGGGGACACTGAGCTTCACCCGGACGCCGGGATGAGGCTACATGCTGTGCCTGGTACTAGATTGCCGACCGGTTGCGAAAAAAGGTAGATAGGCACGCCAGCTCCGGGGAATTAGGCAGAACTTTGGGGCCGGCTTCTCTATTGGCATGGTCGGCATGCTGCGCACGATACAAACCAGATCCACGCCTACTCCCAGACAACTTCGACATACAGACCCCTTGGCGGAGAGAATCAAAAACAGTCTCGCAAATGCTACAGCAGCGCAAGCATCGACATAACGAAGGGGCTGGAGCTGAGTGGCCCGATTAAACGGCATCTCGGCTGTACGCTGCCACTGGGTCGGTTACACCACCGCAGCCTGCCGGAAAATCGATTGAGGCTGGTCCGACCGGGCAAATCCTGCAAAAGAGCGCATCGAATGCGTATTTCCTGCTCCGGGCGCGTATTCTTGACGGATTGCGTACTCCATCGCATGTTTCTAATGCCGCCGCTGCATCTCCAACGGCTTGAATGCCGGCTGATTTATGAAGATTTCGGGGGAGGCCACGGTCGAGACCCGGCTGGCTGCCGCCTAGAGATTTCGAGCGCTGATCCACCGGCGACAGGCTTGCAGTGTCAAGAAGCGCTTGAAATCGCGGCGGCACAGTTCGACCTGCAATCTCATCTCAGAATGGCAAGCGGTGCCGATCATGACGCCGAAGTCTTAGCTGGAAAAATAGAAGCTGGGATGCATTTCACGCCTTGCATGGTCATTAAGTTATTAGACCGAAACGCTGACTATGCTGAAATTTCGCTGTCGGCAGAATGTGGGCGTCACGGCGCCGCAGGCATACTTGCCCGCAGAGATATTGCGATCCGAGAACAACCCTAAATTTGAGTTTTGGAGCAATCCTTATGACTATGCATCGTGACGGTCCCGCATCGCCGCTATTTCAGTCCATTGCGTTCGATGGTAAGCGGTGCGCCAAGGCACCTCCCAATATCGTCTTGTGATGCGTCTAGGTAGGTCAGCCGTTAGTCGGCGCGCCGGCGGCGATCACTCCGGGTTGCATAGCGGGTGACATAATGGAGTTCGCGCAGGGCGGGGATGACGAGGGCAATGTCTTTGTACGCCTCGTGCTCGATGAAGTGCGCGGTCTCGGGCCCCGGCCTGGGCTTGCCGAGGACGGGTTTCCCCCTTTTGTCGACGCAGTAGATCAGGATCGGCAGCTGCAGGCCGTGGTTGGGTTGTCGAGGTCGAGTAGTCGTTTCCATTTTTTGATGTTGAGATTCATGGCCGCGTAGAACCCCTGGCACCACGGCCGGGGGTCGATGCCGCCGCTGGGCTTGGTTGCGAAGCGGGGTGCATAATCCTGCGGTCTGTCGAAGAGCGTCTCGTTGATCCGGCTGTGGATTCTGCCGACGCTGGCAAACACGGCGTGATCGGTTGCAGAGCCTTTGGCCAGGACGTCGCGCGGCAACCCATGAGCGGGCACATCCAGTCTTGCGGGTCCGGGTAGCACGGCCCGGTGACCGCCGCTGTTACGAAGCCATCCAGCGCCGACATGGTCCGCACCAGCGTTCGGTTGGTCTTAGCAGCCATCCAGGCCTCGAGCGCCTCGTCCGACAGCGCCATGTCATCGAGCGCGCTCATGCCGCCAACGGGAGCGGCATCTCTTCGCGGCGCGCCCAGTTCCATGGCATCAGCTCGTCCCAGCGCGAGGATGCACTGAGCGCCTCTGAGCAGCCGCGACCTATCAGTAACGCAGCTTCCTATCGTTTCCCCATAGAGTGGGGGATCCGTCAACAAAGGGTTTCTTTGAAGAAGGCCCCTGAATGAACTTCGTTTGGGCGCTTGAGAACCGATATCCAGAGAATGCGGTTCAAGCGATCAGATTTGAACCGGTGTCTGGGACCTTGATCATTTCCGGCGTCGCGGCTGGTGACGCCAGTTCAATGCCGCTTCTAGGAGAGAGGCGCAAAAAGCTATCTTCCGCATTCCGGCCGAGGCCGGCCTAGACAAGACTTTGGACGAGCATGGTTTGCACAGCCAGATCCAGCTGGATCTCGGCCAGGTTATTTCCGCGAAGCCAAATATCCCGTGAAGCAGTGGGAAAACCCGCCAAAACTTAGAACCAGAGGCAAGCACTTCTGAAATCCTTGTTGAATATGCGGCACGTCCTGACGCATTGCTCCCATCTTTTTGGGAAGTAGACAGTCCCGGAATCTGACATTCACAACGCTAAGGAGAGCATACCCCAGGCGATAGTGCCAGCGGACCAGCGCGTCGTTATTCGTGTTGTCGACAAAGGTAAGAACAAGCCTGAACCTGTTAAGCTTCATGCGCATGGACCGGCAGGTGAGTACTCGCACCGACCACCGGAAATCGCAATCCGAACCCGAGATGGTTTGAGAATTACAGCACCAAGTTTTGGTATGGCAACCATTTATCGACGTACATCTCAAGGCAGACCACAATCGAGCTGTCTCTAGGTGATGTGTACCTGGAGGGCACGAAAGGCTTGAGGTTCGGCCTCCGCAAGAAATTCCACGTAACGCGTGAAACAGAGGTTATTGCCGTAGAAATCGAACGCGTCCTTCCGTGGCGGGACGACGGTTGGGTTACCGCCGATACTCACGTGCACTTCCTTGCACCTGCCACCGCCATGCTGGAGGGCGCCGTTGAGGGTGTGAATCTCATTAATCTCCTTGCTACTCAGGTGGGGGAGATGATGACCAATGTCGGCGGCTTTGACTGCAAGACCACGTTTGGGGGCATCGCTGCTGGAGGCGATGGCGAATACCTCGTGGGCACGGAAAACCGCCAGCGGGTGCTCGGTCACATTTCGCTCCTTGGCTATTCCGGCGATATGATCGTTCTGTTGGCTGCGGGGGCCTGATGAATCAGCGATAGGCGATGCCGTCAGTTCCCTGACAACGGAATGGGCGCAGCAATGCAGGAAGCAGGGCGGGATTGTTATCCTGCCTCACTTTCCTGATCCCCGAATGGAGAATGCGGCGACGATCGTATTGTGAGAAGCAGACGGCATCGAAATGATGTCATGAACTGACCTTTACAGCGGCATCGATCCCTATTCACTCTCCGACTGGTATCGTTATCTCAACAATGGCTACTACGTCCCGTGGTGGCGGCACCGATAAGATGTCTGCAGAATCTGCCGTGCGTACGATTCTGGCCTATG
>NZ_CAAF010000024.1 GCF_000359125.1 Mesorhizobium sp. STM 4661 | reverse complement strand
TCGCCAAGAGTGGCTGCAAAAGTGAATCACTCAATCCTTTCGAATTGGTTGAAACGAGCGACTAGGGGCATGATCCCGAAAAGTGGCACCCGGTTTTTCGGACAAGATCATGATTAGAGGTAGAGCATGATCCCTTGGGTCCAGATCGATTCAGCCCGCACGCCTGATGGCGCACAAGAGCTTCGCCTGAAGCGGCGCGGCGCCGAATTCTCGATCATGCTCGGCGCCAACGAGCTGATGAACAGCCGCCTCAGCGGCTCCGAGCAAGCGCTGGCCAGGCTCTCCTGCCAAAGGATCGCCGGCCGCATTGAGCCCAAAATCCTGATCGGCGGCCTTGGCATGGGTTTTACGCTGCGCGCCGCCCTTGCCGAGCTTGGCAGCGACGCGGGCATCGTCGTTGCCGAACTGATCCCCGCTGTCGTCGCCTGGGCGCGCGGCCCGATAGCCGAAATTTTCGACGGCTGTCTCGACGATCCTCGCGTTTCCATCCACGAGGCCGATGTCGCGCACATCATAAGGTCCGACAAGTCGGCCTGGGATGCCATTCTGCTCGACGTCGACAACGGCCCGGAAGGGATCGTCTACAAGGCCAATGATGCTCTCTACGGCGCCGCCGGCCTTGGCGCCGCCCGTGCCGCGCTCAAGCCCGGCGGCGTGCTGGCGGTGTGGTCGCAGGGACCGGACGCAGGCTTCACACGGCGGCTCAAGCAGGCAGGCTTCGCCGTCGAGGAGATCAAGACCCGCGCCAACGGCAAGCGTGGCGCACGCCAAATCATCTGGCTCGCGACCAACGCGCGGTAGGTCTGCTGCCGCCAACGCCAGGCCCTACGCCGACTTTCCTCAATCCTCGTGCAGGATGAATTCCAGGTAGAGGTTGCGCTGCAGGATCGAGTGGTTGTCGTCCGAGATCAGCGACACCATCAGCGCGCCGTCGTCGCGGGTCCAGATGTCGAGCCCTTCCATATTGTCGATCTGGTAGCTCATATCGGCTTCCATCAGCACCGGCCCATCGGCAACGGCGCCCTTCTCGACGCTTTCGCCGTAAATGCGCCTCAGCCGCATCTTCAAGCCGCCGGCCATGGTAAAGCTGCGCTCCAAAAGCAAAAGGTCGCCGTTGGGCAGGAAGGCGCCGTCGGTGATGTCGAAATCGCCATTGCGCTTGACGGTGAAGACGCCCTTCCTCGGCCCTTCGATGATGGCGGCAAAGATGTTGCCGGCCTTGTCGAGGCTCTTTTCCGACACCACGACCAGGCCACCCTCGTGCTGCCCGTAAGGATTGGCGCGGGTGACGGTCTCGAAGCCGCGATTGCGACGAAGCTCCCAGGCCGGAATCAGGAAGTCCAATTGCTTGAACGACGCCTTCATATCGTCCGGATCGACGTTGAATTGGGTAACCCGGTGGTCGCGCTCGAAGCCGACGGTGGCGATGCCGTCCTTGACCGCGAGGCCTTCGGCGTCGACCTCCCCTTTCTCGTCGACCGGCTGTCCCGATGCGTCGGCCATCTGTTGCATATGGAAGTTCTGGAAGCCCGAAGGACGCTTGTCGGCATCGTGGGTAACCGTGCCGAAGAACCAGAAGCCGGTGTCGGCAACGCCGATGAAGTCGCTGCCGGCTTTGAGGAAGCGGAAGGCCGATAGCGCGCCGAAATCGCGCGACGGCGAGGTCATTTCCAGCCCGCCAACGAATTCGAGCGGCCCGAATTTCTTCTCCGAACTGCCGATGCGGAACGCACTGATCGGGCGGGCGGAAATTTCGATCGGCTCAACCGACTCTGGGCCGGCAATGGCCGGCGACAGGGCAATGCCGGCAACGAACAGCGCTGCGGTGGCGAAAAGCGTCTGCCGAAAGCCGCCCCGCGAAAGGATCATCCGGCGCGCCGCATGCCGCCGCGCCGGGTCTCGCGCGCGCTTTCCTCGCCAAACAGCGACGCCAGCTGCTCGGTCATGGCGCCTGCCAGTTCCTCGGCGTCGACGATGGTGACGGCGCGCCTGTAGTAACGGGTGACGTCGTGGCCGATGCCGATGGCGAGCAGCTCGACCGGCGAGCGCGTCTCGATCAGCTCGATGACGGCGCGCAGATGCCGTTCTAGATAATTGCCCGGATTGACCGACAGCGTCGAATCGTCGACCGGCGCGCCATCCGAGATCATCATCAGGATCTTGCGCTGCTCCGGCCGCGCGATCAGGCGGTTGTGCGCCCACAGCAGCGCCTCGCCGTCGATGTTTTCCTTGAGCAGGCCCTCGCGCATCATCAGGCCGAGGTTGCGGCGCGCCCGCCGCCACGGATGGTCGGCGGATTTGTAGATGATATGGCGCAGATCGTTGAGCCGGCCCGGGGTCGGCGGCTTACCTTCCTTCAGCCATTTCTCGCGCGCCTGCCCACCCTTCCAGGCGCGGGTGGTGAAGCCGAGGATCTCGACCGAGACGCCGCAGCGCTCCAGCGTGCGCGCCAGTATGTCGGCGCAGGTGGCCGCGACCGTGATCGGCCGGCCGCGCATCGAGCCCGAATTGTCGAGCACCAGCGTAACCACCGTGTCGCGAAACTTGGTGTCGCGCTCCTGCTTGAACGACAGCGGCTGCATCGGATCGATGACGATGCGCACCAGCCGCGCCGGATCGAGATAGCCCTCTTCGAGGTCGAAATCCCAGGAACGGTTTTGCTGCGCCATCAGGCGCCTTTGCAGCCGGTTGGCGAGCCGGCCGACGACACCGGAGAGATTGGCAAGCTGCTTGTCGAGGAAGGCGCGCAGGCGATCCAGCTCTTCTTCCTCGCACAGTTCCTCCGCGCCCACGGTCTCGTCGAAGGTCGTGGTGAAGATCTTGTAGTCGATCTCCTTCGACAGATTGGAGAAGGGATTGTCGTTGCGGCGCGCCTCGCCGGGCGTCTCGGCGTCCGCATCGTCATCGTCGGACAGATCGTCGGCGGTGGCGTCGGAGGCCTCGGTCTCGGCCGACTGCTCATCCTCGGAGGAAGCCTCGGTATCGTCGGACTGCGACTGTTCGGAGCCTGAATCGTCCTCGCCGCCCTCCTCGCTCTGCTCCTCGCCTTGCGGCTGGTTGTCGTCATTGTCTTCCGAGTCTTCCGTCTCCTGGTCGTCGCCGAGTTCCTCGGCCATTTCCATGGAAGCGAGCATCTCACGCACGACGCGGGCGAAAGCCTGCTGGTCGTCGAGCTTGGCCGAGAGACCGTCGAGATCGGCGCTGGCCTTCTCCTCAACCCAGGGGCGCCAGAGGTCGACCAGCCGCTCGCCGCTCTTCGGGACAGTGCGGCCGGTCAGCTTTTCACGCACCATCAGCGCCAGCGCTTCCTCGATCGGCGCGTCGGCCTTGTCCTTGACGTCGACGAGATTGGCCCTGGCGTACTTGTCCTCGAGCATCGAGCCGATATTGTCGGCAACGCCCTGCATGGCGCGACTGCCGATCGCCTCGACGCGGGCCTGCTCGACGGCGTCGTAAATGGCGCGCGCCTGTTTGCCCTCGGGCGCCAGCTTGTTGTGGATGCGCGCATCGTGGCAGGCGCGCTTCAGCGCCATGGAATCGCCGAGGCCGCGGGTGATGGCGATGTCGGCCTTCGACGCCTTCTTCGGCAACTCGGGCAGCCGTGCCCGGCTGCCGGCAAGCGCCGGCCGGTCCTTGGCGAAGCCGACTTCAAGCTCCTTGTCGCCGGCTATGGCGCGCATGCAGACGGTGACGGCGCGCTTGAAGCTGTCGGCTTCAGCCCCCGTCTTCGACTTGTTGCGCGTGTTGTCGCCCGGACCCGCCATCGAGACTCTGCTTAGCCCAGCACCACATTGGCCGCTGATTCCGGCAGATCTTCGCCGAAAGCGCGCTGGTAGAATTCCGCGACGACCGAGCGTTCCAGCTCGTCGCATTTGTTGAGGAAGGTCAACCGGAACGCCATGCCGATATTGCCGAAAATCTCGGCGTTCTCGGCCCAGGTGATGACCGTGCGCGGGCTCATGACGGTCGAAAGATCGCCATTGATGAAGGCCGAGCGCGTCATGTCGGCGACACGCACCATCTTGTTGACGATCTCCTTGCCCTTGCCGTCGCGATAGTGCTTGGCCTTGGCCAGCACGATGTTCACCTCATTGTCGTGCGGCAGATAGTTCAGCGTGGTGACGATCGACCAGCGGTCCATCTGCGCCTGGTTGATCTGCTGGGTGCCGTGATAGAGGCCGGTGGTGTCGCCCAGCCCGACCGTGTTGGCGGTGGAAAACAGCCGGAAGGCCGGATGCGGGCGGATGACACGGCTCTGGTCCAGCAGCGTCAGCCGGCCCGACGATTCCAGCACGCGCTGGATGACGAACATCACGTCCGGACGCCCGGCGTCATACTCGTCGAAGCACAGCGCGACATTGTGCTGGTAGGCCCAGGGCAGGATGCCGTCGCGGAATTCGGTGATCTGCAGCCCGTCCTTGACGACGATCGCATCCTTGCCGACGAGATCGATGCGGCTGACATGGCTGTCGAGGTTGACGCGCACGCAGGGCCAGTTGAGGCGGGCGGCGACCTGCTCGATATGGGTCGATTTGCCGGTGCCGTGATAGCCCGACACCATGACGCGGCGGTTGTATGCGAAGCCGGCGAGGATCGCCATCGTCGTGTTCTTGTCGAACAGATAGTCCGGATCGATGTCGGGCACATGCTCGCTGGTCACCGAATAGGCCGGCACCACCATCTTGGAGTCGAAGCCAAATTTGTCCTTCACCGACACTGTGGTGTCGGGCAGGTTGGCGATGTCGCGATCGACCTTGTTCATCTCTATCAACGTCTCCACGGGCGAAACGCCTGATTTCGCCGGCAATCTATTTTGTCCGGGGGCGGTCTTAGAGCCTTTTCCAACCTTATGAAAGTTGGAAAACGACACAAACCGAAAGGTTGCTCAGCACAATCCTGCCTGCTTGAGCACGCGATAGGCCTGAAGCACATCGCGGAACCGGTCTTCCGAGCCTCTGTCGCCGCCATTCGCATCCGGATGGTGACGCTTCACCAGTTCCTTATAGCGCGCCTTGATTTCCTTGCCAGTCGCCTTTGTATCAAGGCCAAGCGTTTCCAGCGCCTTGGCCTCAAGCGGCTTGGCCTTGCGCTCGCGCGCCTCGCGCGGGTCCTTTGGCCCTTTAAATAAGTCGAACGGATCGCGCATGCGGTTGTAGTAGCCGGCGCGGCCGGAGCGCTGCTGCGCGAAGTCGGGCGAGGAGCGCGTCGAGGCGCCAGCGATGCCCATCTTCCAGGTCGGCCGGTGGCCGGTCATCGCTTCCTTCTGGAAACGGGCGATCTCGGTGTCGGGGACACCGGAGAAGTAATTGAAGCCCTTGTTGTACTCGCGCACATGATCGAAGCAGAACTGGAAATACTCGCCCTCCTTCATGCGGCCGACCGGCGCGCGATGGGTGCCGGCCTCCTTGCAGCCATCCCACTGGCAGATCGGCGAGCGCGACTTCAGCTCCGCGTCCTTCTCCGGCCGGATGCGAAGCTTCTCGAAATATTTGGGGTACGGTTTCATCTCACCCATTTATGGGCTGTTCGCTAGTGCGAAACAAGAATTGACATTTTCGCGTTGATCGCCCTAACCGCTGAATCGCGGCATAAAACGGGCGATTGGCGTATTTTGTCGCGGCGACGGCATTGCGCGTCCTTCGGACGCGAAAGAGAGTTACCGATTTTCGGGAGCAACTGCCCGCTAAATGTGGTGAAGGGAAGTGTGAATGTCCATACAGACAACGATGGAAGACAAGCTGAAAAAGGCGTTCTCGCCCGAGCGGCTCGTCATCATCAACGAAAGCCATCTCCATGCCGGCCATCACCACCATGGCTCCGACCATCATGGCGCCTATGACGGCACCGGCGAGACGCATTTCCGCGTCCGCATCGTCTCCTCGGCCTTTGCCGGCATGAGCCGCATCGACCGCCACCGCGCGGTCAACGAATTGCTGGCCGAGGAGTTGAAGGCCGGCGTGCACGCGCTGGCGATCGAACCGTCAGCGCCGGATGAAAAGACCAGGTGGTAGGGGTCAGCCGAGCGCCGACTTCAGGAAAATCATCACCGCGGCGGTCAAGGCGTCGCCCTCCTCGCCGAAATCGCGATTGATCGACATGTGCGAATAGGCGCTGCCGTCGAACAGCGTGACCTCGGTCCCGGAGGCGCGCAAACGCGCGGCGAAGGCCGTGGAATCCTGCTCCCTCCCCTGTGCGCGCGAGTAAGCGACAAGGATCGGCGGGTGTTTGCGGCCCTCGATATACGCGGCCGGCGACAACGCACGCCACTGCGCCGGATCGGGAAAGGCCCGGGCATAAGTGCGTGTCATGCCGCCGCTCCTGGCCAGCGCCTCAAGATCATAGGCCCTGGTATCGTCGAGGACGAGCGCCGCGACGCCCGGCAAGCCGCCGCGCAAGCCGGTCAGTGCGGCAAGATGGCAGCCGGCCGAATGACCCATGACCGCGATCTGCTTGGGATCGCCGCCATGGCGGGCAATATTGGCGCGCACATAGCGATAGGCCGCTTCGACATCATCGGCCTGGGTGGCGACATCGGCCTCAGGCAGCATGCGATAGTCGATGGAGACGAAGCAGAAGCCATTGTCGAGCAGAAAGGCCGGCTTTGAATTCACATTGGTGCGGCTGCCGATCCGCCACGCGCCGCCATGGATGAAAAAGACGACAGGCAGGGAGCTTGCGTCATCGCGCGAATAGATGTCGAGCCTGGCCGGTCCATAGTCGAGGGTTTGCGGAGACGGCGAACGCCATGCCGCAAAGGCGCTGGGCGGCAGCAGCGTCGCTATTGACGCCAGAAGCAAGGTTCGCCGATCGATCACCATCATCTCCTGAGCGCCGGGGCAGAGTGTCCGGCCGCCAAAGATTTAAAGCACGTCGCCGGCAGGGCGTATCCTCAGCCTGGCGATGCGGTTCTTGTCGCGCTTCATGACGACGAAGCGCTTGCCGTGGAAGGTAAAGGCCTGTTTCTCCTCCGGGATCGACTGCGTCTCGTGGATGACGAGACCGGCAATGGTCGTGGCTTCCTCGTCCGGCAGGTCCCAGTCGAGCGCCCGGTTCAGGTCGCGGATCGGCACCGTGCCGTCGACGACGACCGAACCATCGGCCTCCTGCTTGACGCCCTGGATCTCGACATCATGCTCGTCCGCGATCTCGCCGACAATCTCCTCGATGATGTCCTCCAGCGTCACCAGCCCTTCGACTTCGCCATATTCGTCAACGACGATGGCGAAATGCGCCTTGCGGCGCAGGAAGGCGTTGAGCTGTTCCTGCAGCGTCGTGGTGTCGGGCACGAACCACGGCTTTGACGCGATCTTCATCACGTCGATCCTGGAAAAGTCGTTGCCGACATCGTTCAGCGCGCGCAGCAGGTCCTTGGCGTGCAGCACGCCGACGATGTTGTCGAGCGAGCCTTTCCACAAAGGCATGCGGGTGTGCGGGCTCTGCAGGATCTCGCGCACCACGGCTTCCGGCGGATTGTCGGCATTGACCGAGCGCATGTTGGTGCGGTGGACCATGACATCGGACACTTCGAGCTCGGCGAGGTCGAACAGACCGCCGATACGGTCGCGATCCTCGCGCACCACCTGGCCGTCGCGGCGAAAATCATCGACGGCGCCGCGCAATTCGTCATGGCTCGAACGCTGCGGCTCGATGCGCTGCAATTCATGGCCGAAGGCGGCGAGCAGCCGCACGCGAAGGACAAAGGCCAGCAGGGCGAGCCCAGCAAGCGTGGCGGCGACGATCCAGCCGGTCTCGGCCTTCACGCGCGGTTCTCCTTGAGGGCCCGGTTCTCCTTCAGAAACGACAGCACTTCCGACGCCGGCACATCCTTGGCGATGAAGGCCTGGCCGATGCCGCGCGTCAGGATGAAGGTCAGCGCGCCGCGCGACACCTTCTTGTCCTGGGCGATGAATGAAAGCAGCGCCTCGGCGTTGGGCAATTCGCCTGATATGTCGGCCATGCGCCAAGGCAGGCCGACGGCGCGCAGATGCGCCTCGACGCGCGCCGCATCGTCGGGGCTCGCCAGATTGAGGCGTGACGAAAACCGGTGCGCCAGCGCCATGCCGATGGCGACGCCCTCGCCATGGACGAGCCGGGCGCCGTCATAATGCGTGGCGGCTTCGAGCGCATGGCCGAAAGTGTGGCCGAGATTGAGCAGCGCGCGATCGCCGGTCTCGAACTCGTCGCGGGCGACGACATCGGCCTTGGCGCGGCAGGCCTCGGCGATGGCCTTGGCCCGCGCCGGGCCACCGGCGAACACCTCGCGCCAGTTCTCCTCCAGCCAAGCGAAGAAATCCGGGCGGTCGATGAGCCCGTATTTGGCGAGTTCGGCATAACCGGCGCGGAATTCCCGGATCGGCAGCGTGTCGAGCACTTCGGTGTCGGCCAGCACCAGTTTTGGTTGGTGGAAGACGCCGACGAGGTTCTTGCCGCGCGCGCTGTTGATGCCGGTCTTGCCGCCGACCGAGGAATCGACCTGGGCGAGCAGCGAGGTCGGGATCTGCACGAAATTCATGCCGCGCCGCAAGATGCCGGCGGCAAAGCCGGCAAGGTCGCCGATGACGCCGCCGCCGAGCGCGATGACGACATCGCCGCGCTCGAGTCTCGCGGCCAGCACGCCGTCCACCACCTCTTCGAGATGCGCAAAGCTCTTGGTCTTCTCGCCTGCCGGCAGCGTGATGACGGCGGGCTGGATGCCGCCCTTTTCGAGGCCGGCCTTCAGCGTTTCGAGATGTGCCGCGGCGACATTGTCGTCGGTGACCACCGCGGCGCGCGTGCCTGGCAAGCGCCGCGCGATTTCCATGCCGGAGCGTTCAAGCAGCCCCGGACCGATCAGTATGTCGTAGGCGCGCTCACCAAGCCCGACCTCGACGGTGACTGCCGTACCGGCGCTCACGACCGCACCTCGCCTGTCACGGCTGCAACGCCGAAATGCCCGCAAAGCGCGTCCACCACCTCGGCCGCGATGACCTCCTTGCGGTCGTCGCGGGTCGGCACCGTGACATTGGCGGTGGCATAGACCGGATAGCGCTCGGCCATCAACCGTTCGAGCACGGCGCGCGGATCGGCGCTTTTCAGGAGCGGCCGGTTCTGCTTCTTGGAAACGCGCTCCATCAAGAGGTCGATCTCGGCCTTCAGCCATACCGATACGCCATGGCCGGCAATCGCCTCCCGCGTCTGCGCATTCATGAAGGCGCCGCCGCCGGTCGACAGCACCTGCGGGCCGTGTTCCAGCACGCGCAGGATGACGCGCTGCTCCAGCGCCCGGAACTCGGTTTCGCCATAGCGCTCGAACAGTTCGGGCACGCTCATGCGTGACACGCTTTCGATCTCCTGGTCGCTGTCGATGAAAGGCAAGCCCAGCATCGTCGCCACCTTGCGGCCGATCGCCGTCTTGCCGGCACCCATGAGGCCGATAAAGACGATGGAACGGTTGCCCAACAGGCCGAGCAGCGCGGCATGGCTCTCGTCAGGAGGATTTGCTGGCAGTGCGTTCATGACACCCAGATGTTTCTAATGCATGTCGCGCAAAAGTGCGCAGCGGTTTTGCAATAACGACATGCATAAAATCAAAACTCAAAGCGCGTCGCATGAATCCGTTTCAAACGCGACGCGCCCTCTTTGCCGGGTATCGACATCAAAAGCCTGTTTGCGTCAAGCGCGGCGGGCGCCCGGCGTTGTGCGCGCTTCGTCCTTGAATTGGCCGGATTGGCGTCTCATAAGGGCACAGGGTTTGGAAACGCAGAACAAAAAGACGGGCAAAAATTGATGCCGACACTGTTCCGCTTTGTCGTGACGCTCACGATTCTGGCCGGCATTGTCTATGGCGCGATGTTCGCATTGGCGATGTTCGTCGAGCCGAGAAAGACGGAAATGAGCGTACGCATCCCTTCAGAACGGCTGAATCCCAAAAAATGAACAGCGCGGCCAGCATCGAAGCCTTCCTGGAAATGATGAGCGCCGAGCGAGGCGCGGCCGAAAACACGCTCTCTTCCTATCGCCGCGACCTCGAAGACGCCTCGGCCGCGATCGGCGGCGGGCTGGCGGGCGCCGGAGCCGCCGATATCCGCGCCTATCTCGACGACATCGCCGCGCGTGGCTTTGCCGCCACCTCGCAGGCGCGCAAACTGTCGGCGATCCGCCAATTCTTCAAGTTTCTCTATGCCGAGGGCCTGCGCGGCGACGACCCGACAGGAACGCTGGACAGCCCGAAGAAAGGCCGGCCGCTGCCCAAGACGATGAGCGAGGCCGATACCGGCCGGCTGATTGACCGGGCGGCCGAGGAGGCAAGGGATGCCACGCTCAACGATGGCGACAGCCTGGCGGCGCTGCGCCTGCATGCACTGGTCGAGGTGCTCTACGCCACGGGCCTGCGCGTTTCCGAACTGGTCGGCCTGCCGGTGACGGTGGCGCTGCGCGACGACCGCTTCTTCATGGTGCGCGGCAAGGGCGACAAGGAACGCATGGTGCCGCTATCGGCCAAGGCGCGCAGCGCGATGCGGGCCTGGCTCACTGCCCGGGCCACGGTGCCGGCTTTCGCCGACAGTCCGTTCCTGTTTCCGGCGGCAAGCGACAGCGGTTATCTCTCCAGGCAGGTCTTTGCCCGCGACCTGAAGGGCCTCGCGGCCAGGGCCGGCATTTCAGCGGCGAAAATATCGCCGCATGTGCTGCGCCATGCTTTCGCCAGCCATCTCTTGCAGAATGGCGCCGATCTCAGGGCCGTGCAGCAGTTGCTCGGCCATGCCGATATTTCAACGACGCAGATTTACACGCATGTGCTGGAGGAGCGCTTGGTAAGGCTGGTCAACGACCATCATCCGCTTGCCGACTAGGCGCCATATCGCTATGTGAGGACGACGTTTCGCCGCTCGGAGCCTTGATTTCAAGGGTTCCGTCAGTCATTGCCTTCCGGTCTATCGGTCCGCCCAAGAATGTATAATTACCTCGATTTCGAAAAGCCGGTCCAGGATCTCGAAGGCAAGATCCTCGAGCTGAAGAAGCTTGCCGAGAATGGCGAGGCCGTCGATGTCGGCGATGAGATCAGCCGTCTCGAGAAGCGTTCGCGCGACGCGCTGCGCGACGCCTACAAGGCCCTGACCCCATGGCAGAAGGTGCAGGTGGCGCGCCATCCGGACAGGCCGCATTGCGTCGACTACATCAAGGCTCTGTTCAGCGATTTCACGCCGCTGGCCGGCGACCGCAACTTCGGCGAGGACCAGGCGATCGTCGGCGGCTTCGCGCGTTTCCGCGGCGAGCCGGTGGCGATCATCGGTCAGGAAAAGGGCTCGGACACGACGAGCCGGCTCAAGCATAATTTCGGCTCGGTGCGGCCCGAAGGCTACCGCAAGGCAGTGCGGCTGATGGAACTCGCCGACCGCTTCAACATCCCGTTGCTGACGCTGGTCGACACGGCGGGCGCCTATCCCGGCGTCGGCGCCGAGGAACGCGGCCAGGCGGAAGCCATCGCCCGCTCGACCTCGGCCTGCCTCGGCCTGAAGGTGCCGTCGATCTCGGTGGTCATCGGCGAAGGCGGCTCTGGCGGCGCCATTGCGATTGCCACCGCAAATCGCGTCTATATGCTCGAACACGCCATCTATTCGGTGATCTCGCCGGAAGGTGCGGCCTCGATCCTGTGGCGCGACACCACCCGCTCGAAGGATGCGGCGACCAACATGAAGATCACCGCCCAGGATCTTCTGGAACTGAAGATCATCGACGCCATCATTCCCGAGCCACTCGGTGGCGCCCATCGTGCCCCGGAAACGGTGATTGCCTCGACCGGCGACCTCATCGCCAGGACGATGAAGGAGTTTTCCGGCGCCAACACCGATTTTCGCGAGCAGCGCCGCGAGAAATACCTGTCGATGGGCCGCAACCTTTAGCGCAAACCGGTTTCGGTGCCGCAATGTGGCGAGATTGGGCGCTTTCGCCACAAAATTGCCTTTGCATTCGGTTCAATCAGATTGCCGTGGGGGAATGGGCCCAGCGCTTGCGGTAAGGAATTTTCAAGGTCAACGGGATTAGGGTCCATCAATGTTCAGCGTGCGGACCTTGCGACGCCTAAGCCCGCGGTCCGAAAAGATGAAGACATAGCGACATCCATGTTTGCCCACCTTGCCCGCACCGGACTTCTGATCGCCGCCCTAGGCGTCGCCGGCTGCAATGATTCCTCGATGAAGGACTTTGCCCCCTCGGCCAACAAGCCGTTGTCGGACAAGATACTGGCCGACATGAAGGCCAAAGGCATGGCCCGCACCTCGCCGGTGATGGCCCGCATCTTCAAGGAAGAGGGCAAGCTCGAAATCTGGAAGGCCAGGACCAGCGGCCGTTACGACATGGTCGCCAGCTACGACATCTGCAAATGGTCGGGCAAGCTCGGGCCGAAATACACCGAGGGCGACCGGCAGGCGCCGGAGGGTTTCTATACGGTCCGCCCGGCGCAGATGAATCCGAGGTCGAACTACCACCTTTCCTTCGACATCGGTTATCCCAACGCCTACGATCGCGCCAACGGTCGCACCGGTACTAATCTGATGGTCCACGGCGCCTGCTCGTCGTCGGGCTGTTATTCGATGACCGACGCGCAGATCGAGCAGATCTACACCTTCGGCCGCGACGCCTTCCAGGGCGGACAGACCGAGTTCCAGATCCAGGCCTTTCCGTTCCGCATGACCGCCGCCAACATGGCGCGCTATCGCAAAGACCCGAACTACGACTTCTGGAAGATGCTGAAGGTCGGCTACGACAATTTCGAAATCACCAAGGTGCCGCCGAAAGTCGATGTCTGCGAGAAGCGCTATGTCTTCAACCAGGTGGCGGCCGATGGCGCGGCGTTTAATCCGACCGGCGCCTGCCCCGCGACCACGCAGCCGGATTCGCTTAAAACCGCCTACAGCGCCTACCAGAGCACTTATGACGCGGCCTTCAACGGCGCGGTCAAGGCCTCGGTGCCGGCGCCCAGGCCGACGATTGCCGGCGTCAAGGAAGCCAGCATCGTTTCCGACTGGTCGAAGCGACGCGCCCGCGGCGAACGCGTGCCGATCGAGCCGCCGTCGCTCAACGCCGACGGCTCGGTGAGCGAGACGGTGCGCATGGGCCGCATCGATTCGCCGGCCGGTCGCAAGATGGCCGCGGCCGACGCCGAGAACGCCGCCAAGCAGAAGGCCGAGCAACAGAGGCTTGCCGCCATGGAAGCAGCGAAGGCCGAGAAAGAAGCGGCCAAGGCTCAGGCTCTGGCCGAAAAGGAAACGGCCAGGATTAATTCGCTGGCCGAGGAGGAGGAGGCCAGGGCCGCGGCCGAAGCGCCTGTCGCTACCGCGACGATCGCGTCGCCCCCCGAGGCCGCCCCGGCCGAGACGCAGGCGGCGAATGCCGATGAAAGCAGGGTAACAAAGCTGAAGAACAAACTGCTCGGCATGTTCGGCGGCTGAGAGTCTCGCCTTGGCCAAGCGCGCTGCTGTTTACGATCTTAAGGGCCTGAACTGTCCCCTGCCCGTGCTCAAGGCGAAGAAGCGGCTGGCCGCCATGCAGCCGGGCAACCGGCTCTGGCTTGAGACCACCGACCCGCTCGCCGTCATCGACATTCCCGCCTTCTGTGCCGAGAGCGGCCATCAATTGGTCGAAACGGCAGCGGTTTCCGGCGGCCATCGCTTTCTGGTCGAGCGCGGCGGGGCCACCTGAGATCAGCGCTTGCGAACTATAGATAGGCGAAAAAGCCTACCGCCCGGCAATCGCCAGCGGGTTGTCCTCCAGCGCCGCACGATCCGGAGTGTCGATCGAGGGCTTGTTGGTGAAGGCCGCGAACAGCCGCCGCACATAGTCTTCCGGCATGTCGAGCGTGATCAGCACCAGCCGCGTGCCGCGCTGGCCGTCCGGCCAGGACGGCAGTTGCACCGGCGGATGCAGGATCTTCCGCACGCCATGCACGACCAGCGGCCGCGACGGGTCTTCCCTGAGCTCGATGACGCCCTTCATGCGCAGCAGGCGCTCGCCATGCGCCGAACGCAGCAGGTCGAGGAACATCTCGATCGCCGAAAACGGCACCGGTCCGTCATGAACGAGCGAATAGGAGCGCACGCGGGAATCGTGCCGGTGCTCATGCTCGCCGTGATGGTGGTCGCCATGATGGTGGTCGCCATGGTCATGATCGTGGTGCGCCTCTTCTCCCAGCCAGCGCTGCACATCGGCGGATTTGGTGGCCGGATTGTAGAGGCCGCAATCAAACAGCGCCGCCACGCCTGTACTTCTGTCGCCGGCATCGAGCACTTCCGCACCCGGATTGATTTGCCGCAGCCGGGCTTTCAGGCCCTCGACCTCGCGCGGATCGGCGGCCAGATCGGCCTTGGTCAGCACGATGCGATCGGCGACGGCCACCTGCTTGACCGCCTCGACGTGATTGTCGAGCGTCGCATCACCGTTGACCGCGTCGACCAGCGTGATGACGCCGTCGAGCCGGAAGGCCTGGACCAGCGCCGGATGCGCCATGATCGACTGCAGCACCGGCGCGGGATCGGCAAGGCCGGTGGTTTCGATGACGACGCGGGCAAGCCGGGCGATGCGGCCGGTCTGCAGCCGGTCGACGAGATCGGCCAGCGTATCGACCAGTTCGCCGCGCACCGTGCAGCAGAGGCAGCCGTCGGAAAGCTGGATGATGCCGTCGGAGGCCTGTTCGACCAGGAGATGGTCGATCGCCACCTCGCCGAATTCGTTGATGATGACCGCGGTGTCGGCCAGCGCGGGATCCCTGAGCAGCCGGTTGAGCAGCGTCGTCTTGCCGGCGCCGAGAAAACCGGTCAGCACCGAGACGGGGATGGGAAAGCCGGCCATTGGCCTAATTCAAGACCTTCGCTGGTTCGTCGCCCTGGGCCGCGGTGGCGGAACCGATCACTGTCGGCTCGGCGCCGGCCGGCGGCGGCAAATCGGGCCGCCAGGTCGGCAGCGGCACATCGGCATATTCCTGGCCGGATTCATCGAGCATGGCCTTCGGCTTCGGCCCGGTGGCGCCGCCAAGGCCGACCGAGACCAGCGTCGGCACATGGTCGAGCTTTTCCTGATAGGGCGACTTCGGCACATCCTTGTCGCCGACGGGCGGTGCGGCCTCCGACTGTTCCTCGGCCGGCTTCTTCTTGCAAAGCTCATCGCGCAGGTCGTTGACCGATGTCGTGTCGCCATAGGCGGGCAGCGCCGCGATCGTGACCCAGTTCGGCTGAGGCGTCGCGAAACCCTGATCGAGCAGTCTGGCCGCCGTCTCGGCGCGGGTGATGGCCGATTGTTCGCCGAGCACCACGGCGACCAGCGTGCGGCCATTGCGCGTTGCCGAGCCGATCATGTTGAAGCCCGAGGAGCAGACGAAACCCGTCTTCATGCCGTCGGCGCCGGGGTAGCGGCCGATCAGGAGATTGTAGTTCGGGATCTCCTTCTTGCCGACTGCCAGGCCCTCGATCGAGAACCAGGGGACATATTGCGGAAACTCCTTGCGGATCGCCATGACCAGCAAAGCGAGGTCGCGCGCCGTCGTATACTGTTCCGGCGAATAGAGCCCGTTCGGATTGACGAAATGCGATCCGGTCATGCCGAGCCTGCGCGCCTCGGCGTTCATGCGCTCGGCAAAAGCGGCTTGCGAACCGCCGACATTCTCGCCGACGGCCATGGCGATGTCGTTGGCCGATTTGACCAGCATCATCTTCAGCGCATTGTCGAGCCGCATCACCGAACCCGGTTTGAAGCCCATCTTGCTCGGCGGTTCGCCGGCGGAATGTTTCGTCACCTTGATCGGCGAATCGAGCTGGACCTCGCCGGCCGCAATCGCGCGGAACGTCACATAGGCGGTCATCAGCTTGGTCAGCGAGGCTGGATACCAGCGCTTGAAAGCATCCTGATGCTGGAGGATCTTGCCGCTGTTCAGATCGAACACGACCGTCGGATTGGCCAGAGCCGGTCCAGCCAGCGCCGCAAATGCCACGGCGCCCGCCAGTAGAAGTCTAGGGAAATGCCTGTACCGCATGGTAGAATCCGAAATCGCCTCTTGCCGTAGTCGCCCCTGGCTCCGTAAGATTTCTACGCGATCGCCAGCAAAGTGAATCCGCCCCTCTAACGTGATCACCGTGTTGCGGTGCTATTTACCCTATGTGACGCCAAGATGGCAAAGCGCCTGAATGACAATTGTAAACGAGCAGGCACAATTGCAAAACAGCAGGCGCAACCTGTCTGCTCCAACAGCGAAATGGAACCATCATGCCAATCCTCAACCGCGCCGCCGAAATGCAGGACGAGGTCGCCGGCTGGCGCCGCCATTTGCACCAGATGCCAGAGCTGAATTTCGACGTCTTCAAGACTGCCGCTTTCGTCACCGACAAGCTTAAGGCCTTCGGCTGCGACGAAGTGGTGACCGGGCTCGGCAAGACCGGCGTCGTCGGCATCATCCGCGGCCGCCAGGGCGACGGCGCGACAATCGGGCTGCGCGCCGACATGGATGCGTTGCCGATCAACGAGATCACCGGCAAGGCCTACGCCTCGACCGTTCCGGGCAAGATGCATGCCTGCGGCCATGACGGCCACACCGCGATGCTGCTCGGCGCCGCCAAATATCTTGCCGAGACCCGCAATTTCACCGGCTCCGTCGCGGTGATCTTCCAGCCCGCCGAAGAGGGCGGCGGCGGCGGCAACGAGATGGTCAAGGACGGCATGATGGACCGCTTCGACATTTCCCGGGTGTTCGGCATGCACAATATGCCGGGGCTGCCGGTCGGACAGTTCGCCATCAGGCCTGGCCCGATCATGGCGGCGACCGCCGAATTCACCATCACCGTCAAGGGCCGGGGCGGCCATGCGGCGATGCCGCACGGCACGATCGACCCGATCGTCATCACCAGCCAACTCGTCGGCGCGCTGCAGACGATCGCCTCGCGCAGCACCGATCCGGTCGAGGCGGTCGTGGTGTCGGTGACGAAATTCCATGCCGGTGACGCCTACAACGTCATTCCCGAGAGCGCCGAGATCGCCGGCACTGTGCGCACGCTGAAGAAGGAGATCGCCAAGAAGTCCGAGGAGCGCATCCGCACCATCTGCGAGGGTGTGGCCACGGCCTTCGGCGCGACGATCGAGGTCGATTACAACGCCAACTATCCCGTCACCTTCAACCATGCGGAAGAGACGGTCTTTGCCAGCGATATCGCGGCAGGAGTCGCTGGCGATGCCCAGGTGCATCGCGCCATCCAGCCGGTGATGGGCGGCGAGGATTTCTCCTATATGCTGGAAGCCCGGCCTGGCGCCTTCATCTTCATCGGCAATGGCGACACCGCCGGTCTCCACCACCCGGCCTACGACTTCAACGACGAGGTCATCCCACACGGGATGAGCTACTGGGTGAAGCTCGCGGAAACGGCGCTGGCGGCGTAGCTGCCGTAATCGGGCGCACAGCAACGACCCGTATCGGTGACGTGCCGGGACTGAACTCCCGGCACGGCAGCGACGCTGAGGTGGGTAGCCGGCAAATAATGACACACCACTCCTGCGACGCTCACTTTCCCGCGAAGACCTCTGCCAAGAACGCTTTTACAGCCGCCTGCGCCGCGGTTGCAGCCGCGTCATTGTACTGCGAGCTCGGGCCATATTCCACGCAAGCATCTGAATAACTGAAAGGGCGGCCGGTTGCGGCATTGAGGAGTTTCCCATCCTCTTCCCTGCGCATGCAATTTCGCGAAGTCTGGACGTCGGAATCAATCCAAAGTGCAGGGTTTTTCGGGCTATCGAAATTATGCCGCGCGCCCTTATACTCTGTCATCGTTGCATCATTGCCAGCCGCGGCGAGGCGACCGATGTAGGAGCGACAGGTCGCGGCGGGCGTCCAATCGTCATCGGCGCCGTGGAATTCCCGGATTGGCGCCTCGGCAACCTCCAATTCGCCGACAAGCTGGAAATTGCAGGCAGGGTAAAAAGGTAGATGCGCCACGATGCGCGCTTTGGTCGGCCCGAATGACTTCTGGAATCGCGTCATTGCCGAGTACAGCGCCGCATTGCCACCGCGTGAAAAACCCATCACGGCGATGTGCGATGCGTCGACCCGAGGATGGGCGGCGAGCGTATCGACGGCTCTGTAGGCATCGTAGATTTGTGTGAATTGACCAAAACAGATTGATCGGTCGAAACCTGGGTGAGGTTTCGCCCGGTGTAGCTGTCGAGGCTCAGCGTTGCGATGCCCATGCCGTTCAGAAACCGCTCCCAACCCCATACCGCGCCGCTGCTCGGTCCATCCGAGCCATGCAGCAAGACGACGACCGGCAGCTTGTCCACGCCTTCCGGGCCACTGAGGTAGCCGGTTAGCGTCACCGGCGTGCCCGCCATCGTGTTGCCACGCAGGAAGTCCTCGTCGGCAAGCGTGCGGGATTTCACTTCCAGCTTTTCGTCCAATGCGAATGCGGACGAAGCGCAAAATAGCGCCATAGCGAGAGAGATAAACAATATGCCCAGCCTTGTCATAGATATCGGTCTCCCAGAAGCAGATCGATCGCCGGCAACTCGCGCGCCAAGGTTTGGGTCAGGCGCAAGCGGCAATTTACCCAGCTTGCCTGTGGATGTGCAAGGACATCACTATCGCCAGGTACCGCGTGCGTGGATCGCGCCCGCTGATTGCGTGCCGCCAGCCTCTTGGCGAACCGCCCCGAAGCGGCTATGTGTCGGGCCGCGTGGTCCCGTAGCTCAGTAGGATAGAGCGGCAGATTCCTAATCTGTAGGTCACAGGTTCGATTCCTGTCGGGATCACCACTCAGTCACTGTTAGTTTTGGCTATTTCGACTGGCTCGAAATTCGGTCGACGTTTCCGCGGGTTAGACTGGGCTTCCCTTAAACAGTCGGGCTCAAACGCCCAGTCGGTCTCTGTAATTGCCGAGTTTTCAAGGCCCGTCTCTCTGACCGGCTTTCCGTGCCCTATTGTTTTCACAGTCGATGCAGAGAGACCGGCCATGTGTATCGCCGAGGATGAAAAGCCGAACGGACTGGGGCTGTGACTAGAAGCCCAGAAGGGATCGCTGCTGGTTCCAATCAACCGGAAGAACGTCCTTGGTGACGATCGCCCCGGCGCCGACGACCGCACCGTCACCTATTTCTATGCCGGGCATAATGATGGCGCGGCGCCCGATCCAGACGTCGTTGCCTATCTGCAAGCAAGTTGCCGTTGAGCAGGAGGTCCGCTTCGGTTGGAACCTCCTTCGTCATTTTGACCTTGAAGGGGTAAGTGGAAACCAGTGATGTCGGATGATTTGCCCGGCACATGAAAAGCACTTCGTTTCCGATCGAGCAAAAGGCACCTATCTTCAACTCGGCGTGCTCTGCGCAGCCAAATATCATTCCCGGATTGACCCCATAGGTCCGGCGGCCGACTGACGCGAACTTCGGCAAGGGTTTCTTGCGGCGCAGGCCAAGTTTGGTTCGCAATGTCCTAGCAAACGCCATGCTGTCCTCCCTCCCTGCTTGGCCGATATCAAACCTGACGTCAGCGCAATCGGCCCGCGTATTCTCGGGATGCCCGAGCTGACTTCGTCTGCTCGGGCGCCGGCGCCACTCCGATGATCGCACAGAGCTGGCACGATGCTGGGACAAACGCCTTGAGGCCGTTTCATATCGCAGGTTGCCGCTCCAAGGTCTAGGACGCAGCCTTTTTTTGCAAAGCCGGCAATGACTTCGGAAAAGCTTACGGCCATAAGCCCCTGCTCAGCATGAAGAGCAAAGATGGCGCTTGCGCGTTCCGCATCATAGCGGGATCGACGCTTTCGCTTCTCGTCATTAATCAGGAAGCCGCTGATGGCGTCGAACTTTCGACCCAGACTCTTGAGGGCGCCTCGCTTGATCGGCAGCCCTTGATTGAAGCGATCAGCCCAGGGCGTGCCCTTTGAGAGATCGCGATAGATTGCCAAAGCATCGACTTCGACACCGATTGGCCGACGATCCCACGGCTTGCCCCAACTGAAATGCCGGGCATATGCCCTATCGAACGGTATCTGGCTGCTGTAGTTCGTCATCACGTTCCAGAACGGATGCATCGTCTGCCATTTGCCTTCGAAAGCGACGTTCAATGCGTCCTGGTCGAGGCCGTCGTTCTCCAATGCAACCTGTCGCGCGCGATCGAGAAGTCCCTGGTGACGGACCTGCGCCATGTCGAACATCAGGATCCCGGAATTGAACCGCGGAGCGCCAGGCTGCATCGACAGGCGTTTGCGATATCGCGGATTGAAATAGCTCTGCTCGTCGTGAGCGGCCAGGAGCGGCGCCCGCAACTCCGAGTTGGCCAAGTCGGCCACAGATCGATTGAACAGCACGTCGCTGTCTGCATAGACAACGCGATCATACGGTTCGAACTCGCGCAACCTGTCGGCGAACAACCGGATATATATAGCGAGGCTGAGATGACCGGGATTGAGCACCAGCCCCGCCAGGAAATTCGATACATCCACGATCGTGACCTGGCCATCGAGAATCCGATTTGCGACCTGCAGGTCGCTGTCGCTGACGCCTATCTGCAGGATGAAACCCTGCATCGGCGCAGATATGTCGAGCACACGACGCGCAGCCAGCACGCCATAGGGAAAATACTTGGCGTCTGCCGCGAAGAAAAAGCATGACTTTAACAAACGAATGTTCCGTACCTTGCGACAGCATATCTGGACGATATGCATGCGGCGCCAAAAAAGGGGTTCGGGGCTTCTACGATTTGGCCCGATCTTGACAATGCTTGGATCCGTGATGCAACTGAAACTTGCTTGGGAAAGGGATTGGGGTGGCAAGAACATTGCGAGTGACGCTCGTTCTGAGAGGCGTGATACCCTGTCGGGGTTACGGCGGAATCAGGTCGATTGGCTGGCAACGGAGCTGGTTCGTCTTGGGCATCATGTTGTGCTGATAGCCGGAGCTGGCTCCAGTCATCCGCTGTGCGAGGTCCGGCACGCCTCGACCGACGCCGAATGCCGGGCGGCTATTCCGAGCGAAACGCAAATTGTCCATACGCATAGTTGGCCCGTGGAAGTGCCATTTCCAACGCTGAACTCACAACGCGGGG
>NZ_CAAF010000025.1 GCF_000359125.1 Mesorhizobium sp. STM 4661 | reverse complement strand
CGCGGTTCCCCCTCTCCGTCTCGGCTTCGCCGAGCCACCTCTCCCCCACTTTCGTGGGGGCGAGGAACCCAAGCTGGATTGAAGCCGCGATCCTTCGCACCCCCTCTGCCCCGCCGGAAATCTCCCCCGCAAGGGGGGAGATCGGCAGCTTCGCCGATGGCGCGCCTACTTGGTGCTTTCCAGCGTGTCGACCGTTTTCTTCAGGTTGGCGTCGGGAATTTCGACCTTGGCGGCGGCGCGCAGCGACTTGACCAGGGCGAAATATTTGTCGCGGATGACGGCCTGCTTGGCCTGGTCCTTGACCTCGTCGAAGGCCGGCGGCTGCTTGGTGCGCTTGTCCTCGACCTTGATGACGTGCCAGCCGAACTGCGTCTGCACCGGCTGCTCGGTGTACTTGCCGACCGCGAGCGCAAAGGCAGCCTTGTCGAATTCCGGCACCATCTGGCCAGGTCCGAACCAGCCGAGGTCGCCGCCACTGGTCTTGCCGCTCGGGTCGCTGGTGTTCTCGTTGGCGAGCTTCTGGAAGTCGGCGCCGCCGTCGAGCTGCTTGATGATCGCGTCGGCCTCTTCCTTCGTCTTCACGAGGATGTGACGGGCATTCACCTCGTTGGTCGGCGGGGTGTTGGCGATTTCCTGGTCGTAGCGGGCGCGAACCTCGGCATCCGTGACCTTGTCGACGACGCCCTTTTCGACCAACTCGCCATGCAGGGCGCGCTGCTGCAGGAACGCCATGCGGCGCTGGAAATCGGGATCCTTGTCGAGGCCGTCGGTGACCGCCTGGGCGGCCATGACCCTGATTTCGATCGCCGCCGAAAGTGCCGCCGCGCGCCGCTGTTCGGGCGGCAGCTGCGCGAACTGCTGCGACAGCTCGCCTTCGGCAAGCCCAAGGTCCGCCTCGGTCAGCGTCTGGCCGTTGACGGTCGCGACCACGGCATTCGGATCGACGGGTGCCGCCGGCGCGGGGGCGGTCGGTTGGGCGGGCGCCGCAGGCTGGGCGGGAGCGGTATCCTGCGCCATCAGCGGCGACAGCGAGAGAGCCGACAACCCGACGGCCAGACCAAGGCTGGCGAACGACGCACGGCGGAACAATAGGGACATAAGATGTACTCCGATGGGATTGGCGGCTGTTCAGATCAGCCAGATTGTGGCGGAATTTGGCGCGGTCGACAGGGCGAGCGCGGCGTTGACATCGATTGAGCCCCCTCTTATCTGTCCAACGACTTTGCGTCCAGAACCGTTTTCCGGGCGCTTTTTGCGTTTGTCCGCGTTTCACGCGGAATTGATGGGGCCGGCCGGTGCCCGTCGCAACGACTAGGAATGCTATCGAAAGGGCCATTGGATGGTCAGTCTCGGCGGTCTCGCCCGTAAGGTTTTCGGCTCCTCCAACGATCGTCGGGTCAAGTCGACCCGGCCGCGCGTCGAGGCGATCAACGCCATGGAAAACGAGATGCGGGCGCTCTCCGACGCCGAACTGACGGCCCGCACCGGGAAATTCCGCCAGGACATCGCCAACGGCGCCTCTCTCGATGACCTGCTGATACCGGCCTTCGCCACCGTGCGCGAGGCGGCGCGCCGCGTGCTCGGCATGCGCCCGTTCGACGTGCAGCTGATCGGCGGCATGGTGCTGCACAATGGCGGCATCGCCGAGATGCGCACCGGCGAGGGCAAGACCCTGGTCGCCACGCTGCCCGTCTATCTCAACGCGCTCGCCGGCAAGGGCGTCCATGTCGTCACCGTCAACGACTATCTTGCCACGCGCGACTCCGAATGGATGGGCCGCGTCTACAAATTCCTCGACCTTACCGTCGGCGTCATCGTCCATGGCTTGTCCGACGAGGAACGCAGCGCCGCCTACGCCGCCGACGTCACCTACGCCACCAACAACGAGCTCGGCTTCGACTATCTGCGCGACAACATGAAATACGAGCGCGCCCAGATGGTGCAGCGCGGCCACAGCTACGCGATCGTCGACGAGGTCGATTCCATCCTGGTCGACGAGGCGCGCACGCCGCTGATCATTTCCGGTCCGCTCGAGGACCGTTCGGAAATGTACAACACCATCGACGCCTTCATGCTGAAGCTCGGCCCGGCCGACTACGAGATCGACGAGAAGCAGAAGACCTCGATCTTCACCGAGGACGGCACCGAGAAGCTGGAGAACCTGCTGCGCGACGCCGGCCTGCTCAAGGGCGAGTCGCTCTACGACGTCGAGAACGTCGCCATCGTCCATCACGTCAACAATGCGCTGAAGGCGCACCGGCTGTTCCAGAAGGACAAGGACTATATCGTGCGCAATGGCGAGATCGTCATCATCGACGAATTCACCGGCCGCATGATGCCCGGTCGCCGCTATTCGGAAGGCCTGCACCAGGCGCTCGAGGCCAAGGAGCATGTGGCGATCCAGCCGGAGAACCAGACGCTCGCCTCCGTTACCTTCCAGAATTATTTCCGCCTCTACAAGAAGCTTTCCGGCATGACCGGCACGGCGCTGACCGAGGCCGAGGAATTCGGCAACATCTACGGCCTCGAAGTCACCGAGATCCCGACCAACCTGCCGGTCGTCCGCGTTGACGAGGACGACGAGGTCTACCGGACGGTCGAGGAGAAATACAAGGCGATCGTCAAGGAGATCCGGGAGGCCAGCGCCAAGGGCCAGCCGACGCTGGTCGGCACCACCTCCATCGAGAAATCCGAGCAGCTCGCCGAGCGCCTGCGCAAGGAAGGTTTTAAGGATTTCGAAGTGCTGAACGCCCGCCACCACGAGCGCGAGGCGGCGATCGTCGCCCAGGCCGGCAAGCCCGGCGTCATCACCATCGCCACCAACATGGCCGGCCGCGGCACCGACATCCAGCTCGGCGGCAATGCCGATATGCGCATCGCCGACGAGCTTGGCGACATGCCGGAAGGTCCCGAGCGCGCGGCGAAGGAAAAGGCCATCCGCGACGACGTCGCCCGGCTGAAGGAAAAGGCGCTTGCCGCCGGCGGCCTCTACGTGCTCGCCACCGAACGCCATGAAAGCCGCCGCATCGACAACCAGCTGCGCGGCCGTTCAGGAAGACAAGGCGACCCGGGCCGCTCGAAATTCTTCCTGTCGTTGCAGGATGATCTGATGCGCATCTTCGGCTCCGAGCGCATGGACGGCATGCTGCAGAAGCTCGGCCTCAAGGAAGACGAGGCGATCATCCATCCCTGGATCAACAAGGCGCTGGAAAAGGCGCAGAAGAAGGTCGAGGCGCGCAACTTCGACATCCGCAAGAACCTGTTGAAATATGACGACGTCTCGAACGACCAGCGCAAGGTGGTGTTCGAGCAGCGCATCGAATTGATGGACGGCGAGGGTCTTCCCGAAATGATCGCCGAGATGCGCGAGGGCGTCATCGACGAGATCGTCGCCAAGGCCATTCCCGAAAACGCCTATGCCGAGCAGTGGGACGTCGCCGGCCTCAAGGCCGAGGTGGCCGAATTCCTCAACCTCGATCTGCCGATCGACGAATGGGTCAAGGAAGAGGGCATCGCCGAGGACGATATCCGCGAGCGCATCACCCAGGCCGCCGACGCCGCCGCCAAGGAGCGCGCCGAGCGTTTCGGCCCCGACGTCATGACCTATGTCGAGCGCTCGGTCGTGCTGCAGACGCTCGACCATCTGTGGCGCGAGCACATCGTCAACCTCGACCATCTGCGCTCCGTCGTCGGCTTCCGCGGCTACGCCCAGCGCGACCCGCTGCAGGAATACAAGGGCGAGGCGTTCGAGCTGTTCCAGGCGCTGCTGGGCAATCTGCGCCAGGCCGTCACAGCGCAACTGATGCGCGTCGAGCTGGTCCGCCAGGCCGCCGAAGCGCCGCCGCCCGAGGCGCCCGACATGTTCGGCAGCCACATCGACGGCACCACCGGCGAGGACGATTTCGACGGCGGCGAGACGGCACTCCTGGTCCGCCAGGAAACCCACGCCACCGTCGCCCCCGAAAACCGCGACCCCAACAACCCGGCAAGCTGGGGCAAGGTCGGCCGCAACGAAGCCTGCCCGTGCGGGTCGGGCAAGAAGTACAAGCACTGCCACGGCGCGTTCGCGTAAGCGCCGCCTTCCCTTCTCCCCGTTCACACGGGGAGAAGGTGCCCGAAGGGCGGATGAGGGGGCGCGGACGTATGCGGTTAGCCAATCTCCCCACCTGAGGGGGAGATGGCCGGCAGGCCAGAGGGGGGCGCTGTCCCGCCAACGTATCCGTTGTTACGCCGCCTTCAGCCGCACCATCTCGGCCTCAAACTCGAACTTCAACTGCGCGGCCTCTTCTTCCGGTAGCCAAAGCACCATCTGTGGCACGATCTTGCGAAAGAGCCGGGCGCTGTCCTGATCCCACGGTAGCGTTTCCGCGCCACGCGCCGTGCAACCGTTACGGGCCAGGGTCATTCTTCGCGTTGCATGAATTTAGCCGATCGTCGCAATGTCGTAGGTCATCCCTCGCTGCCGGCACCAGATTTCAGCCGCCTTACGCTTGCGCTGTACATCATTGCTGTCGATGCGACTCGGATCTTTGACCTCGACGATTGCCTTGCGACCATCCTCGTATTCCACGAGGAAATCCGGTGAATAGCGCCTTTGATGCTTTTGACCATCGATCCAAGGAATAACCAACTGGTGTCGCTTCATCCATTTGACCACGTGAGGATCACTTTCTAGCCGGCGCATCATACGGCGTTCCAGATCGCTGTCGTATTTCTCAAAACTCCAAGGGCTCTTGTTAGGCGCAAAGAAGTTGCCGCGCTTACTGATCGTCATGTTCGATCATCCCGGCAACGAGACCCGGTATCGCTGCCACACGGGACTTCATCTGCAGCAGCATCTTCCAAGCGTAGTCGACCTCTGCACGATCAGCTAGGCCAAGAGAGTTTCCGCTCATAAATTTTCGCCTGACGTGCTGCATCAGCCCACTGTAAACGCGGTCCTTGAAAGTGGCGGCATACCCTGCTGCGATTGTAAGGTCCTCCGCGATCTCAAGAACTTGGGCCTTCACAGCTTCACGAACATCCGCATCAGAAATTATCGGCTTTGTAGCCTTCCAAGGTTCCAACTCCGGCGCAGACTGGACCACCTTCCAGCCCTCCCCGGCAAGTTCCTGCCCTGTCACACCAGCGATCTGAACACCGGTAATCTCGGTCACGGTCGGCTCATACTCGATCATATCCAAGTGCAGCCGCCAGCCTTGCATTGGTTCGGGAGCGACGTCGAACTCTCCCAAGTCGAATTCACCGACGCCCACCAAATTTGGATCAATCGGCGGCACATCGATCACATTTCCAGGCGCGTCCATAACTTGCTTCGGCGGAGGTTCAGGCAGATCCTCGGTTTCATCAAATAGGTCGTCGATCTGCACACCTTCCCGTCGCTTGGCGTTGAAGATGCGCCACAGCCAGTCGTGCCCTAATTTGGGATGGTCAACCGCCGCACAAATTTGCGGCTCATCTGGAGTTAAGCCGGCAGTTCTGACACGACGCAGACCGCGCCCAATCACCTGTTGACCATAGACCTCACTTGAGAACTTCCGTAGAAGCAGAATCACGCCAACTTCTGGAACATCCCAGCCTTCACGAAGCATAAGCACGCTCACAACGGCGCGGTAAGGATTTCCCCTCTTCCGCTGCTGGCTAAGTTCGCGCGCTTTTTGCCGCTCGGTTTCATCACTGTCCTCCGTAACGAGCAATGTACGAATCTTGAAGAAGGCATCCAGCGTGTGTGCCGCCTTCTCCGCATCAGCCTTACATACGGCAACCACGAAAAGGATCGGCTGATAACGTCCCTTGGCGCGACGCTCCTGCTCTTCAAGTCGACGCAGCGCTATAGCCATTTGCTGGCGCATCGGTTCGTCATCCGTCACCCACTGTGTCGCCGATAGGCCTAATCTATCCACCTCTGCCCAATCGATTTCCTCGACACGTCGCTGTTCGCCGCTGCGAGCGTCCGTGTAAGTTAGTTGGACCAGGGTGATGTCGGGCTGATATACGACCGGCGTTTTGATAATACCGTCATAAAGCGCCTCTTGCACTCCATACTCATAAATCATAGTGCTGTCGGGTGTGGTTCCGTCCGCGCGATCGGGTGTGGCCGTGGTATCCACACGCAAGATTGTCTTCTCCCTCATCTTTCGCAGTGCTAAATCATACTCAGTTGCAGCCGAATTGTGTGCCTCGTCATTGAAAACGGCGAAGTCAGGTCCATTCATAAGGCCCGATAGATTGCTTTGTCCGGCTTTATTGCTTGCATAGAACTGATGAATGTTACCTATTATAATGTTGGCACCGAGCAGCCCCGCCCATCCGCTTCCATTGCCACCAAGTGTCAGGGAGGCAAAGTCCTCCGGCCTTACTCCTGACCAAGAAGGTAGGAGGTCGCGATCGGCAAACACTTTTCCCTTTTCGAAGTCTTTCTGCAGCCTATCCTTCACGATTAGGTTGGGGCAAAGGAGCACGAACTTCTGTGTCCCGTGTGCTATCCGTAACCAAGCAATTAAAGCGGCGATCAAGGCCGTCTTGCCACCGCCGGTCACGATGTTTAACAACAGGCCGTTCGCGCCTATCGTCTTCCCACCCAACACCTCGTGAGCGTAGACCACCCTCAAGAAGGCCTCCCACTGGTGTGGCCACAATGTCCCTTCGCGAGGCGCCGTGTCGTCTTCTACCGAGGTAAGAGCTTCCACAAATCGGTAGGATTCAGGTGACAGCCCTGGCAGACCGTCACGCCGCCACGCGGCGAACTCGTCTTCGTAGGGCCCAAACTGATTGAACATTGTCTAATTGACCTCGACTTTGCCCGTCCACAGGCCCTCGCCGCCCATATCGTCTTGAACCTTGGCTGCCACGGTCTTCCTGCCGGAAGAAGCAAACTCATAGTCCGCCGTCATGGCATCCGCGCCGCGCTTATATGCATGGCCGGGGCTGGATGAGAAGTGCTCACCATAGTCAAAGTCCCACTGCACATTGATAATTTTTGCCCCTTGGTTCATCACGATGCTGTCTCCCGCATCGAAGCGATAGTGCCTTGATCCTAAGCGCTTCCAGGCGACTTCCACTTTTGGTGGCTGTACAAAGGTCAAAAAGTTGGCGTAGTCAGCATGATCCGTGGACAACGCGGCAACATGCTCGCGGAAACGCGGCGAGTCGATCCGGATTTGTTCTAAGCGAATAAAGTCGAGGTCTGTTGCTTCCAGCCGCTTCAATCGCTCGGCCGCCTGTACAGCGTCGGGTTTAAATGCCCACGCCAGCATGATCCCGTCACGCAGATTGTCCTGCTGATAGCGAAGCCCCCCACGCACGGCGTTGGCGAACGCGACGACCTCTTCAGCAGTAACACTCTTTTTCGGATCTGGATTTCCGACCCAGACCGGCACAGCGCCCTTCATACCATGGATGGTGCTACCCTCTTCCGGCACGGCGCCGAAGGCACGAAGTACAAACGCACGGAATTGATCAGGAGGCGTTTTGGCCAATCGGCCAGTCTCATAGACGCCCCAGTGTTCGACCGTGAAGTCTGGCACAGGGTACAGGCGCCCGGTGCCCTCTTCTACTTGGCGCGTAATTCGACCGGCCGTGATCGCTACTGCTACGCGAGATTGGTCACAAGCGATCCAGCGACGATTTAGACGATGAGCAACAAACGGTGTGACCCCTCCTCCGCCAAAAAAATCCGCGACAACGTCCCCCTCTTCGGACGAAGTTTTAATGATATATTCCAGCAAGGTCGGCGGCTTTTCGGTAGGATAGCCTATTCTATAAGTCTTGTCGGCTGGTTGAAGCATAGAAATTCTCCATACATCATCCAGGGCACGCGAGTTTTTCATTATATATATGATGTTCCCATCTTCGTCTCGCGCGTTCACTGCGCGCCCGCCGACCTTCTTGCGTGCAAGCCGCTTCACCGGCTGCTCAAGCGGTATATCAACAGGTGAAAATTTTGGTGTCCCTCCAGATTTAGCATATACAAGAATGGAATCATGCGATCTAGGGAGCAATTTTTTTCGACGATCGTGCATTTTGTTGTAGTAGTACCAGACAACCTCATTCCGAAAGGCATCTGCACCGAATATTTTATCAAGCTCTACCTTGACGTAATGGACAGAATGCCAGTCTAGATGAACATAAATACTCCCACCTTTTCTTAGAAGTCGCTTCATTTCATACAGGCGCGCATTCAACCAGATAAGATAGCCGGGCATCCCTCCTTCCCAAATGTCGGAAAAGGAACGCAGCTCGTTCTGGTCGCCAAAAATGACATTGTAGTTCCGACCTGAGAAAAACGGCGGGTCAATATAGATCAGGTCAATACTTTCACTTGGAAGTTGCCGCATGACATGCAGATTGTCGCCCCAAAATAGCCGGTTGGGCTCAAGCTCCGGGTGGCCGAATGCTACACGCTCGACAACCTGAAAAGGCAAAGGCGCCAGCGGAAAAAGCTTCCGAAAACCGCGCCGTCGGTCCCATCCAAGGGGTTCCCTTTCGACAGGAACTGACCCAAATCGCGCTGGCGGTCGCCAAAATTCCTCCTGTGATGGCAAAGCGTCCTTGGCTTCGTCTGTGTCGGCTATAGCCGGTGGGGCAATGAAATCGCCTTTTGCTGGCCCTTTTTTATGTTCGGACTTCTTGTCATCCATTGTTTTCCTCCACCCCTATTTCGAGTCGCAATCATCTGCACCAATCGAAGGACATACAAGTTCCGAGCGGTGTACAACACCTAGGCGCTATGGCTTTGAATTGCGCAGCTCGAAAAAGTTATCCACACCCATCAAGCCGCCTCCCTTAGTCTTGATGACAGTTTCTCCGGCTGGAGTGCCCATCCCGGCAGGGAAGAGCCGTTGCACCCATTCAATGGCCGAACGGCTTAGGAAGCACAGGCCGAGGCAATTCCTCTGGCCCTCACCATGGCTCCCTGCCCATCGGGCGTTCTGCCCCTTCAAAAGGTCCACTGGACCTTTGATCCGCCCGAAGGCGGACCGGATCTTCACCGTTCGCGCTCGAAAGCCAAACCATTGGCCTTTCGCCCGCTGCGCCGACCCTCCACCCCACCCAACCGTTTCTTAATGTGTTCTCGCTACACGCATAGGCAGAAAAGAGGCGGAAAACGGAGAGTATTGGGTGCGCTTTTCCGCGGCGACGACAGCCGGGCGGTTCCTGCCGCAGCGCCTTGCGCTGCGCGTAAAGCCGTTGCTTGGCCGCATCGACGCCGTGCTGTTCACCGCCGACGAGCGCGGCGAAGCCGGGCGCATGTCGCTGATCGCCTTTTCCGTCCGCATCATCAGCGCCGTCATCGCCTTCGTCAGCCAGGTGCTGATGGCGCGCTGGATGGGCTCGTTCGAATACGGCATCTTCGTCCTCGTCTGGGTGACGATGGTCATCGTCGGCAATCTCGCCTGCCTCGGCTTCCACACCTCGGTCATCCGCTTCATTCCCGAATACAGCGAGCGCGGCATGCTGGCCGAATTGCGCGGCATCGTGATGACCAGCCGCCTGTTCGTGCTGATTGCCTCCACCGCGATCGCAGCCCTTGGCGCGCTCGGCGTCTGGCTGCTCTCGCCCTTTATCGAAAACTACTATGTCGTGCCGTTCATCCTCGGCCTCATCCTGCTGCCGATGATCGCCATGTCCGACCTAGTGCAGGGGCTGGCGCGGGCGAACTCATGGGCGCTGTTCGCGCTCTCGCCGACCTTTCTGATACGGCCGGTGCTGATCCTGGCCTTCATGGCGCTGATGCTTCTGCTGGGCTATGCGCCCGACGCCAAAACCGCGATCTTCGCCGCGATTGCCGCCACCTATGCCACCACGCTCGGCCAGCTCATTGGCGTGACGTCGCGCATCGATAAAAAGATCCCATCCGGACCGATGAAGGTGCATTTCGCGCAATGGTTCATCGTGTCGCTGCCGATCTTCCTGGTCGAGAGCTTCTTCTTCCTGCTCACCAATGCCGATGTGCTGATGGTCGGCGCCTATATGGACCCCGACGACGTCGCCGTCTATTTCGCCACGGTCAAGACGCTGGCGCTGGTGCATTTCGTTTACTTCGCGGTCAAGGCCGGCGTTGCCCAGCGCTATGCGCAATTCACCCATGGCGAACCGGAAAAGCTCGCCGCCTTCGCCCGCGAGACGGTGTCGTGGACCTTCTGGCCGTCGCTGGCCATGGCGCTCATGGTGCTGGTGCTGGGCGAGCCGATGCTGACCCTGTTCGGCCCCGAATTCACCGCCGGCTATCCGTTGCTGTTCCTGCTGGTCTTCGGCGTCGTCGCGCGGGCCGCCGTCGGCCCTTGCGAAAGCCTGCTCACCATGAGCGGCAACCAGAACATCTGCGCCGCCGTCTATGCCATGACGCTGGCCTTCAACATCGGCCTCAACGTGCTGCTGATCCCGCTTTTTGGTCTGTGGGGCGCCGCCATGGCTACCGCCTTCGCCATGATCTTCGAGGCAGCCGCGCTGTCCTTCACCGTCTGGCGCAAGCTCGGCATCGTCATGGCTATTTTCGTACCTGCCAAAGGAGCCGCGTGATGGCTGCCATCCCCTTGCTCGAAGAAACCAGCGGCGGCCCGGCCGGCGCCATGGTGTCCGGTCTGGCCGGGCTCGCCCGCGAGGCCGACCCCGCCCATATCGAAATCCTGGCCAACAACCGCCCCGAGCGCAAGCTCGCCATCTATCCGGCCTCCGCCGGCTTCGACCTGGTCGAGGAACTGGATTATCTCTGCGCCCGCACGATCGAGCCCAACATCTTCTTCAATCCACGCTTCCTGGCGCCGGCCATGCCGAGGCTGGAAGACCGCGAGGTGCGGCTGGCGGTGATCCGCGACGGCGACGAATACCGTAACCGGCTGCGCCTGCTGGTGCCGTTCTCGGTGGAGCGGCCGGGCGTGCCGCTCGGCGTCCCGGTCATGCGCACCTGGTCGAGCCCGTTCGGCCCGATCGGCACGCCGCTGGTCGATCGCGACGATCCGGTCGGCGTCATCGAGGATTTCTTCGCGATGCTGTCGCGGCCGCATCTCAAATTGCCGAAAGTCTTCGTCCTGCCCGACGTCAGGCTCGACGGCCCGGTGGCGAGCCTCTTTGCCAGCGTCGCCGAAACGCATGGCCTGACGCTGGTCATCACCGGCAAGGCCGAACGCCCGGTGCTCGAAAGCGAACTCGACGGCGAAGCATATCTGAAGGTCTCGCTTCGCGCGCATCACTATCGCGAATTCCGCCGCCTGAAGCGCCGCCTCGGCGACCTCGGCCGGCTGGAGCACCAGGTGGCGCGCGGGCCGGAGAATATCCGTCATGCCATCGAAAGTTTCCTGACGCTCGAAGCAGCCGGCTGGAAAGGCCGCGAGCGCACCGCAATGGCCATCGACCGCTACCGCGCCGCCTTCGCCCGCGAGGCCGTGCACCGGCTGGCCGAACAGGATCTGTGCCGCATCCATTCGCTGACGCTCGACGACCGCACCATCGCCAGCCTGATCGTCTTCGTCGAGGCCGGCGTCGCCTACACCTGGAAGACGGCCTATGACGAGACGCTGTCCGCCTATTCGCCGGGCACGCTGTTGATGATCGAGGTGACCAGGCAGCATCTCGACGACCCCAACATCATGATGACCGATTCCTGCGCCGTGCCCGACCATCCCGTCATGAGCAGGCTGTGGATGGAGCGCAAGCCGATGGGCACGCTGGTCATCGGGCTTTCGCCGGACGCCGACCGCCTCGCCCGCCAGGCGGCGTCGCAGCTTCATCTCTACCGCGAGACCCGCAACATGGCGCGCCTCCTGCGCAACCGGATGCGGAGCTTGCTGGGGCGGCGGTAGACCTGGGCGGTAGACCTGGATGACGATCTCAGGCAAAGATAAGCCATGAGCAACGAGATCTGGACAGCCTTCATCTACGGTATCTTTGCCCTTGCGGCGATCGGCTGGCTGGTGGGTGCGTTCATCGATCGCAGCCCGAAGGCAGGTCTCGCCCTGCTGGGATACACTCTGGTTGTACCAGCTGTTGGCGCGATGTTGATGGGCTTTTTCTGGCTGTTTACCGTACTGTGGGCAGAGGCCGGCTGATCATCCGACCGCGCCCGCCAGGAGGTATGTAGGGTGTCACTTCTTCACGGCGTATTCATCGCGCCTTGTCTGCCTCTTTCAAAATGTCGATGAAGGCACGGAGTGGTGACGGCACGTGTCGATTGCGAGGGTAGTAGAGCGCCAGACCGGGCATCGGTGGACACCAGTCAGCCAGAATGGTGACAAGCCGCCCCGACTTTAGAAACGACTGGGCGAAGTGTTCCGGGACGTATGCTATGCCGCGTCCGGCGGCCGCTGCCTCTACCAGGAGATCATTGTCGTCCAAGGTGAGATTGCCTGGGACGTCGACAGCAAATTCGGCGCCGCGTCTGGAAAACTCCCACCGATAGCGCTTTCCGCTGGGCAGACGTTGGCGGATGCAAGAATGAGCGTGTAGATCATCGGGCGTGTTGGGAGTTCCACGACCTTGGAGATAAGATGGAGCGGCTACGGCGATGAAACGAACGTCGCCGCCGAACCTGACCGCGACCATGTCTTGGGGGACGGCTTCAAGAAGGCGCACGCCGGCGTCGAAACCCTGTTCCACGATATCGACAAGCCGGCCTTCCGAGACGAAATCGAGCTCGACTTCGGGATTTAGATCAAGAAATCGCGGGATGACATCCCGAAGAAGAATGCGGGCGCCGCTTTTATTCGCATTGATCCGCAGTTCTCCACTCGGACTTCCACGCGCCTCGGAAAGTGTATCGAGCGCCTGATCGAGATCCTGAAGAACCGGATCGAGCCGAGCAAGCAGCTGAGCCCCAGCCTGGGTTAGCGATACGCTGCGTGTCGTGCGGTTCAACAGGCGGATACCCAGTTTGCTCTCCAGCCCGATGATCGCGTGACTGAGCGCCGAACGCGACACGCCCATCGCGTCGGCGGCCTTACGGAAACTGCGATGGCTCGCCACTGCGGCAAACGCTGCCAGATCGTTCAAACTGGGACGCACCATCCGTGAAAATCCCTCACCAACTCATCTCGTCTTGGCGATCTTATAGCACCAATCGTCCTGAACTACATTGGAGAGGAACAGAAGAGAGAGAATTCACATGCCGAAAACATGGTTCATCACCGGAGCATCTTCAGGTCTTGGCCTTGAAATGACGCGGCAGTTGCTCGCCAGAGGCGACAAGCTGGTCGCCACGACACGCCGCTCCGAACCATTAGCGGGCTTGCAGCAGCAATACGGGGAAAGCCTTGACGTCGTTCTGCTTGATCTCGCGGACACGGCGGGCATTCAAACGGCCATCGACAGCGCATTCCAACGGTACGGCCGGATAGACGTGGTCGTCAGCAATGCTGGCTACGGACTGTTTGGTGCGGCCGAAGAGCTGACGAATGCCCAGATCGATCAACAAATCGCCACCAACCTCACCGGATCCATCCATCTGATCCGCGCCGCACTGCCCCATCTTCGTCGGCAGGGAGGCGGACGCATTCTGCAGGTTTCCTCCGAGGGCGGACAAATCGCCTATCCCTGCTTCAGCCTCTATCACGCGACCAAGTGGGGCATCGAAGGCTTCGTCGAATCCGTCGCACAGGAAGTGGCACCCTTCGGCGTCGAGTTCATCATCGCGGAGCCCGGCCCGACAGGCACGAATTTCGGGGCAAACCTCGTCCGTGCCGATGCGACGAATGTCTACGAAGAAACACCCGCCGGAGCCGTGCGGCGCGCGATCAACGATGGCAGCTTCGTGTTGAAGGGCGATGCGGCGCGAACCGCGGCAGCGATGATTGCAGCGGCCGAAAGCGCAGCGCCTCCTCTGCGCCTGACGCTCGGCAGCGCCGCCTATTCCTCGATCTCGCAGGCCCTTTCTGCGCGCCTGGCCGCCCTCAAGACACAGCAGGATGTGGCGAACTCCGCCGACCGCCAGGATCTGTGATCGGCGATGACAGCTCAAGCGCGCCAAACGCCACCATTTGTAAAGGACAAGATCATGCTCATCCGATCAGCGGTTTTCGCTCTCGCCATCAGTCTCCCCTCTCTTCCGGCATTCGCGCAAACGGCGGCGGAAAACCAGGTGGTGGGAACGTGGCGGATGGTGTCGGCGACGATCGATCCAGAGGGTCAGAACATTCCTGCCTACGGGGAGCGCCCCAACAGTCTTTTGATCTTCACGCCTGACATGCATTTCGCGGCAGTCCTGACGGATGCCGACACTCAACGCTTTGCTTCCAATGCGCGCGGTGAAGGTACCGACGACGAGAACCGGACGGCCATGTCACGCAGCATTGGCTTCTTCGGAACTTACACCGTCGACGGAAATGGGGAATTCAGCCGCAACAGGGTTGAAGGCGCGACATTCCCGAATTGGATCGGAAGTACCCGCACCCGCGAGCAACTCACCTTTACTGTCGAAGGCGACCGGATGACGGAACAATTCCAGCGCCCGGAAGGCACGAGGATCGAGATCGAGTGGCAGCGCATAAAGTGAGGTCATCGAAATCTGCCCGTTAAAGAATCGGCTGACCGCGCGCTGACGTGGTTCCCCACCCCACGACTATGCTTCGCGCCGAAAAGGACAGGTAGAAGAATTCGAGTTCCTATGATCCTCCCATGCGTTTTTCCATAGGAGTATCGATTGGCACGTTCAGCGCATTTGGCCAAAAGCTAAACAATCCAGCGGACCGCCCTAAGTTTCAGACTGGCGTTCCGGGTGATCGACCCATTCGTAGGTCCTCACATGATTGAGGAATGCTCGCATGGCGGCGCTGGGAAGACGACGACTGGGATAATATAGAAACCAACTGGGCAGGGTCGGGCTCCAATCCGCGAGAACCTCGATCAACCTGCCTGCGTCGAGGTGCGGCTTGGCATATTCGTCAAATACATGGGCTATACCCCTGCCGGCTAAGGACGCTTGTAGCTCGTTATGCGCCGAACTGAGCGTAAGACGTCCCTCCGGGGTGATGTCCATCTCGTCGTTTCCCTTGTGGAACCTCCATGACACCAGCGTGCCCCCCGGAAACCTGCGCCGTATGCAGTCGTGCTGGACGAGATCATGCGGTGTCAGCGGTCGCCCATTTCGTCCGATATAGTCCGGTGAAGCCACGATCACGTATCGCAGCGGCAGACCCAGTGGAATTGCGATCATATCTTTCGCCAACTGCTTGCCGAACCGCACACCGGCGTCGAAAGCGTGCTCCACGATATCGATCACCGCAGCGTCACTGATGAGTTCAATTTTGACCACTGGGTAGGTTTCCATGAAGTCGAACGCGAGGGGACATAGAAGATGATCGACGGCGGGAGCCGGCGCATTGATCCGCAACGTTCCCGATGGACTGTCCCTCAGCTCATCGACCTCGGCGATCGCAAGCTGGATGTCACTCAACGCCGGAGTCAGGCGATCAAGGAGGCGCTGCCCTGCCTCCGTCGGCGATACGCTCCTCGTCGTTCGATTGAGGAGTCGAATCCCAAGCGTCTCTTCCAAGGCATTGATCGTTTGGCTCAAGGCCGATGACGAGACGCCCCGCTCGAGCGCCGCTGCGCGAAAGCCACCACAGCGTACAATCGCCGCGAACACATCGAAACTGTCCAAACGAATTGGGCTCATTGCAAAGCTAGCCTAACCAAGCTGATAACATTTGCCCATCTTATCAGCGCAATGATGTCGTGTCATGATCGATCTGTAGTCAACTGTCTCGCTCTGTTCGCCGTCCTTTTACCGGTCACATTCATAGTCTCGCGGCTGGATGCGGGGAGCGGGGGACCAATTGTGAAGGGAATACCGATGAATGCGTTCACTATAAACAGACGCGCTGTCATGCTGTCGGCTGTCGTCGGCGCATCAGGCATGTTCCTTGCGGGCGGTGGCGGTATCGCGAATGCCCAGGCGATGATGACACCCGCGAGCGGAAACGCGGGTCACTACCGCTTCCGTATCGGCGAGATCAGAGCGACGGTCCTGAGCGACGGCGTTATCGGCGGCCCGCCCAGGGTTTATGCGAGCGACGCCCCCGAGGCGGAGCTTCAGGAAGTACTGCGGCGCGCATTCCTGCCGACCGATCACATGACGCTCAACCTGAATACCCTTCTGATCGAAACCGGCGGACGGCGGATTCTCATCGAGGCCGGCGCCGGCGGTACGATGGGTCCGAATGGCGGCCGGATTTTCGAAAACCTGGCGGCGATCGGGCTCGGTCCCGCGGACATCGATACGATCGTGATCTCGCACACCCATCCCGACCATGTCGGCAACCTCAGAACCGCGGACGGCGGCAAGGCTTTCCCCCGCGCCACCGTCTTCCTGCCGAAGGCGGACTGGGATTTCTTCGTCCGCACCGATCCGGATCTGTCCTACATGCCCGTTCCGGAAGATTTTCGCTTGCGCTTCGCCGCAGCCATCAAGAGCAGCCTCGAACCGGTCATGAACGATGTCGAGCTCTACGAAGCCGGCGCCGAGATCGTGCCGGGCCTCACGACGATCGTTGCATCCGGCCACACCCCGGGCATGGCGACCTTCCTCGTCCATTCCGGAAATGATCAGTTGTTGCTGACGGCTGACCTCGCCTACCACCCTGTCGTCAACGTCGACAATCCCTGGCGTCCCGGCCCCGATCGAGACAAGGAAACCGCGCTGGCCTCTCGCCGGCGCATCTTCGACAGGGCGGCCGCCGATCGCATTCCGGTGCTGGGCTTCCATTTTCCCTTTCCGGGCCTCGGCCGGATGCTCGAGACCGATGGCGTCTACGCCTGGGTCCCTGCCGGCTGGCAGTTTTGAAATCGACAATTGCGAAACAGGAGACATCTCATGGACCAGTCGAAGATCAACCGACGCGGTTTTCTCGGAACGGTTGGCGCGGCCGCAACGGGGCTGGCTCTGGCCGCCCCCACCACCGCCCAGGCTCAGGATGCAAATTCAGCGTCGTCAGCGGCGGGATCGAACCCGGATGTGCTGACCCGTGCATTGCCACGCACCGGTGAAAAGGTGACCGCCCTCGGTCTGGGCACGTTTTTGACCTTCGACAGGAAGCCGGGTGATCGTCGCGATGATCTCCGGCAGGTCTTCGAGAGGTACATCGCTGCTGGCGGTCGCGTGGTCGACACATCGCCTCTTTATGGCTCGGCCGAAGTCAGCGTCGGCCAGTTCATGGGCGAGTTTTCCGGATCGGACGAGCTCTTCCTCGCCAACAAGATCTGGGCCACGGGAGAATATCTCGGCGATGAAAGCCACGCCGAGGAAAGCTTCAGACAGTCGCGATTGCGCACCTGGCGCGACACGATCAATCTCATGCAGTGCCACAGCATCACCAATGCGCCTGTCGTCATCCCGCTGATGAAGGCATGGCAGCAGGAAGGCCTGATACGCCATGTCGGCGTAACCCACCACGAGTCGGCGGCGCAAGACCAACTGACGGCCATCGTGGAACGCGGCGACGTCGACTTCGTCCAGACGAACTACTCGATCTTCAATCGCGACGCCGAGCGGCGCCTGCTTCCGGCCGCGGCCGACAAGGGCGTGAGCGTACTCATCAATTTGCCCCTCGAAAAGGCGCGGCTGATGAAGGTGGTGGAGGGACATTCACTTCCGGATTTCGCGCAGGAGTTCGGGGCGACGAGTTGGGCCCAGTTCTTCCTGAAATGGGTCATGGCGCATCCCGCGGTCACGAGCGTTCTGTGCGGCACGTCGAATCCCGATCACATGAGCGACAACGTCCAGGCGATGGCCGGCCCGCTTCCGGACGAACGCATGCGCAGACGCATGGTCGCCCACATGGAAACGATCCCCGGTTTCGCCTCCATCGCCTCCATGCCGTGGTATCCCGGCAAGGAGAAGATGTACTCCGGTCTGATCAGGGAAGCGCAGGCGAACGCCTCCAGGCGGTTGCAATAAATCAACGGCAATCGCCTCTGCACCAACAGTTCCAAACAGGGAGAACATCATGTCCCCGACCCGACGCTCTCTTCTGACAGCTTTTCTGTCGCTGCCTCTCATTGATGCCGCCAATATGAGCGCGTTCGCGCAAGCCGCCCCGGAACTGCCTCTGACCCAGGCATGCGATGATGGGGATGGTCTCACCCTTGAACGAGAAGCCGGTCCCTTCTTCAAGCCTAACACGCCGCTCAACCGTGATCTCTATCCCGGTTCGCCTGATGGCGAACGGATAACCGTTGCGGGGTTTGTCTTCGACAGGCGCTGCCATCCGTTGCCCGGCAGCCTTATCGAGATTTGGCATGCTGACGAAAACGGTGAATACGACCGTGAAGGATTTCGCCTGCGCGGACACCAGTTTACCGACGTACAGGGCCGCTGGTGGTTCAACACGGTCGTGCCGGCGCTTTATCCCGGCCGCACCCGTCATTTCCACTTCAAGGTTCAACGTCCCGGCGGAAGCGTCCTCACCACCCAACTCTATTTCCCCGGCGAGCCGGGAAACGCGGGAGATCGGATCTTCCACGAATCTCTGCTTCTTGACATGAAGGAAACGGGCGACGGGCTATTTGGACAGTTCGACTTCGTCGTCTGAGTGACCAATCGAATGGCTGTACAAGCAGCACCGTCTTGGATGTTGGTATCGAGCAGCAGCAGAAAAAGAGAACCTAGGCCAAGTCCTGGGCCAATATCAGCGATCGTATCCCTTGATCACTGTCTTCGTCGCGACAGCTATGAGCATCCCCTCGGGCGTTTTCATTTCTGTTTAGAGCACGGCGCATTTTCGTCTTTTCCGGTGTCGAATGCGATTGACCGTAGCCGTGGAATATTTGCGAATGTGGCCAACATAAGTAGTTTTGAAACCCAAGCGGTCGAGCAGAGGCCTCGATATCGGGTACCGGGGCCATAAGTGAACTGGTAGAATGCGCCATCGGTGCGCAGGTGCGCGAACGCTCCCTCCAAGATCGAAAGAACTTTTCTGGGCTGCATCGAGAGGAGCGCCAGGCCGCTAATGACGGGCCCTGCTGGCCTGCCGTTGAAGAGAACGACGTCTTGCAGTCTCGAGTGCAGGCCGTTCGTCCGATGCCAGTCGCGCCGCCGAGCGCGAGACGGTCGATCTGTGTGGGTTCATCCCGCACGATCAAAACCGGAATCAGGGACTTTACATCGGGAACATCTTAGAGGATGCTAAAATACGCTGGTAGCATCTATGGGTCCCTGTGACTTTTGCGCAAATCGTGCAGCGCTTGAAGACTTGTTTTCACGCGAAAAGAATAATCATGGGCGCCACGCTACTTTTGTGCGTCTGAACAAGCCCGTTTTTCGACAGTTGACGGGGTACGATGGCGATGACGACGCGTCGATCGATAACAATAATATAAGCGCATTCAACTGCAGATTGAAAACAAGCGGAAACGCTATCTGCCCACTCATATTAGCAACCGCTTATTGTCTTTATTCAACTAGCGAGGGGCGCTGTGCAACAAAGAAATTCTTAATCTTCACCGCCGGCAGCGTGGCCACAACCATCCCGTAAGGCACGGCGCTCCGTTCGGCATCGACGTCGTCATCGCCGCGCTGAGCCGTCGCCGTAAGCACGCTCACCCGGAAGAGAACGGGAGACTAGAACCAAACCAGGAGGGGAAAGTGGGACGCACCGGAATAGAGACATTGATACTACAGAGGGGGGAAAGGTCATGAAACGTACAATAGGGCTAGTCGTCGCCCTAACTATGTCGACGATTCATCAATTGTACGCCCAAGATGCCTTCAACGACGGTCGGTACTGCCAACAGAACCCGGCGGCATGTCGCGCTTCTCCCCCATCATCAGGCGGCGCCAATGTTTATGTCCCTTCCGTACCGAGCGGCGGGGGTGGTGGCGGCGGGTTGGACGCCGGTGAGGCAGCCCTCATCGGTGTGGGAATTGGCCTATTGGGTCAAGTAATCCAACAGGCAACTAAGAACCCACAACCTCGTCAGCCATCGCAGTCCACGCAGGGCAAATGGCGCCCGACCATGCCGCACACGCGGCCGACGACTTACGCGCCAATCCAGCCGTCAGCCGAGGAACTCAGACTGCGGCAGATCGACGCTCTCCGCCGACAGCAAGTCAAACAACAGATTGAGGCCGAGAACGCTGCGAAGCTCGTGGCCGACAGCACGACATGGGGCAAGTTCAAGAAGAACGTCGGTTGGACGACTGATGACACGCGGGAAGTGCAGAAGGGCGTCGCCAAAGGGATGGCCAACAACGCCGCCAAGCGCACCTTAGGTGCTTGGGTCAACGACACGTTCGGAAGCGGTACCGCCGAGACGCAGGACTTATCAGACAAGGCAGCCGACGCCATGCTGAACCTCAAGCAAGGTATCTGGGGCGTCGGTGAGCGTGTGGGAAACACGCGAGATGCTCTTCAGAAAGATATACAGAAGTGGCTGGACGAAGGGGTCATCAACCCGATCAAGGACTTCAAGGTGAAGGAAGACTAACAGTAACCCAGCAGAGGGGAAGGCACGCTATCACACGCGACCACGGAGGGGAATACCAAAATGAAGAAGACTCTCGCCGCACTCGTTGCGCTCGCTGGTTGTTCAACAACCAGCGGCGGCACGGGCACCGACGCCATCGTCACCAGCACAATCAAGGACTACCGCAGTTGTACCGTGAAGACCATGGCGCAGCACCTGAGCAGCCCCAAACCCGTCAACATCAATGCAACCGTGGACCTCGCTTGCGGCGGTTACATGGACAAGTTCGGTGCGGAACTCAAGCAGGCCGGCGTCAAGCCCGCACAGGTGACTGTGTACCAGAGCCAACTGCGTACAACGACCATGAAATACTCGACCGCCGCTATCACGGCGATCATGTACCAAGAATACCAGAAACAACAGGACGGGAAGAAGAAATCTTCATAGGAGAGGAGTCCTGCCGCATCGTTCGGAACCCGTCATTCCCTTGACGGCGGCGGCCAAGCTGTGAACCCTTGGAACTGATGCCGACGGAACTGCCCAAGGGAGTATCGCCAGACCGCGACAGGCACGGGAACGTGCGCTTGTATTTTCGCGCGACTGGCCGGCCGAAGGTCAGGCTGACGGAGATCCCCGGCACGAAGGTATTCGACACCGAGGTGGCATGCGCGCGGCTCGGAGTTCCACCAAGAAGGCTAGGCGCAAGCTGATCGCGGGTCGCGCTGCCCATAAACTGCTCTTTACGGCAAAACAAAAAATGGACGAAACTGTCCCACCGGAATCGCAGGTTGAAAAAAGTGGGGCAAACAGGCGAAAAATTGAATAAGATCAGCGCCTGAAAAAATGGAATGGTGCCCCTAGCCGGGATCGAACCAGCACTCCTTGCGGAACTCGATTTTGAGTCGAGCGCGTCTACCAATTCCGCCATAGGGGCTCAGGCCGGGCGGCCTGGATGGGCGCGGACTATACGGTTGGAGGCCTGTTCGTCAACTGGCCAATTCGCGACGGCCGCGAGGCTGGCGCATGATCTCCAAGTCAGGCCCGTTTTTTGCCACGCTGGCTGCTTCATTCGATCTGAAAGGTTTCCCGGCGACAGTGGGCGGCAAAGCGCATCCGACTGGAAAGCCCTGACGCCTGAAAGATCGGGTCGCAGCGATCCCTGTCATCCAATCGTTAAGAAAAGTTAATAAGAAATAGGAGCGATCTTGTCCTCTTTGGCTGGAGGCCTACGTCGCCGGGGATATGATCTACTGATTTTTTCACTGAAATTCGCAGTTATTCAAGTATTTACTATCGTATAAGCGGGGTAAAACGATGTTTTCAGGAAACCCGACAAGTATTGCGTCATCGCGCAGCGCATGGCCGAAGCCCGCTGGCGGCGTCATCGCCCTTGCCGTTGCTTTGGCCGTTGCCTTGATCGGCCCCGCTGCCCGGGCCGAGCCCATTCGCGGCGCCGGATCGACCCTGGCCGCGCCGGTCATCGCCAAATGGGCAACGGCATACAAGAATGCGCGCGCCGATGGCGGCGACTTCTTCACGCTGGACTGGAGCGTCGACTATGAGCCGGTCGGCTCGCTTGCGGGCCTTATGCGGCTCAAGCAGCCCGAACTGGATTTCGCCGCCACCGATGTTCCGGTGCCGCCGAGCGACCTCGCCAAGAACGGCCAGCAGCAATTTCCGATCGTCATGGGTGGCATCGCGGTGGTCACCAATCTGGACGGCCTGCCGGAGCAAGGCCTGCGCCTGTCCGGTCCCGTGATCGCCGACATCTATCTCGGCAAGATCAAGTCCTGGTCCGATCCGGCGATCCAGGCGCTCAATCCCGACACACCCATTGCGGATCTCGCCATCAGCGTCATCCATCGGCAGGACGGCTCGGGCTCGACCCATGTCTTCACCGAGTTCCTCTCGTCCAGCAGCGAGGAATGGAAGACGAAGCTCGGCGCCGACACGCTGATCGAGTGGCCGCTTGGGACTGGCGCCGAAGGCACACAGGCTCTCATTCGTGCCGTCTCGGCGACCAAGGGGGCGATCGCCTATGCCGAATACGGCCAGGTGCTTCGCGCCGGCCTCCCCTTCGCGGCGGTCCAGAACAAATCCGGCAATTTCGTCAAGCCGGATCCCGCGGGCGTGCAAGCGGCGGCGACTTCCGTCGCCTGGGGGGAAACGACCGATTTCTTCGCCTCCCTGACCGATCGCGGCGGAGATGCCGCCTATCCGATCAGCACGGCGGTGTTCGCGGTGGTCCAGGTTTCGGGGCGTTCGGAGCATCGCTATCGCCGCGTGCATGACCTTTTCAGGCTGGCCTTCACGCAGGGCGCAGGCGACGCCTCAGCACTCGGCTACGTGCCGTTGCCGAAAGCGCTCGTCGACCAGATCGAGCAGTACTGGGCAGGACAAGCGGCAGGGCAAGCACCTGTTGTCGCAAACTGAGGGCGAACGAAGGGCCAAGGCTCGGTGCCTGGCCACTTCGCACAGCAACTGAACTTCGTGCCGCGTCGCAATGGCGACTTGTTGGGGATAGCGTGAAATGGACATAGATATCTTCAAGGACATCCTCGTGCCGGTGATCGGCGGATTGGGCATTTTCATGCTCGGTCTGGACTTCATGGCAAATGGCATCCAGGCGCTCTCGGTCAACCGGATGCGCGATTTTCTCGCCAAGGCGGCGGGAACGCCGATCAAGGGCGTGCTGGCGGGAACGCTGATCACAGGCGTCATCCAGTCGTCGACCGCGATGAGCGTCATGGTGGTCGGCTTGGTCAATGCCGGCGTCATCGCCTTGCGGCCGGCGATCAGCGTGATCATGGGCGCCAACATCGGCACCACGCTCGGCAACGGACTTATCGCCCTGCCGCTCGGTCCGCTCGGATTGATCCTGGCCGGCATATTCTCGCTGGTCTATTGCTTCGCCAAAAGCGAAAAGGTGAAGAACATAGCGCTCGCCTGCATGGGCTTCGCGCTGATCTTCTACGGCCTGAACCTGATGACCGGTGGTCTGCGCCCGCTGCGCAACCTGCCCGAAGTCATGTCGCTGCTGCAAACCCTCAAGGCTGATTCCTTCCTCAACCTTCTCAAATGCGTGTTCATCGCCGCTGGCGTCACCGCCATGATCCACTCGTCCTCGGCGACGATCGGCATTGTGATGGGCCTTGGCGCGGCCGGCATTCTCGACTGGACGACCGCCGTCGCCTTCTCGCTCGGCGCCGATCTCGGCACCACGATCACCTCGTGGATGGCCTCGCTCAATCTTTCGAAGAACGCCAAGCGGACCGCGTATGCGCACATATCGTTCAACATCATAGGCGTTTGCATCACCATCCCGCTGTTCTTCGTCTCCATCCAGGTCCTGGAATGGGCCATGCAGTTCTTCGGCGGCGATCCGGCCGTTGCGGTGATGGTCGACGGCAAGGAGACCTTTCCCCTGGTGCCGGTCGCGGTCGGTCTCTACTCGACCTTCTTCAACGTCTTCAACACAGCGTTGCTGTTCCCGTTCATCGGTGTGTTCGAGCGGGTACTGTCGCGTGTCGGCCACACGGATGCCGATGACGCGGAAGATTTCTCGACGCCGAAATTCCTCGACCGCAAGCTGGCCAACGACTTTGCAATGGCCATTCCCGCCGTGCAGCAGGAGACGGCCCGCCACCTGCAGGCCGGTGCGATGTTCCTCGATATCGCACGCGGATCGAAGAAAGCGCCGTCCGATCCCGGCGAGCACTATCTCGCAACCGATATTCTCAGCCGCGACATCCGTGCCTACACGGCTTCGCTGATGAAGGAAGACCTGCCTTACGAGCAGCTCGATCTGATCGCCAGCCTGATCGAGGAAGCGGACTTCACGGCTGCCTTGACGGAATCGATGCACCAGGTGGCCCGGCGCGTCAAACGCGAGAAGTTCAGCAGTCCGGCGCAAGCCATCGTCGAGGCCGCGCTGAACAAGCTCGATGCCTCGCTGCGTGAGATCTTGCCGGATTACGGCATTGCCAACCCGCGAATGCCGGCCGGCCATGTCAGCTTCCCGGAGGTCGAGGAGTTGCGTGCCCGCACGCTGGCGCTCGGACCGAATGCTGGGGCGGCTGAACGCGGCACGATCCTGGCCCTGCTCGGTTCGATCGAGCGGGCGGAAATCCTGATCCGCCGCATCGACGCCGAGCGCAAATCCGTCAACCGGCAGAGCGTGCTTGCCCGTGCGTCGGCCCGCAAGGACAAGCCGCGTCCGATCGGAGACGCCGGCCTCAGCCCGGTCCCGGCCGAATAACGGCCAAAGGCAGCGGAACAAACGACCCGAACGGCATCGCCATCTTGCGATGCCGTTCTCTTTCCAGTCACGCAATGACACGCTCCTTACGCATGATCTGCAACACAGCTGAGTGACGGGTCCATGAGTGTCGGTCTGATCGCCCTTCTCGATGATGTCGCGGCTCTGGCGAAGGTCGCCGCGGCATCGCTGGACGACATCGCCGGCCAGGCCGCCAAGGCAGGCGCCAAGGCGGCCGGCGTGGTCATCGACGACGCCGCCGTCACGCCGCGCTACGTCACCGGTTTCGCGGCGGCGCGCGAATTGCCGATCATTCGCAAGATCGCTTTCGGCTCGCTCAAGAACAAGCTTTTGATCCTGCTGCCGGTTGCGCTCGCGCTCAGCCTGCTGGTGCCGCAAGCCATCACGCCGCTGCTGATGATCGGCGGCGTCTATCTCTGCTACGAAGGCGTCGAAAAGATCTACGAACTCGTCGTGCCGCATGCCGCGCACAAGCATGAGGCCGAACTCGGCTCGATCGATCCCAGCGCGCAATCCTTCGAAGACCAGAAGGTGGCAAGCGCGATCAAGACGGACTTCATCCTCTCGGCCGAGATCATGGCCATCACGCTGGGTTCGGTTCCCGACAGCGGCTTCGTGACGCAAGCCGTCATTCTGGCGGTCGTCGGCGTGGCAATCACGCTTGCGGTCTATGGCGCGGTCGCGCTCATCGTCAAGGCCGACGATCTCGGTCTGGCGATGGCCGGTATGACGTCAACCTCGCCGACCGGCGTGCTGGTGCGCGGCACCGGGCGGATACTCGTTCTCGGCATGCCCTATTTTCTCAAGGGGCTCGGCATCATCGGGACCGCGGCGATGATCTGGGTCGGCGGCGGCATCGTCATGCACGGCTTCGAGACCTATGGTTTCGGGGGCCTGAGCCATCTCATCGACGCCGCCGCCGAGATGGCGGCGCACAGCCTTCCCGCGGCCGGCGGAGCGATCAAATGGCTGGTCGAGGCAACGGGCGCCGGCCTGGCTGGAATTGCAATCGGGCTCCTCACCATCCCTGCGATCAGCTACTGCATCTCGCCGATATGGCGCCGGTTCAGGCACAGAGCGCGCCCTGCCTGACGGCTCCAGGGACCGACAGCGAAACAGCGGGAAGCATCATGATCCAAGCCTACAGCGTCAACGACCATACTTTGGTATGCACTCCGCTTTCCGCTGGCGCCGCGTTGCCGCCCAACACGATCTGGATCGACATGTTCGAGCCGACCGTCGAAGAGGATTCGCATGTGGAGTCTCTCGCAGGCGTATCGATCCCGACACGTGACGAGATGCGCAGCATAGAAGATTCGAGCAGGCTGTATTCGGAAAACCATGCGCTCTATCTCACAGTGCCGGTGCTGTTTGCAGCCGGGGCGGATACACCTGGCATCGCGCCAGTTACCTTCGTGGCCACACAAGAACATCTCGTGACCGTGCGCTATTCGCAACCGCTGCCATTCACGCTTTACGCAGCGCGCGCGGCCAAAGCCGGCAACGACCTCGTCTTCGAGAAATGCGATCCGCTGACGATCTTCTTCGGCCTCATCGAATCGGTCACCGACCGCATCGCCGAACTGCTTGAGAATGTCGCACAGCGCCTCGATGCCGAGTCAACCCGGCTCATTTCCGGTTCCGGCATCGAAAAGCCGATATCGACCAAGGAATTCCGGGCCGGGCTCAAACTGATCGCCAAGGAAGGCGACTTCCTGTCCAAGATCCGGGAGAGCCTCGCGGGATTCGGGCGTTTGTTGGCCTATCTCCAGTCGTCGTCCGCTGTGACCACCGATCACCCATCCCATACGACATGGCTCAAATCGCTTGAGCGCGACGTGCAGTCGCTGAACGATCATCTGTCCTACCTCGCCGAGCGCACCGTGTTCCTGCTCGATACGGTGGTGGGCCTTGTCTCGGTCGAGCAGAACGGGATCATCAAGATCTTTTCGGTGGCTGCCGTGGTCTTCCTGCCGCCGACGCTGGTCGCGTCGATCTACGGAATGAACTTCACGCACATGCCCGAACTCGAATGGCTGCTCGGCTATCCGTGGGCGATCGGCGTGATGCTCCTGTCGGCCATCCTGCCGCTGTTCTATTTCCGGTCGCGCGGCTGGCTCTGAGACCACGCCGGGGTCATGGTCTAGCAAGGGATGGAACCCCATCCCGGTTCTATCGGGCGTGCCGAAGGGCCGATACCATCTTTCGTCTTCGTGAAGCTCCAGCCATTGTGCGGCGCGGAAAATCTTTCTAGACAGACGGCGCATTGGAGCGCGCTGCGTCTGAAGAGACGATGCGACGCGCTTTGGGTCTTGGTTTTATGCACCTTTAGCGACGTGCATTAGGAGTGCCGATGCTTCGCGGACTTTACGACTGGACGTTGTCGCTGGCGGCAAGGAAATCCGCCGAATGGTGGCTGGCCTTCATCGCTTTCGTCGAAAGCTCGGTGTTCCTGGTGCCGGCCGACGTGCTCTATCTGCCCATGGCGCTGTCGCGGCCGGATCGCGCCTATCGCTACGCGCTGATCGCGACAGTGGCATCCGTGCTGGGCGGCATCGCCGGCTGGTTCATCGGCCACTACGCCTATGACGCCGTGGCAAAGCCGATCCTCGAATTCTACGGCAAGTATGACGAGTTCGAGCAACTGCGCACCTCGTCGGGCGTCGGCTTCATCGTCCTGATGCTGATCACCTCGGGCCTAGCCCATCTGCCGCCGATCAAGGTGGTGACCATCCTGTCCGGCGTCATCGGCGTCAATCTGCTGCTGTTCATTGTGCTTGCGATTGTTGCCCGCGGCGCTCGTTTTCTGTTTCTCGCCTGGCTGTTGCGCCGTTATGGCGAGCCGATCCGCGAATTCATCGAAAAGCGTCTTGGCCTGATCGCGAGCGCCGCCGCCGCCGCCCTCATTTTGCTCTATATAACAGTCAAATACGCCTTCTGATGCATGTCGCCCAAAAGTGTGCAGCGGTTTTTGGGACAACGACATGCATGGGCAAGAAGCGGCGTGGGCGAACCAGGATAGAAGATCGATGACAGCGACCGTCAATCCCGACACCGGACGTCAACGCATGCGAGCGGCCTTGTTTCTCGCCGTCGCCATGGCCGCCACCGTCGGCTCGGCGCTGGCCTTCCAGTATCTCGGCGGCTACATCCCTTGCCATCTCTGCCTGGCGCAGCGCGCCCCTTACTATATCGGCGTGCCGCTGATGTTGTTGGCGGTGCTTGCCTCGGCTCTCAGCGCACCGGCATGGCTGACGCGTGGCCTGCTGGCCATTGGCGGCCTGCTGATGCTCTATGGCCTTTATCTCGGCGTCTATCACTCGGGCGTCGAATGGGCATGGTGGCAAGGACCAACCGACTGCACCGCGGGCGCCGGCCCTGTCGACACCGGCGGCAAGGGCGTGCTTGACGCGCTCGACAAATTCGTCCCGCCCTCCTGCGACAAGGCGGCGCTGCGTATCCTCGGCCTGTCGCTGGCCGGCTGGAACGCCATCGCCAGTTTTGTGCTTGCCGTCGTCGCTTTCCGCAGTGCCTTCGCCCGGGATTGAGCCGAAGCGAGACCGGACAATTCAAGTGCTTCGGAGCGCCCTTTTCGCCGCTTCGGGGTGGTCCACGCGACCGATGAACCGGCGGGCACGTGGGATAGGATCATACAAATATTGATCCGGGCCCAACATTTTGCGCTGGTTCAGTTCGGCTGTATCCAGCAAATCGAAATCAACTCTCTCGATGGTGCAACCCCACCCAACGCTATGCAAGGTCCACCCCTTTCTGTGATGTTCCAGGAGTCGACTGCGGTCGCAATAGCCGTGATAATCGAAGGCGACGGCACCGTTCGTCACATAGATATGGTTCCCGGAAAAATCCTCGTCCGGGACGATGCGCTCTGCATAAAACCCTTCAAGAGGGCGGAGTTCAAGGAAAGTCCCAGCAAGGATATGGCACGCACCATGACCGAAGAAGATACGGTCTGGTAGCGTCCACCGTTTTTGCGGATTTTTCTTGATGCCGTGTTTCAGGATATACATGCCGTAGCCAAAACCGTGAGCACCGGCCTACGCCGGCCGTAGCCTTAACCACCACACCACGACCGCTCATGAGTGCTTCGGCCGGCGAAGGCCGGAAGCGCGGAAAATGGCTTCAGGCGGCCAGCCTCCCGAATTATCGAACGATCTCAAGGTTCCAGTTCGACATCCCAGTAGAGATAATCCATCCAGCTTTCATGCAGATGGTTGGGCGGGAACAGGCGGCCGTTGTTGTGCAGGTCGTGCACCGTCGGCTGGAAGGGCTTCTGCAGCGGCCACATTTTGGCATGCGCCGGCATCATGCCGCCTTTCCTCAGATTGCAGGGCGAGCAGGCGGCAACGACATTCTCCCATGTCGTCGCGCCGCCGCGATGGCGGGGGATGACGTGGTCGAAGGTCAGATCCTCCGGCGTGCCGCAATACTGGCACTGGAAACGGTCGCGCAGAAAGACGTTGAACCGGGTGAAAGCGGGATGCCTCGACGGCTTCACATAGGCCTTCAGGCTGACAACGCTCGGCAGCTTCATCGAGAAGGTCGGCGACGACACGGCATGCTCATATTCGGCAACGATGTTCACCCGGTCGAGGAACACCGCCTTGATGGCGTCCTGCCACGACCAGAGCGACAGAGGATAATAGCTGAGCGGACGGTAATCCGCATTCAGCACCAGTGCAGGAAGCCCATCCGGAGATACGGCAACCGTCACGTGTTGATCCTCCTTGGTTTCAGAACCGATCGGCGCGGATACTGTAAGCCCGACATGACAGGGATGTGAAGCGGATTGTCGCTCGCCCAAAGTGTCAAAAACGGCTGATTTCAATGCTTTTTTGCGATTTCAGGCGGGCGGCGCGGCATCCCTGCCCCTTGTTTCGCGATAGTAAGCCCAGAAAAGCCGTGATGCGACACCTCGCCACGGGCTCCATGATTCGGCGATCTGGATCAGCGTTTTCTCCGGCGGACGCGGGTCGATGCCAAGCGCGTGGCCGACCGCGCTCTGCAGGGCAACGTCGCGCGCCGGGAAAACATCGGGATGGCCAGCGGCGAACAGCAAATAGACTTCCGCCGTCCACGGCCCGATGCCCGGCACCGCCGTCATCGCCGCGATCGCTTCGGGGGCGTCGAGCGAACAGAGATGGTAGAGGTCGAGCCCGTCGACCACCGCCTGGGCAACCGCGATCAGGCCCCGCTGTTTCGGTCGCGACAGCCCGGCCTCGCGAAAGACGTCCTCGCCGGCGGCGAGGATGGCTTGTGGCGTCAGCGGATCGACGAGCTTTGTCAGCCGCCCGAAAATGGCGTCGGCGCTGGCGCGCGACACTTGCTGTGAAACGACGATCGAGGCAAGGCTGCGAAAGCCGGGCTCGGACAGCCGAAGCGGCACCTCGCCGGCCATGCCGCGCACTCTTTCCAGGCGCGGATCGATCAGGCAAAGCGCATCGAGTCCTTGCGCAATGTCGTCAAGATTGGCGATGCGTTGCATGAATGCGTGTTCCCGGCGCAAAGTGGCTGACGTAACCAGGCACAAGCTAGCAACCGGCGAAAGTGCCTGACAATCCGATTGCCGCCTGAGAGATGACACTCCTGACATTCCGCTTCGCGCCGAGCCCGAATGGCGAACTGCATCTCGGTCACGCCTATTCGGCGCTGCTCAACCAGCAAATGGCAAAGGCGGCCGGCGGGCGCCTGTTGCTGCGCATCGAGGACATCGACACGACACGCTGCACTCCGGAATTCGAGGCCGGCATCCATCGCGACCTGAAATGGCTCGGACTTGGCTGGGAAGAGCCGGTGCGCCGTCAGTCCGGGCATTTCGCGGACTATCAGGCGGTGCTCGACCGGCTGATCGGGCAAGATCTTGTCTACCCGGCCTTCATGAGCAGAAGTGAGATCAGGGCCTTCATTGCCGACAGCGAAAAGCGCGGCCGCGACTGGCCGCGCGACCCGGACGGCGTGCCGCTTTATCCCGCCGCCGACAAGGCACTGCCGGTGAAGGAGCGCAAGCGACGGATTGCCGAGAATGCACTTTTCGCCTGGCGGCTGGACGTCGATGCCGCGATGGCGCATGTCGGCAAGCACCTGTCATGGGCCGAATTTGCGGACGGAACGCTTTCCGCAACGCGACAAATCGAGGCCAGGCCGCAGGATTGGGGCGACGTGATCGTGGCGCGCCGCGACATCCCGACCAGCTATCATCTCGCCGTTGTCGTCGACGACGCGCTGCAAGACGTCAGCCATGTCGTGCGGGGCAAGGACCTCTATGCCGCGACCAGCGTGCAGCGCCTGCTTCAGGAAGTGCTTGGCCTGCCGCAGCCGGCCTATTTCCACCATCGTCTCGTCCTTGGCCCGGATGGACGAAAACTGTCGAAGAGCCTTGGCGACACCGGCCTTGCCGCCTTGCGCGAGGCCGGCGCATCGCCGGACGATGTCAGAAAATTGGTCGGGCTCTGATCCCCAGTGAGGCCGGGGAACAGCCTGTCTAATACGCCGCTCGTTGAATTCCTGTGATGCATGGATCAACCGTTTCGTTTTGCGCCTCGGGTTGAACCGCATTAGAGCATCGCCGGGTCAACTCTCACCAAGCGCGGCAGCCTCCGGACAATGCACAGCGTCAAGCGGTTCATCCCCGCCACTTTCGTCGTCCTTTGGGCCACAGGCTTTATCGGCGCGCGATACGCCATGCCGTGGGCGGAACCCTTCACCTTCCTGGCCTCACGCTTCGTTCTGGCAGCGATCCTGTTGGTTGCCTTGATGGTCGTGCTGAGCTCAAAGAGAGCCACCCGAACGGAGGCCCTGCACGCCACCGGCGCCGGCATCCTGATGCATGGCGTCTATCTCGGCGGCGTGTTCTGGGCGATCCACAGGGGCATGCCCGCCGGGGTGTCGGCCCTGATCGTCGGCTTGCAGCCGCTGATCACCGCCGTGCTCGCGGGCAAGTTTCTTGGCGAGGCCATCTTGCCGCGCCATTGGCTCGGTCTCGGCATCGGCCTGGTCGGGGTGATCATTGTTCTGTGGCCGAAGCTTGGCGCGATTGGCGGCGGCGTGACGCCCGAGACATTGGCTGCCTCGCTGGTCTCGGTGCTTGGCATGAGCGCCGGCACGATCTGGCAGAAGCGCTTTGCCTCCGGCGGCGATCTGGTGGCGGCCACCATGTGGCAATATGTCGGCGGCGCATCGCTGATGGCCCTGGCCTCGCTCGCCTTCGAAACGCGCACGGTCGTCGTCAATGGCGAGCTGATCTTCGCCATGGCATGGCTGGTGCTGGTGCTGTCGATCGGCGCCATCTTCCTTTTGATGATGATGATCCGCGATGGCGAAATGTCGAAAGTCGCCTCGCTTTTCTATCTGGTTCCGGCTGTCACCGCGCTCATGGCCTGGGCGCTGTTTGGCGAACATCTGAACCTTGTCCAGATCGTCGGCATGGCGATCACGACGTTCGGCGTCGGGCTGGCGACCGCTCAGCCAACCACTCAGCCAACCCGGGCGCGCGCCTCGAGATAGCGGCTGATCGCTGCGTTAAGCTCACCGCCGAGGATAAAGATCGCCGAGACGATATAGAGGAAGACGACCGCGATCATGATCGAGGCAAGCCCGGCATAGGTCGTCACATAGGACGAGAAATGGTCGAGATAGGTGGCGAAGATGGTTGAGCCGATGAGCCATGCGGCCAGCGTGAAGATGATGCCCGGGACGATCGAGACGAAGCGGCGCTTGCCCGCCGGCAACCAGAAATGCACCGCGAACAGCCCGCCGACGATGACGGCGGAAGCGATGACGTAACGCCACAGCGTGATCGTTCCCATATAGGGCTTTATCCACTCGAAATTGGCTTCGGCCAGTCGCGCCAGCAATGGCGCCAAGACCAGAAGCAGGCTGATCGCCAGGAACCCTGCGGTGGCGATCAGCACGAAGGCGATGCTCTGCACCCGGCGGTAGATGATGCCGCGCGTTTCCGAGACGCGATAGGCGCGGTTGAGCGAGGTGCGCAGCGCCTCGATGCCGTTCGAGGCAAAGAAAGCGGCGAGCACGACGCCGTAAGTCAACAGGTCGGTGCGCCGGATGGTAAGCACGTTGAGCACTTCGCGGGCGATCGGCTTGGCGATCTGCTCCGGCCAGGTGTCGAAGACGATATGCACGGCGGTGTCGGCGAAAGCCTGCGCACCGAAAAAACTGGCCAGCGTCGTGGCGAAGATCAGAAACGGAAACAGCGCCATCAGCGCCGTGATCGCCAGATGGCTGGCCATCGCCCAGCCGTCATCGGTGTTGAAATGGCCAAGCGCGTCATAGAGCACGCGGCGCAGGGCGACAATCTTCCGCAACAAGAACCGCATTCCCTTCGATTGTCTCGACGCCGCGAATATGGGAAGGGATTGCGGCAAATGGCAACCCTTGGTCGAACCACGAATTCCACAGCGGAAGAGTTGCGCACCATCATCGTCACCGGCGCCTCTTCCGGGATAGGCGCTTATTGCGCCCGCGCGCTGAAGGCGGACGGCTGGCGGGTGTTCGCGACGGCGCGCCAGCCGGACGATATCGCTGCCCTCGAAGCCGCAGGCATCGAGGCCTTCTATCTGGACTACCGCGAAGCCGGATCGATCGAGGCCCTGGTGGCATCGGTGCTGGAGCGCACAGGCGGACGGCTCGATGCCCTGTTCAACAATGGCGCCTATGGACAGCCTGGCGCCGTTGAGGACCTGCCGGTCGCAGCGCTTAGGGAGCAATTCGAGGCCAATGTCTTCGGCTGGCATGACCTCACCCGCCGTGTCATGCCGGTGATGCGCCGCCAGGGCCATGGCCGTCTCGTTCATTGCTCCTCGATCCTCGGGCTGACACCGCTGCGCTTTCGCGGCGCCTATGCGGCATCCAAGCATGCGATCGAAGGGCTGATGCTGTGCATGCATCAGGAGCTGCAGGGCAGCGGCATCCATGTCTCGCTGATCGAGCCGGGACCGGTGACATCGAAGATCGCCAGCAACGGGCTTGTTTGGTTTTTGAAGAATATCGACTATGAGAACTCCGTCCACCGCCTCGCCTACAAGGCGCAACTGGAGCGGCTGCGTGCCGGCGGCAGCACGTCGCGCCTGAAGCCCGGTCCGGAAGTGGTCTATGCTGCCCTGCGCCATGCGCTTCTGTCGCGGCGCCCGCGTCCGCACTATGTGGTAACAGTGCCGGCCAGGATCGGCGTGATCCTCAAACGCATCCTGCCGGCATCGATGCTCTACCGCCTGCTTGCCAAACGCGCCTGAACGCAATCGAACTGGAAACACACTATGGCAACCGTCTTCAATGTCCTCGCCGTTCTCGTCATGGTCGCCGTGGTGATCGTGCTGATCCGCGGCCTCATCAACATGATGCGCGGCGGCGACGGCGTGACCTCCAACAAGCTGATGCAGGCGCGCGTGCTGTTGCAGTTCGTGGCATTGGTGTTCATCATGCTGGCCGTTTGGTTCACCCGCAAATAAGGCGACCGGCGAGTTCGGGAGGCAGGGCGTGGTCAAGCTCAACAAGATCTACACCCGCACCGGCGACGACGGCACCACTGGCCTCGGCACCGGCGAACGGCGGCTGAAATCCGATCCGCGTGTCGAGGCCTACGGTACGGTTGACGAGGCCAATGCCTGTATCGGCATGGCCCGCCTCCATACCGCAACAGCGCATCCGTCGATCGACGCCATGCTTTCCCGCATCCAGAACGACCTTTTCGACCTCGGCGCCGATCTGGCGGTGCCCGACGACGGCAAGCCGCTCGGTTATGATCCGCTGCGCATCGTAGCCTCGCAGACCGACCGTGTCGAAAAGGACATCGACCTTCTCAACAAGCAGCTTGAGCCGCTCAAATCCTTCGTGCTTAACGGCGGCACGCCGGCCGCGGCCGCCCTTCACCTCGCCCGCACGGTGGCGCGGCGCGCCGAGCGCATCATGGTGGCGTTGGCCCAGGATCCACGCGAGCACGTCAACCGCGAGGGGATAAAATACATCAACCGCGTCTCGGACTTTCTGTTCGTGGCCGCACGCGCGGTCAATGACAATGGAAACGCCGACGTGCTATGGATTCCCGGCAAGAACCGCTGAATTTCGCCAAAAAGCGGGAGGACCCGATGTTTATCCCGCTCTACGACACCAACAAGCTGCGCCACATCAGGCTGCAATATGTCACGATCGGCCTGATCGTGGTCAACACGCTCATCTACCTTGCCACCACGCTCGGCGGCGAGAATTTCGCCAACGCGGCGGTGCTCGGCCTCGGCTTCATTCCGTCCGTCGTTCACGACAAGGTGGAACTGGCGCCGCAGTTTGTCGTGATCCCCGAGAGCTTGAGCTACATCACCTATTCCTTCCTGCATGCGGATATTTTCCACCTCGGCGGCAACATGCTGTTTTTATGGGTGTTCGGCGACAATGTCGAAGACGCGCTCGGCCACATCCGCTATCTGATCTTCTACCTGCTTTGCGCCATCGCCGGCGCCTTCTTCCAGGGCCTGGTTGCCTGGGATTCGCAGGTGCCGCTGATCGGCGCCTCGGGCGCCATCGCCGGCGTGGTCGCCGCCTATCTGATCCTCTATCCCAGGGTGAAGGTATGGGTGCTGGCCTTCGCCCGCATTCCATTGCGCATCCCGGCTTTCATCCCGCTCATTTTGTGGATCATCTTCCAGGTCGCGATGTTCGCCGCGGGCGGCGAGGACCAGGTTTCCTGGGCCACCCATGTCGGCGGCATCATCGCCGGCGCCGTGCTGGTGCTGATCTTGCGCAGACGCGGCATACCGCTGCTCGCCGCCGCGGACGAGGCGCCCGCGGTGGCGACCGATCCGGCGCTCATTGCTCCCGAGCCTGTCGCCAGCGAGCAGCCTGCGGCGCAGTCGGCACCGCGCTGGGGCCGCGCGTCGGCTCCGGACTGAACCGATTTGAGTGGCTAGCGCATATTGACGCGCAGGTTTGTCGCAACTACGGAAGCGTTTCCGCCACCGCCTAGGCGGTTGAAGACCCGAATTCCGTCCGAAATGTCGGCTTTCGACAATTCTGCAAAGGCGCAGGCTGCTATAGCGCGCCCAACTATCTCAAGAGAGGTGACAGGCAAATGAAGATCCTTGTGCCCGTGAAGCGGGTTGTGGATGCGAATGTGAAGGTTCGCGTGAAGGCTGACGGTTCGGCGGTGGAACTCGCCAACGTCAAGATGGCGATGAACCCGTTCGACGAGATCGCGGTCGAAGAGGCGATCCGGCTGAAGGAAGCCGGCAAGGCGGAAGAGATCATCGTTGTCTCGATCGGGCCGCAGCAGGCGCAGGAAACCTTGCGCACCGCGCTCGCCATGGGCGCCGACCGCGCCATCCTGGTCAAGACCGACGAGCAGACCGAGCCGCTCGGCGTCGCCAAGGTGCTGAAGGGCGTGGTCGAGGCTGAGAAGCCCGGCCTCGTCATCCTCGGCAAGCAGGCGATCGACGACGATTCCAACCAGACCGGTCAGATGCTGGCGGCACTGCTCGGCTGGGCGCAGGGCACCTTCGCCTCCAAGGTGGTGCTCGACGGCGACAAGGCCAAGGTAACGCGCGAAGTCGATGGCGGCCTGCAGACGGTGGAACTGAAGATGCCGGCGATCGTCACGGCCGATCTTCGCCTCAACCAGCCGCGCTATGCCTCCTTGCCCAACATCATGAAGGCCAAGAAGAAGCCGCTCGACGAGAAATCGCCCGCCGACTACGGCGCCGACGTCAAGCCGCGGCTGAAGGTCATCAAGACCGAGGAGCCGGGCGGCCGCAAGGCCGGCGTCAAGGTCAAGAGCGTCGCCGAACTGGTCGACAAGCTAAAGAACGAAGCCGGCGTGTTGTAACGCTGGGAAGGGATAAAAACATGACCATTCTCCTCATCGCGGAACACGACAACGCCAGCCTTTCCGACCAGACCGCCAAGGCACTCTCGGCGGCCCTGCAGATCGGCTCGAACGTACATGTGCTGGTTGCCGGCAAGGGCGCCAAGCCGGCAGCGGACGCCGCCGCCAAGCTCAAGGGCGTCAGCAAGGTGCTGCTCGCCGAGGCCGACGAACTGAGCGAGCGCCTCGCCGAACCGCTGGCGGCGCTGGTTGTGTCGCTGGCGGGCGCCTACGACACCATCATCGCGCCGGCGACCTCGTCGGGCAAGAATGTCGCGCCGCGTGTGGCGGCCCTGCTCGATGTGGCGCAGGTCTCCGAGATCATCGAAATCGTGTCGCCCGACACCTTCAAGCGGCCGATCTATGCCGGCAACGCCATCCAGACGGTGCAGTCGAGCGACGCCAAGAAGGTGATCACCGTGCGTACGGCCTCCTTCCAAGCAGCGCCCGAAGGTGGTTCCGCCCCGGTCGAGACGATCAAGGCAGCGGCCAATCCCGGCCTGTCGAGCTTCGTCGAGAACAAGCTTTCCGAGACCGACCGTCCGGAGCTGACCTCGGCCAGGATCATCATCTCGGGCGGCCGCGCGCTGGGTTCGGCGGAGAAATTCCAGGAAGTCATCCTGCCGGTCGCCGACAAGCTCGGCGCCGCCGTCGGCGCTTCCCGTGCCGCGGTCGACGCCGGCTATGCGCCGAACGACTGGCAGGTCGGCCAGACCGGCAAGGTCGTCGCCCCCGATCTCTACATCGCCGTCGGCATCTCCGGCGCCATCCAGCACCTCGCCGGCATGAAGGATTCGAAGGTCATCGTCGCCATCAACAAGGACGAGGAGGCCCCGATCTTCCAGGTTGCCGATTACGGCCTCGTCGGCGATCTCTTCGTCATTCTGCCGGAACTGCAAAAGGCGCTTTGACGCTTTCTGGCAAAGCGTATTAAATTGTGAAGGGTGGGGTAGACGAAGCTGCCCCGCCCTTTTAGTTTGCACCGCACAAAAGCAGGCCGCAAAGGCCTTTTCGACGGGATCGGTGTAATGAGCAAGATCGAGACGATCGGCATCATCGGCGCGGGCCAGATGGGCGGCGGCATAGCGCATGTGTCCGCGCTTTCGGGCTACAAGGTGCTGATCTACGATATCTCTCCCGACCGCATCGAAAAGGGCATTGCCACCGTCAGCGGCAACATGGCCCGCCAGGTAGGTTCGGGCAAGCTTGAGGAGAAGCTGCGCAACGACGCGATGGCGCGTATTTCAGCAGCACCCACCATGGCTGACCTTGCCGGCGCCGATCTGGTGATCGAGGCGGCGACCGAGGACGAGACGGTCAAGCGCAAGATCTACGCCCAGCTCTGCCCTCAGCTCAACCCGGAAGCCATCCTGGCGACCAACACCTCGTCGATCTCGATCACCCGTCTGGCCGCGCAGACCGACCGTCCGGAACGCTTCATCGGCATCCATTTCATGAATCCGGTTCCGGTGATGAAGCTGGTCGAGCTGGTGCGCGGCATCGCCACCGAGGACCAGACCTTCGAGGCGGCCAAGGCCTATGTGAAGCAGCTCGACAAGACCATCACCGTCTCCGAGGATTTTCCGGCCTTCATCGTCAACCGCATCCTGTTGCCGATGATCAACGAGGCGATCTACACGCTCTACGAAGGTGTCGGCTCGGTCGACGCCATCGACACCGCCATGCGGCTCGGCGCCAACCATCCGATGGGACCGCTGCAGCTTGCCGATTTCATTGGGCTGGATACCTGCCTGTCGATCATGCAGGTGCTGCATGACGGCCTGTCGGATTCGAAATACCGCCCCTGCCCGCTGCTGGTGAAATATGTCGAGGCCGGCTGGCTCGGCCGCAAGACCGGGCGTGGCTTCTACGACTATCGCGGCGAGCATCCCGTTCCGACGCGCTGATCGCCGTCCCTACCAGCGCACGAAAAGCCGCCCGCCGAGCGCGCCGAGCGCCGCGAGGATAGCAATCGCGATCGAATACCAGGTGGCTACGAAAAGCGGCGAATCGTCGAAGCAATGCGCCGCATAGAAAGTCGCGGCCAGCCCGCCGGCAAGCAGGCCCGCCACCGCCCCGGCAAGCACCGGCCGCGTCGGCGCGCCATAGCGCAGCATCCATAGGAAGATGGCGAGCGGGCCGATGCCGATCAGCGGGATGAACGTCATGCAGATCATCATGTTGCTGCCGACTAGGCGCGTGCCCCAGTCGGCCTCGGGCACGGCGAAGAGCTCCAGAACCACCGCCACCAGCACAAGCAGCGGCGCCGCGATCATCCAGGCCGCCGCCTTGCCCGTCGACGCCCCAGGGGTCGACAGCGCGCGGATCAGGGCGAAGGCGGTGACGGCAAGCACGAGGGTGAAGACGAATTTCGACAGGAAGCGCATCGTGTGCATGGCGATCATGATGTCGGGACGTGGACCGATGGTGAGCCAGAAAACCACCGCGGCGATTCCCGCCGCAGCAGCCGTGGCCATCCACCAGGCCGAGCGCAGCGGCATCGCCCTGCTGCTTGCGTCAGCGTCCAATGCCTTGATAAGATCCTCGGTCCTCATGTCACCCGGCTCCGAATCGCTTGGCGATTGCGGCAAGGCCGCGGTGCAGCGACACGCGCACGGCCGTCTCGCTGATACCGAACCTCGCTGCGGTCTCGCCAATGGAACGGCCTTCGACCGACACCGACGAAACCACCGAACGCTGCGCCGGCGGCAGGCCGTCCAGCGCCCGGTTGATATCGCGCTCGCTGACCGTCTCGGTCTCCGGTTCGGCGAAGCTCTCGGCGATCTCGCCGATTTCGATCTCGATGCGCCGCCCGCGCCGCCGGAAGGCGTCGATCAGCTTGAAGCGCGCTATCGCATAGACCCAAGGCAAGACCGGCGCATCCTGGCGCCAGGTATGCCGTTTCACATGAATGGCCAGCAAGGTTTCCTGCACGACATCCTCGGGGTCGACCCCGCCTTGCACGATCTTGCGCCTGACAAAGCCGCGAACGAGAGCAGCCGTCCGGTGCAGAAAGTCGGCATAGGCCTTTTCATCTCCTCCGATCGCAGCCCGCAGCAGCCGGGCGAGTTCGGCCTCGTCCATGCCGGTCACAAGAGTTCACTCCCCGATATTCGCGCCTCGGCGCTGATTTGTTACGTGGCCGGCGAAATAATGTCCAAGCCAAAGTAGGGGAGCATCACGGAGTTTGCGGCCGGCTCCATGTTCGACAGCCAATGGATCAGACTTTCTCACCAAGCACGGCATTCCTGACAAATCTCAGGCCCTTCTTAACAATGAGCTTCCTGCGCCTTTTCCCATATTCTCGCCGCAGACCCGCCAAAATCTCGGAATGCGTCTCATCGATCCTGGCAGGGCACGAAGAGTCACGTGCATGCGGCAGGGCCAAAAGGGCATCGGCGTGCATGCTGGCATAAGGCGTTGAATCATATTCATCGAAAGGGGTCGGCGGATAGCTCAGCACAGTCGGATTTGTATTGATTTCGAAGACTTGGATACGGTCATCCAGGACCGTATAGTCAATTCGGCCGTATGTTATCGATGCTTTGTCGAAAATCGGCATCAGGCTCAATCTGTGCGGATTCTCACGGACATAGGCGCGATGATCATCGAGATGCTGCTTCGGAATGCCCCGTCCCGGATCCTTTATGAACCATTCCTGCTTGGCAAAACAATGTTGGGCATAGCTGCGCCCGCCGATCCGGTAAGCGGAGTATTTTCGATAGTAACCATCGGATCCGGGCTTCGACCCGAACTCGGCGATCATCGGCCGGACAAATCTCATGCCAGGCAAGCCTGCGAGGGCATTGTCCAGTTCTCTATAATTCTGCAGCAGGCGCGGCGTCTCATAGGCTGCACCCGTCTCATCGCGTAGGAAGACGGGAAAGCGTATGTCGTCCGGCAAGGTCTCCGGCCTATAGACCCGGAAATCGTTGATGCCGTCCGCAAACAGTTTGCGCAGCAGGTCGAAACGTTGGAGGCTTTCCCGGGGATGATTGAGTTGAGCGACGTTCGGCTGCTCCTGCCTCATCTTGCGGCTGAGATCAGCGGCCATTTCGATGTCGGCGACAGTCAGCCGATCCATATCGGTCCAGATCACTGTTCCCTTGGAAAGTGTGCCTAAAAGAGCTTTGTCTTCGTAGGGAACCAGTCGAAAAACTGCTTGGAGATCTTTGCGAAAATAGAGAAGCATAGTTGCCTGGGTATAGGCGTGCCGGCTATGGCAGACATAAAAAATCATGAGGATTAGCTGCCACCCGGTGCGAAAAAGCACGACTAGCAAATAAAGGCGGCTTGTTCCATACGGGACTGCGGGGCGGAGACTTGTGATGACGAAGAATATCCGGCTGCATCTGGTTTCCGAAGATGCGGTGCCCCTGATGGCTGAACTGGAAACCGCTGCCTGGGGCCCACTCGGAGCCGGCCCGGACATCATCCGTAACCGCCTGTCGCTTGGGCACACGATGATCGCTGGCTCTGTAGGCTCCCTCATCGCCGGTGCTATTTGTTTCGTCGAAACGAGCCAGGACCCTCACGATACTACAAATTTTCCAAAGACCTTTGCAGCCTACTCCTCCATGGCAAAAAGCCAGCCGCCGCTTTCACTCTATGTCTACAATCTCGGCGTGCGCCCGGAATTCCGCGGGACCGATCTGGTGCGTCGGCTGCTTTCGGAGATGATCGCGCATGGTCGCCGGGCAGGAGCCCGTTGGGCCGTGGGTGATGGCCGATGCCCGTCCTATGCGGGCGCGCAGGATGATACTCCAGACAAGGTCGTTATGGATCAAGGGTTCCGCGAAACCATTGATGAATGGCACCGGACCGGCGTGATACCGCCAGTAAATTCCATAACCAGGGATCCGTTGTTGCGGTTCTACCACAGGACCCTGAATTGCGAATTTCTGCATCTGGCCCCCGATTTCCTGCCGGAGGACGCAAGCTCTGGAGGCTACCGGGTCATATTCGCGGTGGATGTCACCCGATGATCGGCGACGTCGATCTTTTCGATCCTTTCGTTCTTGGCGACGATCCGTTTCCGGAGTTCGCTCGCCGCCGGACGATTGGCGCAGCCGCCTGGGGCAAACCGCCCTATCCCGAGGCGGGCCAGGCGTACTATGTTTTCAGCCATGGGCTGGTTTCGAAGGCGCTGAAACATCCGTCGCTTTTGCAGGCGCCGCCCGGCGCTTATGAACTGGTTCGGCAAAAGATCACCCTTGATTTCGCGCTCGACCTCTTGACGAAATCCATGCTGCTTTCCGACCCGCCGCAGCATATGCGGCTGCGCCGTCCACTCGGCGGATTGCTGACGTCATCCTCCATTGCCGGCCTGTTTGACAGGCTCCTGGCAACTGCATTGGAGTTGACGCGGAAAGCCGCAGGCGAGCCGGAATTCGACGCTATTGGCGATCTGGCTGTCCCTCTGTCGTTCTCCGGGCTGGAGCAGATCCTCGGGCTGAACATCGAGGATCCATGGTTGATCGGCGGCGATGCGCAACGCATGGCCAGTGCATTGGAGATGAGACTTGGTGGCATCGACCCGCAGGCCAACGATGCCTGCCGGCGGCTGCAGGATTGGGTGTCGTTGGCGATAGACAATAATGGGGCAGTGCTGCCGAATGGCATGACGGCGCAAATGCTGGCGGAAGTCGACGCCGGCCGCTGGCGGCGTGAAGACGCCGTCGCCAATGTCGTGTTTCTCCTTTTTGCCGGACAGGCGACGGTCGTCGACACGTTCGGCAATGCACTGATGGCGCTGGAACGCTTTCCCGACCAGCGCAGACTGCTTGAAGACGGACGCGTGAGCTGGTTGTCCGCGGCGGAGGAACTGCTGCGCTATTGCGCCCCGGTTCACTATGCCGGGGCGCGCATCGCTGCGGAGGACTTGGAGTTCGAGGGCATCGCCATTCAGGCCGGACAGGCCATCGTCCCGGTGCTTGCCAGCGCCAATCGCGACGCTTCGGTTTTCGCCGCCGGCGACCGGCTCGATTTGCAGTCCAGCGTTCCTTCCACTCTTACCTTCGGCACCGGCTTGCATGTCTGCCTCGGCCAGCATCTCGCCCGGCTGGAACTTGCCGCCCTGCTGGAGGCCTTGTTTACCCATGCCGAGGGCTGGCGCCTTGATCTTCCAAGGGTCGCAAGACGGCAATCGGTGCTGCTTTATGGCCTGCAAACGGCTCCCTTGATATTGCCTGCCGCCGCATAGGCGCCCTGGCCGTCGGCGCAACCGTAGCCGCCCATCCCCTTCACGCAGAATTGTCAATCGGGCGCGGGGCCTTGCAGCCGGCGACCGATTGAAGCAGCCTCTCAATGTTGACTATGATATTCATGTATTGCTAGGTGCAGCCATGCCAAAACCAAGACCAGTGAGAGCGAGGACGACGCCCATGAAATCTGCCCTTTCGACCCTTGCCGGCGCCGCGCTGGCGATCGGCCTGTTCGTTGCGCCGGCGATGGCGCAGGAGGATGGCATCATCGTCTACAACGCCCAGCATGAGAGCATGGCCAAGGAATGGGCCGAAGGCTTCACCAAGGAAACCGGCATCAAGGTCACGTTGCGCAACGGCGGCGACAGCGATTTCTCCAACCAGATCGTCGCCGAAGGCGCTGCCTCGCCGGCCGATGTCTTCCTGACCGAAAATTCGCCGGCCATGGCCCTGGTCGAGGCATCAGGCCTGTTCGCGCCGGTCGATGCCGACACGCTGGCGCAGATTCCGCGGGAATACCAGCCGACCACCGGCAAATGGGTCGGCGTTGCCGCGCGCAGCACCGTCTTTGCCTACAACAAGACCAAGCTTAACGCCGACCAGTTGCCGAAATCGCTGCTCGATCTCGCCGATCCGAGCTGGAAGGGCCGCTGGGCAGCCTCGCCCTCCGGCGCCGACTTCCAGGCGATCGTCAGCGCCCTGTTGCAGCTCAAGGGCGAGCCCGCCACGGCTGACTGGCTGAAGGCGATAAAGGAGAATTTCACCGCCTACAAGGGTAACGGCACGGTGATGAAGGCGGTCAATGCCGGCGAGATCGAAGGCGGCGTGATCTATCACTATTACTATTTCGGCGATCAGGCCAAGACCGGCGAAAACAGCGGGAACGTCGAGCTGCACTATTTCAAGAACCAGGATCCGGGCGCTTTCGTCTCGATTTCCGGTGGCGGCGTGCTGGCCTCCAGCAAGCACCCGAAGGAAGCCCAGGCGTTCCTGAAATGGGTGACCGGCAAGGGCGGCCAGGACGTGCTGACGACCGGCACATCCTATGAGTACGCCGTCGGCAAGGGCGCGGAGTCCAACCCTAAGCTGGTGCCGCTGGCCGATCTGCAGGCGCCGAAGGTCGATCCGGCGACGCTGAATTCCAAGAAGGTGACCGATCTGATGACGGCAGCCGGCTTGCTTTAGCCGGCATTCGTCCTAAAAGGGCAACCGACTGCGCTCCTGCGGGAATTCGCTTTCCGCGGGGGCGCTCTGTTTTTCGAGATGGCATTCGTCCCCATGACGACCAGCATGACGACAGACTGCATTTCCGGCCGCGTTTGCGGTTCCTTCGACCGCTGCCGCCGGCAGGCGACGGCACGGCGTCCGGTCTGATGCAGTCTGCGGCCGATCTTGCCCGCCCAGGCCGGCCGGCCCGGCTTCGATCCTCATCCTGGATCTTGCTCGCCGCCGTCCTCGTCTCGCTGTTTGCGCTGCTGCCGCTTGCCTTCATCATCTGGGTCGCGGTGCAGACCGGATGGGAAACCGCATCGGCGCTGGTCTTCCGGCCGCGCGTCGGCGAGCTTCTGGTCAACACCGTGCTTTTGGTGGTGCTGGCCGTTCCGATCTCGATCGTGCTCTCGGTGGCGCTGGCCTGGCTAACCGAACGCTCGGACCTGCCTGGAGCCCGCCTCTGGGCCTGGCTCTCGGTGGCGCCGCTCGCCATTCCCGCCTTCGTGCACTCCTATGCCTGGATCACCCTGGTGCCGGGATTGCACGGCCTGTGGGCCGGCGTTCTTGTCTCGGTCATCGCCTATTTCCCGTTCCTCTATCTGCCGGTGGCGGCGGCGCTGCGCCGGCTCGACCCCGCCCTCGAAGACACCGCCGCGGCCCTCGGTCTCGGCCCGTGGCGCGTGTTCGCACGCGTTGTGCTGCCGCAGCTCAGGCTCGCCATCTGCGGCGGCTCGCTGCTGGTCGGCCTGCATTTGCTTGCCGAATACGGCCTCTACGTGTTCATCCGCTTCGACACCTTCACCACGGCGATCGTCGATCAGTTCCAGTCGACTTTCAACGGTCCCGCCGCCAATATGCTGGCCGCCGTGCTGGTGACGTGCTGTTTCGTCCTGCTTGGGCTGGAAGTGCTGGTGCGCGGCGAGGAGCGCTATGCCCGTGTCGGCTCGGGCGCCGCGCGCCAGCAGCAGCGCACACGGCTCGGCCGCGCCACGGTCCCTTGCCTGCTGCTGCCTGCCGTCACCACGCTGCTGGCGCTTGGCGTGCCGTTCATCACCATAGGCCGCTGGCTGATCGCCGGCGGCGCCGATGTCTGGCGCCTCGACGAGATCGGCCTGGCGCTCGGTCAGACCCTGTTCCTGGCGCTCGCCGGCGCCTTGCTTGCCACTGTCGCCGCGATGCCGATGGCCTGGATCTCGATCCGCGCGCCGGGACCGATGCAGCGGCTTCTCGAGGGCTGCAACTACATCGTCGGTTCGCTGCCCGGCGTCGTCGTGGCGCTGGCGCTGGTCACCATCACCGTGCGCATCGCCCTGCCGCTCTACCAGACCCTGTTCACCATCCTTGTCGCCTATGCGCTGATGTTTCTGCCGCGCGCCCTGATCAGCCTCAGGGCATCGATCGCGCAAGCGCCGGTCGAGCTTGAACGCGCTGCCGCCAGCCTCGGCCGGCCGCCGCTCAAGGCGCTGTGGTCGACGACGATCCGCCTGTCGGCGCCAGGTGCGGCGGCGGGCATGGCGCTGGTGGCGCTCGGCATCATGAATGAACTGACCGCCACGCAGATGCTGGCGCCGAACGGCACCCGCACGCTGGCGATGGCGTTCTGGTCATACAGCGGCGAGATCGACTATGCGTCGGCCGCACCTTACGCCTTCATCATGGTGGCGATATCGCTGCCGCTGACCTGGCTGCTCTATATCCAGTCGAAGCGGATGGCCGGACGATGAGCTTTCTCGAACTCACCGGTGTGCACAAGCACTACGGCCCGGTTGCCGCCCTTGCCGGCGTCGACCTCAACGTGGTGAGCGGCAGCCGCACGGCGATCGTCGGACCGTCCGGCTGCGGCAAGACGACCTTGCTCAGGCTGATCGCCGGCTTCGAGGCGCCCGATCGGGGCCGCATCGTGCTCGACGGCGAGGTGCTGGCCAATGGCGGCGCTGCCGTGCCGGCGCATCGCCGCGGCATCGGCGTGGTGGCGCAGGACGGCGCCCTGTTCCCGCATCTGACCATCGCCGACAATATCGGCTTCGGCATGGCACGCGGCGAGGACAAGCGCACCGAGCGCATCGTCGAGCTGGCCTATATCGTCGGGCTGGACAAGGCGATCCTGAAACGCCGGCCGCATGAGCTCTCCGGCGGCCAGCAGCAGCGTGTGGCGCTGGCCCGCGCCATGGCCATGAAACCAAGGCTGATGCTGCTCGACGAGCCGTTCTCCGCGCTCGACACCGGTCTTCGCGCCTCGATGCGCAAGGCGGTCGCCGAGCTTCTGGAAGCGGCCGGCATCACGACGATCCTGGTCACGCACGACCAGGCCGAGGCGTTGTCCTTTGCCAGCCAGGTGGCGGTGATGCGCGACGGCATATTTTCGCAGGTCGGCACACCACGCGAGCTCTATCTCCAGCCGAAAGACCGGATGATTGCCGAATTCCTCGGCGACGCCATCATCCTGCCGGCAAAGATATCAGGCGGCTTCGCCAGTTCGCCGCTTGGCCGCATCGCCGTCGACAGCACCGAGCGGCGCGATGTCGCCCGCATCATGCTGCGACCCGAACAGGTGCTGCTGAAACGCACGTCGCGCGAAGGCATGCCGGGAACGCCGGAGATGCTGTTCGGCGAGGTGACGGAATCCGAGTTCGCCGGCTCAATGTGCACCATCGCGGTGCGGCTCCTGAACAGTCCCGACCTGCCGGACGCCGCCGCGATCGGCAACACGCCGCTCATCCTGCGCAAACCGGGCATGGATGCGCCGGCCGTCGGCGAGATCGTGCGGCTGACGGTTTCCGGCAAGGCGCATGTGTTTGCCTGAGGCGTTCCCGGCTCAGTCAAGTCGCCGTGCTCACGCGACGCGAGTATCCAGCGTGACGATCTTGCCCGTCGCCGGCGAATAGAGCGGCCATCGCTCGAGGAAGTCGCAATTGTGCACGACGACCCGGCGCTCGGCAGCATCGATGAGGACGATCGCGTATGTGGGCGGCGCCTGCTCGACCACTTCTTCCCCGGCCAGATCGAGCATGAAGCGGGCATGCAAGCCGCGTTGCGCGGTGAACGGGATGCCGGCAACCGTGCCGGCGATGTCGCGATGGACATGGCCGAAGAAGACGTGGCCGACATTGCCGTGGCGCTCGAGCAGATCGATGAATCGCCGGGGCTGTTCGAGCCCGAGCGGGTCGAGGATGGGCAGGCCGAGTTCGACCGGCGGATGATGCAGGAAGATGTAGGCCTGCCGTCCTGCCGCTTCGGCGAGCCGTGCGTCGAGCCAGGCAAGCCGCTTGTCGCATAGCTCGCCGGTGACACGGCCTTCGGCCAGGCTGTCGAGGAACAGCAGCGATGCCTCGGGCGTCTCGAAGACCGATTGCACGAAGCCATTATCGTCGACCGCGCCTTCGGGAAAGGCCGCAACCAAACTGGCCCGCCTGTCATGATTTCCCGGCAGCAACCGGTAGGGCACTAAAAGCTTGCCCAGGGCCGATCTGAGATCGGTGTAGCTCTCGGCCGCGCCGGCCTCGGTCAGGTCGCCGGTGAAGACGCAAAGCGCGGCATCGGCGTGACGTTCATTGATGTCGTCGATGCAGCGGTCGAGCCGCCCATGCAGGTCGGCACCGTAGCGGATTTCGCCCCGCCGTCCGAGATGGACGTCCGTGACCTGGATGATTTTCATTGCACGACCTTTGTTCGACCTGACAGGAAATTTGCTTTACCGGCCGCCCGAGGCAGACGCCAGCGCGTTAGCGGATGGTGCTGCCATCAATGTGCGGGAACCGGCACGGAGGCTTTGAAGACATCGAGGCGCGCGCCCGTCTCCGACGAGAAGAAATGCATGTCATCGGGCGAGATCTTCAAACCGACCGTCGCGCCGGGCGCCGGATGGACGGTCTCGGACGTCACCACGGAAAACGCCGCGCCGTCGAGATCGACATAGATGACCCTGCCCGCGCCCAGCTCCTCGACGAGATCGACGGTGGCATTGAGCGCGCCCTGCGAGCCGGGCGCCACCAGGCGGACGGCTTCAGGCCGGATGCCCATCGCGACCTTGGCGCCGACCGGCAGGCCGACCCGCGGAATGGGCAGCCGCCGGCTGCCGCCAAGCAGCGAGAGGCCGTCGAGCTCGACGATGCCCTCGAGGATGTTCATCGCCGGCGCGCCGACGAAGGTCGCGACGAACCGGCTGGCCGGGCGCTTGTAGATTTCGCCCGGCGTGCCGACCTGCTCCACGCGGCCGCCATTCATCACCACCAGCCGGTCGGCGAGCGTCATCGCCTCGACCTGGTCGTGCGTGACGAACACCGATGTCGCGTTCAGCCGGCGGTGCAGCTTGCGGATTTCCGAGCGCATCTGCACGCGCAGCTTGGCGTCGAGGTTGGAGAGCGGTTCGTCGAACAGAAACACCTTCGGTTCGCGGATCATGGCGCGCCCCATGGCGACGCGCTGGCGCTGGCCGCCCGACAGCGCTGCAGGCTTGCGGTCGAGCATCGGCTCGAGCTCGAGGATGCGGGCCACGGCCTGGATGCGCTGCGTGCGCTCGGCCTTGGGAACACCCGCGACTTTCAGCGAATAGCCAATGTTCTGGGCGACGCTCATATGCGGGTAGAGCGCGTAGTTCTGGAACACCATGGCACAGCCGCGCTCGCGCGGTTCCAGCCGGTTGACCACGGTGCCGTCGATGGCGATCTCGCCACCGGAAATCTCTTCCAGCCCGGCGATCATCCTGAGCAGCGTGGACTTGCCGCACCCGGAAGGCCCGAGAATGACGACAAATTCGCCCGAAACGATGTCGAGGTCGACGCCGTGCACGACCGGCGACTTGCCATAGCTCTTCTTGACGTCGCGAATGGTGATGGAGGCCATCATCTGTCTCCTTGTCGGGTCACTTTTCGGTGGCGATCAGGCCGCGCACGAACCAGCGCTGCATCGCCACGACGACGATCAGCGGCGGCAGCATGACGATCAGCGTGCCGGCCATGGCGATGTTCCATTCGGGAATGCCGCCGATGTTTGGAATGAGCTGCTTGAGCTCGGTGACTGCCGTTGCGTGGGATTGATCGGTGGTGATGAGCAGCGGCCACAGATACTGGTTCCATGCCCACAGGAACATGATGGTTCCGAGCGCCGCCATGTTGGTGCGCGACAGCGGCAGCAGTATATCGATGAAGAAGCGCAACGCGCCGGCGCCGTCCATGCGCGCCGCCTCGGTCAGTTCATCCGGCACGGTGAGAAAAAACTGCCGATAGAGGAAGGTGCCAGTGGCGGTGGCGATCAACGGCAGGATGAGCCCGGTGTAGGAGTTGAGCAGCCCGAAGCTCAACGCAATCCGGACACCCGATATTTTCTCGATCAGCCAGCTCAAGCCGGTCACGTCGAGGATCGTCTGATACGGTGACAGCACGTTGGCGACGACCGCGTAGGTCGGTACGATGCGCACTTCGAGCGGCAGCATCAGCGTGATGAAGATCAGCCAGAAGATGAAGGTACGGCCGGGATAGCGGAAATAGACGATCGAGAAGGCGGTGAGCGCCGAGATGATCACTTTGCCGGCGGCGACACCGGTAGCCATGATGAAGCTGTTCAAAAGCTTGGGCCCGAGGTCAGCCGTCGTCCATGCCGTCTTGATATTGAGCCAGAAGTCGCTGCCCGGCAGCAGCGACATCGGCACGTCGTTGACGTCCTTCAAATTGTGCGACGCGGCGATCGCGACGATCGCGAAAGGCGCGACCGCCAGCACGAAGCCGATGAACAGCACGAGATGCGTGACGAAATTCAGGATCGGGGTGCGCTCCACCATGACCGCCTCACCGGTAATGCACGCGCCGCTCGATGAAGCGGAACTGGAAGATGGTGAGCACGATGATGAGCAGCATCAGGATGATGCTCTGCGCGGCGGCACCCGAATAATCGAGGCCTTTGAAGCCGTCGGAATAGATCTTGTAGACCATCAGATTGGTCGCGTTCGCCGGCCCGCCGCTGGTCATGATATCGACGATGCCGAAGGAATCCTGAAAGCTCTCGGTGATGTTGATGACGAGCAGGAAAAAGATCGTCGGCGTGATCAGCGGGAACTGGATATCCCAAAACCGTCTGATGACACCGGCGCCGTCCATGGCCGAGGCCTCGATCAACGAGCGCGGGATGGCCTGGAACGCGGCAAGGAAGAAGATGAAATTGTAGCCGATATATTTCCAGGAAAAGGCGGCGATGATGGAGGCCATGGCGTCGACGCCGTCGAGACCCGGATCCCAGAATCCCGGCCATGCCTGGTTGACGACGGCCATGAAGCCGGCTTCCGGCGCCAGGATGAAGCGGAAGGCGAGCGCCAGCGCCGGCGCCGCAATGCCATAGGGCCAGATGAGCACCACACGGTAGAAGCGCGAGCCGGTAAGCTGCCGGTCGGTCAGGGCGGCGAGCACGAGCGCGACGAACATCACGATGCCGGTGCTGATCGCGGCAAAGACAAGGCTGACGGTGATCGAGTTCCAGTAATCAGCGCTGGACAGGATCGACCGGAAATTGTCGAGCCCGACCCAGATGTTGCCGCCGCCCCAGGGCTGTTGCAGCGTCAGCGACCAATAAACCGCCTGGCCGGCCGGCCAGTAGAAGAATGTGAAGATCAGCAGGAGCTGCGGCACCGCGAACAGGATGCCGACCGTCCATTTGCTGAAGGTAACGCGTTTTTCCATCGACCCGGCTATTTTCTGGATATGAAACGGCCACCCGCCGATTGTCGGCGGGCGGCCTTATGTTAAGCCTGCTGGTCAGGGCAGCGTCTTGTTCGGATAGGTCTGCTGGAAGCGATCGAGGATGGCGTCGCCGTTCTTGACCAGCGTGTCGATGCCTTCCTGGACACTGACCTTGTTGGCGAAGATCGCCTGCATCTGCGTGCCGAACTCGGCACGGATCTGGGTGAAATTGCCGAGGCGGACACCGCGGGTGATGTCGGTCGGCTCGGAAGCAGTCAGGCTGGCAATCGCGGTTTCGCGGCCCTTGAAAGGCGCCTTGTCGTAGAAGCCGTTGGCCTTCATGTAGTCGAAGCCCGACTTCGTCACCGGAATGTAGCCGGTGTTGGTCGACCAGAACAGCGCGGTCTTGGGGTCGTGGATGAAGTTGAGGAACGCGGCTGCGCCCTTGTATTCCTCAGGCGACTTGCCGGAAAGAACCCAGAGCGAGGCGCCGCCGACGAGCGAGTTCTTGCGCTCGGTGCCGGCATAGGTTGGCAACTCGGCGACGTCCCAGTTCAAGCCTTCCTTCTTGGTCTTGCCGACCGTGCCGTGGTCGCCGACCGAGGACAGGATGACCTCGCAGGTGCCGGAAGCGAAGGACTGGACCATATCCTGGCCGAGATCCTTGGACTTGATCTTGATGAGACCTTCGTCATACCACTTCTTGAGGTCGCCGACATATTGGACGAACTTGGTCTTGTTGACTTCGAGGCGAGCGTCGAGGCCGTCATAGCCGTTGTTCTTCGTCGCGATGGGCTGGTTGTGGATGGCGGAGAACTGCTCCATCAACTGCCAGCTTTCGTTGCCGGAGATGTTGATCGCCATCGGGCAATCGTAGCCGGCATCCTTGAGCGCCTTGAGGTCGGCGCCGACGTCTTCCCAGGTCTTGGGGGCCTCGGTCTTGCCGATCTTGGCGAAGGCGTCCTTGTTCCAGTACATCAGCGCGGTCGAGGAGTTAAACGGGAACGACAGCATCTCGCCCTTCGAGGTCGCGTAGTAGCGCGCAATGCCAGGGAAATAGTCGCTGTAGTCGATCTTGTAGCCGTTCTCTTCCATCAGCTTGTCGGCAGGCTTGTATGCGCCCGAGAGCATCATGGTGGCGGTGCCGACATCATAGACCTGGACGACGGTGGGCTGCTTGCCGGCACGGAATGCCGCGATCGTATTCTGCAGCGTGGCGTCGTAGTTGCCCTGGCTGGTGCAGACGACTTCATAGTCCTTCTGCGATTCGTTGAAGTTCTTGCACAAGGTCTGGACGACGCGCTCGAGGTCGCCCGAAAGACCGAACCAGAAATCGAACTTGGTCGGCGCGGCGACCGCGGGCAGCGCCAATGAAACGCTGATTGTGCCGGCGACAAGAGCCGCCAGGCCGTGTTTGATCATCGACATGAACTCATTCCCTGTTGAGTGGCTTGGTGCAGGATCGTTGCGCAGGTCCCTGACCGTCTCATAGAGAAAGTATGTGACAGTTCGTTGTGCCTTTTTCGCACCTGTGGACAGGCAATTTCTCCGCCCGCGACGCCCCCGCGACATGAAATGAAACCGTCATGCGCGCCGTCTAAGTGAGGAGAGCGATGCCCACCAACCCTGCCGACGTTGATCGATTGAACGACCCGAATCTCCCTCCGGCCGCCTTACACCGGGAAAGCTCGCTGCAGTTGCAATTTTACTTAACCGATTGTTGAAGCGTTAAACGCTAATCAATCACACTGCCTTGTTTATCTCCAATCGATCCGGTGAAACAAGATGCTGACGGTCTACAATTGCATCGTGAACCAGCACGATCCAAGACTGGTCGCACTCGCCGCCCTCATCTGTGGAATTTCCTCCTTTTCCGCCGCGAACCTCCTCCATCATGTCGCCCGCTCGACGGATCGAAACCGGCTGACATGGCTGATGATTGCAGCCACTTCGACTGGATTCGGCATCTGGGCGACGCATTTCATTGCGATGCTTGCATTTACGCCGGGAATTCCGAACGCATACGACCCGGGGCTCTCCGTGCTTTCGCTCGCCGCCGCCGTTGTCTTGACGGCCGTCGGCATGTCGGTCGCCACCTTGCGCGGCGGCATTGACCACTATCTCGTCGGCGGCGCCATTCTCGGCGGCGGTATCGCGACCATGCATTTCGTCGGCATGCAGGCATTCGAGGTGCAAGGCCGGATCGTCTGGAATCCGCTCCTCGTCGCCATTTCGCTGCTGGCCGGAATGACGCTTGCGGCGCTGGCGATGCTCGTCGTCCTGCGCCGCCCGTCCCTGGCCGCCACGCTTGGCGGCGCGGCACTTTTGACACTGGCCATCTGCACCTTGCATTTCATCGCCATGGCCGCGGTATCGATCTTCCCGGACTCCTCGATAGAAATCTCCCAATACACGGTCCAACCCACCTCACAGGCTTTCGCAGCGGCGGCCGCCAGCCTGGTGATCCTCGTGCTTTCGGGCGCGGCGCTGTGGATCGATCTGCGCTTCCACCGCCACAAGCTCGAGGCCGACCGCATGCATGGCCTTGCCAACGCCGCAGTGGAAGGGCTGATCGTTTGCGACGGTACCCGCGTCATCAGCGCCAATGACAGCATCGCGAGGCTGACCGGCATGGCGGCCGGCGGGCTGGACGGGATGGAGCTTGGCGATCTTTTCGGTGAACGCGCCGCATCCGACATGTCCGGCTTCGGCGGACAACCTCGGGAAGCTGAATTGAGAAACCGCGATGGCACGACAATTCCGGTCGAGCTGATCGCCAGAAGCATCGACTATTGCGGCAAGCCCCACAACGTCGTCGCCGTTCGCGACATCCGCGAGCGCAAGAAGGCGGAAGAGGAGATCCTTCGCCTTGCCCATTTCGATCCGCTGACCGGGCTTGCCAATCGGCGCAGCTTTTCCAGCCGGCTCGAAGCGGAAATCGTTTCGATGAACAGGGCTGGCAAAGGCGGTTACCTGGCGCTTCTGCTGCTCGACCTTGACCGGTTCAAGGAGGTCAACGACCTTTACGGGCACGGTGCCGGCGACGCCATGCTTCAAAAGGTTGCGCACTGCGCTGCCGGCGTCCTGCGCCACGGACAGATGATTGCGCGCCTGGGTGGCGATGAATTCGCCATCATCGCGCCGAACCTGCCCGACCCGTTGGCGGCGGGCGGTATCGCCGACGCCGTGCTGGCCGCGATGCGCGAGGAAAACCGACTTTCGGCCGGTGGCGGCCTCGTGTCGGCCAGCATCGGCATCGCGCTTTTTCCGTTGGATGCCGAAGACCAGACCAGCCTGATCGGCCACGCCGATACCGCGCTCTACCGCGCCAAGACCGAGGGCAGGGACACCTACCGCTATTTCGAGGCGTCGATGGGCGCCGAGGCCCGCGACAAGCGCGTGATGGAGCACGAATTGCGCCAGGCTATCGCACGCAAGGAATTCCACCTTGTCTACCAGCCGCAGAAGGAAATCAGCAGCGGCAGGATGATCGGCTTCGAGGCCCTGGTCCGTTGGCGGCACCCCGAACGGGGCGATGTTTCCCCGTCGATATTCATCCCCGTGGCCGAAGACAGCGGGGCCATCGCCCACATCGGCGAATGGGTGCTGACGGCTGCCTGCGAAGAAGCCGCCCGCTGGGAAAATCCGCTGACAGTGGCCGTCAACGTCTCGGCGGTGCAGCTTCACAATCCGAATTTCAGCCGCAAGGTCCACGAAACCCTGCTGAAATCCGGCCTCGCACCCGGCAGGCTCGAACTCGAGATCACCGAAACGGCGCTGGTGAAGGACATGCCCCGCGCGCTGGCGACCTTGCGGCAGGTCAAGGCGCTTGGCGTGCGCGTGGCCATGGATGATTTCGGCACCGGCTATTCCTCGCTCTCCAACCTTCGCGCCTTCCACTTCGACAAGATCAAGATCGACGGCTCCTTCATCAAGTCCGTCGACAAGAACGGCCAGGTCGCGGCAATCGTGCGCGCAGTGCTGGGGCTCGGTCGCGGCCTCGGCCTGCCGGTCCTGGCGGAGGGCGTCGAGACGCTCGGCGAGCTGGAGTTCCTCGACGCCGAGGCTTGCGAGATCGGGCAAGGCTATTATCTTGGCAGGCCGGGTCCGATCGAGGCGTTCGGCGAGCTCACCGGCGTCACCACGCCCGTGGTCCGGCCAAGCACCGCCGGCCATGGCGACAGGAGCATCGCGGCTCTGAAACCGCGGTTGCGCTCAGTCTGATCGGCTGAGCGCCGCCTCGACCAGCCGCTTGGCGTCCGGGCTCGACCATTCGGCCGGGCCGTTCATATGGGCGATCAGGCAGCCCTCGCCGTCGACCAGCATGGTGACTGGAAGGCCGAGCGCCAAGCCGCGCGTCTTGAGGTCGTTGAACAGCGCCATCGTCGAATCCCGGTAGTAGCCGAGGGTTTCGACGCCGGTGTCCTTGAGGAACTTCTTCGGCTTGACATCGTCGCCGGCATCGACATTGACAGCCACGACCTGGAAGGCGTCGCCGCCCTTGTCCTTTTGCAGCGCATCGAGCGCCGGCATTTCGGCGCGGCAGGGCGCGCACCATGTCGCCCACAGATTGAGCAACACCGTCTTTCCGGCGTGGTCGGCGAGCGTCATCGGCTTGCCGTCGGGGCCATTGAAGGCGAGGTTCTTCAGCGATTGTGGCGGGTCAGCCGGCAAAAGCGCGGCGACCTGGCCGGTGGCGGCCGCGGCGACCTTCTTGGCACGGTCGGCCTTGGCGGCGCAGGCGACATCGTCCTTGCCGTCGCCGGCAGCGACTTGTGCCGGTGCGTTGTTGCCAGAACCGCTCTCGCTGACATATACCGCGACCGCGCCCGCCAGCACGCCCGCCACCAAGGCGGCGAGGATGAGGCGCGGGGCCGGGAAGAATCTATTGCCGTCTGCCATGTCTTAAAAACTGCTCCGGAGCACGGGTTATAGCGATGAGCGACAAGAAGGCCAGCAACCAGATGTGGGGCGGACGTTTTGCCTCGGGTCCGGCCGCGATCATGGAAGCGATCAACGCGTCGATCTCGTTCGACCGCAAACTCTACGCACAGGACATCAGAGGTTCGATCGCCCATAGCGAGATGCTGGCGCAAACGGGCATTATTTCGGCGGCCGATCAAGAAAAAATCGCTCACGGGCTGAACACGATCCTGACAGAGATCGAAGCCGGCACGTTCGAGTTCTCGACCCGGCTGGAAGATATCCACATGAATGTCGAGGCCCACCTTGCCGAGCTCATCGGCCCGGCAGCCGGCCGCCTGCACACCGCCCGCTCGCGCAACGATCAGGTGGCGGTCGATCTCCGGCTGTGGGTCAAGGACGAATGTTTCCGGGTCGCCGAGGCGTTGAAGGGCCTGATAGCGGCATTCCTGGAGCGGGCCGAGGAGCATGCGGCGACCGTTATGCCGGGCTTCACCCATATGCAGGCGGCGCAGCCGGTGACCTTCGGCCATCACTGCATGGCCTATGTCGAGATGTTTTCGCGTGACCTGTCGCGCGTTCGCGACGCCATCGAACGGATGGACGAAAGCCCGCTCGGCGCCGCAGCCCTCGCCGGCACCAGCTTTCCGATCGACCGGCACCTGACGACCAGGGCCCTCGGCTTCCGCGAGCCGATGCGCAATTCCCTCGACAGCGTCTCGGACCGCGATTTCGCGCTCGAATTCCTGGCAATCGCGGCGATCTGCGCCACGCATCTGTCGCGGCTGGCTGAAGAGATCATTATCTGGTCGACGCCGCAATTCGGCTTCGTCAGGCTGTCGGATTCATTCTCCACCGGCTCCTCGATCATGCCGCAGAAGAAGAACCCGGACGCCGCCGAGCTGGTGCGCGGCAAGACCGGCCGCGTCACCGGCCATCTGGTCGGCCTGCTGACGGTGATGAAGGGCATGCCCCTGACCTACGGCAAGGACATGCAGGAAGACAAGGAGTCCGTGTTCGACGCCGCCGAGACGCTTGACCTGATGCTGGCGGCGATGACCGGCATGGTGCGCGACATGACGGTAAACGCCGCGGCGATGAAAAAGGCGGCGGGCGCCGGCTATTCGACGGCCACCGATCTTGCCGACTGGCTGGTGCGCACGCTCGGCCTGCCCTTCCGCGAGGCGCATCATGTCACCGGCCGCGCCGTGGCGCTGGCCGAGGAGAAGAAGGTCGGGCTAGACAGGCTTTCGCTGGAGGATCTGCAATCCGTTCATCCTGATATCACGGCCGATATCTTCTCGGTGCTTGCCGTGCAGAATTCGGTGAAGAGCCGCACAAGCTTCGGCGGCACCGCGCCGTCGGAGGTGCGGAAGCAGATCCGCTATTGGAAAAAGCGGCTCGCCAAAGCTTGAGCCAGGGTGCAATGCGCCGAAAACTCGGCTAAAAGCGGCAGCACGCAAAAGTTTCGGACGGATGGATCGATGACCGGAAGCAGGATTTTGGTGACGTTGACGCTGCTGGCGGCGATCGCGACCGTTACGGCCTGCGGCAGGAAGGCCGGTCTCGACACGCCCTATGAGGCTGCCGTGCAGGCCCGCAAGGACGCCGAGAAGGCCAAGCAGCCCGTGCCGCCAGAGCCGGAAAAACCGGTCGAGGACAAGAAGTTCATTCTCGACCCGCTGCTCTAGAGCCGATGAGATCACCCGATCTCATCGTGCTCCAACTTCCGGAACCATTCTCGTGAACCATTTCGACTACCGCGACGGCGTGCTGCATGCCGAGGACGTGGCAATTTCGGATATCGCGGCCAGCGTCGGCACGCCTTTCTACTGCTATTCGACGGCGACGCTGACCAGGCATTTCCGCGTGTTCGCAGAGGCCTTTTCAGGGCTCGACGCGCTGGTCTGCTACGCCATGAAGGCGAATTCCAACCAGGCGGTGCTGCGGACGCTGGCCAGGCTCGGCGCCGGCGCCGACGTGGTCTCGGAAGGCGAATTGCGCCGCGCGCTGGCCGCCGGCATCCCGGCCAACAAGATCCTGTTTTCGGGCGTCGGCAAGACCGCCCGCGAAATGGACTTTGCGCTTGGTGCCGGCATCCTCTGCTTCAACGTCGAATCCGAACCCGAACTGGAGCTGCTGTCGGCCCGGGCCGCGACACTCGGTAAGGTCGCGCCGGTCTCGCTGCGCATCAATCCGGATGTCGATGCCAAGACCCACAAGAAGATCTCCACCGGCAAGGCCGAGAACAAATTCGGCATTGCCTGGCAGAAGGCGCGAAAGGTCTATGCCCGCGCGGCCGAGTTGCCCGGCATCAAGGTGACCGGCATCGACACCCATATCGGGAGCCAGATCACCGAGTTGCAGCCTTTCGACGACGCATTCGCATTGCTGGTGGAACTGGTCGGCGTGCTGCGCGCCGACGGGCACGCCATAGAACATATCGATCTCGGCGGCGGCCTCGGCATTCCCTACCGCGTCGACAACAGTCCGCCGCCGCTGCCGGATGCCTATGCCGAGATCGTCAGGAAGCACGTCACCAAGCTCGGGCTGACGGTGATGTTCGAGCCCGGTCGGCTGATCGTCGGCAATGCCGGCATCCTGGTCTCGCAGGTGATCTTCGTGAAGGAGGGCGACGCCAAAAACTTCCTCGTCGTCGATGCCGCGATGAACGATCTGATCCGGCCGACGCTCTACGATGCCTTCCACGACACCCGGCCTGTGGTGCGGCAACCGGCTTCGGCACCGCGCATGACGGTCGATGTGGTCGGCCCGGTCTGCGAGACCGGCGACTATCTCGGCCTCGACCGCGACCTACCCCGGCTGAAGTCCGGCGACCTGATCGCCATCGCCACCGCCGGCGCCTATGGCGCGGTGCAGGCCGGCACCTACAACACTCGGCTGTTGGTACCGGAAGTGCTGGTCGACGGCGACCGTTTCCATGTCGTGCGCCCGCGCCAGACCTATGACGAGCTTATCGGGCTGGATTCGATGCCTGATTGGCTAAGGTAGACGCGTCGTCCCTTATCGCCATTTAGGAAGAGGGTCGGCTCCTCGCCGATCCAATCGCAGAGCGAAGAGTTCGTAGCTGCTGCTGCGGGTTGCGGCCGCGCGCAACCCGCAGGACAGCGTCAAGCTCGATCTCGGCTTCCTTGGCGGCGCGGCGACTTGCGGCGGTGGATGCGACGCGTCTCGAGGAAATGGCGAGCGCGTCGAAATGACATGGCTGGGGTCGAAAGCACCCTTCACGACCCTGGGCGGCAACGGTCGTGCGGCGCCTCGCATCGAAAATTTCTATATATACAAAAAACTTGCAGGGGGGATGTATTTTCTGTATATACGCAAATACCAGCAGGGGCTGACGGCGATGAAGTTTGAGTGGGTAGACGAAAAGGCGAGGAAGAACATAGCCAAACATGGCGTGTCGTTCGAGCTTGCCGAGGTTTTCGATTTCGACAACGCAATGATCTTTGAAGATGCGACTGAAGATTATGGCGAGGAAAGGTTCGTGGGGATCGGCTTCATCGGCAACAAGATTCATCAGATTGTTTACACACCGCGCAACGGAAACATCCGGGTCATTTCCCTCCGGCGCGCCACCAAAGAGGAGATCAGGAGCTATGTCGAATACATCGAAACCGGCTACTAAAAGTGGCGCCCATGTCAGAGCGAAGCGGGCGCCCTCCCCCATGAGATTCGCTGGAGGCGGGTCTGAGATGGATACGAAACTATTTGATTTCGCTGTACTGGGAAGCGACGAAACCACTTTGCGTATCTTGGAAGCCAAGTTTAGTGAGCAACAAAACCCAACGGATCAAGCTGATTTGCTCAGTGAGTTGGCCGTATTGGTTTCGGCCAGGAAGGCCACGTTGATCAGCATAGGCGAGTCGTCAAAAGTAAGTTTATTGAAGCGGGCTAAGGCCGCTCTTGATAAAATGACGGTCGAGGAAGACGCCGCAATCACCGCCGCGGCTCGAACTGATCCTGACGCGCAGCCAAACCTGGTAGCAAAGCGCGGGAGACCTCGATCAGAGCACGCCAAGGTCGCAATATTGTTGAGGCTGGACCCTGACATCGTTGAGAGCTTCAAGAAAGGCGGGTCAGGCTGGCAGACGCGCATGAATGCGGCATTGCGCAAAGCTGCCGATCTCGACTGAGCATGGGCGACGGGGTAAGCGATCATTCCTCCGCCAGCGCAATCCTCGATCGGCTACAACCGGTGCTGAATTAGCGCCCTGATCTCGGCGATCCTGTCCTCGTCGCGGCGATAGAACGTCCACTGCTTGATGCGCTTGCTGCTGAGAAGACCTGCCTGGGTGAGCACGCGCATATGTTCGCTGAGCGTCGCCTGGGTGATGCCGAGCTTTTCGGCGATCAGCAGCGCGCAGACACCGTCCTCGACCAGATCGCCATCCGCTTGGCGTGGGAAATGGACACGCGGATCCTTCAGCCAATCGAGGATTTGCAACCTGCGCTCGTTGGCGATCGCCTTGAAGACATCGACCTCTTGCATTTAGCCATTTTGCTAAGTTACTAAGTAATGTCAATCCTGGGAAGCGAGAGCAAGCCATGCCAAATACGATCACGCGCGAACGCATTGCCGTCACGGAAACGCGCATCCGGCCATTCGTGCGCCACACGCCGGTGCTGCGCGTCGACATGGCCGATTTCGACCGTCCGGCTTTTGCGGTCGACCTGAAGCTCGAATGCCTCCAGCATTCCGGCTCGTTCAAGGCGCGCGGCGCGTTCACCAATCTTCTCGAGCGGCCGGTGCCAAGGGCCGGCGTCGTCGCCGCATCGGGCGGCAATCATGGTGCCGCGGTCGCCTATGCGGCCATGCGGCTCGGCCACAAGGCAACCATCTTCGTTCCGGAAGTGAGCCCGCCGGCCAAGCTGGAACGCATCCGCGGCTACGGCGCCGAGCTGATTGTCGGCGGCGCGCGCTATGCCGAGGCATTGGCCGCCAGCGAAAGCTTCGCCGAAAAGACCGGCGCGTTGCAGATCCACGCCTTCAACCAGGAGGAGACGCTGCTCGGCCAGGGCACGCTCGGCCTCGAGATCGAAACAGACCTGCCCGAGCTCGACACGCTTCTGGTCGCCGTCGGCGGCGGCGGCCTGATCGGCGGCATCGCTGCCTGGTTCGCCGGCCGAATCAGGATCATCGCCGTCGAGCCGGAAGGCGCGCCGACGCTTTACCGCGCCTTCGAGGCCGGGCAGCCGGTCGACGCGCCGGCGGAAGGCATCGCCGCCGATTCGCTGGCGCCCAAGCGCGTCGGCGAAAAGATGTTCCCGATCGCCGAGGCCTTCGTCGAACGCTCCATACTGGTCAGCGACGACGACATCATTGCAGCACAGGCCGCACTTTGGGACCGGGTGCGAATCATCTCCGAGCCGGGCGGGGCCGCGGCCTTCGCGGCGCTCCTGTCCGGCCGCTACGTGCCGTCTCCAGGCGAGCGCATTGCCGTTCTGGTCTGCGGCGCGAACGCAAATCCGGCAAAATTCTGATCATAACGGCTGCAATCCCCCTCACGTTTTAAGGAACCGCCTCGCCTTCGCCGTGTTTGTTGGTATTCTTGGTATATGAGGTTCGGGCTATCCCGCCCGATCAGGAAGGGCCGATGACGCAACGACCCACCTTGAGCAGCGATCGCAGTCTGGCCGGGCGCCTTGCCCTAAGCCGGCTGGCGACGCGGGTCTCCATGACGGTCGAGCGCGGCTGGCCATTGCTGCTGCCGCTGATCATTGTCGCCAGCCTGTTCCTCAGTGTCTCGTGGCTCGGCCTCTTCCCTCTCCTGCCCGACATGGCGCGCATCGGCCTTGTCGCGGCGTTCGGCATTGCGGCTCTTGCCGCACTCTACCCCTTGCGTTTCTTCCGGATGCCGTCGAGCGCCGAGGTCGACAGGCGCATCGAGGCCGCCAACGAACTGCTGCACAGCCCGGTGCTGGTGCAGACCGACCGGCCGAGCGGCAAGGAAAGCGGCTTTTCGCAGGCGTTGTGGCGCGAGCACCAGAAACGCATGGCCGAAAAGCTCGACAGCCTCGGCGCCGACCTGCCGCGCACGCGCGTGCCCGAGCGTGACCCCTGGGGGCTGCGCGCCGTGGCGGCGCTTCTGCTCGTCACCGCCTTTGCCTTTTCCTTCGGGCCGTCCGGCGGCCGCATGACAGACGGATTCAATGCCAATGCGGCGCGCGATGCAGTGCCGCCGCGCATCGACGCCTGGGTGACGCCGCCTGCCTATACCGGCAAGCCGCCGATCTTCCTTACGGCCGCTGTGTCCACAGCTACCAATGTCAATCAGGCGGCACCCACCTTCACCGTGCCGGAAGGCAGCGATGTGTCGCTGCGCGTCACCGGCGGTTCAGGCGAGGAAACGCTGAGCTATGCCGACGCCGGCGGCAATGCCCGCGCCATCGACCCACAGGCCGCGACAGCCAAGCCGCCGGCAAACCCGGCGCCTCCTTCCAATGTGCGCCAGTTTACCGGCAAGCTGACGGCCGACGGCACGCTGACGCTGAAATCGGCTGACGACGAACTTGGCCGTTGGGCCTTCGCGGTGATCCCCGACAAGCCGCCGCGGATCCGCTTCGTCGGCGAGCCCAAGCGTGCCGTCAATGGCGCCTTCGAACTCAACTACCAGATCGACGACGACTATGGCGCGGCCACCGCCAATGCGAGCTTCGCCTTGGCCGACCCGCAGGCGCCGACTGCGCGTCCGCTCTATGGCCCGCCCGAAATGCCGCTGTCATTGCCGCGCCGTGGCGGCAAGGCCAATGCCGCCAAGACCACGAAGGACCTCACCGAACATGTCTGGGCCGGCGGCAAAGTCAAGCTGACGCTTGTCGCCACCGACGATGCCGGACACAAGGCAACCAGCGAAACCAAGACGCTGGTGATGCCGGAGCGGCCTTTCTCCAATCCGCTGGCGCGCGCCGTGATCGAGCAGCGCCGCATGCTGGCGCTCGACGCCAATACCAAGAACCGCGTGCTCGACCTGATGGACGCGATCACGCTTCGACCCGAAGACACGTTCGACAACATGGCTCACTACCTCACCATCATGAGCGCCCGCAGCCGCCTGAAGATGGCCGACAGCGCCGACCAGTTGCGCGACGAAGTGTCTTACCTCTGGGAGATAGCGCTCGGCATCGAGGAGGGCAATCTCTCGGCCGCCGAGCGCCGGCTGCGCCAGGCGCAGCAGGCGCTGCAGGACGCCATCAAGAACGGCGCCAGCGACGCGGAAATCGACAAGGCGATGAAGGAACTGCGCGAGGCGATGAACCAGTTCCTGCAGGAATTCGCCGCGCGCGCGCAGCAGAACCCGAACGCGCCGCAGATGCAGCAGAATGGCCAGGAACTGCGCCAGAGCGACATCGAACGCATGATGGACCAGATCGAGAATCTGGCGAAATCAGGCGATCGTGACAGCGCGCAGCAACTGCTTTCGCAACTTGAGGACATGATGAACAATCTGCAGGCCGGACGCCAGCAACAGGGCGGTGGCGAGCAGGACAGCGAGATGCGCCAGCAGATGGACAAGCTCGGCGAGATCATGCGACGCCAGCAGGAAATGATGAACGACACGTTCCGCATGGACCAGATGCAGCGTGGCGAGCGTCAACGCGGCCAGAACCGCGACGAGCAGCTCGGCGAGAACGGCGAGCAGGGCCAGATGGGCGAACAGGGCAAGCCCGGCCCGGGCGATGACCGCGATCCCCTTGGACGGCAGAAGCCGATGACGCCGCAGGAATTCGCCGATGCGCTGAAGCAGTTGCAGGAAGGCCAGGGCAAGCTGCAAAGCGACCTCGACCAACTGAAGAAAGGGTTGGAAGGCATGGGTCTCGAGCCCAATGAGGGATTTGGCGAGGCCGGCAAATCCATGGGCAATGCCGAACAGTCGCTTGGCGAAGGCGACGGCGATCAGGCTGTCGGTCACCAGGGCCGGGCGCTGGAGGCGTTGCGCAAGGGCGCCAAGGACATGATGAAGCAATTGCAGGCCATGCAAGGCGACCAGGGCGGCAGCGGCGAAGGCGGCCGCCAGCAGAACGCCGACCGTGACCCGCTCGGCCGGCCGCGCGCCACCCAGGGCCCCGATTTCGGCGAATCGGTAAAGGTGCCGGACGAGATCGACGTCCAGCGCGCCCGCCAGATTCTCGAAGCGATCCGCAAGCGGCTTGGCAATGCACTCAGCCCGGATATCGAGCGCAGCTATCTGGAGCGGCTGCTGGAGCTGAAATAACCTCTGCATCGCGAACTGATCGCAAAGAAATACCGCTTCGCGCGACCCGGTCTCGAAAAGACGCCGTGGCAGACCCGCGAAGTATCGGTGGCTGACCTGACTCTACCGGTTCGTGAACGCCTCGCGCATCGCCTCTTCCATGCCGTCGATGGCCTCGCCGGAAGCATTCGGATTGCGGCGCAGCACGACGTTCGAGGCATCGATGTCGCCGAACCCGTCGGCGGCGCTCAGTTCCCGACAGCCGGCCGGTATGTTGCTGCGCGAGATCGGCGCGATCGCCAGGCCGGAGGTGACGGCGAGCCGCAGGCCGCCATTGGTGTCGCTGGTATAGGCGACGCGATAGGCGAGACCGCGCTGCTCCAGCGATTTGATGGCGAAATCCTTGCACCAGCCGGCACGGTTGTAGAGCGCGATCGGCACCGGACGCTCTTCATGCATGTGATGCAGGTCCGATGTCACCCATACGGTCGGATCCTGCATCAGCACCTCGCCGCCCGAAAGATCCTGCCATTCGAACACCACCGCCAGATCGAGCTCGCCGGTGGCGAGCGCCGCTATCTGGGCGCCGGAATGCGCGTAGCGGACGGTGACTTCGACCTGAGGATGGCGCTTGGCAAAGGCGCCGAGCGCGCGCGACAGGATGGCGTGGCCATATTCTTCCGGGATACCGATGCGCACCGGCCCGCCAAGCGGCGCCGCGGCCATCGACGCCGCGGTCTCCTCGAGCAGCGACACGATGCGCCGGGCGTTGCCGATGAGCTCGCCGCCGCGGCGCGTCAGCGCCACGCCGCGCGAGCCGCGCTCGAACAGGCTGTCGCCGACCAGGCTCTCCAGCTTCTTCATCTGCATCGAGACCGCCGATTGGGTGCGGCCGGCCTGCTCGGCCGCCTTGGTGAAATTGCCGGTGTCGGCAACCGCAACGAAGGTGCGCAACAGGTCGCTGTCCAGGGTTGGCCGCATACTATCCACCATAAGAAAATCTGATTGCAGGCATCATTCCAATTCGTTTGCAACATGTCAAACGCGAGACGATAGTCCCTCCACCCATTGGATATGCGGCCGCGAAATCGGCCGCGGACCAATCTGAAGAGTCCTCACTCATACCCGCTGCCCGAAACGGTGGCGGGTTCTTTTTACCCCAAAGCAGGCCCGGTTTTCGAGGCCGCGCGCGCAAGGAGCCTACGAAATCGCATGCGGAACCGGATCGTCCTCGGCATGGCAAGCCTTTGCCTCGGCGTGCTGGTGTTCTCGCTCCAGGATCCGCTGGTCAAGGCCGTATCGAGCACCTATCCGGTGACCGAGGTGATGGCCATTCGCTCGATCGTCGCCCTGCCGATTCTGATCTTTCTCGTCCATGCCGATGTCGGATTGCGGGCAATACTGTCGAGGCGGTTTGGCATGCTGACGACGCGCGCCTTCATCCAGTTCTCGTCCTATACGGTCTACTATCTGGCGATCGCCGCCCTGCCATTGGCTGACGCCGTGGCGCTTTACTTCATGGCGCCGCTGTTCATCATGGCGCTTGCCAGACCCTACCTTGGCGAACATGTGTCCTGGCGGACGCTGGCTACTGTCCTGGTCGGCCTGCTTGGTGTGCTGGTGATGTTGCGCCCTGGCGCCGGACTGTTCGACTGGGCGGCGCTGCTGTCACTGGCCTCGGCGGCGCTTTACGGCTTTTCGCAGCTGATGGCCCACAAGATCGGCGACACCGAATCCTCCACCGTCATGGCATTTTACCAGAACGGTGCCTATCTGGTGGGTGCCGCGGTGGTCGCCGGACTGTTCTGGCTTGCAGGGATAGACGACGCCGTGCACCCGAGCCTCGAATTCCTGGTCCGGCCATGGATCTGGCCGACGACGGCCGATTTCCTGAAGATGGGCGCCTGCGGTTTCGTCGCCTCGGCCGGGATGATCCTGTTGTCGCAGGCCTACCGGCTGGCGCCCGCCAACAGCGTCGCCACCTTCGAATATACCGGCATCATCTGGACGCCGCTGTGGGGTTTCCTGTTCTTTGCCGAGGTGCCGCGAGCGGCCACCGTCATTGGTGCGGCCCTCATCATCGGCGCCGGTCTGTTCGCGCTGAATGCCAGCCGGCGCCGGACCGGCGAACCGGCAATTGCGGCGACCTGCGATCCAGTATGAACCAAGCGCATGTCGCGCAAAAGTGCGCAGCGGTTTTGCGATAACGACATGCACAAACAAGAACTTAAAGTGCGTCGTATGAATCCGTTCAAACGCGACGCACTTTTAGTCAGGCGAAACAGGCAAGCGCCTGCTCGACACGCGCGCGGATTTCGGCCAGCGTGAACGGTTTCTGCACGACGTCGCGAATGATGCCGTTCAGTTCCTCGGCGCGCTCGCGCTGGTCGGCATAGCCGGTCATCAGCATGATCTTCATCGCCGGAAACAGCCTGGCCGCAGCCTTGGCCATCTCGATGCCGTCCATCTCCGGCATGCGGATGTCGGATAGGACGAGGTCGTAGCCGCCAGATGCGGCGCGGATCAGGGCAAGCCCCTGCGCGCCATCGGCAGCGATAGCAACATCGTGCCCGGCGCGTTCGAGCGCGCGGGCGGCGAGGGTACGGACGGACTCATCGTCCTCGACGATCAGGATCTTTGCCATGGCGCGAATATTTGGCGGGGAAAAGTTGACTTTTCCTGAACCACGAACGGCGTCGAAGACAAATCTAGGCGTCGCCCTTCACCACCCCGACGAATGGCAATTCGCGAAACGCGTGGGCGACATCCATGCCGTAGCCGACAACGAAATAGTCGGGACAGTCGAAGCCGACATAGTCGGCATTGAGCGCGGTCTGGCGACGCATGCGCTTGTCGAGCAGCACGGCGATGGCGCAGCTTCTGGCGCCACGCGACAGCATCAGGTCGCGGGTGAAAGACAGCGTCTTGCCGGATTCGAGAATGTCGTCGATCAACAGCACGTCGCGGCCGGCGACCTCATTGTCGATGTCGCGCAGCACCCTCACCTCACCGCTGCTGGTGCCGGCGCCGTAGCTGGAAATGAAGATGAACTCGACCTCGGGCGACAGGCCGACATCATGCATGGCGCGGATGAGATCGGCGGCAAAGATGAACGAGCCTTTCAGCACCGAAATCACCAGAAGATCCTGGTAATCGTGCCCGGCAATCTCCTTGGCAAGTTCCAGATTGCGGCGGGCGATCGCCGACGCCGAAAACAGGACTTCGATGTCCTTGCCGCGCACGATTGGCATTCCTTGCTTTCCCCAAATGACCGCCTGGGATGTGTATTCAGGCGGGCCAGCATCACCTGAATATCAACACACCCTAACTGGCGAAAGTGACCGAGACGGTTTTCACGCCGTTTCTAGGCACGTCGAGCCTGCTGGAAAAGCCAAATCTTTCGCCGGGCGCCAGCGGACGATTGGATATCCCCAGCGTGTAGCGGGTGGTGCGCCCGTCATTGCTGGTGACCCGGATTTCCAGCGGCGGCAATTGTGCAACCTTCGTCCCGTCATTGGTCGCCTCGGCATTGACAAGCAACACCGGATCGGGACCGGACGCATCGACACGGGAGGTGACGCCAGAAATGCTGAGTGCGACGCTGGCCGGCTGTTCAACAGCCCAGAAGGGCGCATGGCGCACCAGTGCGTGGCCACCCGAGACCCAGAAGGCCGCAAAGGCGGCGCCGAGGCCGGCGATCCAGAAGATCGGCCCGCCGCGCGATGCCAGCGGCCGCTCCGCGGCGGCTTCGGCCTTGCGCAGCATATCCATGCCTTCGATCGATGGCGTATCAATTACGCGCGAGAGCGGCGGTGACGGATCGATGCCTGGGGCAGCGCGCGGCAGGATCTCATAGTCGGCTTCGACAATGTCATCGGCTGGACCACGCATGACGCGCTCCGGCACGACGGCCATATCCGTCATGATTTCGCCGGAAACCGGGCGCGCGGTTCGATCCTCAGCCATCATGGCCCAGCACTACACCACTTGTTCGCTCTTCGTTTCTTTTGCGTAAACGGAAATGGTTAACGCTTCCCCATCGGAACCTCTGTGACAAACCGAAAAGCATCGAAAATTAACCAAGGGTTAACCATGCCGGCCGATGGTCTTTCCCAGGAAAAGGCTGGCGTTTCGCCACCGCAAGTTTCAGGTCGTCGAACGTGATCCGCTTCGAAAATGTCGGCCTCCGCTATGGCATGGGTCCGGAAATCCTCCGCGACATTTCCCTGCACATACCGGAGCGTTCCTTCCAGTTCCTGAGCGGGCCTTCGGGCGCCGGCAAGACGACGCTGCTGCGGCTTTTGTTCATGTCGCTCAAGCCGACGCGCGGGCTGATTACCATCTTCGGCAAGGACCGCTCGCGCATCTCGCGTGCCGAACTGCCGCATCTGCGGCGGCGCATCGGCGTGGTGTTCCAGGATTTTCGCCTGCTCGACCACATGACGACCTACGAGAATGTCGCCTTGCCGCTGCGCGTGCGCGGGCGCGAGGAGATGAGCTACCGCACCGACGTCACCGAATTGCTGAAATGGGTCGGCCTTGGCGAACGCATGCATGTGCTGCCGCCGGTGCTGTCGGGCGGCGAGAAGCAGCGCGCCGCGATCGCCAGGGCGCTGATCGAGCAGCCCGAGATCCTGCTGGCCGACGAGCCGACCGGCAATGTCGATCCGCCGCTGGCGCGACGCCTGCTCAGGCTGTTCATCGAACTCAACCGGCTGGGCACCGCGGTGGTGATCGCAACGCACGACCTCGGCCTGATGGAACAGGTCGACGCACGGCGCATGATCCTGGCCGGCGGAAGGCTGGATATCTATGACTGACCTTCCCGCCGAACATCTCCGGGATCAGGGCATCGAAGAGGCCGGGATCAAACCCCGCGCCCAGCGCAAGATGGCGCCGATCGTGCCGGCGCAGAATATCGCCGGCCGGGCGCTGGTGCTGGTCATCGCCATCATGACGTTCCTGTCCTGCCTGACCTTCGGCGCGGTGACGCTGGTGCGCGACACCGCCTCGGTCTGGGAGAACCAGATCTCGCGCGAGGCGACGATCCAGGTCAAGCCGGTCGACGGTCTCGACATGGAGGCAGCCCTTGCCCAAGCCTCCGGGATCGCCGGTGAATTTCCGGGCGTCAAGGCCACAAGGATCATCGACCGCGACGCCACGGCCCGCCTGCTGGAGCCGTGGCTGGGCTCGGGCCTGAACATCGACGAACTGCCGGTGCCGCGTCTGATCATCGTCACCATCGACGAGAACAGCCCGCCCGACTTCGCCGCCATGCGCGCGGCGATCACGCCGAAGCTGCCGAGTGCGTCCCTCGACGATCATCGCACCTGGGTCGATCGTCTGGTCGCCATGGCTCGCACCACGGTGACCATCGGCATCGCCGTGCTGGTGCTGATGCTGTCGGCAACCGTGCTGACCGTGGTGTTCGCGACGCGCGGCGCCATGGCCGGCAATGGCCACATCATCGAGGTGCTGCATTTCGTCGGCGCCGAGGCGCGCTTCATCGCCCGCGAATTCCGCCAGCATTTCCTGGTCACCGGCATGAAGGGCGCGGCCGCCGGCGGTGCGGCGGCAATACTCGTCTTCATCGTCTTCTCCTGGTGGTCGTCGCGCAACATGGCGACGCCGCAGGCCGATCAGGCGACTGCCCTGTTCGGCAATTTCGCCATTGGTTCGGCAGGCTATTTCGGCGTCGCCCTCATGGTGCTGATCATCGGCGCCCTGACGGCGGCAACCTCCCATGTCACCGTCGTTGCCTATCTCAGCGACATCGATGTTCGCCAGCCGGACGCCGGCTAATGCGTGCCTCCCAAAAAGTGGAAACCGGTTTGAGCCGACGACATGCACAAAAGGGATCGATCACGGATGAAAACCTACCGTAACGCAAAGTGCGCCTGCGACCTACCAAAGGCCGCAATTCGGGGTTAACCATGACATGATGGACGCGAGGGACTCGATCGATACGGCTGGACGCATGCCGGTGCTGGTCATGCCTGCGCACGGGTTTGGCAAGCTGGGCCGGCTAAGTTCCGTCATCCGTGTCTGCGCGTTTTCCCTGCTCGGGCTGATGGCGGTTTTTGTCGGCGGCTTTGCTCTCTTTGCCAATACCGTCAGCCATCTGACGACGCCTGCCAATCCCGCAAAGGCCGATGCCATCATCGTCCTGACCGGCGGCCAGTCGCGTCTCGACGCGGCGATGGGGCTGCTTGCGTCCGGCAAGGGCGAGCGGCTGCTGATCAGCGGCGTGCATCCATCCGCCAGCCGCCGCCAGCTTCAAGCCGCGACCGGCGGCGACAAGAAACTGTTTTCCTGCTGCGTCGACATCGACCGCGCCGCGCTCGACACGATCGGCAATGCCGAGGAAAGCGCCAAATGGGTGGAAGACCACGCCTACGGCACCGTGATCCTCGTCACCAACAACTATCACATGCCGCGCAGCCTGCTGGAAATGGGCCGGCTGCTGCACAACGCCAAGCTTGAGCCCTACCCGGTGGTCAACGCCAATCTCGACAATGGCGGCTGGCTGACCAAGCCCCGGGCATTGCGCGTGCTGTTCACCGAATACAACAAGTATCTGCTGGCGCTGGCACGTGGCATCGTGCCGTTCAAGCCGACGCCTGACGGCATCGCGCTGGCTGAGGCGGGCAACTGAGCCGCAGCCAGACCTAAGCTCCGCGCAAACGCGCGATCTCCTGTTCGAGCCATTCGATACGTTTGTCCCGCTCGGCCAGCGCCGCGGCCACGTCGGCCGCTTCGAAACGTTGCGGGATGTGCTGCGGGCAATTGGCGTCCCAGGCCGAGACCGTGAAAAGGACGATCTGCTCGGGGCGCGCCTTGTAACCTTCCGGCATCAGCTTCGCCATCAGTTCCGCGTCGTCCTCGACCACGCGCGCCCTGCCCCAGATCTTGATGCGCTGCCGGTGCGCATAGTCGATCAGGAACAGGAAAGCGTGCGAATTGTCGGCCAGATTGCCCTGCGTGATGAACTGCCTGTTGCCGGCGAAATCCGTGAATCCGATCGTCCGCTCGTCGAGCACCTTGAGGAAGCCGGCTGGCCCGCCGCGATGTTGGATGTAGGGCTGGCCCTCGCTATTGGCCGTAGAGAGAAAGACACTGGTCTGTGCCTCGATGAAGGCGGCGAGATCGGGCGTGATATCAGCTTGCCAGCCGCCGCGCTCCTCGACACGGGCATAGGCGTCGCGGGAGCCTTTGCGAGCCTGGATCGCCTTGACGGTCGGCGTAAAGGCGACGTCGCTGGTGAAAGCATGGGCGTTCATGGAAGTCTCCTTTGGGCAGTTCTAGATAAAGCCTTCCATCTTCCGGATGAAGATGGCATATTTGCAATCTATCCTTCCATTTTTCGGAAGAACCATGGATCGCTTCGAAGCCATGTCGCTTTTCGTCGCCGCCGCGGAGACCGGCAGCCTTTCGGCCGCGGGGCGCCATTTCGGCATTCCGCTCGCAACGGTCAGCCGCAAGGTCTCTGACCTGGAGCGGCATCTGAAGACGCGTCTCCTGAACCGCTCGACGCGGCGGCTGACGCTAACCGATTCCGGCCACGTCTATCTGGCTGCCTGCCGCCGCATTCTGGGTGAGATCGGCGAGGCCGAGCGTGCCGCCGCCGGCGAATACAGCACCCCGACCGGCGAGCTGATCGTCACCGCGCCGATCGTCTTTGGCCGCCTGCACGTGTTGCCGATCGTCACCGGCTTCCTCGCAGCCTATCCCGACGTGGACATCCGCCTGACGCTTGCGGACCGGATACCCAGTTGATCGAGGAGCACATCGATCTCGCCATCCGCATTGGCGAGCTTGCCAACTCGAGCCTGGTCGCCATCCGCGTTGGCTCGATCCGTCGCGTTGTTTGCGCGAGCCCGGCCTATCTGGCCGAACACGGCACCCCGAAGACCCCGAACGACCTTGCCGCGCACAGCTGCATCGCCTTCGAGGGGCTGACCTCTCCCGCCACATGGACTTTTGCCGCGGGCAAGACCGAACGCGCTGTCCGGATCCGCTCCCGGCTCAGGGTCAACACGGCGGAAGCGGCGATCGATGCCGCGGTTGCCGGCGTCGGGATGACGAGGGTGCTTTCCTATCAGATCGCCGCCGCGGTGCGCTCGGGCACGCTCTGCCCGGTACTGGAGGCATTCGAGCCGCAGCCATGGCCGGTGAACCTCGTGCATGCCAGCCAGGGCCTGCTGCCGGTGAAACTGCGCGCCTTCCTCGATTTCGCCGCGCCACGCCTCAGGGAGCGCCTGGCACAGGCGACGTGGTAGGCTTGACGCAGGTGGTAGACTGGGAGAAGGATCTGACTGCGGCTCATTGCCGGCCGGACCGATCTCCGCCCATCGCGCCGTTTCCTTTTTGCCCGCGCTTGGTGTAACCAACGCACACCTCCTCACCGGGCACTTCCCACATGCTCTATATCCGCTCGCTGGCGTTCAACCTCGTCTTCTACGTCAATTTGATCGTCCAGATGATCCTCTGGACGCCCTACTATTTTCTGTCGCCGCGCCACCACGCCTGGTTCGTACCGAAATTCTGGTCGCGCACCAGCATGTGGCTCTACGACAAGATCGCCGGCACCGGAAACGACATCACCGGGCTGGAAAACCTGCCCGAGGGCTCCTTCATCCTGGCGCCCAAGCATCAGTCCTTCTGGGACGCGATCGCCTTCTTCCCCTTCCTCAAGGACCCGCTCTACATCCTCAAGCGCGAACTCACCTGGATCCCGTTCTTCGGCTGGTACATCATGAAGATGCGGATGATCCCGGTCGACCGCGGCAGCCGCTCGAAAGCGCTGAAAGCGGTGGTCGCTGCCACCAGGCAAGAGCTGGCGCGCAACCCCCGCCAGCTGATCATCTATCCCGAGGGCACACGCCGGGCGCCGGGCGACGAACCAGCCTACAAATACGGCATCGTCGAGCTCTACGCGCAGCTTGGCGTTCCTGTGGTGCCGGTCGCCCATGTCGCGGGTCTCTACTGGCCGCGCCGGAAATTCATGCGCTATCCCGGTACGATCAAGGCCCGCTTCCTGCCGCCGATCCCGCCGGGACTGGACAAGGAGGAATTCATGGAACGGCTGATCGGCGAGACGGAAGCCGCTTGCGACCAGTTGCTCGTCGAGGCCTCACGCTCGCCAAACCCGCCGCCCATGCCGCCGACGGCGGTGAAGCGGTTGCAAGAACTTGGCGCGGCAGCGAAGACCTGAATTAAGCCTGCCCCTACGCGCTCGCTTTGTCGAGCTCCGCCATATCGTCCGGACCGAGCTTCAATGATGCCGCGCGCGCCAGGCTGTCCACCTGGTCGAGCGTCGTGGCGCTGGCGATTGGGGCGGTGACGCCGGGTTGCGCGATCACCCAGGCAAGTGCCACTTCCGCCTGCTTGGCCGAATGGCGCGCCGACACTGCGTCGAGTGCCGCCAGGATGCGCATGCCGCGCGCGTTGAGATAGTCTTTCACACCACCGCCACGCGCGCTTTTGCCAAGATCGGCCTCGCTGCGGTATTTGCCGCTCAGGAACCCCTTGGCGAGGCTGAAATAGGTGATGACCCCGATATCCTCGGCCGCGCACAGATCATGCAGCGGCCCATCGAAGGACGACCGATCGTAGAGATTGTATTCGGGCTGCAGCACCGCATAGCGCGGCAAGCCGCGCAGGCTCGCCACGTCGAGCGCGGCGCGCAACTGGCCGGCATCGAGGTTGGAGGCGCCGGCGTAGCGGATCTTGCCCTTGGCCAGCAGCTTCTGGTAGGCGCCGAGCGTTTCCTCGTAAGGCGTGGCCGGGTCCGGCCAGTGCGACAGATAGAGATCGATGACATCGGTCTGCAGCCGCTTCAACGACGCATCTATGGCTTTTTCGATATAGGCGGCGGAAAGGTCCTTCCTGCCCTGCCCCATATCCGATCCGACCTTGGTGATCACCACGACCTTGTCGCGATTGCCGCGGCTCTTCATCCATTTGCCGATGATGGTTTCGGATTCGCCGCCCTTGTTGCCGGCAATCCAGCGCGAATAGGAATCGGCGGTGTCGATGGCGTTGAGGCCGGCGTCGACGAACCGGTCGAGCAGGTCGAAGGAGGTTTTCTCGTCGGCGGTCCAGCCGAAGACGTTGCCGCCCAGAACCAGCGGCGCGATGGACAGGTCGGTTCGACCGAGACGACGTTTCTGCAAGACTGATCTCCGTGAGGATGGGAAGGATCGGGCGAGAAGCGCCCGACGGGCTTAACCTATGTCGCGCCACGACGACGTCAAAGGCTAGGCCGTCCTTTACACCCCACCAGCACTTCACAAAGGCGCGACCTGTCGCGCGACCTCCTCCAGCCAATGGTCACGGATCCCCAGCGCCTCGAGATGCTCCAGCGTGCTCGAGACATAGTCCTCGTTCTTTCCCGACCGGCCGACGGCGCCGCGAACGACGCTCGCGGCGTCCGCTTCATCGAGTGCGCCGGCATATTGCTCATGGTCGCGGTCGACAATATAGGCGATCGCGTCGACCGTCTTGCCCGTGCCTGTATCACTGTCGTCGAGACGGACGCGCAGCAGGCGCTCGAGATAGACACTGGTGACCAGCTCGCGCTCGCGCAGATAGGCGATGGCCTCGTCGCGCAGATCGCCGGGAACACGGAAAGCCAGTCCGACGCAGGAGCCGCCACGGTCGAGGCCGAGCACCAGACCGGGCCGTTCGCGTGTGCCGCGATGCACGAAGGAATAGACGCAGAGCGACCTGCGGTAGCCGTGGAGACGTGCACGCCGCGTCTCGACATGCGCAAATCCCGGCCGCCAGATCAGCGAACCGTAGCCAAAAACCCAAAAATCGCCCATATCGCCAAGCCTGACTGCAGCACCGCACCGGAATCGGTGTTTTTCTATCGTCTCCGTCTATCTCTGTTGCCGGAAACGATAGCCTGCAACACGCGTTAACGAGAGCCGCAGCATGACGTCAAGTGAAGAGCGCCCGCCGGATTTTCGCCGCCGCCTCTTCTGGCTTGCCGCCTTCCTCGCCGTGCTGTTCGGCATCTACAGCGCCGGCTGGTTCTACCTGGCCGACAAGGTCAGGAGCGAAACCGACAAAGCCGTGGCCGAGCTCAACGGCAATGGCATCGAGGCTGACTGCGCCAATCTCACGGTCAGCGGCTATCCGCTGAGCTTCGCCATTTCCTGTGACAATCTGGCGTATCAGGACGACACTAGGAACGTCGCCGTTTCGAGCGGCAGCCTCAACGCCGTCACGCGGATCACGCGGATCCTGTCGCCTTTTGCCGAATTGCGCGGGCCGCTCAGGACCACCTTCCCGGGAATGGCGCCGTTGTGGATCGACTGGGATAATCTGCAGGCAAGCGTGAAACTGTCCTGGCCCCTGCCGCGGCGCGTTTCGCTGGCGGCCGAGGGCCTGTCCGGCCAGACCGATCCGGCCGACGGCACGGACCCGGTCGAACTGTTCAGCGCCGGGACGGCGGCCGGGCAACTCAGTCCGAATGGCCAGGACATCGGCTATGTCGGGAGTTTTACCGATCTTGAGATCGACCCGGACGCGATCGATGGGCGCGTGCTACCGCCGCTCGACGGCAGCGGCGACGTGACCCTGAAAAACGGTGTGGCGCTGATCAAGACGCAGGCCAGGAGCCTGCGCGGCCAGGCGGTCGATATCACCAAGCTCGATCTGTCGTCGGGAACCGCGCGCATCACCATTTCCGGACCGGTATCGGTCAGTGCCGACGGCCTGATCGACGCCAACCTCATGATCAAGCTGAACGATCCGAAAGCCGTGGCAGCAATTCTCGGCGCGGCCATTCCCGAACAGAAGAGGCAGATTGAAACCGGCTTTGCCGGACTGGCCCTGCTCGGCAACGAACCGTCAATGCCGCTCAAGATTGTCAAGGGCAAGGCCTCGCTCGGGTTCATCCCGCTGGGCAAGATCAAGCCGGTCGATTGAACCTATCCCTTGGCGGGATGCTCGACCGCCTGCCGTCCGAAATCCGGCGCGTCGATGTCCTGGCCGGCCTCGATGATCGAGCGGCGCACGGCTCGGGTGCGGGTGAACAGGTCGAACAGCTTTTCGCCGTCACCCCAGCGGATCGCGCGCTGCAGCGAGGCGAGATCCTCCGAGAACCGTGCCAGCATTTCGAGGATCGCGTCCTTGTTGTGCAGGCAGACGTCCCGCCACATGGTAGGGTCGGAAGCGGCAAGGCGGGTGAAATCGCGAAAGCCGGAGGCCGAGTATTTGATGACTTCGGACTTGGTCACCGACTGCAGATCGTCGGCGGTGCCGACGATGTTGTAGGCGATGATGTGCGGCAGATGCGAGACGATGGCGAGCGTCATGTCGTGATGCTGCGGATCCATGGTGTCGATGTTGGAGCCGCAGCAGCGCCAGAATTCCGAAAGCTTTTCCAGGGCCGCCGGATCGGTGCCAGGCAGCGGCGTGAAGATGCACCAGCGGTTCTCGAACAGCTCGGCGAAGCCGGCGTCCGGTCCCGACTTTTCAGTGCCGGCCAGCGGGTGGCCGGGGATGAAATGCACGCCATCGGGCACATGCGGCTCGATCTGGGCGATGACCGATGCCTTGGTCGAACCGACATCGGTGAGGATGGCGCCCTTTTTCAGTGCCGGAGCGATTTCCTCGGCGACTTCGCCCGAGGAGCCGACCGGCACCGAAACGATGACCAGATCGGCGTCGCGCACCGCTTCCCTGGCGTCCATGGTGTAGGAGGAGCCGAGGCCGAGCTCCCTTGCCCGAGCCAGCGTCGTTTCGCTGCGCGTCGAGATGGCGACATGACGGGCGAGACCCTCGCGGCGGATGACGCGGGCCAGCGACGAGCCGATCAGGCCGATGCCGACCAGCGCGATCTTTTCGAACATCGGTGATGTCATTGCTTCAGCTTTTCAGAAACGTCGTGAGTGCGGCGACAACGCCGCGATTGGCCTCTTCGGTGCCGATGGACATGCGCAGCGCATTCGGGAAGCCGTAGCCGGAAACGCGCCGCAATATGTAGCCGCGCTGGGTGAGATAATCGTCCGCGGCGGCCGCCGAATGCTTGTTGTCCTCGGGAAAGTGGATCAGCACGAAATTGCCGACGCTTGGCGTCACCCGCAGCCCGAGCTTTGTCAGTTCCTCGCTCAACCAGGCCAGCCAGGTCTCGTTATGCGCGACGCTGCGCTCGACATGGGCGCGGTCGCGGATCGCGGCAATGCCGGCCTCGATCGCCGTCGCGTTGACGTTGAAGGGGCCGCGAACGCGGTTGATCGCGTCGACGATGTGCATAGGGCCATACATCCAGCCGATCCGCGCGCCGCCAAGCCCGAGCTTGGAGAAGGTGCGGGTCATCACCACGTTCTCGGCACCGCTCACAAGCTCGATGCCGGCTTCATAATCGTTGCGGCGCACATATTCGGCGTAGGCCGCATCCAGCACCAGAAGCACGTTTTTTGGCAGCCCGGCATGCAGCCGGCGAACCTCCTGGAACGGCATGTAGGTGCCGGTCGGGTTGTTGGGATTGGCAAGAAAAATGATCCGGGTAGCCAGCGTCACGGCGGCGAGGATCGCATCGACGTCGGCGCGCTCCTCGGTCTCCTTGACCGACACGGGCGTCGCGCCCGCCGACTGGATGTAGATCTTGTAGATCGAGAAGGCGTGTTCGGTGATGACAGCTTCGTCGCCGGGCGCGAGATAGGTCTGCGCGAGCAGGCCCAGGATCTCGTCGGAACCATTGGAACAGATGATGTTAGCCGCATTCAGGCCATGCACCTCGGCGATCGCCTCGCGCAGGCGCCTGGCGGTGCCGTCGGGATAGACGTCGAGCTTGCTAGCCACTTCGCGCGCCGCCTCTATCGCCTTCGGCGAAGGGCCGAGCGGATTTTCGTTCGACGACAATTTGTGAACTTTCGCCACGCCGGCGGGCGCTGTGCTCTTGCCCGGCACATAGGCTTCGATGTCCATGATGCCCGCGCGGGGCGTCGGCCGTGCCTTGTCCGGTATCTGGTTCATGTCACAAATCCGTCGAGATGCTTCCCCCGGGAAGCCGCAGCGGAAATACAAGCCATGGCCCGGAATGTCGAGAGGTGGCAAATCATGGGTGGCCGTTGACGCCGGCGCGCGCCGGTCTTAGAAGAGAGCGAAATTCCGTGGTGATTTGGCCGGTCGGCTTGCAGCCACGTTAAACAACTCGCTAAAGGGCCGTTTGCATCCTGTAACCGGCTTTGCGATGGCGTTGCCGGTTTTTTGTTGTCCGCAGCCGGCCGGACGACCGCATCGGCGTGAGATCGCAAGCGATCCTCGCAGCTCGATACGAGTGTAAGAGGATGTGATGGCCGCTCTGCGCGCTCGAAAAACCAACAACGAGGCCGACCAGCCGTCGAGCCCGGTGCTGCGTTTCGGCGCCGACAAGCCGCTCAAGCTCGACGCCGGCACGCTGCTGTCGCCGTTTCAGATCGCCTACCAGACCTATGGCACCCTCAACGACGCCCACTCCAACGCCATCCTCGTCTGCCATGCGCTGACCGGCGACCAGCATGTCGCCAGCACCAATCCGGTGACCGGCAAGCCCGGCTGGTGGGAGGTGCTGATCGGCCCCGGCAGGATCATCGACACCAACCGCTTCTTCGTCATCTGCTGCAACGTCATCGGCGGCTGCCTCGGCTCCACCGGTCCCGCCTCGATCAATCCCGCCACCGGCAAACCCTACGGGCTCGACCTGCCGGTTATCACCATCCGCGACATGGTGCGGGCGCAGCTCATGCTGATCGACCATTTCGGCATCGAAAAACTGTTCTGCGTGCTCGGCGGCTCGATGGGCGGCATGCAGGTGCTGCAATGGGCATCGAGCTATCCGGAACGCGTCTTCTCGGCGCTGCCGATCGCCACCGGTGCCCGTCATTCCTCGCAGAACATCGCCTTCCACGAGGTCGGCAGGCAAGCCGTCATGGCCGACCCGGACTGGCATGGCGGCAAATATTTCGAGCATGGCAAGCGGCCTGAAAAGGGGCTGGCGGTGGCGCGCATGGCCGCTCACATCACCTATCTGTCGGAGGTCGCCCTGCACCGGAAATTCGGCCGCAATTTGCAGGATCGTGAAGCGCTCACCTTCGGTTTCGACGCCGATTTCCAGATCGAAAGCTATCTGCGTCATCAGGGCATGACATTCGTCGACCGTTTCGACGCCAATTCCTATCTCTACATGACCCGCTCGATGGACTATTTCGACCTTGCCGCCGACCATGGCGGACGGCTGGCCGACGCCTTCGCCGGCACCAAGACCCGCTTCTGCCTGGTGTCCTTCACCAGCGACTGGCTGTTCCCGACCGAGGAAAGCCGCTCGGTCGTCCATGCACTGAACGCGGCCGGCGCCTCGGTCTCCTTCGTCGAAATCGAGACCGACCGCGGTCACGACGCCTTCCTGCTCGACGAGCCGGAACTGTTCGCCGCCATCAACGGCTTCATCGCCTCAGCCGCGCGCGCCAGGGGGCTCAGCCTATGACCCCGCAAATTTGCAAACTTTCGAGACCGCATCATGCGCCAGGCATCAGCGCATGACCCCGAAAAGTTGCAGACTTTTCGGATCGCGATCATGCGCCAGGAAAAAGGCCCAACCATGAGCGTCAATCGCGCCCAGCGCGTCGACCTCGAAGTCGTCGCCGGTCTCATCCCGCCGCAGTCGCGGGTGCTGGACGTCGGCTCCGGCGACGGCCTGCTGCTTGAATTGCTGCAGGAGACCAAGCAGGTCGACGGACGCGGGCTGGAATTGTCGCAGCGCGGCGTTAACGAATGCGTGGCGCGCGGTCTCTCCGTCATCCAGGGCGACGCCGACACGGATCTCGAATTCTATCCCGACAAGGGGTTTGATTTCGTCGTCCTGTCGCAGACCCTGCAGGCGACCCGCAACCCCAAGCTGGTGCTCGACGAACTGCTCAGGATCGGCAACCGCGCCATCGTCTCCTTCCCCAATTTCGGCCACTGGCGGGTGCGCCTTTCGCTGTTCGTCCAAGGGCGGATGCCGGTGAACGACGACCTGCCCTACTCCTGGTACGACACGCCCAACATCCATTTCTGCACCATTCGCGACTTCGTCAATCTGTGCGACGAGCTCGGCGCCACCGTCGAAAAGGCGACGGCGCTCGACGGCAACGGCCAGAAGATCGGCCTCTCCATGCCGTGGTGGTTCTGGAATTTCTTCGGCCAGCAAGCGGTGTTCCTGCTGAAGCGATAAATATCGCGCTCGGCGATACGCCCTATTCCAAGACATCCGCTATTCCAGGACGTCCGTTGCCTTGTGCGGATGTTCGACGCCATCGGCGAACACCACGTCGGCCTGAGAATTGTCCGTGCGCAAGGCCATTATCGCCTGGTAGGCCGGCGAATTATACCAGCCGCGCACATGCTCCCTGTCGGGGAATTCGATGATGATGAGGTGGCCCGGCCACTTGTTCTCGATCACATCGACATCGCCGCCATGGACCAGAAAACGGCCGCCGAAGGGCTCCAGCGTGGCGTCGATCCTCTGCAGATATTCGACGATCCCGGGCCCCATTGTGGCCGGGCGCATATGGGCAACGGCGCAAGCGGTCATGGCGAAACTCCCTTATCGATCGAAGCCGAAACAACAGGCTTCATGCAGGGCAGTTTGCCGACGCGCCGGACGCTGGTCGATTACCTCCAAGGTCTTGGAATGTGCCTCGGAGGTCATGAAATGCACCTCCGAGGTCAGGGAATACATATCGGCCAAGGGTGCTGCCGTTGAGCGCCGAGTTGTAAATTCGTCACATCGGATCGACCACCGTTCACTTTGGCGTGACACCGGTGCTTCTTTTTTGTACGGTCCCACCGAACGCGACCTGGGACGGGCATGGAAGGCGAATTTCAAATCCATTCGGTTGTCGTGGAACGCGCCGGGGCAACATGCCCGAGACGATGAACCCCGCTCCGCTTATCACAGTGATAACGCCGACCCACAACCGGCGGAGCAAGGTTCTGCGCGCGGTCGAGAGCGTGCTTGCGCAGAAACTTACCCGCTTCGAGCACATTGTCGTCGACGACGGCTCGACCGACGGCACCGAAGCCGCGCTGGCTGCGATCCGCGATCCCCGTCTCATCTATGTCGGCGCGAAATGGCGAGGCGCCAATGCCGCCCGCAATGCCGGCATCGAGCGCGCGCGGGCGCCGGTTGTCACCTTCCTTGATTCCGACGACGTCTACTTGCCAAACCGGCTGGAGCGGGCGCTGGCGTGGTTCGAGGAGAACCCAACGCTCGAAATCCTGATCAGTTCGTTCGTGTCCATGAAGGGTGGCCGCAGCACCAATTGCATCAACCGCGATGCGTTCCTGAACCGGGACACGCTGGAAAGGGCATTGGTGGCGCAGACGATCTTCATCGCCGGATCGGCGATCACGGCCCGGCGCGAGGCCTTGCTGGCGATCGGCGGCTATGACAGCGACATAGCGCGGATGCAGGATCGCGAATTGCTGTTACGCCTGGCCCGCCGCAGTGGCGCGCAACTGTCCGAAGACGTCGACTGGAAAAAATACAATTCGGAGAATTCGATCTCCGGCCAGCGCGACGGCTATGTCGAAGCCTATGCGAACCTGATCTGCAAGCACCCCTATATCATCGATCGCTATCCCGACATTCCGCCCTACATGATCGCACGCCAGATTATCGCCGACACGATGAAGGGCAGGATCTCGCAGGCATTTGCCGGCTATCTGGCCAACCGCTCGTCGAAGGCGCTCGGCTACTCCTTGCCGCAATTGTTGCGCGGCTATGTCGGCGGCCGGCGCTGGCGGCGCGATCTCTACCACGAGTTCCGCACCAAATACGGCGCGCGGCCGGCTTAGCATACCCTCGGGCTCGAACCGGGCGCGCAGCAGTCTTGGGTACGACATGCTGGAACAAAAGACCTCATCAGGCTGGCTTATCGGTCGAGCTCCGGAAAAAACGGATCGGAGAAAAACCGCCGGTCGCGCTCGCCCTGCAGGCAGTCGATCGGCGCTGCCGCATCGATCCGGACCGGCCGGGCCCAAGGGCCTGCAATGCCGCTGACCTCGAGGATCAGCTTGCGGCGTATGGCGGTCGTGAATTCGGAAGCCGCGTAGATCGGCAACACGAAGGAGCCGGCTCCGCCGGTCACGCATTCGGCATAGTACCGGTCGAGATGGCTGAAGGTGGGCGACAGGCTGATCAGGATCGGCAGGCCGTTGATGACGATGCCCTTCGCCACCGCGGTGTCGCGTGTCTTGGTGACGGGCAGCCCGATATTGTTCGGGCCATCGCCTGAAATGTCGATGACGCTGCGCGTCGCGTCGAAAGCGGCTTCATCCAACAGCTCCGTGCCGAAGGCGAGCGCGCCGGAAATCGAGGTGCCGCGAAAGCTCCTGAACGGGCGGGCCTCGATCCTGTCGGCGAAAGCATTGGCGCTCTCCGTGCCATCGATGACCTGCCAGGCAATCACCGCATCGTCGCGGACGGTGCCGGCCCATTCGAAATAGGCCAGCGCAATGCGGCCGGTGGTGCCCGAGCGCACCGCCTTGATGAAGTCGGGGTGGCGCAGCGCCTCGACATAGCCGGCGCGCTGCAGGGCGAACTCGTTCTCATCCATCGACTGCGAAATGTCGACCGCCAGCACCAGCTCGACGTCCACGGCAATACCATTGGCGGGTGCGGCCAGAGGTCCGGCCAGAGGTGCGGCAAGAGGCGCTGCCTGGGCGCAAGCAAGGCAGGCAAGCAGGCTGAGCGCGTCGAGCATGGTCTGAAGCCTCGCAGGCTTTGCAACGATGCCGACAATTTTCCCTGCGATCGCGGCGAAATGAAGCTGGTTGGATGAAACCGGTTACTTCTTCTTCCGGCTGACGGCAACGGCCGGCGGCGGTTCGATCGCCCCGGCCCTGACGCGGGCCGGCTTGAGCGCTGGTCGGCCGGCATCCTTCACGATCGTCAGTGAACGCGGAAAGAACTGGTTGTTGTGCTGGCCGCGGCCGATGTTGAGGATGGCAGCACCGGCGAGACGCGTTTCCAGCATCGACAGCACGCGTTTCAGCGTCGCGCCGTCGAATGTATCCAGCGCCTCGTCGATGATCACCCATTTCGGCCGCCGCAAGGCGAGCCTGGCAAAGGCCAGCAGGCGCTGCTCGTCATCGCTGAGCTCATGCTCCCAGCGCGCTGAGCGGTCGAGCGAGGACGACAGGCGCTCGAGACCGACCTCGGCAAGCACGGCCGAAATCTCGACATCATCGACCTTGGTGGCGCCGTCCATGTGATTGAGCACCTCACGCAGCGTACCGAGCGGGAAATAGGGGGTGCGCGGAACGAAGGCGGGTACTTCCTTGGCCGGCATGCCGATCCGCCCGCTTCCCCACGGCCACAGGCCGGCGATGGCGCGAAAGAACAGCGTCTTGCCGGCGCGCGGATCGCCGGTGATCATGACGCGCTCGCCGGCGCTGATTTCGACATGCGGCTCGGCAAGCCTGGTGCATCCGTCGGGCGAGGCTACTTCGAGCTTCTCGAAAGTCAGGCGGCCATCGGGGTTTTCGCCAAACACGATGCGTTTTTCCGTGTCATGGAGCGCATCCGTTTCGCCAAGCGCGATACGGAAGTCGGCGACGCGCATCAGCGTGGCGCGCCAGTCGGCGATGGCGCCGATATTGTTGATGAACCAGCGCAGCGACGCGTTGACCTGGTTGAAGGCGCCGACAGCCATCATCAGCCCACCGAAGCTGATATCGCCGGCGAAATAGACCGGCGAAGCAACCAGGATCGGCGCGACGACGGTGATCCAGCCATAGGTATCGGTAACCCAGGACAGGTTGATCTGGGCAGTATAGATCCGCCGCATGGTGCCTAGCACCGTGCCGAGGTCGAGCTCGAGCTGGCGTTTCGCATCGGCCTCGCCATGGGCGAGCGCGATGGCGTCGACATTCTCGTTGACGCGGACCACCGAGGAGCGCAGCTCCGCCTCGCGTGAATAGCGATCGCTGTTGAAGCGGATGAGCGGTCGTCCGACCAGCCAGCTCAGCCAGGAGGCGATGCCGGCATAAAGGATCGCCGCCCAGACCATGTAGCCGGGAATCGCCAGCGACTGGCCGCCGATATGGAAGACGAAGCCCGAAGACAGCGTCCACAACACCCCGATGAAGGATGCGAGCAGGATGAAGGATTGCAGCAGCCCGACGCCGAGGTCCGTGGAAAGGTCGGAGAGATGCCCAACATCCTGCTGTATGCGCTGATCGGGATTGACGCCGATGGCGCCGGCATGGGTAAGCCGGAAGGCGCGCGCCGGCCGCATCCATTCGCCGATCAGGTCGAGCGTCAGCGCCTCGCGCAGCTTCAGCCGGATCATCTGGTTGAGCCTGGTCTGACCGACATTGAGCACCAGCAGCGTGCCGGCTATTGCCGCAAAGACGAGAAGCTGATCCAGGAAGCCCTGCATGTCGCGCCGCGCCAGCGCATCGTAGAAAGGCTGGTTCCAGCGATTGAGCAGAACCTGCCCGATCGAGGTCGCCACGATGACGGCGACGATGCCGATAGAGAGCCAGAGCAGATATTTGCGGACCGGCGAGGCCGCCAGCGCCAGCCTGATCGTCGCGAGCTGGTCTCGCAGGCTGCTGGCCTCGACCGACGCGCGGGCCATGTCATCCGGATGATCAGCCATGAGTGAGACCCCTGCGTTCGAAAGCGGCATTGAATCCGGTCACGGGCATTGGCTGCCCGCGCCTTCAACCGGGCTGCAAACCCGCTTTCGACAGATAGTTAGGAAAAAACGCAAGCCCGATCACGAACGCGTCACCCTTTTGGGTGAAGACGCTCTATCGGCGGCCTGCGGCAGCCGGCCGAGCCTGGTGGCGCCATGCGGCGAGAAAACCGGCACGAAGACGCGGCGCGAGGCGCGCTGGGCGACCGGCACGCCCTGATAGAGCCGCTTTTGCGCCTCGACCACGATGACGCCGGAAAAGATCGGCCAGAACCGCCGGCCGGCGCGCTCCAGCACATTGTGGAACTGCATCATGAAGCGCCGCCGCGATGGCGGGAAGAACAGGGCGTCGGACCAGGCCGCGGGCGTGAAATTCGTCTCGCGCAGCAATTCGGTAAGCTGGCCGCGCGAGAAGGGCCGGCCATTGCCGAACGGCGTGTGCTCGAAACGGGCCCAGACGCCGCGCCTGTTGGGCACGACGATGACGACGCGGCCGGCCGGCGACAGCACCCGCCAGATCTCGTTCAGCGTCTCGCGCGGGTTCTCGGCATGTTCGAGCGAATGGACCAGCAGCATGCGGTCGATGCAGGAATCGACCAGCGGCAGTTCCTCGTCGAAGACCAGCGCCGTAGCGGTCGGCCCCGTAACCGGCCAGACCACCGCACCCTGCGTCGCCGGCATGAAGGCAAAGACACGCTCGGCATCGCTGCCGAACCGCTCCAGCCACGGCAGGGTGTAACCGAGACCGACCAGGCGCTCGTTGGGCACGGCGGCCCATATCGAGGACAGCGCCATGGTGATCGAGCGCTCGGCGAGCCGACCGAGCGTGGTCGAGTAAAAGGAACGGAGATCGACGATGTCGGAATGCATGCGCCGGACGGTAGCTTCGATGCCGTCCAAGTTCAACAAAGGCGGATGACATCCGCGGGCAAGCGCCCTATGTCTGCGACGATTACCGCATCGGCCCGAAATCGGCTTCGATTCCGGAAAGCACGATGCAGCAGATAAAAAGTGTCAGAGCGTCCTGACGCACGGCGCTCTAATGGAGAGATGCGATGCCGGTTGAGATCGAACAATTCATGTGCCGCAGCGATAATTTCGGCGTGCTCGTGCATGACCCAAAAAGCGGCCAGACCGCGATCATCGACGCGCCCGAGGAGGCGCCGATCCTGGCCGCGATCGAGCGCACCGGCTGGACGCCGACGATGATCCTGACCACCCACCACCATGCCGACCATGTCGAAGCCAATCTGGCGCTGAAGGAGCGCTTCAAGCTGCGCATTATCGGGCCGAAGGCCGAAGAGACAAAGATCCCCGGCATCGACAAGACCGTCGGCCAGGGCTCGGTCATCCGTCTCGGCGACGAAAAGATCGAGGTCATCGAGACGCCCGGCCACACGGCGGGTCATGTCTCCTATCATCTGCCGGCATCGAAAGTGGCGTTCACCGCCGACACGCTGTTTGCGCTGGGCTGCGGCCGGCTGTTCGAATGCAAGCCGCCGGTGATGTATGAATCGCTGAAGAAGCTGGCCGCACTTCCGGCCGAGACGGTCATCTATTGCGGCCATGAATACACGCTTTCCAACGCCCGATTCGCGCTGACGGTCGACCCGACCAATTCGGCGCTGAAGGAACGCGCGGCGAAGATCGAGGCGCTGCGCGCCGACGACAATCCGACGCTACCGACCACGATCGGCGAGGAACTGTCGACCAATCCGTTCCTGCGCTGGCACGACCCGGCAATCCGCAAGCATCTCGGCATGGAGAAAGCCACCGACGCCGACGTGTTCGCTGAGATCCGCAAGCGCAAGGACAATTTCTAGCGCATCGGACCCAAAAGTGGAGACCGGTTTTGGGAAAAATCCGATGCTCAAACATGAAGCCGTGCTAGCCTGCAACGCATGACCAGCGCCGCCGAAATCATCGCCACGCTCGGCCTGAGGCCACATCCGGAAGGCGGCTGGTATGCCGAGACCTTTCGCGATGGCGCGGAAGGGTCGCGCGGCCATTCGACAGCGATCTATTTCCTTCTGGAAGAGGAACAACTATCGGCCTGGCACCGGGTCAAGGACGCGGCCGAGGTCTGGCATTTCTATGCCGGCGCCCCGCTGGCGCTGTCGATGCATCAGGAGGACGGTCCGGTGATAGAACAGGTGCTGGGCACGGCTCTTGCCGCCGGCGAACGGCCGCAAATCGTCGTACCCGCCGGCTGGTGGCAGTCGGCGCGCAGCCTCGGCGAGTGGACGCTGGTCGGCTGCACAGTGGCGCCAGGCTTCGATTTCGCCGCCTTCGAGCTGGCCGAACCGGGCTGGGAGCCGGGCACGCGCTAGGGTGTATCGAGTTTCAGCAGAACACCCAGGGTGATCGCCAACTGGGCGACGTAGTACAGCACCCAGACCGCATGGCGCATCCACACACGGTGCGGCGAGATGGCGGGCGCCAGGAATTTTTCCGCGGCAAGCAGCCCGTCGGACGCCACGAATAAAATCGCGCCGCCGATGATCCAAAGGCTGTTCAGGGTGAGCGCCGAAATGCCCATGGCGAGAATTGCCGCGATATAGACGCCGACCGGAAGGCGTAAGGCGGGGCCGACACGGCGCCAGAGCGCAAGAAGCATGGCGAGCGCGAACACCGCCATCGCCACGGCAACCGCCCCGCGCCACGGTTCGGCCGAGAGCAGACCGATCCCACCGCCGGAGCGCAGGAAGAGTACGACATAGAGCACATGCGCGGCGAGAAAACTGGCGAGCCCGCCGAGAAAGGCCTTTTCGCCGTCACGCGACAGGAAGGCATCGCCGACAGCGCTGAGCGCCAGCGCCGCGACGAGCAGCCATCGACCGCCCTGCAGCGATGCCAGCACGGCAAGCATCGCCACAGCCAGCGTCTTGGCGGCCGAGCGCGCCAGCGTCGGCCGCATGTCTGATGTGAAAGCGTAGATCACCGCCGCCGCAACGGAAAACACCAGCGTCGCATTGGCGTTGGCGTCGATACCGCCGGGAAACGGCATCATGCCCCTGCCCCGTCGGTTGCCCGCTTGCGGAAGAGCAGCGACTTCGCCGCCAGCGCCGCGCCACCGGTGATGAGCACGCAGGCAGCGAGAATGCGCAGCGACGGCTCGGCGAAGCCAGCTGATATCAGCACCAGCGTCGACAGCAGCGGCGCGGCATAGCTCGCCGCGCCCAGCACCTGGATGTTGCCGCGCTTGACGCCGATGTCCCAGGCATAGAAGGCAGCCCCGACAGGCATCAGCCCCAGGCCGAGCACAGCCAGCCATTGGCCGGCGCCATCAGGCCACACCGTCTCTTCGAGCACGAGATGGCAGACGAACGACAGCGCTGCCGTCGCTGCGCAGAACCAGGTGACGATGCTGGTTGGCACCGAGGGGAAGCGCCGCGACAACAGCGAATAGGACGACCACAGCACCGCGCAGACGCCGGCCATCGCATAGCCGAAGGCATAGCGCGCGTCGAAGGCGAGGCCGCCACCCTTGGTGACGATCAGGAAAGTGCCGGCAAGGCCGAGCAGCGCGCCGGCGACATGGTTCCATGCCAGCCGCTCGCCCGGCATCAGCGCCGATCCGAGCACGATCAGCAGCGGCCACAGATAGGCAATCAGGCTCGCTTCCACCGCCGGCGCGTTGCGCAATGCGGTGAAGTAGAAGAAGTGGTAGCCGAACAGGCCGGCGATGCCGATCACCCAGACTTTGCGTGGTATTTTGGCTTGGCGCGGTATCTTGCTGTCCTTGTCGGTGGCCGGCATGAACAGCCGCGCGACGAGCCCGACGCCGGTGCCGATCGTAAAGGTGATCGCAGACAGCAGGAAGGGCGGCACAGCGCCCGAAGCGTCCGTAAGCAGCGCCAGCAGCGCCCACATGGCGACCGCCGAGAAGCCGATCAGTGTTGCGCGCGCCATGCTCATCTCCAAAGGCGGACGACACGCGCCCGTATTATGACTTTTCAGAAGTTTGCGAGTTTCGATATATCGCGCCTAAGCTAACTTCGAAATGAACCGATTCTAGCGGATTGGTGCGAAGCGCCGGTCGCAGTCTTATATGGTGACTAGGAAACGTCCGATTAGCTTTTCGCAACCTCTAAGGCCATATGCTATGAGTGCCCGAGCTGACCATTCTTCTAAGGCAGCTCTGTTCCTTGAGGACAACAAACGAGAAGCGATGGATAGTGTTCGATGGCACGACAAGGCAACAATCCAAAGCGGCGAGTCGAGGAGCCAAGAGGTCTCACACAAGAGCGAATCGATTTTCTGACTCAGGCCGCCACGTATGTTGGAAGTGGGCATCATAAGCGTTACCCCCTCGACTATGGGTTCGAACGCACAAATCCGGTTCCGACAAAATCGTTATGTGATATGTCAGGACCGGTATATCTCAACGAGGCAAGAGAACTTTTTTACAAGGGTATCCGAGCCAGGATGATCAGTAGTCATGGCGAACCGTTTCCAAAATACATATGGTCAGTTGACACCAATGGTATCGTATATGAAGCCAAAAGCGATCCAAGTACACCTGGTCTATACCATGGATATCCGATAGAGAGTGAGCGACCTGTTCGGGAATACATACTAAAAGAGTGGAAGCGGCGATGCCCGTGAACTGGCGTATCGAGGTTGAGTGGGAAGCATTGCAAAGCGCGCCAGCAGAGGAACAGGCTTGCTTTGGTGCAATCGGTATCAGTGTCAATAATCTTTGGCTAACCGAAGGTCACGACTATCTGGCGAATCGTCTACGAGCTAAACCCTATCTCTCGGGCTATCATCTTGCAGAGTGGTTTGCTTGGAATTGGTGGAGGCTCCGGTGGGAGCCTCGCGCGTTGTCCCGCGAATGGGGCCAGACTCACTGCATGTCGTCCATCGGACAAGGCTATATATGGCCAAACATAACAATATTCTCCGATGGTGAGCGCACAACGCTTGTTTCGGCACCAACGGCTGAGCGCGCCGAGATACCCTTCCGGTACATCTCCGGCTACGCTGCGGTTCTTCCGGCTGGTCAGTTCGAAGCGGGCCTCGATGAGTTCTTCTCCCAAATACTGCATCGTCTCGAAGCCCAAGGGGTGAGTGGAACAAACTTCCACTCCATTTTCGAGAGTCTTGAGGAGGAGAGGTCGTCGCCTCAACTTTCAACCCGAAGAAAATTCGAAGCACTACTCGGCGAAGATCCGGATGAAGCCGATCCCATTATACTCACACAACTGCTTGCCGATGCCGAGGAAGCTAGCGCTGACTCCATTCAGGAGGTCGCCGCCACCCGTGCGCAGACAGGTGCTACACCAGCGCTAAAGGATCTAATAGCGTTGGCTCAGATGAAAGGCTTCGACGCCTCTTCGCGGGACGCTGTACGGCTTCGCGACCACGCAGGGCTTACTCCCTCCGAGAGTGTGCCAGCTTGGCTTCTTGGTGCGCGCGCTGCGCGTGCGCTTCGTGATCAGGAGCGGCTGAATGGTCATCCGATTTCCGATATAGAACTCGCAGCGCTCGCGGGAACGACTCCTAATGCCCTCGTGCCCGCTCAAGACAGACTAGCCGACTTCTCGTTCATGGTTGACAGTCAGAAGGAAACCAGCCGTCTCATACTGCGTTCGAAATGGCATGAAGGAAGGCGCTTTGAACTTGCTCGCCTGCTTGGCGATAGGTTGCTAGCCCCCAGGTCAAACCGTTTATTTCCTGCCACTCGCGCCTACACATATCGGCAAAAGATGCAGCGGGCTTTCGCCGCTGAACTCCTGAGTCCGTTCGATGAAGTTGAAACTATCCTACAAGGCGATTACTCGTCCGAAGGGCAGCGCGACGCGGCAGAGCATTTTGATGTATCGCCACTTATGATCCGCACTCTTCTGGTTAACCATCATCGGATTCCATCAGAAGAGCTTAGCGACGATTTTGATGCGGTCTCAACTGTAGCTTAAAATCAATTTTATACGCGATTTTAGCATCGAACCGTTAGTCGACGGCTTCGAAACGCCCCGCGCTGACGGTGAGAGTGCCGATTTGCGTTGTGACCGTGGCGTGGATCGGCGCATATACGCCGGTTTGGCCGAGCGGTGCAAACGTCACCATGATGACGCTGCGATTCTTCAGGTAATTCAGGGCTTTGCGGTTCTTGCGGTAACCCGCCACCGGCTCGAAGCCCATCCTGCAGGTGACGGTATCGCCCTTGTAGCCCCGCACCGAGGTCGAGCCTTTCGAATCGTAGGTCAGCACCAGATTGGCGCGCATCTCGCCGTCGTAGAGTTTCACCGTGCGACCGCAGACCTTGTCGAGGCTGTCGGCATGGATGACGGTGGCGGCCATCGGATCGAGCACCGATGACAGATCGCTGGCCGCCAGCGGTATCCAGTTCTTGGGATTGCGCTTCTTCGGCTCCGGCACGATCTTGGTCGAGGTGACGGCGCCATTGGCAAACTGGATATCGATCATCGACGCCTTTTTGCCCGATTTGTAGTCGGCGCGGAACGCCTGCGGCTGCAACTGCTTGCCCGAAATCTTGCCCTTTGACGAGATCGTGCCCTGCGTATCGTCGAACAGCGTGGCGAGGCCGGCGCTGGAGACGCTGCCGTCGATCGAATAGGTATCGCCTTCGTAACTGCTGGAGAATGTCGCCTTCGCCACCGAAAGGCCAAGGAACGACACCGTATATTCGCCCTTGAAGGATTGCGGCGCGGCAGCGGATGTCGCGGTCGGCAGCGCAACGAGAAGCAAGGCGAAAACAGCATGTGACGCACGAAGCATGGCGGGAATCGGTCCTCGGTTTTCGACCGGAGGTGGCGGCTCCGGCCTGGCATGTCCCTGTGTGACCGCTTATAGGCTGAATTCCGGCCATTATGTGGACGACGCTATCACGCGCCCATGGCAGGCTGAGCTTGACGCACGGGCGAAATGCAACTATGGAACGCCAACTTTTCCATAAGGCCGCCTGACCGAAACCGCGCGCCACCCGGCGCGGGTTGAATGTTTGGCCAGACCGAGAACTGAAGGTTAGAACCATGTCCCGCACCTGCGAACTCACTGCCAAGGCAGTCATGTCCGGCAACAATGTGAGCCACGCCAACAACAAGACCAAGCGTCGCTTCCTGCCGAACCTCGTCAATGTGACGCTGATCTCGGAGGCGCTGAACCAGAATGTGCGCCTGCGCATTTCGGCCAACGCGCTGCGTTCGGTCGAGCATCGCGGCGGCCTCGACGCCTTTCTGGCCAAGGCCGACGCCAAGGAGCTGTCGCAGCGCGCCCGCCTGCTGAAGAAGCAGATCGCCAAAAAGCTGGCCGAACAGCCGGCCGCTTAAGCATTTCTTCGGGCGACCGCCTCTAAAACAACAAGGGCATGCGATCCGGCTTTTGGATAGCGTGCCGCTGGTTCCATTACCCAGGATAAAAAAATGACTTCCTTCTCGCGATACCTGCCCTTTGTGGCCGCCATGGCGCTTGTCGTCGTGGCGTCGAACATCCTCGTGCAGTTCCCGATGCAAGGTGCGATCGGCGGCCTGTCGCTGGGCGACATCCTGACCTGGGGCGCCTTCACCTATCCCTTCTCCTTCCTGGTCACCGACCTTGCCAACCGCCGCTATGGCCCGGCCGTGGCGCGCAGGATCGTCTTTGTCGGCTTCATGACGGCGGTGGTCTGTTCGATCCTTGTTCCGCCCTTCCTGTTTCGCCATGGCCTGATCGAATTCGAGACGGCCGCCGACCGGCTGGCGCGCATCGCGGCGGCTTCGGGAGCAGCGTTCCTGATCGCGCAACTGCTCGACGTGACCGTGTTCAACCGGTTGCGCCGGCAGAGCTGGTGGCGCGCGCCGATCGTCGGCACGCTGGTCGGCTCGGTCTTCGACACGGTCGTCTTCTTCACCGTCGCCTTTTCGGCCGCCTTCGCCTTCGCCGGCCCGAACGATGGCTTCGCGCTCGAAACGGCACCCTTGTTGGGCGCGCTGCCGATCGAGACCATGCGCTGGATATCCTGGGCGCTCGGCGATCTCAGCGTGAAGCTGATCATCGCGGTGGTGGCGCTGATCCCCTACCGGCTGCTTGCCGCCCGCTGGAGCCAGCCGGCGATCGCGGTCTAGAGCCAGGTGGCCCTGGCTACGCCAACCAACCCGTGGCTGGCTGTTCTTATCGACATCCAGTCCTCTTGGTTTCCAATATGGCAACCAGTCGTGACGGACGCATCCCAACTCAAAGAGGGCGAGAATGCGAAAACTATCTCATGACGCTCTTTTGGGCGGACCGGTCACTGGGGCGTGTTGTAGATCGTGCCCATCTGACAGGTACGCCGGCACCCTCCGGCGTAAATGCTGGCCGATACCACGCAGGCTTTCCTTGCATCCTCCTCAGCCTTCGCTGAACATTTTCGCTTTGCAACCTCGTAGTCCTGGTCACATTTTGTGCATTGAACAGGCTCCGGACCGGGGCCAGCCCCATCCGGGACCCGAGGGCTATCCGCGACCGCCGTTCGTACGCACAGAAAACAGAAAATGGCCGTTGCCAAAGAATACCCACACCTCCCTCTGCCCTTGCCCGCCATCGTAAACTCCTCTGCTTCTAAATCTACGTGCGCTCCAGCGCTGGGGCCTAAATTTTCGTATTCTCTAATTTAGCAACATTGCACCTACAAAGGAAGCTTGGTATATTCAAGGCATTCTCTTTCCTGCCGAAATTCGTCGATGCCGGATTGCTTTTCCTGTCCGACTAGACCCTCGTATTTGCAGTAATAGAGTGACAAGCTGTGCGGACTGGCCAGGCGAGGGAAATCGATCGACCAAAGTTGCAGTTGAAATTGTCTGACGGGTAACGAAAGGACAAATACAATGTTGCTCAGAGTAGCTGTTCTACTAGCTTTTACCTTTTGTGGCACATCGATTGCCGACGCCCTAGAGTGTACCAAGCCAGACGGATCCAAGTTTTTGTGCTGGTGCACTGACAAAGATGGTCAAGAGCAGCACGCTGCAAAATGCGCTGAGGGCAGTGGCGAAGGGACCGCTCAGTAACCCGAGGCTTTACTTGACCCGAGTTCTACTGAGGCTGGCAACGGGCGATCCGTGTGGCAACGGTGGCGACTTTTTTGCTGACAGCCTTTTGGCTCTGCACAACCGGCCAAACTGTGGCCAAAATCAGGAAGGGAGCATCGCAATGGGGCGTCTGTCAAATTTGGGCTGTTCGCTTATCCTTTCAGCTTGCATTTCTCTGGGACTTACGACCTTGGCGCGGTCGGCGTGCGATGCCAATACTGATGTTGCGAGCGATTGCCTCGACAATGTGACTGAGGCGGCGAAAGACGTTGTCGGTGCGGGTGATGATGCAACAAAATCCGAGAGCGTTGGCGAAGCGGTTGGAAACTGCATCAAATGTGCTGCCGAGTCGTTGTCCGACAAAGTTCAACAGTTGGGGGCGGAGCAAACTCAACAGGAGTGATAGTGATGTTGGCCGTCCGCGCCTTGTCTGCATCAAGGGGCTGCATGGCGTCCCGTTCCCAACAACTCGTTCTCAGTGGCTCAAAAATGGCCCGTCGACTTCAAGCGCGCCGGAAAGCGTACGGCTTGTCTGCTGTCCCGACATCAACGAGATCTGACCCGACCCATAGCACATTTGAGCGCCCACTGCGCAGGCGAGTAGACGGGATAAGGGCAACGGTTTTGAAAGATGTAACGTTGTCCCTCTGCGGCGCAATTCGACGACTCATCGGCTTGAGATGCAAGCTTCCTTGCGCCGCCTAAGCCGCAAGAAAAATTGTAATGGCCGTCTTTGTTATGGGTCTCCGAAGTGACATCAATGCATCACCACCTACCAGCAACTGAAACTTGATTCATAGTCAAGGGAGTCTGGTTCCCCGGAGCCATATCCGACGTGAAGGAGCGCTGTGATTAGGAAATGACAGTCGTAAGACTGTCCTCTGTATTTGAGTTTGTACGAGCTGCTCACCTGATCGTTTGCGCCTAATGACGAAAGCGTTTTCTCCGACACCCCGGTTTCGGTGACCTTCGGTGGTGCATCGAAGTCGCAATTGTCGCGCTCACGTGCACATGCCTCTAATTGTTTGGCAGTGACCGCGAGAAAGGGAGCAGCGGGCCCAAACGGCTGCTGCCTTCCACAATTTAGCTCGGTGGCCGTCATGCGAGAGCATGTCATGGCGGAAACAAGAGTCTTGAACAGGTAATGGTCCGCCAGGGTGCCAGACGTTTCCGGTCTCAAATCCTCGGTAATCAACGCCAGGTCGCGCCTAGTGCCTTTCTCGGGCAAAACGATTTCAAGGCAGTTGCCGTTTTCATCCGTTATCAACCAAGGGTGGGTGACAAATGTGTCCACTTCAAACGATTGGCTTGGCCCTACTGTGCCATATGATTTGCGAGCACCGCTGTAGTCTAGCCAGTATAAGCTAATCGACATGCTACTGCGGTTCCGAAATTCGACTACAACCTTCCGCTTGTAGGAGGTTGAGCGAAGCGACCCCTCTTCGGAACACGAAACTGGTGACGCAGAAAAACTCGGCGCGTTGCCGAGCACGTGCAGCAAAACCAAGGCGCCCAAAAGCGCCTTCGTGGTGCATTGGGCCAACCTGATCATGAGACCTCGCATCTGGTCTTACAAAGGAGTGTCCTTCTCGCCAAGATGGCAATATGCGCCATCGCTAATATGATAACAATCCCTCCCACGCAGAAAGCCCTGGCCTCAAGCGACAGCCCTCTCGCCCCGCAGGCAGCGGCATTCTGGCCCGGCACCGAAGGGCATGAAGCGGCCGGGCGACGCAATGGATCAAGCCGGGGTTGATCGGCCGCGTGAAGCACCTTCGAGGCGAAGAAGACCCTACGGCATGCCTCGCTGCGGGATTTCCGGGAAGAGTGAGCAGTGGCTATGTCACAGTGAGTTTTCTTACGTAGCGTAAGGTATTA
>NZ_CAAF010000026.1:32500-88445 GCF_000359125.1 Mesorhizobium sp. STM 4661 | reverse complement strand
GGGGGGAGATTGGCAGCTTTTATGCCCCGCCCGTTCTGCAACGAGGGAGAATGGCGAAACCGAATGCGACAGCTGATCTCCCCCCTTGAGGGGGAGATGGCCGGCAGGCCAGAGGGGGGTGCTGGCCCGCAAACGAACGACGATTGGAGGACCTTCTGATGCCAACCCCGCTCGTCGTCTCCGATGTCGCCAAGAGCTTCACCATGCATCTGCGTGACGGTATCAAATTGCCTGTTGTCGCCGGTGTTTCGTTTTCGATCCGGGCCGGAGAATGCGCCGTGCTCGGCGGCCCCTCCGGCGCCGGCAAGAGCTCGATCCTGAAGATGCTCTACGGCAACTATGCCGTCGACGAAGGCCAGATCATCGTCCAGCATGAGAACGGGCTCATCGATCTCGCGACAGCCAGCCCGCGCACCGTGCTTGCCGTGCGCCGGCAAACGATTGGCTATGTCAGCCAGTTCCTGCGCACCGTGCCGCGCGTCTCCGCCCTCGATGTCGTCGCCGAGCCTTTGGTCGAGCGCGGCGAGGAGCGCGAAGTCGCGCGCGACAGGGCCCGCGCCTTGCTGGCTGAGCTCAACCTGCCGGAAAAGCTCTGGGCGCTGCCGCCGGCAACGTTTTCCGGTGGCGAGCAGCAGCGCGTCAACATCGCGCGCGGCTTCATCACCGAGCACCCGATCCTGCTGCTCGACGAACCGACGGCCTCGCTCGACGCCAGGAACCGCGACGTGGTGATCGCGCTGATCGCGGCCAAGAAGGTGGCGGGCGTCGCCCTGCTTGGCATCTTCCACGATCACGATGTGCGCGAGGCGGTGGCCGATCGCATCATCGACGTGACCGCCTTCGCCGCCGGGAAAATTGCCGCATGAGCAGGAAGCTGTCGGAGGCGCCGCTGGTCCATGAGACGGCGCAAGTCGAGAATTCGACGCTCGGCCGCTGGACCGAGATTGCCGACCGCAGCCGGGTTTCGGAAAGCACGCTAGGCGACTATTCCTACATGATGCAGGACTGCGCCGTCTGGTGCGCGATGATCGGCAAGTTTTCCAATATCGCCGCCGCCGTGCGCATCAACGCCACCAACCACCCGACCTGGCGGCCGACGCTGCACCATTTCACCTACCGCGCCTCGGACTATTGGGACGACGCCGAGCACGAGAGCGAATTCTTTGCTGAGCGTCGCGCCAAACGCGTCACCATCGGCCACGACACCTGGCTTGGCCACGGCTCGACCATCCTGCCCGGGGTCACCGTCGGCGATGGCGCCGCCGTCGGCGCCGGCGCGGTCGTATCCAGGGATGTCGCTCCTTACACCATCGTCGGCGGCGTGCCGGCCAGACCGATCCGCGAGCGTTTCGACCGCCGCACGGCGGAGCGCTATCAGGCGCTGGCCTGGTGGGACTGGGATCACGCCCGGCTGCGCGCCGCGCTCGACGATTTTCGGGAACTGTCGGCCAATCAGTTTTTGGAGAAGCATGGGGGTTGACGCCCCGAAAAAGTCAGCCGCTCAGGCAAATGTCCAAAATAATAGAAAGAAATCCTAACGTGATAAGAATAGTAACACCAGTCTGACTTGACCTGACAAGTTCTATAAATTTTTTGTCATGACCAATATCTACAAGCGATTTGGTTTTTTCCTCAACCTTGTTTGCAAAATTTATCGTAACTAGCGCGATTAAAAAAATGACAATCGTTAGAATAATGGCCGCGTCGCGCCCATTTCCATAATTGTACAGGTATCCCGATATTGGATGGTTCAAGCTACCAACCCGATATACGGACATCAAAACCAGGGCCACTGTGAAACTTATCGCAGCGACTACCCCTTCAGCATACAGCCGCAACCACTGGCGCCAACGTAGCAATTAGGAAGCCTCTCTTTGATACGAGTTTGAATCTTTATTTCAATCTTGATGATGTGCAAACCCCGGCAGAATCGCTTGGCGAATCCTGCCTTTGATATTCTACTTCTTGGCACGGTTTTCATGTCCCTGACACATCGTCGGGGCAGGACGCGGCCTTTCCTCTGGAGATCGCAATGCCTGTTTCAGTCAAACCTTCGCTCGCCGGATTCTTTGCCGGCTCGAATCCAAACCCTCCGCTGCATCTCGGCAGGCGCTACGACACCTCTGGTAATTTTCTCAACGAGCCCGGCAACACCGTCGTCTGCCAACTCATCAGCGGCTCGCCATCCGAGGCAGTGGTGGTGGAAGTGCGTGAGCGGATGCGCGCCATGCCCGATGCCGACCAGTTGGCCTTTACGCCGGTCTCCAGCCTGCACATGACGCTGTTCCAGGGCATCATCGAATACCGCCGCCGGCTTCCTTATTGGCCGGCGGATGTGCCGCTCGACACCAGCATCGACGCCATGACCCGCCTCTATCAGGAACGACTGAACGGCTTCGAAGGCCGCGGCGCCTTCAAGGTCAAGGTCGTCGATGTCGTGCCGACCGGCTTGACCGTTGCCGGCGCAACCGATGAGGACGTGCGTATCATGCGCGCCTGGCGCGATGCTTTGGCGGTGCCGTTCGGATATCGGCATCCCGACCACGATGCTTACGTCTTCCACATCACTTTCGCCTACCAGATCCGGCGTCTCGAGGACGAAAGGGCAACCGAGTGGCAGGACTTGTTCGACGATTGCCTCTCGCTGTTTGCCCGGCAGGCTCCGGTCATCGAGCTGCGGCCACCCGCCTTTTGCAGCTTCAGGGACATGAAGCATTTCGAGGAGCTGTTGGTCCTCGGCTGATCCCATGCATGCCGCCCGGACGGCAGCGGTTTGGGTGAACTCGCCTTCCCGCTCGACGCGCCTGTGGGCGGTAACAAAACTGACATCAATCCGACACCGCAGGTTCATGGCGTTGCGCTAGCGAGGGTTAACAGACCTTCAACGCGACTGGACTGGAGCTTACCCCATGTCAGCAACGCTCGAAATTCGCGGCGTCACGCGCCGGTTTGGCAAGAACACCGCCGTCAGCAATGTCGACCTGTCGATCCCGCACGGTCAGATGGTCGGCATCATCGGTCGCTCCGGCGCCGGCAAATCGACCCTCTTGCGCATGATCAACCGTCTCATCGATCCGAGCCAAGGGTCGATTTTTTTTGACGGCGCCGAAGTTTCCAGGCTGCGCGGCTCACCACTCCGACGCTGGCAGCGCGACTGCGCCATGATCTTCCAGCAGTTCAATCTGGTGCCGCGCCTCGACGTGCTGACCAATGTGCTGCTCGGCCGGCTCAATCATCGCTCGACTCTTGCCAATCTGCTCGGCGTCTTCTCCCGCGAGGAACGAGCCGAGGCGATAGCGGCGCTCGAGCGCCTCGACATCGCCCGCACGGCGTTGCAGCCCGCCGGCACTCTGTCCGGCGGCCAGCAGCAGCGGGTCGCGATTGCTCGCGCCTTGATGCAACAGCCCAAGGTGATCCTCGCCGACGAGCCGATCGCCTCGCTCGACCCGCTCAACGCCAAGGTGGTGATGGATTCGCTGCAGGACATCAATCTGCGCGAGGGCATCACTGTCGTCACCAATCTGCACACGCTGGATACCGCCCGCACCTATTGCAACCGCATCATCGGCATGGCCGCCGGCAAGGTCGTCTTCGACGGTCGGCCCGAAGATCTCAACCGCGAGGCGGTGCGCATGGTCTATGGCGCCGACAGCAATGGTGGCGAGATCTCCGAGGCCATCACCTCGACCAGCGTCGCCATCAAGCCAAAGATCGCCGCATCCGCCGGACCGCTCGAGCCAGCATTTCCTGGCTACTGATCCATGATCCCGACAAGTGGATACCGGTTTTCGGAAAAGATCATGGACAAACAAAAAAGCCGCTGGGATCGCCAGCCCGCGTCAAGGGCACCTGTCAAAATTCGAACGCTGCCGGCGCGATGCCGGATCCAACAGGAGACACGAGATGTTTAGAAAGATACTTTTCAGCGCCGTTTCCATCATCGCCATGGCGATGGGCTCGGTCCAGGCACAGGACCTGAAGGAATTCCGCGTCGGCATTCTGGGCGGCGAGAACGAAGCCGACCGTCTGCGCAACTACCAGTGCTTCGCCGACCACATCAAGAAAGTCCTCGGTGTCGAGAAGGTTTCGCTGTTCCCGGCCGCCGACTACGACGGCGTCATCCAGGGTCTGCTCGGCGGCACGCTTGACTATGCCGAGCTCGGCGCTTCCGCCTACGCCAAGATCTATCTCGAAAACAAGGACGCTGTTCAGCCGATCCTGACGACGGTCCAGACCGACGGTTCGACCGGCTACCGTTCGGTTATGGTCGCCCGTGCTGATTCCGGCATCAAGACGCTCGCCGACATGAAGGGCAAGAAACTCGGTTTCGCCGATCCCGACTCGACTTCTGGCTATCTGATCCCGGTCACCTCACTGCCCAAGGACATCGGCATGGATGTGAAGAGCTACTTCGCGTCGACCGGTTTCGGCGGTGGCCATGAACAGCTTGTCCTTGAAGTTTTGAAAGGCACTTTCGATGCCGGCACCACCTGGGCTTCCGGCGTCGGCGACTTCAAGGACGGCTACAGCTCGGGCAATCTGCGCAAGATGGTCGACAAGGGCGTCCTCAAGATGGACGACCTCGTCGAATTGTGGCAGTCGCCGCTGATCCCGAACGGCCCGCTGGTCGTGCGTGCGTCGATCGACGCCGGCGCCAAGCAGAAGATCACCGATTTCCTGACCAAGCTTCCGCAAACCGATCCGGCCTGCTTCTCGGCGATACAAGGCGGCGACTTCAAGGGTTATTCGCCGGTCACCCCGGCATTCTATCAGGCGATCATCGACGCCCGTAAGGCGAAGATCGGCTCTTAAGCGCATCGCTGGCACGACGCCGCCGGGGCCATGTGCCACCGGCGGCGTTGCCGCATCAAGGGCCGGGGATCTATCGATGAGTGCGACCGACGTCTACCGCGCGCCTGCGCTTTCACCGGAGGGAGCGATCGTCGAGCGGCACTGGCGCGACCTCGCCGCTCGCCGACGCCTTTACACGATCGGAGGCCTGGTTTTCCTGCTTGTTGCACTTTCAGGCTCGCTCTGGTTCGCCAACGAAACCAACGCCGGAAAGTTCTTCGACCGGCTTCCCTACATTGCCGACTTTTTCGTCGAGTTGAAGCCCCGCGACTGGTTCGACCCGGTGCGTGCGCTGTTCGACCTGCCGTCGCCCTATGAGGATGGCAGCCTCAAGTACGACTACCCCGAGGGCAGGGTCTACCTGACCCAAAGCCTCTACATTCCGGAGTATTTCTACCGGATGATCGAGACGCTGAACGTTGCCCTGTTTTCGACGCTGGTGGGCTCCACCTTCGGTTTCCTGCTCTGCTTCCTGGCAGCAGGCAATATCACGGCCAGCCGCTGGCTCCGTTTCACCACTCGCCGCTTCCTCGAAATTGTCCGCGCCTTTCCGGAAATCGTCATTGCCGGCTTCTTTCTGGCGGTCTTCTCGCTTGGACCGATTCCGGCGATCCTCGCGGTCAGCATCCACACCGTCGGCGCGCTCGGAAAAATGTTCTTCGAAGTGGTCGAGAATGCCGACATGAAACCTGAAGAAGGCTTGCGTGCCGTTGGCGCCAACTGGGTCGAACGGGTGTGGTTCGGCATCGTGCCTCAGGTTCTGCCCAACTTCATGAGCTATTTCCTGCTCCGCTTCGAGATCAATGTGCGCGCTTCGACCATTCTCGGCGCCGTCGGCGCCGGCGGCATCGGCGAATCCCTGCGTCTTTCGATCAGCCGGGGCCATGAGGCCAAGACCATTGCCATCGTCTTTCTGCTGTTCTGCACGATTGTCGCCGTCGATCAGTTTTCGGCATGGCTGAGACACCGTCTTGTCGGCAGACAGGCGTTCGCATACGGGCGCGGGGAGTAGCGCAATGAACGCCGACGCCATCAACGACATCGCCGCTCGCCATCCGGACGCGTTCCGGCGCTCCCTATGGAAGCGCTATGCCGCCCCGATCGGCGTCCTTCTGTGCATTCTCTACACCTTCTATTGCTGGTGGTTCTTCTCGATCGGCATGGTTCTCGAAAAGGCGAACTGGAACCTTGCCAGCGCTTATCTCGCCGACTGGGTGTCTTACGAAATCCGCCCGGACATCGAATTCAAGGACAATTATCTGACGATCGACTACTCCCGCTTCTCCAAACTGGGACCCAATCCAAATCCCGACTGGGTGACCAAGGAGATGGCTGTGATCGAGCGGCGGGTCGACGCCGCACCAGCACCGGCGATCGCGACTGACAAGTCGTCGCAGGGTTCGTTCATGGCGCCTGGCGCGCCAACTGCTGAGAACCCGGCCGCCCCGCCAGACCAATCGGCTCAGGCCGCGCCTAAAACGGTGCGCGAAAACGCCGTCGTGGCGGCGACGGTCGTCTTTGGCAACGGCCGGATCGCCATCACGCCAAACCTTGTCACCGTAACGCGGGGCGCCGAAAGCGTCATCTTCGACATTGCCAAGGACAGTTCCGTCATGCCGCGCGCAGCGCTGCCTGACTGGATCGAGCAGCGCAAGCCAGGCTCGACGGCCTATGTCTCGCTTGGATTTTTCGGCCGCGCTGAAGTGCAGAATGACGAAGTGGTCGCCTGGAGACGTTTTTTCGGTTGGGCCAATTTTGTGTTTGACACGAATTCGCCATTCTGGGGAAAGCCGTTCGGCGAGGTCGCTTCACTGATCGTCTCCGGGGAACGCATCGACCCGTCACGGTCAAACGCAGCGCTTGCCTGGGACAATATCCTCAACAACGCCGAGTGGCAGCATGGCGACGTGTGGCTGAAACTTTTGCAAACCATCGTCATGGCTTTTGTCGGCACGGTGCTGGCCTCGGTCGTCGCCTTTCCGCTCGCCTTCCTGGCCGCGCGCAACATCACGCCGAGCCTAATAGCCAACCAGACAACAAAACGCTTCTTCGATTTCCTGCGGTCTGTCGACATGCTGATCTGGGCGCTGTTCTTCACGCGCGGCTTCGGTCCAGGGCCGCTGGCCGGCATGTCGGCGATCTTCTTCACCGACACCGGAACCCTGGGCAAACTCTATTCCGAGGCGCTGGAAAACATCGACGACAAGCAGCGCGAAGGCATCCGCTCGGTTGGCGCCACGCCGGCAATGGTGCAACGCTACGGCGTGCTGCCCCAGGTTCTGCCGGTATTCCTTAGCCAATCCCTCTATTTCTGGGAATCGAACACACGGTCGGCGACGATCATAGGCGCTGTCGGCGCCGGCGGCATCGGTCTGAAATTGTGGGAAGCCATGCGCACCAACACCAACTGGGCCAATGTCTTCTACATGGTTCTGTTGATCCTGGTTGTCGTTTTTGTCTTCGACGGCATTTCCAGCTATCTCCGCCGCAAACTGATGGGCACGGCCGGAAACGGCAACGACGAGCGGCCCGGGCGCGCTCCCGCCCGCCTGGCGCCGGCGGCCAGACCATGATCCCGAACCGAAGGTCAGCGCAGCAAAAAGTGGAACCCGGTTTTCGGGAAAGATCATGGTCGAACAATAAGATAGAGCCCATCCCGATTCTATCGGGATGAATCAGGCTCTATACCGCCTGAGAGGAGGAAGGCTTGGCTGCGTCCGCGGCGCCGCCGGCCTTCTTCCAGCCGTCCCTGATATGCTTGTAGCCATCGCGGTAGACGGCTTCCGGGCTCTCGGAAAAATCGCGCCACACCTTGGTGGCCGCCGCCAGATCTTTCAACGAGCGGCCGAAGGCCTCGATCGTCAGCCAGTCGTCATAGCCGCTCTTGCGAATGGCCGAAAACGTCTCCTTCCAGGGAATGTTGCCGCGCCCCGGCACACCGCGATCGTTCTCCGAAATGTGGATATGGACGACATTTTTCCGGTTCCGCCTATAGGCGCCGATCGGGTCGGCCTCCTCGATATTGGCATGGAAGGTGTCGTACATCGCCTTGATGTGCGGCCGGTCGATAGCGTCGATATGTTCGGACAGATCGTCCATCGTGTTGAAGAGGTAGCATTCGAAGCGGTTGAGCGCTTCCAGCCCGATGGTCACGTTCCTCTTACCGGCATGATCGCCGATGGCACGCTGCGAGGCGACCGAGCGCTTCTTCTCCGCCGCTGTCGGCCCGGTACCGGAGAAGGCGCCCAGCGTCGAATGCAGCGGACCGCTCAGCTTGTTCGCGCCAAGCGCCTGAGCGCAGTCGATCGCCCATTCCATGTGGTCGATGCCGGCCTTGCGCGCTGAGCCATCGGCGGAGATCAGGTTCATCGAGGGATCGCCCATGGCCGAGACCGCGGTTCGCTCCAGCCCGATGCGGTCGAGCAAGTCGCCGAGCTTCCTGTAGTCATCGGGCGTGCCGGCAAAGATCGGGATCTCGACACCGTCGAAACCGGTTGCCTTGATGTCACGCAGCAGCTTCTCGTGCCTCTTCGAGACGCTGGTCGTCCACAAGAACATGCACATGCCGATTTTCATCGACGCCCCCTCCCTTGAATTCCCCCAAATGCATTTACAGCTTCGTCCACACCCCATTCTTCTTCGAAGACTTCACGCAGGCCTCGATGAAGGCCATGCCTTCGACGCCGTCTTCGATGGTCGGAAAGACGACATCCTTTGCCGGCTTGCCGCCCTTCTTGCGTGCCGCGCGGATGGCGCGGGCCGCCTCCTGGTAGATATTGGCGAAGCCTTCGAGATAGCCCTCCGGATGGCCTGACGGAACGCGGCTGACACGTCCGGCGACCGGCAGCGCGCCTGCACCGTTGCGGGTGAGCAACTGCTTCGGCTGGCCGAACGGCGTATACCAGAGATAGTTCGGATCGGCCTGCACCCATTCCAGCCCGCCCTTGGAGCCGTAGATGCGCAACTTCAGCCCGTTCTCGTGGCCGGGCGCCACCTGGCTCGCCCACAACATGCCCTTGGCCGGGTGCGCCTTGCCAACCGACTTGAAGCGCAGCATGACATTGACATTGTCGTCGAGCTGCCGCCCCGGCACGAAGGCGTCGAGATCCGCCGACAGCGCGTCGAGCTCCAGCCCGGAGACGAAACGCGCCAGATTGTAGGCATGCGTGCCGATGTCGCCCAGCGCACCGCCCGCACCGGCCTGCTTGGGGTCGGAGCGCCAGGACGCCTGCTTCTGGCCGGTGGCGGCGAGGTCCTCGGTCAGCCAGTCCTGCGGATATTCCGACTGCACGATGCGGATGTCGCCGAGCTGCCCCTTGGCCACCATCTCGCGCGCCTGCCGCACCATCGGATAGGCAGTGTAATTGTGCGTCAGCACGAACACCTTGCCGGTCTTCTCGACCAGGGCGGCAAGTTTCTTTGCTTCCGCCAGCGTGGTGGCCAGCGGCTTGTCGCAGATGACATGGATGCCGGCTTCGAGAAAGGCCTTCGCCGCCGGCACGTGCACATTGTTGGGGGTGACGATGGCCACCGCCTCGATGCCGTCGGGCCGCTTGGCCTCGGCCTTGGCCATCTCGGCGAAAGAGCCGTAACTACGCGCGGGGTCGAGCCCGAGTTCGGCGGCCGATGCCTTGGCACGCGCCGGATCCGACGACAGCGCGCCGGCGACCAGCACGAAATCATTGTCCAGGCGCGCCGCGATCCGGTGCACGGCACCGATGAAGGCGCCTTGTCCACCGCCGACCATGCCATAGCGGATCGGACCGCCACCTGTTTCCGACTTCGATGCGCCGACCATGCTTTTCTCCTCGTTGGTTCCCCCAAAGGGCGGGGCTATCGCATATGGATTCTTGTGAAGAAGACCCCACCCTAACCCTCCCCACAAGGGGGAGGGAATGCTGCCGCACGCCTTTTATCGATGACATTCAGGCTTGCACTTCGACAGTTTGCCGTCATCAGCGCCGACGGTAGTCCCCCTCCCCCTTGTGGGGAGGGGTTAGGGGTGGGGGTATTCGTAAGGCGGAAGCCTTCGCTAGCCATATGCGATTGCCTTGCCTTAGGGCCGATCAAATTCCCATCATGGCGCGCAACACCTTCTTGTCGGTCGCGCCCCCGGCAAAATCGTCGAATGCCTTTTCCGTCACCCTGATGATGTGATGCTGGATGAAGGGAGCGCCCTCGGCCGCTCCATCCTCCGGATGCTTCAGGCAGCATTCCCATTCCAGCACCGCCCATGAATCGTAGTCATACTGGGCAAGCTTGGAGAAGATACCGCCGAAATCCACCTGCCCGTCGCCGAGCGAGCGGAAACGCCCGGCCCGGTTGGTCCAGCTCTGATAGCCGGAATAGACGCCTTGTCTGCCGGTCGGGTTGAACTCTGCGTCCTTGACGTGGAACGCCTTGATCCGCTCGTGATAGATGTCGATGAATTCGAGATAGTCGAGCTGCTGCAAAAGGAAATGCGATGGATCGTAGTTGATGTTGCAGCGCTTGTGGCCGCCAACCGCATCAAGGAACATCTCGAAGGTGGCGCCGTCGAACACGTCCTCGCCCGGATGGATCTCGTAGCCAAGGTCGACGCCATTGTCCTCATAGACATCGAGGATTGGCTTCCAGCGTTTTCCCAGTTCGGCAAACGCCTCCTCGATCAATCCGGCGGGGCGCTGCGGCCACGGATAGAGGTAAGGGAAGGCTAACGCTCCACAAAACGACACCGAAGCCTTCAGACCCAAATTCTTCGATGCCTTGGCGCCGAACTTCATCTGCTCGACCGCCCATTTCTGCCGCGCTTTCGGATTGTTATGCACCTCGGACGGCGCGAAGCCGTCGAACTGCGCGTCATAGGCCGGATGCACCGCCACCAATTGCCCTTGCAGATGCGTCGACAGTTCGGTGATCTCCACGCCGGCATCGGCACAGATACCCTTCACTTCATCGCAATAGGCTTTGGAAGACGCCGCTTTCTCAAGGTCGAACAGCCGGCTATCCCAGGTCGGGATCTGCACGCCCTTGTAGCCGAGGCCGGCCGCCCATTTGGTGATCGAGGGAAGCGAATTGAACGGTGCGGCATCGCCCGCGAACTGCGCCAGAAACAGACCTGGACCCTTCATGGTCGACGGCATCGGCATCCTCCCTCGTTGTTTACATGACCAAGCATAGCGCCGATTGGAAGCAGGGCCAGCCCGTTTGGTGTTTTCCCGAAGACACTTGTTTGTGTCGCCATTCTGGTATTACCAAATATGGCCGAATGGTCAAGCGGCGGGACGTGGCGCCGAAGAGCCGCCGGTCGTCACAAACTACGAAAATACGTCAATCTATTCAATATAATAACCGGCACAAAGAGTTGCAATGCGCGACTTCTTGCCGTCCAGGAGAATTTGCTGTAGACCTGCCATCAGGCCCAATTGGTCGAACCAGTTCGTCAAAAAACACTGGAGCGTCTTTGGGGAGGAATCATGCGGCGGGCCTCGCTGGAGGGCACCGTGGGAAACGTGACAGGCGAATTCTGGGAAGGATAGACCATGCATCTTTCGACGCACAACTGGATGCGGGCGGAGCCGTTGGAGACGACGCTCAAGCGCATCAAGAAGTTCGGCTATGAGTCGATCGAGATTTCCGGCGAACCCCAACAATACAAGACCAAGGAGACGCGCGCGCTGCTCAAGGAGCATGGCATCCGCTGCTGGGGAGCGGTGACGCTGATGCTGGGCGAGCGCAATCTCGCCGCGAAGGACCAGGGCCAGCGCGAACGCTCGGTGCAGTATGTCAAGGATGTGCTGACGATGGTGAGCGAACTCGACGGCGAGATCATCACGCTCGTCCCCGCGACCGTCGGCAAGGTGGTGCCTGACGGCACCGAGGAAGAAGAGTGGAAATGGGTGGTCGACGCCACCAGGGAATGCTTCACCCATGCCAGGAAGGTCGGCGTCAAGATCGCGGTCGAGCCGCTCAACCGCTTCGAGACCTATTTGTTCAACCGCGGCGCCCAGGCGCTGGCGCTGGCCGACGCGGTCAGCCCCGAATGCGGCGTCTGCCTGGACGCCTACCACATCCACATGGAAGAATTTAACGTCCATGACGCCATCCGCCAGGTCGGCAAGCGCCTGTTCGACTTCCACGTCGCCGACAACAACCGCTTCGCCGCTGGGCTGGGGCAGATCGACTGGCCGAGGATCGTCGGCACGCTGAAGGAGGTCGGCTACGACGGCGCGCTGACCAATGAGTTCGTCGCCCCGGTCGACCGCACGCCGGCCGCACCCTATCCCGACATGGTCGAGCGCCACCCGGTCGACATTTCGCCCGAACAGCTGAAGTTCATTCAGGACCATGGCTCCAGCGTGCTGACGGAGAAATTCTACACCGACCAGATGCGCATCACCGCCGAAACGCTGCTGCCGCTGATCAAGTAGCCGATCCGATTGGGAATGAGCCCCTTCCGCCCTGGTCGGCGGCGGGGCCGGGGATGAATATGCGCATCAAGACGGTCCAAGCCTGGTGGGTCCGCATACCGATCGAAGCCGCGAAGCAGCACCGCAGCGACTTCGGTCAGGTGACGACGTTCGACGCCGCCCTCCTGCGCATCGAGACCGACGACGGACTGGTCGGCTGGGGCGAAGGCAAGAATGCCGCCGGCAGCGCCGGCAGCTATGGCGCCCTTGTCCACATGCTGAATCATGAGGTCGGCCCACAGCTTATCGGCCACGATCCGGCCGACATCGGGGTGATCTGGGAGAGGCTCTACAACGGCGTGCGCCACGACACAGCCGCACGTGCCGGCCACGCCATGCCGCAACTAGCGCGGCGTGGCATCAGCGTCGCCGCCATCAGCGCCGTCGACATCGCGCTATGGGACATTCTGGGCAAATCGCTTGGGGTCCCGGTCTGGCGGCTGCTTGGCGGCCGCAAGCTTGACCGCATGCCGGCCTACGCTTCCGGTGGCTGGGCCTCCAGCGAGGCGATCGGCGACCAATTGAAGTCCTACATCGCCAGGGGCGGCTTCAAGGCGCTGAAGATGCGGGTCGGCGCCATGGACGGCGCTCCGCACATTTCCGCTGCCCGCGTCCGCGCCGCAAGACAGGCGCTTGGCCCCGGAGTCGACCTGATGGTCGACGCGCATGGCACCTACACGGTGGCGGAAGCCAAACGCTTCATCCATCTCGCCGGCGATCTCGACCTGGCCTGGTTCGAGGAGCCCGTCATCGCCGACGACAAGCCTGGGATGGCCGAGGTGCGGGCCTCCGGCCCCATCCCGATCGCCACCGGCGAAAGCGAGGCGACGCGCTATGCGTTCCGCGATCTCGCCACGCTCAAGGCAGCCGATATCTTCCAGCCGGATCCCGCCTTCTGCGGCGGCATCAGCGAAGCGATGAAGATCGGCACCATCGCCAGCGCCTTCAATCTGCGCTTCGCGCCGCATCTGTGGGCCGGTGCGCCCTGCTTCTTTGCCGGGCTCCATGTCTGCGCCGCCTCTCCGGCGAGCTTCACAGTGGAATATTCGCTCGGCGCCAACCCGATGATCCACGACCTGATCGAGGAGACTGTCGAAGCAAAGGACGGTATGATAGCGATCCCCGAGAAACCCGGGCTGGGATTCACCATTTCGGAGCGGTTCCTGGAGGCGCACGCGCAACGCAGTTGACGATGAAAGAAAAGAACCTTCTCGCGGAGCTCGCCGCTTATCTGTTCTCCCACTCCGACAAGGGGACGGGCCGGACGCCATCGGAGCGTGAACTGGCCGAGCATTTCGCCGTCAGCCGCGGCCAGATCCGTGAGGCGCTGGCCATCCTCGAAGCCATGCGCATCGTCGAACGCCGGGCCAAATCCGGCATCTATATCGACACCAAGCAGGCCAGCGTCGAAGCGATGGCGCTGTTCGCGCGGGCCGGCCTGCCGCTCGATCCGGTCCGGATCTATGAAACGGTCGAATTGCGCAAGATACACGAGATCAAGGCGGCGGAGCTGGCCTGTTCGCGCGCCACCGAGGAGAATTTCGAGCGGCTGCGCGAGATTCTGAAAGCTTCGGAGGAGCGCATTGCGGCGGGCGAAGGCCTTGCCAAGGAAGACCGCGAGTTTCACCTCGAGATCGTGCGCGCGACCAAGAACAGCGTCTTTCACAATGTGTGCAGCGTCTACTACATGATGGGCCAGCAACGCCTGCCGATCTATTTCAACGATCCCGAACGCAGCGTGCGCTCGCATGCCGAGCACGTCCAGATCTACGAGGCGCTGCTGCGCCGCGACGGCAATCTCGCCCAGGCGCTGATGAGTGCCCATCTGCAAGGCGCGGAAAGCTACTGGAAGGGCCTGATCGAAGGCGGCGGGACGGAACCTCACAGCCCGGCGCTGGAACAGGCCTGACATGCCCAGAATTCTGTCGACGCACACGCTGCACCCGCGCGCCTCCGCCATGCTGACTGGTGCCGGTGACCTTATTGTCGCCTCCGCCCTCGACGCCGCCACGCTGGCCGCCGAGTCGCGGAACGTCGATGTCATCATCGTTCGCGCCCCGCTGCCACCGGCGCTCTTCGAAGGTGCGAAGAAGCTCAGGGCCGCAATCCGGCACGGCGCCGGGCTCGACATGGTCCCGATGGAAGCGGCCGCCGCCGCCGGCGTGCTGGTGGCGAACGTGCCGGGAGTGAATGCGCGGTCCGTCGCTGAATATGTGATGTTCGCGGCCCTGGCGTTGCTTAGACGTTTCCGCATGCTGGATCGCGACTTGCGGGCGAAGGGCTGGCTGGCCGGTCGCGAGCACACTGTCGTCGCCAGCGAACTCGCCGGCAAGACGATCGGCATTGTCGGCCTCGGCGCCATCGGCCAGGCGGTCGGCCATATCGCGGCGCATGGATTCGACCTGAACGTGGTGGCGACGACCCGCGGCATGCGGCCGGCGCCTGACAGGGTCGGCTTCCTGTCGATCGATGCGCTGATCGAACAGAGCGACATCATCGTTCTGTGCTGTCCGCTGACACCGGAGACGCGCGGCCTGATCGGCCGCGAGCGCATCTCTCGGATGAAGCCGGATGCCCTGCTGATCAATGTTTCACGCGGACCTGTGATCGACGATGATGCCCTGATCGAGGCGCTGAAAAAGGGCCGCATCGGCGGCGCCGCGCTCGATGTCTTTGCAACACAGCCGCTGCCGCCAAATCATCCCTATTTCAGCTTCGACAATGTCATCGTCACCCCGCACATGGCCGGCATCACCGAGCAGTCGATGATGCGCATGGGTGTCGGCGCGGCAGACGAGGCCTTGCTGGTGCTGGCCAACAAACTGCCGGTCAATCTGCGCAATCCCGAAGTGGTCGAGCACTACCGGCGGCGCTTTCCGGCTGACCCCTGAGCGCCTCAACGGCCAAGCAGCCGCTCGACTTCAGCCGCGATCCGCAGCAGATGCCGGTCATGGCCGTTGCGCGCCACCAGCATCAAGCCGGCCTTCAGCGTCATACCGGGCATCGGCAGTGAGATCGCGCAGAGGTCGAACTGGTTGGCGACCTGCGTGTTGCGCAGCAGCAGTCCCTCGGTGCGTTCGCGCAGTTCGGCATTCTCAGCCATCGAAACGATGGTCGGTGCCGTCACCGGCGTGGTCGGCAACGCCAGCACATCGACCCACGCCAGCCGCTCGTCCATGGCTATGCAGAGTGCGGCGCGGCGGCGCACCGCCCTGATGTAAACCGGTGTCGGTATTGCGGCGGCCCGCGACAGAGGCCCGCTGACCCACGGGTCGACCGGCACCGATGCCCCTGTCGCCAGCCAGTCGGCATGGATTTCGGCCCCCTCCATGGCCGCAATCGAACCCCGCCTGGTCGCCGCGCGCAGATCGGCAAGCAGGTCGTCGATCGACAGGTCCACCAGCCGCGCGCCTGCCTGCTCGATCCTAGCGAGACTGCGATCGAACCCCGCGGTGACCTCACTTTCGGTGTCTTCGAAAAGCAGGCCGCGCGGGATGCCGACACGAAGCCCGGCAAGCGGGAGCTGCAGGTGCAGTGGCGGCAGTTCGTCGCCCGACATCGCCGCGTCGGCGACCGCGCAAGCGGCAACGCTCAGCGCCAGCGGTCCGATCGAATCCAGTGTCGCGGACAATGGATATGTGCCGGTCAATGGCACACGCCGCGCCGTCGGCTTGAAGCCGACGACACCGTTGAGCGATGCCGGTATGCGCACCGAACCGCCAGTGTCTGAGCCGATGGCGATGTCGCATGTGCCTTCGCCGACCGAAACGCCGGCGCCGGAGGACGAGCCGCCGGGGATCAGGCTGGCATCGGCCGCGTTGCCGGGTGTGCCGTAGTGCTGATTGTCGCCGATCGCGGTGAAGGCGAATTCGGTCATGTTGGTCTTGCCGATGATGACCGCGCCGGCCTGCCGCAACCTACTGACGATGGCGGCGTCGCATGTGGCGGGCGCAGTGGTCTTGAGCATCAGCGAGCCGGCCGTGGTCGGCTCGCCGGCGACATCGAACAGATCCTTGATCGAAACGATGGTGCCATCGAGCGGGCCTAGCGTCACCCCGGCCTTGCGCCGCGCATCGGCGGCATCCGCCGCAGCCCGCGCTGCTTCCGGATAGAGTTTCACGAAGACGCTTTCATCGTCCGCGCGGACGGCGAGGCGCGAAAGAACGGCTTCAAGGCGGTCGCGGGCAGATTGCATTTTCGGTGTCGGACTCCAGACGTCTTGAACGTCTTAAGGGTAGCAGCCAGTGCATGGCTTGCCGAGACTTAACCCGGCGCAGGCGGTTTTGCACCCCTGCCGGACGGAAGGAAGAAAGCCGATGCTCTACAAAGGCAGCTGCCACTGCGGCAAGGTCGCGTTCGAAGTCGAAGGCAAATTGACCACAGCCTTGCGATGCAATTGCTCGATCTGCTCGCGCAAGCGTGCGCTGCTATGGGCTGTGCCGCATGGCACGTTGCGCGTGCTCGCCTGGGGCGACGATCTCGGCAGCTACACATTCGGCAATCACGTTATCGCGCACCGCTTCTGCCGGACCTGCGGCATTCACCCCTTCGCCGAGGACATCAGCGAAGGGAGTGAACGAAGCGCCTACGTCAACATCAACTGCCTCGACGACATCGACCTTGGCGCGGTGCCGATGATCGATTTCGATGGTCGCTCGGCCTGACGGAACTCAACTGTCGGCTGGCTTCGGGCCAAGCAGGAACGCCGCCAAGGCCGCCAGCAACGTCGCGATACCGCAATAGGCGAATGCACTGGCAACGCCGGCATGATCGACCAGCAGGCCACCGAAGACGGCGCCCAGCGCGATCGCCACCTGGAATGTGGCGACCATCAGCCCCCCGGCGCTCTCGGCCTGGTCGGGAGCGGCGCGCACCAGCCAGGTTTGCAGCCCGACCGGCACCGCGCCGAAGCCAAAGCCCCAGGCGGCAACGGCGGCGGCCGCGACCGCGGGCGAGGCTCCGAAAACCAGCATCGAGGCGGCGGCCAGTGCAATCAGCAGAGGCGCCAGCGCCACGGCTGCCTTCAGGTTGCGTTCGGCCAGGATGCCGCCGGCAACATTGCCGAAGAAGCCGCCTATGCCGTAGGCCAGCAGCACAAGCGAGATTGTCTCGATGTCGAGCACCGGCACCTTTTCGAGGAAGGGCCGGACATAGGTGAAGCCGGCAAAGTGCCCCGAAGCGACCAGCAACACGACCAGAAGTGCTACCCTGATCATCGGCCGCTCCAGCACATCGAGCAAGGTGCGGAAGCTCGCCACGCCCGCGGGCGGCAGCCTCGGGATGGTGGCCAGTTGCACCAGCAGCGCCAAGGCGCCGACGACAGTCGCGATCATGAACGCCGTGCGCCATCCCCAGACCTCGCCGACATAGGCACCGATCGGCGCCGCGCAGACGGTCGCCAACGAAACGCCGGTGAGGATGATCGACATGGCGCGCGGCATCAGCCGCATCGGCACGAGCCGCAGCGCCATCGCCGCCGACATCGCCCAGAAGCCGCCGAGCGCCACGCCGAGCACGACGCGGGCAAGCAGAAGCACGGAGAGCGATGAGGCAAAGGTGGCCAGAAGGTTCGACAGGATCAACAGCACCGTCAGCATCCACATCACCAGCCTGCGGTCCATGCGCCTGGTGATGATGGCCATGGTCGGTGCCGCAATGGCGCCGACGATGGCGGTTGCCGTCACTGCTTGTCCCGCCACGCCCTCGCTGACGCCGAGATCGCTCGCCATCGGCGTCAGCAGGCTGGCGGGAAGGAATTCCGCGGTGACGAGGCCGAAAACGCCGAGCGCCAGCGAGACCACCGCGCCCCATGCCGGCTCGGTTCGTTCTTCGGATTCGGCAGGGTTCAACAAAGCGGCGTCGACGACGCCTGTCGCGGGTTCGGCCATGGTCAGTCTCCGATTTGTTTGCGGCGCAACATTTGGCTGCACTGCAACATGGGAGTGACAGGTTGGAGTTTCCATGCTAGAAACTCCTACATGAATTACAATTCGTCCAAAATTACACTGCCGGCTTCGGGCGATCCGCTGACCGACATGCTGCGCGGATTGCGCCTCGATGGCGTCGACTATGGCCGCTGCGTCCTGGGTGAACCGTGGGCGGTGTCCTTTCCTGCCCAAAAGGCGGCGCGGTTCCATTTCATTGGCCAGCAAGGCTGCTGGCTGCTGTCGCCGGCGAAGGAATGGATCGAGCTGAAGGTGGGCGACGCGCTGCTTGTGCCGCGTGGCGACGAGCACGTTCTGGCCAGCGCGCCGGGCGTGCCCGCCGTGCCGATCGGCCGCTACACCATCGAGCCGGTATGCGAGAACATCTACGACGTCTCGAACGAGTGCGGCGGCCCCAAGACTTTGCTGTTCTGTGGCAGCATGCATTTCAACCTCGACGGCTCGCATCCGCTTCTGGACATGATGCCGGACCTGATGCGCGCGCACGAGTTGATGGCGAATGCGCCGAGCATCCAGCATCTGCTCGATGCGATGGCCGGCGAGGTGACGATGGACCGGGTTGGTTCGGGTGGTATCCTGGCGCGCCTTGCCGATGTGCTGGCCGCCACGATCATCCGCTGCTGGGTGGAGAATGGCTGCGGCGACGCCACCGGATGGATCGCGGCGGTCAGAAACCCGGATGTCGGCAAGGTACTGGCCGCCATTCATCTGCAGCCCGACCGCGACTGGACGGTCGAGGCGCTGGCGCGGATGATGGGGGCCTCGCGCTCCGCCTTTGCCCAACGCTTCGCGGCCGTGGTCGGAGAGACGCCGGCTAAATATGTCCTGCGCGTGCGCATGCACCAGGCGCGGCAATGGCTGGCCCGCGACAGAATGAGAGTGTCCGTGGCCGCCGCGAAGCTGGGCTACGATTCGGAAGCGTCTTTCAGCCGCGCTTTCAAGCGGGTCATGGGCGTCGCGCCGAGCCATCTTCGCAACACCGGCGGCACCGACGACGAGCCCTGAAAACTGGAAAGCCCGGCCGCGGCCTGTCCTGCCGGCGTGGAGGAATTGCCAAGTCTTTTGGACGGAGCGTCATTGCCCGCCGACATCGCCCGGATAGTCTGGCCGGAGGAGGAACTCCCATGGCAGATCGTTTTGCACTGCTTGCGCTTGCCGCGCTGTCCATCACTCCGGGACCGGCATTCGCCATTGAAGACAGCTACCTGCCGGCCGACAAGATTCCTTATGTCGCCGAAGTGCCCGACCAGCCGCATCGCCTCGGGCCGCTGTGGGGCGAGCGGGCCAAGGGCCCGGCGGGCACGCTGCTCAAGGTTCCCGGCAATTGGCGCGCGCCGGTCCACGCGCACACCGCCGATTATCGCGCGGTGGTCATCCAGGGGCTTTGGGCGCATTGGCAGATGGATGGCGGCGAGGCAACGAAAGTGGAACTCCCTCCGGGCTCCTATTGGACGCAGAAGGCCGACGAGATGCACCAGGATGCCTGCCTGTCGGACACCGAATGCGTGATCCTGCTGATCAACGACACGCCCTATACCACCTATATGGCGAAGTGAGCCGCGGCCCAGCCAGACCAATTCCAGGTGTAAAACGGTTTTCCGTCCGGAATTGCGTCAAACAAACAGATAGGAGCGGTCTGCGTTTCCGTGAAACGATGCACCGCTCTATCCCGCGTGGCGGAGATTGATCCCACTACTCTTGTCGAACAGCACAACCTTGTCCGGGTTCCAGGCAAAGCGCACCGGCTGCTCGATCTCGACATCGGTCCGCGCCGGCACCGTGGCGCGCAGCATGGCGTCGCCGACCCTGAGCGTCAGGATCTTCTCGACGCCATGGTTCTCGACATCATGGACGCGCGCCTCCACCGGCGCGCCATTCTCGAGATAGACGTCCTCGGGGCGAATACCGAAGACGAGCGGGCGACCGTCGGTCGCGCCACTCGTCCTGGCTCCCCCTGGAAGCGGCAATTCGAAATTCAGCGGCGCCATCACCGCGCGGTTGTCGACCAGCTTGCCGTCGATCAGGTTCATCGGCGGCGAGCCGACGAAACTCGCCACATAGGTGTCGCGCGGATTGTTGTAGATTTCGTGCGGCGTGCCGGTCTGGACGATGCGGCCGTGGTTGAGCACACCGACCTTGTCGCCCATCGACATCGCCTCGATCTGGTCGTGGGTGACGAACAGGAAGGTGGCGCCGAGTTGCATCTGCAGGTTCTTCAACTCGGTGCGCAGCGCCTCGCGCAATTTGGCGTCGAGCGCCGACAGCGGCTCGTCCATCAGGAACACGCGCGGCTTGCGCACGATGGCGCGGCCGATCGAGACGCGCTGCATCTCGCCGCCCGAAAGCCGGTCTGTCTTGCGGTCGAGCAGGTGCTCGATGCGCAAAGTCCTGGCAGCGCGGGCGACACGATCACTAATCTCGGCGTCCGGCAGCCGGCGGATTTTCGGCCTCAGCGGGAATTCGAGGTTCTCGCGCACCGTATAGCGCGGATAGAGCGAATATTGCTGCAGCACCAGCGCCACGTCGCGCTCGGCCGCACCCCAGTCGGCAACGTCGACGCCGTCGATGAAGACCTGGCCTTCGCTGGGTTTTTCCAGGCCGGCGATCATGCGCAGCGTCGTCGTCTTGCCGGCGCCGGTCTCGCCGAGCAAGACGAAGAACTCGCCATCGGCAATGTCGAGATCGAGGCCGGTCAGCGCGGTATGGTTGCCGAACTTCTTTGAGATGTTCTTGAGCTGGATATGGGCCATCAGAGTCTCACTTCCAGCGACTTGCCGCTCGCCGTATCGAAGAAATGCGCCTGGGCCGGGTCGATCCTGACGAAGACCTTTTCGCCAGGCCCAGAAACAAAGCCGCTCTTGGTGCGCGCGCGCAGCATCTTGGAGCCGACCTTAAGGTCGACGATATCGAAGGATCCGAGCGGCTCGACGATCTGGGTCTCGACCGGCAGGAAGCCTTCCGCGGCCTCGCGGCGAACGATGACGCCTTCCGGCCGGATGCCGAGTGCAAGCTTGCCGCCGGCATGGCCATTGAGCTTCGACAGCAAGGCGTGCGGAAACTCGAAGCCGGTGGCCGCTCCGCCGACGGTGACCGAGGCCGACGTCGCTTTGTCGGCCACCGCCGCATCGGCGACGTTCATCACCGGGCTGCCGACGAATTGCGCGACGAACAGATTGGCCGGACGCGAATAGACCTCGTCCGGCGAGCCGACCTGCTGCAGCACGCCCTCATGCATGATGACGATGCGGTCGGCGAGGCTCATCGCCTCGATCTGGTCGTGGGTGACATAGATGGTGGTCGAGCCCTGCTTGATGTGCAGGCGCTTGATCTCGGCCCGCATTTCCTCGCGCAACTTGGCGTCGAGCGCGCCGATCGGCTCGTCCATCAGCATCGCCTTCGGCCGCCGCACCAGCGCCCGGCCGATGGCCACGCGTTGCATGTCGCCGCCCGACAGCGCCGACGGTTTCTTGTCGATGAGATCGGTGACCTGCAACGTCTTGGCGACCGAGCGCACTTCCGAGTCGATTTCGGCCTTGCTCTTGCGCGTCGCCCTGAGCGGAAAGGCGATGTTCTCGTAGACGCTCATATGCGGATAGAGCGAGAACGACTGGAAGACCATGGCGATGTCGCGGTCGGCGGCCTTGAGATGCTGGACCGGCTTGCCGTCGATGAGGATATCGCCGCCGTCGATCGTCTCCAGCCCGGCAATGGCGCGAAGCGTCGTCGTCTTGCCGCAGCCCGACTGGCCGAGCAGCACGATGAACTCGTTGTCGTCGATCTTCAGGTTGAGGTCCTTGATGACCTGGACGGCGCCGAAATACTTCTGCACGCCGCGAAGCTCGATCTGGGTCAATGCTGTGCTCCCGGATTTGCTGCCCCAGGATTCCCTGCCCCAGAATTCCCGGCTTGCCCGGTGCCGGCCTTCTCCTCCGGCGCGATCTTGGACGTGATGTTGAAACCGATCAGGCCGATCAGGATGATGGTCACGCCATAGGTGTGCAGCAGCATGTTCCAGGGTTGGCAGAGCGCGATGATGCCGAGCACCATCAGCACCTGGCTGCCGGGTTCCAGATATTTCTGATTGATGGCGCGAAAGCTCATTTGCGGATCGCTCCGAAGGACATGCCGCGCAAGAGATGGTTGCGGAGCAGGAAGGTGAAGATAGCGACCGGCAGCAGGAACAGGAAGGTTCCGGCGGCGATCACCGTCCAGTCCGGCAGGCCGGAGCCGACCTGGCTGGGGATGAAGGGCGGTGCCGTCTGGGCGCGGCGGTTGGTCATGATTAGCGCGAAGGCATATTCGTTCCACGCCGTGATGAAGCAGAAGACGGCGGTCGCGGCGATGCCGGTGGCGGCCTCCGGCAGCACGATCTTGAAGAAGGCCTCCATGCGCGTATAGCCGTCGACGAGCGCCGCCTCCTCATACTCCTTCGGGATCTCGTCCATGAAGCCCTTCATCAGCCAGACCGAGAAGGACAGGTTGAAGGCGGTGTAGAGGATGATCAGACCCCAATGCGTGTCGTTGAGGCCGACGACCCGGTACATCAGGAACATCGGGATCGCCACCACCACTGGCGGCAGCATGCGCGTCGACAGGATAAAGAAGAGCAGGTCCGCCTCCCCCTTCACCTTGAAGCGCGAGAAACCGTATGCGGTGAAGGTGCCCATGCCGACGGCCAGGACGGTCGAGGTTATGGCGACGATCAGCGAGTTCATGAAGCGGCTCGGATAACCGGACCACTGCACCTCGCCTCTGCCCGAGCGCACCACCTTCTCGCCGCCGTCAAACACCAGCCGCTCCCACCACGGGGCGGCGGCGTATTGTTCCGGCGTCGGCGCGGTGCGCAACTGCGACCGCTTGGTGAAGAGCTTTACGAAGGGTGATATCTCAGGCTGGAACATCACCGTCGGTGGAATGGTGGTGGCAAGGTTGCGCGGCTTGAACGCCGTCGAGGCTATCCAGTAGATCGGCGCCAGGAAGATCACTGTGACGATCAGCACACCGACGATGGCGAGCTTGTTGAGCGAACGCTCGGTAGAGGTGGTGACAGCGGCCATTCTAGCGCTCCTTCACCTTGTTCAGGTATTTGACGTAGATGTTGGTGATCGCCAGGATCATGATCAGCACGATGTAGGCGAGCGCGCAGGAGCGCCCAGTCTGCCATTCCTGGAACGCCATCTTGTAGAGCCGGATCGAGATCACCTCGGTGGTTGGCTGGCTGGTCAGGATGTAGGCGAGATCGAAGGTCTTGAACGCCTCCATGGTGCGAAAGATGATCGCGATCATCAGAATCGGCGCGACCAGGGGCAGCGTAATGCGAAAGAAGGTATAGAACGAGCCGGCGCGGTCGATCGCGGCCGCCTCGTAGAGGTGCTTCGGCACTGCCGACAGGCCGGCGAGCGACAGCAGCATCACGAAGGGCGACCACATCCAGATGTCGGTGATGGCAACCGCGTAGAGCGCCATGTCGGGGTTGGACAGCCACTCGAAGGAGGCGAGGCCGAGCGTATAGTTGATGATGCCGAAGGACGGATCGTAGAGCAGTTTCCAGAACAGGCCGACGACGGCCATCGACAGCATCATTGGCAACAGCAGCAGCGTCGTCAGCAGGCCCTTCAAGGGGATATCGCGGTTGAGCAGCAACGCCACGCCGAAGCCGACGATGACCTGGCCGACCACGGAGACGATGACATATTTGGCGGTGATGGCGAAATTCGACCAGATGAACGGGTCGTTGAGCAGCTCGCGGTAATTCTGCAGTCCAACGAAATTGGCCGGCGCGGGGCTCGACGCGCGAAAGTCGGTGAACGAATAGCCGAGCGAATAGAGCAGTGGAAAGATGTTGAAGACGATCAGGAAAACGATCGTCGGAATGATGAAGAGATTGCGGATCGTGAGGTCGCTCATGCCGCGGGCGGCGGAGCGCGAGTTGGGATCCAGCGTGGTCATGACTGCAGTGGCCAAGGCCCGTTCCTTCCTTGTCCGGAAAAGAAAACGGAAGGGGCGGGCTCCCGCCCCCTCCGAGCGTTAATGCCGTCTACTTCACGCGGTTGTATTTCTTGAACGTCGCGTTCCAGTCCGCGGCGAGCGAATCGAGCACTTCCTTGGCTGTGCCCTGATTGCCGGTGATGTAGGGATAGACGCGTTGGTTCATCTGGATGAGCAGCTCGGCATATTCCGGCGTCGCCCAGAAGTCCTTCACCTTGAACATGGTTTCGTAGAAGGCCTTGTTATAAGGCGTGGCGTTCTGGAATTCAGGCGACTCGAGCACCTTGGCGCTTGCCGTGTAGCCGCCGAGTTCCGCCCATTTCTTCTGCGTCTCCTCCTTTATGAACCATTCCAGGAACTTCATCGCCTCTTCCTGATTCTGGGAATAGGAGATGACGGAGATGCCCTGGCCGCCGAGCGCGGCGAACTGGTCGCCGTTCGGTCCTGGAGGGTTGGCGAAGAAGCCGGTGACCTTGGCATTCGGGTTCGAGGCTTCGTTGATCAGCGCCGGGAAGAAGGCGAAGTAGTTCATGCTCATCGCCGCCAGATTCTCGGTGATCGCCTGGTTGTCCTCGATGAAGAAGCTCTTGGCCCAGCCAGGAGGGGTGAAGGAATAGAGCTCCTTGTAGGCCTCGAGCGCCTTGACGTTCTGCTCGGAGTTGATGATCCCGTCGACCTTGTAACTGGCATAGTCGCCAAGTTCGCCGCCGAAGGAGAAGATGGCGTTCTCGACGCCCATCACCAGGGCGTCATACGAGTTATCGGTGTAGATGGCGACGCCGTAGCGCTTCTCGTCGGGACGGTTGAAGAATTCGGCGATGTCGCGCAGCGCCTTGAAATCCTTCGGCACGTCGAGATCGTAGCCATACTTGGCCTTGAAGGCTTCCTTTTCCTTTGGATCCTCGAACCAGTCCTTGCGGTAGGACCAGCCGACCGCGTCACCCTCGGCCGGGATCGACCAGTACTTGCCAGAGTCCGACGGATATTCGGCGTAGTACTTGACCGTCGCTGGCGCCATCACCTCCTTCAGATTGTTTTTGTTGAAGAAGTCGGTGAGGTCGACATAGTGGCCCGCCTCGGATGCGGCGCCGATCCACTGCGAGTCGCCGACCACCATGTCGTAGGCGCTGCCCTTGGCGTTGAACTCGGTGAATGCCTTGGTCTGGAAGTCGGACCAAGGCGTGGTTTCGACCGTGACCTTCACGCCGGTCTCGGCCTCGTAAAGGTTGACGAGTTCCTGCAGATAGTTGGCCGGATCCCATTCAGCCCATAATATGGTGAGTTCCTTGTCCTGCGCGTAGACGGACGTTCCGCAGGCGAGCACTAGGCCGATACCAGCAAGCATGCTGGTCATTGTCTTGCGCATAATGATTTCCTCCCTTGTGCGCATTCTACCTTGTCATGCGAGCCGGCGGCGAGGCCGGCCCTGGTAGTTCCTCCCGTGATGGCACCGTCCCGGTTTGAGCCTCCTCGCTCGACCGGAAAAGATCGTAGCCCTCACTTTTCGATCTGCTTCATCAGTTCTGATCTGGTATTACCAATTTTAGATACACGTCAAGCTCTTTCTTGGACGGCAGCCGACACCCACACAAGCTGATTCCTGGTGTATCTGCCTGTTTTCTCTTAATTTTCCTACTCCTTGATATGGATAGGCCTTGTTCAGGCCCAAGCACAGCGATTAGTATGAATAGTCGGCGTCTAAATCTGGTCCAACCAGATTGATACTATTCCGCAGCCGTCGCCGGCGCGATCCCATCTCCTTCGCTCGCCGATTCCGCCACCGCCGCCCGCACCAGAGCGCCGGCTGCCCATTGCGCGACCGACCTCATCCTGCGGCTGTCCAGCCCCCATATATCCTTCAGCACGATGAGCACCTCGACGCCGAAGATCATCGACAGGGCCTGTGCCAGGCGCTTGAATTCGCGCGGCGGCATCTGGCCCTTGAGCGGTGCGATCGCATCCTTCAGCAGGTCGACGCGATGGCCGCGCGTAAAGGCCGGCTCACTCCCCAGCGTGCCGGCTTGCCGCCGGGCCCACTGGTCGAGCGACAGCTTCAGCGCCGCCTTGAACGTCGCCTCGAAGGCCTCGATGCGCGGCATGGCCGTGTCGAACAATTCGGCAACCCGGCGCTCGGGATCGGCTGAACTCGAATGCCAGGTGAGGATCGGTCCGAGACCCTCGCCGACCACCGCCTGCACCAGCGCCGCCTGGCTTGGGAAGTAGCGATAGGCGGTCGCGCGGGAAACTTCCGCCGCCTCCGCAACCTCGCTGACCGAAGGCGTTGCGCCTTCCTGCATCAGCCTCGTCGCCGTCTCCAGCATCAATCGCCTTGTACGTGCCCGGGCTCCGCGCTCGACCCCGGAACCGGCATCGTCGGGCACTGTCGCTTGTTGACGTGAGACATTCATATCAATACGATACGCGCGTCTCAAAAAATTGCAATGGCCTCCCCTGTTTTCGGAGTGGTTACGTTGACGCTCTACGGCGCCCCCCTCTGTCCTGCCGGACATCTCCCCCACGAGGGGGGAGATCGGATTTCATCTGCGCTTTCGCCAATCGCCAGCATAGCAGAAGAAGCGCCGAGGTTGGGGCAGGCCAATCTCCCCCCTTGTGGGGGAGATGTCCGGCAGGACAGAGGGGGGCGCCGTAGAGCACCTAGTTTTCATGCACCAGACAGCGCCACCTTTGAGCCAGCCAGCAGAGGAAAGCGCCAATGAAGCGCATCTATGTGGTGGGCACCGCCGACACCAAGGGCGAGGAACTCGCCTTCCTGGCCGACGCGATCGCCGCTGCCGGCGCCGCTGTCGTCCGTGTCGATGTCGGCACGCGCGGCGCGACCGTGCCGGTCGATGTCTCGAACGAAGAGGTCGCCGGCCACCATCCCGGCGGCGGCGCTGCCGTGCTCGGCATGGACGACCGCGGCACCGCGGTCGCGGCCATGGCCATCGCCTTCGCCCGGTTCGCGCAGTTCCGCACCGACATGGCAGGCATGATCGGCATCGGTGGCGGCGGCGGCACCTCGATCATCACATCGGGCATGCGCACGCTGCCGCTCGGCCTGCCCAAGATCATGGTCTCGACACTCGCCTCGGGCGACACGTCGCCTTACGTCGACGTCTCCGACATCATCATGATGCCCTCGGTGACCGACATGGCCGGCTTGAACCGGCTATCCCGCACGGTGCTGCACAACGCCGCCCAGGCGATATCAGGCATGGCGGCGAACCCAGCGCCGCCGCCCGACGGCAAGCCTTCGATCGGCCTCACCATGTTCGGCGTCACCACGCCATGCGTGACGGCAATCGCCGATGAGCTTCGCTCAACCTATGACTGCATGGTCTTCCATGCCACCGGCACCGGCGGCCGTTCGATGGAAAAGCTTGCCGACAGCGGTCTGCTCGCCGGCGTCATCGACATCACCACAACAGAAGTCTGCGATCTCCTGTTCGGTGGCGTGCTGCCGGCGACCGCTGACCGCTTCGGCGCCGTCGCCCGCACCGGACTGCCCTATGTCGGTTCGGTCGGCGCGCTCGACATGGTGAACTTCTGGGCGCCGCCGACCATCCCGGAACGCTATCGCGGCCGCTTGTTTTACGAGCACAATCCGAACGTCACACTGATGCGCACGACGCCGGACGAATGCCGCCGGATCGGCGAATGGATCGGCGAGAGATTGAACCGCAGCCAGGGTCCAGTCCGCTTCCTCATCCCCGAAAAAGGCGTCTCGGCGCTCGACATCGAAGGCGGCGCCTTCTTTGACCCTGAAGCCGACGCAGCACTATTCGAAGCCATCGAGCGCACGACCCAGCCGAACGCCACGCGTCGCGTGACCCGCTTGCCTCTGCACATCAACGATCCCGAATTCGCCAAGGCTGCCGTAGCGGCCTTCCTCGACATCGCCAGCAAGTGAGACCTGACAAGCATGGCCGCCATTCCGCGCAAGAAAATCCTGGAAAAATTCCGCAAGATGATTGGCGATGGCGTGCCCATCGTCGGTGGCGGCGCCGGCACCGGCCTGTCGGCCAAGGCCGAGGAGGCCGGCGGCATCGATCTCATCATCATCTACAATTCCGGCCGCTACCGCATGGCCGGGCGCGGCTCGGCCGCGGGCCTGCTCGCCTATGGCAATGCCAACGAGATCGTCAAGGAGATGGCCTATGAGGTGCTGCCGGTGGTGAAGAAGACGCCGGTGCTGGCCGGCGTCAACGGCACCGACCCTTTCGTCATCATGCCTCTGCTTTTGGCCGAATTGAAGACGATGGGCTTTTCCGGTGTGCAGAACTTCCCCACCATCGGCCTGTTCGACGGCCAGATGCGGCAGAGTTTCGAGGAAACCGGCATGGGCTTCGGGCTCGAGGTCGACATGATCGCCGAGGCGCACAAGCTCGACCTCCTGACCACGCCCTATGTGTTCAACCCCGACGAGGCGCGCGCCATGACCAAGGCCGGCGCCGACATCGTCGTCGCCCATATGGGCGTGACGACAGGCGGTTCGATCGGCGCGACCTCGGCCAAGTCGCTGGACGACTGCGTGCAGGAGATCGACGCGATAGCCAGCGCCGCGCGCTCGGTGCGCAAGGACGTCATCCTGCTTTGCCATGGCGGCCCGATCTCGATGCCGGACGACGCCAGCTACATTCTCGGCCGCTGCAAGGGCCTGCACGGCTTCTACGGTGCTAGCTCGATGGAACGCCTGCCGGCGGAAGCCGCGATCGCCCGGCAGACGGCGGATTTCAAGGCCGTCACACTTGGCGCCCAAACGAATGCAAAGAAAAAGAAGGGATGAGACGATGACCGACAAGAGCAAGGTGTTTGTCTATCCGAAGGATGTCAGCGCCTTCGGCTTCGACTGGGGCAGACTGGCACTGACCGTCGCTCCCGAAGTGAACGGTGCGGAGCGCTTTTCCGGCGGCGTCGTCGACCTGCCCTCCGGCAAGGGCCACACCCGCCACAATCATCCAGGCGCGGAGGAAATCATCTTCGTCATCTCCGGCCATGGCGAGCAGATGGTCGAGGACGAGCAGGGAAATCCGGTGGTCGAAAAGGTCGGCCCCGGTTGCACTATCTATGTGCCGGAAAGCCGCTTCCATTCGACGCTGAACACCGGCGACGGACCCATGCAACTCTTCGTCGTCTATTCGCCGGCCGGGCCGGAATTGGGCTTACGGGAATTGCCGGATTTCAGACTGCTACCGCCGTCGGGCGGGAATGAGGGGCGCTAAGCCACCCCGCCCTGTTCCACCCTCTGCCTCGGTCGCCAAACATGACGTAGCCGGTGTCGGTCACGGCAACCGTGTCTTCCAGCTTGATGAAGCCGCGCTTGGGGTGGAGCATGGTCGTCTCGACCGACAGCACCATGTTCTTCTCCAGCGGCTTTTCGGCATAGGTGCCTTCATACGTCACCGGATGATTGGTCATCAGGAATGGCGCCTCATGCGTGATCAGCCCCATGCCGTGGGCAAAGAAATCGGTATAGGACGCGACTTTGGATTTCTTCAGCACGCCTTCCGCGTGAGAAATCATGTCACCGCCCAGCGTGCCCGCCTTGACCTTGGAGAAGGCCGCTTGCTGCACCGTCTCGACCTCGGCCAGCAGGTCCTCGAGTTCGGCGTCCGGCTCGCCCAGAATGCCCATGCGGCAGAGGTCGCCGATATAGCCGTGATAATTGCCACCGGAATCGATCGACAGCACCTCGCCCTTCTTCCATGCCTGCGGCGAGGCGGCGCGATTGTGGCTGGAGCCCAGCGTCAAAAGACAATATTCGAAATGCGCGCCGCGATTGGTCTCCTCGCGCCTGAGCTGTTCGATGATCTCGGTCTTGGTCGTGCCTTCGCGTGCCCATTGGATGGTCGCCAGCATGGAATCGGTGATCAGCTCGGAGGCGACGCGCAGCTTCTCCAGCTCGGCTTCCGTCTTGATCGCGCGCATGCGTTCCAGCATCTCGGTCGCATCGATCAGCTTGGCGCCCGGCAGCGCCTTGCGGATCAATGTATAGGCATCGGATGGCAGAAAGGCAGGCTCGATACCGATGCGGGCATCGCCCTTGCCGATCTTCTTCAGGTGCTCGACGGCGAGATTGGCGGCATCGAGCGTGCCCCAGCAGGCGGCATGCAGCGTCGGCGTCCAGAATGGATGGTTCTGGTGCTCGCCGCCTTCCATGCGGTTGCCAATATAGGCGGCATGGTCCGGCCCACCCTTCTCGTAGACGACAACAGGCAGATAGCGGCTGTGACCGATCGCATCCATGGCGGCAAAGAAGATGAACTTGTAGCCGCCAAGCAGGTACTGCGTGTTGTGCTTGGAGGTGGCGAGCAGCACATCGATGCCGGCCTCCTCCATCAACCGGTCGACCCTGGCATGGTCGAACGGAATGGCGCTGACGGCATTCTTGCCCGGGGCGATGTTCATTTCTCTCTCCCTGAATTCCCTGTCCGGCCGGCCGATCGCCGGTTGTTTTGGTCTCGATGCTCCGGCTGTCGATCAAATCTGCACTATTTTGCTAGGTCTGGTCCAGCCAGAATAGGCCGAATGGCTTCGCCAGCACGCTCTCTCGCCCGTGTATCGCGGTACCGGCCTTATCTGGTCTTACCAGATAAGGCCGAATGGGACCGCTTCACTACAACTGGTCCAGCGGACGAAATTTTCAAAGCCACATCAAGATGCGCCAAATCCGTCTCTGGCGAAACCCCTGACAAGGCCCATAATCGCTGTTGCAGGATGCTGGCGGGGTCGCGAGTATCCGAGGGGTATTGGCGCACCGGCCGGGTCGCGGAGAGGACGGAGTTCGATCATGTCAGATTTCACGAAGCCGTCGAAACGCCGGATGATCTCACCGCCGTGTTCAAATTCGCCAAGCCGACGCCGTTCCAGCTGATCCGCAATGCCTTGCCGGCATTGAGCAGCGTGGTGCCGAAGCACATCTACGAGAGCGGAAAGATCGAGGACAACCCGGCCAACAACGCGCCTGTCGGTACCGGTCCGTTCAAATTCGCCGAATACAAGGCCGGCCAGTACTACCGGCTGCAGAAGAACACCGACTATTGGGGCAAGGACGAACCCTATCTCGACGAGATCATCTACCAGGTGCTGCCCGACCGTTCCTCGGCAGCCAGCGCCCTGGAAGCGGAGGAGATCCACCTCGCCGCTTTCTCCGCCGTGCCGCTGGCCGACCTTGATCGCATCTCCAAGGTGCCGGGCCTCAAGGTGATCACCAAGGGCTATGAGGGGTTGACCTACCAGCTCGTCGTCGAGATCAACCATCGCCGCGAGGAGCTCGCCGACCTCAAGGTACGCCAGGCGATCGCGCATGCCATCGACAAGGATTTTGTCGTCAAGACGGTCTTCCTTGGCTATGCCGCCACGGCCACCGGGCCGGTGCCCAAGAACGACCCGCAATTCTATGCGGCCGACGTGCCGACATATGCCTTCGACATCGCCAAGGCTAACGCGCTGCTCGACGAGGCCGGCTACATCAGGGGCGCCGACGGTAAGCGCTTTTCGCTAAAACTTTTGCCGGCTCCCTATTTCAACGAGACCAGGCAGTTCGGCGACTATCTGCGCCAGGCGCTCGCCGCCATCGGCATCGACGCCGAACTGGTCAACAACGACTCGGCCGCGCATATCAAGGCCGTCTATACCGACCATGCCTTCGACCTTGCCGTCGGCCCGCCGGTATTCCGTGGCGATCCGGCGATCTCGACCACCATCCTGGTGCAGAGCGGCATTCCGGACGGCGTGCCTTTCTCCAACCAGGGCGGCTACAAGAACGACGATCTCGACGCCCTCATCGCCAAGGCCTCCGAAACGCTCGACACATCGGCCCGCACCGAACTCTACAAGGAGTTCCAGCAAAAGGTCGCAGCCGACCTGCCGCTGATCAACGTCGCCGAATGGAGTTTCATCAGCGTCGCCCGCGACACGGTCCAAAACATCGCCAACAATCCGCGCTGGGCGGTGTCGAACTGGGCGGACACTTATTTGGAATCGTGACACACTTGCGCGGATGAGAGTTCGCGGCAAAATTGGCCTGGGTGCACGGACAAGCGCCGCGCTCCACGCCACCCCCCTCTGTCCTGCCGGACATCTCCCCCGCAAGGGGGGAGATCAGATGTCATTTTCGCTTTCGCCAATCTCCAACGCTGCAACCACGCCGCAAAGGATGCACCATCGGCGAAGCTGCCAATCTCCCCCCTTGCGGGGGAGATGTCCGGCAGGACAGAGGGGGGTGCCCAGGCGCGGCGCATATCTCGATGGGCACAGCAACAAGCAACCTGCCCCATGACCCGCGCCCTCGCCCTCATCCGTCGCCGTCTCGTCGGCAGCGTCTTCGTGCTGCTGATCGTCGTCATCGGCACCTTCCTGCTGCTGGAAGCAGCACCCGGCGACGCGGTCGACGCCTACATCGTCTCGACTGGCGGCGACGCCGGCATGATCGAACTGCTGCGCCATAGCTGGGGCCTCGACCAGTCGGAACTGACGCGGCTCGCCAACTACCTCTGGGCGCTGCTCCATCTCGACCTCGGCCAGTCCGTCACCTTCTCCAGGCCGATCCGCGACGTCATCCTCGAACGCCTGCCGACGACGCTCATCCTGATGGGCAGTGCCACCGCGCTCTCCTTCGGTCTCGGCTCGGCGCTTGGTATCTATGCAGGCGCCAGGCCGGGCAGCTTTCGCGATCGTTTCCTGTCGATCGGTTCGCTGGCGCTCTATGCCGTCCCCGGCTTCTGGCTGGGGCTGGTGCTGATCGTCATCTTCGCCGTCGGCCTGCGCTGGTTGCCGATCGGCGGCATCGAGAGCATCGCCTCGGCCAGGACCGGCCTTGACCGCGCGGCCGATATCGCCAGCCATCTCGTCCTGCCGGTCTCCGCGCTCGGCTTCATCTATCTGGCGCTCTATTTGCGCATGATGCGCGCTGGCATGGCCGAGGCCTGGCGGCAGGATTTTGTCCTCGCCGCGCGCGCCAGGGGACTTTCCCGCCGCCGCATCGTGCTCGCCCATGTCGCCCGTAATGCGTTGCTGCCGCTGGTCACCATGCTCGGCCTGCAATCGGCGCAGATGCTGGGCGGCAGCGTCGTCATCGAAAGCGTCTTTGCCGTGCCCGGTCTCGGCCGGCTGGCGCAGGAAGCGGTGGCCGCACGTGACACGCCGCTGCTGCTCGGCATCATCCTGGTCAGCGCTGTGCTTGTCATCTTCATCAACCTTCTCGTCGACATCGCCTACGCCTTGCTTGATCCGCGCGTCGGCGCCAGCGAGGCCGGCGCGTGAACCCGCTTCGCCGCTTTCTTCGCACGCCGGAAGCACTCGCCGGCGCGGTCATCCTGGCGGCGCTGCTCACCATGGCGCTCGCTGCTCCCTTGCTCTTTCCCGGCGATCCGCAAGCCATTGCCGGGCCGGCGCTGCTGCCGCCTTTCCAGGACTGGTCGCTGCCGCTCGGCACCGACCGGCTCGGCCGCGACGTGCTGGCCGAGCTGTTCCATGGCGCCCGCACCTCGCTGGCGGTCGGGCTGGCGGCTGCTGCCGCGGCCCTCGTCATAGGTGCTGTGATCGGCACACTGGCCGGCTTTGCCGGCGGCCTCGTCGATGAGGTGCTGATGCGCATCACCGACGCTTTCCAGACCGTGCCGAGTTTCCTCCTGGCGCTGGCCTTCGTCAGCGTCGTCGGGCCTTCGCTCGGCGTCGTCGTCGTGGCGATCGCGCTTGGCGCGTGGACCGGACCGGCGCGCGTGGCGCGGGCCGAAGTGCTGTCGATCCGCGAGCGCGATTTCGTCGCCGGCGCCCGTGTCATCGGCATGCATCCGCTGGAGATCGCCTTTCGCGAGATTCTGCCCAATGCCTTGCCGCCGGTGCTGGCATTGTCCTCGGTGATCGTCGCCGCCGCGATCCTCACCGAAGCCGCTCTGTCCTTCCTCGGCCTTGGAGACCCCAACCGCGTCACCTGGGGCGGCATGATCGCCGAAGGCCGTACTGTCCTGCGCACCGCACCCTTCCTGTCGATCGTTCCGGGCCTAGCCCTCGTGCTGACCGTGCTTGGCGTCTATCTCGCCGGCGAAGGCGTGGTCGAGACGACAGCGGTGAGACGGAGCCTGTCGTGACGGCGCTGCTGTCGATCCGCGATCTGACGGTGACCTATCGCCGCGACGGTGGCGAGGTGGCGGCGCTGAAAGACATCAGCCTGGATATCGCCGCCGGCGAGCGGCTGGCCATCATCGGCGAGAGCGGTTCCGGCAAGAGCACGCTGGCGCTGGCTGTTGCCGGGCTGCTGCCGGCCTCCGCTAGGGTCGATGGTCGTATCGACTGGTTCTTGCGACCACCGCCACCTTTGGGTGCCAAGGCACCCCCCTCTGTCCTGCCGGACATCTCCCCCTCAAGGGGGGAGATTGCGCCCTCATCTCGGCCTTCGCCAATTTCCAGGATTGCAGGAGGAGAGCCGGCAGCGAAACTGCCAATCTCCCCCCTTGAGGGGGAGATGTCCGGCAGGACAGAGGGGGGCGCGAAGGATCGCCGACCGTCCGCCATTGCTACAGACTATGGGCCCCTCGGCGGCCGCGATATCGGCTTCGTCTTCCAGGACCCCTCTGCAAGCCTCGATCCGGTGATGCCGGTCGGCAAGCAGATCGCCGAAGTCTTGTACACCCATCTCGGCCTCGGCTGGCCTCAGGCCTTCGCGAAAGCCAGAACCCTGCTCGAACGCGTTCGCTTGCCCGATCCGGATACCGCCTTGCACGCCTTTCCGCATCAGCTTTCCGGCGGCCAGAAACAGCGCGTGGCGATCGCCGCCGCGATTGCCGCAGGACCAAAACTGCTGATCGCCGATGAGGCGACCAGTGCGCTCGACACCATCGTGCAGGCCGAGATCGTCGCATTGATCCGGCAATTGGTGTCCGAGGACGGCATGACGCTGCTGTTCATCAGCCACGACATCGCGCTGGCCGCCGAGCTTGCCGAGCGTATCGCCGTATTCCGGCATGGCCGACTTGTCGAAATCGGTGCGGCCAGGCAAATCATCAGCGCCCCGCGCCACGCATACACGCGCTCACTGCTCGACGCCCATCTCGGCCTCGACGCCGAACCGCTTTCGCGGCAGGCCGAAGCATCGCCATGAGCAGTCCTTTGCTGAGCGTTTCCGGCCTCACCAAATGGTACCGCCGCGGCGGCAAGACCATCGCCGCCGTCGATAATGTCTCCTTCCATATCGAGACCGGAGAGACGCTGGCGCTGGCCGGGCCATCGGGCAGCGGCAAGTCGACCATCGCGCGGCTGGTGCTCAGACTGGTCGAACCCGACGCTGGCCGTATCCAGTTCGATGGCGAGGATTTCCTTGCCCTCGGTGGCGCCGCCTTGCGCAGCCGGCGCGCACGCCTGCAAATGGTGTTCCAGGACCCGCTCGCCGCTTTCAACCCTCGCGCCACCGTGGCGCGCGTGCTCGACGATCCCTTGCGCATCCATGGCATCGCGTCCCGGCTGAAGCGCCCGCGCCGCATCGCCGCCTTGCTGGAGCGCGTTGGCCTCACTCCCGATCTCGCGCCGCGGGCCATCCACGAAATCTCCGGCGGCCAGCGCCAGCGCGTCGCGATCGCCCGCGCCATCGCCACGAAACCGTCGCTGATCGTGCTCGACGAGGCGGTGTCGGCGCTCGACGTTTCAGTGCGCGGACAGATCCTGCATTTGCTGCTCGACCTGCAGCGCGAGGAACGGATCGCCTATCTGTTCATTTCGCATGATCTCGGTGTGGTCCGTGCCATCGCCCACCGCGTGGCTATTTTCGATGCCGGACGGATCGCCGAGACCGGTGACGCCCGTACCGTCGTCGACGCACCGCAATCGGCCATCGGCCAGGCGCTGGTGGCAGCAACGCCACGACTGAATAGAGCCTGACCATGATCCCACAAAGTCGGACCCGATTTGCGGACAAGATCACGGTCGAACAGTAAGTCAGGACGCATCATTCTAATTGCCGGCGAAGACGTGCAGTTCCGTTCCGGCCTCTTCGATGACCACACGCCATTCCACCTGCGGCTCGCAATCCGTGACGATATCGGAAATCTCGCTGAGCGCGCAGACGCGGTTGAGGCTGCTGCGGCCGAACTTCTCGCTGCTCACCACCAGCACGGTCGACAGCGACCGGGACATCATCGCGCGCTTGATTGCCGCGGCACCGGAGATCATATCGTTCGGACCATCCACGGTCACGCCCGAGGCGCCAATGATGGCAACATCGGCATTGTAGCGGCGGACGAACTCGACCGTGTCTTCGCCGAACACGCTGCCTTCCCGGCTGTCATAGGTTCCGGGGCAAACGATGACGCGAAAGGTCGGATTGGCGCCGGCCACCGAGGCGACGCCGGTGGAGTTGGTGATGATGATCAAGTCCCGGTTCAACTGCGACAGACAGCGTGCCGCCTCAAAGGTCGTCGACCCGCCGTCGATCATCACGATCTGCCCTTTGCCGATGAGGCTTGCCGCGCCGCGGCCGATCCGGGCGCGCTCCTCGATCAAGGTGAGGCCGCGTTGGGAAATCACCGGTTCGGATGTCACCAGCGAAATGGTCGCGCCACCATAGGTGCGGTTGAGCAGCCCGGCCTCGCCCAGTTCGATGAGATCGCGGCGGGATCGTTTCGCCGGCGACGCCGATGCGCCGGGCGAGCTTGGAGATGCGGATCGAGGCCGACCTGCGCACTTCCGACAAAATCAGTTCGTGCCGCTCCTTCTTCGTCAGCCGGCCTTGCCCCATGATCGTCATTGCCCCTGCTTGCGAAGTCGAGGACATTAGCGACGCCGGTGCCGTTGGGGAAGAAGTGAACATCGCCTTCGTCGGAACTGTCGCTGACGATGGCGGCTCTGTTGCCGTCGCGGTCGATACCGACGCCGAAGGTCCGACCGATCCGGCCTGGCCCTCTTGCGCGACGGACCGTCAATAGCCCAGCGCGCAACCGTCCTTGCGGGGATCGGACGCGCCGGTAAGCGTGCCCTTGTCCCAATCGATCAGCACCAATTGGCCACCGCCATGCGGCTCGGCGGCGATGGACACATGGTGGCCTCGTTCGCGCAGGCCGGCGAGGGTGCGAGCCGGAACGCCACGCTCGGCCTCCACGGCGTCCTGTCTGTAAAACACCCTTGGCGCATCCAGCGCCTCCTGCGGATCCATGCCGAAATCGATCATGTTGGTAAGCAGGTGGACATGGCCGAACGGCTGATAGCCGCCGCCCATCACCCCGAACGGCATGACCGCCCTTCCCTTGGCCGTCACCATGCCCGGCATGATGGTGTGCATGGGACGTTTTCCCGGTGCGATGCGATTTGGGTGGCCTGCCGTCAGGCGGAAGCTGCTGCCGCGGTTCTGCAAGACGATACCGGTCCTGGGGCCGACCACCCCGCTGCCGAACGAATGGAAGGTCGAGTTGATGAAGGAGACCGCGTTGCGGTCGCGGTCGACCACGGAGATATAGACGGTATCGCTCGGCTGAAGCTCGAGGCGAGGCAGATGCGTCATCGCGCGCGCCGGGTCGATCGCGGCGCGCAGCCGGTCCGCATGAGATTTCGACAGCAACTGCTCAACAGGCACATGGACGTGGTTCTGGTCGCCGATAAAATTGTCGCGGTCCTGATAGGCGAGCCGCCCCGCTTCGATCTCGATGTGGAAGCGCTCCGCGCCGTTCGGTTCCAGGGAGCCGAGCGAAAAGCCCGACAGCACATTCAGCATAACCAACGCCGTCAGACCCTGGTTGTTCGGCGGCATCTGATGGATGTCATAGCCTCGGTAGGACGTACCGACGGGCCTGACATAGTCGCCCGTCGTCGCCGCAAAATCCTCGAGCGTATGCAGTCCGCCAAGTGCGCGGAGACGCGACACCAAGTCGTCGGCGACCTCGCCTTCATAGAAGCCGGCACGGCCGCGGCGCGAAACGATGCGCAAGGTGTCGGCCAGTTGCGGCTGCCGGTGCAGGTCGCCGGCCTTCGGCGCCTTTCCATCCGGCAGGAAGATCCGCGCCGCATGTTCGTCGGCGGCGAGCAAATCAACGCTTGCGGCCCAGTCGAAGGCCACGCGGTCATGCACGACATAGCCCTGTTCGGCATAGCGTATGGCGGGCGCGAGCGCGGCGTCGAAACCCTTCCTGCCGTGATCCTCGATCAGCCGGCACCAGGCATCTATGGCGCCCGGCACGGTGACCGCGTGCGGACCGAACACCGGCACTTCCTCATGCCCCCTGTCCAGATACCAATCAGCCTCCGCTGCGGCCGGCGCGCGGCCCGAGCCGTTGAAGGCCAGGACTTCGCTCTGGCCGCTGGGGCAATAAAGGACGAAACAGTCGCCGCCGATACCGGTCGATTGCGGCTCGACGACCGCCTGCATCGCCGCCGCGCAAACCGCCGCATCCATTGCGTTGCCGCCCGACCGCAGCATGTCGACAGCCGCCAGCGTCGCCAGCGGGTGCGATGTCGCGGCCATGGCTTCCGTCGCGCGAACCGGCGACCGTCCGGGAAATTGAAAATCACGCATGCAGGATCAATAGCCTCCGATGAAGCAGATTTGAAATTAGCGGCGACGGCCAAAAAGCTGCGCCGCCGAAAGCAGCACGATCGACAGCACGATCAGGCATGTGGAGATCGCGGCGATTGTCGGATCGATCTGGTCGCGCAATGCGCTGAACATGCGGCGCGTCAGCGTCGTCGTCTCGCCACCCGATATGAACAGCGACACGACAACCTCGTCAAACGAAGTGATGAAGGCAAACAAGGCGCCCGACACGATGGAGAACCGGATCTGCGGCATGGTCACCTGCCAGAAGGCCGCAAAACGCCCCGCTCCCAGGCTGCGCGCGACGCGCTCCTGATTCATGTCGTAGGATCGGAAGCCCGAAAGCACCGTCAGCACGACCAGCGGTACGGCCTGCACCGTATGCGCCAGCACCAGGCCTGTCAGCGTGTTGTTCAGGCCAAGGCGTGCATAGAGAAAGAACGTACCGATGCCGATCAGGATGACTGGAATGATCAGCGAGGCGGTCAGCACCACATTGATGAAGCCGGCGAGGCGCAGCGCGCCGGAATTTAGCGCATAGGCGGCGGCGGTGCCGATCGGTGTCGCGAAAACCGTCGTCAGCACCGCCGCCTTCAGCGACACGACCGTGGCGTCGCGCCATTCGATCGACTGGAAATAGGCTTCGTACCATCGCAGCGACCAGCTTTCCGGCGGAAATTGCAGCAGCGTCGAACCGGAGAACGACATCGGCACGATGATCAGCGACGGTACGATGAGGAACAACAGCACCAGGGCGCCGACACCGTAGAGCCAAAGTCGTCGCCAGTGCGAAATCGGCAGGCCGATATCGTCGTTCATCGCGCACCCCACACGTTGGCCGCCCGCGCCCCCAGCAGCCACCGGAACAGGCCGAGCAGCCCGAGCGTGACGGCGAGCAGGACGACGCCCAGCGCGCTGCCGGCGCCCCAGTTGGAGTAGAGGCTGGTGGTCTGCTCCATGCGCATGGCCCACATGATGACCTTGCCACCGCCCATCAGCGCGGGCGTGACGAAGAAACCGAGGCAGAGGATGAAGACGATGACCACACCTGCGGCGAGGCCCGGAAGCGAAAGCGGAAAGAACACCTGCCAGAAAGTCGCGGTCGGTGGTGCGCCGAGATTCATCGCGGCGCGGAGATAGTCCGCGTCGATCGTCTTCATCGAGGCGTAGAGCGGCAGCACCAGGAAAGGCAGCATGATATGCGTCATGCCGATGATGACGCCTGCGAAATTATGCGCGAGCGGCAATGGCTGGCTGATCAGGCCAAGGTCGATGAGCCAGGTGTTCACCAGGCCCTTGCGCTGCAGGATCACCAGCCAGGCATAGGTGCGCACCAGAACCGAGGTCCAGAACGGCAGAACCACGAAGATCAGGCAGATGGAGGCGGCGCGCCGCGGAAGCTGCGACAGCATGTAGGCCAAGGGATAGCCGATGAGGCCGCACAGGCCGGTGACCAGGAACGCCACCTCGAACGTCGTGATGAAGGTCCTGATATAGGAAGCCTGTTCGACGAAGCGGGCGTAGTTCGCACCGCTCAGTTGTCCGCTCTCGTCGAACAGCGACAGCCAGAACAGCCAGCCGATCGGCAGGACGATGATGATCCCGACCAAAGCCAGACCCGGAGAGCAAAGGCCGAGCAGGCCCAGCGACTCGCGACGGGCATCGGCTCTCAACGCGCCCGCATTCAGGCCATGGCTGCCGAATTCTGCTGGCCGGACGCTCATGTCTCGTCCGCGACCAGGATCGCGTCCTCCGCATCGACGCGAAGCCGCACCGGCTGGCCGGCGACGGGCAGACGCGCCAGCACGTCGCTGCGGCAATAGTCGCGAAGCGCGATCTGCTGGCCGTCCGCCAGATTGGCGTAGCAGATGAAACTGTCGCCCTGATAGACGATGTCGCGTACCGTGGCGTCCAGTATGTTGGCGTTGGCGCCCGGTCGAGCATCTGCAACGAGTCCGGCATCGACGGCGAGCCGGACCCTTTCGGGCCGCACCACCAGCAAGTGCCGACCCGACGGCGGCGAAGGCGATGCGGTATGCACCTTTTTCCCGGCATACCAGACGCTGCCGTCGCGGCATTCCACAGGGATGAAATTCGATTCCCCGATGAAGCCCGCGACAAACTTGGTGCGCGGCCTGGCATAGAGCGTCTCGGGCTGGTCGAGCTGCTCGATGCGGCCCTTGTTCATGACCGCGATGCGGTCCGACATGGTGATCGCCTCGCGTTGGTCGTGGGTCACGTACACCGTGGTCATCCCCAGCCGGCGATGCAGGCTGCGCAGCTCGATCTGCATATGCTCGCGCAAACCCTTGTCGAGCGCGGACAGCGGCTCGTCCATCAGCACGATGCGCGGTTCGAACACGATCGCCCGCGCCAGCGCGACACGCTGGCGCTGTCCGCCCGACAATTGGTCGACGCGGCGGTCGGCCAGGCCTTGCAGCTGCACCAGATCGAGCACCCTCTCCACGCGTTCAGCCGTTTCCGCCGCGGACGTGCGGCGTTGCTTCAGCGGGAAGGCGATGTTGTGGAAGACGTTCATGTGCGGGAACAGCGCGTAGTTCTGGAACACCATGCCGATGTTGCGCTTATGCGGCGGCTTGGTGATGACTTCCTCCCCGCCGATATCGATGCTTCCGGCATTGGCGCGGACGAACCCCGCCAGGATCATGAGCAGCGTGGTCTTGCCCGATCCCGACGGGCCGAGCAGTGTCAGGAATTCGCCTGAAGCCACGTCGAGGTCGAGGTCGCTGAGCACCGGCACGCTGCCAAAGCGCTTGGCTATGCCCCGAATGTTGATCGGCGGCGCGGATCGCGCGATGGACAATGGCAGTGCTCCTTCGGAAATCTGCGCAGATGGGCCAAGAGACGGACGACGGGTCGATCGGGCCGACCCGATGCGTCGGCCAATCATCGACAACCCCGTCACTGCTGGATCAGCCCCGTCACTGCTGGATCAGATTGTCGAATTTCTCCTGCGCCTCGACCAGATGATCTCCCCAGAAGGCGGGGTCGAGTAGCACCTGCTTCTTGACGTTTTCCGGCGCCGAATTGATGCCAGCGATCTTGCCGGCGGGGATCTTGCCGGTATCGAAGGCCTTCTCGTTCACCGGGCCGTTGGCGATGTAGAGCGGCAGGTTCGCCTGGATATCCGGCTTCAGGAACATGGCGAGCGCCTTCATCGCCGCGTCCTTGTTCTTGGCTCCCTTGGGGATCACCATGCAGTCGGCCGTCAGTACGCCCTGGTCGTAGCTGTAGCTGACCGGCCCGCCCTGATCCTTGAGCGTGCTGGCCCGGCCGTTCCAGATGCTGGCCATGTCGACCTCGCCATCCTTGACCAGTTGCATGGCCTGCGCGCCGGACGTCCACCAGGCGTCGACATGCGACCTGATCTTGTCGACCGACTTCAGCGCACGATCGATATCGAGCGGATAGACCTTGTCGAGAGGCACGCCGTCGGCGATCGCCGCCACGGTCAGGGTTTCGGTTGCGAAGGCGCCGCCAAGGGCGCGGCGGCCCGGGAATTTCTCGACGTTCCAGAAATCGGCCCAGGTCTTCGGCCCGTTCTTGCCGAAGACGTCGGTGTTGTAGATCAGGATGACGGAATAATAGGTGATGCCGATCCAGTCGTCGTGGACGAGGTTCGGATCGATGCCGCTTTTATCGATCAGGCCATAGTCGAGCTTCTCGAACAGCCCTTCCTTGGTCCCCCGCGCGCATTCGTCGGCGCCAAGTTCGACCAGATCCCATTTGACGGCGTTGCCGGTCACTTGCAGCCGGACGTCGTCCAGCCCGTTGGTGGTGTCTTCCTTGATGGTGATGCCGAGCGCATCGGCGGTCGGCTTGAAGAAGGCCTTTGACTGGGCCTCCTGATAGGATCCGCCCCACGAAGCCACGGTGATCGTTTCCGCCGCGAGCGCTGCCGGCGCGATACAGCCGATCAGTCCTGTCACTGCCAACGCACTGGCAAACCTTGATTTTCTCGTCATCATGTTCCCCTTATTTGGCCGTTGTCTCGGCATTCTATTTTGTATACAATCTTGAATGTAGCGGGGCGGCAAAACGGATGTCAACTTGAAAGATCGCTTTTTCGGCAGCAGCGCGTCGTCGCGTGACGGCGTCGAACACGCTCGCTTCCCGCGATCTTCGCGATCATGCTAATCGTGAATGGACCAATGAGATCTGACCTCGCGGCTGGCGGGGCGCTCCTCGCAGATGAATCGGAAAACACCGATATGCCCACGAGAAAGAAGAACACGCTTCGCGAGTCGGTGCATGGATCGCTGAAGGCGATGATCGTGACGGGACAGCTTCCTCCCGGCGCACGCGTCACCGAGAATGATCTGGCGGTCAAGCTGAAGGTCAGCCGCACGCCCGTGCGCGAAGCGCTCAACCGGCTGGAGCAGGACGGCCTGGTGGTTGGCCGCCCGCGCCAGGGCTATACGGTCAAGGAATTCGACATCCAGATGTTCCGCGAAGCCTTCGAAATCAGGGAATTGCTGGATGGCTATGCAACCGAGCTGGCGACCGCCAAGATCACGGCCGCCGACAAGGAACGCCTCCGTGAGATGGTGCGGGAATGCGAACGCCTGGCAGCACTTCCGGCCCGCAGCTCCGGCGACATGTTCCAGGAACTCCAGATCGGAATGGACATCCACCGCACCATTGCCGAGATCAGCGGCAACGTCATGCTGTGCGGCCTGCTGAACGGCATTCTCGACAAGTGCCAGCACTATGTCTGGATGGAACTGCTGAGGCTGGACGAATGGGGGATCGCGCGCGACGAGCATTTCGAGATCGTCGAGGCCATTTGCGCCGGTGATGCCGCGCGTGCCGTCGAGCTTACGCGCGCGCACATCCGCGGGTCGCGCAACAACATCCTCCGCTTGCTGCAGGCGAAGTCGGACTACCAGAGCTTTCTCGCACGGGCATCGTAGCGCCCGACGCTATCGTTCGCCCTCTTTGAGATGCATCGCGGCCATGTCCTGCTTGGCGCGCCGGGCGAGGCCGAGCCGGTGCCCATGCGCTCGCCAACGGTAAAAGCAATCCTATATGTCGCCGTGCCCTCGGCATCCTCAACGCGCCGCCCAGACCAGGCCGCGACGAAATATCGTGCGCATCTGCGGCACCGCGAACTCCTTGGCGGCATGTCCGAGCGACGAGTAGAACACCCTTCCCTTGCCATGCCGGCGCTTCCAGACGACCGGCATGACAACACCTTCTATCCAGGATGCGTGCTCACCGGAGAAAGTCGTGGTCGCCAGCACTTCATTCGACGGATCCACATGCATGTAGTACTGCTCGGAGCGATACGAAAAATCGTCGATGCCGTGCATGATGGGATCGTCGCGTCTGGCGATATCGACCTTGTAGTCGATGATGTTGCCGGGATGGGCGACCCACTGACCGCCGCACATGAATTGATAGTCCGTGGCCTCGCGAAACGCATCGCACATGCCGCCGTGATAGCCGCCAAGACCGACACCGCCCTCGACTGCCTTCGTCAGGTTGAGCTCCTCGTTCTTCGCCAGCTTGGCCATCGTGTAGATCGGAACGATCAGGTTCAGATCGGCGATCGCGGGGTCGGCGAATATCTCGGTCGTGGTTTCGACGCGGACCCCGAACCCTTCCTCCTCGAGCATCGCCTTGACGGCGCGCGCGCCTTCTTCCGGCTCGTGTCCATCCCAGCCGCCCCACACGATCAGCGCTTGCCGCATCTTCCGCTCCGTCGATTGGTTGCGTCGCTTTACCTCGGAAATTGCCGGTTCGGTCAGCAGAACCTGAACAGATCGATGGTGTAGTCCGGATAGGCGTCCAGACTGTCGAAAAGGCCGGCCAGGTCGGGAGTGTCCGCCAATATTCCGGACAGGACGAGCGCAGTCGCCACGCCGGCGCCAACGCCGCCGGCGATGTCGTGTTCGACGCTGTCGCCGACACAGACCACGGTGCCGCGGTCAGGGTTGCCCGCCAGCGCCAATGCGGCCTCGAAGATCTGGGGATAGGGCTTGCCGATGCGGGTGACGCTGCCGCCGAGGCTTTCGTAGAGATCGGCCAGCCGGCCGGCGCCGAAGCGGGGACCGACCGCGGTCAGCATGATCTTGTCGGGGTTGGTGCAGAAGCACGGCACCCGCCGCGCCGCTGCCGGCGCGAGAAGTCTGCGATAGTGGTCGAGATCGTAACGATCGCCCTCGCTGGCCGAAATCAGCACCAGCTCGGCATCGTCGCCACTCTTGGCCAGTTCGAACGGCAGACCCTGGATCGCCGAGCGGTCATCGTCGCGGCTGATCAGCAGGCATTTCGTGCCCGGGCGCAGGGTTCCGGATGCCGCCATGTCGTGGAAGGAGCGCCACGCCACCTCGCCGGAAGAGACGAAGTGGTTCCAACTGCCCGCTTCGAAGCCAAGCTTCAACAGGCGACGCTCATTGGGCTCCGCCCGCTTGCCGGAGTTCGAGATCAGCACGACGGTCTTGCCCGCGCGTTTCAGCGCCGACAGGGCCTCCACCGCACCCGAATAGGGGCCGGTGCCATCATGCAGCACACCGAACTGATCGAGCAGGAAAAAATCGTACCGCGCGGCCAGCGCTCCGATCCCGTCGAGACGTTCAACCGTTTTCGCGTTCACAAAAACCCCGCTGTGCTTGCACCCATCAGCGCCAGCAGCGCCGTGCCGGCGGCGGCCTCGTCGGAAAGCGCCGGCAGGAAGTCGACGCCGAGCTTGCGTTGGCGGATCGCGGTCCAGGCGGGATTTGCCGCGCCGCCGCCGACGCTTCTGACCGATGTCAGCCGAGGCGCGCCGAGTTCTGCAAGCCTGCTATAGCCGAGCGCCTCGATCGCGGCGATCCCCTCCAGCATCGCCTTCAGATAGTCGGCGTCGTCCGCCGGCCGCGGCACAAGGCGTGGCGGCAGCGCCGGATCGGCGATCGGAAAGCGTTCGCCTGTGGCGGGAAGCGGATAGTAGTCGAGGCCGGTCTCGGTCATCGGGTCGATAACCGCGCTGAGCTCGATGATGCGTGCAAGCGAAAAGTGCTGGGCGAGCACCTTGCCGCCGGAATTCGACGCACCGCCCGCCAGATACGCATCGCCGAGCCGGTGGCTGTAGATGCCGAACCGCGGCGCCGAGATCGGCCGGTCGGACAGGATCTTGATGGTCAGCGAAGACCCCAGCGCGGTGACGCCGTCACCGACCGTCGCGGCGCCTGTTGCCAGGAACGAGGCGCAACCATCCGTCGTGCCCGCGACGACAACCACGTCGCGCGGCAGGCCGAACAGCTCGGCGGCGCGCGCAGCGATCGTGCCGACGACATCGCCCGGCCTGACGACGCCGGGCAGCAATTCCATGCGCATGCCGGTCGCCGCGATCCAGGCCGGCCACCGGCGGGTCTCGACGTCGTAGCCGGTTTTGAGCGCATTGTTCTCGTCGCTGCTATCGAAGCGGCCGGAGAATTGTCCGGCGATCCAGTCGGCCTGGTGCAGGACAGTGACGACGCCGGGCAGACGCTGGAAAGACAGCGCCTTGGCGAGACCGGACGTCGCCCCAAGCGCTGCGCTCGTTGCCGGCGCCTCGCGGACGATTGTGGCCAGAATGGCGTCGGCGGCGACCTTGTCGTTGTACATCAGCGGCTCGGCCAGCGGCTGCCCGGCACCATCGACCGGCAGCAGCGTACCGGAGGTGCCGTCTACGGCGATCGACCGGACGGTCGCGCGATCGATGCTTGAAAGCAGGTCCGTCAGCGCCGCGCCGACTGCCTGCCACCAGACCGCCGGATCGCGGCCATTCTGGCCAAATCGTTCAAGAGGAACAGCGGAACGCGCGGCGATGGCGAAGTCCGGACGCATGGCGACGGCGCGCGCGCCTGATGTGCCGATGTCGATGCCAATGGCAAGCGCTTCTTGCTTGGCCATGATTTTGCCCGAACCGGTTTCCACGTCTTGCTGCGCTGACCTTCGGTTCGGGATCACGGTCTAACTGCCGGCGGCATTGAGTTTCTGGCGATACTGCTCGGCGTCCCAGTTGATCAATTCGTCATTCTCGGCATCGGTAAGGTAGTTCAGCCTCGCCGTGGCGTCGACCCGCGCGGTCACGTCGGCCAGGCAGCGTTGCATGGCTTCGGCGCCGGCGTTGGCGTCGCCACGCATCAGCACGCCAAGGCCGGGAAACAGGATCGCTACGGGTGCCGTACTGCACCGCTGGGTGATGCGCTTCACGTCCTCATTAGGTCTCGCCACGACCGAACCCCGGCCGAGAAAGATGACGTGATCGGGATAGAGGCTGCCCCCCGACGCCATGCTGCAGCTCTCGGGATCGATCGCGGCCGCATGCGCCTCGACGTCGGCCGGCAATCTGTAACCGGTGCTGCCGGCGAGCGCCGTCAATGCCGCACTGTCGGGCTCCGCCACCTTGCGCGGCGACCGCGCCAGCAGCCGTGTGACGCGGCGCAGCAGCACCTCGGCATCGGCGACCGTCTCGGCTGCAACGACCAGTCCGTGATTGCCAAGGATCAGGACGTCGACGCCTGGCCGAAGGCGCTCGGCAATGCCCTGGGCCAGCGGCAGGCCCGGTCGGCGATAGGGAACATAGGCCCATTCAAGGCCGTCGAGACGCCTGGCGACCTCAGCCTCGCCATCGGCCTGTATTGCGAGCGAAATGGTGTCGACGCAGTGGACATGCAGAACGACACGCTGGGGCATCAACGCGTGCACCGTGGTCTCGATCGAAGGGCGCAACCCGCGCGGGTTGAGCGCCTCGATGGCGAAACCCTGCGGCCGGTCGGCGGCCGGGTCGCGCTGTCCGACGGCGCTCAGCAGCGGGGAGATCGCCACCGGCACCATGATGTCCTTGGCGAGCGCATCCTTCAGCCAGGTGCCGGAGGCCTTGATCCAGAGCGTCTCGCCGGCTTTCAGCGAGGTGTTGCCGCCTGCGGCCTGGGTCAGATGCGGGTCGCGCCCGATGCTGGCTGAAAGCGTCCGCAAAGCGGCCAGTTCCTGTGCATCGGCATCAGTCGCCATCGAGCATTCCTCCACAAACCGGCCGCGTGTCTCACGGCTTCGGATGTCCCGTCGCCGGGACAGATGTTGGCGCTGGTATCGCAGATACGAGTAAGTTACGTCAATAGTGATCTTATCTCATCACATCGCGCTTGCAATCCGATAAATGTTGAGTAAGTTGCACCAATTGCCGTCGCAGAATGGCATGGGAGGAAAGAGGATTGAGCGACTCCGGCCGCCAGCGTCAGATCGTCGAGCTATTGCGGGATCGCCCCTTCGCCTCGGTGCGCGAGTTGCAGGAGCGGCTCGGCGTTTCGGCCGCGACAGTCAGGCGCGATATCGACAGGATCGACGAGGCCGGCGAAGCGCGGAAGGTCTATGGCGGCATCTCGGCGCTCGATGGCGCCGCGCATGCGGGTGTCGCCTATGCCAGGCCTTACGACGAAAACCGCGACCTCGCGGTGGAAGCCAAGCGGCAGATCGCCGCTCTAGCGGCAACCATGGTGCGCGACGGCGACGCGGTCATCGTGCATGGCGGCTCGACCTGCTTTCATCTCGGCGTCAAGCTCGCCGACCGCAACATCCGGCTCTACACCAACTCGATGCCGCTCGCGGCCTATCTGAGCGACCATGGCCATTGCAGCCTGACGGTTGCCGGCGGCGAGTTGCACCGCGAGCCGGGCATCATCCATTCGCTCACCCAGGCCATGCCCTTCTATGCCTCGAAGTTCTTTCTTGGCGCGCAAGGCCTTGGCCAGGAGGGTGTGCTGGAATCGCATCCGTTGCTGGTCCGCTCCATCGTCGATCTCAGTCTCTGCACTGATCAGATCGTGGTGCTGGCCGACAGCCGCAAACTGTCGATCCACGCGCGCAATGTGGCGCTGCCTCTGGCGCGCATCGGCACGCTGGTCACCGATGACGGCCTCGCCGACGCCGACGCCCGCATGCTGGAGGACGCCGGCGTCATGGTCCGGATCGCCTCGCCCTCGGGAGCCATCCAGTGAAGATGGCCGTGCTCGACTTCGGCAAGACCAATTCGAAGCTGTTCGTCTTCGCCCAGGACGGACGCATCCTCGACGAGCGCCGCAGCAAACCGAGCTGGATACGCCAAGGCGGTTTCGGCGTACTCGACGAGGCAGCGCTTCACGACTGGGCGGATGAAGCGGTTAGCGATGCAATCGACAGCCACGGCGTCGAAGGGCTGATGGTGTCGGGTCATGGCTGCACCTTCGCCTTGGTCGGAGAGGCGGCGCTGACGCATCCGATCCTCGACTACGAGCAGGAGCCGCCGGCGGGGATTGCCGCCAAGATCGATCGCCGCATTCCGGATTTTGCCGAGACTTTCTCGCCGCGTCTGCCGCTCGGCTTCAACTACGGCCGCCACATGCTGTGGCTGAAGGCGGTGGAACCCAACGCCTTCGCCTCGGCGAAATCGATCCTCGGCTATCCGCAATACTGGAGCTGGCGCTTTGGCGGCCGGGCGGTCTCGGAAGTGTCCTATCTCGGCTGCCACTCGCATCTGTGGGCGCCGCGCAAACGCGATTTCTCCTCGCTGGTCGACGCCGAGGGGTGGCGCGGCCAGATGCCCGCCTTCGCGCGTGCCGGCGCCGTCATCGGCGAGCAGCGTCTCGGCGATGCGGCGCGGCCGATCGCCATCCACAATGGCGTCCACGACTCGAATGCCGCACTCCATGCCTATCGGCGGCAGGAGCTTGGTCCGGTCACTGTCGTGTCGACCGGCACCTGGGTCGTCGTGCTCAATCCGGACTGCCCGCTCGACGCGCTCGATCGCGACCGCGACATGCTTGTCAATGTCGACGTCGATGGCGGCCCGGTGCCGACCATCCGCTTCATGGGCGGCCGCGAATTCGCTCTCGTCAGCGGCGACTGGCAAGGCGCGATCGACCGCGCCTCGGTGCAGCGGGTGATCGATGCCGGCATCATGGCCCTGCCGAGCTTCGCGCCGGGCGGGCCGATGCCTCACCGCTCCGGCGAACTCACCGGGCGCACGCCCAGCGCCGGGGAACGCGCGGCCGTGGCGCTGCTCTACGTGGTGCTGATGGTTGATCTCTGCCTTGACCTGATCCATTCGAACAATACCGTGATCGTCGATGGCGGGCTGAACAGTGGCGGCCTGCTGGCCAGCCTGCTGGCCGAGCTGCGTCCTGGCCAGGCCTTCATGCAGGGGGCTACGCTGGAGGGCAGCGCCACGGGTGCCGCCGCGCTCGCCTTCGAGAGTATCGGGCGCGAATTTGCCGCCGAGACGCCGGAGCCCGTGCGCGCTTCGCATTTCGCTGGGTTAGCCGGCTATCGTGATGATTGGCGCGGCCTCGCCATTGACCGGGGCATCGCCGGCGCGGCAGCGGGAGGCGCGCGATGACCGCAGCGGCCAGCATCGAGACGGCGCGCCAGCCGGTGCTGGAAATGCGCCACATCTCGAAGACGTTCGGCGCCATCCGCGCCCTGCAGGATGTGTCGCTGACCGTTCAGGCCGGCGAGTTGCACGCGCTGATGGGCGAAAACGGCGCCGGCAAGTCGACGCTGATGAAGGTCCTGTCCGGCGCCTACCGGCCCGACCCTGGCGGCGAGATCCTGATCGACGGCGCACCGGTCGTGACCGGCAACCCGATCAAGGCACGCGCCCACGGCATTGCGGTCATCTATCAGGAGCTGTCGCTGGCGCCCAATTTGACGGTGGCGCAGAACATCTTCCTCGGCAACGAGCCCCGGCGCTTCGGCATCGTCGATCGTGACCAGTGCAACCGGCGCGCCAACGAGATCATTGCACGGCTCGGCGTCTCCTTCTCGGCGCGCGCTTCGGTCTCCAGCCTGTCGCTCGGCGAGCGGCAGATGGTCGAAATCGCTCGCGCGCTGTCGACCAATGCGCGCATCATCGTCATGGACGAGCCGACCACATCGCTGACCTCGCGCGAGACCGACCGGCTGTTCGAGGTCATCGCGACGCTGAAGGCGCAAGGCATCGCCATCATCTATATCAGCCACCGCATGGAAGAGGTCTACCAGCTTGCCGACCGCGTCAGCGTGCTACGCGACAGCGGCTATGTTGGCACGCTCGAGCGGGCCGATTTGAACGCCTCGCGCCTCGTCTCGATGATGGTCGGCCGTGACTTGTCCGCCTTCTACAAGAAGGATCACCGGCCGCCGGACGAGAAGCGCGCGGTCGCACTCTCGGTGCGCGGCATGTCGGACGGCAAGCTCCTGAAGGACTGCTCCTTCGACCTGCACAAGGGCGAAGTCCTGGCGCTGGCCGGCCTGGTCGGTTCGGGCCGCACCGAGCTCGCGCGGCTGATCTTCGGCGCCGACAGGCATACATCAGGCACGCTGCAACTCGACGGCAAGCCTGTAACCATTGGCTCGCCACGCGAGGCGCTTGATGCCGGCATCGCCTATCTTACCGAGGACCGCAAGGAGCTCGGCCTGTTTCTCGACATGTCGATTTCCGACAATATCAGCATGGGCGTGCTCGCAAGGGATGCGCGGGCTGGAGGCTTGCGCGACTTCGCGGCGGCTGAAAAGCGTGCCGCCAAGTCCGTTTCCGACCTCTCCATCCGCACCGGGTCTGTGCAGGCCAATGCCGGTTCGCTGTCGGGCGGCAACCAGCAGAAAGTGCTGCTTGCCCGCCTGCTTGAGACCGAGCCGCGGGTCCTCATTCTCGACGAGCCTACCCGTGGCGTCGATGTCGGGGCGAAATCGGAAATCTACCGGCTGATCGACAACCTCGCCAACCGGGGCATTGCCATCCTGATGATCTCCAGTGAGCTGCCGGAGGTGATCGGCGTCGCCGACCGCGTGCTGGTGATGCGCGACGGCGCAATATCAGGCGAGGTGACGGCGTCCGAAGGCGAGCCGCTCAGCCAGGAAAAGATCATGGAACTTGCAACGGGAGCGGCCAAGGGATGACCGACAAGGCGATCGAGACGACGAACGCTGGTGACCAGCCGGTCGGCAAGAGCCGGCGGTTGCGCACCGCCTTCGCCGCGCTCGGCATGCTGCCGGTCCTGGTCCTGCTGGCGGCCGGCTTCCAGTTCATGAATCCGCGCTTCCTCACCGAGACCAACCTGTCGATCGTCACGCAGCAGTCGTCGATCAACATCGTGCTGGCAGCCGGCATGACCTTCGTCATCCTGACCGGCGGCATCGACCTGTCTGTCGGCTCGATCCTTGCCGCCTCGGCGATGGTGGCGGTGATGGTGTCGCTGGTGCCGGACTGGGGCATGCTCGGCGTGCCCGCGGCCATTCTTGCCGGCCTCGGCTTCGGCCTCGTCAACGGGTTGCTCATCGCCTACATCAAGCTGCCGCCCTTCATTGTCACGCTGGGTTCGCTGACGGCCGTGCGCGGCGTCGCCCGCCTGCTCGGCCAGGACACGACGGTATTCAACTCGGACCTGCCGTTCGACTTCATCGGCAACGGTTCGCTGTTCGGCATTCCCTGGCTGGTCATCATCGCCTTGTCGGTCGTGGTGCTGTCCTGGCTGGTGCTCAAGCGCACTGTCCTCGGCACCTGGATCTACGCCGTCGGCGGCAATGCCGAGGCAGCTAGGCTCACCGGCATCAAGGTGCCGCTGGTGCTGCTCTTCGTCTATGGCGTTTCCGGCATGTTGGCCGGCCTTGGCGGCGCCATGTCGGCGGCCCGGCTCTACGCCGCCAACGGGCTGCAGCTTGGACAGTCCTACGAACTCGACGCCATTGCCGCGGTCATTCTCGGCGGCACCAGCTTCGTCGGCGGCGTCGGCTCGATCTGGGGCACGCTGATCGGCGGCCTGATCATCGCGGTGCTCTCCAACGGGCTCATCTTGGCCGGCGTCTCGGACATCTGGCAGTACATCATCAAGGGATTGGTCATCATCGTGGCGGTCGCCCTCGACCGCTACAGGCTCCAGGCAGGAGCAAGAACGTGATTGACCTTAGTCGCCGGCGTCAACGACCGGTTTCATGTAACGCACCGTGAGAGGCGCGGGCAATTGGAGGAAAGCAATGAAGACCATCGCTAAACTGCTCTGCGGCGTCGCACTCGCGGCCGTCGCCATCGCGCCGGCTTCGGCCAAGGACCTGAACAAGGTCGGCATCTCGGTCGGCCTGCTCGGCAATCCCTTCTTCGTCGCCACCATCAAGGGCATCGAGGACGCCGCCAAGAAGATCAACCCGAACGTCGAGGTGACGTCGGTGTCGGCCGACTACGACCTCAACAAGCAGGTCTCCCAGGTCGACTCCTTCATCGCCGCCGGCGTCGACGTGATCATGCTCAATGCCGTCGATGCCAAGGCGATCGCACCGGCGGTGAAGAAGGCGCAGGCGGCGGGCATCGTGGTTGCCGCCTTCGACGTTTCGGCGCCGGGCGCCGACGTCACCGTGATGACCAACAACGTCAAGGCCGGCGAAGAGGCCTGCCAGTATCTGGTCGACCACACCGGCGGCAAGGGCGACTACGTCATCCTGAACGGCCCGGCGTCGTCGTCGATTCTCGAGCGGGTGCAGGGCTGCAAGAACGTGCTTGCAAAGCATCCGGATATCAAGATCCTCTCCGACGACCAGAATGCCGAAGGCTCGCGCGATGGCGGCCTGAAGGTGTTCCAGTCCCTGCTCACCCGTTTCGACAAGATCGACGCGGTCTTCGCCATCAACGATCCGACGGCAATCGGCGGCCAGCTCGCGGCCAAGCAGCTCAACCGCTCGGAGTTCATCTTCACCGCGGTCGACGGCGCGCCGGACATCGAGAAGGAACTCGCTTCCGGCACCTCGATGATCAAGGCGTCGGCCTCTCAGGACCCTTACGTCATGGCCGGCCAGTCGCTGACGATGGCGGCTGACCTGCTTGCCGGCAAGAAGCCGGCCGAGCCCACCGTCTTGCTCGACCCGAAGCTGATCACGGCCGAGAACCTGAAGGACTACAAGGGCTGGACCGCGGCCCGCTAACCTCCCAAGCCTGGTGCGGCCGGGATGACTGGCCGCACCTCTTTTTTTGGTTGAGCATCGATTTTCTCAAACGGTTTCCATTGTGGGTCCGATGCTCCTGAGCAACCGGAGACGATCATGTCGCGCATTGGAATCCATTCCTTCGTCTGGTCGGCAAGCTCGGCGCAGAGCGATCTTGAACGCACGCTGGCCAACACCAGGGAAGCCGGCTTCGACCTGATCGAATTCTCCTATCTCGACCCTGCCAATGTCGATATCGGCAGGCTGGCCAAGCGCATCGCCAGCCTCGATCTCGGCGTGGCGATCAGCATCGGGCTGCCGGCGGACGGCGACATTTCGAGCGCCGACAAGGCGGCCGCGGCGCGCGGCGTCGATATTCTCAACGACACGATCGCGCTCACCCGCGACCTCGGCGGCCGGAAGGTCGCCGGTATCCTCTCGACCAGCCACGGATTGCAGATTGAGGCACCGACCCGCGACCAGTGGAACCGCAGCGCCGGCACGCTTGCAAGGGTGGCGGAGACGGCCAAGGCCGCCGGCGTCACGCTCAACCTCGAAATCGTCAACCGCTTCGAGAGCAACCTGCTCAACACCGCCGCGCAAGGGCTGGCCTTCATCGAGACCACCGGCTCCGACAACATCTTCCTGCATCTCGACACTTTCCACATGAACATCGAGGAGGCCGATGTCGGACTGGCCATCCGCCATGCCGCGAAAAGGATCGGCTACGTCCACATAGGCGAGAGCCATCGAGGCATCCTCGGCACCGGTAACATCGACTTTGCGGCGATCTTCGACGCGCTCACCGCGATCGGCTACAGCGACGACCTCAGCTTCGAATCCTTCTCGTCGGAGATCGTCGACGAGAATCTGTCCAGGAAAACCGCGATCTGGCGCAATCTGTGGACCGACAATATGGAGTTGGCACTTCATGCGCGCCGCTTCATCGCGATCGGGCTGGAGACGGCGCGGCTCAAGGCCGAGCTTGTTTCGTCGAGCCACCGACCTTAGCCAACCGGCCCACCGACCTTAGCCACCGGCATGGGGCGTTCAGGAGCAGCCAGCTGGCAGCTCCGGGCCGGGCTCCAAATGCAAAAAGCCGGCTGGATAAACCCAACCGGCTGAAATTTATAAGAATTTGATTGCAAGGACAGGATTGGACTATTCTGTCGGCCGAACACCAAAACGGCCCGCACAAGGCGGGCCGTTTTTGGTATCTGGTTGCGGGGACAGGATTTGAACCTGTGACCTTCAGGTTATGAGCCTGACGAGCTACCGGGCTGCTCCACCCCGCGTCAACCTTAGAAGTAAGCCTGAGCTTACGAAATTCAAGCCTTCGCCAAATGAAAGGGCCGCTTGCGCGGCCCGAAATCCCGTTGGCGGGCCTTATCGTGTGGAGAAGATTTTCTCACATCGACCCAAAATCATTTCGATTTTGGAAAGTACGATGTGACGATCAAACATGCGTTTGGCAGACCTGGCAGCGACCTACTCTCCCGCGTCTTGAGACGAAGTACCATCAGCGCTGGAGCGTTTCACGGCCGAGTTCGGAATGGGATCGGGTGCAGCCGCTCCGCCATAACCACCAGGTCGGCAAAACGCATGTTTATATCGAGAAGCTGTCTATTCGTGCCAACCATCTCAGCGCAATCCAAAGGATTGTCGCCAGAAATGGGCATAAGGAATGAGAACGATCAAGCCGATCGAACTATTAGTACCGGTAAGCTTCAAGCGTTGCCGCTCTTCCACACCCGGCCTATCAACGTGGTCGTCTTCCACGGTTCTCAGGGAATACTCGTTTTAAGGTGGGTTTCCCGCTTAGATGCCTTCAGCGGTTATCCCGTCCGGATATAGCTACCCTGCTATGCGGCTGGCGCCACAACAGGTCCACCAGAGATCCGTCCATCCCGGTCCTCTCGTACTAGGGACAGATCCTTTCAATATTCCTACACCCACGGCAGATAGGGACCGAACTGTCTCACGACGTTCTGAACCCAACTCACGTACCGCTTTAAATGGCGAACAGCCATACCCTTGGGACCTGCTCCAGCCCCAGGATGCGATGAGTCGACATCGAGGTGCCAAACAACCCCGTCGATATGGACTCTTGGGGGTCATCAGCCTGTTATCCCCGGCGTACCTTTTATCCGTTGAGCGATGGCCCTTCCACGCGGGACCACCGGATCACTATGACCGACTTTCGTCTCTGCTCGACTTGTCAGTCTCGCAGTCAGGCAGGCTTATGCCATTGCACTCAGCGAACGATTTCCGACCGTTCTGAG
>NZ_CAAF010000026.1:0-27500 GCF_000359125.1 Mesorhizobium sp. STM 4661 | reverse complement strand
CCTTGTAAGAGACTGCGCGGGCCTCCCTATAAGAGACTATAAGAGGACCCCTGAGAAAGACGTGTGATTGGGGATTTCGACCGAGGCCAGGCGCTTCGTTGACTTCGCCCGCCGTGACAGGCAAATGTCATGGCCACCAAAACGACAAGCCGTTCCGCCCGGGGAAGAAGCAGCCTTTCTGGATGCCAGATACGGAAGACGTTATAGCCGAACTCGGCAACGAGCCGCCGCTGATCGCGGATGGCCGCAGCGGCCCGCCCGACCGGCGCGAGGTTTCGGCGCGCTGGCTATCGGGCACTTTTCTCACCGGGGTGACTTCCAGTGTGTTGATGGGCGTGGCGCTGTTTGCAGCCCTTGACGGGCGCCAGCAATTGGCGACGCCGCCCGAGATCGCCGAGCTGATCAGCCTTGCCAGCGGCGATGATTCCGGCGAGGCCGCCAAGACAGCGCGGCTGGTGGCGCTGCGCCAGATCGCCAAGGCCAAGGACCGCCGGCGCATGGAAGTGTCGATGGTCACCAAGGTCGGCGACCGCGACGTCATTCACACCATGCCTTTCGTGCAGATCAAGATGACGCTTGCCGGGCAAACGACCAGCCGCTCCTACCCGCCTTTCGACCCGATGCAGGTGTTTGGCGACGACGGCGATGACGATGCCCAGCCGGCGACCGCTTCCGCCACACCTGGCCAGATCTATGGCGCCAAGGTCGAAAGCGAGATGAGCCTGAAGACCATCGATTTCCCGATCGGGACGGCCGCCTTCGATGAAAAAAGCGACTTGTCCGCCGACGAGGTGGAAAAGGTGGTGCGCGAGGCCGGCACGGGTCTCAGCGACGGCGCCGTGCAGGTCGCGTCGCTGCATTATGTCGATCCGCAGCGATTCGGTGAAGCCTTCGCCGAATCGATGGCCGGTTCCTACGACGTCAAGATCGTGCCGGAAAACGTCTCGGTGTCGCCGCGCGCCGTTGCCGACGATCAGACGCCGGCTTTCGCCGAGGAAATCATTCCCTTCACCAAGGATACGGACATCGCCGAAGCCTTCGCCGATTCGGGCTATACGGGCGACGACGCCACCGGCATGGCCGAGGCGATCGCCAAATTGCTGAATGCCCCGGCGCTCAAGGCCGGAACCGTATTGCGCGTCGGGCTCGAAGTCCGTGGCGACACCGCCAAGGTCGTTCGCACCAGTGTCTACGACAGGACCCAGCATATCGTCACCATCGCGCTCGACGATCGCGGCCAGTATGTGCCGGCGCGGGAGCCGGAGCCCAATCCCGAATTGCTGACCGCGTTCGATGATTCGCCGCCGGTGGTGGTGCGCGGCAGTCTGCCGAACGTCTATGACGGCATCTACCGCGCCGCCTATTCCTACGGCATGTCGAAGGCGATGACCCAGCGGCTGATCAAGCTGCTGGCGTCCGGTGTCGATTTCCAGTCGCGGCTCAGTCCGTCGGATCGCATCGAGGTGCTGTTCTCGCAACCGGACGGCGACGACCAGGCATCGGACGAATCCGAACTGCTCTATGTCTCGGCGACCTTCGGCGGCACGACACGCAATTTCTACCGCTTCCAGATGCAGGACGGCGGCACCGACTATTTCGACGAGAACGGCTCGAGCGCCCAGCAGTTCCTGTTGCGCAATCCCCTGCCCGCGGGAAAATTCCGCTCCGGCTTCGGTGCCCGCAGACACCCGATCCTCGGCTATGTCCGCATGCACACCGGCGTCGATTGGGCGGCGCCCATCGGCACGCCGATCATCGCCGCCGGCAACGGCGTCGTCGAAAAGGCCGGCTGGGCCGGCGGCTATGGCAAGCAGATCATCCTCCGCCACGCCAATGGCTACGAGACGACCTACAATCACCAGAGCGCCTTTGCCAAGGGCATCGAACCGGGTGTGCGTGTCCGCCAGGGCCAGACCATCGGCTATCTCGGCCAAACCGGTCTCTCCACCGGTCCGCATCTCCATTACGAGCTGATCGTCAACGGCACCAAGGTCGACCCGATGCGCGTTCGCCTGCCGGTCGGCAAGGTGCTGAAGGGCGACGACCTCGTCGCCTTCAAGCGCGAGCGCGAACGCATCGACGATCTGCTCAAGCAGGAAGACAGCAATTCGCTGAAGGTCGCGAGCGCCAAGATCGAGGGCTAGACCTCAGTACGAAGCAATTCCCCCGAATCAGCCTGCTGAGTATCAGGCCTGCGGGTTCTCCGTGCGGCGCGACCAAGGCAGTGCCTGCCCGGAAATGGTCGTCCAGGCAATGATCGCGGCAAGCAGGCAAAGCAGGGCGGTTGCAAGCGAGACGGCCGAGAAGGCCGCGTCGCTGGCGGCGAGCCTGGTTGCGTCGAGTTCGGGCGCCAGCCCGGCCGATGCCGGTTCGCCAAAACCCGGAATGCCGGACCTGACGTCGGTGTCCAGCATCGTCGAGTAGACCCAGGCTGCGAGCGAGCCCATCGCCGCCACCGCGATCAAGCCGCCAATGCGGGAAACCGCATTGTTGATACCCGAGGCAGCGCCCGTATCCTTGTCCTCGACGGCGGTCATGATCGCTGTCGACAGCGGCGACACGACCAGCGCCATGCCGAGCCCCATAACCGCCATCAGCGGAAATGTTCCGGTCCAGAAATTGTGGATGCCGGCATGGGCGAGCACAGCGAGACCGGCGAAGGCGAAAGCCACGACCAGACTGCCGCTGGCGATCGGAAAACGCGGCCCGATCCGGTCGGACCACTGACCGACCGGCCCCGACAGGAGCGCAATCGAGGCCGACAGCGGCAGGAAGATGAAGCCGACCTCCGCCGTGCTCAGCCCCCATCCGGCGATCAACAGCATCGGCAGGTAGAACAGATTGGCCGACAGCGCGAAGTAGAGGAAGAAGGTCGCCACGTTGGCGCCGGCAAAAGCCCTGATGCGAAACAGCGAAAGGTCGATCATCGGCTCGCGCTGCCGAAGCTCGAAGAAGACAAAAACCACAAGCAGCACCGCGCCGATGACAATGCTTGGTCCCGACATATGCCCGCTGCCCTCGGCGCTCATCGAGGTCAGGCCGTAGGCAAGCGCTCCGAATGCCAATGTGGCGAGCGCGGCCCCGCCGAGATCGAGGCTTCGCCTGTCCGCCGGCGCGTCTGCCGGAACCTTGGCCAGCAAAAGGTAGATCGAGAGAAGGCCGAGCGGCAGGTTGATCGCGAAGATCGCCCGCCAGATGCCGTCGCCGAAGGCTGACAGGACAAAACCACCCAGCACCGGGCCAAGCGCCGTCGTCAGCGCCGAGGCCGCCGCCCAGATGCCGATCGCCCTGCCGCGTTCCTTCTTCGGATAGGCCTTGGCGATGATGGCCAGGCTGCCCGGCACCATGATGGCGGCGCCGATGCCCTGGACGGCCCGAAACGCAATGAGCACCCCGGGATTCGGCGCCACCGCGCAGGCAAGCGAGGCGACAATGAACAGGGCGATGCCGGCCACGAAGGCATGGCGTAGGCCGAAACGGTCGCCGGCCGCGCCTCCGACAAGGATCAGTGCCGAAAGCGTCAATGCATAGGCGTTGGAAATCCACTGCGCCTCGGCGAGGCTGGCGCCGAGATCGACGCGGATCGCCGGCGTGGCGATGGCCAGGATCGAACCGTCGATGAAGCCGAGCGCGGAAGCCAGGATCGCCGCGATCAGCACGAACCTGCGCCGCGATTGCGGGCAGAACGCATCGGCCGGAAAAGAGCCGGTCAGGGGAGTGGCGGCGGCTTCGCTTGGAGACCTCATGAAGCCTGCTTAGACCTCCGATGCACCGTCAACAACCGGCCAGCAGGTTACTGTCGTTGAAACCAGACGGAGGTCCGGGCACGCAGGACAGCTCGGGCCGATCGGCAGGATCGGCAGCCGATCCGAGCGGCTGCGTTCAGTCGACGAATTCCACCGTGACGCCCGGCGACACGATCCTGGCGAGTTCGCGCGCGTCCCAATTGGTCAGCCGCACGCAGCCATGGCTTTCGGTCTTGCCGATCTTGGAGGGATCGGGCGTGCCGTGGATGCCGTAGGTCGGCTTGTCCAGCGCGATCCAGACCGAGCCGACCGGTCCGTTCGGGCCCGGCGGAATGGTCAGGACCTTGTTATTTTCGCCCTGCTTGAAATTGATGTTGGGGTTGTAGGTGTAGTTGGGATCAAGCGCGACCCGCGACACCGTATGCGTGCCGGAGGGCGACGGCGTGTCCGACGAACCGATGGTGGCCGGATAGGCCGCGACCAGCTTGCCCGACGCGTCATAGGCGAAGACCTCTTTCTTGCCCTTGTCGGCGATGATGCGTGCCACCGGCTTCGCCACCAGCTTGCCGAAATTCGCGACCTTGATGATCGTGCCGGGGCGGTTGAAATTGGCGTCGCGATTGAGCGCCTTCAGATAGTTCTCGTCCATGTGGAACCGCTCGGCGATCGCTTCGGTGACGGAGGTGTAGCCCATGCGGTCGAGCTGAGCCTTTTGGCTGTAGTCCTCCGGTATCGACGCGACATAGGGGCCGGCGGCATCCTCCGGTGTGATCGTGTAGGAAGCGAAGGCGTCGCCGCCCGATTGCGCAAGGGCTGCCTGGATGCCGACCGCATCGGTGGATCGCAGATTGCTGCCGGTGATCTCGTTGTAGGCGGCGAGCGCCTTGTCGACATTGGAACCGAAGCGCCCGTCGATCACGCCGGGCGAAGCGCCGGCACGGTCGAGCAGCACTTGCAATGAGGCGATATCCTGGCGTGCGCCGAGCGAAAGCGACGGGTTGACTGTTGTCTTGCCGCCGGTCTTTGGCGGCAACGCCGCCTGCTCGGCCGGCGCGGTCGGCTCGACCGGTTCGATCGAGGCTTCGTCGAGCGGCTGGCGCGTGATGGTGCGCGGCTTTGCCGGCTGCGGCGCTTCCGGGTAGGTGTTGCCATAGCTGCCTTCGTCCTGTGGCGCCTCCGGAAAAGCTTCCACCGAATTGTCGCCATAGGGATCGTCGGCCGGCGGCTCGACGATGCGGCCCTGCTCGTCCAACTGCCTGCGGCGGACGCGCGCCGTGTCTTGCGGATCGTCGAGATAATAGTCGTCATCCTCGACCGGCCCGAGATTACGCCAGCGCTCGCGGCGCAGCGCACGGCGGTCGAACCTGGTCTGCGGCGGCTGGATGGCGATGACCTTGCCGGTCTCGGCATCGACGAGGACGCGGTTTCCCCTGGCGTCGTAATAGACGTCGACATCGCCGTTCTGGGCCACAAGAATGCCGCCGGAATCGCTCGCACGGACAGGTCGCGGCGCGGTATCCGCCATTGGCGAGGCCATCGCGCTCGACACCAGCAACCCAGCGGCAAGCGCCGAAAGGGTGAAAATCGTGCGAAACATGATGGTCAAAACTCTCCGGTCCGTAATGCCGCCGCCCGGCATTGCCCTTACGACGAACCTCTTCGCCAGCAAATCAGTTGCCACGATAAGGGTCCAACATGAACCGGGCATGAAGATGGCGGATTTCTGGCAACGCCGGAGCAATATGCGCTAGCTTGCAGAGAGTCCCAATTCCTTGCGCGCCTGTTTCGTCAGCTTCAGCACGACCAGGCGATGGCTTTCGCGCAGATAGTCCTTCAGCGCGTCGTCATCCATGCTCTGGCTTGTCTGGCGCTGGATCCATTTCATGCCGCGTGACGCAAGATAGGGCGCGGGCCGCAGGCCCGGCTGTTCCTTCAGGATGTCATGGGCGATGTCGGAGCATTTGAAGGTGACGAACGGCTGTTTGCCCTCGTCCCAGCCGGCGATGGCAAACACCTTGGCGCCGACCTTCCAGACATGAGCGCCGCCCCACTGGATGACGTGGGTCGTTGCAGGCAAGGAAGCGCAGAAGCCGTTGTAGTCGTCCAGCGTCATCCGCGCCCCCCATTCAATGCATGTCGCGCAAAAGCATGCCCTCGGGCTTGAACCGGGGGTGCGCAGCGGTTTTGCGATAACGACTTGCATAAAAACAAGACCTTAACGCGACGCGCTTTAAGAGCGCCGCGCGTCCTTCTGAACGCGCGGCGCTCCGACACTTTTCTCAGGAGACGGCCTGAGCTCAGGCCGCCGCCTCGGTCGCCGCCACCATCGTCGGCTTCGAGCGGAAATTCAGCCGGTCGGAACCTGCGGTGACCTTGACGGTCGAGCCGTCGAGGATCTCGCCGAGCAGGATCTTTTCCGCCAGCGGATCCTGCAGTTCCTTCTGCATCACCCGCTTCAGCGGCCGCGCGCCATAGGCCGGGTCGTAGCCCTTGGCCGCCAGCCAGTCGATCGCCTCCTGATCCAGCGAAAGCGCGATCTTGCGGTCGACGAGAAGGCTTTCCAGCCGCTTGAGCTGGATCTCGACGATGCGGCCTATATCCTGCCGGCGCAGCCGGTGGAACAGGATCACCTCGTCGACGCGGTTGAGGAATTCCGGCCGGAACGATGCCCGCACCACGCTCATCACCTCATCGCGCACCTGATCGACGTCCTGGTCCTCGCCGAGACTGACGAGATATTCGGCGCCGAGGTTCGACGTCATGATGATCAGCGTGTTGCGGAAATCGACCGTGCGGCCCTGCCCGTCGGTCAGGCGGCCGTCGTCGAGCACCTGCAGCAGCACGTTGAAGACATCGGGATGCGCCTTCTCGATCTCGTCGAACAGCACGACCTGATAGGGCCGGCGCCGCACCGCTTCGGTCAGCGCGCCGCCTTCCTCATAGCCGACATAGCCGGGAGGCGCGCCGATCAGCCGGGCGACCGAGTGTTTCTCCATGAATTCCGACATGTCGATGCGCACCATGGCGCTCTCGTCGTCGAACAGGAAGTTCGCCAACGCCTTGGTCAGTTCGGTCTTGCCGACGCCGGTCGGCCCGAGGAACATGAACGAGCCGATCGGCCGGTTCGGATCCTGCAGGCCGGCGCGGGCACGGCGCACCGCCTTGGAAACGGCCTGGACCGCCTCGCCCTGGCCGACGACGCGCTTGCCGATCTCGTCTTCCATGCGAAGCAGCTTGTCGCGCTCGCCTTGCAGCATCTTGTCGACCGGAATGCCGGTCCAGCGCGACACGATATGGGCGACGTGATCGGGCGTGACCACCTCTTCGACCATGCCGGCCTTGCCGTCCTGGGCCTCGGCTTGCGTCAGCTTCTTTTCGAGTTCCGGGATCTTGCCATAGGCAAGCTCGCCGGCGCGCTGGAATTCACCCTTGCGCTGGGCAATGGCGAGCTCGTTGCGCGCCTCGTCGAGCTGCTTCTTGAGATCGGCGGCAAGCCCGAGCTTCTGCTTTTCGGACTGCCATTTGGCGGTGATCTCGGCCGATTCCTCCTCGAGGCCGGACAGCTCCTTCTCGAGGCGGGCAAGCCTGTCCTTCGAGGCATCGTCCTTTTCGACCTTCAGCGCCTCGCGCTCGATCTTGAGCTGCATGATGCGGCGATCGACCTCGTCCAGTGCTTCGGGCTTCGAATCGACCTGCATCCTGAGCCGCGACGCGGCTTCGTCGACAAGGTCGATCGCCTTGTCCGGCAGGAACCGGTCGGCGATATAGCGGTTGGACAACGCCGCCGCCGAGACCAGCGCCGAATCCGAGATGCGCACCTTGTGGTGCTGCTCGTATTTTTCCTTCAGGCCGCGCAGGATCGAGACGGTGTCTTCCACCGTCGGTTCGTCGACGAAAACCGGCTGGAAGCGACGGGCAAGGGCTGCGTCCTTCTCGACATGCTTTCTGTATTCGTCGAGCGTGGTCGCGCCGACGCAGTGCAGCTCGCCGCGCGCCAGCGCCGGCTTCAACAGGTTCGACGCATCCATGGCGCCATCGGCCTTGCCGGCGCCGACCAGCGTGTGCATCTCGTCGATGAACAGGATGATGCCGCCAGCGGCGGAGGTAACTTCTGAAAGCACCGACTTCAGCCGCTCCTCGAACTCGCCGCGATATTTGGCGCCGGCGATCAGCGCGCCCATGTCGAGCGCCATCAACTGCTTGTCCTTCAGCGATTCCGGCACGTCGCCATTGACGATGCGCAGCGCCAGCCCCTCGGCGATCGCCGTCTTGCCGACGCCGGGTTCACCGATCAGCACCGGATTGTTCTTGGTGCGGCGCGACAGCACCTGGATGGTGCGGCGGATCTCGTCGTCGCGGCCAATGACCGGGTCGAGCTTGCCGGCACGGGCATCAGCGGTGAGGTCGCGCGCGTATTTCTTCAGCGCGTCATAGCCCTGTTCGGCGCTCGCCGAATCGGCGGTGCGGCCCTTGCGGACGTCGTTGATCACCTGGTTCAGCGCGTGCGCGGTCACGCCGGCCTTGGCCAGGATGTCGGCGGTCTTGGCGGACTTCTCGACCGCCAGCGCCGTCAGCAACCGCTCGACCGTGACGAAGCTGTCGCCAGCCTTCTTGGCCAGTTCCTCGGCCGTCGAAAACACCTTCGCCAGCGGCTGCGCCAGGTAAAGCTGGCCATTGCCGCCTTCCACCTTGGGCATCGCTTCGAGTGCGGATTCGACACCAAGCTTGACATCGCGAACGCTGCCGCCGGCGCGCTCGATCAGCGAGGCGGCCAGGCCCTCCTCGTCATCGACAAGGACTTTGAGAATATGCTCGGGGGTGAATTGCTGGTGGCTGCGCGAGAGCGCCATGGTCTGCGCGGACTGGATGAAGCCGCGCACGCGCTCGGAATATTTTTCAAGGTTCATATCTGTCTCCCTTCCGTCACCGGCCCGCTTGGCGGCACCGGATCAGATTGCGGTGACGGACCCGCCCATTCGAGCCGGGTCCTGTTCACGCGAGATATGGGGCGCCAGCCATGGACCCTCAAGACGTCTCGATAGTGGTGGGTGCATAATATTCCACGGCCACGCAAAACGAAAACGGCGGAGATTTCTCTCCGCCGTTCAGGGTAAAGGATGCTCTAACTTGGATTGGCTCTAACCCGTCTTCAAAGCCGGGTTCGAAAGCCCTGTTCTATCGGTTGTCGGTGTCGGCAACGACAGCTTCGCCACCGCCTTCAATCGGCGTGCCCACTTCGCCGGAGCCGGAATTGTCGCTAACGCTATCTGTCTGGTCTGCCGCTTGGACGGCCTCCCGGTCGGCATCGACACGCGGACGCCGTGGACGCCGTGGGCGGCGCGCAGCGCCATTATCGGCGGTCGCTTCGTTCAGCTCGGCCTGTGCGGCGAGAGCAGCCGGCGAAAAATTCTCGAACTGAGGCGCGGGTTCGGCCGCCTGGGACACGAAACCGGTTTCGATCTGGGGCACGAAACCAGTTTCGGCCTGGGAAATGGCTTCCGCCTGTACCGGCGTCTCGTTGCGCCGGTTCTGATCGCTGCGCTGCTCGCCACGCGAACCATACTCGCCGCGCTGGCCGTTGCCGACATTGGGACGACGGTCGCGATGGCGACCACCGTTGTTGTCACGCCCACCATTGTCGCGCCCACTGTCACGATTGTCGCGGCCGTTTTCCTGATTGAACGCCAGCTCGGCCGGCGTGCCCTCGATAACCGGCTGCGGGCCGGCGCCATGGTTGACCGCTGGAACCGAAGCCTCGCCGGCATTGTCGAACTCATCGCGATCTTCGTCGCCGTCATCGTCGAAATCGTCGCGGTTCTGCTGCGCGTTCTGGATCGGCATCTGCGCCTGCGCGGCAGCAATGATGCGATTGTAGTGCTCGGCGTGCTGAAGGTAGTTTTCCGCCATCACCCGGTCGCCGGAGCTTTGCGCGTCACGGGCAAGGGTTGCGTATTTTTCGGCGATCTGCTGAGCCGATCCGCGGATCTTCACGTCCGGGCCGTTGCTCTCGTAGTTGCGCGTCAGGGGATTTGGGCCCTTGCGGTTGTTGTTGTTATTGTTGTTGCCACCGCCGCCGTTGTTGTTGCGACCGCGCATGCGCCTGTTCTGCTGTTGTGGCCTCATCCGACTCTCTTCATTTTGAAATATTTTGAAATTTTCGAACAACTCTCACGAACGGAGGCGCTCATGCAGCCAGCCGTTTCGTTTCTTCACCGGCGTTCGCCCGCATCGATTGCGTTGGCGCCACGTGTCATCCTGTTCCGGTTACATCACTTGCCGGACGATTCCCGCACGAAGCTTGGGCGTCGTTTGCGCAAGAAGGCAGCTATTTCCAAGGAAAACCGAATCGCTAAGAGCACTGCCTGCTTCGTCTCATCCGGTTAAGGCGACCCTAGCCGCATTCCCCGGCATTGCCAAGCGGTTTTTTCGCACTGCATCACGGCTTTGTCAGCTCCACGATCAGAACCCATGTTCAAAGATCAGAACCCTGTCATTTCCGCCAAGATCACGAAACATCCCCGCCAGCCCATAGCCGGCTGTAGAGAAGATATCCGTGACCTCGTTGCGCTGCGTATGGCCGATCTCGACCGCAATTCTGCCCTTGAGATCCAAAAAAGCTGCCGCCTCGGCGGCGATGATCCTGTAAGGGCTCAGACCGTCCACGCCGCCATCGAGGGCATGGCGCGGATCGAAATCGCGGACTTCGTCCTGCAGATTTTCAATGTCTCCCGACGGTATATAGGGAGGGTTTGCGGCAATTACATGGTACCGACCCGAAACTTTTTCGAACCAGTCGGATTGAAGCGCCTTGAACCGGCCGGCGAGCCCCAGATCCCCGGCATTGCGCATGGCGGTCGTCAGCGCGTCCTGGGAAATATCGACGCCGGTGGCAATCGCGCCAGGAACGGCGCTGAGCAGCGCCAGTGCGATGGCGCCGCTGCCGGTGCCAAGGTCGAGGATGCGGCATTCGCCTTGGCGTTCCGCCGTCGCCTCCACGAAGGGCAGCACCGCTTCGACCAGCGTTTCGGTGTCCGGCCGCGGCTCCAGCGTCTCCGGTGACAGCGACAGGCGCAAGCCGTGGAATTCGCGATAGCCGAGGATGCGATGCACCGGCTCGCCGGAGATGCGCCGCTCCAAGGCGGCATCGATAGCGGCAAGCGCGTCGAGACCGACCTTGCGCCCGGGATCGGCGATGGCCTGCGTGCGGGTCGTGCCGGAAAAATGCTCGACGATCAGCCTGGCGTCCAGCGCTGGATCGGTCACGCCGGCTTCTGTCAGGCGTTGCCGCGCCGCCCGCAGCAGCGGCCCGAGTGTATCAGGCAAAGTGTCAGCCATCGACGCCCATGTCGGCGAGCAGCTTCGACTGATGGTCGGCGATCAGCGCGTCGACGATCTCGTCGAGCTCGCCCATCATCACCCGGTCGAGCTTGTAGAGCGTCAGATTGATGCGATGGTCGGTGACCCGGCCTTGCGGGAAATTATAGGTGCGGATGCGCTCCGAGCGGTCGCCCGAGCCGACCTGCGACTTGCGCGATTCCGAGCGTTCCTCATCCGCCTTGCCGCGCTCCAGGTCGTAAAGCCTGGCCCGCAGGATCTGCATCGCCTTCGCCCGGTTCTGATGCTGCGACTTCTCCGCCTGCACCACCATGATACCGGTCGGCAGATGGGTGATACGGACCGCCGAATCGGTGGTGTTGACGTGCTGGCCGCCGGAACCCGAGGCACGCATCGTGTCGATGCGGATGTCTTCCGCCCTTATGTCGATGTCGACCTCTTCCGCTTCCGGCAGCACCGCGACCGTCGCCGCCGAGGTGTGGATGCGCCCGCCGGCCTCGGTCTCCGGCACGCGCTGCACGCGGTGCACGCCGGACTCGAATTTCAGATGGGCAAAGACCCCCCTGCCGGAAATGGTTGCGATGATTTCCTTGTAGCCGCCGACCTCGCCCTCGCTGGCCGATGCCGTCTCGAAACGCCAGCCGCGGGCCGCTGCGTAGCGCTCATACATGCGAAACAGGTCGCCGGCGAACAGCGCCGCCTCGTCGCCGCCGGTGCCGGCGCGGATTTCGAGGATGGCATTCTTGTCGTCGGCGGCATCCTTGGGCAGCAGCAGGATCTGGATGTCCTTCCGCAGCGCCTCGATGCGTTCCTCGACCCCGGGCAGGTCGGCCTCCGCCAAGGCCCGCATCTCGGCATCGGTGCCCTTGTCGGCAAGCATTGCCTCCAGGTCGGCCTGTTCGTGCTCGGCGGCGCGCAGCGCCCTGATCTTGGCCACCATCTCCTGGATGTCGGCATATTCCGACGCCATCCGGACATAGGCGTCCGCCGCCGGCCCGGCTGACATCTGCGCCTCGAGCATGTCGAAACGCTTGACGACTTGATCCATGCGGTCGCGGGGCAGGTTGATCATGGTGGGGTACTACAACGGAATCGAGCGGTCGTCGGCAAAGGCTTGCAGCAATGCCCGCATCGGCAGGCCCTGGGCCGGCGCCATCAGATTGTCTTCGAAGAATGCCTGCAATTCGTCCAGCGGCAGTTCCGTCAGCATCGCCTTGACCGGACCGATCGAGGCCGGCGACATCGAGATCGAGCGGTAACCCAGGCCGATCAGCGCCATCGCGGATATGGGTTTTCCGGCGAGTTCGCCGCACAGCGTCACTGGCGTGTGATTGCGCGCGCCGGCATCGGCGATCTGCTTCAAGACGCGCAGGAACGGCGTCGACAACGTGTCGAAGCGGTCGGACAATTGCGTGTTGCCGCGATCGACCGCCATGACGAACTGGAACAGGTCGTTCGAGCCGACCGAGACGAAATCGACCGCCTTCATCAGTTCGTCGAGCTGGAACAGCAGCGACGGCACTTCCAGCATGGCACCGAGTTTCAGGCTGGTCGGCAGATGATGGGCAAAACGCGACAGATGCCGCACCTCGCGGTCGATGATCTCGCGCGCCTGGGCGATCTCGCCAAGCTCGGTCACCATCGGCAGCATCAGCTTCAATTCACGCCCGCCGCAGGCTTTCAGAAGCGCGCGGATCTGGGTCCTGAGCAGGCCCGGCCGATCGAGCGTCAGCCGGATCGCGCGCCAGCCGAGCGCCGGGTTCTCTTCCTGGATTGCTCCCTTGAAATAGGGCAGCACCTTGTCGCCGCCGATATCGATGGTGCGGAAGGTGACCGGCTTGCCGCGCGCCGCGTCGAGCACGTCGCGATAGAGCTTTTCCTGTGCCTCGGCGCGGGGAAAGGTCGAGGCGACCATGAATTGCAGTTCTGTGCGGAACAGGCCGATGCCGGCCGCGCCCGCCTCGGCAAGCTGCGGCAGGTCGACGGCCAAGCCCGCATTCATCAGCAGATCGACCTGGACACCGTCCTTGGTCACCGACGGCTTCTTGCGCAACTCACGGTAGACCTCCTGCCGCCGCGCCCGGAAGCGGACCTTTTCGGCATAGGCGGCTTCGAGATCGGGCTGCGGGCGCAGATGGATGAGGCCTTCCTCGCCGTCGACGATGATGGCGTCGCCGTTTTCCGCCATGGAAACGGCGCCCTTCATCTGGCCGGCGACCGGAATGCCCATGGCGCGCGCCACGATGACGACATGGCTGGTCGCGGCACCATCCTCCAGCACCACGCCGCGCAGCTTGTCCCTGGGGTAATCGAGCAGCTCGGCGGCCCCCATCGAGCGGGCGACGATGATGGCATCCTTCGGCAGCGAGGCCACGACATCGTCCGGCCCACGTCCCATCAGCTGGCGCAGCAGCCGGTTGGCGAGATCGTCGAAATCGCTCATTCGCTCGCGCAGGTAAGGATCGGTCATGTGCATCATGCGGGCACGCATGTCGCTCTGCACCTTTTCGACCGCCGCTTCCGCCGTCAGGCCGTTGCGGATCGCCTCTTCGAGCCGCCGCACCCAACCGCTGTCGTTGGCGAACATGCGATAGGCTTCGAGCACCTGGCGATGCTCGCCCTCGAAGGCGACATCGCGGCGTTCCAGCATGTCGTCGATGGAGAGCCTGAGCGAACCAAGCGATGTGTCGAGCCGCCTGACTTCCTCCTCGCTGTCCTCGTTGAACAAATTGGTGACGACGATGCGCGGCTCGTGCAGCACGACATGGCCAAGCCCGACGCCCTCATTGAAGGACAGGCCGGTGAAGCTCACCGGGCGGCGCAGGTCGAGCTCGAGCCCAGGCCGGGTCAACCGCGCCAGATCGCCGGTGGCGATCATCTCGGCGATCACCATCGCCGTGGTTTCCAGCGCCTCGACCTCGTCGTCACGATAGTGGCGCATGGTCTTGTTCTGGACGACCAGCACGCCAAGTGTGCGCCCTGCCCGCAGCACCGGAACGCCAAGGAAGGAATTGTAGATCTCTTCCCCGGTCTCCGGTAGGTAGGCGAAGGCGGGGTGTTCCTGCGCGTTGGAGAGGTTGAGCGGCCGCGCCGAGGCCGCAATCGTGCCGACGAGGCCTTGCCCCAGCCTCAGCTGCGCCAGGTGAACGGCGTTCGGGTTAAGACCCTCGGTGCCATAGAGTTCGAGCACCGAATCGGCGCGCAGCACATAGAGCGAGCACACTTCGGCAACCATGTTGGAGGCGATGTCGCGCACGATGCGGTCGAGCCGCTCCTGCGGCTCCAGCGGCTCCTGCATGAGCTCGCGGAGCCGTTTCAGCAAAACGCGCGGGCCACTGGCCGTATCACGCATCGCGGCTTCTTCTCCAATGGCATGTCAGCCGGCGCAGTTTCCCCCGCGGCCGGCGCTCACGCAACAACTGACTCAAGTTCTCGCTACTGCTTATCCAGACCGTAGACGGAATGCAAAGTGCGAACCGCAAGTTCGGTATAGGGACCGTCGATCAATATCGAAATCTTGATCTCGGATGTCGTGATGGCGCGGATGTTGATGGCGCGGTCGGCCAGTGCCTTGAAGGCGGTGGCGGCGACGCCGGCATGGCTCCTCATGCCGATGCCGATGACCGAGACCTTCGACATACCGGCTTCCGATTGCACGACGTCGTAACCGATCGTGGCCTTCAGCCGCTCGAGCACGGCAAGCGCCTTGTCGACATCGCCGGATGGCACGGTGAAGGTCATGTCGGTGAACTTGCCGTCCTCGGAGATGTTCTGGACGATCATGTCGACATTGATGTTGGCCTCGGCCAGCGGCCCGAAGATGCCGGCGGCAACGCCCGGCCGGTCGCCGACACGGCGCAGCGAAATCTGCGCTTCGTCCTTGGCATAGGCAATTCCGGTGACGACCTGCTGTTCCACGATCTCTTCCTCGTCGCAAATGAGCGTTCCGGGCGGATTGACCAAATCCCCCATTCCGGGCGCGTCGGGGTCGTCGAAGGACGACCGCACGAACGTACGCACCCTGTGCACCATGGCAAGCTCGACCGAGCGCACCTGCAGGACCTTGGCGCCGAGCGAGGCCATTTCAAGCATTTCCTCGAAGGAAATCTTGGCCAGCCGCCGCGCCTTCGGCTCGATGCGCGGATCGGTGGTGTAGACCCCGTCGACGTCGGTGTAGATGTCGCAGCGGTCGGCCTTCACAGCCGCCGCGATGGCGACGGCGCTGGTGTCCGAGCCGCCGCGGCCTAGCGTGGCTATGCGGTTGTCCGGCCCGATGCCCTGGAAGCCTGCGACCACCGCCACCTGGCCCTCGCCGAAACGCCTGATCAAAAATGCGCCGTCGATGTCGAGGATGCGCGCCGCGCCATGCGCGTTGTCAGTCTTGATCGGGATCTGCCAGCCCTGCCAGGATCGGGCATGCACGCCCATGTTCTGCAGCGTGATCGCCAAAAGACCTGCTGTCACCTGTTCGCCGGAGGCGACGACGGCGTCATATTCGCGGGCATCGTGCATGGGCGAGGCTTCGCGCGTCCATTGGACGAGCTCGTTGGTCTTGCCGGCCATCGCCGAGACCACCACCGCGACCTCATGGCCGGCATCGACCTCGCGTTTGACATGGCGCGCCACATTGCGGATGCGGGCGATGTCGGCGACGGAGGTTCCGCCGAATTTCATCACGATGCGCGCCATGGAAGCGAAATGCCTTTGACTGGATGCCGGACCGAAGGCCGAAAAAGCGGAGAGAAAGCGTCCGGTTGGGCCGGGTCGCTGATTGCGCGGCCTCCTTAGCCAAATGATGACGGTTTCGCAAGGCACATACCCGGTGCCGCTCAACCCAGCCGCGCCGCCTCCTTCCACAGGCCCGGATAGTCGACAACGAAACCAAGCGACGAGACTTCCAGAACCTCGTTATAATCGTAGAGCGGCGCAGCATAGGCGTAGCGGGCCTCATCGAGGCGTCGATAGGTCTGTTCGAGGCGTACGAGCTTGAGCTCGGGGAACGTCAGATAGGCTGCCGGAGCAGGCGTCGCGCCGCCGACGCCGAGATCGAAACGGCGGATGGCCAGCAGGTTCGAGGCGGGTGTGAAGCCAAGATCGACGTCGATGAGACCGGCAACATCCGCTTGAGGTTCGCCGTTCAGCGTCCATCTGCCGTCGTCAAGCTGTTCAATCGCATAATGCAACTCTTGCATGCCGATAAAGCCATCGGCACACGCCGAACGCGCATGCCAGCCGGCATCGCACTCCACCCGATAGGCAATGCTGCATGGCTTGCCGTCCTGGATGAAAAGGGCCTGCCCGCTGAGGCTTCGCCCGGCATCCGATTCCAAAAGCCGGCAGGCGTCGTGACCTTCCAGGTCAAGCCGGCGCCAAAGGATCGAAGCTACGGTTCGCATCATGGCCTCCTCGCGCTGGAAGCAATGTCGCTTTCTTCGTCTGCCCGGGCAATTTGTTTCCTCGCTCGGCATGACAAGCTGACATGTCCTGACAGGGCACGGTCGCCAACGTGGCAGTTCCGTCTTGTGAGCCATCACTTTGACAGCAGCGAAAATTGCTGCCTTGACTTTCCCGCCCTCACGCCCGACTTCCTAGCGCACCAGAGCGCGATCAGCAAAAGCGGTTTTGCGTCCGACCGCGCTCTGAACTTTTGAGCTGCGGGAGACCACGCCATGCCAGAGCCCCGACGATCGACGATCGATGCCGGAGAAGTGGAGCGCTTTTCCGCTCTTGCCGCCGAATGGTGGAACCCGAACGGCAAGTTTCGTCCGCTGCACAAGTTCAATCCGATCCGGCTTGCCTATATCCGCGACCAGGTGGCGGCGCGCTTCGGCCGCGACCCGCGCACAGCACGCCCGTTCGAAGGCCTGCGCTTCCTCGACATCGGCTGTGGCGGCGGACTTTTGTGCGAGCCGATGGCGCGGCTTGGCGCCGAAGTGGTCGGCGCCGACGCATCCGCCACCAATATCGAAGTGGCCAGGCTGCACGCCGCCGAAGGCAATGTGAACGTCGACTATCGCGCGACGACGGCCGAGGATCTCGCCGATTCCGGCGAGAAGTTCGATGTCATCCTCAACATGGAAGTGGTCGAACATGTCGCCGACATCGACCTGTTCGTGGCCAAATGCGGCGAGATGGTCAAGCCGGGCGGCATCATGTTCGTCGCCACCATCAACCGCACGCTGAAAGCGCTGGGCCTGGCCATCATCGGCGCCGAATATGTGTTGCGCTGGCTGCCGCGCGGCACTCACCAGTTCGGCAAGCTGGTGCGCCCCGAAGAGCTCGAAAAGGCGCTCGCCGGCGCCGGGCTGACCATCATCGACCGCACCGGCGTCGTCTATCACCCGCTCGCCGACCGCTGGCAGCGGTCGAAGGACATGGACGTCAACTACATGGTGCTGGCGGAGAAGGGATCCGTCTGAGCAGGTCTCTTGGTGTTCAGGCGTCGAGCGGGCGATAGCCGCCGCGCCAGTAAATGAGCGCCTGGCCGGCGTCGCACGTCCTTACCGCCTCCACCGAACCGATGATGATCGAATGCGTGCCGCGGTCGATCATTTCGTCGAGGCTGCAATCGAAGGCGGCCACCGCATCCGACAGCAGCGCGGCTCCCGTCTTCAGCGTTATCCACTCGGCGCCTTCGTAGCGATCCTTGCCCTTGATGCCGCCGAAACCCGAGAACCGCTCGGCGACGCGCTGGTGCTGGGGGCCGAGCGAGTTGACGCCGAAATGCCTGAAACGCTCGATCAGCGGCCAGGTCGACGAAGACCGGTTGACGCAGGCGATCACCTTTGGCGGTTCGGCCGAGAGCGAAACCACCGAGATGACGACAAGACCGGAGCGGTCCTCGCCAATACCGGCGGTAATGACGCTGACATTGCCGACGATCAGCCGCATCGCAGCCCGAAAATCGGCGATGCTGGATTCGGTCATGGCTTGGCTCCTTGGATCACGGTCAACGAGAACGTCAAACCGTCTGGCTTTGCGCCTTCGTGGTGATGAACACGCCGGCGGTGATGATGGCCGCGCCCGCCCAGGTCAGCAATTGGTAGTGCTCGCCGAGAAAGATGGTTCCGGCAAGCAACCCGACCGCCGCCGCGACATAGCCGATCTGGCTGAGATAGACAGGACCGCCGACTGCCTGCAGCCGGAAGAAGACCGCGAACATCGCCGCGGCTGAAGCCATCTGCGCAACGGTCACCAGCGGCACACCGCCGAGCGAGCCGAATGCGCCGACGCCCAGCAAGGCCAGGATGCCTGCAAGCAGCATCACGGCCGACGCCAGATGGCTGCCGGCGGCGAGCGCGATCGGGCCGGTGCCTTCGGGCCAGTCAACCGTGCGGTAGATGTTGCCGACGGCAAGGCTGACCGGGATGAGCAGCCCCATCGCCACCCAGAAAAATTCGGCCGGCCGGCCGGCCTCGCCACGCGTCGCCGCCACCATCACCGCACCGACAAAGCCGACAGCGATGCCGACGACGCCGAGCAGATTGGGGCGCCTGACGCCGAGCAGGATCGAAAACATCAGCGTAATGACAGGCGACAGCGTGAACATGATGCCGGTATAGCCGGCGCCAAGATGCGGAATGGCCGAGAACATCAAGAGATTGGGGATAGCGTAGGACACCGCCGCGGTGACGAAGAAATAGCGCAGCCTGTGCGGGCTGAGCCGGATGCGCTCCCCGTTGAGCAGCAAGGCGCACAAAAGCACGCTGCCGGCGCCGAACGAGATGACGAAAGCCCAGACCACGGCCGAAACGCCCGCCGCCGTGGCCAGCTTGCCGAACGGCAACGTCAGGCCGAGCAGCCCGCCGGTGACGACCAAAAGGCCGAGCGCCGAATCCCAGAGAAACTTCATTGTGTTTCCTCGATCACGGCGAGGTGACCAGCAAAAGCGGCCGGGGGAATGAACCAGTTCGGGGAAATTGGCTGACTCAGTTGCGGTCGTCGGGAAAGCTTGGGATCGGCATGAACTCGACGCCGTCCTCGGCGAGGCTTTTTGCCTCCTCAAGCGTCGCCTCGCCATAGATGCCGCGCGGGTCGCTCTCGCCGAAATGGATCTTGCGCGCTTCCTCGGCAAACTTGTCGCCGACATAGTCGGCGTTCTCGCGCACCTTCTCGGCCATCGCCTTCAATTGCGCCAGCGCCTGCTTCTGCGCATCGCCCATGGCGAGCGCGATCTTTTCCTGCTTGCGCCCGGTCGAGACGGCAGGCGCCATCAGCGCTTTCTGCACCTTGTGCGAGCCACAGGTGGGGCAATCGACGAAGCCGCGCTTCTTCTGGGTGTCGAAATCGTCGTTGCTGCGGAACCAGGCTTCGAATTCGTGGTCGTGATCGCAAATCAGGGAAAAGCGGATCAAGACGCCGCACCCCTGAGAGGCGGTGCCGAGGCCGAGCCGGAGTTGACGGCAAAATCGCGCGCATTCCTGAGGTTGGGGATCTTCTTGCGTGCAGCGAGCGACTGCGCCGGGTCGATCTCGGCAACGATCACCGCAGGCTCGTCATGCGCCGCTTCCGCGACGATGCGGCCCCATGGATCGACGATCAGCGAATGGCCGTAGGTCTCGCGGCCATCCTCGTGCAGTCCGCCCTGCGCCGCGGCCACGACATAGGCGCCGTTTTCGATGGCGCGTGCCCTGAGCAGCACATGCCAGTGCGCCTCGCCGGTTTGCCGGGTAAAAGCGGCGGGCACGGAAAGCAGGTCGGCGCCGGCCAGCGCCTCGGCGCGGAAGAGCTGCGGAAAGCGCAGATCGTAGCAGACGGCGAAGCCCAGCTTCGCGCCGTCGATCCCGGTGACGACAGCTTCGGTGCCGGGCTCGTAGGCGGCGGATTCGCGCCAGCTCTCGCCATTGTCGAGATCGACGTCGAACATGTGGATCTTGTCGTAGGTGGCCAGCGTAGCGCCATCCGGACCGAACAGAAGCGCGCGGTTGGCGAGCTTGCCGTCGGCGCGCAGGATGGCGGTCGAGCCGATATGCAGGAAGATGCCGAGTTCTTTCGCCAGCTTGCGCGCGGTCGCGACGATGATGTCCTTGTCCTCGGAAGTGAAGGAGGCGGCCCGCGCTCGGCTGTCGCGGACCAGCGCACCGGTCATTTCCGGCGTCTGGATGTAGGTCGCGCCCTGGCCTGCCGCCTCCCGCACCAGCCGCTCGATATCGACCGCATTGCGCTCCGGGCTGGTGCCCGAACGCATCTGGATCGCCGCCGCCTTGAAAGCACCCATGGTCATATCCTCAAATTCGCCGAGCCGTTGGCCAGCAATCCGTCCAGCCGGCCCTGCGCCTCCAGTTCATGGAGATCGTCGCAGCCGCCGACATGCGTATCGCCGATGAAAATCTGCGGAAAGGTCGAGCGGCCGCGCGCGCGGGAAATCATCTCCTGGCGCAGTTCCGGCGAGAAGGACGCGTCATGTTCGGTGTAGGTCACGCCCTTGCGCTCGAGCAGCCGCTTGGCCGCAGTGCAATAGCCGCACATCATCCGCGTATAGATCGTCACATCGACCATCGGGTCAGCAGTCCTGCCTTTTCCAGAACTTATATAGTCGCGGACTCGTCCGCCCGAAAGTCCCCCGGCAGCACGCGCGCAAAGGTCAGCACGTCGACCGAGCCGGCACCGCCCTTCTTCAGCGCCTTGGCGACCGCCCGCACGGTGGCGCCGGTGGTATAGACGTCGTCGATCAGCAGCACCCGGCGGCCGGCGATCTCGATCTCCGCCTCGCCGGGCACTCTGAATGCGGCACGCACATTCTCCTCGCGCTCCTGCCGCTCCAGCCCGACCTGCTGGCGGGTGAGCTTGACACGGCGGATCGCCGAGGGCGCGAAAGGCCGGCCGCCAAGCTGCGACACCGCCCTTGCGAGTTCCGCCGACTGGTTGAACTGGCGCCTGAAAAAGCGCCGCCAGTGCAGCGGCACCGGCACGACCACGTCGGCCTCGGCGATCAATTCGGCGCCGGCGCGCAGCATCCAGCGCGCCATCCATGGCGCCAGATCGGTGCGATCCTGGTATTTCAACCCTTGCACCATCTGGCGGGCGACACCGGAATAGGCCACCGCCGCCCGCGCCCGCTCGAACGGTGGCGGCTCGGCGATCGCCTCGGCGGACAGGAAGCCGTCGCCCATTTGATGGGTGAACGGCGTGCCCATCACCGGGCACCAGGGCCGCTCCAGAAGCCTGAGTTTCGGCCAGCAGGCGCCGCACAGCACGCCTGGCTGCGAGACATGGCGACGGCAGCCGGCGCAGACCGGCGGAAACAGGATGCGCGCCGGCCAGCCCAATGCCTTTCGAGCAATACCCTTGATCGCAATACGCTTGATATCTGGCATAGGATCGGCCACGTGGTTGCTCCTCCGCGTCACTATATCCAAGCGCGGGAAAACAGGAACCTGCCCGTTGCAACCTATAATCGACATTCCGCTCTGGCTGGCGCACAAGCGCCGGGCATTGGCCCACCCTGTCAGCGGCGCGGATTTCCTGATGCGCCGGGCGGCCGAGGACCTTGCCGACCGGCTGGGCGCCGTCGAGCGCAAATTTAACAGGGCGGCCGTCCTGTTTTGTCAGACGCCGGCCGCCGCCGACCTGCTCGCGGCAAGCGGCAAGGTGGCGGATATCGTGCGCGTCGAGGCGGACGCGGCTTTCCTTAATGGCGAGGCCGGACTGGTTTCATCCTTGGAAACCGTGCCGTTCGAACCGGAAAGCCTCGACCTCGTTGTCTGCCTGTTGTCGCTGCAGGCAATGAACGACATTCCCGGCATGCTGGTGCAGATCCGCCGCGCGCTGAAGCCTGACGGTCTTTTCCTCGGCGCTTTTGCCGGAGCCGGCACGCTATCCGAACTGCGCGAAAGCCTGCTGGCAGCCGAGACCGAGCTTTACGGCGGCGCCAGCCCGCGCGTCATCCCGTTCACCGACGTGCGCGACGCCGGCGCGCTCTTGCAGCGTGCCGGCTTCGCCCTGCCGGTCGCCGATGTCGAGACGGTCACGGTGCGCTACGCAACCCTGTTTGGCCTGATGGCGGATTTGCGGGCCATGGGCGAGACCAGCGCGCTCGTCGATCGCAGCCGCCGGCCGGGCACGCGAAAGCTGTTTGCCCGTGCCGCCGAAATCTACGCCGAGCGGTTCGCGGACGCCGATAGTCGCATCAGGACAAGTTTCCCGATCGTCTGGATGTCCGGCTGGGCACCAGATGCCTCGCAGCAAAAGCCGCTGAAGCCGGGCTCGGCCAAGGTCTCGCTCAAGACGATCTTGGAAAATCCCGAAGGGCGCAGGCCGGGTTCCAACAACCGATAATCCGGTTGCGGTCACTTCGCGAAAGCATTGGCCAGCTTGCTGCTGTTGTCGCTGAACAGCCAGGAGATCGCGTTGGCGGCCGTGCCGACGCCGGTAATGATGGTGAGCGACAGTACGGCCGCGATCAGCCCATATTCGATGGCTGTGGCGCCTGTCTCGTCTTCCAAAAATCGCAGCAGCAGTGTTTTCATGGCCATCGATCCCGCTTGCCACGACCCTAGCGCCGACCTGTTAAGAAAGGTTAACGGCACAGGCTTAACAGGCGATGAAACGGCGGCCTTCCCGAAATATGTTAACTATGCATATCGCTCAAAAAGTCCGGCAGTTTCGGGATACGGTATGCATGACGCGCTTGATCAGCAGTCGCCGCTGCGCCTGCCATTGCCGCGTATTACGCAGACCGAACCGGGCAGCGGCTGCAGCACGCTCCTGCGCAGCGTGTAGGTATCCTGTTGACCGATCGAAGCCGTGCTCATCATGTCGACGCCACCGGCAAAATCGTCGCCCGTGGACTGCAATCTCGTCCGGCTGTCGAGGTAAGGCGTCGCGAACAAGGCCAAAGCCACCGCGGCCGAGCCGAACAGCAGCGTGATGCGCAGCAGGCCCATGCCTGCTTCGCTTGCGCTACGGAAACGGTCGGGCCGGATCGAGTCCCAGTCCCTGTCGAGGCTCATGCAATCGCTCCCGGTGATATCGGCGCTTTGCCTCAACTTTTCACGGCAAGATAAATCTTTCATTAACGCTGCGTGAAACAGGGCCGGCAGTGAACAATCCGGCTCACAGCAGATCGATGAGGAACTGAACCAGCGGCGGGTCGGCCGGGGGCATCGGAAAATCGCGCATCTGGCGCGGCCGAACCCATTTCAGCACCTGGCCTTCCTTCGGCTGGGCGATGCCACGGAAGCGGCGGCAGACGAACAGCGGCATCAGCAAGTGAAAATCATCGTAGGAGTGGCTGGCGAAGGTCAGCGGCGCCAGGCAGGGGATTTCGGTCTCGATGCCGATTTCCTCGTGCAGCTCACGGATGAGGCACTGTTCCGGCGTCTCGCCGGGCTCGACCTTGCCGCCCGGAAATTCCCACAGACCGGCGAGCTGCTTGCCTTGCGGCCGCTGCGCCAGAAGCACGCGGCCGTCGGCATCGACCAGCGCGCAGGCTGCGACCAGGAGCAGGCGCTTGCCGGCGGGTTTGACGTCGCTCATGCGCCGGACGGCCGGCGGTAGTGATAGCGATAGACTTCTTCGAAGCCCAGCGAACGGTAGAGTGCCAGCGCCGGCGCATTGCCGGCCTCGACCTGCAGCCAGGCTTCGCGGGCGCCACGCAGCCGCGCCCATTTCAGCGCCGACAGGATAAGATTGCGGCCATGGCCCTGGTTGCGCACCGATCTGTCGGTGGCGATCTCGAACAATCCGGCAAGATCGCCGTCGTGGACGCAGATCAGCGTTGCCAGCGGCTCGCTGCCCTCTTCGAGCGCGAACAGCCCGGCCTCGGGCTGGATCGCGCCGATGATCTCGGACAGGCCGGGGCGCAGCGCCACGTCGGAACCGCTGACCTTCAGCGATGCGCCGATGAAGCGGCTGATGTCCTTCAACGGGATCTGGTCCATGGCCGGGTCGAGTTGCGCATCCGCCAGCGGCAGGCGCATCACCAGCGATTCGTCGAATATGCTCCAGCCTTCCTTGTCGAGATGCCTGGACAGATCAGGCCCCGACAGTGGCGAGATGCGGAAGGTCAGCGGCCTGCCATAGGCGTCGAAACGGCGGCTGGCCCGGCCGATGCGCTCGGCAATGTGCTGGATGTCGCCCGGATCGAGGGGATTGACCGAATTCAGCCGCTTGGCCGGGTGGCCGGCCGTCAGCCGCACCACCCAGGTGCCGTCATAGTGGACGGCCGCCGCCGGCCAGGCGCGAAAGCCTGCGGCCTCGTAGCGGCGCACGATGGCGAGCATGCTTGCCGGATGTCTGGAAACCAATGTCATCAGCTCCGCCAAATTCCTCAGCTACGATAGTCGCCGTTGATGGCGACATATTCCTTGGTGAGGTCGCAGGTCCACACCGTCGCCTTGCCGCGGCCGAGGCCGATATCGGCGCGAATGCGGATTTCGTCGCGCTTCATATAGGCCGATGTCGCCTCTTCTGAATAGCCAGGGTCGCGCTCGCCCTCATGCGCCAGCCTGTTGTCGCCGAACCAGATCGACAGAAGGTCGCGGTCGGCCGGCTCGCCGGCCTTGCCGACGGCCATGACGACGCGGCCCCAATTGGCGTCCTCGCCGGCGACCGCCGTCTTGACCAGCGGCGAATTGGCGATGGAGAGCGCGATGCGTTTGGCCGAGCGGGCCGATTTCGCCCCGGTGACGGTGACCTCGACCTGCTTGCGCGCACCCTCGCCGTCGCGCACCACCTGCAACGCCAGCGATTTCAGCACCTTGCCGAGCGCGCGGCGGAACGCGCCGAGGCGTGCATCCCTGGGATCGCTGATTAAAGGCGCGCCGCGCCTGGCGGCAGCACCTGTGGCGAACATCAGCAGCGTGTCGCTGGTCGAGGTGTCGCTGTCGACGGTGACCGCGTTGAAGGTCTTGGCCGTGCCGCGCGACAACAGATCCTGCAGCACCGGTGCTGCGATCGGCGCATCGGTGGCGATGAAGGAGAGCATCGTCGCCATGTCGGGCGCGATCATGCCGGCGCCCTTGGCAATGCCGTTGATGGTGACGTCGGCATCGCCGAGCTTGATGGTCGCGGTCGCCACTTTGGCATAGGTATCCGTGGTCATGATCGCCCTGGCGGCTTCGGTCCACAACTCTGGCTTCCCGTCCTTGACCAGCCCGGCGAGCAAATGGCTGAACTTGCCGGTATCGAGCGGCTCGCCAATCACCCCGGTGGAGGCCAGGAACACCTCGCCTGGCGTGCATCCTGCCGCCTTGGCCGCCGCCTCGCCGGTCATTGCCGTGGAGGCGCGCCCCTTGTTGCCGGTGAAGGCATTGGCGTTGCCGGAATTGACGACGAGCACGCGCGCCTTGCCCTGCCCCAGGTTCTGCCGGCAGAAATCGACCGGCGCCGACGGGCATTTCGACCTGGTAAAGACGCCGGCCACTGTGGTGCCGGGATCAAAGACCATGGCCAGCAGGTCAGTACGGTTCTTGTACTTTATCCCTGCTTCGGCGGTGGCGATGCGCACGCCCTCGACCGCGGGCATTTTGGGATATTTCTTCGGCGCGAGCGGCGAAATCGTCGTGGACATGGGGACCTCGGGCGGGAAAACGCTTGGGGGCAGGCCGGTTTGCCCGATACGACGCGCCGGTGCAAGGGCGTTTTCGCAACCGGCCGGGGCGGGGGGCTCCGGTTTCCGCCACTTCCGCACCGGACGATTTGTCAGCATGATGGCTGTTGGTGGAACGGGCCGTTTCGTTTCATCGCCAGCTCGCATATGATTGCCGGCGAAATTGTTGGCGAGGATGACAGGAATGGCCGAAGACGCCGATCCCGGGCGCAAGTCGATCGGCGCGCGACGCAACCCCGACAGCGCCGAGGCCATTCTCGACGCCGCCGAAGCGGTGCTGGTCGAGGCCGGCTATGCCGGCTTTTCGATCGAAGCCGTGGCCCGGCGGGCGCGGGCCGGCAAACCCACGGTCTATCGCTGGTGGCCGAGCAAGGCAGCCCTGCTGCTCGAAATCTATCAGCGGGGCAAACGTGTCGACAGTCCCGACACCGGCAACATCGAGGATGACCTCGTCGGCTTCCTCAAAAGCCTGTTTTCGCATTGGCGCGAGACATCGTCGGGCAGCGTCTTCAGATCGCTGATCGCCGAGGCGCAGTCAAACCCGGCCGCCGGAGCGGCCCTTGCCGAGTATTCGCAAGGCCGCCGCTCCCATACCGGCCAGATGATCGAACGCGCCAAGGCGCGCGGCGAGGTGGCAGTCGATGTCGACGCCGCGCTCGTCGCCGACCTGATCGCCTCCTTCGCCTGGAAGCATCTTCTCACCAATCGTCTCGACGAGGATGAGGCGACACTACGCACCGCTGTCCGCTATGTGGTACAAGGCATACTTCCACATAGTCGTTAGGAAGGATCGGCGGCTTGCTTGAAAGAATATCTCCGGTGCTGCCGGTCAGCCTGATCATCGTTTCCGACTATCTGACCGCGGATGGCGACGCGGAATTGCGGCGCTCGCTGCAGGCCTATGCGCAGGACCGCCAGGGCATTCCCGGCGAAATCGTCATCATGCTGCCCAGCGGCCAGACTTCAGGCAGCCATACTTCGGAAATCGAGGCCGAGTTCGCCGGCAAATCCGCCTGGCTCTGCCCGTCGGTGACCGTCGCGACGCATGACAGCGACGAGTCCTCGCAGTTGAAGGACGCCGCACTCGCATACTGCCGTCATGACCTGGTTGCGGTGGTCGAGGCCGACTGTCTGCCGCGGCCGGGATGGCTGGCGGCCTTGTACGAAACCGTCGAGAAGGACCCGCAGCTGGGCGCGGTTTCCGGACGGACCAGCTACGGCGAAGAGAACATGATGAAAAGGGTGATGTCGCTGCTCGACCGCGGCTTCATCGAGCGCCGCAACCGCCATGGCCAGGTCATTCATGCCAGCAACAATGGCGCGCTCTACCGGCGCCAGGTGCTTGAACGCCATCGCTTCGAGGCCGATCACGGTCCCTTCGTCAGCTCGCATCTGCGCCAGCATGCCATGCTGAAGGACGGCGTCGCCATGGAGGTTGCGCCCAGGGCCGTCTCGATCCACGCCTATGAGGGATTGGGGTTCATCTGGGACGTCAGGCGCAACAAGGGCTACCAGTACGCGCAGATGGAGCAACGCAGGAAACCGCATCGCTCGAAGCTCGGCCTCGCTTATCGCGCCGTGGCGACGTCCTTCAAGGAAAACCGCCAGACAGCGCAGGCCGTGGGCAAGGAGTTCTGCCGCCCGACGGACTGGCCGCTGTTCTGGGCAATGATGCTTGTGGTGCGGATTCCCGAATTTTCTGGCGCGCTCGCCGCCGACGACCCGGCCGCGTTCAAGGCATCGACGCATTATCGGTAGCAGAGCGGAACCGTCGGCTGGCAGGACGAAACACCGTCCCCTGTCATAATCCAATTGTCGAAGTTTGTCCCGCCCCCAGCCTCTCAAGACCTGGGTTCCTCGCCCCCGCA
>NZ_CAAF010000027.1 GCF_000359125.1 Mesorhizobium sp. STM 4661 | reverse complement strand
TGCTCCGGCGCGGCGACGCGCCCCATGCTGGGGCCGGTCCGCCGCATAGGCTTGCGCGCAGCGCGCCGCGTGAGCCGCGGCTGTGCTGGGCAACCGCTGCGATCGCCGCCGCCGACTTGGACACAGTGCAGCATGCACCGCTCACGCCGGCCGATCGATCGCAGCGGCACAGGGGCGACTCCATGCGGACGGGCGCGCTCATGCGCATGGCGCGTGCTTGAACAGATACGCGTTGGCCCGCTGCAGCATCTGCGCCAACCGTTCCGCACGCGTTCCCAGCGGGGCGATGGCCTCCCCGGCGTCGCGCAACAGATCCAGCGCCAACTGGCGCGCTGCCTGCAGCCCCATGATCGACGCACAGGTCGGCTTCTGCGCCGCCGCGTCCTTGCCGGGGGTCTTGCCCAACGTCGCGGTATCCGCTGTCGCGTCGAGAATGTCGTCGACCACCTGCAACGCCAGGCCAAAACAGGCGGAGTAGCGATCGAGCGCACAGTACAGCGCAGCGTGGGCGGCATCCTCCGCGATGGCGCATAGCGCGCCCATGCGAACGGACGCGCGCACTAGTGCTCCGCTCTTCATCCGGTGCATCGCCACGATCCTGTCCAGCTCGACGTGCTTTCCTACCAGCGACAGATCCATGGCCTGCCCGCCTGCGGCACCCTCGGCGGACACCGCCTGCGCCAGTTCGCGCACGAGCGCGATACGGTTGTCGCTCGGCGCATCCAGGCTCGCCAGGGTCAGGAAGGCGTGCGCCTGCAGCGCATCGCCGACCAGGATCGCAGTGGCTTCGCCGAACTTGACGTGCACGGTCGGAAGGCCGCGGCGAAGCACGTCATCGTCCATTGCGGGCAGGTCGTCGTGGACCAGGGTACAGGCGTGCATCATCTCGATGGCGGCGCCGACATCGTCGAGCATGGGCGCCGGCGTGTCGGCCAGTGCGCCGGTAGCCAGACAGAGCAAGGCGCGGGTGCGCTTTCCGCCATGCAAGGTGGCGTAGCGCATCGCCGCCATCAGCTCGGTCTCACCGTCGTCTTCGGCGCAGAGAAGACGCGCCAGCGCCTGTTCGACCCGCCTTGCGCCGTCCTGCATCCAGATCTCCGACGGCAGCCTGCCGGATGCGCCGCGCGCCTGCGCGTCGTCGTGTAGCGTGGAATCGGTCTGCATGTCGTTCATGTCCTTGTACCTGGCACGGCCACGGCGAGCGTCCGAGCCGCCGCGGTGTTGGCGGCGTCGCACCGAGCGCGCGCGCCGAGTGCAGCATTGCCGCGCGTCGCCGGCGCAGCTGCCTCGCCACACGGGGCATGCGATGCCAGCTCATGAGAATCCGATGCGGATTTTCATGGACGGATGTGCGGTCGGGAAATAGCGCCGACCTTTTTCGACGGCGCTCAGCAACCGCGGCCGCACCCCGGCCTTGTGCATGGTCAGTGCCAAGGCGATGCAGAACTGCACCATTTCCAGCCATACCAGGTGGTAACCGATGCAGACGTGTGGGCCGGTACCGAACTGCAGCATGTCCACCGGCCGGATCGGCTCCGTGCGTTGCAGCCACCGTGCCAGGCGGAACTGATCAGGCGCCTCGTGCAGCAGCGCAGAGGTCGAGAAATGCAGCAGCGGGATGCACAGAGGGGTGCCCGCAGGAATGCGCCGTTGGCCGAGTTGCAATTCCTGCAGCGCGCGACGCGGCAGGAGCGTGGTCGCCGGATGCACGCGCAGCGTCTCGCGGAACAGCGCCTCGGCGACCGGACACTGCGCCAGGTCCGCGTGCCGGGTCGGCACCGCGCCCACGCGTTGCGCCTCCTCGACCAGGGCGTCCCATAGCCCAGGCTGCCGCGCCAGCTCGATCACCATCCAGGCCATCGTCGAGGCGGTGGTGTCGTGACCGGCAAGCAGCAGTAGGCGGATATTGGCGACCAGGACGTCGTCGGAGAGCGCATCGTCGCCGCGATCGAAGGAGCTCACCATGTCATTGATCAACCCAGTGCGCGCGGCATGTGCGCGCGCGTCGCGGACGAACTGGCGCAACTGCGCGTCGATCCAGTCGCGGGCGGCGCGGCCGCGCCGCAAGGGCAGTCCAGGCAGGTCGACCGGGGGCGCGACGATCAACTGCAGCAGTTGCCGGTATTTGCGATGCCATCCCGGCAGGTCCTGCGCTGGGATTCCCATGAGGCTGAAGATGAGCTTGAGCATCAGGTCGCCGGTTTCGCGCAGGATGGTTACGTCGCCGCGGTCGCGCCACGCCTGCACCCGCGCCTGGATGACGGGCGCGAACAGGTTGCCGATGCCGGCTTGGGTCAGCCCCTTGGGCAGGAACGCCGCCTTGATCGCGTCGCGCGCCTGCCGGTGCGCGCCGCCGTCCTGGGCGACCAACGTTCCGCCAAGCAATTCGGGCGCGATCTCTTCGATCAGCGCCGAGGACACGTCCTTGTGCCGGAGCAGTGCAAACGCATCCGGATCCACGCAGGTCATCAGGTGTCCGGCAGGGCCGAAATCCAGCCAGAAGTGGCTGCCCAACGTCCGTTCCGCGCGCCGCAGCAGGCGCGGCAGGTCGCATACGATGGCGGGAAGATGTCCGACCAGGGGGAAAGCGCCGGGCACGACCGGGATGTCGTCCCGCAGCCGGTGCCGACGGTCCAGCGGGTTGAGCAGCATGTCCATCAGCAGCGCGGCCCCGCGGCCGCTTTGGCGGTGTCGCCGGCAGGCCGCGCGGCGCGGCTGTTGCCACCGTCGGCGTACGTCGGCACATGCGCCAGCATGCCGCCGTCGATGCACAGGACCTGGCCGGTGATGAACGCAGCATCGTCGGAGAGCAGGAACGCCACCAGCGCGGCCACGTCCTCGGGGCGGCCGACGCGCTGCAGGAGTTGGTGCCGGCTCAGATGCCGTTGCATGCACTCGTCCAGCTTGGCGAGGAGACGCTCGGTCATGATGAGACCCGGCGCAACCGCGTTGCAGCGGATCTGCGCATGACCGTACTGGGTGGCGAGCGAGGCCGACAGCATGTTCATCGCCGCCTTCGACGCGGCGTAGGACGTCTGCGCGGTGTCACCGCTGAGCCCCTGGCACGACGACATGTTGACGATCGCGCCACCGCCGCGGGCGATCATTCGTGGGATGGCCTGCCGGCAGCAGAGCAGCGTGCCGCGCAGATTGGTCGCCATGGTCTGATCCCAGACCGCCAGGTCCAGGTCGAGGATCGTGCGGTCGCGCGGTGTCAGATGCATGGCGCTCGCGTTGTTCACCAGCAGGTCGACCCCACCGAAGTGCCGCTCCGCCGTCTCGAACAGCGCTGCCACCGCCTGCGCATCGGCGATGTCCATGGCCAGGGCCAGCGCGTGGCCCGCTTCGGCCGCGATCTGCGCGGTGCAGGCGACGGCCGCCGAGCCATCAATGTCGGCCACCACCACTCTGCCGCCCTCGCGCGCGATGGCGAGGGCGCATGCCTTGCCGATGCCGGCGCCGGCGCCGGTCACCACGGCCACCTTGCCTTCAAACCGTCCTCCTGGGTTGCGTTGGTCTTTCGCGGCATGCCGCTCAGCCTGCGCCGGAGAAGGCGCAGGGTCGGCGCTGGCGCGCTCGCCAGCGTCGCTTTCGATGACCCGAATGGCGGCGACCGGACACTGGCTGGCCGCGAGCCGCGCGGCGGCGTGCAGCGCCTGCGGGACCGTCGCCACGCACACTTCCGCCACGCCGTCCGGTTCGCGCTGGCGAAAGGTGCCCGGCAGCGTCAGCACACACTGCCCGGTGGTTCCGCATAGATCCTGATCGATCACGACGCGCATCTCAGCCCCCCTGAGCATGCAGTCGCACCGGCAGCGCGCGGAACGTCCTGAGGAACGCGGATGGCTCCCGGGTCGGCTGCTCGGCCAATGCCAGCGTGGGGAAGCGCGCCTCGATCCGCGGCAGGCTCTCGGCCAACTGCACCCGGGCCAGTTGCGCACCGAGGCAGAAGTGGATGCCGTGGCCAAAGCTCAGCATGATCTTCCCGTCGGTCGACATGCCAGGAGTGGTGCCGTAGAACCGCGCGGGATCGAAGCGGTCGGGATCGGAGAAGGCGTCCGGGTCGCGATTGCCGGCCGCGATCAGCACGCGCACGTCCGCGTTCTTCGGGATCACCACGCCGCCCAGTTCGATGTCGCGCTGGGCGATACGCGGAATGGAGCTGAACATGGCAGGCGCGTCGCAGCGCAGGACTTCTTCGACGAATGCCTTCACCCCCACGGCGTCTCCCTGCAGCCAGTGCCGCTGTTCGGGATACGCCAGCATCGCTAGGACCGCATGGTCGATGGTCGCAGCAGTGGTGGCGAAGCCGCCCAGCAGCATGCCCCACAGCATGCTGATCAACTCCGCATCCGACAGCGTGTCCGCATCGTCGTCGTGTGCGCCGACCACCATCGACACGATGTCGTTGCGGGGATCGGTGCGCTTGCGCTGTATGAGGTCGCCGAAGTAGGCCTGCACCCTGGCGCTGGCCGCGTCCGCCTCGGCGAGCTGGGGATCGCTGGCGTGTGGGCTCAGGCCTTCCAGAATGGCGCCGATGCCGGCGGCGAGCCCGAACATGTCATCCTGGGGCATGCCGAACAGTTCGGCGAAGACCAGAATGGGCACAGCCAGCGCGAATTCCCAATGCAGGTCCACCGCCTCCCCGCGCTCCAGCGCGGGCGCCATGCCGTCCAGGCGCGCTGCGACGATGCGTGCGATGCTCGGCCGCAGGTTGTCGATCTGGCGTATGGTGAAATCGCGCGAGATCAGCCGGCGCAGACGCGTATGCGTCGGTGGTTCCTTCATCGCTAGCGTGGACGCGAGGAGATTGAGTGACAGGCTGGTCTCCGCACGCGGGAAATAGCGCGCCAGTTCGCCCGGCGCCGGTCCCCGAAACGCATCGCCCGTGGCCTTGAGTGCCCAGTAGATGTCGGCGTGGCGGCTCAACAGAAAGAGGCCCGACGCCGCGCGGTGCACCGGATCGTGCTCGCGCAACCACCGCATGAACGGATACGGGTCGTGGATGCACGCTGGCGACGACAGTTCGGCGAAGGCGTCCCGGCATGCTGCCGTGGTTTCTTGCACGTCCATCTTGGTTACCTGTTGGCTGGCTGATCTGACCGGCGCGTGCTAGGCGCGCCGGCAAATTGCGGAGTAGATCGCGATTCCGGGCGGCGTCCGCGCGTCACCAGAGCACCGGGAACTCCTCGAACCCGCCAGTGATGATCTCCTTGCGCAACTTCAGTTCTTCGGGCGCCACGGCCAGGCGCAGCGCGGGAAAGCGCTGGAAGATCGAGCCGACCACCACCTTGAGTTCCAGCCTGGCCAGCGCCATGCCGATGCAGTAGTGCGGCCCGTGCGAGAACGTCAGGTGCGGATTTTCGTCGCGTCCGATGTCGAAGATTTCCGGGTCGTCGAAATGGCGCGGATCGAACGACGTCGCCGGCAGGCCGATCAGCACCTTGCTCTCCGCGGGAATATGCACGCCCGCGATAGTCACGTCGGTCCTCGGATAGCGCATGACGCCGTCCCAGCCCGCGCCCGGCGGGTACATGCGAAGGATTTCCTCCACCGCCTTGTCCACCAGGGATGGATCGCCGACCAGGCGTTCGCGCTGATGCGGATGGCGGAACATGGCCAGCAGGCCGAATTCGATCTGCGCGACGGTGCTCTCGTGCCCTGCCACCAGCATGCCCGCCGCCAGGCCGATCGCCTCTTCCTCGGTCGCGTTGCCCTGCTCGACCGCCGCGAGCAGATCCGTCAGCAGGTTGTCGCCCGGATCCTGGCGCTTGTCCCACATCTTACCGCGAATGTAGGCGCGCAATTCTTCCCAGGCCAGGCGCGACGCGCTGCGCGGGCCGCTTTCATGCTGGTGCGTCATCACCTCGTCGGACAGCCCGGCGAAAAAGGCGTGATCCTCGTAGAGCACGCCCATCAGCGCGCTGATGACCATGGCCGGAAGCGGAAAGGAGAGGTGGCGCCTCAGGTCGGCGGGCTGGGGCTGGGCCGCCAGCGTCTCGAACAATTGCGCGGCGATCGCCTCGACCTGCTGCGCGAGCACCTTCACCCTGCGGTTGCTGAAGGCCGGCGCCACGATCGTGCGTAACCGGGCATGCTCGCCCCCCTCGTGCGAGACCAGCCACCCCGGCGAACCGAGAATCACCGAATCCGGGGTGAATGCCGCCGGCGGCATTCCCGCGGGCCGGAACGCCGCGTCGGACAGCGCCGCCTTGGCATCGTCGTAGCCTGTCACCCACCAGCCTTCGTGCCCGGACGGGAAGCGCACGCGGTGGATCGGACCGTTGGCGCGTAGCGCCAACATCTCGGGCGAGGGCTCGATGTGATCGACGCGCCACATCGGCAGCGTCGGCAAGGGTTGTTCGGACATGGTGGCACGTCACTCTCTAAGCGATGGAAGGGCGGAAGGCGCTGCGGCAGCGAATGAGTAAGACGGCATGTGAACGTCCTGCGCGGCGTAGCCCGACTCGATTATCAAGATCGGCCAACGTGTAACTGTCTAGGCATACCGCGCGGTGAGATGCAGAACTTTATCCTGCGCCTTCGAGTTCAGGATAAGACGAGTGTGGTGGGCCTTTGAGTTGCAGCCGGCCATCAAGATTTCCTGCGCAAGGGTCGACAAGGGCGGCAGCCAGTTTGGGTGCGGGGCGGTTTCGCCGAGGCCCCCTTGCATAGAATGCTATCTGATGCGGATTTGACATTTTGCTTTTCTTTCTCCGTTTCATCGATCGCGGTGTCATCCACGAAATGGAGGTCGGTCGGCGGCTCCCGGCTCCCAACGAAGGAGTTTCAAAACTCGTGCCAATTTGGCCGACCCAGCAGAAGAAAAACATTGTGATTACTTTTCAGCGGATTAGCCTGAGGCCAGACAAGAGCTCGGCGAAATAGGCCGGTGTCGCGGACCCAACAAAGACGACAGAAGAGTGTCGGATAGGCGACACCTTCTTTGTCAGTTGTCCTGTCCTGGAATGATGGCAGGCCACCTGACCCTATTGACCCATAGGAGGTTGGCTCAGGGGTTCACGTGCTTGCTTAGAGGCGCGCTCGAGGCGGCTTGCGGGCGCGTTGCCAATGCAACACTCTGGCTATCCGCAACACCGCCATCTGGGGCGAAGCCGGGACGGCCTGCGCGTCGAAGTCCAAGAAGTTCGGCGCTTGGGACGGCAACCTGATGACGGAATGGCATGTCCGCTATGGCGGTCGCGGCGTGATGACCTACTGGCATGTCGAAAAGGGCTCGACCTGCATTTTCTCGCAACTCGAGCGCTGTTCGTCTTCGGAGGTCGCCGCGATGATCAAGGGCGTGCTGCGACACTGCACCAACGTGGAGATTCAGGGCCAATATTCGACAGCCATGGCCAGAGCGCCGTCGGCGTCGCTTTTTGCCGCCTGCTCGGGTTCACCTGCCGCCACGCCTGAAGGCGATCGCCCGGCAGAAGCTGGCGCCGTCAGGCCTGCGCGCTGAATTTCCCAATCTGCTTCCCATTCTTTCCAACGTCATCAACTGAGAGGAGGTTGAGCAGCAGTATGGCCACAGTCAATCTGGGCCGGCATCGATCTGACTGCCATCCCGAAATATCACGGTCGCAGCGGTAGCCAGAACGACCATCGGAATAGCCTCCGGCCTTCGTTCATCCCGAAGAAGGGATGACCGACCAGTCCGTTTTTCGCGCGCGAATGCGGCAGCTCCATTGCGATCGCGGCAATTCGGATTGGCGGGGGCGCCATGTGCTCCGACCCTGAGGGCTGTCCCGGTCGGCGCGAGCTATCGCTCAGAGGCGATCAAGTCATCGGCTTTCGGAATGACCGGCGACGCTTCGTCTCAACGATTATCCCGGTCGGGCTGTCGGCCGTATTCTTCGCCTTGGACACGGCGGTTCGCTTCGGTTTTGGTTTGGGTGGCGCTTGAGGCTCAACCCTTGGCTCCGGCGTTTGCTTGCCCTTTTGTTTGTCCTTGCGGGAGCAAAGCAAAGCCTTGGCGGTCGCGGCGTCCGCATCCGAGACCACGCCGGCCGGCTTGCCATCGAGATTGACCCGTGCGGCGCCGGCATCCAGTCTCGCCAAGTATTTGGCCATCTTGGTATACGCCAGCAGGGCTCTCCTCAATTCATCATCGGACAGTTCGCCGTCGAGCACCCGAATGTCATGATGGATGCCGATCTTGAGCGGCCTGGGCGCTTTCGGATTGAACGCCGCAGGCCACTTGGCCGATAGATAGCGGAAAAGCTGTGCAGGCGATTTGCCTCGGCTACAGCTCAACATCATAAGCCTCGCCCCATTGTTTTCGTTTCCAATTCGGACCTTCCTAGCACTGATATATGCAATGATTATGGAAAAATGAGCATTCGCTCCGCAGGGCAAAGACCTACTCATTCGGACACGCGAGGTGCCTGGTGAGCCGGGCAGGATCGGCACCAATCACGCCGAGCCGTCCCGTTAGAGTTCACAGCCATACATCAGGGTCGGTGGAATGCTGTTCCCCCATATCTCCGCCAGCTCATTGACCCTTGGCAGCGCATATCAAACGCCGGCAGCGAAAAAGACTCGACGGCCCTCCGCGGAGGGCCGTCAGCGAGTAGGAGCCGAACCGTCGCGGCTCCTCTCACCCGTTCGGCCGTTCCGTCGTACCAGGGCGTCGCGTAGCGCGAAAGCTACTCAGGCGACCGTTCCGTGATCTCGGCCGGATCGACGCCGTCCTGGGACAGGAAGGCAGGCGAATGGCTGGCAAAAAGCGTTCCGCCACAACCCGGCACCTGGCGCGGGCGCGGCGGAACTGCCGGGCGGCGGCCATTCCGGAATAGCTGCCGCCGATGACAATAGGCGCAGCGAAATTCAGAAGGTTGTGGGCGACAGGCTTCGGACTCCCATTCGATTGCCGACTCGGCTCATGCCTTGACAGGCAATATTCTGAGGATGTTTGCACATCACGTTCATGGTTGCCACCATGGAGCGCCTCAGAAGCGGCGCCCAATCGGAAACATTAGCACTTCCGCGTTTTGGCTCGGCTGCCTGAACTCCTCGACGGCAACTGCCTCAATTAGCAGATCCAAGGCTTCCCGCCCCCTCTGGCTCATCGGATCATCGCCTCGCAGGTAATGATATGCTCGATCTAGATGCACTCGCGCGGCGGAAAAATCGCTTGTCATATGACCCTCTCAGTTGCCGCCCGCGTTAGCCGTCTACGAGGTGAGGGTCACGCAATCGTCAATATCCACAGACGGATTTGAATTAAATCGCAGATGATCCGGGAGAAACCAAACACCGGCTTGTTCTATGCGAGAGCTCCTTGATTATGTCGCCGGCGGGCCCGGTGGACTCTGCAATAGGGTTGCCAAGCGAGCCCTGCCAATGCGTCCCCAGCATCATCCATAAGCCCTCCCGAGTTTCTGGTCAGTCGAGCGGTCGCACGCGCAGGCTTTCGGCGGCAATCGGCCGGGTGGCGAAGATCGCCGCGAAGGCGGACAGCCAATCGGAAGCCGACTCCCGTTTGTGCGATCTCGAGGGGCTACAGGGCGTCGATTCCTCATAGGATATTCCGTCATCACATTGCTGACGGGCGCCCAGCTTGCGAAAGCAAAAAAGCAGGCGCCCTCTTGACCGACACCGAAAACAGCGAAATCAATCATCCATTGAACCCATGAACGCAACAACGCCAGCACACTGTCCGGGCCATATTGTTTATTTTCGGCGCCAAGAGACCTATCGGGACGCTCTTGTCGCCGAGCAGAGGCTGAGGGGTTCTGTTGCAAACTTTTTCGTTACGGGTTGTCTGGCAAGTGACCTCCGACATTTTTTTAGGAGGTTTGTGATGTTCAGAGGCCGGCATTTCGACCGATCGGTCATCCTGGTGTGCGTTCGCTGGTATCTGGCATATGGACTGAGCCTGCGCGATTTGAAGGAGATGATGGCCGAGCGTGGCATTAGCGTTGATCATTCGACGATCCATCGCTGGGTTGTTCACTTCTCGCCCTTGCTGCTGGAGCGCTTCAACCGGCGCAAGCGCGCAGCGACCGGCAAATGGCATGTTGATGAAACCTACATCAAGGTCCGAGGGCAGTGGATGTATCTCTACCGCGCTATCGACAGCGTCGGCGACACGGTCGAATTCTATTTCAGCGAACATCGGGATTTGCCGGCGGCCAAGCGTTTCTTCAGGAAAGCGCTGGAGCGCCATGGGCGTCCCGATCGTGTCGTCATCGATGGTAGCCAGACCAACCAGGAGGCGATCGTTTCCTGCGATACGACACATCGATTGCAGGATCGCTGCAGGCGCCGACCGAAGCCGATCCGAATCCGCCAAAGCCAATACTTGAACAACCGGATCGAGCAGGACCATCGGCGGATCAAGCGCCGTGTTCGGCCGATGCTCGGCTTCAAATCTCCCGCAGCCGCAAGCATCATCCTCGACGGCATCGAAATGCTTCACATGATGCGCAAACGACAGGCGAGGTTCGCCTTCAACCCAAATCCGTCATTGGCCGAGCAGTTCGATATCCTCGCCGCCGCATAAGCACCGCCCGCCATCTCTTCTTGCTTCAGTTCAACAAAAATTTGCAACAGAACCACGCATCTTGGTGTGCGGATCGAAGCCATTCGCTTCTTCAGGATCGCTGGGCCGAACGACTTCCTGATGCTCACGCCGGAGCGGGCGCGGGCACTAGGCATCGAGGTGTTCGAGCAGGACGGCATGAACGCGGGACGGTGTCAGCGCCTACACGCAGGCGCGGTACGGCCTGCCGGAGGTCGCCGCCGCGCTCGAAAGAGCAGGTGTTACTGCTGACCTTGACGATGAGGACCTCTTGTGGCCGCCTGCGCGAGCAATGACGCGGCTGCGGCTCGGCGCATCGCGCGCCAGTCCGGCATCGCCAGGTAACACGGGGTGGTTCAGGGCGCTCGAGATCCCGAACATCCGGATTGCGTCCTTGTCGCGCCGCAGGCAAGCGCAGACGGTTCTCCGAGGATGTGGCAGCGTACCTTCTGGAGAGAGGTTCCGAGCCCTCAGGCTAGCAGTCGTCGAAACAGACAGGGCGAAGATCGCCTTGAACCAGCCGGGCGACACCCATTGACGTAGTGGGTCGAGGCGAAGCCATGGATCATGAGCACCGGATCGCCCTGCCCGATGCCGGCTGGCGGTCGAGGAAGGCAAGGTCAAAACCGTCATGGGAGAAAAACTGCATCTGCGATCGATCCTGCGCGTTCAGTTGTGCGCAGTGCCGATTGCCGGGTGACGCAACAAATCGCCGTCCGCGATGCCGCTCCTGGCTGCCGTGCCTGCCTTGAGCTCGAGCACGAAGCGAACCGGCTCGCCGGGCGAGATCATCGCCTCGGATTGCGGCTTGCCTTGCTTGATCGCCCGGATCCTGCCGTCCTGGCCGACAAAGATCAGGTCGAGCGGCATCGGCGTGTTCTTCATCCAGAAGCTGACATCCTGAGGCTCCTCGAACACGAACAGCATGCCACGATCGTCGGCCATCTCCTCGCGAAACATCAGGCCGGCGTCGCGCTCAGCCGAGGCGTCGGCGATTTCGACGGAAAAAGAGCGTTCGCCGCCTTTCGTCACCGCGACCAGCGGCTGCGGGTCGACGGCAAGGATCATCGCCCGGCTGTCGGCCGAAGCCGGTTGCTGGGAATGGAAGAAAGCGCCTGTGGCGACGACAAAGGCGATCGCGGCGCAGACTACGCCCGTTGTCAGCCAGTTCCCGTGAGTCATTCGAAATCCTCGACCGGAAATCGTCCTAGACCATGATCCCAAAAAGTGGAACCCTGTTTTTGCTGCGCTGACCTGCAGTTCGGAAAGATCATGGTCAAGCGAAAGAACTAGACTAAAGCGCGTCGCGCTTAATTGGCCTCATATCCGGCAGCTTGGAAGAAGTTTCTGCATTCGGCGGGCTCGAACAGGTTGCAGATATCGCCGAGGGCTTCGCAGAGTGGGTCGAAGGTTCTGGCCGCCTTCTTTCGCAGCCGCGCCTTGAGTTTTGAGTAGGCCATCTCGATCGGGTTGAGATCGGGCGAGTATGGCGGCAGGAACAGGAGCCAGGCACCCCTTTGGCGAACCAGTTGTGCGGCGCGCTCGTTCTTGTGGAAGCCGACATTGTCGAGAATGACGACATCGCCGGGTGACAGTTCGGGAGCAAGTTGAGTTCCGATATAGCGTTCGAAGATGGCGGCGTTCATCGGTGCGTTGACGATCCACGGCGCGACAAGGCCGTGGCATCGCAGCCCGGCGATGAAGGTCTGCGTCTGCCATTTGCCGAATGGCGCATGTGTCCTGAAGCGCTCACCCTTCGGCGCCCAGCCGGTGCGTTTGGTCAGCTTGGTATTGGTCGACGTCTCATCGATGAAGATCAGCCGCGCCAAAGCCTTGTTGAAGAAACGCTTTCGCCGCCCGATCCACAGTTCACGCGCCTGGCGCACGTCGGCCCGCTGCTGCTCGCTGGCCTGCAGAGTTTTTTTTATGACTGAGCCCAAGGCGATGGAGCAGGCGCCCGACATTGGAGCGGTGCACGCTTACCCCACGCCCCTCCAGTTCAAGGCATCATCCAACGTCAGTTCGCCGGTCTCGGCCAACCGCAAGCGGACAAACTCGGCATACGGTTCAAGCTTGCCTCCTCCCACATGGCCCTGCCGGCACGCTTCAAGCGAACCGGTCTGCCGGCGCAGGTTGATCAGATTGTTCACGAAGCGAGGCGAAACGCGGAAATGGCGCGCGGCCTCGCGGTGACCATGCCCCTCATCGACATACGCAACAACACGCCGACGCAACTCAAGCGGTAGCGGCTTGCCCATCGCGGTCTCCTTTCAACCGCAATGAATCACGAACTCAATTCAAGGGGAATCTGGAGGGTTCTGTGAGGTCGCGCGGCGGAGATGGTCTGGCTTGGCGCGGTGCGCGACCTCATTGAAGTCGGATTGAGCGAACCCGCTGACGCGGCCACGCGCTATGGGATTAGTGTCGCGAAGCCTGTTCCAGGTGAGCGGCTTGGTGTGATGCAATGCTGCCATGTCGGTGAAGACGAGGCCGAGACGCCGACGTTGACCGAGGCGATCGACGCGCCCGGTGGCATCTTTGGGCGGGCTGCGGGGTAATGCTTCTGCTCTTCGGGCTGGTCGGGAAGATGACGATATGGGGGGTCATTGCGTCCGTCGACGCTGATGCCGCGACGCTGCCACGATCGATGCTGGGGCGACATCCTGTCGTCATGAGGTATCCGGCTGCGGTCGTGGCGGCCCGGTGCGCCATCGCGGCAGTGTGGCGGTGATGCGCAGAATGCCACCACAGCAGGGACAGACGGTTGGGTCAAAGCGCGGGAGCGGCCTGGTAGTCTCGCCGGCTGCGGCGGTCGGAGCGAGCTTCATCGCCACCAGGAGTTGCCGGATGATGGCGAGTCGGGTCCGGCGGCATCCATTGGCGAGGAAGCCATAGTGGCGGATGCGGTGAAAGCCGTCGGGCAGGCAGTGCAGTAGGAAGCGACGGATGAACTCGTGCGGATCGAGCGACATCAGCCTGGGCGCGTTGCCGTGACGATAATCGCGCCAGCGGAAGGTTACGCTGGTCTCGTCGGCGCTGACCAGGCGACTGTTGGCGATGGCGACCCGGTGGGTATAGCGGCCGAGATAGGCGAGGACCTGCTCGGGCGAGCCGAACGGCGGCTTGGCATAGACGATCCAGTTCTTGCGACGAAGCTGCCGGATCGCGGCCGCGAAGGCATGGGCCTGACCGAGCCCGTCGAGGGTGCCGGAGAAGCGCAGTCGCCCAGCCGCATAGGCCGCCTGGAGCCGCTCGAGGAACAGCCGCCGGAATAGGCGGGAGAGGACATGGATGGGCAGGAAGAAGCGTGGCCGGCAGCTGAGCCAGCGCCCATCGGGAGAGAGAGCGCCGCCGGGGACGAGGCAATGGATGTGCGGATGATGGGTGAGCGCCTGGCCCCATGTGTGAAGAATGGCCAGGAACCCGATCTCCCCGCCGAGGTGCCGCGGATCGGCGGCGATGGTCTTGAGCGTTGCGGCGACGGCGTCGAACAGGATGGCATAGACGACTGCCTTATTGTGAAAGGCGATCTCGGTGACTTCGGCCGGCACCGTGAACACGACGTGGAAGTAAGGCACCGGCAGCAGATCGGCCTGACGGTCGGCGAGCCACCGTTCGCGCGTCGCACTCTGACACTTGGGACAATGCCGGTTGCGGCAGGAGTTATAGCAGACGCGGGCATGTGCGCAGTCCTCACAGGCCTCGACATGACCGCCAAGCGCCGCAGTCCGGCAGAGCTCGATCGCGGACATGACGCGGCGCTCGACGCGACCGAGATGGCCGTCATGGGCAACACGATAAGCATGATCATGGCGACGGAAAATATCCGCCACCTCCAGCTCGGAGCGCATCGCTGGGCTCAGGCGGGCGGCACCACCTCCAGCGTCAGGCGGTCGAGCGGGCTCTGCGTCCTGGCGATCGTGCTTGTTGCCACATGGGTGTAGCGCGCCGTCGTCGAGAGGTTGTTGTGCCCCAGCAGCACCTGGATAATCCGGATATCCGTACCGCTCTCAAGCAGGTGAGTCGCAAAACTGTGGCGCAGCGTATGCACGCTCACCCGCTTGACCAAACCCGCCGCCTTGGTCGCGGAGCGGCAGGCCGCGTGAAGGACCTGCACGTCGATCGGCTTGTCGCCTCGTCCGGGGAACAGCCAGTCCTCCGGCGTGCCAGTCGCCAGTAGGTCCGCAAGATCCCGAGCAGCTGCGACGACAGCATGACCGTGCGATCCTTGGCGCCCTTGCCGTGACGGACCTGAATCACCATTCGGTCGCTGTCGATATCCGCCACCTTGAGGCTCACCGCCTCCGAGGCGCGCAACCCCGCGGCATAGGCGGTGGTCAGTGCAGTGCGCGCCTTCAACGATGGCACCGCTTCCAGAAAGCGCACAACCTCGTCGGCGCTCAGGATCGCCGGCAATTTGCGCGGCGTGCGCGCATAGACGATGCGCTCCGGGATCTCCGCCCGGTCCAGCGTCACGCCGTAGAAGAAACGCAACGCACAGACCGTCTGGTTCAGTGCCGGCCAGGAAATGCCCTGCGACACCAGATAAACCTGGAACGCACGGACGTCCTCCAGCCCCAGCCGATCCGGCGACCGGCCGAAATAACGGCTGAACTTCGCCACCGCATGCAGATAGGATCGTTGCGTCGCGGGCGACAGGTTGCGCAAGCTCATGTCGTCGATCATGCGACGGCGCAGCGGGCTTACCGCTGTCGTGGCTTCAGCCATGGGATGGTCTCCTGGTCAGGGGTTGGTCTCAGCAACCAAACCTTCCCATCAGGAGGCCATTCCAGCCAATGCACACGCCAATCCCGCGTCAGCGGGTTCGTTCAATCCTGAATCCCTTAAATCGCGACACGCTTTAGTTGGTGTGCGTTGAGTGGTATGGACAGGATCGAGGGCTGGCTATCGAGCGGAAAGGCGTTGTGGGCGCGATCACGCGCACGCCACGAGGCCGGCTGTGCCGGTGCGGGCAATTGCGATGGATCAGTGTCAGGTCGGCTTGAGGCGCGTGAAGACGACGAGATTGTAAGCCACGACCGAGGACCAGACGTAGCTCTTGAAGTGATCAAGGCCGCGCCAGGTGCAGCGCGCCAAGCCGTAAGCGCGCTTGAGGCATGAGATGTCGGCCTCGATGCCGGCACGGAAGTTGCGCAGCTTGCGATAGACCCAATTGCTTCTGACCATGTCCTCGATCCTGAGGCCGGCTTTCTTTCTTGTGGAATGCCATGTCGCGAACGCCCAAGGTCTTGGCTGTAGCCAGATTGCCGCGACTGGCAAAGCCGCCGTCGGCGGCCGCCTGCCGCGGCGCGTGACCATAGAAGGCGATGTGGCGTTCCAGCATCGGCAGTAATCGATCGCTGTCGCGCGGATTGCCCGCCTCGATCACCAGATCGAGGATCATGCCGCTCCTGCCGGTGGTCAGGTTGAGTTTGTGGCCGTATTCGGTGTCGCGGCTGCCCTTGACGATGATATCGGCATGGGGCTCGAACAGGCTGACCAGCTTGTCGCTGGCCGCCACCAATTCGCCGGCCAACACCCGCCGCTCACTCTGTGTGATGATGCGTTCGATCAGCGGCCGATAGTGACGAACCTGGGTCAGCCACAGTGCGATGAGCGGAGTGCTCGCCACGGCCAATCGTTCCGCCGCCTGCCGCAGATAGGCCAAGGTGGCATGGGCGATCCCGATCAGTTCGCGGTAGAGTTGGACACGATTGGGTCGGCCGCGTGTGAACTGAATCTTGCGGGCGCGCTTCTTGGCCGCGCGGCAGTGATCGTGCCATTCCAAGCCGCCGCCGCCGGCCAAGGCATCAGCCTGCTTCAACAGGCGCACCATGATTCGGACGGCGTCCCACAACAGGCTGCTGTCGCTCGGTTCGTGCATGAGTGCCGAGGTCACAGTGCTGTCCAACCGCACGACCGCACCGTCTTCCAGTTTTACCTGCCGGGCATTCGACAGCAGCACCCGATTGATCTCTTCCCAAGTCTCGGGCCGGATCGCGCTGATCGTCTTTTGCAGCACCGACTTCTGCGGGCTCCAAGACCACGGCAGCCGCGCAAAGGCTCGAAATGATGCTGAATCCTCAAGATGGAAGGCCAGCTCCTGGTAGGTCAACTGCCGGTATTGCTTGAGAAGCGCGCAACGTAAGACCGCTTCGGCAGGTAGGCCTTGCCGTCCGGTGGCCCTGACGCTGCTCCGAACCAAGTCTCGTGCCACCAAGCCAAGCAGATCGTGGTGCCCGTCCAGCCACTGCGACATCGCTTTCAGTTCGTGGCCGATCTCGTGTGTGGCGAAAAGATCGAATATGCTGGCTTGGACGGTGCGCCGGGCCTTGCCTGCGCAAAGTCACGATTTAGGCAATAAAATCAACAGTTTGACGTTTGTGGACGGAAACTAGACTAGTCGCCCGAACGTCACGGCGAGCGGTCTCCTGAGCGGGTAGCAAAGTCCGACAGCGTTGGGCAACGGGAAGCGATCTAGAAAGTATAAAGCCCTGTCCAGAGTTTGGGAAACACGCAACCAAAAGATGAAAGTGCGATGTTCAGGCGCATCGGCGCGACTGCACCGATTACGTCATTGGAAATTTATGCCAAGGAGAAACGGAATTGGGCAACGGCTCAGGCGCTGGCGAACCTTCGAATGTTGCGCATGCGTTGGAGCGCCGCCCGATTCGAGCACGATCAACGATCGCTGTGGCAAGCTCACGTCAATATCCCGAAGTGCCGTTCTGCTGGCGAGGCCGACGCGTTTGCCTACCGCCAGACTACCCCGCTGAGGAGCGCGACGCCGGCAGCACTCCCATCTCCTTGAGCAACCGGCCAGCGCCGTCAATCTTGTCCATGGTCCAGAGCATGAAGCGACTGTCGACATGGATGCTGCGATTGCGGTCTGCGGCATATGCCCAATCGGAGATCACTCCATCAAGCGTGCCATCGAAGGCGAGACCGACGAACTCGCCGCGCCCATTCAGCGTCGCCGAGCCGCTATTGCCGTTGGTGATGTCGGCGGTGGACAGGAAGTTGACCGGCAGCGTGCCCAGCGCCGGCGCGACATAGGGGCCATAATCCTTGGCTCTAATCGCTGCGATAGCCGCATCTGGAGCATCGAACTCACCCTTGCCCGTTTCTTTGGCCAGAAGTCCCTCGGCCGTGGTGAATGGCGTCCAGATCTGCCCGTCGCGTGTTCGCCCCGCCACCTTGCCCCAAGTGATGCGTAGCGAGCCATTCGCGTCGGGATATATCGGCCGGCCGATTGCCTGCCGGTAGGCACGCTGACCATGCATATAGATGGCGCGAGCCGCCTGGCTGCGTCCAGCGCGGTCCTTCGCAGCCTGCTCCGCAGCGATGTCGCCGGGATAGAGCGCGACCGCCAGCTTGATGAAAGGGTCCTCGGACGCCTCGAAGGCAGCAGCGGGCTTGTCAAGCCAGCCGAGCCGCGTCGCCGTGTCTGCGAGTTTGGTGCCTGCATAAAGTCGGTCAAGGCCAGTTTGGCCCAAAGCACTTTCGAAAGCAGTATCGCGGTCCTTTTCATCCAGCCGGCGATACTCGTCGAGTGCGGCCTCGAAAAGCTTTCGATCGATGTCTGGCAAATAGCGGCGTTCGATCTGCGTCAGTTGATCCGAGATTTCTTTACGGTCACGATCCTGAAAGCCGCTTTCACGGTCTTCATCGGGCTTCTCGTGCTCCTTTGTCCAGCGATAGAGAGTGCGTGCCGATGACAGTAGTTGCGCGCGATTGAGCAAGCCCTGGCGCAGCCTCGCCAGCGAAGCCCGGCTAATCTCGCCCACCATCGCGTCCAGTTCGCGGATTGCTGCGTCAAAGCGCGTCTGCCGCACGGGATACTCAGCGACCCAAGCGCGAAAAGCTTCCTCCTCGGTAGCCTTGCGCGCGTCGAGGCCGATCGCGTCGGCGCCGGCTAGATCGCCCGCCAGCTTCTTCTTGTAGTTTTCAACGCCCCGCAGGGTGGAGGCGTAGCGGATCTGCGCTTCGCGATTGCCTGCCGTGGCTTGCTTGATCTGAGCGGCATAATCCGAGAGCAAACGCTGGGACAGTGGTTCGTATTCGGCAAAGTTGAACCGGACTTCATCGGCGGTGAGGAACCGCTGGGTTGCGCCGGGAAAGCCGGCGACCATCACGAAGTCGCCTTCTTGGACGCCTTCACGGGCTATGGGCAGCCAACTCTTTGGCCGGTAAGGCACATTGTCATGCGCATAAGGCCGGGAGGAACCATCAGGAGCGACATAGGCGCGATAGAAGCCGAAATCGCCTGTGTGGCGCGGCCACATCCAATTGTCCGTTTCGCCGCCGAAGTTACCGGTGCCGAGCCCGGGCGCATAGACGAGGCGCACGTCCTGAATTTCGAGCTTCTGCTGGAGATAGTAGGAGGCGCCGCCATAATAGGACCCCACGTCGCAGCGGCGATTGGGCTGTTCTTCACATGCGGCGATCAGCGCCTTGCGGTTCGTGTCGAGCCGCTCATAGCGGGCAAAGCCGTTCAGCTTGTCCGATACGCCCTTGAGCATGTCGGCGGTCACATCCCGCATATCCTCGATCACATAGATGCGGCTGCCGGGCACCGCGGGTAATTCTTCACCCAGGCTCTTCGCCAGAAAGCCGTTGGTGAGATAGTCTTGGCTCTCCTTGCTGTTGTACTGCATGGATGGGAACACGCAGTGATGATTGGTCGCGACCAGTCCTTGCGGGCTGACGAATGAGGCGGAGCATCCGCCCAGTGAAACGATCGCGTTAAGCGGGGCAGCGCCCAGACGGCTCAGCTGCGCGGGATCGATCTGGAGCCCATCCGCGCGCATGGCCACGCCGACTTCCGCACTCTGGGCCGGCATCCACATGCCTTCGCTCGCCGATGCAGCGGTGGCCGTCCAGAGCAAGGCGATGGCGCTTACCCAAGCAACCATATCACATTGGCAGTTCATACTGGTGTCTCTCCCATTCTATCTACTGTATCCGCCGACTGGATCGATGAGCTATCGGGCCGGCCGGCGACGCCAGCGCCTGCGCGGCTGCCACTGGGTGAAGACTGAGTGGACGGTCAACGTAAACATCTGGATGACGCTCCCCTCAGTTGTATCGGTTCCGTGCAACGTTTGCGGATCATCCGTTGCACTAATCGTGCCAAGGGAATACAGCTTTCAATGACCTACATGGTAAGCTGCCTTCCATGTCCGACCTCCCACATTTGGTTGTAGACCCGACACCCTCGTCCTCGCTAGCGGCGAAGCCCGCTGCCGAACGGCCGTCGCCTGGCGCCACCACTTTCGCCACCGCCGTCTCGACTGACCTTCGCCACCCCGCCCTGCCAAGCAGTCGGTTCTCAAACGGGGCTTCGCGGCGCGAAACACGATCACTCCTTTGCGGTTGTTCTTGAAATGCACGCTAGGGTTTTCTGACCTGACACATTCTGAGATAGGCGATGACGTTTTTGATGTCGTCGGGATTCTTAAGGCCAGGGAATCCCATTTTGTTCGTCGGCACCTTCGCCTTGGGGTTGGCCAGATATTCCGTCAAGTTCGGCTCGTCCCATACGAGGCCCGCCGCACCCGCATCGTTCATGGCTTTCGAATACGAATAGTTTGGGGCGGTCCCCGCTGTCCGACCCACAACACCTTTCAGGCTCGGGCCGACTTTGTTCGCGTCGGTATCAGCATTGTGGCAGGCGGTGCACTTTTTGAAGACCGCCTTGCCGCCCTCGACATCCTGGGCCTGGGCGATCGGAGGCAGTAACGCCGAAGCCATACTGGCGCCGATTGACAGACATTTCACCCAGGAACTGGCCGAATGAACATACGGCGGGCGATCCATATGTTTGTAAGCCATGATCCGATCCTTCCTCATGATGTTGCTCCAAAAAGGAGCTCTCATCGACTCCCTCGGTGTAGATTTCGTCCTTGGCATCCATGCGCAGCACGTATTGTGGAATGTTGGCCGTCGATTGGTCCCAAATTTGCTGCCTCGGGCATTCAGCGTTATGTGAGCAGCTCACCGGGACAATTGTCGGCATTGTAGTTCGATGGGAATCTTGGTGCACGCACGTGGTCGAGAACCTGACAGTGCAGCCGCGCGCTCCCGCGCCGCCTACCACTGTCGTGGTGATTGAAGTCGAGGAGTTCGTTCGCCTGCAGTTCGCCTAAGCTGGCCAGCTGTTCGACAGGTATTCTCCCTCTCCTTCGAAATTGACGGGGACGACGGTCAGCCTGCTTTTTGCCGTGATTCACGCGTGCCTCCCATTGGGGCGAGATGTTCTCGCAAATGGCTCTGCAACGCTTGTGCCAGCCGAAAAAGCCTAGCCTGCCGGATGTCTGCCCGAAGTCCTTCAATTTTCCTGCCGAGGTATAGCCTGACGGGAAAATGGAAATCTCATATCGGCTTCTCAAACTCGGGGAGAGCGCAGGCCGAGCGATGTCTGGCCCGCTCAGCGCGGGCAGCGGATTCGAGGAACGTACCCGCGGAAGGACCCATTTGGTCCTTAGATGGCGAGCAAACCTTCAACTTCCGCAGCGATGGCGCTCGCTCGCTCTTTCGCTCCACCGAGCAAAAGACGGCGCGCCAATCCATAGAAAAGAGGAATACATAGCCTCGATTGAGCACACCTCGTCGCCCACTACGAGAACGGTTGCGAGCGGGTTCGTCATCGCATGGTGCTCCTACGGTCCGTAGTGGTCGGCGTTCGCGCGGTGGACAGCGAGCGTGACGGGCGTACGGGACTTGGGCGTCTTGTGGATAAAATTGTAGCGCGCCACGTGATAGCTCGGGTCGAAGCCGTAGAAATTGCGCCGCATCCGCCGCAGTTCCTCTTCCCGATAGGCGGCAAGCGGTTTCTCGGCCTCGTCGCGAGCGCGGCGCGCCCGTTTGGCAGCAATCCGCCGGGCAAGATCGGGAGAGGCCGCGAGTTCGGCGGCAGCGCGGAGCAGTTCCCAGTCGGCGGATTCTACATTTCCCGGCAGGCGCCGGGTGGCGAGCCCCAGATCAAGCGCCTCGTCGACCCCCATCGGCAGCCTTGCCTGAGGTCACGCGGCGGGCTCGGTCCTCGCCGATCCGAGCCGGCAGCAGATTGGTCCAGTATTCCGAGCCGTAGAGATTGCCCATGTCCTTGTAGTGCGGATTGAGGATGACGCCCTCGCGCATCCAGACTTCGTCGGCGGCAAGCGACAGGAAGACGCCGCCAGCCCCGGCATTGCCGAGCACCGCGGCAATAACCAGTCGGTCATCGGTCTCGATGATCTCGCGCACCAAGTCGTTCATCGCGTTTATATTGCGCCAGGATTCGTCGGCGGCGCTGTCGGCGCCCTCGATGATGCCGAGATGGATGCCGTTCGACCAGCGATCCGCGTCGCCCCGCAGCACAAGAACCGGAAGCGAGCGTGCCTTGGCCCTCGTGATCGCCTTGCGCAAGGTATCACAATCTTCCGACGACATCGCGCCGTTGTGGAAGCGGAATTCGAGAAGTCCGACGCCGTTCTCCTCCCGGTAACGGCAGGGCTCGGGTCCTTCGATGATGGGCAGATCGCTTGCTTCGGCACCGAGCAGCCGGAGCGCCGGCAGTTTCGGCGAGCGGGAATCCGGTCGCCGGAGATGGCCGATCCACAGCGCCCCCTCACGGAAGGCCATGGCGAGAGCGTGCCGCGAACGGCCAATGAGCGCGCCGGCAGGCCCCGGAACTCCTTCCGCACGCTCGGCGTCAAACACCAGGAAAGTCTGTCCGGCGATCGTCATCGTAGCGCCGGGATCTCCGTCCGACGCCCGGATGATGCGTAGCGCTTCCTCGGCCGAGTGTCGGGTCGGGTCGAGGATACGGTCGGACCTCCCGCAGGCGGGTCGCTCGCACCCCCTGCCCCAGTTCGCCGGCAGCGCCGCCCCTTCCCTGCGCTCGATGCGGCCGATCGCTTCGAAGACGCAGGCTACGGCAGCCTGGGTCACTTCATGTCGGTAGAGGCTCGACTTCCGAGCGGGGCGCATCGGAAATTCCGCCCAAGCCCAGACGGGCCCCGCATCCATCTCCTCCCGAGCCTCGATCAGTGTGACGCCCCAGGTCGCTTCGCCGTCGAGGATCGCCCAGTCGAGGGCGCTCGGGCCGCGATCGCCACGGATGCCCGGATGGACGATCAGGCAGAGCGTTCCGCGCCAGACATCGGCCGGGATCGGCCGCTTGAGGAAGGGCGCGATCACGAGGTCCGGCGAAAAGAGAACGACCGCCTCGCGAGTGAAGTCGTCATGGATGTCGAGCTCGACCGTCACTTCGTGACCAGCCCGTCTCAGGTCGACATGCAGGCGCTGGGAGAGCGAGTTGAAATTGTGGCAGAGAAGCAGGATGCGCATCACCCTCTCTTAGCAGATCCGGGGCAGTTGTTCGCCCGACAGCCAGTCGACAATCCGGCCGCCGCCAAACGAGGTCGTCATCTGGACAAAGCAGTTGTCGTCGGCCACGACGTGGCCGACCAGCACCGCCTCACTGCCAAGCGGATGCGCGCGCATCGTCGCGAGCACGGCGTTAGCGCCCTCCGGCGCCACGACTGCTACCAGTTTCCCTTCATTGGCGACATTGAACGGATCTAGGCCGAGGAACTCGCAGGCTGCAGCCACTTCCGGTTTGAGCGGGATCTTGTCTTCGTCGATGCGGAAGCCGACCCGCGACTGGCTGGCGACCTCGTTCAGCGTCGCGGCGATGCCGCCGCGCGTCGGATCGCGCCTTAGCCGGATATGCGCCCCGCCAGCCGCGACCATGTCTGCTACCAGCCCGTGCAAGGCCGCGCTGTCGGAGGCGATGTCGGTGTCGAATTCCAAGTTCTCGTGTTTCGACATCACGGCGACGCCATGGTCTCCGATCGAGCCGGAAATGATCACCGCATCACCGGGCCGGGCGGCGTCGGACCGGAGATCGAGCCCGTCCGGAACCATGCCGACGCCGGCGGTCGAGATGAAGACACCGTCGGCCTTGCCGCGCTCGACGACCTTGGTGTCGCCGGTGATGATCGGCACGCCGGCCTCGCGCGAGCCGGCGCCCATGCTCTGGGCGATGCGCTCGAGATCGGCGAACGGAAAACCCTCCTCGATGATGAAGCTTGCCGACAGATAGAGCGGTACCGCGCCCGCCATGGCGATGTCGTTGATCGTGCCGTGCACGGCGAGGGTGCCGATATTGCCGCCGGGGAAGAAAAGCGGCGAAACGACGTAGCCGTCCGTGGTCATCACCATCCGCCCGCCAGGCACCGAAAAGGCCGACTGGTCGTTGCCGGCCCTCAACCAGTCATTGTCGAAAGCCTTGTGGAAAATGCCCTCGATCAACTGGCCCATGGCGCGCCCGCCGGCCCCGTGCGAAAGGTCGACACGGCCGTTCGCGACATCGAGCTTGCGCCTGTAGGCCTTGATCATCATGTTCATGCGACCGCCCTCCCCACATCCACCTGCCGCGCCTTCTCGCGGAAGCGGCCATAGGTCCAATGCGCGGCGCAGGCGCCCTCCGACGACACCATGCAGGAGCCCATCGGTGTATCGGGCGTGCAGACCGTGCCGAACAGCTTGCAGTCGGCCGGCCTCTTGACGCCGCGCAGGATCGCGCCGCATTCGCAGGCCGGGTTGTCCTTCGCGGCGGGTGTCACCATCGAAAAGCGCTTCTCGGCGTCGTAGGCCACATATTGCGGCCGGAGCCGGAGCGCGCCATAGGGCACTTCGCCGAGACCGCGCCATTCGAAGCTCTCGCGCAGCTCGAAGAAATTCGCCACCTCGGCCTGGGCCTTTTCGTTGCCGAGCGCGGTCACCGCGCGGATATACTGGTTCTCGACCTCGTGCCTGCCGTCATTGACCTGGCACACCAGCATCAGGATCGCCTGGATGACGTCGAGCGGCTCGAAGCCCGCCACCACCACCGGCTTCTGGAATTCCCCAGCGAAGAATTCGTAAGGTTCGGTGCCGATGACGGTCGAGACGTGGGCAGGACCGACGAAACCGTCGATCTTGATCGTGCCGAGCTTGCGAACGTCAGGGCTTTCCAGGATGTTCTGGATCGCCGCCGGCGTCAGCACGTGATTGCAGAAGATCGAGAAATTGCCGAGCCCCTTGGCTATCGCCGCCTTGAGCGCGAGCGCGGTCGGTGGCGTCGTGGTCTCGAAGCCGATGGCAAAGAACACCACTTCGCGTTCGAGCTCGGCCTCGGCGATCCTGAGCGCATCGAGCGTCGAATAAACCATGCGGATATCGGCGCCGGCCGCCTTGGCCTTCAAGAGGCTCGATCCGTTCGAGCCCGGCACGCGCATCAGGTCGCCATAGGTGCAGAGCGTAATCTCCGGCCGCATGGCGAGCGCGATCGCCGCATCGATACGGCCAATCGGCAGCACGCAGACGGGACAGCCCGGTCCGTGGATCATCCGCACATTGGCCGGCAGCAGATCCTCGAGACCATAGCGGGAAATAGCATGCGTATGGCCGCCGCAGAACTCCATGAAGTGATAGGAACGCCCCGGAGCGGCGAGAGCGGCGATCTGCCGGGCGATATCCTTGGCGAGCCTGCCGTCGCGATATTCGTCGATATATTTCATGCCGCATCTCCCATGGCAGCAGCTTCGCGGATGAGGGCGAGCGACCTTTCCGCCTCCTCCGGGTCGATCTTCGCGAGCGCATAGCCGACATGAAGGACGAGATAGTCGCCCGGCCGGACATCGTCGATCAGCGCGGTCGAAACGATCTTCGATACGCCGTCGAGCCTGACCTTCGCCATGTTGTCGGGCAGTACTTCCTTGACCTGGACCGGTATCGCTAGGCACATGTCCGGCTCTCCTCCGCTGATGCATTCTCGTTCATGATGACCTGCCGCGCATGGGCGGCCTGGCCGAGCGCGATGCCGCCGTCATTGGCCGGCGCGAGACGTGGCAAATAAGCTCTGAGACCGCGGTCCCGAAGCGCTTGCGCAAGTCCGGCCGCAAGGACCCGATTCATCAAGCATCCGCCGCCGAGCGCGACCTCCGGGATGCCCAAGAGTGCCGCTTCCCTCGCGGCCCATTCCGCAAGTCCCGCGATCAGCGTACCGTGAAAGAGATCGGCCGCGTCAGCGCCGCTCAGTCCTTCCCGCGCAAGATGCAGGATGAGCGGCCGGAAATCGAGCACCCCGTCCCGTTAGGATCCCATCAAGTAATGCCTTGTTCTTGAGCTGCACCACCGACAAGTTGACGGCGACCCGCAAGTCGCACGGCCATTGCGCCGCGGCCAAGCAAGCCGACTTGATGGCCCAATGGCCGATGTCGTGAATCAATCCGATGTCTTCAGCGATAGGAATGAATTCCGACGGCTGGATCGCGCCAAGTGTCGGATGGCGCCACCGCAGAAGCGCTTCGAAACCTCGGATGCGGTCGCTCCCGAGGTCAAGAAACGGCTGGAACGCGAGCGAAAGCTGGTTGTTGGCGAGCGCAGATGCCAGATCGCGTTCAAGCGCATGGCGCCTCACGGCCGCTTCATCGTCCGTTGCGCGGAAAAACTGTATCGGACCCGCTCCCAGCGTCGTGGCCCGGTATAGTGCGGTGTCGACGCACCGCAAGAGCTGGTTGGCATCCGAGCCGTCAGAGGGTGCGAAAGCGATACCAACAGAGGCCTTGCAATATAATTCTCGCCCTTCGATCAAGAACGGGGCGGGCATGGCATCCGTGATCTGTTTGGCCAGCGATCTGATTTGATCTGGCCTGCAGTCGCGAGAAGCGATTATTGCAAATTCCGCCCCCTCAAGCCTCGCAATACAATCGCTCTCCCGTGTCGCCTTCCGAATTCTGGCAGCCACTTCGACCAGAACCGCATCGGCCATCGCTCGGCCGAAACGATCATTGACATTTTTGAAGTTGTTGATGTTGAACAAGAGCAACGCAAACTTCTGATCGAATTGCGTGGCGTTTGCGATTGCGTTCTCAAGCCGCTCATTGAAGCTGAACCGGTTTGGTAAACTCGTCAGCACGTCCCGTCGAATGGCACGTTCGCCTTCCGCTTGCAGAATGAAGCGCTGGGTAAATTCGAACGCGTGGGCAAGCACTGCACGAAACAGCGTGGTGGCGTAGGACATGATCAGGATTGCTACGGGCAGATTGACTGCGTCTTCCACCCGCGCAATCGCAAGCATCGAACCGACGAAGATTGGTAGCGTATACGCGACGGCCGCAATAGGAATCGTGGAGAAGGAAGCGGCACCGCCTGCGATCATCCCCGCGCTCAGGCAGGTAATGACAACCTGCACCGCGCTTGCTGCGCCACCGAAGAACAGGACGGGAAGCGCCCCCCACCAAGTGCCGAACAGGAAGGCGTTCCGCACCAGGTTTTGTGTTGTGCGGCGGGACACCGACCTTGGTTTGACCGACTGAAACGATCACCTCGCTTTGAGGCCCACAACAGCAGCCGCTACGATGATGCCACTCGCCCAAAGGATGGCTTCCGTTTGCTCGGGCGAGCCCCAAAGCGCCATGACAAAAACGGCCGCATTAAGTATGTTCGCAACCATCACAAGAGGGGTGTTGCGAAGCACGATACTGACCTGCTCCGCCCTGATCCGGCCGGCGAGCGGTTCGACCGTAGAGGGCCCGCCAAAGGCGCGCAGGTCTCCCGCCAGAAGGTCACCCAACCTCGCCGCATCCAGACGCTGCATCACTCTTTCACTCCCCGCGCTGGAGCAGTAGCTGCGCTTGGTCCCCTACCAGCGAACAATTCGGAAAAAGTAAACTCCAACCGCAAAGCTTGACGACTTAGTAGAAAAACTCGGCCCTCTGAAATTCGAGACAGAGAACGGCCAAACGCAACGCTCCCTTCGGAATCGCCGACCTTAAAGGTTGCCAATCGCGCTTTCTGTTTCACTCAGGCCAGGCTTCACATTGTCGCCCTGCTGTATCCGAATACCCATGCTTCGATCCGCCTTTCTGTCGGCTGACAAAAGGAACCGCTGGTGATGCAACATCACCGATAAATAGGCCGAGAGCGGCAAATTTCTCTTAGGTTGAATACGGGTTGTCAGCCTGAGCGGTTCATCAGCGTCGCTTTTGTTTGGAGAGGAAGCGATGGCGAAGGGATGGATCGTGGACGGAAGTCATAACCCTGGATGAGAACTCCTGATCTCTTCCTAAGCGCCGCTTGAGATCTCAGTGGAATACGAGCGGCCGCGTTTGGAGCGGATACTCCACGCCGGCTCGAAGCAGTCGGCTGCACGGCGGCAGATGCTCGAAACCGTGAAGACTCCGCGTGCGGGAAGGACGGGAACCATGTTCGTCGCGCCGCATAGCGCCCAGCCAGGTGAGCCTCGCGCCAGTCTCGCCGCCTCTTGCCATCGTCGGTACCTAGGCTTTTTGATTGGCCGATTTGCAGGCGGCAATCCATTGCATCGCAAAGGTCGGATCTTCCAGCATGGCGAACCGTTGCGCGAATTCGCAAAAGGCATCGCGCGCGGCGCTTATGGGTTTGCGCCCGTCAAATGCATCATAGCACACCCTTAGGGCAGTATCGTGGATCAGGTCTCTGCGATCTTCGGGCCATTCGTCGAGAAAATCGATAGCGTCCGCAAGGCTGGCAATCTCCTGCACGATGTAGGTGGCGCGCTTCACGAAAATCGGACTGCTGAAAGCCTCAGCCTGCATTTGCTCCTCCCAATCTGCTGAACAACTGATGTGCATCAAGCGGAACCGCATCGACGCTCGCCGAGCGTTGCAGAATGTGCTGTCACTTCGATGACGCTTCAAGCGTGCTCTGCAAATGCCACACCCAGCGACGCGTCCACATCCTTCCGGCCGCCGCCGATGAAGGTTACGACTGCCACGCCATTGAGAACGGCCGACAATCGCTCTGCGTCGCAATGGCTGACGCAGGCAACCCGCCACCTCCGATTTTGAGACTAGCTGATAGGCTTGGGACTGTCTTAGTCCAGCCCCAGCCTCCTCTTCAGTTCCGCATTCTCATTGCGAAGACGTTCCGCAAGCAGGCCCTTCAACCGTTGGTTTTCTTCCTCGAGCGCAATGAGATCCTTGAGATCATCGCTTGTCGCTGCCGGCGCCGAGGCCTTCTTCCAAACATAATAGGTTTGCTCTGAGATCCCCGCCTGCGTTACCGAGCTCTTGAGGGTGGCGCCTCCGCTGATCGACCTCGCGATCAGGGCCAGCTTTAGGGAGCGTTCCTTTTCGGAATAGACTTTCCGAGGCCCGCGCGATGTCGCTACCGATGCCCCATTCCCCTGGGAAGCCGCCTTGGCGCCATTCGTCCGAGCAGGTGGTGTGGGCTCAGCTTTGGCCTTCCGTGGCCGCCGGGCCTTCGTCGTCGTCTGTGGCGCCTCCGCTTTCACGGCACCTTCCGCCGCAGCGTTTATTGATTCAGCACGCTCTGGATCTGCCATAAGATGCTCCAATGTCGATTGGTTCAAAGGTTCAGCATCATGGGTCACGGTAGTGGAGTCAACAAGCTGACGATTTGGCAGCTCGATCTCCTGGAGTTCCCTTGTTGTCCCGGCGATAGCCGCGGAGAAATCGAAATCGCCCCAGATGGAACGACCGCGTTTTTGTAAACTGCGCTTCTGTTTCATTTCCACGATGAATGGTCGACTCTGCCGCTTCATGATCCTTCCTTGGCTCCTTGCGATGCACAGGAAGCCGCTGCTGACGAAGCCTGAACTATCCAGGCATTTTCCATTTCGGCGCGCGGAGCATTACCGGATGAGGCCAGTTGGGAGCAAGGGCGACTTCAAGCCGACTGTCTTTAGGCGGCTGGTCCAAACCCGGCACTGGCTGGCTGGCGCGCGCGCAATGAATTCTTTCAGTCGCCCCGCCGGATCATTCCGGCGGGTCTTTGGCGATGACGGCCTGACCCGCTTCCCCCTCCCCTTATGTCCCGGTACAGCTCTCGTTGGGGCAAAACACTGCTTGACAGCAAAGCTGAGCCGCCTGAGTCGTGGCTTGGAGAGCAGCCACTTTTCGAAAACCGTTGGGAAATGCACGGCCGCGGGTCCGTTTTACGCGCAGCTTTCAATCGTGCTGAGAGTCGACGAGGTGGCCGGTTATACCGCAGCCGGGGCGCACGGGCGCGAAAGCGGGAGGAAATTCGCGTTTGACGTTTGCCCGCGCAGCCCGTGTAGCTCGACGCGACACCTCCGGTCCGAGCTCCTGGCTTAAGAACTTGGGATTGAGCGCGTCATCCGAAACCGATATGTCGGCTGCACGGATGAACTTGGAGCATGCGCAAGCGGGTGCTGGGTCATGTCTTGGAAGCACTGACCGATTACACAACATCGTAGAGACAAAAAGTCCAGTGGCAGCCGTGGATTTGAATAATCGGCTCGTCGAAAGCAAAAAAAGTGCAGCACGAAGATCCTCAACCGTCCGCTCCAACGACGCTTGCTCCACTTCGAAATCCGGTATTTCGCTCGATCTGGACGGCCACACAAATATCCAGCCTCGGGTGGCTCGTGCAAACGGTTGCCATCAGTTGGCTGATGGCCACCATTTCGGCGTCCGACCTGATGGTCGCACTCGTGCAGGCCGCATCCACATTACCGGTATTCCTCCTCTCAATTCTCGCCGGCGCCATCGCCGACAACTTCAGCCGCCGACGGGTGATGTTTGCGGGGCACTGCCTGATAGCATCGGCATCAACGACGCTGATGATTTCTGTGGGCCTGGGATTTGTCGATCCCTGGCTCCTACTCGGATTGGGATTCCTGGCCGGCTGCGGCTTCGCTTTGAACGATCCGGCCTGGCATGCTTCGGTCGGCGATATCCTAGACAAGCGCGACATTCCGGCCGCGGTGACGCTCATGTCTGTCGGATACAACATTGTACGCAGCGTCGGCCCGGCCTTGGGGGGCGTTATCCTGGCGCTCTTTGGACCGCTGGCCGCTTTCGCCCTGGCCGCCCTGAGTGATCTGGCGCCTCTGGGCGCAATATGGCGCACCAATTGGAAAGTTCGTTCTTCGCCCCTCCCTCGCGAGAGAATGGCGATGGCGGTTCATGACGGACTCCGCTTCACGACGATGTCCCTGGAGATCAGGGCGGCGATCGCCCGTGCAACCCTTTTCGGGCTGGCAAGCATCTCCATCCTCGCGCTGCTGCCTCTCGTCGTCCGGGATCAGTTGAAGAGCGGGTCAATCGTCTACGGCATTCTGCTGGCCGGCTTCGGCGCCGGAGCCTTCATCGCGGGCATGAGCAACGGCTGGCTAAGACGGATCACGTCTCAAAACAGGTTGATCGCATTCGCCTCTGTCGCTTGTGCGGCATGTTGCCTTTCGCTTGCACTGACATCGTCGGTCCCAGTGGCGGCTGTTGCGCTAGCTCTCGGTGGCGCGGGTTGGCTTGTCACCTGGACGGGCATTGACGTGTCGGTGCAATTGGCAAGTCCAAGGTGGGTCGTCGGCCGCACCCTCTCGATCTACTACGCCTTGAGCGCTGGCGGTATGGCTGCCGGCAGCTGGATCTGGGGTACCGTCGCGGAGAACTACTCGTTGACCTCAGCTTTGGAGGGCGCCGCGGGGGCTCTGTTGCTGGTTGCGGCAGCGGGAATAGTGTTGCCAATCCGTCCATGGGAAGACACGGACCAGGAAAGTTCGGATTTTCGCGCCCCGGAGCTCGCGCTCGATTTGAAGCCAAGAAGCGGCCCGATTGTTGCCAAGGTCGATTATTCCATATCCGAAAAGAACACCGACGCGTTTCTCGCTTGCATGCGCGCAAAACGCCACGCTCTTAGCCGTGCCGGTGCACGAAACTGGACGCTCCAGCGCAACCTGCAAACACCTTCACTTTGGACGGAGACGTTCCGCACGCCAACCTGGATGGACTTTCTTCGCCTCAATCATCGGCTCACGGCAGCGGACAAGGAAGTAGGCCAGCACCTTCTCGCCTTGCATGGGGGCGAACTTCCTCCGCACGCGGAGCTTTCGATTGAGCGAACGACCGAGGCAGCCCGTAGCCGTGTCTCGACATTCGTTTCTCGTCCTCCGAGGTGACGTCATGATGAAGCTGTTGGCCGATGAACAGGTGAGCACAAGGTTCGCGCCCCTCTGAGGGAACCGATCTGTAGACTGACGTTCCACACTGCCCTTTATGCGACTTTTGAGGCACAAACCACGAACGCTGCGGCGCAGTGCTATTGATTTCCAATCGCCACTTAGTCGGCTTCGCATGTTCCGAAATGACTGGATTGGGCCGTGAGCAGACTCGCGGCTCTGGCCTGCAACAAAGCGGAAGCGGACACTGCCAATGGCCTTAGACGCTTTGGGGGCTCGCTAAATATCGCTTCATGCCGACTCGGTCCCATGCACCATCCGCGAGGACGGCGGCTGGCGGACTAAAGCCACCGATCAGGAGCGCTCAGAGTTATGGCTCGGCTTGGGATCGGACTTCGCGACGGTGGCGCTTTCGGCCCGAAGACCTTTGGGGCATTCAACTATCGCCACTTTTTGAACGATCATTTTTTATTATCATCGGGGACCTGCCAAGGCTCATCGTACGAGGCGATGTACAACCCAGGCGCCAGCGTGCCGTGCGCCTGCATGACAAGGGTGGCGGCGAGCAGTTCAGCATGGAGTTTCTGGAAGCGCGCATAGTCGACATCAGACAGCGTTACCGAACCGTCTTGGCCCGTGGTTATTGTCCACCCAAGAGCCGTCGCGGCGCCCGCCCAATGGGCCCGCGGATCACCGTAGGGCAGCGATCCATCGGTGTTCCAGGACAGCAGAGCATCGGCCATCGTGGCACGAGTCCATTGTTCCTCCGTCGGCGTGCCGAACCACAGATGCCCCAGCAGTTTCTTATGCTCCTCGGTAAACGTGAAGCTGCCGTCTGCTCCCAAACTCGGCGGAGGGACCCCGCCGATCGCTCGAATGTGGTCGGCCGAAGCCGGCCCCCAGGGGAGCACATAGCTACCGGGCGCAAGTTCGCCCATCCGCAGCACTACAACCAAAGCATGTAGCGCATCTCCCAGTGCGCGACCGACATCATCGGCCTCCTTGTTGCCTATTACAGACACCACCGGCCCGACGAAATCCGGCGTCCCGAACGGCGTGTAGGGAGACACCTGTGGCGCGCCAATCCCGTTGCCATCCCACGCCAGGACCAGCTTGCGCATCAGAGCGACGTCCTCAACGTCCACATAGATTGGTTGATCGAATGTGGCTGAATCGGGAAAGGAATCCTCGCTGGTCTTGTCGAGTTCGCCACGCTCATACGATCGGGCGATGGTCTCGAACTGATCGGCGAAAGACGGCGTTGCCGTGCCAAGCGCCAGGCAGGCGATCACTGAAATCGCAGCGGACCGTATCGTCCTCAAGGTTTTCGTCCTCAATTGTGTCCTCCGTGGGTGTTCGGATAGCGGCCCAGAATGCGAAACTTTTGAATTATCAATGACCAGCTTGTCGGGATGAAACGCACGACATTTGGGCCTTCGAGGGTTCCCCCAATTCGACGACGCGCTCGGGAGCGCCGCACGGAATTCTGGGACGGAAATTTGGAAGGCCCCCGGACCGCGTCGCATAGATCGCAGTAATCGTTGCCCGTCGCCGACCATGGCGCCCCAGGAGATCCACCGCGTCAATCCCTAACGCGACCGCGATGACATCTCCAGATGTAGAGCTAAACTGCCGCCCGCGCGAGTCCGCTTCTACAGGTCGCCGAAATATTCGGATTGGCCGTCGATCCGAGGATACTTCATTGTGACAGCAAGTGCCGCTACTATCGCCAACTGACTTCACGAGGAGGGGGCGAGATGCGAGTAACACAGTCAAGCGGCGGTCTGAAAGTCAACGCCATCGCCGGGACCTACGTGGTGACGTTCGGTCTCGATCTCCCGCAGGACCAGTGCGACAACCTGATGGGATTTTCGTTCCATCGGCGGGATCACAATGAGGATGAGGCCTACTTCCTCGAGGCGATGAAATGCTTCGCCCAGACCGATCCCGGGTTTCCTGCGGGCGCGCAGTACCCGACGAACGAACAACCGATCCAGAGCTTTCAGTGGGCGGATTACTCCGCCAAACCGGGCTATGGCTACACGTATACCATTACAGCCCTCAAAGGATCTCCCACCGCTCTTACGCCATACGCTGTCGTTGCGATTGAGGTCGAGACCGAGAACCCCGAAGGCGGCGACCACGATGTTTACTTCAATCGCGGCGTTGCCGCCTCGCAGGCGTATGTCGCACGCTTCGGCAATCGAAAGCCCAAGGACGTCCAGAACAATCAGGCCTGGATCTGGCTATCGCGCGGCCTCTATGAGGCGATGGAAGCGTTCGTCAACGACGCCCAGCCAGGCATGCATTCCCTGCGCATCGCCGCTTATGAATTCCACTATTTGCCATTCCTCAAGCTCGTGAAGGCTGCCATCGGACGGGGCGTGGATGTGGAAGTGATCTATGACGGGCGCGAGGCAAAGCCCGGCGACGCGAACCGGGCGGCGGTGATCGAGGTCGACGCGGCCGGCGGCAGCTTGCTCGGCGATCACTGCAAGCAGCGCAAGACCAACCCGTCCTACATCTCGCACAACAAATTCATCGTGAAACTTGAGAACGGACAACCCAAATCTGTCTGGACCGGCGGTACCAATTTCTCGGACGGCGGCATCTTCGGCCACTCCAACGTGGCGCACGTCGTCGAGGATCCCGACGTCGCGCAACGCTATCTCGCCTATTGGACCGCACTACACGACGATCCGGCGAACGCCGACCTCGCGCCGATCACCGAGCAGCTCACGCCGCTGCCAACCATGCCGCCGCCGGCGGGAACCAGCGTCGTGTTCAGTCCGCGCTCGAATCTCGATGCGTTGCAATGGTACGCCGACCTCGCCATGACCGCGCAGGAAGGCCTCTTCATGACTTTCGCCTTCGGCATGCATGACCTCTTCAAGGATGTGTATCGGACCAGCCCGGCGCCCTTTCGCCTCGCCTTGCTCGAAAAAGCCACCCGCCCGCTCAAGGCGGGCAGTCCAGAACGCATCGCTGAAGAGCAAGCGATCCAGGACCTTCGCAACATGCCGGAAAACACCTTCGCGATTGGTTCGCTCATCGCGACCAACAAGATCGACGGGTGGGTGAAGGAGACCCTGAGCGGTCTCAACGGTAACGTGAAATACGTGCACAACAAATTCATGATCATCGATCCGATGTCTGACAATCCGGTGGTCGTCGGCGGCTCCGCCAATTTCAGCGCCGCATCGACCAACCAAAACGACGAGAACATGATCGTCGTTGTCGGCAACAAGCGCGTGGCCGACATCTATCTGGGCGAATTCATGCGCCTCTACAGCCACCATGCGTTCCGGGAGTCCCTGAAGTGGCGGGAGGCGGACGACCCACCCAAGCCGCTCCGGACGGACGCCTGGTGGTCGGACTATTTCGGCGACACCGAGCGTTCCGCCCGTCGCCAGTTCTTCGCTCACTAACTCACGGGGTGACCACAACCGCCTGTCCTCGCCGCATCCGCTTCGGGGCGGTATTTCACACAATTGCCAAGCGACCAAACCATCCGGGCCAGCTACGTTTCCATAAATTCAAAGGGGGTAATCATGAACAAGGTTCTGTCCGCTCTGCTAGTCGCGATCTCAACACTCGCCGTTCCCGCATCTGCTGCTGAGCTCAAACTCGGCAATTGGAACGTGCAGACGCTTCTCTATGCGGGCGACCCGGTGACGGTGTTCCCTGGTGACTACATACGGCAGCCGCAGGACTATGCAGACTTGAAGGTTTGGCGAGACAAGGCCGGAGCCTCGGTCTTTTTTCTCCAGGAGGTGAGCAGCCCCGCGGCGATCAATGAGGTGTTCCCGATTTCTGATGGATGGGCCCATTGCATCAGCGGCCAGTTCGCCGCCGATGAAGGATTGGCGACACCGGGCCCGATATGCACCAAGGCAGGTGATACCCCCGTCAAGCCCGCTGGGGCTGAACGTCACCAATACACGGCGGTTGCCTGGCGGGCCGACGCCGGGGTCACGGCGACTGCTGCCGACCTGCCGCAGCTCAACGTCAAATCGGACGATGGCGGGACCATTAGGGACGTGCGTTGGGGTCTGGATGTCACAGTAACGGCAGGCACGACGTCGGTGCGGGCGCTGGTGGTCCACATGAAGTCTGGGTGCTTCGACGACCTGATTAACTTCCGCCTGTTCACGGTTGACCCGTCAACCACCCCGCCGACCAGCAACGCCTGCGACACGCTTGGTCGACAGATGTTCCCGCTGCGGGCTTGGGTCGAAGCTCGGCAGAACGCCGGCGATCCCTGGATGGTGGTCGGCGACTTCAATCGGCGCCTCGATGCCGGCGCCGGCCGCTTCCAGGACGAGGTCTGGCAGGCCGTCTCGGGATACTCGCCAGCAGCTGATCTACACGACCGCGACAATCGTCCGGACATTGCGCTGTTCCGCGCACCCTACAAGGAGCCGTCGCTCTGCTGGGCAGACACGTCCAACCCCTATCCAGGGTCCCTTCCGGCGGCCGACGACTACAACATGTTACCGATTGAATTCTTTGTCTTCGGCGACAAGGTACGGCAGTTGGCGGTCGCCAACTCCGATGGTCAGGTCCCATGGACGCCCTCAACCCCCGCCGATCATGAACGGCTTTCCGATCATTGCCCGAGCACGCTCTCGGTCAGATTGCCGTAAAGGCGATGACAAGGGAGGCCGCGCCATCACAGGCACCGTCGCGTTGGTCTAGGGTGCGAGGGAGCCTTATGAGGGGGCTCGCATTCTTTGCAAAGGCCCCGCGTGTGCCATTGGTAAGCGTTGCGGGGGCGGCCGTCGCGTTCGCGCTATTGCCGGAGGCGCGCGACCTTCTGATCTATCCGCACGACTCCGGACGCGTCGTGGGTTTGGTCCTCGCGATCATCGTGCTGTGGTCACTGCCGCTATATGTCTGGACGAGGCGGCGCGGCCCCCCGGAGAGCGCGGGCCATATCCTACCCGGTGTAGTTGCGGCAGCACCCTTTGGGATCTTGCTGGGTGCCGTAGCGTTCACAAAGTCGCTCATTCTGTCGTGCAACGTGATTTCTTCGTTGGCAACCATGCAGCGATGCTTGGAGACCGTTCACAATGCTGACTTAGGGGTGCTCGATGCCGCCGTAAGCGCGCCTGAAAGGCTGCCTTGGGCTCCCGTCCAGGAGGCGCTTGCAAATGGCGACAATCTGGCATTCGGCCTTTGGATCGGTCTCGCGGTCGTCGCCTGTCTTGTCCTTTTGGATTATTGGCTATGCCGCCGGTTTCCCGGGCCTGGGCAAAGGGCCCGAGTCTCGTATCCGATACTGGCGCTCGGCTTGGCCGGCCTTATCGTCGCGTTGGCAGCGCCCGCTTCACTGGGCGAGTTATCGGGTCCACTCGTACTGACACCCGTTCTTTTCGGAGGCTGGATCGTCCCGCTCGCCCTCCTAACTACCGCAGTCGCCATTCCGATCCGGGTCTTGGCCGCCGTTGCTTTTATCGGGCTTGGGGTGTTTTCGGCCAAGTTTCAGCCCGATTATCATGACCTCCAAACATTTGCCTCGCGCGATTGGCAACTGGCACAAACTCGGCCTGACCGCGACGTCATCCGACAGTCAATGTTGGCCGACAGCACCAACGAGTGGCTCGTCGCCAACGGCTGCGATGCGGCGAATCCTGCAGCTTGCGAAACGCGCCCAATCATCATCGCCGCCGAGGGTGGCGCGAGCCGCTCCGCGTTCTTTGTGAGCACCGTCCTCGGAGCCCTGCTCGACGTTGCCTATGCGCACCCGGATCAGTACGCCGATCCGGCAAAGCAGATATTCCTCCTTTCAGGCGTTTCCGGCGGGTCGTTGGGAGTGACGACCTTTCGAACGGCACTGGTGGACTCGCCCGGCGGCGCCAGGCCACCCTGCATTGCGGCAAGAGCGCCATGGGCGGCGACCCCGTCGATCGCTGATCCCTCGAAAAGTTGGCGAACCTGCCTTCAGTCTTTGGTGGCGGGCGACTATCTCACCTCGACTGTCGCGGGCATTTTGTTCCGCGACCCCTTTGGCAGCGTGCTGGGAGGTGATCGGGCCGTTGCGCTCGGGACTGCAATAGAGCGGCATTACGCCTCTGCCATTGGCCTGGAAGAGACGGACTGTGAAGCCAGCGAGACACCGCAAGGCCTATGTCGGCCCTTCGGCTACCTTCGGGCGCAGGGCGGCTGGGAGCCTCTGCTTGCGCTCAATGCCACGGATGCCACAACAGGACGGCCTGTGATTGTCTCCGATTTCCAAACGGCCATCGCGGATTGCGCGACGCGCCCTTGCGTCGACCTATTTACCGCCGCGCACAACATCTTTGAATTTATCGGGCACACCGCCAGTCGGCCGCCCGAGGTAGCCGCAGATGAAGCGCCTTCCATCAACCCAGGCCTTGGAGAGGGACACGACATAAAGCTTTCGACCGCAATTGTGCTGAGCGCGAGGTTCCCGCTCGTCAGCCCTGCGGCCATCGTCAAGAGGTTTCCGCCTAACGAGGTGCCGAACGGTCTTACCAACGTGACCAATGCGAGGCTCGTGGACGGAGGATATTTCGACGACAGCGGCCTCGAGATGGCAAACAAGGTTGTCGCCTATCTTCAAAAACTCGGGCTAAGGCCTGTCGTGGTTCTGCTCCGATCCTCGCCAACGGCAAAACCCCAGTACTTCCTTGCGGGTCGACCACTCGTTGGAACCCGACGCCAAGCGAGCTGGACAACGCCTTTGAAGCCATGGACCGGCAGCTGGCTTGATGACGTGGCAATGTACCTCAAGGAGCCCTTTGATGCGCTGTACATGGCTCGAACTGGTCATGTAGAGGCCGCAAGGGAAGACCTATTCGCCCTGAGCGAATTAGGGGGCATCCAGATTATCGAACTCGCGAACTACGTTCCAATCCAGCCGGTGATCGGGACGGCGAAGGTCAGAGCCGCGAAATATTGCTTTGATGCGCCATCAACGAACGAGTTCTCACGAACTGATCTTTACAAGGCAGTGGTCAGCTGGTCACTTTCACCGCTCGCTGAGCGGGCGCTCGACGCCGAATTGTGTGACAGAGACAACGCAATTTGGTTTGGAAACCTCATGGACGTTCTTCGCATCTCAAAAGGCTCTTAGATTCGAAAGCAGCGACACCTGCCACGTTTCCGGGGGTGTCATCTTGCCTGAGCCTGCTGAGCCTCCGATCATGCCACGTCTTCCGCCCTTTCCGGCTTGGGTTTCGGGGAGGACGAGCCGAGCGGGATGTTCCTGAGACTCGATCGTGAAGCCTACCCTTCTTGTTCCGTCCAAAGCACGGGTCAGAACAAGAACTGTTCCCAGCGACACGCTAAGGTCGAACGAAGCATGAACGCTCGCAATTGATCTGTAGATGAAGCTGTCCGCCAGTTGAAAGCAGGTGGCCGATGGCGACCGATTTCCCTCGAAGTTGTGTATTGGGGGAATGCGGATGGGCAGAAGAAGGCTTCTCAGTTCAAAGGAAGCGGCGACGCTTCTGGGCATAGCGGTGGACGAGGATAACCTTATCCGACATTTTACGTTGGAATCGGCAGACCGCTTGGAATGCGAACTTCGCCGGCGACCGCAAAACAAGCTGGGCTTCGCGGTTCAACTTTGCACAATGCGCCAAACGGGGCGACTATTGTCGGAGAACGAGCAGCCACCAGCCGCTGCGATCAAATATCTTGCGGAGCAGCTCGGTATCGACGCTCGCCTGTACGAGTTTTATGCTCGCCGGGTACAAACCCGTTTTGAACATAGCCGGCATCTGATGGACTATCTCAGTCTTCGGATGGCTTCCAAAGAAGATCGGCGAGCCGCTCTGATAGCTGCAATCGAAGTGGCAACCAACGGCGATCACGGACTGCCGATCGCGATAGCAGTCATTGCCGAGTTCCGGAAACGAAACGCCCTCCTTCCCTCGCTGCATTCCATCGAGAAAATAGGGTTGGGCGGTCGCGCGATTGCCCGCCGACGGGCAGAGAACGCGATCGTTGCGGGTATCTCGCTGGATCGGCTTGCCTCAATGGACAGGCTGTTGGAGGTTGATCCGTCGATCGGCCAAACCCGCTTTCATTGGCTGCGCTCGGCGCCGGAAGCACCTGGTGCGTCGAACCTGGTCGGGCTGACAGAACGAATCGCCTTCCTGCGCACGCTGGAGATCGATCCGAGATTGCAGATGCGGATTTCCTCGGGTCGGTGGGACCAGATGATCCGTGAAGGGAACGCCACCCCGGCCTGGCTGGCCAGCGATTTCAACTCCAGCCGCCGGCATGCTCTGATCGTGGCGCAGGTCATCAAGCTCGGCCAGAAGCTCACCGACGATGCCGTGGCGATGTTCATCAAGCTGATGGGTCGGCTGTTCTCTCAGGCCAGCAACCGCAAGAAGCAGCGGCACATGGATTGCAGGCCGGACACCGCCAAGGCGCTGCGCATGTTCCTTGACACGATCACAGCCCTGCAGTCCGCGGACGACCATGGAAGGAATGCGTTGGAGGTTCTCGACCAGAGAGTAGGCTGGCACAGGCTGCTGCGCATGAAGCCTGAACTCGAGTCGATGGTCGAGGGCAACGAGGCATCGCCATTGACGGTGGCGGCCGAGCAATATGCGACCGTCAACAAATATGCCGGTGCGTTCCTGCAGGCGTTCTCGTTCCAATCCGCGCGGCGTCACGATCCGCTTCTTGCGGCAATTTCGCTGCTGAAGCGGCTCTATGCCGAGAAGCGGCGGACACTTCCGGATCGCGTCCCGGTCACCCACCTCAGCCAAGCGGATCGAAGACTCATCTTCGGCCAGGGGAAGCCCGATCGGCGACTCTACGAGATTGCCACGCTCGCGGCCTTGCGAGAGCGGCTTAGATCTGTGGACGTTTGGGTCGACGGCAGCCGATCCTTCCGGCCGATCGACGAGCATCTGATGCCGCGGTCGACATTCACCACAATGAAAGAGGAGGATCGTCTCGGGCTGGGCGTCCAAGGTGACGGCGCGCAGTGGCTTGCCGAAGCGCGTCAGATGCTCGACTTCAAACTCAAGCGCCTCGCGCACAGAGCACGGTCCGGAAAACTCGAAGGTGTTCGTCTGGAAGCCGGCACGTTGATCGTGACGCCAACGGCTGGCGAGGTTCCGACCGCGGCCGATGAACTGAATGCTGAGATCAGCGATATGTATCCAATGGTTGAGGTGCCAGACCTGTTGAGGGAAGTGCACGATTGGACTGGCTTCGCCGATCACTTCACGCATGTTCGCACCGGAGACGTCCCAAGAAATGTCTCGGCCATGCTGGCCGGCGTGCTGGCCGATGCGACCAATCTCGGTCCGAAGCGAATGGCGAGCGCGTCCAAAGGCATCAGCGCTCACCAGATCGGGTGGATGCGTACATTCCACGCCCGATCAGAGACCTATCGCGCCGCGCAAGCATGTATCACCGATGCGCACACTCGGCATCCGCATTCGCGCCTCTGGGGCAACGGAACCACCTCTTCATCGGATGGCCAATTCTTCCGCGCAAGCGACCGAGCCGCTAAGCGCGGCGACGTCAATCTGCACTACGGCAGCGAGCCGGGTTCGAAGTTCTACAGCCATCTGTCGGATCAGTACGGCTACTTCAGCATTCTGCCCATCAGTCCGACGGAAAGCGAGGCGGCCTACGTGCTCGATGGGCTATTCGATCAGGACACGGTCCTCGACATCCAGGAACACTTCACCGATACGGGCGGTGCGAGTGATCACGTCTTCGGGCTGTTCGCCTTGATCGGCAAACGCTTTGCACCTCGGCTGCGCAACCTCAAGGACCGGAAGTTCCACACATTCGAGAAAGGCGACGCATATCCGGCGTTGTCGAACCACATTGGAGCCCCAATCAACACCACCCTGATCCTCGAGCACTGGGATGATCTGCTCCATCTGGCGGCGTCCATCACGACGCGATCCGTGGTGCCGTCCACGATCCTGAAGAAGCTGTCCGCATCACCGAAGGAAAGCCAGCTCGCAAGGGCGCTGCGCGAACTCGGCCGGATCGAGCGATCGTTGTTCATGATCGAATGGTATTCAAGTTCGGCGCTGCGCCGGCGATGCCAGGCCGGCCTCAACAAGGGTGAGGCAGCGCATAAGCTGAAGCGCGCCGTCTTCTTCCACGAGCGCGGAGAGATCCGGGACGATCGTTCGAAAGCCAGGCCTTCCGCGCCTCCGGCCTCAACCTCGTCGTCAGCGCGATCGTACACTGGAACACGGTCTACATCGAACGGGCCGTCACCCACTTGCGCAACATGCGTCGCGAGATTCCGGATCATCTGCTCAGGCACATCTCGCCGCTGAGCTGGGAGCACATCAATCTGACCGGCATCTATACCTGGGACAGCAAGCAGCATCTGCCGGAAGGTTTCCGGTCGCTTCGCCTTCCAGTTGGGCTGCGACGGGCCGCATGAGTTCTTGATCCGTTCGACCTTAGCGTGTCGCTGGGAACAGTTCTTGTTCTGCCCCCATGGGGAAGCTTTGCATGGTTCTCAGCGGAGCCGGATCATTTGATGGAGCTCAGTGACGGCGTCCGCTCCCGGCTGATGCCTGCAATGCCGTGACCGTTCCACAGATGGTTAGAGTGCTGCATGCCGACATTTGATGAAGCGGCGCTGGTGAAGGGGATCGCCCACGGTCAGATCGGGGGGATATCCCTGGATACGACCGCGTTGGACCGATACCAGTGCAATCTAGAGGTGCCCGCCCTATTGGGGCTTGCACAGTTTTTGGGATCAAAGACCCAATTCATTCTGTCGGAGGTGGTCGCGGGCGAGGTTAAGTCGCACATTGCGCGGGACGCCGCCAAGGCAAGGCAGGAACTTCGCTCGGCTTTGCGTGAAGTTAGACATAGGTGGCGGAAGCCGGTTGATAACGACGCCATCGAAGTGGCTATCGGCCTTCAGCAGGCGCCTCAGGACTTCGCCGAAGCCTACTTTAATGTGTTCGCCGGTGCCACCAAACCAGAAGTCATATCCGCAGACGGCCGCGTTTCGCACGCAGAGATTCTGCGACGGTATTTTGCTCCGGAGCCCCCTTTTCGGCGAAGGACCGGAAGAAGAGTGAGTTTCCGGATGCGTTAGCTCTGCTCTCCTGGAATCCTGGGCCGCAGACAATAAAACGCTCATTTTGGTGGTGAGCAGGGATGGTGACTGGCAAACTTTCGCGGAAAGTTCCAAACACCTGGTTTGTATCCCCGACCTCGATCAGGCGCTGGATTATTTCAACGGGGAAGCCCGTTTCGTCGTTGGACGCGCCGTCGGACTGCTTCGCAAGCAGGCGGCTCCGGAACTCAACGAAGCCATCGGAAGCGCCTTGGAACTGTTTTTGGAAGAGTTCGACCCCGAGAGTGATGCCTATGCTTCCCTCGAATACGAGGTGGAGAACCTTGAGTCTGCCGTGCAGCATTGGGAGATAGTTCAGGAAATTGAGCCAAAGGTTCTAAACGCCGATGCGGATACCGTGGTTTTCAGCATCACCGTGGGCGCAATCGTCAATTTCACAGGCAATTTTCGCTATTATGTCCATGACACAGTCGACCGAGACGAAGTCTACCTGGGCTCAGATAGCAAAGATGTCGAGCAGACGGTTCGCCTCCCCCTCACTGTCACAATCGAACGAAACATCGATAAGGAGCCCGCTGTCGAGAGGATCGACATAACGCCGGTGCGGGTGGTGATTGGTTTCGGATGTATTGATCCCGATTGGGGTCCAGAGGAATAAACGGAATTTCAGGAGGGGCATTTATGGCGCGCGGACCAAAATCGTTGAGAGGAACGAAAGTTCGATCAAAGGAGCTAGTGCGTTAGGCTTTGGCGCATCGTGGGACATCTAAAACGCTGAGCGGGACGAAGTTCGGAAATTTCTGGCTTTCCTGGAAGATCGCCGCGTTCTCTATGTTCCTCAAAATCTTGAGGTTCCGGGCGAGGTTGAGCGCTCGGTTCAGGAAATCAGAAAGCGCTGCACCGATGCCTTGGGCATTGTCTCGGAACGGTCGCCGAGTTTGACCGCCATCAGATCGATCCGAGCTGCCTGCCGTCGATTTTTGGAGGAGCCGCACGCCGACTTCCGAAACTATCAGTCTCAAGATCATGGGCGGTTTGAAGATCAATTGGGCTTCTTCACGGCGCTCGGGGAGCTTCGAACGCGCGTCGGCATTCAAATTGCGGAACTCGCAACTTCATACGAGATTGAAATAGAGCCCGAGCTTGCGACGATCCTACCACCCGATGACACCGACTAGTAGCGGCTTCCCGCACTAATCTGGAAGCGCAAGCAGTACTTCACCTACATCAAACCAGCGGTTAGCCAACACGTGCGCCCTCACCGCGGCCGGGTTTTCTGTATAGGCAACCAATGCCAAACTCCTCTTAGCGCGGCTGCATGTTACGTAAAAAAGGCGTCGCGTTCGCTCGATGGAATTGTCTTTGCCCTCCTGCTGGCTCTTAAGGTCACCAGGCGTGGGAGCCTTGGCGCCGAGCAGCTTTTCGTAGCCAAACATAAAGCCCCGTGCTTCGCTGTCGTCCATTAGGACCATGACGCGATCAAATTCGAGTCCCTTCACGCCTTGGTGCGTGTCGTAAGACGCTTCATGCGCAACATAGGCGGCGTACGGTTCGATCATTGAGAATGGGCACTCAAGGAACTCCAGCAGCGCCGCCATATCCTCACTTGGCGGGTCGGCCCTCTCGTCTTCCGCCTTCACATTCTCCATTGAGGTCATTCGTACCGCGAGTGCTGCTTTGAGCCTTTCGGGTACGTCGAAAAGTTTCGTTGCGGATATGCTCTCCAGCACTTGGCCGCAGGATGGTTCACCAGCCTCCCATAGCCCCATAAGGTTGTTGATCGCTGTCTGAGCTGCAGCCAATTGGTCCGCCGGTTTTTGCGAAGCCTTTAAACTGTCCTTGCTGAGCAACGGCGACAGTTCCCGTAGGACTCTCGTGGCTGCAAACTTGTCTCTCTTTTTTTGAGCAGTGACCAACGGCAGCACGCAGTGAGTGAAGAGGCGGGCGGGACCGAAAGTGCCATCCAGGAAACTGGTGCGAAATTCGTCGACGGATGCCAACGCCTCAAACATCCGTTCGAAACCCATCCGGCGCGCTGCCATGTGGTGTTCGAGCGTCAAGATTTTGCAATCATCAATTCTTTTCCAAAGCAGATCGCTGGTGATCTCCGCCATGTATTCCCGGATTTTCTGCTCCAGCGCGGGTTTGTTGTCGGTGCCTGTGGGGAATACGAAGAGGCGAGCCCACCCCTCGATCGCGTCGTCCCGCGGCTCTTGGGTATGTACGTCCGCTGACGAGCGGATCTGGTTGATCAAACGAACGACACGTTTTGGACTGCGATGATTGAGTTTTTTTGCTGGGACTGCCCAGCCTGCGGGGATTTCATCCTCGATACGGTCTTTTCCGTCAGCGTAGATGCGCTGCATCGTGTCGCCGATCAAACCAAGGCTGAAACGCTCTTTGTGTGCCTGCTGAACGCTGAGTAATGCATCCACGAGGGCGCCGTGGGTGTCTTGGCTTTCGTCGATGAAAAGGAAGGGGAACTTTTCGACAAGAAGCCGTTGCATCAGTGGCTTGGTCTGCAGGAACGACGAGAAAATCTTGATCACTTCGCTGTGGTTCAGCGCATTTCGTTCTCGATTGTCACCGTTGGGGTTGTAGGTGAATGTTTTGATTTGATCCAAACGATCAAGACGATGTCCCTTGGACTCGATCTGCGCGAGGCGGGATATGGACGCCTTTGTGCCAGGCCGGCCTTTAACCTCCTCTTCCTGAAGTTCAAGGATTTGGCGCCGGAGCGCGTCGCGCAGCCATGTTCGTATATCGGCGTTGAGGCCTTGGATCTGCTGCCAGGCAAAACTGTGGATGGTCCGGACAACCAAAAGAGGATCATATTCCGTTCGCCGGATGATCTCGTCACAGGCAGCGTTCGTGTATGTGATCACCGCGACCTGGCGGCCACGCAGGCGAAGCTTTTCGCGAAACTTTTCGCGAATGTGTTGGAGCGCTTTCACCAGCGTCCGGGTTTTACCGGAACCGGCCCCGGCAAAGAGGAAAAAGCTCTTGGGATCGTCCAACCGAAGGGCATCGGCAATCGTCCCATCAACATGATCGTCCATACTCATGTTGGAGTTGGATTGTACCAGCTCTGTCATGCCGCCACTCCGGCAATTTCATTTCCTGCTGCTGGAAGGGGATTTTCGATCGGAAGGGGATTTTCGATCACTTTCACGATGCCGAGTTCAAGCTGCTTGTGTTCAAGCTGTTTGGCCAGCCATAGAAGCCCAACACGGATGTACGGTGGTGGAGCGAGGGCGATTGGGTTTTCAATCTCAAGCAGGTCTAATGCGAACTCCGCTTTGTTCCCTTCCTTCAAATGCTCTTTCAGGGCTACCGCCAAAGCAGCACTATCTGCGCTGTCGGTGATGGCTGTGCGGAATTTTGCAATGAGACCTGTGCCATCGAGGCCAGCTAAGAGGGGCAAATTCGCATAGACGATCGAATCTTCAAGCGTGTAGGCCAGCGCTTCTGCCGCCGTGCCTTTGAAAGTGATTTGCACCGGACTTTGGTAAGCCACGCAAATCGCGAAGCGCTCATCGGTGTAGGTCAGAATTTTGTCCGCGTCAGGCTTGTCCAGAAGCTCATCGAGGAGAGTGGCAGCCGGACACCAGGTTCGAAGGGTCTGATTGCGGGAGGTATAGTTCTGGCCCCTAACCGGTACTGCGACCTTTCCGTCAGCATCGCAAGAGTCGAGATCGGTGATGATAAGTGTTGTCAGGCCAATTCGCTCGACCAGTGACCTCATGCGGTGGGCGTGGCTTCCGCCGATTTCTAGCCAGGTGATGTAGCTCTCGGACAGCTTGGTGAATTCAGCATGCTCGTTCACAAAATGAGGAACGAGAATGCGTTCGGCTGGCCCCTCAATGAAAATGGCCGCATCGGCAAAGAGGAGATCGCAGTGCGTCACCTTAAGGTAGCGGGTGACGAAACGTTTTGTCTCAGGATCGCCGCCGAATGCATCGTTGAGGTTCAGGACACAGGAGGTCGGAATACTCGTGGCATCTCCCGGCAGACGCCGGAAATATCTGAGCGAGTCGAACTCGCATTCGTGAGCGACGTGGCTCGAATGTGTGCTTACCACCATCTGGGTGCGGAAAGGTTCTTTGGCCCCAAGCTCGTCGTGATTGCGGAGGATCTTGTACGCCTGGCGAATGAAGACCTGCTGGACCTGCGTATGGAGATGCACCTCGGGTTCTTCGATAAGGACTAAATGCAGGGGCGCGATAACCGTTTCATCCCCCCCCTTTGCCTTCGCTTTGCCGACCTTCATCCAGCTGTCGCGAAACGCCATTAAGCGAAAAACCATCGATATGAGATTTTGATATCCGAGACCGTTCGATTCTTCCGGCAGATGGAGATTAACGTGTTTCTCTCCATCATGGACCGCGATCTCGAAACGCACTGCGGCCTCATGATTAAGCCCCTCCACTGGTCGCAATCGTGTGGAGATATTCAATCTTGGATCAGTTACACCCGGATATCCTAGCGTATGCATTTCCTTGAGTGGACTTTCAAACCCGTCGGTCAGGCGACCGTCAAAAGCTTGCTGGGCCTGCTCGATCGCCCTTAGCGCGTGCAGGTCTTTCGCGTCCGGTTTTTCATACGGATCAAGGTGGTGGGCGTAATACTGGCGCAGCTGGGTGGACAGCTTCCGAGAACCGGAAGCCGTTGCAGCCTTGTCATCCTCAAAACCGTCTTCCCCGTTTCCGAAGCCCCTCTGAGCACTGATCTCGTCGATGCGAATGAGCCCCTTGAAGGGATCTCCTTCGATTGGCTCATTGCCGTTAAGCTGCTGAGGCTGGGCTACCCCGTGCACCGGATCTGCGATGGCCTCCGGATCCAACACGTAGTATCTATGGGTGAAATAGCTTGTAAGCCGCCGTTGGAGAAAATCGACCAGGTTTTCAGGCCACAGCTTGACCTCGAAAGCAGGCACGGCTGCGCCCGCTTCCCCGGCGAGTGCCGCTGCTTCCTTCTGGAGTGCTAGGACGTCCCCGCGTGCCGAGACGTAATCCATCCGAAGCTGCTTGGCGTCGCTCGGCTCATAACGGACGCGAACGCCCAAACGGCCCGCGACCCATTCGAGTGTGGGAAGCAGTGGTTGCACGTAGTGCAGCTCAGTTTCGGGGACATCGAGCCAGATATCCACTGATGGCAGCACCGCACCCCAATCCGGGTCAGGCAACGGTTTCTGTGCCACCAGTGCCTGCTCCCAAGCCAAGCCCATCGTATTGATGGTGGGCCAATGGGTCAGAGTGAAGTCGTTGAATGCGAAATTATTCTTCTCCCGTTGAACGAGGAAGTATCGAAGCGCTGTAATCGCCGACGTTTTTCCGCTGTTGTTGGCTCCGACAAAGACCGTTGTTTTCTTCGATAGTCCAACGCGAGTCGAGATCAACTTACGGAAATTCGAAATCTCAACAAACTCGATATGCATGGCTGTCCCCCTCCAGCCTCAATATACCAATTATACGTACAGCGGTACGCCTTCTGGAATCTTCCCACTGATTTGTGCCGCAAAATTAGTGGTAATTTTAGGCCGCAATACAGTCTCGGCATACCTTTTTGGGGGGTCGCTGTCGCCCGACGATCATCCAGCGCTTCCCGCAGCGCATGCTACGCTCTGGCCGTACATCGCAAAAAACCGAACAGCCTTAATCGAGACAAGCCGATAGCCAGCGCTATGCTAACGGCACTACGTCGACCACAAGGGGAATCTTGAAACGAGCATAATATACGATCTTGGGCTGATGGACCCCATGCGTCCAGTGACCGAAATGCTCGGCGCCCTACTCGGCATATATAGCGTTTGACGTCATTTTTTGGCTGTGAGGCAATGAACCAGCTGCGATCTTCGCCGCAAAAATCCCCTCAAGGAAAGTACGGCAGCCATACAAGCATTGGTTGCTGACAAGCACGCAGTTGCGCGACATGCTGACGGAAGCGGCAAAAACGAGGGGCTGCCCTCGCTGTCAAAGAGCTCCGCGCAAACCTTCGCCAGACACCTGAAGATGCGACCATACAGAAGCTCCGCAGTTACCTGGCTGACCCTGCTTCCCTTTCCAATCCGAACGACCACTGGGCGCAGCGGCTCATCGCCGGATTCACAGAACGGCGCGCGGCAAACCAAATCCACGGCCTAGTTCATGAAATTCCAGAAGGAAACTGCTCGAACGAGTGTTTACCCGTCCGCAAACATTGACGGCAGAGCGACAGGACGCGCGACTTGTGGCCCTATTGGTCCGTGCCGTGACAAAGATCGTTCGAGATCGTCTTCTGCGAAACCCCTAAGCGCTCTGCTATTACCGTCTGTCTCATTCCCTCCTTCCTCAACCTCTTTGCCTCGACCCTGCGGTCTTTCACCGAAAGCACGTCACAGAAAGAGACCGTCTGCTCTTGAAAGCCAGAGCCTCCGTCGCGAAGGATCACATTTATTGCCTTGCCGTTTCTGGTGCGGCCCTTGAAATGCTTTTTGCCCTTCTGAATTGAGATAGTGCACTCTTCCAAACCAATGTTGCCTAGGACATCGTCCAGATCAGCAAGGAATTGCCTAGCTCGGATATGCTTGGGCGGTTTTATAACGAGTCTCTTCTTGGGCCCGACGATTTCAATTTGAGAGGTTTTTGCGTTAGCCATCGAGGTCAATCCATCCCGCGGTTGGACATTATACCATGCTAGAACGTTCTGAGGGTCGACGCAAGGTAGCGAACCGGTAGTCAACGAATGCCCCTCAAGCTTGCTCAGCCCTCAGTTGGTGCTCCAATTACTGCGAACAAAGAGACATCCGGAAGCACACCAAAGAGAATAGAGAAGCAGCGAAAATGAGAGCGGCTGCCAGAAGACGCCATCCCACTCAGCGTTGGCGCGTATGGCACTGACCAGCTGAATTGGGTCTCACAGGCTGATAAGGGTAGCAAGCAAGCCGGGCGTGCACGCGTCGCTCGGCCCAAATTTTGCACGAGGTTAAGGCGGCCAACGGACCGACCTCGGTCGATTGTCCATCCACTACAACCCACATGCGGCTGGATGAATTGTCCTACTTCAAAAAAGCGAGATAATAACCTGAGGAAGATGCAATTCGAACGCTCGTTCACACATCTCCAGCAGGTTTGGCCAAACCGAAGGCATCAAGATTTTCACAATCACCCAAACAAGACAGACCTGAACGGCGATGCCCGCCAATGCACCTACAATGATCTGAAATGTCCAGACCAATGCGAGTGCGTTGCGATCGTGGTATAGCGGGGCATCGTCAACTGGCATCTTCTTTAAGATCAGCGCGGGAAGGCCAGGGAACCCGCACATGAGCGAGGCGCCTCCTACCATCAGGTTTAAAGCGCTTGGGATGAGTGCCGACCCAACAAGTGCATACACCCACCAGAATTGCGGTGCGGACGGATTTGAGTCGAGGCCCCGAAATATCCTTGACAATTCCAGTAGAGGAGCTCCCGTCCCGCAGCTCCCAACACCACGACCACATTGTACGACCGCGTTCAGAAACTGCACCGCTATGACTAATGACAAGGAAAGGCACACGACAAGCAGAACCCCAACTGCAGCGTCAAGAACAGCGTAGAATAAGGGCCACCATGCCCTGCGCTCCAGCCCTCGATGCATCAGGGCACGAGTCAGGCCGACCGAAAACCAAACGAAGGGCGCACTGATGAGCGGCAGAAACCCAATGTACAGGGCCATTGGGCCCGTCTTGCCCCATGTAGCCGTTGCGCTTGGCAGCCAAAAAGCAGCCCACCCACACATGACCAGGAGAATCAGCCAAACGAAAAAGAGGTAACGTCTGCGGGACACTTCATCAAAAAGTGCCTCACGACGAACAGTTACGAAGCCCGCCACAACTACGGCAGTTACACCACCTGCTGCTGCGCCCGCGATCCAGTTGAATGAGCCTAACCATCCGAAGGTTATAATTCCCCCGATCACCCCTGCTACGACTCCTATCCCCGACACAGCCCCGCGGAAAGCAAACCTAGTTTGCGAGCGGCTCATACAAACTCCGAGGGCTGCCGCCCCAATCCCAGCGAGTATGAAAACTCCCGATTTCGATGCCGTTGGGGCACCCCCTGCTAACGCAGCGAGCGCTACGGCGAAAGCTCCCCCGGCGATTGCTGATGCGGCGCTGAACCAACTTTTGCTACGAAACAACAGCCAGAAGGAGACTGCCTCGATCAGCAGAGCTACAAATCCTAGAGCGAGATGCAATTGGTCGGCCTGTTTGTTAAGTCTAATTAACAGCTGCGCCTGATCTACCTTTCCTGAAATACTCCAAAACAACAGGATGCAGGTAAGCGGGTACGCCGAGGCGATCAACAGGCAGCGATCAAATGAATGAATCGTCCATAGCGGCACATTGTTCTTTAGTCTCAAAAACCTGTGGACTACTGTCAATTTTGCTCGATGCGCGTCTCCAAAAAACTCATCAGTTCCTTCAACAATGTTATACATTGCCAAAATGAACAGCCTCGACGTATAGCCGCCGCGGCCTAGACTTCTGCGCAGCCGGCCGTAATCCTTTCTTTGATGAGGTGGATTTCTGCGGTCTCCGCTAGCCAAGATGCCGCTGATGCGTTCAAAAATAACGGCACCAACAAGCGCTATAAGCCCAGTGAAAACTCCGGCGGTGAGAGCGCCTGACCCCAAAAAGACAATGCCGCCGGCGGCTGTGGCCATGGCCACATATAATGCCGTCTGAAGGGGCGTCCTGGAAGGCAGCAGGACCGGTATCCATGCGCCAGTCCCCGCGCTCTCAAAGATCGTATCGAAATCGTCCGCGGTTAGCCTGCGGTCGCCTTTTTGTGAGGCTACCTGAAGAGCATGGGTGACCAACTGCTCGAAGGCCATTTCACTGTCAGCCCTTGATTTGCCTTGGGACCTGCCTCGGCGAACCAACTCAGCCTTGATTTCCCGTTCAACCGAACTCGCGTCCTCACTTTCCCACTGCCATGATATTGGCTTGATGAGGGCGTCGAAAAGCTCCTGCTGCGTAGCCCTCTGTATGAAAAGCGTTATGTCAGGCTCCAGCGATACAGTGGACAAAAATCGCTGCAAAAGACCAACGATCCGATCGCGCTCTTCTGCATTAGTTGTGACTTTCGCTCTCTCCCACAAAGAAAGTCCGGCCACTCGGCGCCCGAAGTTCCCGTTGTACTCCACTGCGATGCGAGCAATCGATATATACTGAAAGAAAATCTTTTGGTCTGGATTAAGCCGTCGGTGCCTCCAGAAATTACAAAGGCTTTCCCTGACCGACTTTGTATTGAGGGAAATTGCCTCATTGACCCTTTTTACAGAAACTGTCTTAGCACCTTTCCTTCCAACTTGGTCAATGTCTTCTGCACCCTCAAGGTACAAGATTTCATCGGGCTTCAGATGAATCCAAAATTTCACGCTCAGTAATATTTGGTACCTGTAACCGCCTATCGCTGCAGACGCGTCCCTGGAAGCGACGCCGACAACAGGCCTTGTCGAAGCCTGCGGGCGTTGCGGTCTTCTTACTAGCGCTCTACGGGCTGCTACGGCCATGTGGGTGCCCAACTCGACACAATGAGCTATGCCTTATTCTCGTTATCGTCTGCACGAAGAGATGACTTAAGAATGGAGTATGACTCGATAAGCTTATTCTCCACTACGGCCCAATCGCTTTGCTCCATTTCATGCCTATCTCGATATTCCATAGCTTGCGCACGACGGATGCCCGCCAAAGCCACCTTATCAATTGCCACACCGTAGACTAAGGAGGCAACGCAAGCGATACGAATACCATACTCGGAGGGCGGCTTATTCTCGCGTCGAGCCTGCCACCATCCCAATTCTGTGAGGGCCACCTCTCGCGAACAAAATGTCGAGGGCGCCCCGATAGCGATAAGATCATAATAACGCTCGAGTGGCGGAAGAGCCCGATGCGCCTCCTCGGCAGACCGCGATGCCTGAAATAGCCGCGCTGCCTGTGCAGCAAAAAATCCGAGCTTAATGCTAAGTGACGGCGAGTAGCCAACGTGCCGCCCGCAGCCAAACATGGTCATAAACAAACCTAGGTATCTGCGTTCATAGTACCGCTTCCACATCAACGCTTCAGCCTTGCCCATGTATGCAGGTTGAAACATTGTTATGTCTATTTTGGTTCTCAGCTTTTTTGCCGGTTTGATACCCACTTGCCGCAATCGCGAACTCGAGCGCTCCACATCTCGCACCATCATCTCTATTCTACCCCATCACTTGCGGCATTGACACCATGTGCCGCTGAAGGTCGGTGAACTGGATACAGTGTCGTCTCCGTCTTTTTGGCACAGTACCAATCTTGATGGCGCAGTAGCTGATCGAGTTTGCCTAATAGCACTACACGCGACGTTGACGGTGCGATGACCAATTGCGCACCTAGTCATGCCTCGTGACGACAGGATCCTAGCCGATAGCAAACCCTTCTGACCTTCCCTGAGCCGATCTAATGGCAGGTCTTCTCCGCATAATTCGTTTTGTTGGCGATGAAACTTAGGTCGCCTGCCGGGCGGCGTCGGCCGCCGGCCCAGGAACTGGTCAGAAGTGGCTCGCCATGCCGCGCGGGATTTTTGATCCCTGAAACCAATGACGAATTGTGGAGCGGTCGAAATTCTCGTCGTCGCGGACGACGGCGCGATGAGATGCCAATAGCTGTCGCGAAGGCCCGTTTTAGTGACAAATTTCGACCTACCAAGAGCGGATCTTCGCTCATCAAATTGATCTGGCCTCGCTGGGACGAAGGGCCAGCGATTTTATCGGCGCAAGCGCATTCCACCCAAGCGCGGCGTCTCGGTTCGCTTTAGTTCGGCCAGCTAAAATTCTTTTCGTTCGGGTAGTAGGCACCCTGCCATTTTACCGCTGCGAGCCCGATTGATCAGACAGTCGCGAGCGGTGTGGATCGGCCTCATATTCTTCGGCATCGAATCGCATCCGCCGCGAGAGATTAGGCAGTCGAACGGTTTGGTCGAGCAACTCACGGTTCAAGCCGCACATTCCGAGAAGTTCGATGATCGCGTCAAGGGACCTTTCATGCAGCGCGAAAGTTCGTGTCGAGAACGGCAAATGTTGCGCGCTATAATACCAATCACCCAATGAGTGTTCCCCGGGCTCGCCAATCACCCATGGTAAGGGACCATCAGGGCCGATCAGGCGACCAAACCTGTGCTCGAACTCAGTTTTGAGTGGTCCGCCATCGATCAACTCGTCAATGAAATCTACGAGATATGGTGCGCCAATCAGGCGGAAGGCGGCGCGATAGTCACGAAGGGCGATTCGGCAACTCACTGAGGACGTACTATCCATGTCACCATCGCCGGCTGCGGTCCCTGTGCCGGTACCGACTCCTTCGGCACCTGCGCCACCCGACTGCCCTTGCCCCGAGAAAGGCGCGGAAGCGGTCTCAGTGACATGCAGGAAGCAGGAGGTGGTGCCAGCGGTCCAGGTGCTCGCCGGCAAGATCGCGGTGGCGACAGCGGCACCGTACTCAATCCGGCCAGCAATCGTCTTCGTTCCAAGGTATCCCTCAACCTGGCGGGTGTATGCATTGTCAGCCGTCACCTTTACCCGATGTGCCGAAGCTGCTGAACTCATTGAGCCCTTCGCTTCGGCCAATGCCAAGCCTGTCGATTCAATGTTCGCGCCGTCGTAGAGGAAGTCGGCCAGCGGCGAGGGGAGATGTATTGGTCGGCATAGTCGAGCCAAGCATAGCCAAGCTGGTCGAGATAGAGATGGCAGAGCGCAGCACCGATGCGGCCGGTCAACGATCGCCGCATGTCAGCACCGATGTGAGCCATGTCGCTGGTAAAGCCAAAGTCAGTGCCGAGATCGTCAACGAGCGCTGCGATCAGCGCCTGGTCGCTACGCAGCAATGCGGAAACCACCAACATGTTGGCGCTCCCGAGCGCCGTTGTTTTGGCCAGCGCCGCGTAGTGCTTAGATGGCGGAGCTCATGCTCGTTTGCAGTGGAGCCGGGACGAAGCCATTCGAAGAGCAATGGGAGTGGCTGCGCGCCGTTTGGCCAAATAGCGTTATGGATTTCGAACTTGCTAGCCAAGGTGCAGTCATACGCGTCCTACCTCAAGAACGGAACCAAGAGCTTCCACTTAAAGCGCTCACTTAGGATAGACGGAGCCGGCAAACTCGTAGTCGAGCTCATCAATGTCGGTGCCGCCCGCGATCGGATCGCCGGATTTCGTGATCTCACCAGGGATTTCATAGCACATGATCGAGTTGCTGTCGGCGCGGGGCGTGCCTAGGAGCGAACCATCCTCGATCGGCGTCAATACCTGCTGCTCGACCTCATCCTCGCTCCAGCCCTGCGTCTCTCCGAAATACTGAACAGCGCGTTCGCGGTCGATCAGTTCGACAAGCTGTCGGCGCATATGCTCATGCGGGAAGCCGAGCGTGTGCCCGGTCTCGTGACGCACGACGCGTTTGAACTCGGATTCGCTGGTGGCCATGGTGAACGCTTCAAGGTTCATCGTCGGCTGCTCCTTCTCGATATGAAGGATATCGGTACCGAGATACGACCAATAGCCGCCCTGATCACCATCGGCGATGCGCGCGATCCGGACCTGCGCCTGCTTTCGCGTCTCAACGAACGAGACGTTTGCGCTCTTGGCCCAAGCGTTCATGTGCAGAACGATGCGCTCGCGCAAGTCAGCCGGCGCGTTGTCAAGGAAGCCGACCGTGAGCCGAACCCCACCAGCAGGCCAGCGTCGGGGAATGAGAACTGACAACGTCGCGCGGTTTGCCGCCACCCCCGTTCGTACCAGTTCGTCGATGACGCGATCAGGCAACCGCCGTGGTGTGCAGGTCAGTCGAATCGTCATTGTCAGTCTCCTTTCTCGATCGGCAAAATCACAGGGTCGGCGGCACCAAGACCGCCGCGCGGGGAAATCCTATTGTTGTGCGTTGTCGGGCCGGTCAGCAGGCTTCTCCGGCTTTGCCGGAGGCGTCGACGTACTCTTGGGTGGTGGCGTCGGCTTGGGTTCAGCGCCCGGCAAAGCATGCGTCGCGAGCGCCGCGATCGTGGCGAAGAGAATGGCGCCGATCAAAGAGGTAACAGCTGGTCCGATCTTGCCAAGGCTGTCGGCGAGCGCGGTCGCCTTCAAGAGGTCGGTCATTTCGGGGACCGACGCCGTAGCCAAACCTCGTGCCCGATCGACCATAGCTTTCGCGGGGGCAACTGGCTTCGGAGAGAAGAGCCCAAAGCTCTGTACGACATACAAAATGAAGCAGATGACGCTCATGCCAAGCGTGATCAAAATGATCCAAGCTGCGCCGTCCATAATCCAATCCCCCTCAATCGATGCTCAGTTCCTCACCCAGTCCACTCGATGTAAAGCCCCTTCGACACCCCGAACGCCGCGCCGGCTACGTCCTGTTCGGCGTCCGTCCGCGCGATTTTCGCCTGGCGTTCGTTGAGAGCGGCCAGCAACTTCGCGCGCGGAATGTTCGGCCATTGCTTTACCGGCTTGGTCGAGAACAACGCGGTCAATGGCTTGAGGATGATCTCCTCGACCAAAGCCCTCGGCGTCGCGTTATGGCTGCCGTGATGTCCAACTTTGAGCAGGTCTACCTTTTCAAGGACCGCTCGGCATTTCTGATCGGCCATGATCGCTTGCCACGAGCCCCATTGCGCGTCGCCCGGAAACAGCATGAAGTAGCCATCCGCCTCCACGACGATGACTAGGCTCGTGTTGTTGATGGCCTTGTCCAGGGCCGCTGCCAACACGCCGGAGGGCTGAACCAGCGACTTCTTGACTGCCGCCCTTTCTTCGAAGCGAAAAGTTTGCCGGGGTCCGAGAGGTACGAAATCGGGATCGCTGATCTGGTAGCGTTGGGAAAACGGAGGACCGACGCGCCGCTTTGGAATGCGTGTCGGCCATTTCAAATATCCCGCGCCCTCTGGCGGATCCATGCTTGCCAACGCCTTCGCGTCGCGCGTCGGGCCAAGCACATGAAAGGTAACGCCCGCCAGGCCAATGACTGTCCGAGCTTCGCAGGTTGTATTCGCATTGGGCAAAAACGCCCGCTGGGGCGCCCCGGCGAAGCCGCTATGGAGCGTGGTCATTGCTTTTTCATTGGTCAACGCATTCAGCGCGATGGCCTGGAGGTTGCGCGCCCTCGCCTGAGCGATCGTTTCTCGTGCTGGCGTGCGTTCGAGCGGATTTTGGTTGCTAGGTGCGCCGGCAAGTGCCAACGCCAAGGCCGAATGGCGTTTGCGGATTTGGGTGGCGCGCGGATCCTTTGGATCCTCCGTCCATGGCATCCAAACTTCGCCGACCTCGACGTCGGCCCAGCGCGGATCATCGAAGCCCCAAACGTGATCCTTATGCCGATGCGTCGCGATCACCAGGGTAAGGCGCCCTCCGGAAGTCTTGATGATGTCGGAAACAATCTTATCGAGCTGCGCCTTCTTTTCAGTGATCGTCCCGCAATCGATCAGCACATATTTCGAGCCAGCATCATCGTGAAATCCGAGCAAGAAGCAGTCGCCGAAGCCGACCTCATACATCCGGATCGTGCGTCGCATCACAGCGCATCCTCATGTAGCGCTCGAAGACTCATCCGTGCTGCCATGCGGTCGCCATACTCGGACTGGTCGAGATAGTTGGTTCTTGGATCGGCCTCATCGAGCTCTTCGACGAAAGCACGCTGCTTGGCCACCCGAGCAGCCGCACGGGCCGAAATCGCAGGATCGAGCGTGTGCGCTGGCAACGGCTTCGCTATGACGTAGCGCACGGTCCCATCGACACCGATGATGGCAGTGGTGCCTCCCCTCACCGGAACGCCTCCCCAATCAGGGTCGGAGGCGGTCGTCTTGTCAGTTTCGACGAACTGCGCGACGAGTTCGATCTGGAGCGCACCGGAGGGCGCGACGCGGAATACGGCGTTAAATGCCGACACATACACGTCCGGGCGCCCTGTGAGCTGCAGCGCCTTACTGTTGTGCTGCGCATAAGCGACCAGCGCGTCTCGCATCGTCTTCGACGCGTCGCTGCCGCTTTCTTCATTCATATCATCGCTTATTGACGCAGGCCGCTCATCCGACCGTTTCGCAATCTTGGGGTCACTCGAGATCTTTGTGAAGCGAGCCGCTTCACGCTGCAGCAGTTCCGGCAAGAGGGAGCTGAGACTGTCGACGACTGGTGCCGTTCCGGGCTCGGCCGCAGGCCAGCGCAAAGATTCCTCTGCGAGCGACGTCGCCCCATCGGGATAGATGCCGCGTCGCCGAAATCCTTCGATCAGTGCTGCGCGCTGCCCCCAGGCGTCGTCTGGGTCGAGTTCGAAATCTGCGGTCACCAGCGCTCGCAGATAATCCCCGAAAGTTATGTCTACCGGCGGGAGATAGTCGAATGCGCGGATGCACATATTGAGCTGACGCTGCGCCGTCTGTGCGGCCTCGCTGGCAATCCTGGCGACGAGATCGGGATGAAGTTCGCCGGGCGGAAGCTTCCCACTGCCGCCTGTGGCGATGCGAACAAGGTCTGCAATGCGTGACCTGAAGGTGGTCAGAAACCCATCGAACACCGCCGCGACCAGGATAGCGCCCCGCGCGTGCGGCTCAGTCACATTGCCGTAGCGGCGCGGGTCTGGCGTTGCCGTGTCTATCGCCGAGCGGAGAGCTTTGCCGGCACCGGTTGCTTCGCCGAACTGTCTTGCCAGGTTCACCAGCAGCGAACCATCGACGATATCGCCTCCCCCAAGTCGAATTTCATCGATAAGCAGATCGCGGTAGGAGAAGTGCTGGAGAAGCGCCACGATGTCAGAAAACCCCTCGTGAAACGCCAGCACGTCAACGTTTGACGGTTCCAGAAAATAGCGGCGGAGCCGATCGACGATCGCATGCGTCATCTCGTGAACGATGATGTCGTGGCTGAGGCAGGTGAAAATCGTCTGATTGGGGATGTTCGGTCCAGGCTTGGCTGGGTCAGCCGAGAAGTAGCCGAACAGCACCGCGTGTAGATCGCGATCGTAAAAGGCATTCTCACCTTCGAAAGCGTGCGGAAGAAGGCGCAGCTTATTCCGTACGTTGCTCTTTTTCAGCGAAACTCGGCGACCGAGCGCCCGATCGAAGTTGGTCAGGGTTCGGGAGGCGACCGCATAGACCATCTGTTGATGGAAATGCGGATCGGCTTCCGAAGGCGCGAGGCCAGACTGCATTAGGATAGAAGGATGGTCGAGATCGACGGCATCGTAGAACAAGTCGTTCTCAGCGTCGTAGTCGACGACCTCTATGCGGGCGCCGATCGGCCCAGCATCGAGCGGTTCATTCTCAATGCCGATGGTGGTCGTTCGAGCAACTTTGTAACCGCGCGCTGGATCAGTCGCATAGATCCTTAATGGGCGCAGTGACGGCCGCGGAATGTCGAGCATTGCAATCCCCCCACCCCACCCGAGCGGAATCAAGATGCGACAATTCGATCGTAAGGTAGGATCTCACTCGAAGAGTAACGTAAGGCCCGCCTCGTGGCTAGACTGTAAGTAAAATCGCTCGGTTACAAATTCGTCTCCTCTCGATGGCATTGCCAGCATTGTCTTCACCGAAATTCTCCGATTCCGCCTCGGCCTAGCCTTTATTGATCGACGATTCCCGCTTATCGCACTCTGCGCCTCGTAGATCGCCATCCGAGCATACCCCCTGCTGAGAGTATAGAGCGGGGCAGCCTTTGCTCTTTCTGCCAGAACGGTGTGCGTTCCTGGATCTAGCGACTGCTTCCGATTCTCCTGCTCCGAGGGACAAGCGTGAACGTCTCACCTCGGGAGGCAATCTAATGCGTAAATTTGTGCGCCCCATATCGGACTTCGCCTCCGATCAATTCCAGTCTTGATGGAATGTCACTTCCGAGGGGCTTGCCTACGTCAGGCGTTAGCAGCTTTCGGAAGCTTCTTAATCGCCTCGGGGCTAACGATATTGAAGAGGTTGAGAATGACCTGATCGGTGTCGGAGAATAACCATCGAAGCGAAGAGCAAGAACTCCCGACCATTTGTTAGAAGAAATCCGCGTCGCAACTTTGGCCGCACCGGCCCTGCCCGCTACTTCAGACCTGAACCCACAAAGTCGGAGAACATCATTTATAGAAGCGTCGGAGCGACGAATATTCAGTGCAAATGCGCTCTCTCAGGCCTCGCTCCGTTGCCGCTTCTTCGCCGCGTCCGTGTTCCAGAGGGTCCTGCCATGGGTTCTTTTTGGTGCGCCTTCTCTGCCTCTGTCATGATATTTTTCCGATCGGCCGCCGATCTTTTTTATGACCAATCGCCCGCGCGGAGATCCCAGCGCATAAGGTTGTACAAGGATGAGACGTTGCACATTGCCAGCCCATCGCCTTGAATCGTGATATCGCTATCTTCGTCTGACTCCGCTCTAGCAGTGATCGGGGCCACAGTGAGCGGCAGAGTCTCGGGGATGGTATCTCGATGCTCGGACACGGACCGCAGGATTGTCTTGCCCGACGGCTCGTAGATTGCGAACAGCCCCCTCCGCCATCCCCCACTCTCACCCTCGCCGACCCAAAAGCGCATCCCATTGTGCTCGACAATCCAGAAGTCTTGGACGAGGCGCTCGGCGTCCAACGTTTCCATGCTTTGCCCCAAGAGGATCGTGCGCAGCACGTGCGCAGCATTCATTGCGCCGCAAACCAAAAAGACGGACTCGTAGTTTGCATAGGCGATGCGGCCTCTTGGCGAGCGGCGTTCGCCCTCTCTTCTGCCCCCATCGCCAGGCGGCTTGCCGAATCCGCCTTCGCGTCCCGACAATTCTTGATGCATCAATTCCTTATGCATTTGCCGTGCTTGCTCGGTAACCTGCGGTGCTACCTGTTGCTGGTAGCTTGCGGCAGCCGAAAGCGAACGGACCGGTACCGGGGAGGGAGCGTCCGCGCGAATCCGCTGCGGGCTTGCAAGCGCCAAGGTCGAAGAGCTCGCACCGGGAACAGTGCCGAAGGCGATAGCATAGCCACTCGCGACGACCAAACCTTTGGATCTGGCGCCTATCATATGCCGCACCTGCTCGTTATATGCGTCGCGCGCCAGCCTGCGAATTGGTCCTCTTTTAGCCCTTTGCTTCGAAAGGCTGCCCTTCGCCTCAACGACAACGATACTTCCCGGCGGAAATCCATGCCCCTCAGCCGGATCGTAAACGAAGTCGGGGATTTTCCGGGATTTCTGCTTGCCGGTCCGCCTCAGTTTAAGCTCGCGCGCGTTTGCAGACCAGTAAAAGCCCATGCGTTGCATGATAAGGTCCGCTACCGCCGTTCCGACTTGCGCAGCCAATGATGTTCGTTGTTCATCCGCCTCGATATCGATCTCATTTGTAAACAGGAATTCCTCATCTGCCGCATTGACGAACAAATTCAAGTGCGCTGCCAAGTGAAAACCTTTCACTCGCAACCATTCTAGCCGCTTCTCAACGGACCAATGTTGGATCGCTGACTGGTGAGAGGTCGTTCGCGCAAGAGACAGGCAAAGATCCTCGAACGTGAACGAAATTGGGTTCGGACAGGCGAGTTCGGGTTCTGCAAGTTTCAGGCTTTGTCGAACAAAGACCGGTGTCAAATCCGTGATCAACTTGGCTGCTGGATTCCAGTTCATGGCGCCCTCCGATCGTCGCATCTGCTGCGCTTTATAGGCTTGCGATAAATCCGCTGGCAGTCGCTGTCTTATCTCCGCACTCCCTCACCTCTCGATCCCTTTGGGCGTTACTCGGGTCGATCGAAAACCATCTGATGAAACCGCGAGGCGAGGCCATCCTGCGCCAAAAGGTGCGGGTCGTTGAGATTGACTGGATCGTAAAATTGCCCGCTGACCGGTCGATATCGATGACCTCGAGATAATCATTGATCGGACCGGGACGGAGGTTCTCCTCCCAGCTTTGCTCCGACGCCAGCTTGATGGTAGCCACATTGATCCCAGCCGTAGCTGTCGTGGTCGAGGCTTGGGGATCAAAAGCATAAACACGCAGCCGTCGAACCGGTGGGGGCGGATACTCACTCTTTTGACCCATTGCGCCCCCATTCAGGTCAACGATGGCGCGCCCGTGTGGCGCTGACAAATCCAAGTCGCAGTTTGTGTGGAGTTTTCAGTGTGACTATCCAGGTAGCGAAGAAACAATCGTGGCTATCCACGTTTCCCGGCTAGGCCTTTAGTGCATCGTCCAAGATAACTCTAGCATCCTCTGGTGTCTCCCTAACAGCGAGCCCTTCTCGAAAACTAAATTTCAAGACAGCTCTGGCTCCAGGGTGATTGATGGCAGGTTTTGCCTTTTCGATTTCTAAGACATTTCGAGCATTGACAACGGGTTTGATATCACCTGCGGGTGCCGTGAAGGTTCCCAATTTCTGGCCCGCTTGCTTGAAGCGATCGGAGATCTTGTCCATTTTTTCAATTGAGTACAGGCGCTGACCACCTATCCTTATCGCAGTCGTATTGGCAATTTCCCAGTCGAACGCTGGTCGGAACCACAGAAGTTGAGTTGGATCGACCGCCTCGGTGTCACCTCCAGGCATCTGTATTATTATGAGCGCCATAACAGTCTCCTCCAGCTAGTAACATCCATATGGGACGCTTCAGCCTACAACTAGTCAAGTCCCTCGCTGGATCGGGCTGCAGCAAATAGCAGGATGTTTAGTTCGCTTATCCAGGTTTTGTCTGGATTGGCGCCCATTCCTGCAGCTCCGTTTTGATTGGTGGCAGGTGTGACGGCGCCGGACCGATGTAAGCGTTCCATCCGGCCTCGTGCACGATCGTCTCGTGGCCGTCCTGCGCGAGATGGAAACGGAAGTCGCCCGCTGCCAGCGGGCGTGCACCGTAGGTGCCGAAACGGCTTGGTTGCCACCATGCCCTCCAGGGTATGCCTGACGAGCGAACAACCCGCCCAGGGCAGGTGCGGGTGAATGGGCAGGACAGTGTAGCCGATCTGAACCGATGGCGACAGGCGCCCTAGAAGGTTGCAGGCAACGAGTGCTGCTACTTGCCCATCGTAGCTGGCAAGATAATCGGGAGACCGGTGATCGTGATTACCTGCGTTGGGTCGAGCGGTGACGCGCCGTAGCGACGCATGCGATCGTTCAGCCGGTCGTAAAACTGTTGCTGGTCCATGGCCCGCCTGCCGGAATGATAATGACGTCGTCGTCCGAAAGCTCGATCCAGCCGTGCGGCTTCTGCCACAGATAGGCGCCGCGCCGGCCAGCGCGAGCAGATATCGTCCATATTCAGGCAGCACGATTTAGGCATATCCCGGGTAACGGAGATTGGCGCCTTCGACGTCACCATCGCTATGGAAGGCTTGGCCCGGATGGGTGTGGACCTGGGCCACGACCTGCAACTCAAACCGCGCCGCCGCCTGCATGCACGACACCATGGCGCGAGGCAGCACATGAAAGCTGCCCGCCGTCGTCCGCGCCTCGGGCGCGAAGACCGCGACAGCAAGGGTGACGGCACCTTCGGTCCGACCGAGCAGATAGGCGATCCCTCATGCCGCTGCTGCTGAGACCGGACTAGCGCAGCCATCAAGTCCTTGAGCGCATCGGCGGTCACTAGCAACCTGGCCGGCTGTGGCTTGATCAGAATACTTTTCGGCTTGCGGCCGAGAAGACTCTTGAGCCAGTCGGGGATCATGCTGCCAGCCTATAACAAATAACGACATTGAGGTCCCGGACGGAAACATCCCTTCTCCCCACTGCCAAGAACAGCGCGCCGGTTTCTCCGCGGCTTTTCGAACGCTTCTGCGCCAATCAAATACTTTAGAAAACACACGCAAATACTTAGGAAACAAAAACAAACGTCGTTGACAACCGCTTTGTATTCCAGCGTAAGAACCGAATCTCATGATTTTCCGCGCCGAAGCGTCAGTTTTTAGCGAAGACCCTATTGCGTTCGAAATATATCTCAGACACTATATAATATCGACTATTCGATCAATAGGTGCGTAATGCTTACCGGCGATTGGATTTATCGTAGTTTTCTCAATGATAAGAAGCTGGTGGCTGGCGATCCGCAGGCGGCCCTCGCTCTTATTTTTGGCGAAGGGGTCATGCAGATCAATCAGGGAGCGTCCGGCTACCTGTCCGGAACCTTCGATATGGGTGGCGGATACGTGCTGGATCTTGTCGGAAGTTCACTGGCGCATGCAGGAAGTGGCCCGCCCGGCTTCGAGGTTTCAGGCAAGGGTCGCGATGGGACGCCAACCGAGGGCTGGCAGTACGACTACCGTGGTGCGGAAAATCATGCATGGCCCGACGGCGTCGATCAAGTTCCGACGCTCGTCGGTACTGTGATCCGCAGCAAACCGCACGGTGGAGCGCCTGCGGGATACTCCGCTTCCTTTATTTGCGTCCTGGGGAATTGAAGTTTCAGCTGGCCATAGCCGTGCGCTCCGGAAATGCCGTCATGTTCTCTTCATGCTGGTTGACCGTGACCCTGTCGGCCGATGCATGGCGGTATGTCCGACTGGAATGGCTGGACAGAACGCCGTAGCTACTTTGAACCCGAAGAACACTTGGACGCTCTAGTGAAGATTATCGGAGGTGCTTCATATGGCGGTTTCTCTACGGCCCTACGGCTCTGATTCTCCGGACAGCGGCTATATTGCCTGGACCCCTGTGCCGCTGGTTGTTGCCAGCCCGCTAGGTGGGACCCTTCGCATAAGCTCTCGTTCCGCCGTTGGTTCGGCTGCAAGAGTTGTTTTCTTGCAAGATCGGAACCAGCCGCCACAATCGGAAATCGAGGTCGACCTGCAAGCAGGGGAAGAGCGGACCATTTTCATCGCTGGCGAGTTCCAGCCTGGCGAACGGCATAGCGGTGCGAGCGTGGACGCCAAAGACGTGACTCTAGAGGCGCGTTGGTCGCATGAACCCGAAACCGTCGTAGCGGCGGTCGAGATTATGATTCGGGTGCGGCGCAACGCAAACGAACTGAGCGATCAGGCTCGCAATGACTTCTTGTTCGCGCTCGCGAAACTGAATGGAATTCTCGTAGACACCGACCCCACTCCGGGTCCTGGCCGCGGCATTTACGTCACCGACTTCGTAAAAATGCATGTCCAAGGAGCAACAGACTCTGAACATGGGGATTCTCACTTTTTGCCTTGGCATCGTCTCTACTTGATGGACCTGGAAAGACTGCTACAAGCGATTAAGCCCACGGTAACGCTGCCTTATTGGCGATTTGATCAGGCTGCGCCCAATCTATTCACGGAAGGCTTCATGGGCGCCATAGATGAGATTCCCAGAGACAGCCGGGAGCCAGGAGGAGCGATCGATAGTGGAGCTACTACGCCCCCCGCGCGCTTAGCCCTTGATAATCCTCTCTCCCGTTGGCAAATCGGCGATGTCCAAGGTATTCCGAGGACTGCCCGCTTTGATCCACAAAGCGGGGAAGCGACCGGCTTGGTACTTCCAGACGGACGGGACTTTCGCCTGACGAGCCAAGACGTTACGCTTGGAATGGGTGGTGGCGTGGCTCCCGACGATCCAGAAGAAGCTAAGCTCGGAAGTCTCACACTACCTAAGAGTTTTGCTCGAATGGAAGGCACCCCGCATGGCGCAGCCCATATGAGTTTTAACGGTCGCATCAACAACGTCCCGGTAGCCCCGGAAGACCCTCTGTTTTTTCTATTACACTGCAATATCGATCGTCTCTGGGCTCTTTGGCAGGGCATGTTCGAGCGCGACGACCAGAACGACATCCGCACCTATCCCTACCAGCAGGCGGGGGATGCAGATCCGTGGGAAATTATCGACGCCAGACAGTGGCCTTGGGATGGTGGGACCTCCCAACCAGGAAGCATGCTACCTCCGGGGACTCGAAAAGAGAACTTTACCCGGTCGGACCTTGTAGTAAACTTCCCGAATAACAGTCCGCGCATAGAAAACGCGATCGACCCATACGCCAACCACAACTCGGATCACTATCTGGGCTTCGGCTATGACGACGTTCCGTACAACCACGTCGAACCGCCCATTTCCTAAAGTTGCCACTTGGCACTTCAAAGGAGACACCGCATGACCAAAATTTCAGACTACAGAGATCAGCTCCTGCAGCAGGTCCAGAAGGCAAGCGACCAACTTGATGCAGGCACCCAGGAAATATTGGACTTGGCGGGAAGCGATGAGCAGATCGCCGCGCTCATTGAGCGGCTCGCGAATCCCGCTACGTCGGCGGCCGACCAACTCAGTGCCATCGGCACTCTTACAGTAGTGGGCATCTTTTCCAAGGTGCTGCCAACACGATCGGCCGAGCTGACCAACGCGCTGCGTGGGTTGATCAAGTCGCCCGATGCCGAGGTTCGGCGCCAAGCGCTGTCCTTTCTGTCGCTTAGGGGAGACGAGGTTGCCCAGCAGCATCTACGCTCTGAGTTGGAATCGGACAAACCGGAGGCGGAAAAGTCCGTGCCTACGTATCAGGCCATCGCCATGCTGGGCGCGGACGAGAAAGGCATCGACAAGGACCTCCTGCTTGCCATCGCTCAAAACCCTCCAGACGATGCAAGCCTGATTCAAGCTGTCCGGCACCTGCCGGCCGATGCTGACACTGCCCCGGTTCTGACGAAAATCCTTCAAGACGAGTCGAAGCCTTTCGCTGCGCGGGCGTTAATACCGGACATCGTCAACAACTTCGATCCTGGTGGGTTTGCCTCCGTCGCGAAACGGATGCTGGAGGAACAGGGCGCTGCAAGTGAAATTGCACCATACTTGGCCCGTGGTGTCGCCAGCATCAGGCCGCACAAAGACCAGAAGGGGGTCGAAGAGGCTCGAGAGGTCATACGCTCAATGGCGCCAACCGCTACCGTCTTGTTTCGGCAGGCCGCCGATCAACTGACGCTGCCCGCCGGAGCCCTATCGAACGAGTGAGGACAATCCCGTGGGTGACGTTGGCTCAGAGGTCCATGAAGAAAGACCGCGGTTGGACGGCTCCATAACGGAGCAGAGGTTCGCCTCGTTTGTCGACAAACAAAGGCGGCGTAGTAGCGAGGCAGCGAAGACCTTGTTGCCTTTGTTGTCGGTGAGCCATGAGGTTTTCCGCGGTCGTTCCGCCGGGTCAGCGACAAGGATGCGCGCCTATGCCATGGCAGCATTCCATGACAGCGGCCTCCCAAACGATGCGCTTCCATACGTCGTAGAAGTTTTGGAAACGTCCTTCCGTCCCAACTTGGTTGCCGCGGCAGCCCGAGCCATCAAGGGTGGAGCCGCCCCCGACGCTCGACTGGCCGATTACCTAGTCCGTGCAATTTACAACATTTGGCAGAACGACCAGCCAGTAAGCTTTGAAGCTTATGACGTGACTTGGCCGCTCACCAGCTTCTCCACGGCACTATCGGAGGTGTTGGAGGCGGTCGCCTGGCTGGGACCAGCCGCGCATCATGTTGTTCCAGATTTGGAGGTTCTGCTTTCTACCTATTCGGCGCGGTTTAGCCCGGAAACCCGTGCCGTGATCGCCCGCTGCATCGAATCCCTACGGTCATATGCCGCGACCACTCCCCGGACGTGCTGCGGTTCAGCGCCGCTGATCGAACCCGGCATTGTGACGACTGAACACGATCTCAATCTTTCTTCCATTGAAGTTGAGGACCAGGATGGTGGCAAGTTCGAGTGGGGTTACTTTTTCCACGGCAAACCGAGTGTCGTGGCCTTTTTCTACGCGACATGCATGAACCCTCGAAAGTGTGTTCAGACCATCTACAACCTCGTGGAAATTCACAGAGGCCTGCTGGATGCAGGGCTTGATGGCCAGATCAGAGTTGCGGCAATAAGCTACGACCCTCACCGGGATACAGCAGCTGTCCTGCGACAATACGGCGAGTCAAAAGGCGTGCCCTTCGGTGCGGACTTCAAGATGATGCGCGTGCCGTCGCAGTTGAATAGCGTGGTTGATGCCTTTGACCTGGGTGTCAATTATGGCGGCAATCAAGTCAATGACCACCGCATTGAACTTTACCTGCTCGACAGCAAGGGCCGGATTGCTCACCGGTTCTTGAGACTTCAAGCTGATCCCGGGAGCGTCGTTGCCGAGTTGGCGCGACTTGCGAATGTCCCACGCAACAAGCACATGGCCTGCCATTCAGGTGGCGGCCAATGAACGATCGGTGTGACGTCGACAGAGCGGTCCATCCGCTATTTTTCGCCCGATTCCAGGAGAAGAGAGCCTCTCCGCACGACCTGGAGAGGGCGTGGTGTCGAGGACATTTCGAACCATGAACGAACCTTGCGCCCTATTCCCGGAAGAAACACAGCTGTCCATGACGGCTGTGAAGTATCCGGCACGGAGATGCTTGTCGTCTCGTTGGCCAGATGGTTCGGGTCGCGGGATTTCTGCGGAGAGAATAATCGTCTACCGGCAGGAGCAATGAGATGCGCGCGGCAACCGTTGCGTGGCACTCACTGAGGCATCTGCCCGTGCCGCTCCAACTGGCGAGCCTTGCGGGTTGGTTGCTGGCGGTAATGGCGGACTATAACGGGCCTCTGGCGTCGCTTTGCCTCACCTACGCACCGGATGCGGGAGCAACGATGGCGCGCATTTCAGTCGCGTTCGACAACGCTTCACCCCTGCTGCTTTTGTCCTGGTTCTGCATGCTTCTGGCAATGATGCCGCCATTGCTCGGCAGTCCCCTGCGACATGTCTGGCAGGGCAGTCTGCCGAGCCGCCGCCTGCATGCTGTAGCTCAGTTTTTATGGGGCTATGCTGCTGTCTGGTGTGTCGCGGGCCTCGCCCTTGTGCCGATCTCGCTTTTGTTTTTTGGTCTTTTTGCGGAGCGCGACCTGTTGCGAATCTGTTTGGGAGTCGCGATAGCGCTCGCCTGGCAGAGGACGCCGATGAAGAGAAACAGCCTTCGGCTGTGCCGCGCGCGCCCGGTTGTGGCCGAATTCGACTCCAAGGCCGAGGGCGATCCACTGCGTTTTGGCGCGACGCATGGCATCTGGTGCGTGGGCAGTTGTTGGGGGATGATGCTCGTTCCGCTGCTGGCGCCAGGCTTCCTGCACACGGCGACAATGGTGCTTATAACATTCGCGGCCGTGGTGGAGCGGGGACCTGCGGCATCGTGGGCGAACTGGCCCTCCACACGATCGGTATGGGGCGGCGCGAGATGATCATCGGCATTCCGGTCTACAACGACGTCGACCTGTTCGACGTGACTGGCGCGCACGAAGTCTTCAAATGGATTTCGGATCCGGCGGTAGAGGTTCGCCTGATCGCCGCCAGTGTGGAACAGCCGATCGTGACCCGCGACGGATTTCGCTTCCTTGCTACGCATAATTTTCAGCAGGTCGCCGCGCTCGATGTCCTTTGGGTACCGGGTGGCGATCTGCGGGCGCTTGCGGAAATGATGAGCGGGAGAGCGGGTCACGAGTATATGTCCTTCCTGGCGACCATAGGTGCCAGGGCGAAATGGGTTTGTTCGGTGTGCGAGGGCGCACTGCTTTCCGCCGCTGCCGGATTGCTCGACGGCTATGAGGCAACAACGCACTGGAAGTTCATCCCTTGTCTGCGGCAGTTCGAAAAGGTGACGGTCGTCGACGGCTTTCCGCGCTACCACCTCGACCGCAACCGGCTAACCGGCGGCGGCATCTCCTCGGCCATCGACGAATCGCTGCATCTTGTAAGATTGCTCAAGGGCGATGATGTCGCGCGCGGCATCCAGCGCACGCTGCAGTATTTCCCGGAGCCGCCATTCCCGGCTGATCTCGTTGTGCCGCCCGCCTGCATGTTTTCCTGGACCAAGCCTGCAGCATGAATGCGGATGTATCGTGCGTGCTTACTTGCCGGAATCTGAATCGAGCGTCGCCCTCAATCACGATGAAGCACTTCTCTGTCGACAAAATACCTGTTCTAAAAATCATTTTTAGAATGTTGATGATTGGTATCGTGATTTTATCATCTGCAATGTATTGTCTGAATCCGGAATATTTGGCAATGTAGCTGAGACGAAACATTTCTTATGTAGATAAATTGCTGGCGTGTTGTGCGCGGCGCGAACGTATTGCTGTCTGGGTTCAATGGACGGGGGCGGGTTGAATGTTTGTCGATATTCGCCGTGTGGATGATGTGATCTCATTTGATCCGGAGGTTCTGTCGCTGACGATTGCGCCAGGGTCGCCTGAAGTGGTGGTGTTCCGAAACAACGACCGCAAGGCCGGGCACTGGATCATGCCGGTGGGAAGATCTGAGGATCAATGGTTTCCGGAGCCCCTGGCTCGCTGTACGGATCCAGATTTTCCACCAGTCAGCAGCCATCTGATACTTACCAGCGACGATGGCCCGAAAGAGTATCCCTACACCTGCTCGAAACATCCCCACCGTGACCCGGCCGAAGGCGGCAGCATCAAGGTCAATATGCCATGACGAACCCGGGCGACCAGAAGGCTGTCCGGTCAGGCGGAGTCAACGTGCCAGTGCCGCGTCTGGCTCGACGGCACTTTCTGGCGGGAACAGCGGTCGCGCTGGCGCTTGCGGCCTTTGGTGTTCGGCGAAGCCTGGTGCACGAGGCGAGAGCACAACCGCTTGCGCCCGGGCCGGCATTGCGCCAGATCGGCGAGATCCGCAGTGCCGGTGGCCGTTTGCAGGCGGTTTTGGGCAGCGCAAACATCCAGCGGCGTCTTCCCCACGCGACTGAAACAAAGACGCTGCGGCATTTCTGGGGACGCGACGTGCTGACGGGTGCCATATGGCCGCCACCCAACGATCGTGAGGCAATGAACCCGGGGCCCACACTGCGCGCCCGGGTCGGCGATTTCGTCGAGATCAAGTTCTTCAACCAGATCGACGTGTCCGCCTTCGGCGATGCCGGCATCGACCATGCCGAGACCGGCGCTCAGAACGGCTGTGAGATATTCACGATGGTCGATGGCTTCCAGATCTACCCAGAGGGATTTGGCGACTCGTTTCCAAACTGCTTCCACGGATCTAGCACGACGAACGTCCATTTCCATGGTTTCCACGTCTCTCCGGACGGGCTGGGGGACAACGTGCTGCTCAAACTGCGCCCCAATCCTCGGCTCAAGGAGGAAGAAGTCAGCGGCTTCTTCGACGGGATCTTCGAGCGTACCCGGCGTGGAGACCCGCCGCGAAACTGGGGCGACCTGCCGCCCGGCCTGACCGCGCTGCAGAAAAAAATGCTTGCAGACTACGACGATGCCGCAGTGTGGCACGGAGAACCGGGCGCTTTGCCGACGGCCAACCGGCTGCTGCCGTTACTGAAGGAGCAGATAGCGGCGGGGCTGTGGCCACAATTCGAGATCGGTGCGCATCCGTTCTCGTTCCAGATCCCGAACTTCGCCGATTCGGACGCAACCGCGCATCACCACGACGCGGCCGCAGCTGAGCCACTTGTGGCCGGACAGGCGCCTGGCACGCACTGGTACCACACACATGTGCACGGATCGACCGCAATCAACATGTATCATGGCATGGCGGGCGTATTCGTGGTCGAAGGCGAGAGCTACGACGACAAGCTCAAGGCGCTACTGCCCGGCCTGGTCGAGCAAGTCATGATCGTGCAGCAGTTCGCCGAGTTTCCGCCCATGATCGTTGGATCCAGCGAACTGCCGGTCCTAACGGTGAATGGACAGGCCCATCCGACGATCGCCATGCGTCCGGGCGAGGTGCAACTGTGGCGGCTGGTCAATGGCAGCGTCGACAGTATCTGCAAGATCGTCGGTTTCCGAGCTGATGACGATGTGACGGCAGACACGCTGCCCGAATGGAAGCAGACGGCGCAGGATGGGATACAGTTCGATCCGGCGACCTATGAGGCCCAGCCGTTCAGAGCAGGCGGGAACCCCCTAAGCAACTTCGCGCCCGGAAACCGGATCGATCTGCTGGTCAAAGCTCCTGCGCTTGCCTCCGACACGCCAAGCGCCGCTTTCGCGCTCGACGTGACCCGCGAAGGCTCGGGGGCGAATCCATTGCTGACGCTGACCGTGAGCGGCGAGCCTGTCGAGATGACGCTCCCGAGGGAAGCGAACTTTCCGCCGCGACCAGGCTTCCTCGACGACATCACGGATGAGCCGCGGATTGCCCGCAAGATCACCTTCTCTGAAGACGGGAAGGGCCCCCAGATCGACGGCCACCACTTCGCCGACGGACAATACGATCAGACCATGATCCTCGGAGATACAGAGGATTGGACGCTTTTCAACACGACGACAACGGCGTCGCATCCATTCCATATCCACGTCAATCCGTTCCAGGTTCTGGAAATATTTGACGGAAAGACCCTTTACGAAGTGCCCACGCCAAGACCTTGGCAGGACACCGTCGCGATCCCACTTCGGACCGATGCCAATGGATACGTAAAGATTCGGCATCGTTTTGACGATTTTGCCGGATCGTTCGTTCTCCACTGCCACATTCTGGAGCATGAGGACCGGGGCATGATGCAACTGGTCCGTGTCATCCCGAAGGCATCGGTGGCGCGACATCACTGAACCCAGCAATCAAACAAAAGGAGATCACGATGCGCCATGTTTCGACCTTGAATGCCGCCATCTTCTGCCTGGGATTGCCTGTCGCGCTCTCGCTTAGTCCCTGGGCACGTGCTCAGGAAGACCCTCTGGTGCTGCATCCCGGGGACACACTGTCCTGGCAGCCGGCGCCAGGCCACAACGCGATGTTCGGTGACACTGACAACGTACCGTTTGCGCAGGTCCTCAAGCTGCTCGAATTCGACAAGGATTTTCCCTGCACCGGTAGCGAGACGAAGTGTAAGACACCAACGAAGCCGAAGTACACCGCAACCGTCCGGAAAGGCCTCGACCTTGCCGCGCTTGGGACGGAAGCCAGCTTCGACTTCTCCTGCGGCGTACACGATTTCATGGACACCAAGATGTTCACGGTGGTCGATGGTCCGGTGGGCGCGCCGGTGCGCAATCTGGTCTTGATCACGAAGGGGCTTGCCTGGTTCATCAAGGATCCGGCCGGCGACATCCCGATCAAGAGATAGCCGAACTTTGGCGCCGAGGTGTCAGGGCGGGAGTCGGCGGGACTCATCGCAGGCGACGGATCGCTGCCGGCAAAGACGGTCCACCTGAAGTGAAGAAATTCGTGACCTGGAGTTGTCGCGCGCCGTGAACGCTTCCCCGTTTTGTCCAACTGCGGTGTTGGTCAGCCCTTCAACAGAGGAAACGGCCCGACTTCCCTCATCTTCATTTGAGCCATCATCGGGTTCGGCGCGCCATCGAAGGTGATTGAGTGCGAGGAGCGGCAGTAACCTGCCGAACACCGTGACAATCTGGTCGTAATACAGACGCTGACCAAGTGATCATCGCAAAGGCCCGGTGCCATCAACCCGGCGGCCTACCGACGATGAAGTACGTCGCTGGCTTCGCCCGCAAAAACCAGGCATTCGAGAAACCGAAATCACCACTCAGATTCAACTAACAATGGGATTCCGACCGGATAGAGAGGGGAAAAGATTGGGAATAAGTTTCGTCGGCAAAATTATTGGACAGTGAACGGAAATCCTCATGCCACAGCCGCCGCGCAGGCGAATAGCAATGTTTCTCGATGGGACCTGGAACACAGTCGCGGACAATACGAATGTCTGGCGACTGCATGCGCTCTGCGCAAGAACGAGCGCCGATGGGTTGGATCAGGTTCTGTACTACGACCAAGGCGTTGGAACGCGGCTGGGTGAGCAGTTCCGGGGCGGAATATTCGGCTACGGTCTCGATCGCAACATCATGTCGGCGTATCGATGGTTGGTCGAAACCTACTCCCCCGGAGACGAGATTTTTGTCTTCGGCTTCAGCCGTGGCGCCTTCACAGCACGGTCGCTGATGGGCTTGGTTGCCCGATGTGGCCTGCTTCAGCCTGGCGCTCCACTTTCCCTTGAAGAGGTCTTTGAACGCTATCGACGGGCTTTGACCCTGCGTCCGCTGTATAGACTCGAATTTGAACAGCGCGAGCTGCGGCGGCGCGAAAAGCGTGGCGGCACCGCAATGGACGACCCGCCGATCTACCCGCTGTCGCGCGAGGAAGCCTCCCTCTTGGCCTATTGCAAGCGCGTGCCGATCAAGATGGTTGGGGTGTTTGATACGGTCGGAGCGCTGGGCGTGCCCTTCGGAACCTCGCACTGGTTTCACAACACCCATCTCTCGACGATCTACAAACACAGCTATCAGGCACTAGGCATCGACGAGCATCGCGCTGCGTTCGCGCCGACGCTGTGGACCCGCTTCACGCCTGACCCGCCCGATGCATCTGCTCGACGGTCGAAACGCAGTGCTACTATCACTGAGCAGCGCTGGTTCGTTGGTGCTCATGCCAATGTTGGAGGCGGCTATCCCGCCAACAAACTATCGCAGTTGCCGCTCGCCTGGATGGTCGAGAAAGCGGAAAGTCACGGTCTCACTTTCCGCTATCCCGTGATCGTCGACGGGGATTCTCACCGGGATCAGATCGTCGATTCGTATAGCCAGTTCATGTACGGTTTTTATTCGAAAGTGACGAACCGCCATCAGCGCATTATCGGTGCACTCCGGCGCACTGTGACGAAGGGGTACTCTGACAACGTCAACGAAAGCATCGACCCTTCCGTATTTGCCCGATGGCGAGAGGACCGCCACTACCGGCCGCCGGGACTCGTTGATTGGGCCGAACGTCGTAAGCTTGATCCAGCCCAGCTGACCGCAGTTATCCCCGCATGAGGTGCGGTTGGTTAGGTCCTGCCCGGAGTGGCTTCGGAGGCCCCCGCTTTATCCAATAGAAAATTGACAAGCTGTTCGTCGAACCTTGCGTCGCGGCGCAGCTGCTGAATGGCGGTCGCACGCTCCAACAATGCTTGCCGGTTGCCGACGCTTTGGTTCGCCCTCCATGCTTCGAGCGCGGTGAAGTAGGGGTCCAGAAGCGATCGGACCTCGACGAAGGCCGCCATCATCGCAGCAGTCATCGCGTGGTAAGGCGCTTCGCCATCGACAAACGTGTGGAGATTGGTTTCCGCATCCGTCAGCTGCGCTGCCATGACCGGATCGTGTGGATAGACTCGCCTATTCCGATCAGCGCGAAGAACCGCCTCCATCGCTCCTTTCGTCCGCAGCGCCCATTCGCGGCGCACCCCCACCAGAGCGTCCCGCGCCAAACCGCAAACATCGATTGTGGACTTTCCTCGACCGGCAGCCCTTTCTTCTGCCGTGAGTGCAGGCTGGAGAAATCCGTCGGCGAAGAATTGCAGGTGCAGATGGGGCTGATCCTCACAGGGGTTGAGCAGCATCGGACGCTCCAGGGCAACCGCGGCCGGCGTGGTGGCGTATGAGGTTCCAGGCAGGATCGGGAAGCGATTGGCCTTGCCCGACTTGCTCTTTACAATCTTTCCGTCCCTCGACCGATGATGCTGCTTTCGCTCGCGATTGCAGTCGATGCACGACGGTAGAAGGTTGCCCCAGCTGGCTGCAAGCCAATAATAGCCGGGCTTTTTAAGAACGCCGTATTCGTCGATGTACCCGCCCTTCGGACGATAGTGTTCCACTTCCATCTGCGCGAGATGGGGGTAGTTGCTCTCGCAGTATGCGCATCGTGTCCCGAACAGAGCCCGCAACGCATCTCTGACAGGCTCCTCCTTGTAAACGGAGAACGCCGGCGGCTTGGTCGGCTTTGGTGGCAGGGGATTTTTCTCCGGTGCTATCCCGCCGAAGAACCAGAGCGCATGTTCGAGTTCGGTCAACCCGTTTGAACCGATCTTGTTCAGTGCCGCGCACGCCGCCACGGCTTGGTCTCGAACGATCGGGATCATGCTGCTCCCTCCACCCTAACCAGTGCCTCGCTCCATATCGACGAAAGCTCGGCATCGAGCGACTGTTCGCGTTCGGCGAGCTCAATCGGGTCGGGCACCTCAATGCGGCGCGCGAGAAATCGGTCGATGGCCTCCAGCATGCGGCGCTCACGTTCGTTCACGCCAAGCTTCTGCTTTTGATTGATATCGTTGCGCAGTGTTTCCATTCGTTGGCGGTCATCGGGGCTGGGGTCGTCCTCCCGGAGAAGCGCGTAATACTCGTCGAAAAGTGATTGGAGCGAGGGATCGAGGGTGCTTTGCAGACCAAAGTGCTCGGACATCAGGATCTGGTCCACCCGCATTCCGTCGATCGCCGGCAAGTCGGCGCGCATATGGATTCCACCGCGTGGCCCGCGTTGCAGAACGGCAACTTCACCATGGTGCAGCCCCCGCAGACATAGGGGCTCGTGCGTGGTCGCTATGACCTGCATCCCAGGCAGGATACTCCGTACGCTCTCGACAAAGCGGAGCTTCCAGGAGGGATGGAGATGATTCCCCACCTCATCGATCAGGACCAGGCCCTGCGCCAAGTCCGGAGTCTTCCAAGCCGGCAAGACGACTGAGAGGATGTCGGCGATGAGCGCGATCACCGTCTGATAGCCGTCGCAGAGCCTGGGGAGCGGGATAAGGGCGCCCCTTTCGATTATCCCGACTTCTCCATCCTGGCGGATAAGCTCGCGTTCGACGTCGACTGTCAGGGCCTTCTTGATTGCACCAGCGGCGTAGTCAAAAGCTTCAGCCGGTGCCGTGAGAAGCCATTGCTGGGCATCAACCAGAGGGATGAAGGGATCGAATAGGTTCTCGACGCGAGCATAGTTCGTGCCTTGAACCTCGGAATCCGGTTTGCGCGGTAGCAAGCGCGTCGATCCGTAGGCGAGCAGCATGAGCTGCGCCTCTCTTCCCGTCGCTGTGATCGTTCCGTCGGCTTGAATGCGTAGGGTTCGCGGCTCGGTGGCACCTGTCAGTCTGATACTGACTTCCCCAAAGTCTGCCCCGTTCCTCACCATCCTGGGAACATCTAGGTGCAAGGCATCGACGAGTTTCCCTCGATAGCGCTCTCCGACGAGTGCAAGAGCAATAGAGTGCAGGACCGTGCTCTTGCCGGTCGCGTTTTCGCCCAAGAGCATTAGCCAAGGCGCGCGTTCACTCCCGTCGACCACGTTGAGGTCGAGGTTAGCGATAGCGCGCAGATTCTTGATCCGGACAGACTCGATCAGACGGTCTCGCGTGCTGACATAGGCCGCGACAGTTTGCTCGGTCTCGGCTTCAAGCGAATAACTCTCTTGATCAGCCTGGAATTTGTTAAGCGCGGTTTGCGCGGCGCGTTCCTCACCTGAGGTGAACGGCTTGACCGAGGCCGCGAGGGGATCATTTGCGAAGGCCAGAGCAACCATGCCGTTCGGCTTCGCCGCTATCGCCTGACTGACGAGTTGCCGGCACATGCTCGCATAAGGGGCCTCGGGCGACATCATTTCCTTCAGGCGATTGACGATCTCGGTATTGATCTGCGGCCCATCAGGACTTCCTTCTGAAAGCAAAAGCACTTCGAGCTGACTGAGGACAGCGCGAGCGGTCTGCTGCCGGGCTTTGACCAACTCGACACGGTTCAGTGAGAGGATTTCTATCGTTGTTAGCCCACGCGGATCGCTGGACGAAACGGTGCCGTTTGACGAAAAGAGCAGGACATTCTCGACATCGTCGACGCATGGATCCAGCAACAGCGGCCGTTCCTTTAGAAGGTCGGAAGCCGAGGCGAGCACGGGCGCCCGATCCTTTTCGTCCTCGAGCGGGAATCTCCCGCCCTTGGCTCGATTGCACATCGAGCAGGAAAGGTGGAGGTTGGTCCACTCGTTCGTCAGCCACCAATAGTGCAGCGGGAGGTACGTGCTGCCTGCGTCGAGCACCCCGCCCTTTGGCCGGAAATTGGCGACATCGCCATAGCCGATCGCCGCAATCTGCGACTCGCAATACCCGCACTTCCCGTTGAACAGTTTTGCGAGAGCATCCCTTACGGTCTTGTGGCGGTACAGTTTGAATTCGAAGCGCGAGTGTTGCCGCTTCTTGTCGAACTCGCTGTAAAACGCGCTTGCCTTTTGAAATTCTTCGTCCGCCGCGCCGCCTCTTCCGCGCCGCAGTACTTCAGGGAAAGGAACGCTGTCTCGATCAACCTTGATCACGGTCTTCATCCTTAAGGCTTGCCTGCAAGGCAGTGAACACTGCCGAAAGCGCGATGTCCAATACTACAAGGCGATTCTGAAGCCAGGATCGATACCGGAACCCACCTTTCGTCTTGCTCGCCCTCGCGGTGCGACGGAACCGGTCCAATTGAGTTGGTGGATCCTGCCAATCTAAGCGGCACTCAAAAAGAGAGAGAGAGAGAGAGGAAACCAAAGATATCCTCTTGAAGTTTTCTCCGCCCCCGCAAATCCCGCCTTAGCGCAAGCGGCAATTAATCCAAGATAACCGGTGTCGCCGTTCTTCGTCGACTACCACACGCTTGACCTCATCAAGGTCCATCGCTACGGCAGGCGACAGGCGTGCCACCTCGGCGGCCACCTTGGCCCAATGATAGAATTCGCGTCTATTGCCGTGTAAGCGCGCCCTCGTCGCGCGGCATTGCGCTTCGTAGTAGGCGTTTTTTCTTCAGCCACGAGCAGCCGCCGCGCGTCGTCTTGCCAACGTCGACGTAAATTCTTGCGGTATGCCAGCCACCGTCGAATGACGTCAAACATCGTGCTGATGAGACATCATACACAACGTCAGGGATGGCAGCCCGAAGGGTGAAGACCTCAGGGCTTCAACCTTGCCAACAGCCCGGCTCGATGGGCGACGCAACATCCCATCCTCTCGCTTCACCCGACACATCTCACTCGGAATGCGCCTGGTCCGATAGCGCCCGCTCCACAGCTCGCCTGTTTCGCTCACTTTCCTTGATCCACTCCGGCGACTTGGTCAGGTTGTCGAGATCCGCGATCGCAGGTTCAATGAGAGTCTGCGGCACACCATCGTCGTTGAATGTGCGTTGCATATAACTCCCCACACGCGGAGAGCCGTAGGAGCAAGCGGGACGATCTTCGCAGATAGTCGATTGCGCCTGTGTGCTTGGTCGCAAAGCTAACCAGCATGGAGTGCAGCTTTTTCTGATTGGAATTCAGACGACGGCGATCAAGAAATGTTCTGGGCATCACCAGAAGGTGATCATCCCCATTCGCGAACGGCGTCGCAAGCGCAAAGTCCCTGACAATCTCCTTATCCAGGACCTTGATCACAGGTTTGAACCTGTGGGATTCCTGCAGTTTCTGAAATTCGGCGCAGATCAGGCCGCCTGAGTAAGGCACGGCAAAGAACGTTATGTTCGCGCGCTCATCGAACCGGCGACGCCGCTGCCCCAGCTCCGCGAGGGCGGGCCAGAGAGTGGATGCCGCGTTGTGCAACGCGGTGAACGAAAAGTGCGGTGACTTGTCTCGCGTCATCACCCGCCGATGAAAGTGTCCCGTGGCGCCGACCACATCGTTCGTTTGCAGGAGCCATACACCCCAACGCCAAAACACAAAGGTGTTGGTCGCACCGTTCAAGAAGGCCTCACCGCCGACTTCCATTTTCGCTGCGCTCATATGGTACGCGCTGACACCGATCGCGGCTTCGCCAACCTCCTCACTTTGGTGCACGACCATCTCGAAAATAGCTTCAGGCATGCGCCGCTGAAGTTCGTCATGGACCTCATGCGCGCGTTGGACGACGTGCTGCCAAGAGACGATATCCTGTCCGTACCCCTCATACGCCAGCAATAGGATGTTCTGCGGCAGACCGGCGATACTCGCCCGCGAAGCGAGGAACTCGTTCAGCCGCATGCTGAATTCAGGATGGTTCCCTTCAAACATAGTCAACGCACGGGCTCCGAACGATTTTAAGCTGCACGCTAATACACATGTCAGCCTCTTTGTCATCTCAGCGAAAATCCCGGGCCTTCACTTTGATCTCGTCGATGTGTCCGCAAGGATCGACGAAATCCGGGGACGCCCCTCTCAAGTCGGCGGTGAAATCAGCTGGAAACAGCCGGAAAAGGTTGGAGACAAGTTGGCCAGGCGTTAACGAAAGGTCATCAGGCCAGAGTGTCCGTGCCCTGAGAGCGTCGGTCAAACGTAAAATTTGAACTGCTGTTTCCCCTCTCCCTTGGCCGAGCCCATTGTGAGAACATCGCCTACCATGCGCGCGAAGCGAACGGTGACCGGCAGTCCGTCGTTGAAGTTGCAAGAATTGTAGTTGATCTTTGTGAGGCCCATTATGTCGGCCAAGACTGTGCGAATGTTGGGCTTTGCTCGCTTGCTGCGCATGAGGGTAATGTGCAACGGATTCGGAGTTTCAGGCCCAATATATGTGTCGAGCTGAGGGACATACCCAGTCGTCCAAAGATAGGCCGTCTGCTCGTCGAGCAGCAGCGCCGTTCCACGCAACACCGGATAGTCACCGTCCCTGAAAAGTTTCGTCTCGCCGGAGGTGGTTCTAATCCTTACCCCGACGACGTTCGTCTCCTTCGGGGCGGCGTCGACGAATCCATTCCATTCCTCGTCGTTGAAAAACGTCTGGCCATGGATGAAGAGCTCTTTCGGAGGCTCGCCGTGCATTGAGCGGTATGTGTTGAGCACGACCTCCAGGAGATTCGTCGCTGCCTCCGCCTTGAGATGATACTCGTACTCCCCGGTCTTCCAGGGACCGTTCGCTCCTCGGAAGACGACACCGTCTCCTTCGTTCAGAAACATCTGCGCCGCGCAGCAAGCGTGTCCGTTGGGATCGTTCGGCAAATTCTTGTAGACCATGCCGATGTAACAGACGCCCGGCCGAACGCCGGCCAGCCGCCAGGGCGGTCGCGGTTGCGTCTTGTAATAGAGGCCGGTCGCCAGGTTCCATGCGACCGTTGCCGCATCCTGTGTCCGCCGAATTGGGTAGTTGGCGCTGTTCAGGAAGGCTCCGGGCGCGAGTGTCGTCTCCCTGACCAGCTGCGTCGGGGCGATGTTCAGAAACTCCGCCTTGATCCTGCGATGGAAGTCGGGGACATCATCGAAAATCTCTTCAACGGTTTGGTCGATGACGCCAGCCGAAGCCAATAGTGGCAGATTCGATCTCGCGTTTTGCCTCTTCGCGAAATCGCCTTTCTCCATTGGGAGGCCAGTTCGCTCGGAGCCGGGTCGGCAGCGCTCGTAGACAATTTCGGGCAGAACCAGCACCCACACGTCTATGGACTGCTCGTCGTTACGCAGATGCTTCTTCACTCGATCTATGTAAAGCCGCGCAACCTTCTCAACCGCCTCGTTGAGGTTCCATACTCGGCTTACCCGATCTATGTCATGCAACGGAATTGAGAGAAATGAGCATTTGTCCGGATCGTACGAGATACCGAATGCTGCCTCGAGCCCAGGAAAGTTGGCGAGGTGCAGCCTGTCCTTCTTTTCGCCTTTCCCCGGAGGGGGAACCTGAACAACATCATTCAGCTTGTGGCTCCAGGTCCGAAAATGGACGATGCCTTCATTGGTCCCGACGACGCCGACACTGATTTCACGCGTCTTTTTTGCTCGGGCGTGGGGGCCATAGAGGAACAGGCCATCCTTTGGATGCGGGCTGCGTTGCGAGAACGCGAACTCGAGGTCGGGCTCATCGAAATGCTCGACCAGAAGTGATTTTTCCGGGAACTTCATCCTTCGAGTTCCTCCTCGCTCTCAGGTCGCCCCAACGTGCTTAGGTCTGTCTCTTCATCATCTGGATCCAGCACGTCTGGCAGAGCCGTGCTGACCGGCGACGAGAACAGAATCGGCGACGCTTCGAGCAAGATCGACTGCGCCGCGGAAAGCTCGAGGCGAATGTAGGCCGAATCGGGTGAAAGCAGCTCGAGGAACGCCAGCATCCGCCCATACCACTGCTTGTTGCGCCATCCGCTGCAGATGGATCGGCGCAAGCGGTGCAGCTTCTTCTTGTCATCGATCGCGAGCCCTGCCGGCGTTCCGTTGTCGACCGAAAACAGCACGCGGGATTTCAACTTGAAGTGCCAGAAAGGCCAGAAGGATGGCAGAGCCGTAACGCCATACTCCCATATATGCTTCTTGGCCGAATTCCGGAGCGCCGAAGATCGTCGCTCGCCCTGCCTGCCCCACGGTATCCGTTGCCCTGTCGCGGCCAGCGCGGCGGAGGCGTGAAAGCCCGTTCCGTTGGAATACTCATACTCGACAAGCCCGCGAGCTCTGCAGAACGAATACCAGGCGCGCTTGAACATCGTGACTATGAGATTTGAAGCAACCTGCCGCTCCACCTCGAGTTTGGAAGAACCCTTTTCGATGAACTCTAGAAGCGGAATCTCGTGTTTCAGCCGAAACCTCCCGACGGATTGGAAAGCCGCGTCAATTTCCGCCTGATCGGCAAATGAGAGTATTCCTGAGCCGAGGGGTGCCGACGGGTAGGCGAAGCCGGCGATCGCTTTTTCCAGAAATCTTTGATCGGTCGCCCCGGAACTCTCGAAAAAGCGGATGACATCGGGAGCCTCAACGATGCGAAGCCAGTTCGACCTCAGACGTTCCGGCTCCCTGACCAAAGGGACCGCGCCGCGCCTACGAAATGTCTCCCAATTCGGATCGATGATGGCGTCGTCGACCTTGCGAGGGACCTTCTGCCTTTGCAGTGCCACGAGGAGCGACGTCAGTCCGTCGCCCCAGCCGCGGACGAAGTCGACCGCAACGGCGTCTCCGATGCCCTTGACCTTCCGCGCGGGTCCGAGTCGAAGCGGGATTATGAAACGGCCATCCTTGAGCTCGCGCGCCATCTCCAACGCGATATCGATATCCTCCTGAACATGTGGATCGGCGAGTGTGATCTCGCGGCTGATGAGAAGCACTTTCGCAGCTCGATACTGCAGGGCGAGGTTGATTTCTCGGCGCCACCGATCTCCGGGTTGAAGCGTCAGGATATCCGCGAACACCCGGTATCCCTCCGCCTCGAGCTTCGGGGCAAGCCAGAGCGTGAATTCGTCGTCTACGGGTGAGGATTTTATCAGGAAGATGACATCCCGTTCCGCCTTCGGCGAAGCTGGCTGCGTTTCCTCGCCGACGGAGGCGGCGGGTGGAAGCAGCCTAGCGAGCGCGGAAGGAACTGATCCGACTTGCGTGATCGCCTTGGCAACGGCGCCAGTAATGACGCTCTTCAAAACGCCGGTGCTGTGCGCCCAGAGCCCTTGATGCGCGACTTCGATGTCCTGATATTTGCGCAGCAGCGCGTTCAAGTCGTCAGCGCCGAGGATGTCGCCCGGCGTCTTTAGCGCGGGACCAATCGCCAGCGCGAGCGCACTCTTGTTTCCTGGTGTGAGCGCCACCGACGTGGCGAGAATGTAGCGCTTCGGATCGAGCAATTCGATGCTGGCGCGCTCGGCCGACATCTTGGACTTCAGCTTCGAGAAACCCGATCGGGCATAGTGCTTTGCCTGCAGCACAACTGTCCCATCCGCCGAAACATGCCGTCCGTCCATCGCATCGTCGGGACCCGCGGGAAAGGTTTCCAAGCGCAGCCCTATTTCCCGACCGACGAGATCACTTGCCAGTCTTTCAAAATCGGTGGGTGACAAGCTTGAAAAGTCATAGTTCATACACGCAGCTTGGGAGCTTTGCGCATCGGCAGTCAAGCCGGAACACGTAACGGCGGCATTTGGGGCCTTAACAACAACAAGTTAGTTGCTAGGCTGATATTGGAGGCCGTAACTCTGCGGCAATTGGTTTTTCACACCGATCGCGCAACGGTGCTTCTAAGCGCGCAAAAGGACTATTTCGGACGCGCGGTGATCAAGGATCAGCAATGAGCAATATCTCCCACGAACAATCGCTCGAGATCGCACGAGCCCGCGAAGCGGTCGTTCCAACTCGGCGGCCGGTGGCGGCGGGGCTGGAGGAAATACTCTTTCAAGTCCTCCCGGTGCTGGATCACGGGTTCGTCAGGGTGGTCGACTACATGGGAGACGACAGCGCCGTCGTGCAGGCTGCCCGCGTTTCTTACGGTCGAGGCACGAAGCAGATGTCCGAGGACAGCAATCTCATCAACTATCTTCTGCGTCATTGGCATACGACGCCATTCGAAATGGCTGAGATCAAGCTGCACGTGAAGATGCCGATCTTCGTTGCCCGGCAGTGGATCAGGCATCGCATGGCTAACGTGAATGAGTATTCGGCGCGATACTCTATCCTCGACCGCGAGTTTTATGTTCCGGCTACTGAGCAGCTTGCCGCGCAATCGGTTCAAAACCGGCAAGGACGTGGCGAAGTGGTCGGTGCCGAGGAAGCCAAAAATGTGCTTCGTATCCTGACCGAGGATGCGGAACGGAACTACGATCATTACCTCGACCTGCTCAACCACGACGAAGACGGCAAGCGCCTGGATGAGGGTCGTCAAGGGTTGGCGCGGGAGCTAGCGCGCATGAACCTTACCTTGAATTTTTACACGCAGTGGTACTGGAAGACCGATCTCCATAACCTCATGAATTTTCTGCGGCTGCGCGCCGATCCCCATGCGCAATATGAAATCCGCGCCTATGCGGAGGTGATATTGGACGTGATGCGAAAGTGGGTTCCGCTGACTTATGAAGCGTTCCGGGAACACCGGTTGGAGGCCGCCACGTTCTCGGGTCAGGCGATGCGCGCTTTGCTCAGGATGCTCGCTGGGGAGACGGTCACGCATTCGGATACGTCGATGACGAAACGCGAATGGGATGAGTTTCGGGCTAAACTCGGTTTGACTTAGTGGACGGAAACCTGAACCAGGATGTGCTCAGCCGTCGCGCGGCCTATGTCGAGTGTGAGCAGGCACTTGATGGCTTTGCGCGCCGGTCAAGCGTTCTCACAGTTCCGAACAAGTGGCCCTTTGAAGCTCGGCCAGGTGGCGCGGCAGCTGGCGCTCAACTCGCAGTCAGCTGGGCTCGATCCAACAATCCAGCGACGCTTCAGCTAGCCTCCGACGAAGCGCCTGAGGACGCGGCGAGGTCGTTGCTTCACCGGACATACGGTCTTGTCGCCACCGTCTTCGCGGACCGGATCATCGGCCGCGATGGGCGTCGTGACGTAACGGGTGGCATGCTGAAACTCGCTGTCGCGCGCCTGCGGGAACTCTATAGCGGCGACCTCGACCAGATAATTCACGGCGGGGTAATCGCATTGCTTTCGGTGGATCATATCGAGTTGGATGGTCCGAACCCCCTCCTCTACCAGCCGATATCGGGTGCGGTGCGCGGCGACTTTCAAGGCGTGGTGAATCGGGCCTTGGGAAGATTGATCAATCGCCAGCGCCTGCGCCTCGAGGAGGTCGAGACCGATATCATCGCCGGTCTGCTCAAGGAGCTGTTCTCGAACACGCATGTTCATGCCCGGACAGATCTCACCGGCGCCTTCTATCGGCGCTCTGCAAGAGGCATTCTCTTCGCGTTAAGACCAGTCGACACCCCCCATGATAGTCATGCTGGTGGGCTCACGGCTTTGCGCGAATACTACGCCAGTATGGCCGATGCCTCGGCACGGCCACGCGTTGAGTTTCTGGAGATATCTGTTTTCGACAGCGGTCCTGGCTTGGCGGCCAGAGCGCTCGGCAAGCCAGTAAAAGAGGCGATGCCCATCAATCAGGAGTATGATCTCGTTCGTGGATGCTTCCTGAAAAACTTCACGACGCAGAACGACCCGAGTCATGGACTCGGATTGCCACGTGTAATGCAGGCGCTGAAGGCTTGCGGCGGCTTCATGAGGTTGCGAACGGGCCGACTGTCGCTTTGCAAGTGGTTCCCGCCTCGAACACAGAACATCCAGTTCTCGCCTGATGATGCTCTGTTCATCGATGCCGGCGGAGACGCCGAAATCAAGAGCTACGCGCCCGTCACGGGAGCTTCGTTTTCGATCCTGATACCAATGGGATTGGGAAGCCGATGAGCTCGTTCTTCCACTACCGTTGGCACAAAAACGGCGTCGGCAACGCCCTGGTTCTCGTCACGACTCTTCCGTTTTTCAGCATCCAGGATCTGATCCGGATCGTCGACGACGACAGGCTCGGTGGACGTCCCTATCCCGACAGTCTGATTATTGTCGTGCCAAGCGATGCCGCCGCCACGGCACGGGCGAGCGTGAAGAGATCAATCGAAGCCGGTACTGCGCTTCGCTTGGCCAACGCACTCGTACCAGTCGTCATTGTGTCATTCGACGCCCGAGGCAGAATGAAAACGGGGGCAACCTCGACGCTGCAAGGTTCAATAATACTTGTAAAGGAGGACTTTCGCTCGCTTCGAGCTGCGGGAATCCGCCACTTGGCTGAGACGCGCGAAGCTGTGCTCGTTGCGCCTTCCGGACATCATTTCATCCACCCGCGCAGAAGGCACTCCGCCGCATTCTTTCGGGCTGCAAACATGCTCATCCAGGGTGAGGAAATCGGCTTTCTATCGTTGGTACTCCTTCCCCATCTCCACGATAGCATCAGAAAGATCTGGGTCGACTCCTCATCGATTTCGGCTCTCGTGTTTGCAGCGTATTCTCTCAAGAGCCGACTTCGCCGCGACTTTATCACCCCGCGCGTGACGAGTTTCTCATCCTACGAAGGACTTGAAAAACTGAGTATCCAAGATCCGGACAGCGAGCTGGTCTTGATATCGGCTACTGCGACGGGTTCGTTGCCAAAACAGGTGTTCGAACAGACGAAGCTCCCACCCCAGCGCGTCGTGACGCTTTTTTCTACCGCTCATCAAGTGCCGGGCACAGTTGTTTTCGACGCGCGTGATGAGATTCAAGGGCTTGATCCTTTGTCGATGGAGGTTTTCGAGCAAGAGCGGTGCCCTTGGTGCAGGAACGGCTCGCGAACGATCACCTTCGTCGGCGACCAGTTTCTTGCCGACGCTGCGACAGTCACGCCCTACACCCTGATTCACACCGATGCCCCAGCTCAGTTGCGCGACGTGATGAGAAGATATCGGGGCAAGCGTGCCTTTTCGCTGCGGCGTGACCCCGATCGCGACGTTCATCGCCTGTTCGTCAACCTTGATCGCACGCTCCTGAGTGACGGCGGGAAAAAGGCAATTGAGATTATCGTCCGACGACACGCTCCAGCCTCGACGAGCCACGTTCTGGCGCTTCGCGGGGCGGAAAGTATCGCACTCGCCGAGTGCGTTGCAGACGAGATCGAAGGTCTTGGCCTGCGTCGCCCGCACGTCATCCACGGTACGGACCTCGAAAAGGGAAGCGAGGATCGTCGGGGCGTGGTCGTCGTTGCGGGATGCGTTGGATCCGGTCAGTCCTTCCAGGACGCAAGCCGCGACCTCCGCGATAGATTCAAGGACCGCCCGAGGACGTTCCTGGCGGGACTGCGGAAGCACAGCGCGGCCGAGCACCAACTGACTTTGTTACGCGACCTCGAGCACAACAATCAGTCGCCCAAACACACAATGTGTTTCGTCGACGATATGATGTTGCCTCACCCAAACCAGTTCACTGCCTGGAGCCGCGAACTGCGATTCTGGAACAATGCGCTCCTGCCGCTAAGGATGACGAATGCCGAGGATGCTCCCATTGCGGCTATCGAGAGTCGCATAGCCACCATATCGGCAGATATCGGTGGAGATGACCTTTTCCTAAGAACAAGTTCCGACGACGCTCTCAAGCTCCGGCAGGGTTTCGCATTCTGGGCCGGGGACTACGAGAAAGAGGATATCACCCAAGGCGATATCTTTTCGACGATCGCGGCGATTCTTGAGAACTGTCGGAAGGTGCCGAAGCCGAAGCAGACGTCGGCGTCGCTGTCTCAATCGCCGTTCCATCTCAACGTGCTGTCGAGCGAAAATTTTACCCGCTACAACGACGGGATCATCCAGGCGGCTCTGTTGCGCGCTTCGTTCCCTCACGAGCTCAATTTTGCTGATGTGCAAACCGAAAAGCACAGCGCGAAGATGGCCAACCTGATCGTCAAGATGCTCGCCCAGCACGGGGAAAGCCAAGGTGAAGCGTGTCTCGAATTCCTCCTGGCTCTGGCGACAAAGCGGTTGGCGCTCGCCGAGGAGGATATAAGACGGATTGCGGCTGCTTCACGCGAGGGCCTCCCTAGTCTCTTTTCGATCGTACTTGCCTACGCGGTTGGTGAGGCAACAGAGATTCCCGATGATCCTTTGGGGCCGCCGGCTTAGGTGCGCTGTGAAGCACGTTGACCTTAGGTGAAAATCACATCCACGAATCCCTTCGATTCTCGAATGCGTTCGAAATCGGTTCTGAGCGGCTGGGCCAGGCCGAGCCATTCTCGTTCATATGCGTCGAAGTCGGCCGGATCCTTCGGTTTGAACCCTTTCAGGTCGGGCGCATAGATCCGCGCCCCTTCGACGCGACGTGCGATCTCGATCATGAGAAGGCCGCGGGGGATCGTCCGGTACTTGCCGCGCTCCGTGGAAACGACGGCTTTTGCGGTGGCTTGCTCGCCCGCTTGGGGCAGCGGGAGGATCGCGTCCAGGATGGACACCGCCTCCGATGCCTTTCCTGTTCCCATATCCCACGGCGTGCTGTTTTCACTGCCGTGATGACCGATCTTCAGGAAATCGACGGGCTTGTTCAGGAGCTTATCCGGACGCTGCCACATGACGTTCCACGAGCCGTTCATCTTGCCTTCCTTGAAGGCGCCGTGCCATTCGGCATCGCCGACGAACAGCAAGCGCTTCTTCTTCCATTCAATCAGCAGGACGACGCTGGAGTTGTTCTTAAGCGTGCCGTCCAATTCCGCGAATGCGAGGGCCTGCGACTGCATTCTCGCCCGTAGCGCTCGGAATGACGCCGGGCCGACGTTCCTGGGCATGGGCAGCTTGTCGGGTTTTTCCGATTTTGCGGTGGAGATGAGCTCCCCTTCCGCGTCAAAGGCAGCCGGGCCAAGCACTCCCTTCAATGCACGCTGAGCTGGCGCACCAATGTAATAGCGATCGAAGTCCGCCTCCGGGGCCAGAACGTGTATCTTGGCCTTATGCAGTGCGAGGCCGTATTTCTCGTTCGTGTCTCCGGCACTGACGTAGGTTGGGTCTCGCCCCTTCAGCAGCGTCTTTCGCAGGGTGTTCATCGCACCTTTATTGTCGATCTGAAAAACCGACAGCAGCTCGTCCATGCGCGGACTGAGCTTCAGTCCTGAGGCCGCGACACGGCGCATGGCTTTCTCAGCCACACCCCGTATTTTGCGTGTCTTTCCAGCCTGCGGGTGCTTCGGATTCATCGCGCAGTTCATCCAGACCGCGCCCACCTCGATGTTCTCGAACAGTGCCGGATCGAATCCCGCAATGTGATCTTTGTGTTCGTGCGTCACAACAACGAGGTCGAGCCGCTTCTTGCCACCGTCGCTTGTCGGCAATTCACTTTCCAGCTGCTTGATAGCGGCCGTGAGCAGCTTTCCTTCGCTCCAAGTTCCGCAATCGATCAGCAGATGGAAGGCGTCTTCAACTTTTGCACTCTTGCCCGGTATCCGAACATAGATGCAATCGCCCAAGCCGACATCGTAGACCCGGATCAGGAGCTCGTTTGCCATCTCAGCGCTCCAAACTCGGTTTCATGGTCATCGTGAATATGAAAGTGGGGTGATAGCTCGAATCGGACCGATCCATCGACTTCTCGCGCGATCAGAGGCGGTGTCAGCCCGCCGACCAAGCCTTCCGGACCGGCCAGTTCCTCGCCGACCATGCCTTCGCCGACACGGCGCGCCAGAACATTTAGGTATTCCAACCGCCGCCGCTCGCCGGCCTCCATTTCGTCGAGTGCGGCGACTTCCGTCCCGAAAAGGTCCTTGCGTCTGTTCCGCTTTCGCATCGCTGCCGCCGCCGTTGCCGACGGTTCGCTTCCCGGCTTCCGCGTCCAATACAGGAGACTTCCATTTACATCGAAAACGAGGGTGCCGCCACACAGGAGGCTCGTCGTCTTCCCGTTGAATCGGCCGAATTTCCGGCCTTCCAGAACGAGTTCCTCGCGCCAGAGATATTGAAGGATGATCTGCTTGGGTTGGAACAGGCCCATGCCTACCATTTTCTGGGCCGTGAAGACCTCGTCGACGATGATGTCGACATGGTCTGGGATGAAGAGCTTGTCGCGATTGTCGTCGAGATATCGATACGCCTCGGCGCGCGAACTGCCTATGCGCTCGGCGTCGTGCGCAATAGTTCCCGGCATCCGCTCATAGAGAGGCCCAGGTGCGAGGAGCGTGGCGGCTTCCTCCGCAGTCAGGATTTCTCGGCGGACGAAGACGCTGGCGATCATGTCCCGATACTCGTTTTGATCAATCGGGTCAGCAATTGCGAGATTGCGCAGAACTGCGCGTGCGTAGTCGTTGAACGTCACCTCGACGGGAGGCAGGAAGTCCAAAGCCTGGATGGCGATGACCTGCATGCGAGTGACGGCGAAACTTAGCGATTGGGCTGGGCTGTGCGTCTTGCCGTCGGTGCGTTCTCGTTTGAGATATTGCTCGGTCAACGCGACGAAGATGTCGAACATCGCCGCGGTCATGACTTCCGACAGAGCATGCGGTTCGACCACGTCCTTGTATTCGCCGAGCGTGTGTTCGTTGGCGGCGCTGCGAAGATACGGCTGTCCAGACACCGCCTCACCGAACTCTGCCGCTACGGCGGCAAGCAGATCGCTGCCCGACTTGGACCTGAGATCGCCCTGCGTCCTGGTAGCCAGCTCCCTTCGGAATGAATTGTTGCGAAGGGTCATCAAGATCGCGGTGAGGTCGCCCAGAAACTCGTGGAAGGCACCGGTCTGGGGCGAAACAGCCTCTAGGTAGTATGGCCGTATGCCATCCAGCAGAGCGTGACCAAATTCGTGGTTGACGATGTCGCTCGACAGGCAGGTATGAATGCGCTGACCGGCCTCGTCGTCGAAGTAATAGAACTGGAGGGACTTGCTCTCACGGTCATAATAAGCGTTCGCACCGTAACCAGCGTTCGGTGTGACGAGCAGGCGATTGCCCTCGAATGCCCAGGAGATGCGTCGCCCAAGCCCACTCGGACTCTCGAAGAAGTCGAGCGTGTTCTGAAGGATGGCCCAGGTGCTCACCTGACGAAAGTGCGTCGTTTCCCTGACGGACTTGTCTACCCTACGGCCGTCCGGCGTGAAGAAGGCCTTTTGGCGCGGGTTCCAGACCGCCGGGTCCTCAAGCTTGTTGGCGGTGCTGTCGTAGTCGACGATCGCAAACCGGGCACTGGTCGGTCCGTCGCCGATGCGCGGCTCCCAGGGCACATAGAACTCGCTGTCGATTTCCAAACCCGGGTTTTGCTTTGCTATCAGCGGATCCTTGAAGTACGTGTCAAAGCGCGCCTTCAGTCCGAGCGTCCTTTGCGTGCCGCCATCCAGAAATCGACGCGCTGAGTAGACATCGCGCGCCTCAGCCGGTGACAGAACGCCCTTCTCGGAACCGCGACCGCTTGGCATAGCCCTTCTAGCCACTCCTACACCCGTTTCATCACTAGACCAGTACGCGAGCTTGCCGGCGCCTCTCGCTAATTGGGCTGATCCGCCGTGCACTGGCCCGTCGCGAAAGCCAGGTTGAGCAAGTTGGCCAGCCGTAGGCCAGCGCGGCCAAGCTGTCCGTCGAGTACAGGCAGATTCGATCGCCTGTAAGCGTCGTCGAGCACGATGTTCGAAGGAACGGCTTTGAGTGCCGCCACTGAAAGCAGATGGCTTTCGTTGGCCCAGTCGATTGTCGTGCCGGCGGTGACTGCCGATACGACTGCGGTCTTCAGCCAACCCGACTCAAGCCGCTCCACAGAGCTCCCCCAAGACCAGGTGGTCTTGTCGATGAGGCCTGCGTCCCACGCGGAGTGCAGGTTGGAATTGTAGGGAAGATTGCCGTTGACGGCTTCCTGAGTAACGAGCGTCACGACAATCCCGTTGCCTCCTCCCTGGTCATCGATGGTGTGGAGAGGCTGATGCAGGTCGCCAACGAAATGCACGAGAAATTTGAGAGCACGCTGGCGCGACTCCAGCGGTTGCCTCGGGCACGCAACGGCCGCGAGCTGCCGCTCTATCGCGGCGATGAGACAATCGCCGAGGGCTGGATCAAGAACACAATCCCGGGAAGCCTCGTACGCGATGGCTGTGCCGGGAATGCTGACGAAGTGCCATCGGGTGGTGGTTTTGTCCCGGACGCGCTCATCATCCGCCCAGCTGGCGATCGACGCGAGCGACGCTCCAGGCCCGAGCAATTCCGCCACACCTTTCGAGGTTTCTGCATTCAGGCGTCTTTGGGCGATCTCGGTAACGACGGAGTGCCCCGTTGCACCCCAGGCATTGGCAGCGCCCGCAGCGGAAAAGACGACGGAAACCGCCACTCCGATACGACGCAGCAAAGCGGCCTCCCCTCAACAATCGACCATGCGGCCAATACTTCATTGGAAAGTCCCAACAATCAAGATGAGATAAGATAAGTCGCTTGGTATTTCTTGATCTGCTGGTTTGACACTCGCTCCCGACGTTCAACCCAGGTAGGGGGTAAACGCCTGCCCGGGTAACAGGTGTGAAGCCGCGCCTAGAGGTCTTTGCACTCCTTCGCCTGGGCTTCAATAGCGGCCCTATCGAAGTTGTTGACCTTCTCCCAGAACTCGACGGTTCCAACACCGATCTGTTTGGTGTCGACTTTCGCCTTGATCACGCCCGCCTCCAGTAGCAAGTCCTAGTAAGCCGCAAGCGCAAGCACCGATCATTTGATCCGATCGATCCGAGCCGACTAGCGGCCCATCGTCATGAGCATTTCGTCCATTCGCTCGAAGAGCAAATTCTCAGGGGGATCACCGGCATCGGCCCCTGTGAGCATTCGACAAAGATCCTCGAGATCGATGACGAGAATGAGTTTCCCATATTCACGCAGGAGCGCCTCCGCAGACTTACGTGCGCTTGCGTTGGCACCCGATCGTGCCACGACGATGGCGACGGTCCTGAGACCCTTGTCGAAAAGGTACTTTTCGGTGATCTCGACTTCGCGCTGACCGATCGGATCGCGATAGTTTTTTGCATCAAAGACAACGTACCGGGAAGAAAAATCCGTAGCGATCATCGACCAGAATGAACCGCGATCCGATTTGATCCGGCCGATCAGATCCATGCGGTTCAATTGATCGTCGGTACGCTGTTGGGCTTTGAGATTGGAGAGCTCAGCTGCAAACAGGAACCGGATTGCCTGCTCACAATATTTCTCGAATTCGGTCCAACCTTCCTTGCCAGGCGGCACTTGCCGAAGGCGCGCGGCAATCTTCGTGCCCGTCAGCGATTCTGTTTCGGGCGTTGTGCGGGTACCGGAATCGCCATCGAGCACTGTCTCAGACACGAGCTCTTCAAGTTCGTTTGCAAGCTCGTCATCGTACGCGGCCAACGATCTCAATTTTGCCAGTCCCCAGATTTCAACGTCAGGCGCCGCCGGCGACTTGAGTTCAGCGAGGATCTCCTCCGGGAGGTCTAGCGAAACGATGACTATTCCACCGTCGAGGCCATTGGTCTTGATGACTTCGTGGGTATGCGCGATCGCATCCCTAACGCGGCGCCGCCAATCCGTTTGCCAGCGGAACATTTTGAATTCTACCGCCAATGTTGTGGTGGCGGCGTTCGGCGTAAACGTCAGGTCTGGAAGCGAGCGATACATCGCCCATTCGTCTTCGTCTGCAGGCTCTTCGTCCGGCCTCGTTCCAGCGGCCCGCCCGACCTTCTCTTGCGCGAGGATTCTAATTAACAACGCTTCCCAATCTCGTGCGAGGTTGTGGGTCTCGATCTGCAGCTCTTTCATCTTCCCCATTCGTTTGCCCTCACCCTATTCGCTGCCGGCATCGTCATCCGTGAAAACTGGTGAAATGTCACCGGCCAGCAGCTTCGCCTTGGATAACAGCCCTGCATCTTCGAGCGCTTCGAAATCCGGCAGGTCGCGCAGCGTGTCGAGCCCGAACTCAAGCAGGAATTCTTTTGTCGTCACATAGGTGTAGGGCGCGCCCGGTGTTGGGCTGCGCGGACCGGAAGCGATCAGGCCGGCACCGCGCAGATGACCAATAAAATCGCGACTGATCTCCTTGCCGAAGAAAGACGACAGTTCGGCGCGGGTGATCGGCTGGAAGTAGCCGATGCACATCAGCACCAGCACTTCAGATTGCGTGAGGTCTGCCGCGCGTTCGTTACCGCCGACTGCACAGCGGATGGCATCGGCATAGGCCGGGCGGGTGAGATGCTTCCAGCCTCCGGCGACGGCGACGAGGTCATAGGGTCGACCGCGCAGTTCTTCGCGGATGTCGTCGATCAGCAGGTCGATGCTGCAGTTTTTTCCGACGATCCGCGCGAGCGTCTCGCGGCCGACCGGTTCGCTGGCGGCGAAGATGGTCGCTTCGACACGGTTCTTCCATTCGCGCCAGCGCGCCTCCGGCGGCAGGTGATCCAGCTCCCGGTCAAACAGCTGGTCCACTGATCGACGGTCATCTGGCCGATCCTTTCCGCGTCTGCGCACCGCTTCCACCATGGTCGTCACAGCCCGTAGATGCGAAAGGTTGGGCGGCCCGACAGCTCGCGCACGGCACCGAGTTCGACCAGCCGGTTGAACAGCCGGCGCAGGGCGCGGTCGCTCATGCCGGCGATCTTTTCGGATGCGACGATCGCGTCGTCGGACAAGAGCCTTTCGACGACCATGTCCGCCGCCTTGGCCCGGAGTTTCGGCGCGACCGCAAGCAGCCGGTCCGCGCGGCGCTCGAGCTCGACGGATAAATCAATGGCGCGAAGCGCGGCGCGCGCCTGCGCGGCCAGCAGGCCTTTCGCACGCTCATCAGGATCTGTCTCAATGCCTGTCGCCACGGAGCTGGCTGCCAGTCGAGGCGTGCGGGCGCTTGTCCCCAAGGCTGCCCCGGCGCCCAGCAGCGGCATGGCGTATGCCCAACCCAGCCGCTGCGCCCGCAGGGCGTCGGCGAGCCAAGCTCCAACGGTGCGTGCGAAGCCACGGCGTTCGGCGGCCGTGAACGCACCGGTCAGCATGCCGACCATTCCGATGCCTGCGGAAAGCTGTCGAAGATCATCCGCCAGATCGCTGACCGCCTCATCATCCGGCGCGTAGCCAAACTCCTCCAACACCGCCGCGAGATTTTTCTCCGTCAGTAGATCCTCCGCTGGCCGAGATGCCAGCCGACGCCAGGCGAGGAGAAAACGGCCGGCGGGGCCGACATTGTCGCCGGGCCGGGTGAGCAACACGGCGTCGCGCAGCGCGCTTTCATCCTCGACGCGGCCAGCCTGCTTTGCCGTTGCCACGGCAGCCGAAAGCGCCAGGCGCTGCCGCCAGGCGCCGGCCCACCGCTCCTGACGGCGGACGACAGCATCGAGCGCGCCGATGGCAGCGCCGGCGGCGAGCGAGACGTCCTCGAACTCGTTTCCCGCATGACTGTGCGCATCCGAGATGGCCCGGCGCAGCCAGGCCGGCACCGCTGCCATTGGCACGGTCGGAGGGGTTCCGGCAGGCATGGCGTGGTGACGTGCAGAAGGTCTGGGACGCAGAATCATCGAGAGCACGATGAATCATGGCGGCGCTTTTAGCAACAGAAATGGACGAAAAGCGCTGTGCTTGTCGTGCATCAAAAACGAATGATAATGTTGCATTATCAGCCGTTTAACTCATCACGATATCCATGACTAAGTAAGCCGGCTAATCATGCAGCTCTCGACGGAGCACGCTTTCTGCTGCGCGGACGAAGATTCCGTGCCGCCATGTCACGAAACACTCGGCCCGCTCCTCTGCCGCCCGATGGTCCATGAAATCCCCTCCCCGCGCATTATCCCGGACACCTCCTTGCCGACGTGACGATCGAGCACCGGCCGCCATGGCACGAGCGTGAAGTCGCGCGACTTCTCGATGACGGCATATTTGCCGTTGGCAAGCTCGACCGATCGGCGCAGCGTGCCTTCTATCCGGCCCCCGGGCTTCGCTTCGGTATAGGAAAGACCAAGTTCGCCCGACATCTGACCGGCAACACGGTTCAGCTCACGCTGGCGCAGGATGGAAATCATGTTGGCGCGATAAGCGATCCGGTCCTGCTCTTCACGGGCGAACCCTTGTGCAATCAGCCATTGGCGCCGGCGGGCTTGCACCTCCCGCACCTCGCGACCGAAGCCGGAGTTGCGCAAGGTATCCGGCGTATCGGAAACCAGCTCATGGTCGATCCAGGTGGCGCCATCGAAACCGACCTGCTTTTCGAGTGGCATTGAGGAGAGTTTTTCGACCATGACAGGTTCAGCCCTAGCCCGCTGCCGCTCGTATTCCGATACGCGATGTAGATGATCCGGCGCGATGATCCAGGTGCCGTCCGGCTCGCGCTCCAGGCCCCCAGTGGCGCGCCGGACCGCCTCCAGCCGGCGGACATGCGTTTCGGCGAAGCGTTCGGTGGCGGACGGGTCATGCTTTAGATGAATATCGATGTTGTAGCGGCCGTCATCGGCGGCGGCGATCTCGGCGATGGTGCGGTCGACTTGCCTGGGCTCGGTGTTCCTCGGCAAGACACGGACGATGCAGCCGTCAGGCGTTGGTGCGGTGGCCTCGCCTTTGCCGATGTCGATGTAGTGGCTTCTGCCGTCCAGGCCATCAACGATGAGGTAATGCCGGTCGTTGATTTCGTCGCCCAACCCGCGCGCGACAACGCGGCCAACGACCGGCTGGGCCGGCTCCCCGGATCGATCGTGAATCACACAGTCAGCAGCACTGCGAGCGAGCCCCTTGCCTGTCAGCTCGCGATGCATTGTCTTGATGATGTCGCCGCGTTCGCCGATGCGGCGCAGCGTCGCTTCAAGCTCATCATCCAGGCGCCAGCGGCCCGAGTCGATCTCTCCGGCGAGCCCCATGCGCTCGAGCTTGCACAAGCGTCCCTGGTGCAACGTCTGGCGAAACGCGTCGCGGACGTCCGGTACAACAAGCCCATCGCCGTCGCGCATCCTGAGAAGCCGCCGGTCGATGCTGGTGAAGCGTTCCTGATCCATTTCCTGGCGCAAGCGCTGCTCGATCTCGCGGTCGGTGCGCGGACCGAGATCTAGGCCGACCAGCTCGGCCGCCCGCTCGCGGATTCCACTCGAGATATACTCCCTAGCGATGACGAGATTCTCGCCGCGGTCGTCCTTGCCGCGAACGATGATGTGGCTGTGCGGATGACCGGTGTTGAAATGGTCGACGGCAACCCAGTCGAGCCTGGTGCCGAGATCCTCCTCCATCTGGGCCATGAGCCGCCGCGTCAGCGGCTTGAGGTCGTCATACTCAATGCCGTCTTCCGGTGCGACGATAAAGCGGAATTGATGCCGGTCGCTATCCGCGCGATCGACGAAGGCCTTACTGTCGATGCGATCACTGCCGGGGCCATAGAGTTTGCCGGGTTCGCCTTCCCTGGTGACGCCATCGCGCTGGATGTAGCGCAGATGCGCACCCGCTCCGTCCGCACCCTTGCCGGCCAGCTTCACAATCCGCGCCTTGACCATCACCCGCCGCTGCCGGAAGGCGGCATACCGGTCGCGTGACTTGAGCAGCGCGGCCGCCGCCCCGCCGCGGCCTGTCCGGCTCCCCGTGAAGCGACCGCCGCGCTGGAGGCGGCCGCCGGCTCGGTTGATCGCTGCCTTGACCTGGCCGGCATAGCGCTTGCCTGCTTTCGAGCCGCGCGAGCCGATCTTGCCGAGCTTCGGCCTGAACTCATCGTCCTGCATACCAGCCTCCGGGCAAATTCAAGCGAAACCTGAGTCTCGCTGGCCCACCCTCCTGGCGCCGCCGGCAGCCTCCGGCAAAAACGATGTGCAGACAAAGGCTTCGCCGCCTCATGGAGGCGGTGCCTTTATCTTGCCTTACGCGCCCCTCGCCTCCTCGCCTTAAGCGTCCCTGGCCCCTCCCGGATGCCCTCAACATCGCTAGCCATTGTGCTTCTTTTTCCGCGCGCGATCCCTGCCGAGCGGCACGAAAAGGCCGCCATTCGTTTCACCGGCGCGAACACCGCCGCGAAGGAAGAACAAAGAGCGTCCGGAGGGAGCGTTCCGCCCCTTTGAAGTTGTGGATTGGCCTTTGAATTCGTTCATGTCGGCCGCCGAAATCCCCGTCGCCTCAAGCTGTTTCAGATAGGCAACGGTCTCTTTCGGCAGCGGCCTTCGAAGCTTCAAATGGCCTTCATAGCGCTCGGGTCCAGCGTTGTAGGCGGCAAACAGGCCGGGGAATCCGAAACGCTTATACATGGCGCTGAGATAGGCGGTTCCGGCCAAGATGTTGTCGCGCGGATCGTGCGGGTCGGCTCCCAGACCGTGCTCGACGCGCATCTCCTGATAGGTGCCGGGCATCACCTGCATGAGGCCCATGGCGCCGGCGCGGGAGGTGATGGGACGGCCATCGAGGACGGTCTTGCCGCGGCTTTCGGCATCGATGACGGCGCAAATCCAGGCCTGGGGAATGTGGAAGCGTGCGCTTGCTTCCGATACGAAGTGCTGCCATCGTTGCAGCTGCGGACTTTGGGAGATGACGGCCGGCTCAGCGCCGGTCGAGGCGGAACAGGCGCATGGCGCGACGGCGATCATGCCGAGCATCAGGAGGGTCATTCGGTCCATAGCGGCACCAGCCTCCCGATGATGTTTTCGGCCGGCACCGGCCCGAAATAGCGACTGTCGAAGGAGTGATTTTTCTCGTTGCCGAGCAGGAAAACCTCGTCATGGGCGAGCGCTCGGCAGCCGTTCCACCAGGGCAGCGGACGGCCTTGCGTGTCGATTTTGAGCCGACGGGCGACGATCTCGCCGCCGATGATGATGGCATTACTAAAGGCGCAGACATGCTCGTCCGGCAGCGCGGCGAGACGCTTCACCAGCGGTATATTGCGAGGCAGATAGCCGCGTTGGTCGGCGAGATAGGCAACGAAGCCAGGCGGGCGGGCGAGCACAAGATCGCCGCGCGCAGGCGTGCCAGACCCAACGCGATAGAGACCGACCGGCGCGCTAGCCGAGGCGTTCCAGACCAGCAAGGGAGACGGCTTTGGGAGCGCCGTGAAGCCTGTCAGGCTCAGGCCAATCGCGGCGATGGCGATTGCCTTGCGCGCCCGAACGCGCCGCAAACGGCTGCCGATCAGATGGATGGAAGGCCGCTGGCTCATGAGCGGGCTCCCTCGTCGGCTGAGCCGGACCCGCCCTTGTCATCGTCGGAGCCGGGTTCTGGCGGGCGGCCTTTCGACCAGTCGTCGAGTTCGTCGATGTGGTAGCGGACATAGCGGCCGTGCTTGCGGTATTTCGGGCCGCCGCCGGTCAGCCGCATCTTTTCCAGGGTGCGCTGGGACAGGCCGATATAGAAGGCAGCCTGCGCGGTGTTCAGAAACGGACTGCCCTTCTTGGCGCGGGCCGCGCGGTCGTTTTCGTCGTCCATGATGGTCCTCGTTTCGCTTCGGACAAGCGACCGCGAGGATCGGCGGGCGAGGTCGTCTTGGGGACGGGCGAAGAGTCGGGTGGGAGTTTTCGCCGCCCCTTCGGGCGAGCGTCGGCGGGAACCCCCGCGCCGAGTTGCGGCGCGAGGGCTTGAGCCGGCCGGTCAGTCGGCCGGGTTCCAGATGACGGCGTAGGTGTCTTGATCGTCTTGGCCGGCGGCGCGGCCGAGATTGGCGTAGAGCTTGCGCGGACCGAACTCCGGTGCGGCGATGGACAAGCTCACATAGTCGTTGCCGGAAGTCTCCCCGGTTCGGATCCAGCCGGCGCCGACCTCCACGCCCTGCGTCAGCACCCGGAAGTCGGGATGGTTGTCGGCGGACTTGCTCCGATTGGGCACGATGTCGATGTCGGCGCGGACGCTGAGCGTCCTGAGCTGGCCTTTGTAGCTGCCGTTTTCCTGCTTGTTGACGTAACCGATCGCGGTCATTTTCCTGTCTCCTTCTGCTGTCGCCGGGGACCATTCCCCTGCGATGGCGGACCGTGATGGGCGCGTCCGGACCGCCCGAACCCGGCAGGGCCGCAGCGGCAGCGAAGGACCCGAGCGGGCAGCTTTTTTGAAGCGAAGCGGCGCGAGGAAGCCGCGTCATGCGGCGGGGAAAAAAGCTGGTGGCGAGGGTTTCGGGCGGGCTGGAACCGCCCATAGGTCAATGAGCCAGCCGCAGGGGAATGTCCTCAAGACGTGTGGGGACAGGTCGCGTGATCGGGTGAGCACAACAAGCGATCGGAACGCGTGCGGCGGGTTCCGCACGCTCAACACCGTGCCGGATCGATAAATGTGCCCGTGCACCGGGAGCCCCAGCAGGCGTCTCGGCGTGGTAATCGAGCACTGACAAGGGCGAGCTTTCGCGGCCGGATGTTGTTTGCCGGAAGCGGGGTCCAAGGGGGCGGAACGTGCAGCCAACGCGCCCCGGAGAGGCGCCAACCCGCGGCTATCGACGAGCCGCCTCGGCATGGCGAACGATTCGGAGGTAAAACAGCGACCGGGCCTTGGCCCATTGATCGGCGGTCGGAAGCCGCCGCGTTTCGTGTGTTTTCGGTTGGGAATTTGGTCGAAATCCGCGCCAGCGAAACCGATCGTCTCGGCGTGATCGAGGAATTCGACCACATTGATACCGATGGCCTTCGCGAGGTCCGCCTGGCTGAGACCAGACGCTTTCCTTTGATCGACGCGGACATGCCCGGGTGATCGGCCAGCCGTCATGCGCCATGGTCAGCGTTGTTCGTAGCGGCCCGGCGGGCACAGCTGAGCCCCGCATCCGACGTCGACGAGGAAAGGGTATTGCTCCACCGATTTCCGAAGACGGCCACTGGTCGCAATTGCCCCTGCGGCCGTGGCGATCTTTTGGTCGCGCTTGCGACATTCTTGTCCGCCTTCGGTACCCAACAATGTTTTCGGATAGGCGCGCACGAGGGAGCAAATCAAGGAATCTCAATCTCGCAAACGCCGTGACGCCCAGCCGGGCTCGATCCTCACCGCGTGGAGACCGGCGCGCCGTGCTGAAGAGCTCGAAGGTGTGAAAGACCTTCCTCGACAGGGGCAACAGCAACAGCGCGATGGTAGAGGCGCGACGGCCGCGTCTTCGCAAGTTGCCAGCCTGCGCACGCAATTACACGCTGGAGACAAAGCCTTGCGCGGTCGATGCAGTGCCCGCCGGCGTGCGGCAATGCATCGGCTCGGCCCGTCGGGAACGGCTTTCGTCTTCCCCAGCCGGTGCGGAAGTTCTGACTACTCCGATAGTACAGCACCTTTGCTCGGTCCGGGTGACCAAGCGATTGTGCGGCGCGCGCGGTCTCGGTCAAGGCACGGCGCCTTGCTCAAGCCGACAGGGCTTCGGCAAAAGATAGTCCGATTCGGTGCCCCCAAGTGAAATGGCATAGCGCTTGCTGTTATCCGTTACAGCCCATCAAAGCACGTAGAAAGCTATGAACAGAACCATGGCAAAAACGCGAAGTTCCATACAAGCGCCCAAGGAGACCGTGCACATTTGCGCCGAACGTTCCCTCCAGACGTCCCTGCTCCGATATCTGATTTGCGATGGCTGGTTCGAGACTGACGGAGCCGTGGCGCTCGCCACAATTGTCGCTTACCCGCCTCCGCCGCCAGGAGGATGCCTTTTTGGAACACGGCGTCGACCAAGTGCGGTTTCTCGGTCTCAGGACTGTCGCCGACGCGATCAACGTGCATCAGGCGACGGTAAGCCGGGTGACGTCGAACAAATACATGCTGACCCCGCGCGAAGTGTTCGAACTGAGGTATTTTTTCACCGTCGCGAGCGCGTCCTCCCAAGGTGGCGACGCGCGCCCCCCCCGAAGCTGTCCGCCATCGGATCAAGGCGACAATCGCCGACGAATCGCAATGCTTTCCGACGACGACATCGTCGTCCGGCCCAAGGAAAGGGCCATCGATTTGCGCGCCGCACCGTCACAAAATATCGCGAAGCGATGAACGTCCCCTCGTCCGTGCAATGCCGCAGGGAATGGCGCTTCTGGCGTTAATGCGGGTCAACGCAGCCACCCGAGTTTGCAGCACATCCAAACTGGAGACCCTGTTGATGACCGAATCCGCTACGGGCTTCATGGACGGAGTTCTGCATGATCCAGAACAGCCAGATCAACGGTCTGGTCCCGCATGGGGTGCAGTCATTTCGCTTGCCTTAGGCACCTTCGGGCTTGTGACGGCAGAGTTTCTGCCTGCCTCCGTGCTGACGCCGCTCGCGCATGATCTCTCTATCACCGAGGGTGCAGTTGGACAGGCGCTGACAACGACCGCCATCGTGGGGGCGATCTCGGCGCCGACGATGGCCGTCATCACAAGGCCCCTGGACCGCAGGATCGTCATATGGGCGATGACGCTGCTGCTGATCCTGTCGAACGTTCTATCGGCCGTCGCGGGGTCGCTGCCGGTTCTCCTGGCCGCCCGCGTCGTGCTCGGCATAGCACTCGGAGGGTTCTGGTCGATTTCGGCAGCGCTGGCGATGCGGCTCGTTCCAAGTCACCTCCTGCGGCGCGCCATGTCGATCATCCTCACCGGCGTTACCTGCGCTACCGTTTGCGCGGCTCCAATCGGCGCCTATGTCGGCGACATCTGGGGATGGCGAACCGCCTTCATGATCGCTGCGGTCGTCGGCGCCGTTACGCTGGTAGTGCAACTCATAACCATTCCGAGGCTGCCTCCGATTGGAGTGACGAGCTTCCGCAGTCTGCTGGATGTGGCCAAGAATCCGATGATCAAAGTCGCGATCTTGGTCGTCCTGCTGGTCGCTTCCGGGCACTTCGCCGGCTTCACCTATATCCGCGCCTTCCTTGAGAAGTTTCCCGCGCTTGATATCGAGACGATCTCGCTCGTGTTGCTCGCCTTTGGCATCGGCGGCTTCTTCGGCAATTTGGCCGGCGCATTCCTGGCCGAGCACAGCCTCAAGGCAGCCGCGGCCCTGCCGCCCCTGCTCATAGCGATGGCCACTGTCTCGCTGCTGACGCTGGGAGCATCGGCTTGGGCCACGGCGATTGCGGTTACCGTATGGGGCTTTGCCTTCGGCGCGGTGCCGGTGGGACTGCAGACATGGATGGTGCTGCACGCCGCTCCCGAGCAGGCCGAAAGCGCCGGTGGGCTGATGGCCGCAACGTTCCAGGTGGCCATCGCAGCGGGCGCGATTTTCGGCGGACTGCTGATGGACAATGTCGGCGTCGCCAGTGCCCTTGCCTACAGCGCCGTTGCCTCGTTCCTCGCCGCCCTGACAGTGTTCTTGCTCGGCCCGAAGCGCGAACCCCAGACCACCTGACAGAGAGGCCATCAGTGCAGCGCGGGAAAGATGCAATCATCAGCCGCGCGGTGCGATCCTACGCACGATTTTTGGCGGTTGCCGGCCTCGTCTCCGGGTGATCGGACGTTGTTGTCCGGTCGATTTCGACCGGCGGGGGCGTTTCGAATGATGGTGCCGACGGGAGAAGCTAAGAGTGCCGGACCGAGCCGGACCGCCTCGCCGTCGACCGCTCTGGCACGGCGACAATGTCGCTGTGGTGTGGGTACAACCACCTGAATTCTGAAAGATCCTCCAACAGGCGAGAACCACGCTACGTGGCCACAACGGCCGCTGCTAACCGTCAGAGCGTGCGGTCTATGCGGCTTTGTCTTGCGGCGAGCATCGGGCGGATCGCGCGCCTGATCTCTTACATGAAGCTCGGGGCCGAACATGCCCCGCGGCTTCTGATTCGGCCCGAAATAGCAGGATCGTTCGGCGATGTCGTAGTTGTATTCACCAACTGTGATCCAGCCGCGATTGAACGTCGACAGACCCGCGCAGCGGCTTTCCAGCGGCGGAATCTCGAGCGCCGCCTGCCCTTGGCAAGGCGGCTTACCGGAAGTCGGCAGGATGACGCGACGAGTTATCTCACGCTCAGGATCCGGCAATTCGGTGCAGTGCATGGCGAAAACCTTCAGCCTCGCATAGCTTGCGGTAAAGTACTTCTTCCACTTCATGTTTTTGGTGTTGCCGGCTGTCAGCGTGGGAAACACGTGGCACGCCGTCATGCAAAATCATCGAATTTGAGTCAGACCCAATTTTGCACGCCGGTTCGCACCCGTATGAGGCGCTGAGTAAATCGAGACTAAGACCAGGAGTGCCCGCGACTTCACATGCGGGATGCCTCCTGCAACATTATCTGCCGCATCCAGATGCTTGCCGGATCACTGTTGTGAAGGGTGGGCCATTGGACGGCCTCGGTGAACGTGGGTAGTGGCCGCGGAAGTTCGATGATCCGCAGGGGGAAGGTTTTTTTGAAATGCTGAACCAGCCGGAAGGGCATGGTCGCTATACGAGCTGTGCCTGAGACCATCGGCGGGATCATGCTAAAGGCCTGCACGACGATCTCGACACGTCTCTTGAGACCATGCTCAAGCAAAAACTGTTCCTCGATGGATGGCATCTGGGCACCGCCGACCCTGAACGCAATGTGCTTCATCGACACGTATCTCTCGAATGTAAGCTGCCGTGGCAACTGCTTGTTCGTGGGGCAGCCCACGCACACGAATGTCTCGTCGAACAGCGCCGCTCTTGGATGGGCGCTCGACATGAAAAATTCCGGAAGAATCACAAAATCGACGTCACCGCGCCGGAGAAGCTCATCGGGGTCGTGGTCGAGCGGCCGCAATTCGAAGCTGACGGCGGGTGCTTCGCGTGCAACCCGCTCCACGACCTTTTCAAAAAACACGAGTGTGGCGAAATCGGAAAGAATGATCCTGAAGCGGCGATCGGATTGAGCCGGATTAAACGGATCCCAAGAAATAATCGAGCATTGGATGTGCAGGAGTGCGCCACGAACTGCGGGGGCGAGTGTTTCCGCACGCGGGGTTAGAACGCGTTCGCGGCCGCTCATCGTAAACAGTTCATCGTTGAAATAGTCGCGCAGCCGGGCGACGGCCGCGCTCATGGCCGGCTGACTAAGGTTGATGCTGCTTGCCGCGGCCGTGAGGTTGCGCGCGGTCAGCAGTGCGTCGAGCACGACGAGAAGGTTCAGATCAAGGCCTTTGAAACGCATGCCTCATCTGTCCGTAACGTGGTTGTTTGTCATCGTGACCATTATGGGCGCTCGTTTACGGTCCCACTCAGAGGTGTTGTGTCCCGACCTGCCGCCCGCGCGCGTGGAGGACGTGCTCGTCGTAGTTATGGGGATAGCGCGGCCGATGAGCGAATGGCCGACCGGTACAACAGTCGATCGGATAGGTCCGGAGCTATGAAACATGTCGATTACAGATGCGAATTTTTCACGTGGCTAATTGATTGCAGATTGAGATTTGAGCAGACTTGGGCGTGGCGGCGCTCCGACAACGATCCGCGACACATATCCGAGGTTGCGCGCAATCCTGCGAATTGCCATCGCTATGACGACAATCGCCACTCCAAGCACAGTTGCGAAGGCGATTCTGGTCGTGAGATTCCAGACTTCTCCAAACTGTATCAAATCCATGAGGCGAAACACGGCACCCTGGACCAGGTAAAGCAGCAGCGTGCTCTGACCAAGCTGCACCGCGACAAAGCGAGCTACTCTAGTCGAATAGACAAGTCTCCAGCATTGGAACATAGACTGCATTGCCACCGCAGAAGCCGCCAAAGAGCCAGAGAACATCAGAAAAACTTGTTTAGCTGACTGTTCATCATGAATTAAAACGAGATTGTTGTAGGCATAAGTCTCCTTGCCCCACCCGAGGAAGCATATGAAAGCCGCTATCGAAAGTAGGACAACAAAAATCGATTTGTAACGCCAGATGACGCCATTCTGCCATCCGATCGGCTGGGCAAACAGGAACCCTAAACAATAAAATGGGTAAGTGTATTTTAACAACGGGGTTATTGATAACGTGATGGGTGCGAATGCGACCGCAATTGCAGATGCGCTTATGATCCATATCGATAGACGGTTGAAAGTTGTAAGAAGTCTAATCAGAATGAACGAAATAAATGCCGCCCATATGAACCAGTAGGTTCCAATAACTTCCGTCGACAAATCCAACAATGTAGCGGTTAAACTCTTCATGGGAAAAATAACTGCGGACTTTAACGTCCAAATCAACGTACACCAAAAAAGCATTGGCAGTAGTAGCTGCATTGCCCGCTCACCGACACCTTGGGTGAACGATTTTTGCAAAATTGCCCCAGAAGAAAGATATCCGCTTATCGCCATAAAGAGAGGCATATGAAACATGTAGATCGACTTGAAATACGGCGACAGCCAGAAAGCGTCGGTGCCCTGGTAGATTAAATATTGTAACAAGTGCCCAATTATCACCAAAGTAATGAGTATGCCTTTGGCGAAATCAAAGCTTAGGTCTCGGTTGTTTGTCCCTGCTGGGCACGAGCCGCGTCCCTTCGCTCCGGCTCTTATGTGATCAAGCATCAGACTCCAGCCTATCTGTTGCAGTTGCTACTTGCCGTTTCTGGGCACGGCGAGCGCGGTGCAAAGGATCGAAAATCACGCGGATCGCGGCGTGGTATGGAGGGCCGATTGGCTGCAACCGAGCGGACAAATCCCAGTGCCTGATCGCAAACCTCGAGCGCATTGGCGGTCGCGATCATGTGTGGCGATGCGAACGCCCGGCACTATGGTCGTCTGGCCGTCTCTGCAGAACCTCTCAAGATGGTTTCGCAACGGGTGCCGAGCCATGCCAAAAGCGAATGGAATGCCACGCTGCTGCAGCACCGGCCGCATGATGCGGATAGAATGACTCATTCCGAGTCTCTCAAGATCCGGATGCATCCTGTACGATCCGAGCTCGCCTACCAAGAAATCAACCTCGCCAACCGTGAAGAAATGGCGCAGCAGGTCCTAGTGAGCTGCTACGCCGTGCACATCAGAGCCGATTGCGCGAACCTTCGGCCCTGCACCGGCCCAGCTACAACCGCCTGAAAGCCCCTGTCGCCCATAGGCCTTTTGGAAGAAGGCGGAGAGTTCGACATGATCGGCTACTTACAAGTCATTTCCCAGCACACGCTGCAGAAGCAGTGGCGTGATCGGGCGCATGTCAAGTGCGGTCATCTATGCAGCGCCCTGGAAGTTTGGTAAAATCGATTGTTTAGATCGCGAGCATCCACGCTATGGATAAGTGAAAGCCATGCGCTTCAAGGGCCTTGATCTGAACCTTCTCGTCGTGCTCGACGCACTGCTGACCGAGCGGACCCTCACGGCGGCGGCAAGCAGCATCAACCTTAGTCAGCCGGCCATGAGCGCGGCCGTCGCCCGGCTGCGCGACTATTTCAACGATGAACTGTTTACGACGAGCGGCCGCGAACGTGTTCTAACCCCGCGTGCGGAAACACTCGCCCCCGCAGTTCGCAGCGCACTGCTGAAAATCCAGTGCTCGATTATCTCTTGGGATCCGTTTAATCCGGCTCAATCCGATCGCCGTTTCAGGATCATTCTTTCCGATTTCGCCACACTCGTGTTTTTTGAAAAGGTCGTGGAGCGGGTTGCACGCGAAGCACCCGCCGTCAGCTTCGAATTGTTGCCTATCGACGACGACCCCGATGAGCTTCTCCGGCGCGGTGACGTCGATTTTCTGATTTTTCCAGAATTGTTCATGTCAAGTGCCCATCCAAGAGCGGCGCTGTTCGACGACACGCTCGTGTGCGTGGGCTGCTCCACGAACAAGCAGCTGCCACGGCAGCTTACATTCGAGAGATACATGTCGATGAGGCACGTTGCGGTCAAGTTCGGGCGGACGCTGAAGCCCTCCATCGAGGAACGGTTTTTTCTTGAGCATGGTCTCAAGAGACGTGTCGAAATCGTTGTGCAGGCCTTTAGCATGATCCCGCCGATGGTCTCAGGCACAGCTCGTATAGCGACCATGCCCTTCCGGCTGGTTCAGCATTTCAAAAAAACCTTCCCCCTGCGGATCATCGACCTTCCGCTGCCGCTTCCCGCATTCACCGAGGCCGTTCAATGGCCCGCCCTTCACAACAGTGATCCGGCAAGCATCTGGCTGCGAGAGATATTGCTACAGGAGGCGTCTCGAATGACTTCTCCGGGGGACGCCAAAAGGCGCCCCAGGCAGCCCTAATTTACTCCCGCGTCTCACGCCGGCACTCGCGTCAATAGCCCGTGTCGGAAGAGAGCGATGCTCGCGGCAAGTGCGCCTGCGAGGTCGTCCAGCGGGTGGGCTGCGTCGACAAACGGTGCGAATGAGAAGGGCCCCCCATAGCCGCCATCAAGCAGCGCCCGGATCTGGCTGCCATTGTCGGAACCGACTAGGACGCGATCCGGGTAAATCCAGTGGATCGGATCGTTCACGCTTGAAATGTGGACGAGACCGGTCAGCTCGGAGGAGAAGAACGTCTCCCCGGCAAGCGTGTGGTGGAACGTATCGTGCACGAGGCGGAAGACGGATTGGCCATCAATGGCGGCAATGGCCTTAGCCGCTTCGTTCTTCGATCGAAGCGAGCAGGTCCGGAAGCCCAGCGGCTCGATGAGACCGATCAGACCGCGCGACTGGAGGATCGGCTTGATCGCCTTCAAGGCGACGCGGAGATCGCCCCGGCGCTCGACATTGGCGGGCCAGGAGCCGTCGTTGACCGGCACCAGCATGAGCGTCGTGGCTCCGCAGGCCGCTGCATAATCGGCGAGCTTGCTCGCCTCGGCCCTGCGGGCGGGGGTCCACTCATTGAAGCGCTGGAGGGCATTGACGGAAATAATCCCAACGCCTGTGTCGGCGGCCGCAGACCGGACGTCCGCCGCCGGTTCGCCGCGTGCAAAAGCATTGCTGCCCGGTTGGCTACGGATCTGGACATCGGTTAGGCCCTGGTCGCGGGCAAAAGCGAAAAGTGCCCTGACGTCAAGTCCGGGCGTCGCCATATAATCGAGTGCAAAGCGGGGCGATGCTTGGCGCATGGCTTGGCTTTCCTTCCATGAAACGCGCGTCATTCTCGGCTGACTGGCTTCTACCGTGCGTTGATTCGCGAGGGCCGAAATGATGGGCATGAGCGAGGCGAGGCAGTCGTACCTCACGTTTCTCTCACGCTATGTTTTTCTCTCATTTATGAGCCGACGTTCACCCATACGGCGGTGCCGCGCCTCCTGAGACATGGCGGTGCAATGACCGAACTGGCTCGCAGCCATCCAACTGCTTCCGCAAGGTACCCGCCAACCCTGAAAGATGCCTAACCGATCAGATTAAAAGTCAGGCAGCAGGGTGTTTCGCCAGAGCGAGGCCGACGCCCAGCGCGATCATCGCGCCGCCTGACGCCTCCCTCAGGCGGCGGATCAACCCGGGACGCGCTGCCGCGCCGTCTTGAATGCCGCTGGCCACGACGGCAACCACGATGTCGGCGAGCGTGTTGAGCGCAATGGACACGGAGCCAAGCACCACGAATTGCAGAGCTACGAGCCCTGCGCTCGGATTCACGAACTGCGGAATGAAGGCGAGGAAGAAGACTGCCGTCTTCGGGTTGAACGCCTCGACCAGTACCCCTTCACGAAACGCCCGCCGGGGTCCGACTGGACCCACTGCGGCGCCGTCATCGCCGCCAGTCGCTCCCTTGAGGCGGGCGGCTTGAAAGGTGCGAAAGCCGAGCCAGACGAGGTAGACCGCGCCGAACAGCTTTAATGCGGAGAACAGTTCCGAGCTCTCGAGCACGATCGCGGAAACACCTAAGCTTGCGGCGAGGACGTGGATCATGCCCCCCAACCCCGTGCCGAAGCTGGAAGCGATACCTTCCCGACGACCACCGGCGAGCGTGCGCGCGGCAACGTAGAAGATGCCCGGACCGGGGGTGATGGCGAGCACGGAGGCCGCGGCGAGGTACAGGGCGAATGGGGTCAGTTCTGGCATGATGGTCGATTCCGACGAAGATTATTTTGGGATGAGAGCGGCGACGTCGCGGTCAGATGCCCGCTCGCTCGCCGCAAGGCCCGCCGCCACGCCAGCGCGGTCGGCCGCGTTCCGGTTCTGGCTCATTTTGCGCTTGCCCTCCAGCCTCGTGATTGGCATGCGCAGGCCGACGATTCCCCGGAGTTGCGCCTGTACAAAATCCGGCGGCGCGTCCGACACGGCCCAAGGCGAGGCGCGCTCGCCCTCGTGGTGGTCGGTCAGCCGATTCACGACGTCCAGCAGTCTTCCCGCATCCTCGAAGAACTCGACCGGGCCATAGGCGTGGACGGCGACGTAATTCCAGGTCGGGACGACCTTCCCGGTTTCCCGCTTAGTCGCATACCATGCCGGCGTCACGTAAGCGTCCGGCCCCATGAAGATGGCCAAGCCGTCGCCCAGCGGCGGAACACGGCACTGGGGATTGGCCTTCGCCAGGTGCCCGTAGATCACGCCGTGCTCGCCCTCGCTCTCGTCAAGGAAGAGGGGCAGTGGCGTTGCGAGCGGCCCTTCCGCCGTGACGGTAACGAAGTTCGCCAGCAGCGCCGCGCGAATGGTCGCGCGCAGGCATTCCTTGTCGTCGTCGCGGAAAGCGGGAGGGATGTACATCGCGAAACTCCTTGCGTTACCAGTTCAGATACTGGCAAGCTGGCATATTGGAAACAGCCAGTCAGAAGCTTTTGAGGCGGTCCAGTTGGGGAAAGTTGGCATCGCGCGCCGCATCGGAGCACCGGAATCCCCCGGTGCCGGTCACGGTATGCGAATTGCTTGCCAAACCTTTTGGACGCAGCCAGCGATCCCGCTTGGTCGCGCTATGTGAGCCTGCGGCAAGCCCAATGAAATTGATCCAACGCAAAGTGAACCATACATGCAAACAATCGTCGAAAAGTGAACCTACCGGCGATGCTAGGCATGCCGAGAGCCTGCGCGGGTTTTCACTGTAGCAGGTGACAACACTACCCTTAGCCAACGGGTCGGAGCCGACCAGTTTGTCCGATGTCGACGAAGTGCTTGTTCGCAAGGCGCAAACGGCCTGTAAGCCTTCATAAGCGAGACCACACAGGTACTGGCTGGGAAAGCAGGTCCGTGGGATCTCGCATTTCAGTGATGTTCTGGAAGCGAGCGAATTTCATATCCGCAGGCATCTAATGCAGGAATCAGATTGGACAGCGCCATAACGGTCTGGTTGCGCAGACTGGCTTGAGTGCTCCGTGTCGACTCGTCGGGAGGGCATCCGTCGTGCAAGAGCACGATTGCGCCGGGGCGTACCGAGGCGAGCACTGCATCGACGATCGCGTCGGTGCCGGGGCGCGACCAGTCTCTTGGGTCGATCGACCAATGAAGGGCCGCCAGCCCCGCGATCTCTGAGGCAGTGAACACTTCTTCGCTCCAGGCGCCGTATGGCGCGCGAATGTAGCGGATCGAGGCCTGCGGGCATGCCAGCATGATGGCCTGGTTCGCCTCAAATACTTCACGTTGCACTTCGCCCAAACCGCACTTGGACAGGTCCGGATGAGACATCGTGTGGTTGCCTACCTCATGCCCTTCTGCGATCATTCGCTGGATGAGTTCCGGATGCTCTGCGGCGTAAGCACCAATGACGAAGAATGTCGCTGGCACCCGATTTTGCGCCAGCACATCGAGTATCTGTGGTGTGAAACATGGATTGGGACCGTCGTCAAACGTCAGATAAACGCTTCGACGCCCGGTGCCGTCAGCGCATTCACTCTGCACCTCCCATCTGTCATCGAGACGTCTCATAGCTGCGAACCCTTGCGGTCAATTGTTGTACCGGTCGGCCATTCGCAATCGGCATAACCCCGATCCTTGAGGTAGGGGCCTACGCTATCGGGGGGAGCTTGTCGCGAAGAGCCGACGCGATGCAGCTTGCGCCGATCACCGATGTACCTGGTCGAAAAGGGGATCGGCTCGCTTGATGTTCGGCGCAGACCAGGAGGGACACACCAGAAAATGCTCCTCGGAGCCAACGCATGCATCGACAATCTCCTTAGGGCTGCATCCTTGAATTCTTCCTATGGGACGTTCTGTCGAATCGGCAAAATCGATTGTTTCGATGACAAGCATCCACGTTGCGGATAGATAAGACAAAGGCTTGGATCGCGCGCAACCTCACGGCGGCAGCAGCATCATGTCAGCCGTCCATGAGCGCGGCCGTCGCCCGGCCGCGCGACTATTTCAACGATGAACTGTTTATGATGAGCGGCCGCGAATGCGTTCTAACCCGCGTGCGGAACCGTCAGCGTCTCAGAATCGAGCGACGACGTCCCGCAGCATCTCGACGCCTTTTTCGATCTGCCGGATGCTCAGGGCGGAATAGCCCATGACAAGCCCGACGCGGTCGGCTTCGCCTGCTCCCGACTGCCGATGATAAAGCGGCGAAATCGGGTGCAGACCCAGACCCGCGTATTGGGCAGCTTCGACCAACGCCATTTCACGCGATCGCGGCAGGTCGTTGAACCATATGACGACGTGCAGTCCAGCCTCTGCCCCCTGGACGGCGATGCGACCTTGAAAACTCCGCTTCAGGGCGGTCAGCAATGCCTCCCGGCGCTCGCCGTTGATGCGGCGCACGCGGCGCACATGGCTTTCATAGCCACCGCTCTCGATCAGAGAGGCCAATGACTCCTGCCCCGCCATCGGAGAATGCCGGTCGGCAAGCTGCTTGGCGGTCTCGAAAACCTGCAGGAATTCCGCCGGGACGACGAGATAACCGATCCGCAGCATCGGCGAGAGCGTCTTGGAGATGGTGCCGAGGTAGATGACGGCCCCATGATCCTCGAGGCTATGCAGCGGGGGAACGGGGCTGATATCGTAGCGATATTCGCTGTCGTAGTCGTCCTCGATGACATAGGCGCCCTGCTCCCGCGCCCATTCCAGAAGCTGATGCCGCCGCGGGATCGGCATGACGCCGCCGAGCGGAAACTGATGCGAGGGCGTCACATAGGCCAGCCGGGCCGCGACCCCCGCCAGTTGCTCCGTTTGCATGCCGTGATCGTCAACCTCGACGGGAACGGGCGTGGCACCTGTACTGGCAAAGACCTGGCGCGCCATCCTGTAGCAGGGGTCCTCGATGACGAAGCTGTCCCCGGGGTCGAGCAGCAGGCGCGCGCAGAGATCGAGGCCCTGCTGCGAACCATTGACGATGACGATCTGCTCGGGGTCGCAGCGCACAGTACGGGCGCGCCAGAGATAGCCCTGAAGCGCTTGGCGGAGCCGGCTCGAACCGCACGGATCGTCATAGGCGAGCCGTGCCGGCCGCTGCGCCATCGCCGCGTTCATCGCGCGCTTCCAAACCGATGCGGGGAAATCTGAGGGCGCCAGGACGCCATAGCGGAAATCAACCTTCAGCGTGTTCGGCAGGTAATCCGGCCAGCGCGGAGTACCACGCAGCCGTTCGCCATAGCTTGACAAGTGAACCGGGCCGAACCGTTTTGGGGGATTGGCGGTCAGCTCATGTCCCAGCAGTGAGGATGCGACACGAGGGCGCGCGCCTTGACGGATGTCGATGAAACCTTCCGCGGCCAGCTGCTCGTAGGCGACGGTGACGGTCGTTCGCGAGACTCCAAGTTCCTCGGCGAGACCACGGGAGGACGGCAGCTGGCTGCCGGTGCCGTAAACGCCTCTGAGGATCTGCTCGCGAAGCGCTTCGTAGATCTGGCGCGCGCCCATGCCATGCGAGCGGGTTGAAGCACCGGGACCTGGAGACTGGACCATTTCTTTTCCTGCCAACTGGACATTCCATATCAACCAGTTTGCAGCCACTCCTTCCGAAAGCCAAGAGCACGTCTGAAGCCGATGCCCGAGACCGCAATCCAAGACCGGAAAGTGGCACATCTGCGAACGATGCCAAATTCGGCTTCGCTACCCGCGCCATCCATCACGGCTACGATCCGGCTGGTTTTCCCAATGCCGTTCAACCACGCGTCTTCCTGAACTCGACCTACGATTGAAAGCGGTGCGGCGAATGAGGCCGCAGCCTTGGCGGCGCAATCCTCGGCGACGCGGAACCCCTCCACACGCTGTACGAAACGGCCTTGCGCTACATCACCGGCGCGGCGCTCCCGACCATGTCGGCCTTCCTGGTTCTGCGCGGGCTGAAAAGGACTCTCACGCTTCGCATGGAATGGCACAGCACCACGGCGCTTGCGATCGCGCAGGTGCGCGACGGGCATTCGGCCGTGGATTGGGTGAGCTCCCCTTCCTCGACTCGCATCCCGATCAGGCGATTGCCCGAAAGCAGATGTCGGGCATCGCCAACGCTAACCGCGCGGGTGGCCTTGACCAACAAATCTCGAGTCCTGAAGAAAGCGCCGGCGAAATCCGCATGGAGGGCGAAGGGTCAAGCCGCGCTAAGACATGATCGTCGCCCCACCAACGCATTTGGCCAAAAAGCATCTCAACGACGAATATGCCGGCTTGGCGCGCCGTAGGGCCGCCGCCTTATCCTGCGAGCGGCGCAGCCCGCTCGCACGTCCCGTCCGCTATGCGTAACACCAGGCTGATGCCGGAGACCATAGGCAGTCACCGAACCGGGTCCGCCGTCGAGAAACGACAAATTGGTGCTGTTTTGGGCCACCGGCAAGCAAATCCATTACTGATCCTCGACTGCCATAAGGGTTAGATGGGTTGAACATGACATGCTCGCGAGCAGATGCAATCGTCAGGATCCTTGCCTCAGCCGATGGATTGGGCACAGTCATATGAAGATGCTTGGACAGACCGGTGTTTCGGCAACTGCTATCTGTCGTCCAGCGATTGGCATCAGTTTTGATCGACTCGAGCAGCTTGCGAGGGACGCATGCGAACGCGGCGCTGCTCCCACAATCGTCGCAGTTCTCCTGTGAGAGCCTCGCGCTGGGCCTGATCCAGCGTAATTGTATCGAGGAGATCCGCGAGCACGGCTTCGCCTTCGATCCGCGTCAGCAGATCGAACAAGTCATGTGAGATACGCACACCGTCACGGCTGGAGTGATCCGTTCGGATTTCGCAGACGGTCTCCTGGCGATCCAGCGCCGTGTGAGCGCGGACCTTATACAGGGATACATAAGGCGGCAATGAAACCGCGAGCGCAGTCCAATCCTCCAGCGTTGTGGCCCGTTTTTTGACGAGGAACGGCCCGACCACAAGTCCATCCAACCCTGTCGTCAGGAACGTGGCAATCGAGTCTGCAACTGAATCCACGATCGGCTCGGCATTGTTGTTAAAGGACGTATTGAGCAGAATTGGGATGCCAGTGCGCTGCTTGAAGGCATTGATGACGTCCCAGTAGGCCGGACTGGCCTTGCGCGATACTGTTTGCAGCCGAGCCGTACCGTCGACGTGCGTGATGGCGCCGAGCAAACCACGCTTGGAGTCGCGCACACGGACCACGAAATTCATGAAGGGAAATTCGCACGCACTGCCTGGGAGGTCGAAAAATTCGCGCGCATCCTCCTCCAGCACTGATGGGGCGAACGGGCGATACCCTTCCCGCTTCTTGACCATGGCGTTGATCCGGTCCTTGTTTGTGGCGGGCCTGGGGTCGGCAAGAATGCTGCGATTTCCGAGCGCGCGCGGCCCGAACTCCGAACGACCTTGCACCCAGCCGATCACGGCGCCACCGGCCATCCACTCGGCTGCCCTATCCGCCACCTCCTCAGTGCGTTCAAACTCCAGGTGCCCCGCCCATGCTTTTAGTTCCTCTTCGACAGCGTGATCGCTCGCGAGATCCGGCCCCCAATAAACCTCCTGCAGTCGCGCACGCGGCGCGGGGCGGCCCAGCTCACCAGACACGATTAATGCAGCGCCCAATGCGCAGCCAGCGTCATGCGACGCGGGCTGCACGAAGATGTCTTCGAAAAGGCCTGAATAGAGCAACTTGCCGTTCATGGAGCAATTGTGCGCAACGCCACCGGCCAGGCACAGCCGCGTCATCCCGGTGGCCTCACGATGATGCCGAAGAATGTGAAACACGATGCGTTCGAGTGCTTCCTGTAGCGACGCACTCACATCTTTGTGCTGCTGAGTGAATGGCATTCCCTTTTGCCGGACCTGAATGGTGCGAAGCAAAGTCGGACCGATGCGGTCCAGGTGGACGCGATACTCGCCGTTTGCAGACAGTTCATAGAACTGCTCGAAAAGCTCGCGATAGGGAACGGGATCGCCGTAGGGGGCAAGCCCCATTACCTTATATTCATCGAACAAGCCGTAGCCGAGATACCGGATCACCTCGAGATAAAATAGCCCAAGGGAATTGTTCTCTGGGAAAGTCGCGAGTTGCGAAATTTCAGCACCAGATCCTACCGCCACAAGACCCGACTGGAAATCACCAGAGCCATCAATCGCGAAAATCAGACTTTGCTCGAAGCCCGACATTGCAAAAGCACTCACGGCGTGCGCCTGATGATGACTTACGAATGAGATACGCGAAGGGTCGAGCTCGCTACCGAACTCCTGCGCCAACAGCTGCTGAACCAAAAATTTGGCATCCAACGGAATGGAGGCGTCCGGCTCGGAAGCAAGCATGTTTTCGAGCATGGCGTTGCAATAGGCTTCGGTAGCGTAGTACGCCACATGATCGATTTCGCTGAGCTGAACCCCAGCGGCTGAAAGACAGTATTGAACCGAACTGATTGGGAGCTTGTTGGAGTGCTTGATCCGATTGAGGCGCTCCTCTTCTACGGCCGCGATGACCTGTCCGTCTCGGACGAGCACCGCAGCGCCATCGTGCATGAATGTATTCGCAATCTGGAATCGGTTTTCATAGACTTTGTCTAATCCGCCGCTCAATCCTAGACACAGCATCTCGCTCTCCGTTTATCGTACAGGAAGACTGAATTGGCCTGTCTCAAGGCCGTTTGATCAAAAACACAGGCTGCGTTGTCGTTCGCCGCCGCGAACGCCAGTCAGACATCACCAACCTCAAAGAAATTCTCTTACGCCTGGATCAAAATGAGATCCTGTGATCGAGGTCCCGGGCGTTCCATAACGTTGAGAGATTGAGTGGATGCCACGAAGACCCTGGGTTGGATGCCGATTTGCGTTGCGATGTCGTTTTTATTTGCAGCACGAAGTCCGTAGCGCATTGTTTATCTCACTCTCTTTCGTCAGCGCATTAGTCGGCGGCGCAACAGCGCCATCGAGAGGAAGAATGGCAACAGCGCGTACAGGGCGAGCACACCGACGTGCAGGGCGATGCCGCTGATCGGGCGATCAAGCATAACCGGACGAATGAGGTCGATCGCATGTGACAGCGGCATGCATCGCGCTATTTGCTGAAAGGCGCCAGGCAGCTGGTCCAATGGGAAAACGGCGCCCGACAGGAACAGCATAGGTGTGAGGACAAGCGTCTGGTAAAACACGAAGTAATCGTAGCTGGGCGAAAGTGCGGTGACGATCATCGCGAGGCTCGCAAATACGCACCCTGTCAGAGCAATGATTGGCAGCGCATAGAGTACGGACGGCCAGGCGGCATAGCCCAAGGTTGCGGTGACGATGGTAATAGCCGTACCGGCCATGAAGGCCTTGGTGGCTGCCCACGCCAGTTCACCCAGAACGATGTCGCCGAGGGTAACGTGCGTATACAGCATGGCTTCCCATGTGCGTTGAGAATGCATGCGAGCGAAAGCCGCGTACAATGTTTCCAGGGTAGATGCGGTCATCGCACTTACCGCGACCATGCCGGCCGCCAAAAAGGCGATATACGACGCACCGTCGACGCGGCCGACCATTATGCCGAGGCCGGTGCCTAGGCCGAAAAGGTAGATCATAGGATCGGCAAGGTTACCGAGAAGCGACACGAGTGCGACTTTCTTCCATGCCAGATAGTTGCGGCGCCATACCGCAACCCAGTTCCACGCATTGGCCGGCAGCGCCGCCGCAAAACCTTCAATCATCGTTCACTCCTCCATCTCGCGCCCGGTCAGCCGCAAGAAAACATCCTCGAGATTGGCTGGACGCAGAAGAAGACGCAGACCTGCTCGCCCCTGCAGTTGCGTGCGCACCTGGTCAGGGTCTGGCGCATAGCAATAAAGGGTTTCGCCGCTGACCTCGATGCGCTGGGAATGTGGCTTGACCAGCGAAAGCAACTCGTGCGGATCGCCGCCATAAATCTCCATGACCTGGCATCCAATATGCTCGTCGATCAGCGCCTGCGGGCCGCCTTCGGCGATGTTGCGGCCCTTTTCGAGCACGCACAGCCGATCGCATAATCGCTCAGCCTCTTCCATGAAATGCGTCGTCAGGATAATCGTCTTGCCGCGTGCCAACAGGGCGCGCAGCCGCTCCCAGATCAGGTGGCGCGCGTGCGGATCGAGGCCGGTGGTCGGCTCGTCCATCACAATGAGCTGGGGGTCGTTGATCAACGCCCGCGCCATTGTCAGGCATCGCTTCATGCCGCCGGACAGTTCCGAGACGCGCGCATCCGCCTTGCGCTCGAGGCGAGCGAACTCGAGAAGCGACGGGATGACCGCTTCGCTCTGACGTGTGCTCATGCCGAAGTAGCGTCCGAACACCAGCAGGTTCTCTCGTACGGTGAATTCCTGGTCAAGATTGTCGAATTGCGGGACCACGCCAATGCCCCTGCGTGCCAGCCGAGCGCGCGCCGGCACCGGGACGCCGAGCACCGTGATCGTGCCCGCGTCAGGGCATGTCATGCCGAGGAGCATACGCGCAATCGTGCTTTTGCCCGCCCCGTTTGGTCCGAGGAGGCCGAAACACTCTCCCGACGCAACGGAGAACGACAGTTCGTCGACAACGATCTTGTTCCCATACGACTTGGTTACGCCGGCAAAATCGACTGCCACGGTCGACAGAGAGTCAGGCACGGAGCTTTTCGCGCTTGTCTGCCCGTGAGACTCCCGTTCGATCGCAGGAGTCTCGAATCGCCGCAAATCCTCTGGGCCCAACTTACGCTTCAACACTTGATGTTTCTGGTCCTGGCTCAAAACTCTTCTACCTGAGATCACGTGACTATTGCTGTTCGCTGTAAGCTGCGTCAGATCCCACCAAGTTCGGCTTTGAACTGGTGCCGCCAGTGTCTGTCACATTGGCCGCAGAGCTGCGCGACAACCAATCGCTGTTGCTCAATGTGCACAGCGCGTATGCTTTCAACGGGAGCAAGAGAAAGATGTTGATGAGTGTGTGGAGCGAGAATCCGAGAAATCGAAGTTGGCGCGCACGAAACGCTGCCACGCTGCAGCGAACTATAGTCATGGCTGCAATCATCAGGCATGCCGTCCAAGGCGCAGTACCTGTCGTTACCAATTGCGCGAGCCCCGCCAGAATCGACAAAGAGAGCAATAATGGGCCAATATTCTGGCCAATCACGTCCAATGTGAGATAAATATTAAGGCCGCGCAGCAGTTGGAACGCCAGCAACGTGTCACGGAAAGTGCTCCGGGCCCAGCGAAGCTGTTGGCGCAGATAGGGACCCATGCTGTTGGGAACGACTGTTGCCGCGACGGCCTCCGGGACATACTCTGTTCGAAAGCCTGCTTTCAGCATCAGGATCGTAAGGTGGCGGTCCTCGCCGAAGTCGCTCGGCTTCCCTCGAAAGCGCTGCGTCTCGTACTGATCCAGCAGCGAAACAAGCGCGGATCGCCGGTACATGGCACACGGACCGCAGCAACACATGACGGCACCGAACCGAGCCTGCGCTGCCCGCTCTTCGTTGCAGGCGAGCCAGTATTCCATGTCGATCAACCGCGTCAGCCAAGTTTCACTGCGATTGCTAGCCGCCAACTGGCCCATGGCGGCGCCGACCGCTTGATCTTGCATCTTTAGCGCAAGCCTGGTGATGACGTCCGGGGCGAGTATCGTGTCCGAATCTACATTCAGCACCAGATCTCCGCACGAGCGGCGAATGGCGGCAATCTGCGCCTTGCGCTTTCCGACATTCTTTGGGAGCGCAATGAAGTTGAACCTCGGGTCGCCCGTGTATTCCTCGTGTACACCCACGAGGGCATCGCGGTTTGCAGAACCGTCATCAACAACATAGACCTGCAGTTTGCCGGCGTAGTCCTGACTTGCAATGGAAGCCAGGCAGTCCGAGAGGGTGCGAGGCGCCTCGTTGTAGCACGGGATAATGACATCGACGCTCGGCCAAGGCTCACCGCTGGGCGGGTCGCCCGAGGTCGGCGGTACGTTTGTAGGCAGGGTATAAAACACCTGCGCGGTTTTGTAGACGGTCGACAGCAGCGCATAAGAGCAGATGGCAACAGTACTGGCTGTGGCAAACAGGGTCATGAGATGTCAGATTTTTCAGTGAGTTTGAGGGAAGCGGGCGGATAGTAAATCCGCGGCCAATGCTGGAGTCAGATCGATCAATGCCATGAGGGCCGGGTCGGGCTGACTGATATCATTGCGGGTGTTCTTCATAGCTCTGGACCGTTCCGATCGATCAAAGTGCCGGCCGGCCACTCGCTCATTGAGCGTCCAATTGGCAGCACAATGAGGAGCACGTCGTCGTCGACTCGCGTCGTGGAAGGCAGATCGGGGTACACGTCCGGGAGGGTTGAACGCACGCGAACGCCTGTCAAAATGTTCGCCAAGCCTTTGCGGCGGAACCTCCCAACATGGTTCCGGAGCGCCTGCCGAACCGTGCCGAAAGCGAATGGAACGCCAAGCTGCTGCAGCACTGGATACATCACGCTAATCGAATGGGCGATTCCCAGCCCCTCAAGATCCGGACGCACGCCGTATAGACCGAGTTCAGCGACAAGCAGATCAACGTCGCCAACTTTGATGTATCGGCGCAGCAGGCCCAAGTGAGCCGCTATCCCGTGCATATCACGGCCGATTACGCGGAGCTCCGGCCTTGCACCGGCCCAACTTCGACCGCCTGCGAATTGCTTCCCATTAAAGGCTCCGGTCGGCTCATAGGTCTTCCGGAAGAACTCAGAGAGTTCGAGGTGATCGGGAAGCTGCAACTCATTTTCCCAGCATAACCTCCACTGCACGTCAGGGCGCATGCGAAGACTTCCTCTTTTTCGGGTTCTTTTGTGCACCTCACGCGGTAGAGCAATGGCGGTGCATGTCATGGGTCTATGAACGACCCTCCCGGATTGGTAAAATTGATTGTTTAGATCGCGAGCATCCACGCTATGGATGTTAAAACCGTGCCTTTCAAAGGCCCTGATCTGAACCATCTGGTCGTGCTCGATTGGCCCGATAAGCGGCGGCACCGATGGCAGCTGTCGGTGACACAACCTGATTCAACAGCGGCCGCCAGCGCGTGGCTGCGCCCGTGCCGAAGCAGCGATCAAGTGGAGGATGGCCCGACTGTTAGGCGTCAGCAAAGGCGGCGACCGTTGGCGCACGCTGATGATGCATGGCGATCGCGCAGCTCTGGATCGCCGGCGGCAAACAGGTTCCGCGAAGCTCTGGCTCGACAAGTTGCGGCAAGGCGGCATGCCAATGGCGCGATGGTCGCGCTCGCCAACAGGAATCGTCTGGTCAATGCTTTCGAGTGTTGCCAGTCAACCGGACTGTCGGTGAAAGCACCTGGAGAGCGGGAAGGAGGGCGCGCCCGGATGGCGCTACTTCGAACGAATTGCTTGAGGTTTGGCAGGCTGGAACCCCTAGCTTGAGCACCTGAGGCCTGAAGTGCGCGAAGGGGCTGGCCCTTAAGTTTTCATTCCGTACGAGGGATCAAAGATCGCCGCAAACAGAAAAGGCAGCCTAAGGAGCGTCAGCACTTGCGCCCGCCGAAGGGCCGGGACGCGGAACTGACTGCAACGACGAGATCGGTTAAAAAGTCTGGGGCCGTTGAGGTGGAAGCGGGCGAAAACCCCTCGAGGCTCGCGGCGCAGAACATCGAGCCGCATGAAGAAGCCGGATGTAGTCAGCAGTTGTTACCATCAACCGGATCCAGCTAACTTGTTGCAATCGGGCGCTCTTATACGTCCCCATATTGGGTCAGCTTGACACCACAGAAGCGCACACAGTTTCCAAGTGTTTTATCAGGAAGCGGAAATCGGCTTTCGGAAGAGGGCCAGCAGGCAGTCTTCATTGATCGACGCGCCCCGGCACTCGATGCACTCGATCTCGGTCAACGATTCGTTGAGCATGGCGATAGTGGTCTCTGCACCAGCAGCGTGCCCCCAGCGTTGGCAATTGGCGTCACGTGCCGACCCGAAAACCAGCTGCCCGCCTGGCGCAAGCAGACCTACCAGGTTGCGGACTGCCGCGCGGATCTGAACGAGGTCTCCGACGTAGTAAAGAACCTCCGCAACGACGATCAGGTCGAACAGCTCATCACTCGAAAACTGTTGAACATCGGAAATTATCCAGCTGATGTGCGGCGTCTCCTTCATGCGTGAACGTGCTCGCGTAATCGCTGGCTCCACGACATCGATCACAGTGAGCCGCTGGCAAATGGGGGCTAGCCGCTCCGTAAAAGCGCCGGCAGCGCACCCGACTTCGAGCGCATTCGCGACTCGACCTTGCGCAAGTGACAACCGGAGAATTTGGGTGTGGCGCTCCCGCTCGAACGGGTTGCCATCGAGCCGCCATGGATCGTCTGCGGCCATTTCTCGATTCAGCAGTTCATGATCGATTTTATGGGTCAAATTCGCACCTAGCTAAGGCAGCAATCACCGGCGCTGCAAATGCCGTCAGATGTCGGTAGGGTCGGGACCGTACTGCGGGCCGAGGCAGTTGATTTCGGTCACGCTCCTAATTGGGTCCGCAGGATTGGCAAAATTGATTGTTTGGATGACAACCATCCACGCGCTGAACACATCGAAGGCGGAATTGGGCGTGGATTCCGCACACACACGGCGATTGACACGTTGACGATCCGCGATGGAAGAGGCTCGCGGCATTCAGCAGCCCCGTCTTCATCAAGCTGATCCCGCGCAGCCGCGACCGCTCCCATCGAACCACACTCGCCCGCCTGCTACGACGCCGCACGCTGATGCTGACACTATGGTGACTGGGGTTTACCGCCTCAGCATGGCCGCAATGCCATGACGGACAAAGGGAAGATGTTGGCCGAGGCGCAGCCCCACATGCCTTGCAAGCCGTGCCGCCGGATGCTCGCTTGAGTAGAGTCCGACGAGGATATTCGTAGCATGGTAGAGCGGCGCCGCCGACAGGCGCAGTCGGCTTTCATATCTGTGGAGCATGTCGGGGTCGGCAATGTCGCGACGGTCGCGCCATGCGGTCTCTATACCGCGGGCGAGCTGCTTCTGGCCGCCGAGGCCGATGTTGAAGCCATGCGCGGTCACCGGGTGCATGCCAATGGCAGCGTCGCCGATCAATGCGGCGCTCGGCGCCCGGAACCTGTGCGCCCAGGTCGCGGCCAACGGATAGATATAGCGTTGGCTTGCCAGGTTCATATTGCCGAGGCGGCCTCGACAGCGCTTTGTCAACTCCCTCAGGAACAACTCGTCGTCGAGGGCAAGCAGTCCGTCGGCCTCGTTTGAGGGCAAAGTCAAAAGCAGCGACGACACGCCTTGCGCGAGAGGCAACATCGCCACCGTCTGATGGTGATCGAACCATTCGATCGCGATCTGGTGGTGGGGGCGCTCGTGCCTCACCCGGCAAATCAGCATCGAGTTGCCAAGCCGATTGATATCGGCGCCAATGCCGAGCAGATTGCGGGTGGCGGAAAAACGCGAATCGGCTGCAACGAGAAGCCGAGCGCTCAGCTGCCTGCCATTGGAGAGCGTTATCACTGCTCCTTGACGGCTGTTTGTTGCACGCACGACCGAGTGGCCGCACAGCAGCCGGGCATGGGCCCGCAAGCGGATGATCTTGAACAGGGCATCGCGGATCTGGCAATTCGGGACCAGAACGCCCAGTGGTTCCGCGGATCCGCCGGGGGAATCGAAACACAACGCAAACGGGCTCGATCCGTTGAGGACGCGTGCGCCTTGAAGCGGTGACTTGTCCGAAGAGGAGATAACATCCCAGGCGCCGAGCTCGCGAAGGATTCCAATCGAGGCGTGGGTGAGCGCGATCTCGCGGCCGTCGAAAGCCGGACTTGCCAGTCTTTCCAGGGCCTGCCCTTCCACAACCGCCAGTTTGAGCTGGCTATAGGCAAGCGATGCGGCGAAGGAAAGTCCGACCGGCCCGGCGCCCACGACAATAATGTCGAAGCTGTCGTCACAGCCAGCCATCAGCGTGCCGCCAGCGCGTCGGTTCTCTTCGTGAGATGTTGGGGGAGTCGAGCCGCAGGTCGTGCATCGATTGCGCTGTGATCTATTGCCCGCATCGCCTCAAGCGCGGTTCTCACGTCGGTTCCTGGCTGGTGAAGCGTCATTTGCCTGCCGTATGATCTGGATTGTCAAGACGATGGGAGCGACGACCAGGCTGTCGGTCAGCCCATGCGTTTTCCCGTGAAGGACTGGGCGATCAAACCACGCCGACAAGGGCGTGGCCTTGATCTGGGTCAGTCGAGGCCCAACCGGCGTCAGATGACATCGATCCAATCCAGTCATGTGCCAGCTGATCCCATGACGACGCCATGGCACCAGCCAGCCCAAGGAAGAACCAGGCGTCTGATCTGGGGAAGGCTGTTTTTTTGCGAGATCAGCGAATAACCGGTTCGCCATGGAAGCGCCGGCGCGAGGGCGGGGAGACGCCGAAGCCGACTTCCATCATCAGCCGTGGCGTGCGCGAAGGCACGGTGCCCATATGGAAGCCGAACGGATCCTCGACGAAACCGAGACCGGCTTCGCCGGTCAGCGTGACAGGGCTGTCATCGCCATAGACCTTGAGAACCTCCTGCGCCGGATGGCCGACGAGCAGCGTCAGCTGATGCTTGATGGCGCGGCGGTTATGACTGCCACGGACATAGACATGCGGGCCGGTGCCTTCGTCGACCGGCGTCAGGTAGAAGAAGAATTTCAGCATCCGCCAGTCATCGAGATCGAAATGATACTTGCCGAGCGAGGCACGGTTCTTGTCGGCGTCGGAAGCCTCGCTGGTCGGGAAGCTCCACCACACGCGTGTGGTGATCAATTTCGCCTGAGCGCCCAGATAATGCGCGGCGATGTCGAGCAGCAGCGGGTCGTTCTGGATGGCGACCGCTGCCTTGCAGCCGAGGATGTGTTCGAAAAAGTGGCCGCTGAGCAGCGAGCGGCCGAAACGCTTCTCGGCCTCGGCATGGTCCTCAGCCATGAATTCGAGACGGCGATCGAAATTGCCGAAACAAGGCGTGTACCGGGCGAAGGCGGCGATCTCCTTATGGATGGAAGTCGGCAGGACGAGCCCGCAAAACAGCCCGTCCGACCGCAGCGCCTCGACAACGTCCTGGCGATCGACGCCGGCAAACATGGTGTCGTGGGCTTTTTGCGACACGCGAACCGGCTTTGCCCCACGCCAGTGGATCCGGCGAGCCGGCATGGTGCGGGCGAGCACGAACATCGGCAGCCAGGCCGGGTTCTCGCGAATGTCCGACAGATAGGTTGGAATGCGCACGGCGATGCGGCGCAGCACGCCGCCGTTTCGCGCGATGGCCTCGAGACTGGCGGCGCCGGATTTGTCAGGGCTCGAAAGGGTCATGAAGGTCCTCAGCTATGAATGCAATATGATATCGACGAAGCATCGGTTCTCACTGCCTCGCCGCTGGTCCAAGCCCGATTCCCGCAACGGAAGGACGTGTAGGCGCGCGTCGGTTTTTGTGCAATGCACAATAGCCTTGCGCGTGGCAAATGCTGTTCGGATCGCCGTGCGCATCAGCCAATATTCCAGCGGCAGGCAAACGGGGCGACGGCACTTAAAAAGAGCCGCCGCCCGGCTTGGCACCTATTGGCGGACGAACAGCGGCTGGACGCTCGCCCATTGATCGGCGGTGCGGAAGCCGCCGCGTTTCGTGTAGCTTTCGACCGAGAATTTCATCCAGTTGGGCAGCCAGTTGTCGATTTTCTCGCGGCCGTTCTCGCCCGCGAGGCAATCGCGGATGATCTTCTTTTGCGTCTTGACCTTCTCGGCGACATTGCCGTCGGCGACAGGCTTGCCGGCGAGGTCGGCCAGCATTGCATTGGCGATCTCCTTGTCGCGCAGCAGGTCGAAGAAGGCGTCGTCCGGTTGCCACCACGTACCCATGTCGATGCCCAGATGGTTGCCGAGCGCCTCGACGGCGGCGCTGCCGGCTTCGAGCGTCTCGGCCATGACAAGGCTGAGAACGCGCATGACGTCGTCGTCGCAAAGTGGCAGCAAACGGGCGAAGACGGCGGCAAGCGCAAAGGCGTCGCCATTGCCGCCGGCTATCGCACCCTCCTCGTCCGGCGCACCGAGCAGGGGAAGAACTTCGCGCCGTTTTTCGGCGAATACAGCTTCGGCCCTGGACGCGGCAATGCTTGCCGCCACCGCTTCATTGGCGGTGCGCTGCGGCTCGCGGCGAACCTGCCACAGGCCCGAGCCTGCGATGGCATGCGCCACCATCAGGCGCAGCGCGACACAAGGACGGTCGAGCATGGCGGTGCGCACGGCACCGTGGCGGTGCAGATCGACATAGTTCTGCATCGGCCCGGTGAGTTCCGGCCGCGACTGCTTGGCGGCGGATTCTTCGTGCTCGCCGCCCTCGCCTTGCGCGCGGGCGCGGCGGGCATCCTTGCGCGACAGCCAGCCCTCATGGCACTCGACCGCGCCGCGATGCGAGACCGATATGAAGACCTTGCCGCCCTTCCTCCTTGGCGTCTTCTCATAGTCCCATGACTGGAAATGCTGGCCCGGTTCGAGCACGGCCACCTCGGGCCAGCCGGCTTCCAGATAGGCATCGCGTTTGGCGGCAATCGCCTCGTTCTGCTTTTGCCAGAACAAGTCGGCATCGGCGAAATAGCTGTCCTCACCGAACAGGTCGCAGACGATCAGGCCCGAATAGTCCTCGATGGGGAACAGCGCCACCTTGGTGGAAATCGACTGGCCGCCGAACAGCCATTGTTTCAATTGGTGGCCGCGCGGCGCGTATTGCTCGGGATCGGCATAAAGCGCCAGCCAAGGCTTTGCCGACCAGTTCACCCATGTGCGAACGGGCGACGTGCCGCAAAACATCGCCGCTATGCTTGCCGGCACACTCGCGGACGCAACCAATCTCCGGCCGAAACGCATGGCGGGCGCATCGAAAGGGATCACCGCCCATCAGATCGGCTGGATGCGCATGTTCCATGCCAGGACCGAAACTTATCGGGCGGCGCAGGCAAGCGTGACCGACGCCCATGCGCGTCATCCCCACGCTCTGCTCTGGGGCAATGGACCGACCGCGTCTTCCGACGGTCAGTTCTTCCGGGCCAGTGATCGTGCTGCAGGGCGCGGCGATATCAACCTCCACTATGGCAGCGAGCCAGGAACCAAATTCTACAGCCATCTCTCCGATCAGTACGGCTACTTCAGCATCCTGCCCATCAGTCCGACCGAAAGCGAGGCGGCCTAGGTTCTGGACGGGCTGTTCGACCACGACACCATCCTCGACATCGAGGAACACTTCACCGACACGGGCGGCGCCAGCGACCATGTCTTTGCCCTCTTCGCCCTGATCGGCAAGCGCTTTGCGCCCCGAATGCGCAACCTCAAGGACCGGAAATTCATACCTTCGAAAAAGCCGATACCTACCCGGCTCTGGCGGACCATATCGGCGTGCGGATCAATCCCGCGCTCATCATGGAATATTGGGATGACCTGCTGCATCTGGCGGCTCGATCCGAGCGCGTACCGTTGCTCCCTCGACGATTCTCAAAAAGCTGGCTGCTTCACCGAATCCGAGTCAGTTGGCCAAAGCCCTGCGGGAGCTCGGCCGTATCGAGCGATCCTTGTTTATGATCGAGTGGTATTCCAGTCCAGCCTTGCGTCGGCGTTGCCAAGCCGGTCTCAACAAGGGCGAAGCAGCGCACAAACTCAAGCGTGCCGTCTTCTTCCATGAGCGAGGCGAAATCCGCGATCGGTCGTTCGAAAGCCAGGCATTCCGCGCCTCTGGTCTCAATCTTGTCGTCAGCGCGATCGTCCAATGGAACACCGTCTATCTCAGCCGCGCCGTCACCCATCTGCGTCAGGGCGGCCGGAACATCCCCGACGCCTTACTGAAGCACGTCTCGCCGCTGAGCTGGGAACACGTCAATCTCACTGGCATCTATGCTTGGGACACGGCGCCGGACCTTCCGGAAGGCTTCAGGCCGCTCCGCTTGCCGGGGAAAATGCTCTGGGCGGCATGATGTTCATACTTCGTTCGACCTTAGCGTATGATTTCGAGCAGTTCTTGTTCTGACCCCAACGTTGATATGGTCATGGCGCCCAGGCAGGCCGCTTGACTCTGTATTGGCCGCGCCCTTGAGAAGCGCGGTCCTTCGCCTGTCGCGAAAAACCCTGCGGCAGATGAGTGGTCAATTCGACAACCGAGGCTGAGGAACGCGCACTACGCAACGACGGCAAGGGTTACCAAGGCTACCGCAATCAACTTGCCGTCTTTACGGCACATTTTCGCCTCGGAGACCATGATCCTGGAGCCTGAATGCAAAGCTGTCGCGACCACGTCAACGTCTCCATCGGTGACCGCGAGCGGCCGAAGAAAATTCACTTTCAAGTCGATGGTGGTGCAAATGTTCCCTTCGGAACAAAGAAGATCACAGCTCCAGGCGGCGGCTGTATCCAATGCGGTTGCGATGATGCCTCCGGCAACGCTTCCCCGCGGATTGGCATGTGCCTGCGCCGGCGTCAGCGACATCGACACTCTGCCAGGGCCGAAATCGTTGACCCGAAGACCTATCAGCTCATAGAGCGGAACTTTGGCCTCGCGACGGCGGATGGCATCCAATCTGTCGCCAATAGTCACGATCCGCCCCTTAGTCCCAGACGCTGCCGGGCCTCAGCAGCAGATGCTATCGGCTGGTGCAATTCAGCCAAGATACTTGCAATCTTTCGGACCTGTTGGGCGTTCGTCTGCGCAAGTTCGCCGGGACCAAGCCAAAGGTTGTCCTCAAGCCCGACGCGAATGTTGCCTCCCATAACTGCCGCCATGGTACAAAGAGGCATCTGAGCCCGACCGCCGGGCAGGGCTGACCATTCGATATCGTTGCCGAAGAGGCGGGTCGCCGTATCCTTCATCAGCATCAAGCTGTCGGCGTCGGCGCCGATCCCGCCTAGAATACCCATCACAAACTGGATGAAAGGCTTAGAGGTAACGATACCGCGGTCGAGCAAGTGCGCAAGACTATATAGATGGCCCACATCATAGGCCTCGAACTCAAATCGCGTGCCGAAGCGAGCATCGAGATCCTTGATGATCCGCTCCATGTCGGTGAAAGTGTTCTTGAAGAAGCCGTCCTTGGTGGACGTCAGAAACGGCTTTTCCCAATCGTGCTTCCATTCCCGCGGCTTCTCCGCCATGGAGTGAAGAGCAAAGTTCATCGTTCCGAGGTTAAGTGAGCACAATTCGGGCCCGATCAAAGCCGGTGCCTCTAGCCGTTCATCGACTGACATGTTAGCGCTTCCGCCCGTCGTGATACTGAGCACCGCGTCAGTTTGGGCTTCTATCTTCTTCACAACCCGCAAAAACAGCTCGGGATCCGGTGAAGGTTTGCCCGTATCCGGGTCGCGAACGTGAAGGTGGAGGACTGCCGCGCCGGCCTCGGCCGCACCGACTGCCTGCTTGACAATCTCCTCCTCCGACACTGGGAGATAGGGTGACATAGATGGCGTGTGAATCGATCCAGTGAGCGCGCATGTGATGATGGTTGAGCGAGTTTGCTTCATCTCAAGGCCTCCCGTCTGAAAGGGCTTGGCGAACAGACATACCAAGCTTGTCAGCGATCTCTTCAAGTTCACTGTCCGGCGAATTGTAGCGAGGTGCGAGGATGATGGTATCGCCAGAGAAACCGCCTACGTTTCCGCCCGAGGGGTAGCAGATCAATCCATTCTGGAAGGCGCGCTCGCGAACCTTCAAGAACTGCTTCTTCTCGGCAGGAAAGGGCACCTTGGTTGCTCTGTCCGCCACAAGCTCCACACCGAGGAAATAGCCTCTGCCACGGATATCTCCGACTGCTTCCACGCCGTCCAGGGCGTCCCGCACAAGCTGAAAAAACCGCGGACTCGTTGACCTGACGCGCTCCAAGAGACGGTCGCGCTTGATTATCTTCTGCACTGCAACGCCGGCCGCACAGGCAGCCGTATGGCCAGTAAACGTATGACCGGTCATCGGTCCACCATATGCTGCTGTTATGGCATCTCTCACCTTGTGGCCATAAACCGCAGCGCCAAGCGGTATGTATCCACCACCCAGACTCTTGGATATCGGCATGATGTCGGGGACGACCTGATCATGTTCAAGCGCGCGAAAGGTGCCGCACCTCCCGCTTCCACACATCACCTCGTCGGCAATCATCAAAACGCCGTAGCGATCACATATTTCCCGGATGCGTGCGGCATAACCCGGAGGCGCTGGAACGACGCCGCCGGCAGCGCCGACGACCGGCTCGAAGATGAAGGCAGCAACGTGTTCGGCTCCCAGCCGTTCGATCTCGGTGGCTAGCTCCAGAGCGCAGATGTCCGCGACCATGTCGGGGGAAACACCGGTCGGCGGGCGATAGGCATTGACGGGCGATAGAAACGACATGGCTGGTAACGCATGTTCGTAAGGGGCCCTACGTTCTGCAAAGCCAGACACTGCGAGCGCGCCAAGCGAGTTGCCGTGCCAGGACCGATGGCGGGAGATAAATTTGTTACGGGACCTCTCGCCGCGCGCTGCGTGATATTGCAATGCCAATTTCAAACAGGATTCGACCGCTTCCGACCCTCCAGACACGAAGACCATCGAGTCAAGATCCGCGCCGCAGGCTTCACTGATCAGCGCCGTAAGCTCTTCCATGGGGTCGCTGGTAAAGGTATACCGGTAGCCATGCATGACACGCTTCATCTGATCGTGGATGGCGTCCACGACCTCGATGTTGCTGTAGCCGAGGCTGTACACCGCCGGTCCGCCGGAGCCGTCGATATAGGTCTTGCCGGATGTATCTGTAACGTGACCCCCTGTGCCCCAGGCCACCTTCGGCAGCCACGCTGCTGCGATCGTCGTCGATGTCGTCGTATCCAAGGCAGATGTCACCGGTCAGTCCCTTCTCATCGGCATTCTCAGGCAACCGGCCTCAAGCACGTATTGCTCAATGTCCGGATCCAGCACCTCCAATCCCAGCGCCCTCACTGGAGCGTTGCAATCAAGCGCGAGAGAATATGACAGCGCTGCACCATCGTTGTTCTCAACATATACTCGCCGGCGGTGTGGAGCGCTGCTCCATCGACCCCCAAACCATCAAGGGTCGGAATGCCTAGCGCGCCAGTGAAATTGCCATCACTGCCACCACCAAACTGAGCGTGCTGCAGGTTTATCCCGATTTCTGCGGCTATTTGAGCCGCCTGATCGAATAGAAACAACGTACCCTCACTCGCCTCGAAGAGCGGACGGACTGGGCCAGGGGCCACTTCAACTACCACCCCGCCCTCACCTTCGCCAGCGAGTGCGGCCATCTTGCGCTGAATGCGAAGGAAACTTTCGTGAGTTGGGGCGACGGCCAATACCTGCGCAACGCAACTAGTCGGAACAACATTCACGAAGAGTCCTCCATGAACCACACCGACACTGTAAGTTTCGCCGCGCTCGTAGTCGCTGAACCCCTCCACCTCCTGGATCAACTCGGCCATCGCGCGAACCGCGCTTTTCCCATCACGATTATTAACGCCCGCGTGAGCGGGGCTACCACGAGTAGTCAGAGTATAGCGCAAAAAAGCATGTCGTCCTGACACCAGCTTCCGGCCGTGGGTCGGCTCAGGCACGAGAACGTATTTCTGTTTACGCGCCTCAGCCTCTATGAGCTCCCGTGTGGTGGGGCTGCCGATCTCTTCGTCTGGGATAAACATGAAGGTCACCGGAAGATGAGGACGACCTCGCCGCGAGGCTACCTTAAATCCATAGAGAGCCGCCCGCATGCCCCCCTTCATATCGTAAATCCCAGGTCCGTAAACTCGCTCGGCCTCAACGACTATAGGCACGTCACAGCCAATTGATTCAGGGCAGTGGACAGTGTCGACATGACCAAGAACAAGGATTCCGCCCTCGGTACAACCGGATCCGTCAGGCATGCGGGCCTTAAGCATATCGCCAAAATTGAGCTCACTAAAACGCTCAACCGACATACCAATCCGTTCGCAATCATCAGACGCCTTGGTGATGATTTGGTTCACACCCGCCACGTCAAAAGTGTGACTGCGAATTTGCGTCCAAGCGATTATCCCCTCCAACAGTTCCTGCTCGATGATGTCGTCCACGATGTTCTCCTCAGCGTCGACTGACATCGTAGTGCAAATTTGATACTCGTGTCAACAGATGATACTACGTTTTCCTTGTTGAATATCTCTTAAGACGATCGCAATCTTCCAGAATTGTCGTTGCAAATGCCGCAAATTCTTCGCCCTGCGTCATGGGAACAGCGTGCTGCAGTTGTGTTCGACCGAGCTTGCGGATAACGGCGAATTCTTCCGCTTTGCTATTGAGGGCTGCGGCAACAACAACGAGCGAGTCGCGCAACTGGCGACTTGCCGGAATAATTGATTAGGCGAACAGCGGTGGTGTAGGCATCGTTAGTCGACTGGGACCTATTGACGTCGTCGTTTGGATGGACGAGACGCTTTTCACCCGCACGCCGCCCATCAATTCGCTCGCCCGGTTTGCGAGCACTTCGTTCATGTTCATGTTGGTGGAAGTGCCCGCCCCCCCTGGAATACATCGACGAGGAATTCCTCGTCGTGTTTCCCGGCCAGAACCTCCTTGCAAGCTTCCACAATGGCGCCCCGTTTTTTGGTCGAAAGATAGCCTTCCTCGCAATTTGCCTGTGCGGCTGCTATCTTTACGTGGGCCAAAGCCTGAATGACGAATGGCATGCATTTAATCGCGATGCCCGAGATTGGGAAATTCTCGACGCTCTGGCGGTTTGAGCGCCATAGTACCGATCACCGGCACGCTCACTGGACCCAAAGAATCATGTTCAATGCGATTGTCGATAGTCATTGTTTCCTCGACTAGATTATCTTTTCGCAGCTGTCGATTATTACTTTGGACCGGCCACTAGAGTTTTGCTTGTGGCAATGTCATTCGAGACGAGCGCAGCACAGGTCGAAAATTCAGACTCACCCGCGATTGATGCAGATCACCTTGGGTTGGGTCGTCTCTTCGTAAGCGAACCGGACGCCCTCCCTTCCCATGCTTCCGTATTTGAGCCCCCGAATGGCATGGCATCGAAGCGATAGTCTGACGAGTCGTTGATCATTACGCCGCCGGCCTCCATCCTTTTTGCCGCCTCCAGTGCGACAGAGAGATTGTTGGTGAAGATACCAGCATGCAGGCTGTATTCCGGAACATTGGACATCTCGATGGCTTCATCGAGCGTGGCAAAGGGAGCAAGCATAACGACGGGCGCGAACACCTCCTCTCCCATAGCCGGCAGGTCTGAGGCGTGCCATCCAGCACAGTCGGATGGTAGAGGGAGCCCTCGCGGCGGTGTCCGCTCAACAATTTCGCACCCGCGTCAATGGCGTCATTGACTGCCGTTTCGGCGCGTTCCGCCGCTTCTCTGGAGATCATCGGGCCAACGGTATCCTGCATAACGGATCGCCTGCCTTCAACTTACCGCGACAAAGGCCTCGCGGTATCGCTCATAGAGTGCCGCCTGCACCAAAATGCGCTGGGCGCCGATGCAGTTTTGTCCAGCCGCCCAGAACGCGCCGGAGACCGAGCCTTCGACCGCTTTGGCGAAGTCGCAATCATTCATGACGATGACAGGCGCATTGCCGCCGAGTTCCATCGCCAGTTTCTTGAGCCCTGCCGAGCGACTGATTGCCTCCCCGGTTGCAAATCCGCCGGTGAACGACACCATGCGAACCTCGCGTGCGGCGACCAGGGCCTTGCCGAGATCGGCACCGCCCACCGCGACAGTGATTACCTCCTCCGCCAAATCGGCCTCGCGAAAGGCTTCGACGGAGTTGATGGCTGAAAGCGGCGTCAGCTCCGATGGCTTCAGCAGAACGGCATTGCCGCCGGCGATTGCGGGACCGAGCTTATGAGCCACAAGGTTCAGCGGATCGTTGTACGGGGTAATGGCGGGTGATGATCCCGAGCGGTTCACGCGTGAACCAACCCTGACGCTGCGCTCAGATCCAGCATAGGCATCGAAGGGCGCGATCTCGCCGGCATTGCGCTTTTGCTTCTTCAGCCGAGAGCTTCAGCGTATTGACGCAACGCAGGACTTCCTTCCGCGCTTGAACAATGGTTTTTCCAGCTTCGCAAACGATGGTTTCGGCGAAAGCATCGCGACGGCGCTCAACTATTTGTGCGGCGCATTCAAGAATACTCGCGCGCCGGTGCCTTGGCAGATTATGCGAAAGCTCGGCCCCGCGCCGGGCCAGCGCGAGAAGTTCGCCGATTTCGCTTGCATGCGTCGCGTCGACCGATCCCACCAGAGCCCCGTCGTAGGGGCTGTACACAGATATGGGCGCGCCAAGCCGGTTGTGATGCACCGCTCATAGGCGAGCTTCCTCCTCAATGATGCGCCACCATCGCTGCTGTTAAGTCTGTTGGTCAGGTGCTAGGACCCACGCCCAGCCTCTTCGATGCGGTGGTCGATTACTACCTGAACGTTTGCCAGGCGGCCGAACCTCTCCGGCCGTCATCTTCAGATTTTCTGACCATCACGAACGAGTTCATCCATGATGGAGCGCACGGCGCTTTCGGCGATTGCAACGATCTCTTCGACTTCAGACTTGGTTGTTACGAGTGCCGGGGCAAACCCCAGAATGTCGCCGTGCGGCATAGCGCGAGCGATCAGTCCACGATCACGAGCCGCCTTGGAGATACGCGCACCGACCTTGAGCGAAGGATCGAAACGCTTCTTGTTGTCACGATCGCCGACGAACTCGATGGCTCCCATCAGACCTACGCCACGCACTTCACCGACGATCGGCAGCTGTGCGAACTTCTCCTTCAGCTGCGCTCGGAAAAACGCGCCGACGTCACGAGCATTACTAGGGAAGTCTTCTTTCTCGACAATATCGAGACCGCGTTGGCCGCGGCGGCACCGATCGGGTAGCCGGAATAGGTATAGCCGTGCGAGAACGCACCGACTTTGTCGGCCGCATCCTCCAGTACTTTGTAGACCTTCTCACCGACAATCGAAGCCGAAAGCGGGAAGTAGGCGGAGGTCAAGCCCTTGGCGACTGTGATCAAGTCAGGTTCGATGCCATAATGCTAGAGCCGAACATTGAGCCCGTGCGACCGAAGCCGGTGATCACTTCGTCAGCAATCAGCAAGACGTCGTGCTTCTTAAGCATCGCCTGGATTGCCTCCCAATACCCTTCCGGCGGCGGCGTGATGCCGCCTGTGCCGAGCACCGGTTCTCCGATGAAGGCGCCGACATTGTCGGGCCCCAGACGCTCGATGAGCTGATCGAGTTCGGCAGCACGGCGGGCGAAGAATTCGCGCTCGGTCTCACCCGAGTTTGCGCCCCAAGCGAGTATCTAATCGCATATAATTTCTGCTAATATGGCACATTTAGCGAAGCCCCATGGGTTTTGCGGCGTTATTTTCCTTACAACATCGGCAACATTTCCTTTACAATCTTGGGGCGTTGCGCATCGGGGTCGGAACAAGGTGCGCCGGGAGACCGGCAAGGAGTAGATGGTGAAAATGCATTGCAATGAAGGAGTAGCGACCCACATTGGCCCGTCGGCTGGCGGTAATCATGCATCGCATGTGGCGCGACGGCACAGAGTTCCGCTGGACACGACAAGACATCATACCGAAGGCCGCCTAATCGTGCGCCCGACCATTGCAGCCTGCCGCCGTGCGCATGGGCCCGTCAAGGGCAAGTCGCTGCGCGATGGCCGTGGCCCTTGACGACCCACCTGCGCGCGGGCGGCCAGCGCAAAGAAGGTCGGGACGAGGAGAAGAAACATGATCGCAGAGCGAGCGTGACAAGGATCACCCCATAAGATTCCACCTGCCGGTGGAAAAGGGGCGTCCTTCGCGGGACGATGAATGAGGTGAGTTCGCGAGGGTTGCAGTACCGGTCGCATCACAACGATCAGGACGCGTCCGAGATTGTTCCACCTCATTCTCCTGAATTCCCCATTTAGGTAGGGCCCAAGCGCCGATCCCGGAGAGAAGCAAGACCCCGCGAAAGATGCGCAACGCCGACGAAGCGGAAGGCTCGAAAAGGCGCTTGACTTCAACACGCCGAATAGAGAAGCAACCCTCGGACGCGCAGTGTAGGGCGAGCCACCTCACCGACAGAGGCGGACATACGGTCTTACCCTTCTCCTCCGGCAGCCATTCGCGCCGCCGATCGGAGCCCGTGAACACCTCGAACGTGCGCGCGGGCTCATGATCGCTGGATTTAAGCGTAAGCTCTGAAATCGTCATGTGTCGAAGCCCTCAAAGCTTACAGATGTCGAAGCGCGAGCTTGCGAGATCTCTAGGGTTGGATGTTGGCTGTGCGGTAGAAGCTATAGGCAGTTTCGCACCGGTTGCGTTGGTGAAACGGGTTAGGACAGTTTCGCAAAGATCGCAGGTGGGTGATCACCACTAAAGATTTCGGCATCTCGACGACCGTTTGCCGGAAGCCGGAAGTTGCAAGGGCTTTTGAAGGCGGAAGGGCTTGAAGCTTGAAGCTTGAAGCTTGAAGCTTGAAGCTTGAAGCTTCAAGCTTGAAGCTTGAAGCCGACGGTTGCACGTCGCGACGCTGATGAAGAGGGTCAGCCCCTCCGTTACGCGAAAATACATAGTCCAAGATCATTGACAGTCGCCGCCATCACTCCGCGGTCTCTATAGACGGCGGGCAATCGCGTGTGCGTACATTTTCAGTTTTTTCACTCCGTCCGCCTCAACAATGCTTTTCACGTGGTCACACAAACTTGAAATGCTCAAGGCAGCAATAAGATCTCCGTTTGGATGCAAGATGGGCACTCCTACTCCAGACAAACCAACGACAAAGTCGTTTTCTGCGATGACGTAACCGTCTTTCGCGATTTTGGCTGCCCGCCTCTGCAATTCGCCAGGGTTGGTGATGCTGAACGGTGTGCGGGATATCAGCGGATGTTCCAAAGCAACGGCGAGTTTTTCCGGAGGGAGATATCCGAGTATCGTCAAAGGTCCGCCGCCACTGTTCAAGGTGTTGCGACTGCCGATTGGAGACCATGTAACCTCGACCGTTGGCTGTGGAGGTCGAACACGTTCGACACAGACGGCGAAGCCGTCTTGATAGACCCAGAGGAAGGTTGTCGCCGACGTTTCAGCCGCTACTCGATGCATTGTGGGCAAAGCGATGTCGCGCAGGTCTCCGCCTACAGTGACAGCAGAAAGGAGTTCATGAAGCCCGAAGCTGAGCGCATAATGGCCCTCACTATGTTCTACTAGGCCGCCAGCTTCTAGAGTGTGGAGGAGTCGCCGTGTAGTGTTTTTGTCGAGCGAAGTAGACAATGCCAATTCGGTTAGTGTCTGCCGCGGGCGCTCTGACGAGAAGGCTCTCAAGAGTGCGATCGCTCTCTCTACCGCTCTTACGATCGGTACCCCTGCCTTTGTAGATCTGATTACCCTCTTGCTCATCTTCACCCTTTTATGCGCATCGACCAAATTACCCGCAGATAGCTGCTTTTGCAGTGTACCCATGTCGCTGACGGAATTGCCGTTTCAATCGGTACCCATTTCCAGCAGTGCATACCAGAGCCTTTAGTAATGGTTTGCGTACCTTAGTGTCCGTCCGAGGACTTTGTGAGTCGGGAGAGTCGGTTAGCGGATTTGGGGTCACGGGGTTAGAATAGGCTGTGATTCCTTGTGCGGTACCGATTCGAGAAGGAAGATGCGTAAGCGCGTAGCTGGAGCCGTTCAGGAGCTGTAGTTCCAGGGCATGAGCTGGTCGATTTGGGAGATTGGCCAGCGATCAGCGATACGCTCGAGGGTCTGGGTGAGCCAAGCGAGCGGATCGACACTGTTCATTTTGGCGGTTTGCAGAAGGGTCGCGACAGTCGCCCACTTGTTTCGGCCGCCGTCGCTGCCTGCAAAAAGCGGATTCTTTCTGACGATTGTCTGGGGCCTGATCGCCCGCTCAACGATATTGGAGTCGATCTCGACGCGGCCGTCGGCCAGGAAGCGCTCGAGGACAGCCCGCCTGGACGTGGCGTAAGCGGATCGCCTCGGCCAGCTTCGATTTTCCTGAGATCCGCGGCAGTTCCTTTTCCCAGAGCTTGAAGAGATCTGCGACGATGGCGACGGAGCGGTCCTGACGGACGGCTGCACGTGTGGCAGGAACCTGGCCACGAACCTCCTCTTCAATGTACCAGAGCTCAGCCATGGTCGTGACACTCTGCGTCGCGATCTGGGAACTGCCGCTGATGTGCAGCTCGTAAAACCGGCGGCGCAAGTGAGCCCAGCAGCCCGCGAGAGCACCGGCCTCGTTGGATCTCGCTTTTGCTTTGGCGAGTGCGTGTAGGCCGAGTATCCATCGACCTGCAGGATGCCGGTGAAGCCCGCCATGTGGCGCGCAACGCAGTCGCCGCCCCGACCGTCCTCGAAGCGATAGGCGACCATGGGCGGGCTGGCGCTGCCCAAGCTTTCCGAACTTTCCGGTTCCCGGTGCCAATATCGGCAAGGTGGTCTCGCCGGCAAAGACCCGCTCGCCCTGCTTGATCCGTTCCAGAACGTAATCGGCCAGCGGCTGGAGCTCGAAGCCGACCTTGCCCATCCATTGCGCCATCAGCGAGCGGCTGAGTTCGACCTTGTCGCGCGCATAGATCGCCTCCTGGCGGCAAAGCGGCAAGCCGTCGGCGTATTTGGAGACGGCAATCTGGGCCAGGAGCCGCTCGGTGGGAACGCCGCTCTCGACAATATGGGCAGGCGCAGGCGCTTGGAATACGCCGTCACGGTTTCTGTAGGCATATTTCGGGCGGCGGGTGACGATCACCCCGAACCTCGCCGGCGTGACGTCCAGACGTTCCGACACATCCTCGCCGATCAGCAATCGATCCAGACCTTCGTAGCCCTCGGGCTCGATAATCTGCTCCACCCGCTCAAGATGGGCGGAAAACCCCTTGCGCGGGCGCGGCGCGCGCTTCGCACGATCGGGGGCGACAGCTTCCAGATCGGCAACCGCCTCGCCGACGCCGCTCTCGCTCTCCTCGAACCACGAAGGCACATTGCTCATCCGTCAGCCCGGGGATGCCCAGTCGCTCAGAACGCCTGCCATAGCGCAATCGCTCCAGCATCTTCACGATCGCCGTCAGTGTGGCAATGCGTTCGTCGGCAGCCTTAGTGCGCGCTTCAGCCACCTCCACCCGTGTATCGGCAGCCTCGATCCGCTCGGCCGTGAGGCGCATGTTTCGCGCCGCCTGATCCTCCAGAAGGGCGGCCTTTTCGGCGAGCGCCACGACAATCACCTTCAGCGCATCAACGTCGTCCGGAAGCTCTTCGGCAGCCATCGCCATGACTGGCATCACAGCATGTTCGCAGCCGTTTTCCCAACGCTTTCAATGGCCTGATTCAACTTGCCACAGGCTCTTCAGCCTACCGATTGCGGCCGCCTCACTACCGCCGGCCGGACCTTCTTCCAGTCCAGCCCGTCAACCGATCACACATGTTGATACCCCTCCTGTTGAGGCTGAATGATTCGAAGATCAAGGTGGCGGATGGTGTGGTTGCGGAGGTCGCGGACAGCATTGATTACGGAAGGGGAGTTTTGGAACAGATAGGCTCCGGTCGGCTGACGGTCGATCAGGAGGCGCTTCTGGCCGCGCCACCTTTGCCGGCGAACCGCCTTCGCACGCGGTGGCACTGGGCTTGGTTCGTCCATAGACGATGGCACCGGCATAAGCGGGGTTCTTCAGGATTGCCGCCACCGCCGAGACCGTCGCTCGCGCCCAGCGCAGCTCGCCGTGCCGGTCGCGGCGCGGCAAAGCCAGGCTCCGATCGTTCAGCACACGCATAACTTTGGCAACGGTGCGGAACTTCAGGAATGTCTGGAACACAAGCTCAAGCCGTTCCTGAACGGCAAGATCCGGATCTTTGACAACCACCCCGCTCGGATCGCGCGTCAAGCCTACTACTGGCAGCATGAGGGCAAGCTCGCCGCGCTCGGCCTTGGCAAGCAAACCAGCCGTCAGACGGCTGCGGATCGTATGCAGCTCGAGCTCTGAGATCGTTCCCTTCAGGCCGAGAAGCAGGCGGCCATTGGCGCTGCCGGGATCATAAACGCCATCGCGATCGGCAATAAGGCAGCCGCGCAGGCCGCAGATATCCAGGAGCGGGTCCCAATCTGAACAGTTGCGCGCCAGCCGCGTCACATCGATAGGATCAACCCGATCTCGCTGAGGCCAACCCGTCCGACGAGTTCCTTGAAGCCATTCCGCTTTGCGGCAGACGCTGCGCTCAAGCCGAGATCGGCATCGATGACATCGACGTCGGCATCATGCCAGCCGAGTTCTCGGGCGCGCTGACGAAGCGCGTACTGCAACCGCAGGCTCTCTTGATTGCTGACCACCTGGTGCGGCGTCGACTGCCGGACGTAAACAACAACCGCTCTGCGCGCCAGATGGGTTGGCTTGACCAGTTCGGACTTCACGGGACACCTCCGCCAGAACCGCGGCGACGTCATCGAGGATTTGACGCCGCAAAGCTGGTGACAGCGTCGCCCACAGGCTCTTGGGGTCTATGGTCATGACCTTCGAGACATTCCGCCACCGCGACAAGATCCCGAACCGCCTCGACGCTCAATTTAGTCTGATTCGCGCCATCTACATACTTCTGCGTTGCTGCCACCGCGATCAGCAATGTTGATCCATCACGATGCTCGACTTCATATGATGGTGGAAAGTTGCCACCTCCATGCGCCACTCGGCGGATCAGGCGGAAGGATCGCCCGCAAAGCGGATGATGTGGGTCCAGAACCCGGACCAGCTCGCCCGATGATTCGTCGGACTCACCAACAGGGATATTCCTGTAGGCCTTCGACCAGCGCCAAGAGCTGAGCGTGGTTCAGCTGAACACGCGAGGGCCCGATGCGTGGCCAGCAGAACTTCGTTTCCTCGAGCGTCTTGGCAGACAGGCATACCCCGGACCGGTCCCACCAGACCGCCTTGATTCTGTCCGCTCTTTTCGAGCGGAACACGTAAGGCGCGCCGTTGAACGGATCGACTCCGCCGTCCCGCACCAGCGCCATCAAGCCGTTCGCACCCTTGCGGAAGTCGACCGGCGTCGCCGCCACGTAAACCTGAACGCCCGCCGGGATCATGCCGCCCGCACCGCCCGGATCAGCCGATCCGCCGCGACATCGCCGCCGGCACGCACCACCACATCGCCAACGATAATCTCCACCATGTCGCCGGCTACCGCGTCGAAGCGCGCGAATTTGACCGGCTTGATCCGCGCCTCCGCCAACGGCGCGACCATGCCCGATTCCAGCGCATTGCGACGCCACGCATAGACCTGTGAGGGATCAAGGCCGTGAGAACGCGCAATCGCCGAAACGTTCGCCCCGGCGCAAACGTCTCCGTCACGATCCTGGTCTTCTCCTCCCGCGACCAGGTCCGAACGCGTCGAGCCGGACTGTGCGCAAGCCGGACCGGCTCGGCCGTGAGAACTTCGAAGTTCTTGCTATCAGACATGTGTGCGCTCACGAGAGCCTCCCAGGATAAATCATCCAGGAGACTCCCAGATCAGCGAACCAGCCGCTACGTGGGGTGACCTACGCGCTTACGGCTTAGGGGCGCCGCAGGCGCTCATCGGCTGACAGCATCGGACGGGCTAACGACCCAAGCAACCTATCTCCGTGCGTGAGGATCGGTTTCGCCCCATCCGAGCGACCCTTGCCTTTGATCGCACGAAAGGGCGCGCCACCGATCTCAGATCCGAACATGACGTCAAGCCTCGCCCATTCCAATTGGCCGCGTTGACGCCTGCGACTTCGGGCGCGCGCCGGCAGGACAAGGACCAGGGTCGATCAAGCCGGATCGGCTTGCAAGTAAGAGCTGACTCGCAACGAATATTTAGGTGATGAAACATTTCGGCAAACGCCTGACGAATATTTATTCGAAATGAAATAAAACAGAAACATAATAAAATGCCCAACCTTATTCCGGAGGGTTGAACGACACCAAACTACAGCCTAATATCATTGAGCCCCACTCCTAGTTCGTCATGACGGAGATGCAGATATACCGAGGGACGGTACGTGGACGAAAATTGCACAGTGTCAATGCTGCGAGCTGATTCTGATAGAGAGCATCAACTATATCTCATGCGAATTGTCACAGCCGGCAGTTCCGCGTGGAAACATAAGTGCGCCCATGGGAGGTCGAACTTCTGAAATTATGGAGGCATACAAATGTTACTGACGAAAGATAATTTCCCGGAGGCCGTATGGAGCGACTGGAAATTCCATACACGCAATCTAATCAGGACGAAGGACAAGCTCGCGCAGTGGGTTGCCCTAAGCGATCAGGATGTCACAGGGATTGATGCGGTCAAAGGCACCTACCGGTGGATGGTGACTCCCTACTATGCGTCATTGATGTCGAAGACGGATGACAAGTGTCCAATTCGCCTCCAAGCCATACCTCATACGGATGAGATGAATACTGATGTAGGAGCGGATGTTGATCCCGTTGGGGACGCAATATTCATTAAGACGAGACGTGTTATACACAAATACCCGAATAGGGTCGTTTTCTTGGTTTCACATACGTGTCCTGTTTACTGCCGTTTTTGTACCAGAAAATATCATACGTCTAACGAGAACGGCACATACTATAACACCGATTATGATTCCTCCTTCGATCCAGATTTCGATTATATAGTCCAGCACGAGGAAATTTCCGACGTGCTATTGACAGGTGGCGATCCGCTCATACTGAACGATGGAAAGCTGGAGGAAATAATAAGTCGATTGCGATCTATACCGCACGTTAAGATAATAAGAATCGGATCTCGTTATCCTGTCTTTTTGCCTCAGAGAATTACCGATGAGCTATGTAGCATGCTGGATAAGTATCGGCCCATATGGCTTAGCACGCACTTCAATCACCCGATCGAAGTGTCTGCAGAGGCTGCCGAAGCCTGCGACCGCCTCCTTCGGCACGGTATTCCGGTGCAAAATCAGACGGTCCTATTGAAGGGAATTAATGACAATCTTGAGACACTGAAGGCGCTCTTTCGCAGACTCATCGAAATACGGGTGAGGCCCTATTATCTCTACCATTGTGATCGGGTCACTGGCGTTTCCCATTTTGGGACTAGTCTCGAGCAAGGCCAAGAGATTGTGGATGGGCTTGTCGGGTTTGAAACGGGCTTTTCCGTTCCGAGCTATGTAATTACTACAAAACTTGGAAAGATTCCCGCTCAAAGGCCCTATCTATTTCGACGCGGCAACCGAATCTATGTGAGGAATTATCATAAGGAAGAGGACGATATAACGGGGTATCTCACCTGAACAAGTCTCTTCGCCAATGATTGCTCGTCTTCAGCCAGTAGCGCGACCTCAGCCGGCAGCGCGATGTCGCTCCCTGCGCCGGGGATCGAGATCCTAAGTATTTCGCGTCACGGAATCGGCGGCCACAGCGCCTCGCATGGGGTCGCCAGAGCTGAGGACCACGCATTTCGGATGGCTTGGCTTCCAGAACAGCTATGCTCGCGAACTGAGAAACAAAAAGAGGTTGAAGAGCTACTCGATCAGCTAATTCCACATCGCATCGCCGACCGACTGCTGGAGCTCCATCTTCATCGTCTCGGGCCGTGCCAACCTCACATAGACCATTTTAAGCGATCCATCAGGAGAAAACATGCCGGAGACCAGTCCGCGCCCAGTACGCCAGACCGATGGCCGGGAGTTCGTGCGTAGCGAACACGGTGTTCTTCAGAAGGTCGCGCTCTGTCGCCCCGTCTACTACGCCTGGGCCGCCGAGAACGCGATCGTCGAGCAGTCAAAGTCGTCAGGCGCGTCCGTCGACGTGGACGCCGCCATTTCTCAACACCAAGAACTGGTCGCCGCGCTTGAGGCGGAGGGGGTGATATGCCACTTTCTCGAGCCCGATGAACATTTGCCGATGCAGACGTTCGTCCGCGATAGCGGGATTATGACGCCCTGGGGCATGCTGATCGCACAGATGGCCCGCCCGGAGCGGCGCGGCGAATGGGGCGCTATCGAAGATCTCGCCTCCCATCTTGAGCTGCCTATCTGGAAACGCGTTACGGCGGCCCCGGTCGAGGGTGGCGATGTCCAGGTCCTCAGAGAGGGGGAGATTATCATCGGTGTGAATGAGGTCCGGACCTTCTCAAAAGGCGCGGACCAGGTCGCGCGCTGGGTGGGGGGCGAGGGCTGGAGTGTGCGCAAGATCCGCGTTCCAGCCCATTTCCTCCATCTCGATGTTCTTTTCAGCGTGCTGAACGGGCGGCTAGCGCTATGCGCAACCGACATTCTGGATGCTGCTGATGTCGACTGGCTCTCACACAGGTACGAACTTATCCATGTGAGCTACAGCGATGTGATGCGGATGGGCTGCAACGTTACCGCGCTCGGCAACGACGTTGTCCTGTCTGCCAAACAGCAGCCCGAGACCAACGCGCGGATTCGCGCCAACGGACTTAGGGTGCTGGAGCCGGATCTCCAACAGTTCGTGCTCGAAGGCGGCTCGACACACTGTCTAACCATGCCGCTGAGAAGAGGTTTGTGATGCCTACTGCCGCAGCTGTAAAGACTTCAACAACGATTGCCGCCGGCGCATTGCCCAGGTGTCCCATGGTCAGGGCAGCGTTATCAACTTAACACGCGTTCAGGGATTCGCGGCATAGACGATGTCATGAACAGGGCAACCGTCAGCTACAAGCGCCGTCGTTTCCCGCCGCAGATCATCGCCAATGCAGTCTGGCTCTACTACAGGTTCCCATTGAGCCTGCGTCTGGTCGAGGAAATGCTGCTGGAGCGCGGGATCGTGGTTTCGTATGAGACAATCCGCCGGTGGGGCATCAAGTTCGGTCCGCATTACACTCGCCGGCGATGTCACGTTGTCTGCATATAAACGCGTTGAGACCTGCGGCCGCTGATGTCAGCTGACCACGGCCACGGCTTTCCATTCCGCCATGGCCTGCAGGCGGTGAATATGTGTAGCGAGAGCGGAGCGTTTTGAGCGGGGCGGGACGACGCCTCTGGCGCATGCCTATATGACGCTCGAGCGCGATGCGAAGCCGGCTCATTGGACACCTCCGGCCAGGGCAGGCGCAGTTCGCGCAGCTTCTCAATATCGAGCTTGGCGTAGATCCTTGTGCTGTCGGTGCTCTGGTGACGAAGCAACTGGCCGATCTCGGCAAAGCTGGCGCCCGAACGCAACAGGTCGGTCGCAAGGCTGTGACGGAAGAGGTGGGCGCCGTGGTGCGCATAACCATGAATGCCCGCCCGCTCGAGGGCCTCCTTCGCGATCATCGTGATGGCGCAGCCGGAGGCAAAGCCGACGTGCGGAGCAAGCATTCGCAGAAATAGCCGGCGACATGCTGAAGCCGGTCGCCCGTGCCGGATGTAAGCTACGATAGCTGCGCCGACGTCGTGGCGTAGCGGCATCACCGCTTGCCGTCGTCCCTTGCCATGGACAAGGATACTGCCCGACCGCCAGTCGATGCCGTCAAGATTGAGCACCGCAACCTCGCTGGCGCGCAAGCCAAGCTTGCCAAGACCATTAGAACCGCATAGTCCCGAGGTCCCATTGCTGTGGTCTGATCGCAGGCATCGAGAACCTGCTGGACCTTCTGCGGCGGCAGGAAGGTTGGCAGGCCAACAAGCCGCCAGCGCCGGATCGACGGCACACAATCGGCCAAGGCTACCGAAATGAATCCCTTCAGATGCAAAGTAGCGCAGGAAGGCACGCACCACCCCGCACATCGCCTTGCCGCTGTCGGCGGAACCATCAAGGGCATGTCGCTCGACATAACCGATGACGGTCTCCGGCGTAAGCGCTGCAAACCCATCTGCGCCGGCCGGACAGACCTCCAGCATAAATCGATGTGACAGCAGCTTATGGCTTTCCACCGTCGAGGCGGCGAGCCCTCTCTCATTCGAGAGATAAGCCGCGAACACAAGAAACCGCTCAACATGAACTTCGCTTAAATCCTGGAGATCGTGCCCGTTGCCGACATGCCAGTCTCTCAGCTCACGAAATAGGCTTAGCGATCGCCAGGTGCATTGCCGACCGAAGCCTTCGTCCGACAATCTGCCCGCATAAATGCGTGCAAACTCGCCATATGGCCCGTGGATCAGCTTCCGATACAGTGTGCTGCGTTGCAGATAGTCACTTGCGTTCATGTGTCCTCTCCTTCGCGTCAATTGCGACGGAGAGAGCCTAAGCTATGCCGATCCAGCTACCGCTACGTTGAGGAAAGTGTTGGTAAAAACTTGCTCACTCGGCATAGTTCGGCGGTCGGCATAAACCTGCAAGCTCAATGGTGTCGAACCGCTCGGCTATCTCGCCGATGTCCTCACCAGGATCGTCAACGGCCACCCCAACAGCCAGATCGACGATCTCCTGCCTTGGGTCTACAGCAACAAGCTCGAGCTCGAGGGCTGTGGCCTAAGAACACCGCTTACTGTCAATCCCTCGTAACTTCGTCCGCTGCCGGGGTCTTGCTTCTGTCCGCAGTCGGCGCTTCGTCGGCTGCCTGATGGGATCTGATCGGGATCGGCTGGCCAATCTAGGGACGCGCAGTCCTCAAACGAGCTGCTCCCGTCTTAGCGGCCTAACCGGGTGCACCGTCCCGGCAAGGGACGTCGTAACGGCAGGACCTGGTGTCGATGCCCGCCGTGTTCCTCCTTATCCTTATCCTCTCATCGAACGCTTCACTACACGACTGCCGCAGGACGGCCTGTCGGCAGAAAGCGCTCAGCGCTGCGCATCATCTGATGCAAAACCACCGCCAGCTTGCGCGCAAGTGCAACCTTGGCCTTTCGCATCCCGGCCCGCTTGGCCACCGCAAGCGCCCAGGACTTCAAGGCCGAGCCCTTGACCGATCGCGTCAGCATCACGTTGGCCGCCTCGTAGAGCGCCACACGCATCCCATGGTCGCCGACCTGGAGATGCGCCCCGTCACGTCGGTCTCGCCAGACTGGTACTTCCTCGGCGTCGGGCCGAAATGGGCGCCCACCTGCGGGTCAATCGGATAATGTAATAGCGGGCGGTGAAGTCGCCTTTTGTGAGTTCTCCATATTGGGTTGCTTTTTTTTGAAGTCCCGCGGTGTCAATGAGACTGTGGAGGTAATCGATGTCGGCGGATGTGGCGAAGTTCAACAGAACCCGGCCGTTTGATCGCAATCGGTCTTTAGTCTCGTTGATGAACCGCGTAAGGCCCCGGTAGTCCTCGTCTGCGGTGCTAGCTTCAAGCATGTCGCGGGGTTTAAACCAGCGAAACGGAGGGTCAAACACAATAAGGTCGAAATCACCCTCAACTTCATCGAAGATGTCAGACACGGCGAACGTAATCCTATCTGCTACGTTGTTGTGATCGGCGTTTTGCCTGGCGCACTCGATGGCATTGGGATTGATGTCGACAGCAACGACGCGAGCTCCTTTGCGGGCTGCGAGTATCCCGCTTACCCCGCTTCCGGTACCCATGTCCAACACGCGTTCACCGGGCTTGACTTCCGCCTCGACTGCACGGTGGAAAGGATTGCCGGTCTCGTCGTCCACGTCGGGAGCAAACACGTCATTTCTGATGTTCAGGTCTAACCCCATAAAGCAAAGTTGTTTCGGAAGGCTCGCCTTTTGGCTTTGATAATTCTCGTCGTGCCAGGTACGGAGCAGCTTGACCTGCTCCTTTGTCATCCTCGGAGTGTAATGTTTAATCATCTGACGGAGTCCTTCCTTTCTGACAAAGTTGCTAAATCAGCTCTCAGGCTCTTGCGAACGCTTAAGATGACAAATCCGTTCGGGCGCGTGACGCAACCTCGCTCGGGCAGCCATCCGGCAAACATACTTGAACGTGAAACACAGCAGCAGTTTCCCCCTTGAATAGCGGCCTCTTCTGACCTGACATTGACTTAGGCATAGCGGGAAACGCCAGGCGCACGTGTTCGCCCATCTCCCACGGCGCTTTCTGCAATCGGGGCTCTCCTTCACAAGCAAAGTTGCGATTGGCGTTGATCGGCGTCACTTGCACGTTGCAAATGGAGGTACATCCGGTTTACGGCGGTTTCAATAACGCGTAAGCTAAGAATATAGGAATTATTGTTACATTCATTTAGCTGTCGCTTAACGTTAGCATTCGTCGAGCAGACTCTTGGAAAAGCGCTCCCCATGGTTTGCCTGAGATTCATTGTCTCAGAGGAACGCTGGCGAACCAGCTGTGTGCGCATGGTGACTTGGTCCCCGGATTCGGAACCCAGACTTCCGGCAGAGGGCTAACCCGAATATCTCAGTGCGCCCCGACGGCGCGTATCACCAGTGGAGGAAGGTTCCACCCAGATAGTAGTCGATTGGTCTGGTAGCTGACGAGCGGTTCGGTCGGGTAACTGGCCGGGTCGGAGCCTCGTGACAAAGGCCGCCTTGGGAAGTTGAGCGATCCGTGGGCCGTAATGCGAGTAAAGCCTGAGCAGGCCTCGAAAGTGACGTTGCGGATGCCGACCCGCCTGAGATTCGGGGAAGGCCGCGTGAACGGGGAAGCAATCGACATGTGCACCCGTTCGATCCGCCGGGGTAGTGGGCACGGCACGTTGGAAGGGTGATGCGGGTAATCGGGGGAGACCCGTTCGGCATGAGGGTAGCGGCCTCAACGCAGCTTTCGGGGCGGCGGTGCCGGCGGGAGTCGGACAGGGTCATAGTACCGCTGAAGCCGGGTAATGCCGGTGGAGGGAAGGGCCCTGACTTCTGGTGTGCTTTCGAAGCTGGTGAGGAGGGGGTGATTGGCAATGAGCCTGGAAACACCCGAAAAGATCAGGAACCTGCAGAGGAAGCTGTATCGTAAGGCGAAGGCGGAGCCCGCTTTCCGCTTCTACGTGCTCTACGACAAGATCTGCCGTGAGGACATGCTACGCCATGCCTATGCGCTGGCCCGCGCCAATGCGGGCTCGCCGGGCGTGGATGGCGTGACATTCGCGCAGATTGAGGCGGAAGGTGTGGGGAGGTGGCTGGCGGGCCTACGCGAGGAACTCGTCTCGAAGAGCTACCGGCCGCCAGCCGGTGCGACGGGTGATGATCCCGAAGCCGGGGGGCGGCGAACGCCCGCTCGGCATCCCGACCATTCGGGACCGGATGATTCAGACCGTTGCCAAGCTGGTGCTGGAACCGATATTCGAGGCGGACTTCGAGGATGGTGCCTATGGCTATCGGCCCAGACGCAGTGGGACCGACGCAATCAAGGAAGTGCACCGGCTTGTCTGCCGGGGCTACACGGACGTGGTAGACGCCGATTTGTCGAAATACTTCGACACGATTCCGCATTCGGACCTCCTTAAATCGGTGGCCCGACGCATTGTCGGACCGGCACGTGCTGCGGCTGATCAAGCTGTGGCTGAAAGCGCCGATCGAAGAGCGGGACGGTGACGGGAAACGGCACGTGAGCGGTGGTAAGAGCAGCACGTGCGGCACGCCGCAGGGTGGGGTCGCAAGCCCGCTGCTCTCGGTCATCTACATGAACCGGTTCCTGAAGCATTGGCGGCTCACCGGACGCGGCGAGGCGAACCGCGCGTATGTCATCTCCTATGCCGATGACTTCTCCTTAGCCGCGGACATGCGGCCGAGGCGCTGGCGTGGACGCGGGCGGTGATGACGAAGCTCGGACTGACGCTCAACGAGGCGAAGACCTCGCTGAAGGCTACCCGAACGGAACGCTTCGACTTCCTCGGTTACACGTTCGGACCTCACCGCTACCGGAAAGAAGGCCATTGGTACCTGGGTGCGAGCCCGTCCAAGAAGAGCGTGCAGCTGATGAAGGCGAAGATCGGCGATCTCTTGGTTAGCGGCAACAAAGAGCCGTGGCCCGAGGTGCGCGATCGGCTAAACAGACTTCTGCGTGGCTGGTCAGGCTACTTCGGCTACGGTTCGCGTCTGCCTGCCTATCGGGCGGTCGACAACCACGTCTACGACCGGGTGCGCGCATTCCTATGCAAACGGCACAAGGTGCAAGGACACGGCACGTACAGGTTCTCCGATGAAAAGGTCTTCGGAGAGCTCGGCGTGTTGCGTCTTCGACGCGTGCACATTGGGCCGCCGCCGTGGGCCTCGCGATGAAGCCAGTCGGAAAGCTGGATGCGGGAAATCCGCACGTCCAGTTTGATGAGCGGGGAAGGGAAACGGAGCGATGCCAACACGGCTCAAGCCACCGCGCCCTTCCTCGACTCTACCAGAGTTGAGGTTCATCGGGTCAGAATCAGGGAAAATGCTTCTTACAAAGACTTAAGGCAGAGGGGTTCCCCGAGGCAAACAGAGTGTAGCGCGGATTTGGAGCTGTGCCGTTGTGGCCGGTTTTGACGGCGGGACGATCACTTCGGATGCCGGCGCGCTTCTGCTGGGGCTAACGGACACGATGCCCAAGCGGCGTCGCTGATATCGGGCTTGCGCAGATTCAGACACCGTCGCCAGGGGCGGACGTGGCTATCCGCGTTGCGCCTCGGCAAGCATCCCGGCGCGGCGCAGGGCTGGCGAAGGCGATGAGTTGGCGTCGGGATTTCGCGTGCGGTGCGCGCCGGAAAAGCCGCAAAGGTGCAGCCGGCATCGCCCGAGAGAGGTGCCAGGCGGCGGCACTCGAATTGCCTCCGCCTGGCTTGGCTAGTTCATTCGGCCATGAACAGCGGCTGAACTCTGGCCCATTGATCGGCGGTGCGGAAGCCGCCGCGTTTCGTGTAGCTTTCGACCGGGAATTTCATCCAGTGGGGCAGCCAGTTGTCGATTTTCTCGCGGCCGTTCTCGCCCGCGAGGCAATCGCGAATGATCTTCTTTTGCGTCTTGACCTTCTCGGCGACATTGCCGTCGGCGACATGCTTGCCGCCGAGGTCGGCCAGCATCGCATTGGCGATCTCCCTGTCGCGCAGCAGGTCGAAGAAGGCGTCGTCCGGTTGCCACCACCCGCCCATGTCGATGCCCAGATGGTTGCCGAGCGCCTCGACGACGGCGCTGCCGGCTTCGAGCGTCTCGGCCATGACAAGGCTGAGAACGCGCATGACATCGTCGTCGCAAAGTGCCAGCAAACGGGCGAAGACGGCGGCAAGGGCAAAGGCGTCGCCATTGCCGCCGGCTATCGCACCCTCCTCGTCGGCCTGCCCAAGCAGCGCAAGCACCGTGCGCCGTTTTTCGGCGAATGCGGCTTCGGCCCTGGACGCGGCAATGCTTGCCGCCACCGCTTCATTGGCGGTGCGCTGCGGCTCGCGGCGAACCTGCCACAGGCCCGAGCCTGCGATGGCATGCGCCACCATCAGGCGCAGCGCGACACAAGGATGGTCGAGCATGGCGGTGCGTACGGCACCGTGGCGGTGCAGATCGACATAGTTCTGCATCGAGCCGGTGAGTTCCGGCCGCGACTGCTTGGCGGCGGATTCTTCGTGCGCGCCGCCCTCGCCTTGCGCGCGGGCGCGGCGGGCCTCCTTGCGCGACAGCCAGCCCTCGTGGCATTCGACCGCGCCGCGATGCGAGACTGACATGAAGACCTTGCCGCCCTTCTTCCGCGGCGTCTTTTCATGGTCCCATGACTGGAAATGCTGCCCGGGTTCGAGCACGGCCACCTCGGGCCAGCCGGCTTTCAGATAGGCATCGCGTTTGGCGGCGATCGCCTCGTTCTGCTTTTGCCAGAACAGGTCGGCATCGGCGAAATAGCTGTCCTCGCCGAACAGATCGGAGACGATCAGGCCCGGATAGTCCTCGATGGGGAACAGCGCCACCTTGGTGGAAATCGACTGGCCGCCGAACAGCCATTGCTTCAACTGGTGGCCGCGCGGCGCGTATTGCTCGGGATCGGCATAAAGCGCCAGCCAATCCTTCTGCTGCGCCTTGGAGGCCATGGTCAGATGGCGCGCCGTCTCGGCGTCGATGTCCTCGCGCCGATAGGCTTCGCGGATCTTGGGCAGAAGATCGCCGAGCGCCAGAATGCGTTTGACCAGAAGCTCGGTGACGCCGAAGGTTGCGGCGATATCTGGAATGGTGCGGCCTTCCCTGATCAGCCTCGAAAACGTCTCCCACTGCGACACCTCGTCGGGATCGAGCCGGGCGAAGTTTTCGATCAGCGAGGCCTCGAGCGCGTCGGCGTCGTCGCCGTCTTCCATGATGGCGCAGGGCAAGGCATTGCCCTCGCCTCGCTCGTCGGCGAGCGACTTCGCGGCGAAATAGCGGCGCCGGCCGGCGACGATCTCGAAGCTTTCCGGCGTGCCGTTGGGCCGCACCAGAAGCGGCACCAGGACGCCGCGCGCGCGAACCGATGGCAGGATGTCCGACACGTCGGGCGCGCGTTTGGAATGGCGCATGTTGAGCGCGGAAATGTTGAGCTTATCAAGCGGAATGTGGGCAAGTTGCATGGTTTGTCTCCTTCGTTGAGGGGCGGGATTTCCCCGCCGCAAGGGCCGAAGGCCAGCGCGGCGGGACGGTTTTCGCGCCTAGCGGCGCGTCTGTTCCGCCATGTCGGGCGGAAGCTTGGAATGGGCGTTGCCAAGGGCTTCCGCCGCTTGTCGCAGCAACCGGTCGGCTTCGGTGATGTGGCCGGCGCTGTACGCTGCTTGGGCGTAGACGGAGAGCGGAAAGCGCGGCTTGAAGCAGAGGTCACGCTCGATGCCGAGGCCAAGCCGGCCCTTGACGCTTGCAAGCTCGGCAAGGCTGACGCTGCCGAGTTCGGGGAAGCCGAAGCCGAGGTCGCAAAGGCCGAAAACGGTGTCGCCGTCGGCGTCGAGTTCAGTGAGAAGCCAGGTTGCTGGCCCGGTCGGATCGAACAGTTTGACCACCGGGACATGGTCGGTTTCGGTGTCGGTTGCGCCATTGGCTCGCAGCCGGGCGTAAAGCTCGTCGGTGATCAGGATCATGGGAAAACTCCTTTCAGATCGAGTTGATTTCTGGCGTCATCGAACAGCCCGATATCGAGCGGCTTTTGCGCCGCGCGCGGGCGCGTCGGCCAAAAGGGCGAGGCGGTCGCGTGTGGTGAGCGGCCGGACACCGGGAATGAGCTTCTGCTGGCCTTGCGTTGGCTCGGTCTGCAGGGTGTGGCGATCGCGCGCGCTCATGCCGCGATCTCGTCTTGTTGGGCGCCTTCGGCCTCGGCGTTGAAGCCCAGAAGAAAATCGGTGGCTTTCGATGCGTGAGAGGCGGCGCGGAAGATGGCGCGATTGTCCTCGCGCAGCACCTTCAGCCATGTGCCGATATAGTCGGCATGGCGCACGGTCGGCTCGATGCCGAGCGTCGAGCAGACAATGGCAGCGGTGATTTCGGCAACCAGTTCCTCGCGCCCATAGGTCTTGGAACCGAAGGCGCCGGAGAGGTCGCGCGCCAGCCGCGCCGGGTGGCCGGTCCAGTGGCCAAGCTCGTGGAAGCAGGTGCGGTAATAGTCGATCTGCTGAAAGAATGCCGGCTGCGGCGGCACCTGAATGGTGTCACTGCCCGGCATGTAGAAAGCGCGATCGCCGCCGATGCGGAAATCCGCGCCGCTTGCTCGAATAAGCGCCTCGGCCTGCGGGACGATCTCGCGTTCGGGCAACGGTTCGGCGTTGCCGTAAAGGTGCTCGGGCAGGTCGTCGCACTGCGCGACGTTGAAGACGGTGAAGCGCTTCAAATACGGCACCGCCTGCGGCTCGTCGCCGTCTGTCTTGGCGCGCTCCTGCTCGCCCTTTGGGACAAAGCGGTCGGCATGCACGATTGTGGTGCCGCGCTCGCCCTTCCTGACATTGCCGCCAAGGGCAAGCGCCTGCCGGAAGGTCAGCCAGTTCTGGCCGGGATAGCTGCGCTCGATGACGGCGCCCCACAGGATGAGGATGTTGATGCCGGAATAGCGGCGCCCGGTGGCCGCATTGCTGGGCAGGCCGAGGTCGGCCTTTGCGCTGCCCCATGGCTTGACCCATGGCACGGTGCCGCGCTCCAGTTCGGCAATGATGCGGTCCGTGATTTCCTGATAAAGGCTGGCGCCCGGGCGCCCGCCCCTGCCCGCGCCAGCCTCTCGGCTGCCGGAACGCTGGTGTTTTGCACGCATCGTCTGGTCCTCCGCTCTTCAATCCCGCGCCTTTCCCCGGAAGCGGGGTGGGCGGCGAGACGCGACCGGAAAGGCCCGCCGTCGGAGGCGGACCGCATCCGAAGGACCGGAACGAAGAGGAGGACCCGAAGCGAAGCGAAGGGTTGCGGGATGCCGCGGCGGGCCTAGAAGGGAGTGCCGCCCACCCCGCGCCGCCGGGAACGGCCAACGAACAAACCGCGCCGGCCGACAGGGCGGCGACCGTCAGCAGCCGACAGGCTGCCCGCGCCAGGGGGCGAAGCCGGATGGCCGAGACCGCCTGAGCCTGGCGAAGAAAAAGCGGGCTCGGTTCACGAGCACCCGGCACGCGCCGTCAGGCGCGCGGGCGCGTCAGATTTCTGCGCCGTGCGGACATCGGTTTGGCGTTCCGGTCGAACTCGTTCAATCAGAACGAGGTCTTGATGCCGACCATCACCGTCGCCGCGGCAAAATCGCCGCCAAACGAGTCGTAGTGGCCGCCAGTCTCCGCGCCGGTCGCAATGTCATAGTAGTTGGAGTCGCCGCGAGCGGTGAACATCTTTTCGTAGGAACCGGAGACGAAGAAGCTGGTCCGCTCGTTGTACTGGTAGCCGACGCTGCCGCCGACCATCAGAACCGGCGCCGATTCGAAATCCTGCTCGAAGCGCAGGTCACGCAACCAGTGATGATCGGTAGCGCCGACCGAAAAGGTCATGCCGCCCTTCAGCGCAAAGCCGAAGTTCCAGCGGTCCTGGACATAGGTCGCATCGATGCCGGCGAAGGCGACCGGCAATTTCTGCTGGTAGCTGATGACCTTTGCGCCTCCTGGCCAGTCGCCAACCGAATCCCGGAAGCCCTGATAGCTGGAGACGTAGGAGCCGCCATAGGCAGTCCACTTGACCGAGGTGTACTTGAAGCCACCGTTGACGTTGATCAGCAGTTGGTCGCTGACCTGGAAGTCGTGGCCGAGCGCCACGGTTGCCGAATAGAAGTGATCAAGATCGGTCTCGGAAAAGCGCGAACGGTCGCTCCAGTCGTTCCAGCTATCATTGGCGGAGAATTTCGGCTTCCAGTCATAGTCTTCCATGTAGCTGTCGCCGCTGAAGGCGATCTGGCCGGAAAGCTTGGCGGTCCAGCCGGCCTCGCTGCGCGCCGTCATCTCGGCTGAAATGACCGGAGAGGTGCTTTCCCAGATAAGGTGGCTCTGCTTGGTGCCGCTGCCGGGACCCCGATAGACCAGCTCGTTGGCCTCGATGTCGATGACGCCGACGCCGCTGACGAAAGAGAAATTGGGCTTGTAGGGCGCCGGTTCGCTCACCACCGCGTCGCTGGCCATCGCCGGCCAGGCAGTGAGCAACGCTGCCGCTCCACCAAAGACTTTCGCTTTCAATTTCATATAACTACCCTCATAGGAATGATCCGCCATTCGGCTATACGCAGCGTAACCGGGGGGCAACTCAGGTGCGGTCGTCTATGCAGCGCCCCCGTAGGTTGGCAAAATTGCCGCCCTCGGCTCTGTTCCTCAACACTTAAGGAAACGTCGTTAGCGTGACCCGATTGACGGCGGTTTTTGCCGATGCGTTCCGGGCGGCCGGCGTGACGGGAACCCCTGCATTATCCGAGGCACACATTTGCGATGACGATGCTGGTACGATTGCAGCGGCAGCCAGCGACCACGCCGGACCTCAATCCGCTGAGATCGTGCAGGTTGCTTTCATCGGCCCATAGCAAACTCTCTAGTCTAGATAATCCGAAAGAGCCGAGGGCCGAGTTCCTCGAAGCCGTTGCGCAGATAGAAATCGAGCGTGCGCTTCCATTTTGGTTGCCTGGGCGCTGCAAGCTCAAGTCGCTTCCAACCACGCGCACGGCCTTCCCGCGAGGCGACCTCAAGCAGATGAGGGGCAATCCCTTTGGAACGCTTTTCGGGTCGAACATACAGCTCCGAAATATGGCCGAACTTACCTCCTGCATAGATCGCCGTGCATTCATTCAGCACCATGATGCCGACCGGCTCGTCATCTGCAGTTGCGATCACTGCGACCACGCCAGCGTCGGCAAGCATTATCTCCGCGCTTTGTCTCACGTCGTCGGGCGTGGGCGCTTTCCCGCCAGTGAGTTCATCGAGTAGCGCGTGAATAAAACGGACGACCGTCCCTGCGTCCGTTGCGTTGGCGCGGCGCGTAGATATGGAAGGCATATTTTCTCCTGCTAGTGGTCAAAATCCCGATTGATGCTGCCACCCCGCGCAGATCCGACTCACTCTTTTAAGTAACTCGGACGAGTGAACAGCATTTTTCATCAAAAATATGATAAAAAATTGCAAAATAAATATTACAAGCAACAGGATACCGATGACTTGCGGTGAATTGCGCAGATAGGGGGCCTGCAAATCAACCTGGTTACTTCGTGACCGCACGGTGAAGCCGCCTTGCCGAGGTCAGATGAAGTCGCAGGTCTAAAAGGGCCTGAGACAAAAGATACAGCCTGAGATGCTCGTGCGGCCAGAACGCTCGGATCATCAATGCAGTCGAGCAAAGAGGACATCCGTGACGGGCGGCGAGAGCGCTCGACGGTCGCCACACTCATTCGGCGCCAGCCGGAACACGAGCCGAGCCGACCGGTGCGCAGAGGCTGGTTGCCGCGCCGATCAGGTCGGACACGTCGGCCTCGGTCGTCGCGAAAGAGGTGACGAACCGCACGATCCCGGGCTGCCAGCGATCATGGTAGAAGCGGAATCCCATGTCGAGCAGCCCCCGGATCAGGGGCGTGGGAAGTCGGCAGAACAGGATATTGGCCTCGGGACGCTGCTGGATTTTCACGTCTGGCACCAGGGCCAACCCCCGCGCGAGCGCCGATGCCATCGCATTGGCATGGGTCGCGTTGCGAAGCCAGACACCGTCCCTCAGATAACCGTCCATTTGCGCCGCCATGAAGCGCATCTTGGAACTCAACTGGCCGGCCCGCTTGCGGCGAAAGGCTATCGTGCTCGCGAGATCTCCGCGGAACGAGACGACCGCATCGACCCCAAACGTTCCATTCTTCGTGGCGCCAAACGACACAAGGTCGACGCCGGCCTTCCACGTCATCTCGGCCGGCGAGCAGCGCAGAGTGACGAGGGCGTTGGCGAAGCGAGCACCGTCCATGTGGAGCGCCAGCTTCGCTGACCGGCAGATATGGCTGATGGCCTTGATCTCGTCGAGCGCGTAGACCGATCCCATCTCGGTCGCCTGCGTGATGCTGACGCTGGAGGGCTGGACCGAGTGGATATCGCCCACCATGCGCGTTGCATTGGCCGCCAAGGCGTCGATGTCGATTTTGCCAGCCTCGCCTGGAAGCTGCACCAACTTCGCACCGGCGGTGTAGAACTCCGGCGCGCCGCACTCGTCGCGGTTGATGTGTGCGTCGGCGTGCGAGAGGATGCTGCCCCAAGGCGGCGTAATCGCCGCGAGCGCCAGCGCGTTCGCCGCCGACCCCGTCGAAACGAGGAACACGTCGACCGCATGCTCGAACACCTCGGCGAGCTGGTGCTCGACGGTATGCGTCAGCTCATCGTTGCCGTAGGGAAGCGCCTGACCCGACGCGCATGCGGTGATGGCTGCGATCACCTCGGGGGAGACGCCGGCGATGTTGTCGCTGGTGAAGCCGCGGGGGCGGGTCTGCTTGCTTTCGTTCATGGTCTTGACGCTCTTTTCATCCATTGAGCGTCCAAGCTAGACGGTTCGCCGCGCGCTTTATTGAACGATATTCAAACCGAGAGGTAACGCGCCGGCGTCACCCCCAGCACCGCCTTGAAGTGCCGGGTCAGGTGGCTCTGGTCCGCGAACCCGACCGCGACGGCGACATCGGCGACGTGCTGGCCTCGCCTCAGCAGCCGTCGCGCCTCGTCGATGCGGACCTGGATCAGGTAACGGGTGGGGGGCAACCCGAAATGCGCCTTGAAGCCATCGATCAGCGTCGCCTTGCAGCATCCGGCGAGGGCGGCCAGGGCGGCGAGCTGCAGAACTTCGTCAAAGTGGGCATGGATGAAGTCACATACGTCGCGGATCCTCGGCGGCACGAATTTTGGCCCTGCAACGCGCGATCCGCCGGCCTCTGCGAAGACGTGGGGCAGGAAACGGATCAGATACTCCTCGATCTCCAGTGCCGAGCTATGCCCATGTTCAAGCAGGCGCCAAAACGCGCTGAGGCCGTGTGCAACTGGGGCATTCTCCTGGAACGGGCTTTTGAAGTCGATCGTTCCGGGTTCGTTTTGGCCGCTGTCCTCAAGGACTTGCCGGACAAGGCCTTCGGGCATGTAGAAGATCTTCTGGCTCCAGCCGAGATCGTCACCAGCACCCCCGAAATGCGGTTCGCCGGGCGCGAAGGTCGCGACGGTGCCGCTACCGGCGTGCCAAATCTCACCTCGGCACCAGACATCATGGACACCTCGCTCGATCAGCCCGATCAGATACTCGTTGTGGATATGCTTGGAGAAATCCTGCCGGTGATAGTCCGCCGCCAGGTAATCGAGCCCACCAAGGACATCGGAGTGCTTCATCACCGCACGATTGCGCGGCGGCCGGCCCGGAGGTTCAGAACGGCCACGCGCCTTTTCGTCGCATTCTACGGCGGTATCGGCCACTTGATGATCAATCCAGGTCGGTCGTCACAACGATATCGTGCTCTCGTAGCGAATTTCAAACCGAAGCAGGATTAATTGCCGCCCGGAGAGGGGCCTGCTGCAGGGCGGCAGCGAATTGGCGGGATTAATCGTGTTTCAAGCTTGGGATGTGGGCCCGAGCGACGCGTGGCCGGATGGCCGATATCGAGAAGAAGACCAAGCGCTATCCCCTCCGATCTGACGCATGAGGAATGGTCGCGGATACAACCGTTCCTGCCGGGCGCGGCCAAGACCGGGCGGCGCGTGGTGACGGACCTGCGCGAGGTCTTGAACGCGATCCGCTACATGGCCCGATCGGATGGCGGCTGGCGCATGCTGTCAAAGGATTTCCCGCCCATATCGGTCGCGGTCGAGACGCCTTACGGACGCGCCCACGGACTGCGCGAACTGGCTGGAACGTCCCCCGGCCTGACGACCGAGCAGCAGGCGACGATCAAGGCGCTGAACGCAGAATACGCCAAAACTCGAAGCCGAGTACGAGCGTGTCAACGAACTGCCGGCCGATGTTGACGAACGGCTATCAGGGGCGGCTACGGCTGCACTCATTGTCGGATCTTCGACGAAGTCGGACATGAGACACAGCGCTATCGAAGTGACCGCATTGTTCTCCAACGATTTTCTCATTTGGCACGACTCATGCGGGGCCTATCCCGCATGAGCGCTCCGTCAATCTCGATTGATGCGAGCAGGATTCAATCAAGGCGCAGTGCGTCGCTTCTGAAGATCAAGGAGAGAAAAGTATGGCGAGAGCGCGAATTGGCGTGGCGCGGGCAATGACAGCGGCTGTCGTCCTCATCGTTGCGGGACAGGCCAGCGCGGCAGATGTTCATCAAGCCGCGAGCGTCCCGCAGGCAGAAGCCCGGGTCGCGGAAGCGCCAAGCCCCTGGCAGATCCGCCTGAGGGCGTTGGGGGTGATTACCGAGGATTCGGGCTACGTCAATGCGGTACCCGGCTCTGGTCTTTCCTATTCGAACACCGTGACGCCGGAACTCGATATTTCGTACTTCTTCACGGACAACATCGCCGCCGAACTCATACTCGGCACCACCTATGCCAACATCGACGGCCAAGGTGCGATCGGCGGGCTTGGCAAGGTCGGCAAGGTTTGGCTGCTGCCGCCAACGGTGACATTGCAGTATCATTTTACCGATTTCGACGCCTTCAAACCCTATCTCGGCGCCGGCGTGAACTATACGATCTTCTATCATCAGCAAGCCGGCAGCGCCGATGATCTCAAGGTCAAGAACACATTCGGCGGCGCGCTGCAGGTCGGATTCGACTACATGGTGGACGAGCACTGGGGCGTCAACTTCGACGTGAAGAAGCTTTTCCTCAAGCCCGACTTCGACGTCACTGTCGCCGGCGCCAAGCTCACGGGCAAGGCCAAGCTCGATCCCTGGTTGATAGGCGCAGGTCTCACCTACCGCTTCTGAGGACGAAACACACTGGGGGGGGCACTTTTCGAAGTCCGCGCGCGGATCATCCGTGCCGAGAAGTGGACCCGCGATGGTTCTTAAGGAGTTGTTGGCATGCGCGTAGAAAACGATCATTGCGACTGATCGGTGTGCCGGCCGCTCCCACGCAACTTGATCGTCTTTCTTCTGCGATTCTGCGGCAGGGGGGGATGGCGCGAGTGTCGCTGCCAGGCGATGTGGTGACCTGGGCGGCAGCCCGTCACCAGACGCTCAGGCAGATGCTTTCCGACCAGCGTTTCAACAAGGACTGGCGACAGTGGCGGGCGCTGCAGGACGGCGAGATTCCCGAGGATCATCCGCTGATCGGGATATGCAAAGTGGACAATATGACCACGGCGCACGGCGCCGATCACCGGCGCTTGCGCGGCCTGCTGTCCAGCAGCTTCGCGCCCAGTCGTATCGCCTTGCTGGCGCCACGGGTCGAACAATGCGTCGATCGACTCCTGGCCGAGATGGCGCAGCGCGGCGGCAGTGCCGATCTGATGTGCGAGTTCGCCGCTCCGCTGCCCACCAACGTGATCGCCGAACTGTTCGGTTTGCCGGACGAACAGCGCGAAGAGATCGTCGCGCTCACCTACAGCCTGGCCAACACCTCCGCCACAGCCGAAGAGGTGCGACAGACGCGGCAGCGCATCCCGGAGTTCTTCCGTCGCCTGATCGCGCTCAAGCGGGGCCAGCTCGGCGATGATCTGGCTTCGGCCCTGATCGTCGCGCGTGACAAAGGCGAGCTCGTTTCCGACACCGAGCTCATCGACATGCTGTTCATGGTGCTCTCTGCGGGCTTCGTGACCACCGCCGGCGTCATCGGCAATGGCGTGCTGGCATTGCTGACGCATCCGCAGCAACTGCACCTGGTGCGCAGCGGCCAAGTTCCGTGGTCACAGGCGATCGAGGAGATCCTGCGCTGGGGCAGCTCAGCGGCCAATCTGCCGTTCCGCTATGCCACCCAGGACGTGGAGATCGACGGATGCATGGTCCGCCGCGGCGATGCCGTCCTGATGGCGTTCCATGCGGCGAACCGGGACGAAAAGGCCTTCGGTCCCGGCGCCCACAGGTTCGATGTCACCCGGCGGCACAACCCGCACCTGTCGTTCGGCGAGGGGCCGCATGCCTGCCTGGGCGCTGCGCTGGCGCGCCTGGAATTGCGCTGCGCCTTCCCCGCGCTGTTCGGGCGACTGGAGGATCTGGCGCTGACCATCGCCGCGGAGGACGTCGTCTACATGCCTTCTTACGTCATTCGCTGCCCGCAGCGCCTGCCGGTCAGCTTCCGCCCTTCCATCGCTTAGCGAGTGCGGCATTCACCCCGGATCTCGGCTCGCTCGCGCGAGGGGGGCGAGCATGCCCAGTTACGCGCTGGCCTTCAGCAACCGCAGGGTGAAGTTGCTCGCGCAGCAGGTCGAGTCGACCGCCGCGCAGTTGTTCGAGACGCTGGCGGCATGAGGCCCAGCAATACCGGGCGTCGGGCTTGAAACCTCCTCAGCGCGGCGATCGTCCATTGGAACTCGATCTATAAGGCCGACGCGGTGGCGCACCTGTGGGCACAAGCCGAAATCGTCCCGGACGAGCCTTGTGGTCGCGCGTGCCGTCGGCGCCGCAACTACTGCAGGGCGCCAGATGCGCCAAAGCCCGTACGCGGATTCCGCTTCCTCGGGAGCAATGTCCACGGGATGGCCGGTCTTTGGGTCTGCAGCGCGCCCCCGCAACCACCTCTCCGCCACCCGCTGAACGCTTGAACCATTCGGCCCCACTTCGATCTGCCTCCGGGTCAAACCCGAGCGCATTGACGGCACCGCGCGTCTGCATATAGACCGTGCCACGAAGTGGGATCCCGAATTGTTTAGGGAGCCCGTTCTGATCCGGCGCTTTGCTCAGCAGTCAACTTCTCTGCCAACCACGAGCCAACCCCCGGCCCTCGTACGTGCAAACCAAGCTCGGCGCCGCGCGATCGGGCGCCGGAAACCGAAGTGGAGAGCCAGTTGAAGCTCGTCACCGCCACGGTGTCGTTATCAACGATAAGGAACTTGCCGTGCAGTGACGGATCGCGGTGCAATTCCAAGCCGCGTGCGGCAAGTTCGTTCACACTGGGTGCCCGGCCCTGCTCTGTCATAGTCTTGCTGGGCCGATTGTACATGAGTTCTACTCGGCAACCGTCTCGAGCCGCAACCTCCATCGGAACCACCACCGAGGTTTCGGCTGCCAAGCCGAAGAGATCACACCCAATCAATATTCGGGACTTGGCCTCATCCCGCGCTCGCGTAATGCACGCGTAATGGTCCTCGTCAACCAAGAGTTCAATAGAGTACTCGCCTGCCTCTGTTTGCGGATCGAAACTGCGAATTGCCTGCCAAACACTGCGCAGTCTTCTAGCTACAGCGGGCCAACTCCCCGCTGAGGGAACCTGGGCGCTGATGAGTTGACCCACCACCTCGCGCCCAACTACTCGCGAGGTGGTCCGAAGCGACACGTCCTTGGCGCTGTACCATGAAGACAAATAGTTGCAGGACCCCACGACGGTAGTCCAGCCGAGATCTTTGTCGTCAAAGATGATGATCTTGGCGTGAGAACCTGATGAATTTGGAGATAGCTGTATACGTTGGTTTGCAGATTGGGGCAGCATTGCAAGCAACTGTTGCACTTCCCCGATGGGGGCAGCAGGCTTCGGGTCTTCAGCGTCTACGCGCAATCCCCACAACAGATCAACTTTTACGCCGCGCCTAGCCGCCTCTGAAAGTGATGGCAGAAGTCTTTTGACTGTCTCTGGATGAACGAAGCAAGAGTGGAACGCAATGTATGATTTTGTAGATCTCAGAGCACTCTGAATAAATTCAAAGTGTTCCTCCCCACCAACGATAAAGTTACTTGAATCCAAGGACGCACGCCCGACCCCCTCGCCCATGCCGGTGCTGATCTTGGCGGCCCGCTTCGTTGGGACGGCCCCAAGTTTAATGAGTTGTGCGCGTAGCTTTTCCCTGAGACGCATAGGGGCGTAGTCGGGGAGACCTGTGAGCTCCCCCATGTCAAGATAAATCCGAGCGTAGGGCCTGGACGGTGTCCGTAACTTCGGCTCTTCGTCCTCCAGATCCTCGTCAACGCCTAAATATAGAAGATCGCGAATGGTCGCGTCGTTCGGATCGTAATTTTGTTCAATCGGCTCAAGGAGGTTTGCGTTCTCCGGCAGGTCTTTTTCATACACCAGATCAAGATCGTCTGCTCTAAGCCAGCTTCCCGACAATCGATCAAAACATAGCGATATCCAACGCCCGCCGCGCTGTAGCTGGGAAGGCAGACTTTCGTCGGCGGCCCGTCTTTTGCCGGCTGTGGTAGCCGTGAAAAAATTCCCTGCTGATGTGGATCGAACTTCAATCCAACCCACCCGCATTAGATTGATCAAGCCCTCCACGACAAGACGGTCCGGAACCAGAGATTTTCGGGCTAACTCACGCACAGAGTGTCGCCCAGAAGCCAATTCGAGCAGCAACATCTGCTCAAGAACACTCCACCGCCGGCCAAAATTCACCACATAGTTCACCGCAACGCGGAAGACTGGAACGTAGAGCGAGGTCACGAGTGGCCTCCTGTCCGAACCAACGTTCTATTTACCTGCGCTCTCTCCATGAACGCCATCATTCGTCCGATGTAGGCGTAATCAGCCTCTTCTGGGGTGAAATCGTTGCATCTGCTCGAAAAAAAATCCCAGCTTCCTACAATTACAAGCTTCTGTTTTGCCCTACTAAGCAAAACGTTCATTCTCGTCTCTTGCTTAAGAAACCCAAGGCTCTTCCACGGAACCAACGCATTGTTCCGCACGAGACTTACTATGACAATATCAGCCTCACTTCCTTGGAATTCATCAACCGTCGCACCAAGCCGTTTGTCGACCGTAAGATCGAAAGGCGATTGGAACATCCAGTCAAGTGTCCCAGCCCCCCTCGCAGCCTCGATCTTTTTTCGGATAAGCTTCAACTGATCGTTGTATGGCGACAAAATCTGGATGTGACACTTTTGGCTTCCGCGCGGCCGAAACTGTTGAAGAGTGTCAACAACCGCTTCGGCTTCGCTGTCCGAAACAAAAAGTCCCGTTTGCTCGCCGACTGAAAACTTTTCCTTCTGTATCCATGGAACGTCACGCCAAATTATCCGCGCCTCCGGCATCCAAGAAGAGCCGGTTATGTCGTATGGAGGTAGGCCTTCAAATTTCACCTTCGCCTCGTCAGGAGTTTTCAGGAGAGTGCCGCTGTCATCTGGATAAAATATTCGGCCCACCAAGTCCGCGATGTCTGGATGCATCCTGTGCTGATCGGTCAGCGTGGAGGCTGGCCCGTCTAATCCTATGCCTTCTCCCATGCTTTGCTCGAAGAAGCGGCCGAAAAAGCGAACCATTGATCTCCACTTGGTGCAGCGGTCGGCAAAGCTATCTTTGCTAGGATCCTCATCGACGAGAGCGGGGTCAACCAGTCCGGGAGCGAACTGAGCACCCAATTGCACAGCCTTTTGTACTCGAAGAGGTTCCCCTAAGAGGTCCTCAAATGTCTCTGCGTTGTAGGGAGGGAGCTGATGGTGATCTCCAATCAGCAAAATGCGATGGCTTGCCTGCAACGCCGCCGCCATATCGAAGCCATGCGCCTTGCCCGCTTCTTCAATTACAGACCAATCAAACCGCCGCCCCCTGTTGGAAAGCTCGGCTAAGTCAGGCGCGTTGGACGTGGCAAACGTTAGATTCGCCGCATCTTGGATGAGCAGTTGCATTGCCTTCCGTTCAACGCTTGGGCTCATGTGTTCATCCGGAGACGATATGGCCTCCGCCAGCTTCTCCTTAAGAAACCCTGGCGCGGCCTGCGCCATTTCACTAGCCGCGAGGGAATCCAAAATGACGTTGGTCGTGGCATCAATATCGAAATCAGACCCTTGCCGGGCGCCCAGCCTGAGAAGGATTGGGCGACTGTTTGGGGGCAGCTCATTGAAAAGCTTTGAAGTCTTCTGGAGCACATCGTCAACGGTGTGATGAGAATGGGCCGTAAGAAGAACCTGCGCCGTTGGGTCGTCAGTAAGCAGGCGATCAGAGAACGCTTGGATTAGAGTTGTCTTGCCAGTCCCCGGCGGCCCTTGGACTGCAAAGGATGGATAAACCTGCCAAAGTTGCTCGATTGTTTTTCTTTTCGATTCGTCAAGATCGATTGCTGCTCTTCCTGCCGGTGCCCGGTCTAACCCGCGCCTGCTCGCAATGTAGGGGTCCGCGATTAGTCGCAACAACGAAGTGTGCTGGCGCAAATCTTCAATGGCTTTGTGACGCCTCCGAATCTGCGCAATGGTTCCACCGAAGTTCCGAGCCAAGTAGAGTGTTGCACCAGCACGTGTTACGGCGCCTTGCTCCGTAACAAAATGGTAGCGGGGGCCTCCAGAATTCATCTCTCTGCGGTCAAATGACCATTGAACGGCCCCCTGCGGGTCACGCGAGATCGTCCTTCTATCAAGAAGATAGTAGGTATCTCTGCTCGGCTCTTGTTCGTCATCATCTGAAATTTCTTCCGCACCCAAGCCAAACCAGTCTGCAACTTGATCGGCAGGCGGCGAAAGCTTGAGGAACGTACACAGCTCATTACGTTCGACTTCCTTGACGGGGGTCACCGAGATATAGGTGATGCCCCCCATCGTATCGACTTCTATCACTCGAACGGGGCAAATCTGAGCAGCAATCAAAAGAGTGTCTATCTGCTGGGTGACCCTGAAGAAATCGTGGACATCTTGAAGGTGTGGTTCTACGGTTGCGTCAACCACCCTAGGCGGAAATGCCTTATCCCAAGGAAGACTTTTGTCCCGGATCGAGTTAATGTTGTTGCGTACGTGGGGGTATAGACGAATCTGTAATTTTCGTTCACCAGTGTTAAGAATGTCGTCCCCTTGGAAAGACTTCGGATATTCTTCAACTGAATCGCAATATCCTACATCCCAAGTTGCGCCCCCCTGAGGCAAATCCCACTGAGATACTCGATACTCAAGCTTCGAGCCTTTCAGGATAAATCGACGCCTCGGGTAGCTCCGAGCGATCACGCGGATATCACCCCGTAAGTCATTTTCGATCCATTTTCTTTGATTCTCGACGGCGTCGGCGCGGGCCTGGTCTCCCGCGATACGCTCTATGGCGCGAGACAGGTCCGTAAGGGGTCCTAAGCGCACCGCAACAACAATTGGATTGCTGGACGCGGATGCAACAGCTTCTAGGCCGACAACAATATCGCGGATGGCCCGCTCCACGGACTCACCATCCACCAAACGGCGATCTGCTTCTTCCTCAAGTAACGACAGGAGAAGCGTCTTTTCTCGCTCTCGCAGAGTTGGGAGATCGGTAATCGCTTTTTTGAGCGCACTGAGTTTTCTTACAGTTCTGACCGGCGCACCAAACATCTCTGCAGCTAGTAGTCCGAAGTCGAACCAATCGGTGGCTGTCGAGAACTCACCAGGACCGCGCTCAAGTTCCGGTGGCCTCGCGACGCGTTGCTTGGCCGGATTTGCTGAAGCACCGTCGTTACCTGCAATTCGCAGCGACCATTCGAAACCACTCAATCGAAAGTCGTTGCTGCCGTCAGGGCCAACGAAAATTGAAGCCGAGGAAAGCGTCCGGTGGATCGTGCCGCCGTCATGTAAAAGGCGTAAGGCTTCGGATATGCGTAAAAGCCCCTCCCACAGCGGTCGTCTCCTCGATGCCACTGTCAAGTTAAGCAGCCAGTGGACGTTCTGCCTTCGCTCAAGCAATTCCGATAGGATTCCGCGTCGCCCGCCTTCCAGCGCGATAAAAAAATAATCGTCAGTGATGCCGAGATCTTGGAGGGTCATGAACCTCTGGCTGGCTCCAGGATAGCTTTGAAGCCGCCTGAGGCCTCTAACCTCTCGATTCCACAAGGCCCGGATGTCCATTTCGTCGCCGCTGCGACGAGGCCACAATTTGACATAGTACACGTCACCGGCGTCCTGTGCTTGCCATAACTCGGGCTCGCCCCGCTCGACACTACCCGGCAGCAGCTTCCTTTTGAGGACGTAACGTCCGCCTAATATTTTTGTGACCATGTTGCTTTAAGACTATGAGTCGCACTCCGCGTCTAGTACACAAAATCACTTCCCCACATAAGGTTCTAACGCGTGCCGGGCAAAATCGACGACAACTTCGAAGACTTCGTGTCCAATTGGGATTTGTTTCGCGGACGGTTGACAATTTTTCTAGGCGCAGGAGCTTCGATAGGCGCCAAGAACAAATTGGGCGAGGATCTTCCCAACGCATATGCTCTGCGAAACACGCTATGGCAGCGTTTCAAGCATGACGGCTCGACTGCGTTTGACCCGGAGAGCCTAAAGCTCATGAGCCTAGAGCATGCCGCCGCGATAATCGAAACCAAGACCGGCCGAACGCCGATGTCTGAGTTCTTGGTCGAACATTTTACCTGCTTCCTGCCATTGTGGCAGCATGTTGCACTGGCCAATCTGGGAGCGCGGTCGATATTCACGACCAACTACGATGAGCTAGTTGAGCTTGGCTACAAATCGAGTAGCTCTCTCCCCCCGGACATAATTTATGATGATAGGCAAGCTTTGAGCGGTCGCATGCCGCTCTACAAGCCGCACGGAAGTTTAACCTACGCCCACGAGCCGGTCGGTAAAGGTGGCTTGGTTATAACTCAATTCGATTATTTTGAAATGATATCATCGTATCGAAAGATGATATCAAAAGCCATGGGCGGATTTGAGAACAGCTGCGTCCTACTCATTGGATATTCTTTCAGTGATATGGACATTGGTGCTGAATTATACTCAATCAGGCAGAAAAACAGAGGCATCCCTTGGTACACTGTCTTTCCAAGAGATGATCATCAGGTTCGGAAGATGTACTCGAATCGACTGTTTATAAATCAGATCAATATGGATTTCGAACAATTCATGACTAAACTGGACAATCGTGTTAACTTTTTGCCTCCTGAGCTGAAAAATAGTCGAATCAAGAAACTCAGGGCGGCCGGGCGTATCCAATGAAATCAAGAATGAAGAATCCCTGCAGTTGACCGGGCTTTCTCTTGATGCGGCCTTGTGTGCGGTCGCTCGGGCACATGCTCAATAATGTGGGAGAGGGTAGGAAATTCACTATCGGCACGAACCCGCTCCAACCCCTCCTCGCCCGCGATTGGGTTCCCAAAGCCGCGTTCGCGGCCTCGCGTAAGAACCGCCCGCTGCATATCTGACGGTTGCAAAGTCTTGCGGATCAGCGCCGATCCACGGCGCTTCGTTCTTGGTGGCCTCGGTGAGGCCGGAGCTTTTCCTTTTCTCGTTGAGATAGTTGGAAGGCTCGCACATCAGCGGCATTGGCAACGTCGGCCGCATGCGACAACGCCTGTTGCGACACGCTCTTTTCGTGCCGATGGGACAAAGACCTCTCCGAGCCAGCACCGATGGCCGCATCGTATGCGGCTTTTGGGGCGAAAGAGACCGGTCAGCGCAATGCATTATTCGCATCATCACATAAACATCTCGTTATATGGTATTGACAAGGAGCGAAGCGGCTGTGATTGTGCGCATGTCATGGTTCTCCGCGCGGCACTGCCGTAGCGGAGCTAAGAGGGAAGCCGGTGTGATGCCGGCGCTGCCCCCGCAACTGTTAGCGGCGAGCCAAGCCCATTGATGTCACTGAGGCGAACGGCCTCGGGAAGACGGGCAGAGGCTTTGACCCGCGAGCCAGGAGACCTGCCACGACGAACAACGTCCACGGGCGGGGTGTCTCGGAGGTCGCGGTAGCCCGGCTTCGTGCCGCCTACTCGCGCGTTCCTCGTCCCCACGCCCCAACCATCGGGGTATGGCATGACTGTCTCTCAACAAATTCCTGTGACAACGCTCGGCGTACCGCGTATCGGTCGAAGGCGGGAACTGAAATTCGCGCTTGAAAGTTACTGGTCCGGAAAATCTCCCGCTGCCGACCTGCTCGCGACGGCGAAGGCGCTGCGTGCCGGCAGCTGGAGGGAGCAGCACGATCACGGCGTGTCGAAAATTCCGTCCAACGATTTCTCGCTTTACGACCATGTCCTCGACACCGTCGCCATGGTCGGCGCTGTGCCGGCACGATACGCCTGGACTGACGGCGAGGTCCCACTCGATACCTATTTCGCAATGGCGCGCGGCAACCAAGATCAGGCCGCTGATTGCGGACATGCCGGTGACGAGCATGCGGCCAACGGGCATGGCCTTGCCGCGATGGAAATGACCAAATGGTTCGACACCAACTATCACTACATTGTGCCGGAACTTACGGACGATCAGAGCTTTGCCCTCTCGTCGGCGAAACCGGTCGATCATTTCCTCGAGGCCAAGGCGCTCGGCATCCACACGCGCCCGGTCCTGCTTGGACCGGTTACCTTTCTCAAGTTGGCGAAGTCACCTGAGGAAGGTTTCAACCCTATCGCGCTCCTGCCAAGGCTGTTGCCGGTCTACGAGGAGCTCCTGCGGAGGCTGAGGCTCGCGGGAGCCGATTGGGTGCAGATCGATGAGCCGGCGCTCGTGGTCGATCTGGTTCCCAACGAACGGGATGCGCTCCAATTCGCCTACTGCCGGCTGTCAAAAGCAGCACCGGAGTTGAAGATCATGGTCGCTACCTATTTCGGATCGCTGGGAGACAATCTCGAGACCGCAATTTCTCTGCCCGTGGCGGGACTGCACGTCGATCTCGTGCGCGCTCCAGAGCAGTTGGAGACCGTCGGCCGGCTCGCGCAGAAGGAACTTGTGCTCTCGCTCGGGCTGATCGACGGCCGCAACGTCTGGCGCGCGAACCTGCCTGCCATACTTGACCGCATCAAGCCGATCGTCGCCGGCTGGCCGTTGGACCGCGTGGAGATCGCCCCGTCCTGCTCGATGCTGCATGTGCCGATCGACCTGGACATGGAGACGGCACTCAATGCGGACGTGAAATCGTGGCTCGCCTTCGCGGCGCAAAAAACCGACGAGCTGGTCGTGCTCGCCCGTGCCCTGGCTGAAGGCCGGGACGCGGTCGCCGCCGAACTAGAGGCGTCGGCTGAGGCTGCCGCCGTTCGCGCGACATCCGCGAAGGTGCATGATCCGCTCGTCGAAGGACGGGTCGCCAGCATCAAGGTCGCCATGACGCGTCGGAAGAGCGCATTCGACCTGCGCTCCAAGCTTCAGGGCGACACGTTTGGCCTGCCTTCCTTCCCCACCACGACGATCGGCTCCTTCCCGCAAACAGCCGAGGTTCGCAAGGCGCGGGCAGCCCATGCCAAGGGCGAGCTGAGTTACGTCGACTACGAGGCGTTCCTGAAAAAAGAGATAGAAGCCGCCGTTCGCTGGCAAGAAGAGATCGGACTCGACGTGCTGGTCCACGGCGAATTCGAGCGCAACGATATGGTGCAGTATTTCGCCGAGCAGCTCTGCGGCTTCGCCTTCACGCAACACGGGTGGGTGCAGAGCTATGGCTCGCGCTTTGTGCGCCCCCCGATCATCATTGGCGATGTGTCGCGACAAAATCCGATGACACTACACTGGTGGCGATATGCCCAGTCGCTGACGCCGAAGCCGGTGAAGGGCATGCTTACCGGCCCGGTGACGATCCTCAACTGGTCCTTCGTCCGGGACGACCTTCCGCGCTCAGCCGTCTGCCGCCAGGTCGCGCTCGCCATTCGCGATGAAGTGAGCGACCTCGAAAAGGCCGGCGCCAGGATGATCCAGATCGACGAAGCCGCACTGCGCGAGGGCTTGCCGCTGCGCGAGGCCGAGTGGCAGGCCTATCTCGACTGGGCCGTCGAATGCTTCCGGCTGGCTTCAACGGCCGTCGGCGATGCGACCCAGATCCACACCCATATGTGCTACTCCGAGTTCGGCGATATCGTGGACGCGATTGCCGCAATGGATGCCGATGTGATCTCCATTGAAACCTCGCGCTCGCAGATGGAACTGCTCGATACGCTGCGAACCTTCAAGTATCCGAACGAGATCGGTCCCGGCGTCTATGACATTCACTCGCCGCGGGTCCCGGAAGTGGGCGAAATTTCCAACCTCATCATGCTTGCGCGCGAGCGATTGTCGGATGGCCAACTGTGGGTGAATCCCGACTGCGGTCTCAAAACGCGCAGGTGGGAGGAGGTCCGCCCTGCCCTGGTGAACATGGTGGCTGCGGCACGCGCAATTCGGGAAAAAGCGCAGACGGCGTAGGGCTCGGTGCCACTCGCCGGCGGTGAGCGGCAACGCCACACACCGGGCAACCTTGGGGGAGTCTATCCGGCGCGCCCAAGGCAATCGCGCTGCCGGTGACGAAGCGCCTCGGCAAGCTTGGCCTGGCCGCGGCCCTTGTTACGGCGCGTCGAAGTCAGCTTTCCAGACGCCGCCGTTGGCTGGCGATCGAAGGAGGCTTGGCCTCAAATGAGCCGGCCAGAAACGAGGCGGCTCACCGCCAGCCAGTTTCGGATTATTCCGTATTGGGATAATCCAGTATCACTATCGTCTCCCCGACCTTGATCGCCGAAACCCCGTTCCCGACCATCGGGAGAGGCATCGGCGATCACGCGGCGCCGGTCTGCGGAGCGTGTTCCGGGAAACCGGATACAGGGCTAAGCTGGGGAAGGTTCAAACGGCACTTCTGGAGACTATTGAGGCGGCATCGACGCTCTGCCATCTGCACCGGGCCAATTCCCGCTCGATGGCTCCGTCTGCCTCTGGCTGCAATCACCATCACCGCGACGGCGAAGCCGAGCGGCCGCAGCTGGCTGGCGGACCCTTGTGTTTTGATGGTGGAAGATCAGGCGCCGGACCAGGAAAGCCGCCGCGGAAAGTGCGGTGTTGGCTTGCTCCTGGCGGAGCCGGCAGGGGTGTTCGGACCGCGCCCAATAGCGATGCGCAGATGGCCGAAATTCATGAGCGGCGTCCTAAATCTCAATCGCCGCGTAGAATGCGTGCTTCGAGCGCGGCCGCGACGAAAGCTCGTCGAGCAGCTGGTGGATGGGTCTTACCGCGTAACACCTGCAGACAGGTGTCCATCGCTATTCTGCGTTTATCGGTCTCATGATGCAGATCCCGCAGCAAGATAGCGGCCGCGTCGTTGACGTCGAACACGATACGCTCCGAGCTGCGGCGGCTAACCTGAACAACGACTGGCCTCTCAAATCTGATCAACCCGGTCATCCCCCTCCTCCACAGCCACTATGCGGCAAACAGCCGGGTCGCATTTAGTCAGCCGAATGCGACCGCTGCATCTGCGCCACCGAACCTGGGCATTGGCGACCAGCGATCACCATGAGCAGCGTCTGGCCATGGTGAGCTTGCGTGCGATCTGCGGTTTTGCAGTTGGTGGTGAGGAACTGGTTCTCATTCGCGTGGTCTAACCGTGAAACCTGTGCATACTGCACTATTCGACGCGGCTCGCGCCAGTCTCAAACACTTCGTCGAAATCTACACCTGCACTTTTCCACTGCCCGATCTGCAGGCGGCGATCCACTGCATCGCGGAGGTTGAATCTTCCAAGATGGCGACCCGCTTCGCAAAGCCGAAAAAGGCATTGCGCGCCGTGCTTACCGGCTTGCGCCCATCGTACGCATCGTAGCATGCCCTCAGGGCGGCTTCGTGGATCATGTCTCTGCGATCTTCCGGCCATTCATTGAGAAAATCGATTGCATCCGCAAGGCCGGCGATCTCTTGGATGATGTGCGTGGCGCGCTTCACGAAAAGGGGGCTGCCGAAAGCCTCAGCATTCATTGGTTTCTCCCAACTTTCTAAATAGCCAATTTGCGGTGAAGAGGCGCCGCATCGACACGGCGACCATGGCACAATGTGTTGTCAGGGCGATGACGGTTCAAGAGGAAGATCCGCGACGGCGACCGGGCGTGCAGCGATCCGCCAACACATCATGCAATGGCTTTGGTTGCCATCAAACGCGGTCGTCACTATTAAGCTACGAGATGATTCTTACCCGGCTACTCTAATTCCGCAGGAGCGTTTTCATGACCGAAGAAACCGAGAGCAAAGCCGACAACCTCATCGAACTCACCGCCCATGTCGTCTCAGCCTATGTTTCGAACAATCCGGTTCCCGTCGGTGAACTGCCTGGGCTGATCGGCCAGGTCCACATCGCATTGAAAGCCACTGCTGGTGGTGCCGCACCAGAAAAGTCGGAAGCTCTCAAGCCTGCCGTACCGATCAGAAAATCGGTTACACCCGATTACATTGTCAGCCTTGAGGACGGTAAGAAGTTCAAGTCGCTCAAGCGTCACCTGGCGACCCACTATGGCCTTACGCCCGACGAATATCGCGCGAAATGGGAGCTGCCGGCGGACTATCCCATGGTGGCGCCGAATTACGCTGCGGCGCGCTCGGCATTGGCCAAGACGATGGGTCTGGGCCGCAAGCCGAAGGAACCGGGAACGCCGGCACCTGCCAAGCGTCCCCGCAAAAAAGCCGCAGCCTGACCGCACTTTTTCAGGATGGGCTAAGCGGATCAGACATCCATTTCGCACTCGCGAGATAAAATTTGTGCGTTGCAATATCCGCGGCAATCGGTATGATCATGTTGTCGGCCATCTACTCCTCCCAGATGTGGTGCCGACGCTGAATGGGGCGCACCTCCTCCCGCGTCTCATTCTAAATCGAGCCCGCTGCCACCTCCTCCCGGTAGCGGGCTTTTTCTTTGTCTGAGGCGCGATTTCGGTAGGGCCAACGCATTTGGCTCTAAGCGAGGCGAATGCTCCGAACTTCCAGGCCTTTGTTGCCCTGCCCGCATTGGACAAACACCTTCTGACCCTCCATCAGCATGCTCAGTCCTGAGCGGGTCAGCGCGGTGGCATGAACGAAGATGTCCTTCTCACCGTTTTCAGGAGCAATGAAGCCGAAGCCCTTTTGGGGATTGTACCGCTTGACCGTGCCCTCGCTCTCCACCTGGGCACTCGTCCCGGCGGTGGACTCTCCAGTGCGACGCGTATGTAGCTGAGTTCTCGCGGTCTGATCGCTGACCTCCAGCACTTGCGCGACCTGATGACCTCTTGGACTTTCTTCCGTTGTGACCTTCAGACGCGTTCCCTCGGAAACACCGCGGCTCCCGGCCGCCTCCAGCACCCGGATGTGCAGATAGGCCTCGATGCCCTCCGGCAATTTGACAAAGCCAAAACCCTTGCTGGTGTTGAACCACACCACTTCGGCGTCGACAGGATCCGCGGTTACAGTGGACGAACGCTGAAAGTAGCTTGGCTCGGAAGACCGTTCGGAAAAAGAAACCGCGTCATTGTCATGACGATGCCGGCGTGGCTCACGATGGTCTTTGTATTTGCCCATGATCGTCCGACTGGCTTGAACAACGCACTGCGCTCCCGGCAGGATAATCTCAATCGGCGATGCGTTGATGTCAATTCACCAGTTGGCCGCTTCGCCCGCTCTATCGCATGACGATCCCGGCCGACCTGTTGCCACACAAGGTCGATGATCGCGGGTGAGCAAAACATTCGCCAGGTCGAGCTGCTGATCCGAACGCGTTCCCTGTATCACACGGCAAAAGGGTCGCGCTAAAGGGCGGCACCGCGATCAACCGTTTCGATCGTGACATGCCCCGGGCTGCCGCCTCACGCGGATGCTCATCCGACATTTCGATTTACGCGCACTTTTCCGCACAGCCCCCGGGAGGGCAGACGGGCAGCTCGTCATTAACGCCCCCCTACAACAACCCAGCCTGCTCGGCCTCGCGGCGCAAATTCTGCCGCGGGCGCGGCCCGATCTGCTGGACCACCAGCCCGGCCGCCAGCGAGCCGAGGTCGCCGCAATCCTTCAGGCTGCGTCCTGCAGTGTAACCGTAGAGGAAGCCGGCGGCATAGAGGTCGCCGGCGCCGGTCGTGTCGACCAGTTCGCGGATTGTCGTCGCCTTGATGGTGACGGTTTCGTCGCCGCGCACGATGACCGAGCCCTTTTCCGAGCGGGTGACGGCGGCGATCCGGCAATCCTTGCGGATCTGCACCAACGCCTCGTCGAACGACGATGTCTGGTAGAGCGATTTGATTTCGTGGCTGTTGGCAAAGACGATGTCGACTGTGCCGGAGCGCATCAGCTCGAGGAACTCGTCGCGATAGCGGTCGACGCAAAACGAATCCGACAGCGTCATTGAGACTTCGCGGCCTGCGGCATGCGCCAGCCTGGCCGTCTGCCGGATCGCCTCCTTGGCGCGCGGCGGATCCCACAGATAACCCTCGAAATAGGTGACCTTGGCGCTGGAAGCCTTGTCGGCCTCGACATCTTCCGGCCCGAGCTCGACGCAGGCGCCGAGATAGGTGTTCATCGAACGCTCGCCATCGGGGGTGACGAAGATCATCGAGCGCGCCGTCGGCGGCAGGCCCTCGAGCGGTCTGGTGTCGAAGGCGACGCCCTGGGCGTGGATGTCATGGGCGTAGATTTCGCCGAGCGGATCGTTCGCCACCTTGCCGAAGAAGGCGGCGCGACCACCGAAGCTGGCGACGCCGGCCGCCGTGTTGCCGGCACTGCCGCCGGACGCCTCGATCGCTGGACCCATGCGGCTGTACAGAAGTTCGGCGCGCTGGGTGTCGATGAGGTTCATCGCGCCCTTGATGATGCCGTTGGTCTCGAGGAATTCCTCGTCGCACTGGGCGATGATGTCGACAATGGCATTGCCGATGCAAAGCACGTCATAATCCGGCATCAATGTCTCCGCCAACTACCCACCGGCTTTCTGCTATGCCGGCCAGGCGCGGGTCGAGCGAGTTGAAATGGGTTGCCGCATGCGCTTGATCCAGCGGCCCTCACGCAGCTGCCGGTCCTGCTTCACGCAGCAAGTCGTCGGCTCTGTCCGTCTTCTCCCAGGTGAACTCAGGCTCTTCACGGCCGAAGTGTCCGTATGTCGCGGTCTTGCGGTATATCGGGCGCAAGAGATCAAGCATCTTGATGATGCCTTTCGGTCGGAGATCGAAAAGCTCAAGAACAAGGCACTCGATCCTTTTTTCCTCGATTCTTGCGGTTCCGAAGGTGTTGACCATCACAGAAACCGGACTGGCCACGCCGATCGCGTAGGCAAGCTGAACCTCGCAGACCTCCGCAAGTCCGCTGGCAACGATATTCTTTGCGACGTACCGCGCCGCATAGGCGGCCGAGCGGTCAACCTTGGACGGGTCCTTACCCGAAAAGGCGCCGCCGCCGTGACGCCCCATTCCACCGTAGGAATCGACGATGATCTTGCGTCCAGTGAGACCGCAGTCGCCGGCAGGCCCACCGACCACGAACCGCCCTGTTGGGTTGACCAGAAATCTGATCCCCGTCGTATCCAGGTCGGGCGGCAAGAGCGGCTTGATGATCTCCTCGATGACGCCTTCGCGGACCGTGGCTTGTGAGACCGCCTCGTCATGCTGCGTCGACAGGACTATGGTATCCAGCGCCACCGGGCGGAGACCCTCGTAGCGTACGGACACTTGAGATTTCACGTCCGGACGCAGCCAGCCAAGCTGTCCCGTTTTCCGGACCTCTGCCTGTCTTTTCGTCAAGTGGTGAGCGAGTTGGATCGGCAAGGGCATCAATGTATCCGTCTCGTTGCATGCGAATCCAAACATGAGGCCCTGATCCCCCGCCCCCTGCTCGAGATCCTGCCCTCGTCCTTCATCAACGCCCTGGCTTATGTCGGGCGACTGCTCGGAGAGAGCCAGAACGACGGCGCAACGTCGACCATCAAAGCCGATGGCATCGTCGTCGTACCCAATATCGAGGATCGTATCGCGGGCAACTTGGCTGTAATCGATCTCCGCGTGGCTGGTGATCTCGCCAGCCAGAACGACCATCCCTGTCTTCACCAACGTTTCACAGGCGACGCGCGCCTTCGGGTCGGTCCGGAGGATCGCATCGAGGATGGCATCGGAGATGTTGTCTGCCATCTTATCGGGGTGTCCCGCGCCGACGGATTCGGAAGAGAACACGAACTGCCTGGTCATGGAATGTCCTCGCTGCAAGTGTTGGAAGGTGGGGAGTTTCTGGATTGAGGTGGCTTACCGGTCGGGGATGCCGGGGACGTCGAACGCAGTGCAGAAGTTAGCAACGTCTCTTCGTACGCTCGCATGAACTTCTGGGTCGTCGGGCTGGCGGCAGACCAAATCAATAAAAGCGGCGATCTGCACCATTTCCCCTTCACGCATGCCCATGGACGTCACCGCCGGCGACCCCAAGCGGATTCCGCTTGTGACCGTCGGGTCGCGCGGGTCGCCCGGCACCATATTAAAGTTCGTAATGATGCCTGCCCTTGCCAGGCGCTCGGCATAGGCTTTGCCTGATAGCGGCCGGTCCCGAAGATCAAGGATCAGCATGTGATTGTCAGTCCCGCCGGTGACCAGATCATAACCACGACCCAGAAGCGCCTCGGCCAGCGCCTTGGCATTCTTGACGATCTGGTGACCGTAGGTGCGGAAAGAGGGGGTCGCGGCTTCCTGCAAAGCAACAGCGAGCGCGGCGATGATATTCATATGCGGCCCACCTTGCAGTTGAGGAAACACCGCGCGATCAATCCGTTTGGCGAGATGGTGTTTGCTCGTGGGATGATAGAGCGCCTGATAACGATCTTCATTCTTCGACAAAATAAAGCCTCCACGGGGGCCGCGGATCGACTTGTGAGATGTGCTGGTGACGACGTCGCAATGAACCACGGGATTCGGATGCGCTCCAGCGACAATCAGGCCGCTGATGTGGGCGATGTCCGCCACGAGATAGGAGTTCGCCTCCGCAGCGATTTCTGCCATTGCCGCGTAGTCAAAGGCACGCGGATAGGCAGTTCCGCCGACCCAAATCAGTTTCGGCCGTTCCCGCCTGGCTGTCTCGCGCAAGCGGTCATAGTCAATTTGCTGCGTCTTTTCGTGCAGCCCATATGGGACGCGTTGATAATCAGTGCCGGAAAAGTTGACGGACCACCCATGAGTCAGATGGCCGCCTTCGGGTAAAGGCAAGCCCATGACTTTGTCGCGGGGGCTCAAAAGCGCGCGATAGACAGCCTGGTTGGCTGGTGAGCCCGAATAAGGCTGGACGTTGGCGTGCTCACCGCCAAAGAGCGCTTTCAGGCGCTCGATCGCGAGGGTCTCAAGCTCATCGACGATCTCGTTTCCCGCGTAGTAGCGCGCACCCGGGTAGCCCTCGGCATACTTGTTCGCGAAGATAGAGCCGGTCGCTTCCAGTACGGCTGAGGAGGCAAAGTTCTCGGATGCGATGAGTTTGAGCATCGTCCGCTCTTGCCGCCTCTGTCGTAGAAGCAGTTCATGAACGCGGCAATCGACGTGGACCAAGGAAGACCGTCCGTATGTGCCGGGTTCTGCCATGGCTACGTCAGCGGAGTTGTTCATGGTAGTTGCGCTCCCATCTGGGCAGATCTTTTTACGATCAAGCAGCAGTCCCCTTCGACCACGCGTCTTGTACCGCCTCGAGCCGCTCCAGGTCCCGCTTATGACACCCATCGTCGTGCGGCAGGAGATCGACCAGGAATTGAACCAACCCTCCGTCCTTGCCCCCTGCATTGAGATGATATGAGGACAAAGGACGTTGTCCGTTGCCGCAAAGAAAGTCGGCTCTGGCCAGCATCCGGACGTGTCGCGCAACGCGCTCCCGACGAAGATCGAGAATCTCCGCCAGTTCGCTGACAGTCAGGTCGGCATGCGCGCAAAGGCCCAGAATCCGTAGGCGATCAAGATGCGCTGCTGTCATTAGGCGATCGGCAAGTATCATCATTGGTCAGCACGGCGCCAAATAGAAGAACCGAACCCCTCGTCCTGCTCGCTTTGTCATATCGGGCTCTTCGCAAATGCTGTTCGGCAGCGGAACATAAACACACCAGATTTCTGCCGCCGCGGAACTCGAAAGTTGTGGTGAGCCTACCATTGACAGCGATTTGCGGTCGCAAAGATTCCATAAATTTCCTTGAAGGATCTGTTGCAAGGCCTAAACAAGAACGCAACGAGACTGGCGAGGTGCTGGTAAGACGGCAAGCTGGCAAACTGCTTGGCCAACAGGGAGGCGAGCGGCGCCACCTCTACCTAGGCGACAGTGCTAACCTGCATCGTGCGCCTCATCCGCCATTTGCTTGAGTTCGTGTCGCGGAAGGTCGCGAAGCCGTCGTGACGACGCTCAGCGCCATCTACCGGGCCGCGGACGCCAAAGCCGGCATGAAGGCTCCGGAGGATTTCGGGGCCGGCGACTGGGGTCGGCGATACCCGGCGATCACTCAGACCTAGACTAGCGGCGCATCTGGCAGCACGTCGTGCCGTTCTTCGCCTATCTCGAGAGTGTGCGCAGCATTAACCATGCGACGGAAGCGATTGAAATGTCCGCGGCGCGTCGGCGCCATTTCCAAATAGCGCTTAATCCTGGTCAGTCAGGTCGCACCAGATCGATGTGGCTGACACGGAGGGCCTGTGCCAGTTCATAAAACGTGACGATGGTGGGGTTCCTTTTGCCCTTCTCCAGCCCGCTGATGTACTGCTGGCTGAAGCCGGAGATCTCGGTAAGCTGCTCCTGCGTCAAGCCGGCCTTCTCTCTGATCCTGCGTGCATTTCGTCCGACCAGCTTGCGCATATCCATGCGCGGAGTTCAGCGGATCACGGTGCTTTATCAACTATAATATGTAATTCACATTGTCATCGATTTGCCCGAACCATCTGCCGCCGGCGTGGCACAGTCAAGCACAGTACGAGCTATCGGTCAGCAAGCAACGCACATCTGCGAGAACCTCGCAAGGCTCGATTTCGAGCGCTTCAGCTACGTCGAGGAACTCAATGACGTCCATGCAACGTTCACCGCCCTCATACTCTTTGCCACGAAAGACTGCGGGCCGCGAAGCGCTTCGGCTACTTTGGCCTGGGTTAAGCCCTTGTTCTTGCGCGCCGCTATCAGCTGTTCCAGCAGCCGGCGTTCGCGGGGCGATCGAAAGATCGCCGGCATCAGACGGTGCTTAAGTCTATTCAGATCGCGGATCGAGCAGCGTTGCCGGTTCAACCTCCAGCACCGTAGCGAGCTTCTCGACCATGTCGATGGTAGCCGCATATACACTGCGCTCAAGAGCGCTGATGTAGGTTCGATCAACACCAGCTTCATGTGCCAGCGCCTCCTGCGACAGCTTCTTTTTCTCGCGAAGCCTACGCAGATTGCGGGCAAAGACCTCTCGGATTCCCATACGCGAGAGGCCACCCTCTTGTTGAGGATTTCACCACGGAGTATACTCTACAAACTTAAGGAGCAACTCGCACGAGCATCGACTTTGCCCGAACTACCTGCTGTTAGGGATCGCGACTTCGCGGATGCGATCTGGCGATGATTATCGCTCAAGGTCAGCGCTGTAGGTCACGAAAGCTGCGCCAGGGAGCGAAGCCGAATGGTCTAGACCCATGTCGAAGAAAGCGGGCTCAGGTCACCGGCGGCCGGCTGCGCGCCATCAAAATCGATTGCGGCAATCCGGGATGGGCCGGATCGCCTTTGTTACTGCGGCCTAATCAACTCACAAGGATCAACGTCAAGCGCTTTTGCGAGCTGGCCAAGCACACTGACGCTTGCGGAAACCCGAGCACGCTCGATCGAGCCCACATAGCGCATGCTCAGCTCTGCGCGGGCAGCCAATTCTTCCTGCGTCAGGTCCTGATCATGGCGCAAACGACGCATGTTGATCGCCATGACCTCTTTGAGGTCCATGGCAAGATGGGACCAGAACCGGAACTATCGTTCTAGGAACGATCGTTCCTATTCGATATGATTAGCCCGACGAGGAGATGTCTTGCCCCATCCGATGACGACAAACCCGAACCCCAGGAGGTCGCGATGAAACCCAAAGTTCAAGACGAAGTCCCGTGGTCGGACCGCGTGACCGCCTACGACAACGAGCACTTCACGGTCTATATGAGGCTCCTGGACGCGTCCGCCGACGATGCCAGCGAGGATGAGATGGCGCAGCTCGTCCTCGGCATCGATCCGGTGCGAGAACCTGAGCGCGCTCGAATGGCGGTTCGCAGCCATCTCGGTCGGGCAAACTGGATGGTTACGACTGGATACAAAGAACTGTTCGCGCGCTGAGCGACTCCAGGTGACCTATTGCAATCACCTTCAGGCGAGGAAATCCTGATAGCCGCGATCCATGAGCATGTGACCGCGCCGGACGGCACGGCGAATGCGATCGCGAAGGTGGTTGCGCGGATCCGTCCAGTCGGCCTGGACGCGTTGTCGGCCCAACAAGGCCCTTGCGATTTGGCGGTGCGATGCCCCGCCCAGCGAGCCGTCAAGCGCCTGGAGGACGAAGCGCAAACGGCTGGCGCGCGCTTCGGGCGGAAACAGCCTGTCGGGAAGTTGCCCGGTCGCGTGAAGAGCATTGAGGCATTCGAGCGCATTCAGGTGATGTCTCATCCGATCGGCGGGCCAGATCGCGTCGACGGAAAGTCGAACGGGGCGCAAAACGTCCGCGCCCTCCACAGCCAGTTGTAAATCCCGGTGAGCATTTCGCAGCATGACATGCTGGCGACCGTCCGCCCTGACCACGAGTGCCGCCCGACATGGCAATGCAGCGAGATCAAACGAAAGCGTTTCGGTCGACAGTGCCTTTTCCGCAATGAGCGGCAGAACATGCGGGCATTGGCGGAAGCACCAGAACACAGCCGCATCGCGCCTCAACGAGCTTGCGAAAAAGGAGTCCCCACTGCGTGAGATCGAGCGACGATCTCACCACTTCTACCTCGAACCAACTTTCTGCAAATTCTGCCTGCTCAAGCGAGAGCCTGCAGTCACGCTGGAAGGCCGGATTGCGCCGTACGAATTCCCAGGCCCAGCCGCGTCGCGTCAGGTGCCGCGTGTAGCGATAAGATTTCTCATCCTGCCAGTCCGGCCAGTCGGCGTCGTTGCCTCTCATAGCCATGTCAGGCGCCCGTGCAAAGCACCGGCGCCCACAGCACGGGACCGCCAAGACCGCCATTGTGGCGGACCGCAGCAAGGCTCTCGTCTGAGACATCCAAAAAGCCGGCAACAGCGCGCGTGGTGCCGATTGTCTGGGGCGGACCGATCCGGACCAGCGGCCATCCGGCGCGACGCAGGATTCGTTCCAGGCGCAAATCCGTAACCGTAACGATATGGGTGAGCCGCCGCGACAAACCGAACTCGATCATGCCGGCGAGGAGTTCATAGGTGGCAACAGCAATGCTCCCACTGCCCTTCGGTGCAGACGGTGGAAGATCAAGGGCGAAACGGCTGCTTTCCCAGATACTCGGTTCCGGGGGTGCTGTTCTTCCTTCCAATAGCCTCGAAAAGACATCTTGCAACATCGTCGGCCCCGTCGAGGGCAGAAGGCGTACGCCGCCCCCGACGCGACCAGCGGAATCGCGGAACACAAGATAGTGCGGTTTCAGGGAATCGAACGAGTCGATCTCGAAGCCGCCGGTCGTGCGCACGTTCCAGTCGAGCTGCTCCTTGAAGACGCGGTAGCGCAGGCGGTGCATTTCGTGAAGTTCGTCGGCAAAGGCGCCGTACCAGCCGGGCGCAATAAGCTCAATCATGATGGTCTCCTCGCAGGTATGACCCTGCCATTGGAGGCGAACCTTCATGCCGCGACTGCCTGTGCATTTGCACAGGTAGATCAAAGAGGGATTCTGTTCCTCAGAGGATTGATGATCGTGAGGAGGCCAGCAGCGTCACCGCCTGATTTTTGGTGCGCACGCCGAGTTTCTTCTTAGCATTGTCCAAATGGAAAGCGGCCGTGCGCTCCTTGATCCCCAAGATGCAGCCGATCTCCCAGGCGGACTTGCCCTTCGCCGTCCATTCCAGGCACTCGTACTCACGGGGCGTCAGCGAAACACCATCCACCGCCAGATCGCCCGAAAGCTTGCGGCGAACGCCAATGTGAAAGCACATGGCCATAATCTCGAGCGCCTGTTCATATCGCTCGGCGATGCGCAGGAAGGTCGGATCGAGCCTGTCTGCCGCGAAGGTCATCGCAGCGACACCGCCGCGGCGATCGACAAGTGGAATCGTCAGTCCGCAGCAGATGCCGAATTCGGCAGCCTCATCGAAAAGCTGATGCTGTCGCTTTGAAATGCCGGCATGGCCGAAACCCGGTCCCCACTGAAAGGGACATTCGCTGCACCTAGCCCATTCTATGACCGGGTCAATCCTTTCATATTGGTGGCGCAAGTAGTGCGACGTCCAACCGGCATGATAATTCGATATCAGCCTGGGTCTTGTCACGCGATCAGACACCAGAGACAGATAGGCGAATGCGGGAATGTCAAAGGCGCCGGCGGCGCTGGCCAGTGCGTTATGGAAGTCGACTTCATCAACGCTCAAAGACAATTGTTCCAGCAAAGTTTCGAAGACGG
>NZ_CAAF010000028.1 GCF_000359125.1 Mesorhizobium sp. STM 4661 | reverse complement strand
CCCTTTAATTGAGACTTGGCACGATAGGAGCGCTCTGGCCGTGACGTCGGGGCGCTCACCCAACGAAGGCGAAAGAACTGACGTCCACCGCGTCGCCTGATGGGCAAGCCGCAGGTTGATCTCTAATCGACCCCAATGCCAGGCGGAGGCAGATCGTATCGCGTGAAGACGGCAACGCCGTTATCGATCTCTATTTCAATGATCTCATTGATGAGAAATTCTTCCGGTCCGAGGTCACCAAGAAGACTATCCAAGAGCTCCCTCTGTTTGTCGGGAGCGACCTGAGGGACGACGATGATGAGGCCGGCGTGAACCGGCTCTTTGGCATAAAGCTTTCTGAAGTCCTTGGCGTTGTTTGTGACAAAGGTGAAATCCCCCTCGATGATGCGGGGCATCAAGCCCCAGTCGGTTTCTCCGCTCAGCCCGAGCCAGTTGACGTGGCTTGCTTCATGTCCACGTTCCCGCACAACCGCAACCAAGGACGTGTGCAAGCACTCATCGATCAGAAATCTCACGACGTCACATGCGTTTCGTACTGGTCAACTGCCGTGGGTCACCCTTCAAGATCACGCGCTTCGACGACTTTATTTTCAGGCCCCGCTCGGAGAGCTTCTTGGGCCGCCCGCGCGCGGGGTGAGCGGCAACCCAAATCCTAGCAAGCTCGATCATCCGCGACGTTAGCTTGGGATATCCCTCGATAACCTCCACTTCATCTACGCCCTGCGCCAGCATCGTCGCGATCATCCGCACAGGGATGCGGCTTCCTTTGAAGACCGGCTCTCCGCCCATAACTCCCTTAACGCGACCAATTGCAGCCTCCGCTTCGTCGAGATCGACGATGCGGGCTTTCAGCTGTTTGCGCGCCTCGGCGATGTCGACTATCAGCAGGTCGTCAGCCCTTACGGTCTTGGCAGTTGGGGCAGCTTTGATTTCCTCGAACAGGCGGCGGCGGCGATCGGCGGGGAGTGTCGCACCCACGCCGTACCAGAGCTTGAGCCGCAGCAAATCCTCACCGGTCAAAGCCCGTCGGACGATCCCGCCGGCGCGTCGGGTGGCGCTTGGCACCGTATCGACAATGCGTTTGTCGATCGCGTTGTGAACGGCTTTGATGCCGATCCCGCTTACGGCGGCCGCCTCCGCGGGGGTGTAGATGCGAATGAGCGTGTTCATAATTGTTCTCCTTGTGAAGAACAATATAGGCTCATAGCCTCCTGTCGTAAAGGCACTCGCGGGCTGCGCCGGCCCGAGGCGATGAGATTTCTAAAACCGATCAGGCACGGCAGACTTCCCATCCGAAGAACTGCGAAAACTCGCTGCGGCTGATCGGCTGGAACGAAGCAATGCGCGCATGTTTATGGACGGAAACTAGTCTAGCGACAGGCTTTCGGGGCTGCGATAGCGGTCACCTGGCGGCATCCTGATCGGTGCAGCGCGAACGACATCGCTGAATGTTCTTTGGTGCGATATTACCGGCTGCCGGCGACTGCGGCGAACAGCTGGCATCGCAATTCTTCGCGAATGTTCTCGATGACCGGTTGAGATTGCAGCTTTTGCCTACGACGCACTCCAGCGCCTCGGGGAAGATCGGCGTATCGATGGAACGCGACCATAGGCGAACAATTGTTCCGAGCTGAGGTTCGACCAAGGATGGTCAAACCGGGAGTGGAAGCTATCGGCGCCGGGTAGTCCCGCCGATTTACACGCCATCGTACGCCAATGCCCTACGCGATGCTAATGGCGCTTTACATCCACCGCCCAGCGCGTTCAAGTCGACCAAGCTGCTTGGAAAGGAGACCGAACCGGATAAGGTTGACGGGAGCGTAGACGCGAACGGAGGTCAATATAGCCAGATAGCCAGCCGAAACCACGTTGCTGCCGCCTACCCCCTCATTCCCACTCGATAGTGCCCGGCGGCTTGCTCGTCACGTCGTAGACGACGCGGTTGATGCCGCGCACTTCGTTGATGATGCGCGTGGCGGCGGCACCCAGGAACGCCATGTCGTAGTGGTAGAAATCCGCCGTCATGCCGTCGACCGAGGTGACGGCGCGCAGCGCGCAGACGAATTCGTAGGTGCGGCCGTCGCCCATGACGCCGACGGTCTGCACCGGCAGCAGCACGACGAAGGCCTGCCAGATGGCGTCGTAGAGGCCGGCCTTGCGGATCTCGTCGAGATAGATGGCGTCGGCCTCGCGCAGGATCTCCAGCTTTTCGCGAGTGATGCCGCCCGGGCAGCGGATGGCGAGGCCGGGGCCGGGAAACGGATGCCGGCCGATGAAGCTGTCGGGCAGGCCGAGCTCCTTGCCGAGCGCCCTGACCTCGTCCTTGAACAATTCGCGCAGCGGCTCGACCAGTTGCATGTTCATGCGCTCGGGCAGGCCGCCGACATTGTGATGCGACTTGATGGTCACCGACGGGCCGCCGGTGAAAGAGACGCTTTCGATGACATCGGGATAGAGCGTGCCCTGCGCCAGGAAATCGGCGCCGCCGAGCCTCTCTGCCTCTTCCTCGAACACCTCGATGAACAGCCTACCGATGGTCTTGCGTTTTTTCTCGGGGTCCGACTCGCCCTCAAGTGCACCGATAAACCGATCCGAAGCATCGACCAGGATCAGCGGCAGATTATAATGCTGGCGGAACATCGCCACCACGCCTGATGCCTCGTCCTTGCGCATCAACCCGTGGTCGACGAGGATGCAGGTGAGCTGATCGCCGACCGCCTCGTGGATCAGCAATGCCGCGACCGAGGAATCGACGCCGCCCGACAGCGCGCAGATCACCTTGCCCTTGCCGACCTGCTTGCGGATCGTCTCGACGGCGTGCTCGCGGTAGGCGCGCATCGTCCAGTCGCCCTCGATGCCGGCGATGTTGTGGACGAAATTCCTGAGCAGTCTTGCCCCGTCCGGCGTGTGCACCACTTCGGGGTGGAACATGATGCCGTACATCTTGCGCTCGACATTGCCGAAGATGGCGAAGGGCGAGCCCTCCGATTTGCCGAGCACCTCGAACCCCTTGGGCAAGGAGATGACGCGGTCGCCATGGCTCATCCACACCTGATGCCGCTGGCCGGGCGCCCACAGGCCCTCGAACAGTGGGCTGTCCTTCTCGATCTCGACGAAGGCGCGGCCGAATTCGCGATGGTCGGAGCTTTCGGCGACACCGCCCATCTGCACGCACATGGCCATCTGGCCATAGCAGATGCCGAGCACCGGCACGCCGGCGTCGAAGACGATCCGCGGTGCGCGCGGGCTGCCAATGTCCGACGTCGAGGCCGGGCCGCCGGACAGGATCACCGCCTTCGGCTCGATGCGCTTGAAGGCCGCTTCGGCCGACTGGAAGGGCACAATCTCGGAAAATACGCCGGCCTCGCGGATGCGACGGGCGATGAGCTGCGTAAACTGGCTGCCGAAATCGACAATCAGGACGGTGTCGGGGTGATTGGCTGTCTTCATGGCGAGCGTTTAGAGAAAGAAATGAGTCGGCGCAATGGGTTGCGAGGCGTCTCTCTCAATCCGATTCCGCGTCTTCGCGCGATGATTGAAATTGCAGCGCGCCGGATCCGATTGCCTGGTCGAGCCGCATGACGGCATCGGCCAGCTTCTCGTCGATGACGTGGAGATATTCCTTCCAGTCGCCGACATGCCTCAGGTCGGCAGCGCCATCGGAAATGCCGCGCAGCCCGACCAGCGGCACGCCGAACAACTGGCAGGCGCGCAAACAGGCAAAGGTCTCCATGTCGACCATGTCCTCGCCAATCGCATCATAGGCGCCCCCGGAAATGATCGCGCCGCCAGTCGACAGCGTCGCCTCCCTGATGCCTGGAATCCGGAACGGCAGCGGCACCGTCACCGGCAGGTCGAGAAACGGCGTCGCACCCTTCTCGAAGCCCAATGGCGAGGCGTCGATGTCGCGGTAGGCGACCGAGACGGCCTGGTGGATTTCCGTCTGTTCAAGCCTGCGGCTGCCCGCCGAACCGAGCGATACGACGAGGTCCGGCAGTGTCTTTTCGGACTTCAGCCAGGACAGTTCGGCGCTGAGCCTGACAGCCGCCTCGACCGGCCCCACCCCTGTCATCACAGGCGTGAACAGACGCTTGAGATGCGGACCGTATTCGGCTTCGGCGGCCATGACAAAGAGGACATCCCTGCCCGCGATCCGGACTGCCTTGTGCATCGGATCAGCCTTCAATGCCATCGCGCCCCACCACCGTCATCATCGTTCCCGTCATGGTGGCGATCAGCTTGGCCTCGCCGTCGGCGGCAAAGGCATAGGCCTGGCCGTCGGCGACGATGATGGTGCGGCCAGGCTTTGTCACCGAGCCGCGGAACAGGAAGCGTTCGCCCCGGCCCGGCGCCAGGAGATTGACCTTGAACTCGATAGTCAGCACGCTGGAATTTTCCGGCATCAGCGAGAACGCCGCGTAGCCACAGGCCGAATCCAGCGCCGTCGAAATGACGCCGGCGTGGAGGAAGCCGTGCTGCTGGGTCAGCGCCGCCGAATAGGGCATCTCGATCTCGATGATGCCGGGCGTCACCAGCGTCAGTTCGGCGCCGATGGTCGTCATGGCCTTCTGGCGCGCGAAGGACGTCCTGACGCGGTCCTCATAGTCGGGGGCGGGTACGATCTTTGCTGCCATGGCCATTGCTTTCACACCTCAGGCACATCTCAGGGAAAGCTTATTGCAGAGGCGTGGGCGACAGGCAATCGCTTTTGCTGCACTGCAGCAATTCCATCCTGGCGCGCCCGGTTTCGTTTGCCGGCGGGGCTCAGCCAGCCTTGCGCAGCGCGCAGAGATAAAATCCGTCAGTGCCGCTGAGCAACGGCGACAGCGAGATGCCGCCCGCGCCGCCAATGCGTGCGGCAGCCGCATGGCCGGGAAACCGGCTGTCCCAGAGTTCTCGGTGGTCGACCGGAACAAAGCCGTCATGGCGCTCCCTGAAGGCCGCGACCTGGTCGCCATTCTCCTCGTCGAAGACCGAGCAGGTGATGTAGACGAGCAGGCCGCCAGGCTTGACGAAGGCTCGGGCATCGTCGAGGATCGCCGATTGCTCGGCCTTGCGGGCATCGAGCTGTCTCTGCGTCAGCCGCCATTTGGCATCGGGCCGGCGGCGCCAGGTGCCGCTGCCGGTGCAAGGCGCATCGACCAGAACGATGTCCATGTGGCCGGACAGCGGCGCGAGTTCAGCCGGCTTGCTGACGATCTGCACGTTGCGGTTTTCCGAGCGGCGAATGCGGTCGAAGATCGGCGCCAGCCGCGCCTTTTCGGCGTCGTGGGCGAAGACCTGGCCGCGATTGTCCATGGCCGCCGACAGCGCCAGCGTCTTGCCGCCGGCGCCGGCGCAAAAATCGAGCACCTGCATGCCGGGCTCGGCGCCGGCAAGTGCCGCCACGATCTGCGAGCCCTCGTCCTGGACCTCGAACCAGCCCTTCTGGAAGGCCGGTTCGGCCTGCACGTTCGGGTGCCTGCCGTCGCCATCGATCGGCGGAATGCGGATGGCGTGCGGCGCGATGTCAGCGGCTTTCGCGCCGGTCTCCGTCAGCTCCGCCAGCACCTTGGCGCGATCGGCCTGCAGCGTGTTGACCCTGATGTCCAGTGGTGGACGGGTGGCGAGCGCCGCACCCTCACCGATCCAGCTCGCGGGGAAGGCCCGTTCGAAGAGCGGTTCGCACCAATCGGGAATATCGGCCCGCACCGCGGCCGGCGCATCGGCAAGCCGGCGGTCGGCAACCGTTTTCAATTCGTCGCCGCTCAGCAAGGGCGGCGCGAACTTGTCGCCGTCGAGTGCCTCGTTCAACGACCGCGCCGTTTGATCCCATTCAAGCAGCAGCGCGCCGAAGCCCACCGCGCGCGGCGTGTCCTCGCCGAGCAGCCAGCCGGCGGAGCGCTTGCGGCGCAGCGCGTCATAGACGATGTTGCCGATCGCCGCGCGATCGCCGCCGCCGGCGAAGCGGTGCGACAGGCCCCAGTCCCTCAGCGCGTCGGCCACCGGCCGGTGGCGCCGGCTAATATCCTCCAGCACTTCGATGGCCGCCGCCAGCCTTCCACCCAGTCGCATTTTTCCATCCCGTCGCTTGGCGAATTGTTTTGCGAGATGCTCTATCGCATCGGCCCGAAAATCGGAATCGATTTTCGGGCCGATGCGACGATGGCGTCGCGTGTTCTGCCATCGATTGAGCCTTCCGTGTAATATCCCGCTGCTTGCTGCTACTTACTCCGGCCAGCGGCGGCCAAGATCAGGTCTGCGATCTCTTGTGGGTGGGAGACCAAGGAAAGGTGACCCGCCTCCAGCTCCACGGTTGTCGCTTTCATGCGTGCTGCCAGAAACCGTTCCAGGTCAGGCGATATTGTCTGATCGAGCTTCGAGACCGCATACCAGCTCGGTTTGGAGTGCCAGGCAGCCACAGTGGTTCGCCCGCCGAACAGAGAGGCGGCGGTGGGCTGTTGTTCGGCATAAAGGACCTCTGCTTTTTCGCGCGCGACACCGTTCGCAAAATATTTGAGAAAAGCTTCCTCGGAAAGGTTGGTGAAGCCATCCCGCTCCTGGACGCCTGCCCGCACCGGCATGGTTGGGAACTTTCCGGACAGCGCGACGAAATCCTCCCCCGCATCGGGTGCCCGCGCCGCAACATAGACAAGCGCCGTAACCTTTGGGTCCAATCCGCTTCGCTGATGACGGTGCCGGCCCAGGAATGGCCGACCAACACGGTCGGTCCATCCTGCAGCGCCAATGCGCGACGAGTCGCGGCGACAGAATCGGCGAGCGATGTCAGTGGATTTTGCACCGCAGTTACATGCAAGCCGGCCGCCTGAAGGCGCGAAATGACCTCAGCCCAGCTTGAGCCGTCCGCCCACGCTCCGTGCACCAGCACCACATTACGCGCTTCCACCGGCTTGGCAGCCTGAGCTGACGCCTCTGTTGCAAAGAGTGTCGTCGAAAGCAGCATACTGATGGCGACCATCGCCAGTTTGCGTAGAACCTTCATATTCCTAACTCCGTTATCGTTCGTCGGAGCATGTCGCTCCACGACGCTATTCGGCCTGGTGCATCGCATCGTTACTCCTTCACGAGCTTGTGAAAGACGCGGGCTGCGCGCAACTGGAGCGCACAAGCGCGCCGGCTGGCGCAATGCTCGTGCTTTCAAACTTTTCAGGTTGCGATACTCTTCCGCTGCGTGATTCGCCAAGAACAGCAAGCGGATCGACGGGAAATTACGAGGAGAGGGCAATGAAGACTTATCTGGCGGAAGTTCTGGGTACATTTCTACTGGTATTCATCGGCACCGCTTCGGTGGTGACGGGCGGCTTCGGCGGCGCGCTGCCGCTTGGCCAGGAAGGCATCGGTCTGGCGTTCGGCATCGGCCTGATCGCGGCGGCCTATGCGATCGGTCCGATCTCGGGCGCGCATCTCAATCCGGCGGTGACGCTCGGCGTGTTCCTTGCCGGCCGGATGCCGGCCAAGGACGTCGTTCCGTACTGGATCGCGCAGATCATCGGCGCCATCATTGCGTCGCTGGCGCTATGGATCATCGTTTCCGGCCAGGTCGGCGGCCACACCGGCGGTTTCGGCGCCAATGGCTGGGATGCGACGAAATGGGGCGTCAGCTCGGCGTTCCTGTGGGAGCTGATCGGGACCTTCACCTTTGTGACGGTAATCCTCGGCGTCACCAGCGCCAAGCATACGACCGCTTTCGCCGGCCTCGTCATCGGCCTGACGCTGGCCGGGCTGCATTTCGCCATCATTCCAGTCACCGGCACGTCGCTCAATCCGGCCCGTTCGATCGGCCCGGCGCTGTTTTCGGGAAGTGCCGCGCTCAGCCAGCTCTGGCTGTTCATCGTCGCACCGCTGATCGGTGGCGCCATTGCCGGCGTCGTCGCCAAGGCGGGCATCTTCGAAAAGGACTGATTTCGAGGTCTGGATACAAAAGAGGCGCGGACCACGGCCCGCGCCTCTTTTGTTGCGTCACGTGCCTGGATCAGGCCGCGAGGTCGAAGCGGTCGGCGTTCATCACCTTGGTCCACGCCGCCACGAAATCGCTGGTGAACTTCTCCTTCGCGTCCGCCGTCGCATAGACCTCGGCAAGCGCGCGCAGCTGCGCGTGCGAACCGAAGATGAGATCGGCGCGGGTGCCGGTCCATTTGACTTCGCCGGTCTTGCGGTCGCGGCCCTCGAACACATCCTTGACGTCCGAGGTTGCTTTCCACTCCGTGCCCATGTCGAGCAGGTTGACGAAGAAGTCGTTGCTCAGCGTTTCCGGCCGCCCGGTGAAGACGCCATGCTTCGACTGCCCGGCATTGGCGCCGAGCACGCGCAGGCCGCCGACCAGAACCGTCAGTTCCGGCGCCGTCAGCGCCAGCAATTGCGCCCGGTCGACCAGCGCCTCCTCGATGGTCAGCCGCTGCTTGCCGCTGACATAGTTGCGGAAGCCGTCAGCGGTCGGTTCCAGCGGCGCAAAGGAGTGGATGTCCGTCTGCTCCTGCGAGGCGTCCATGCGCCCCGGCGTGAAGGGAACCTTCACGTCGTTTCCGGCATCCTTCGCGGCCTTCTCGATGGCAGCACCGCCGCCGAGAACAATCAGGTCGGCAAGCGAAACCTTCTTGTCGCCGGACTGCGAAGCGTTGAATGCCTTCTGGATCGCTTCGAGCTTGTCGAGCACTCTGGCCAGATCGGCCGGCTGGTTGACGGCCCAGTCCTTCTGCGGGGCGAGACGGACGCGCGCGCCGTTGGCGCCGCCGCGCTTGTCGGAACCGCGGAAGGTCGAGGCCGACGCCCACGCCGCCGAGACCAGTTGCGGCACTGAAAGGCCGGACGCCAGGATCCTGGCCTTGAGCGCCGCGGCGTCCTGCTCGTCGATCAGGACATGATCGACCGCCGGAACGACATCCTGCCAGGGCAGTTCTTCCTTGGGAACGAACGGGCCGAGATAGCGCACGCGCGGGCCCATGTCGCGGTGGGTCAGCTTGTACCAGGCGCGCGCGAACGCGTCGGCGAACTGATCCGGGTTCTCGTGGAAGCGCCTCGAGATCGTCTCGTAGGAAGGATCGAACCGCAGAGCGAGGTCGGTGGTCAGCATCGATGGCGCGTGGCGCTTTCCAGCGCTGTGCGCATCCGGCACGGTGCCGGCTCCGGCGCCGCCCTTCGGCGTCCATTGATGGGCGCCGGCCGGGCTCTTGGTCAGCTCCCATTCGAAGCCGAACAGATTGTCGAAGAAGTTGTTGCTCCACTTCGTCGGCGTCGTCGTCCAGGTCACTTCCAGGCCGCTGCCGATCGCATCGCCGCCCTTGCCGGTGCCGAACTTACTCGCCCAGCCGAGGCCCTGCTGCTCGATGTCGGCGCCTTCCGGCTCGACGCCGACCAGGCTCGCATCGCCAGCGCCGTGGGTCTTGCCGAAAGTGTGTCCGCCGGCGATGAGCGCGACGGTCTCCTCGTCGTTCATCGCCATGCGCGCAAAGGTGTCACGAATGTCGCGGGCTGAGGCCAGCGGATCAGGCTTGCCGTTCGGGCCTTCCGGGTTGACGTAGATCAGGCCCATCTGCACGGCAGCGAGCGGGTTCTGCAGGTCGCGGTCGCCGCTGTAGCGCTCGTCGGCCAGCCACTTGCCTTCCGGGCCCCAGTAGATGTCCTGTTCGGGCTCCCATACGTCGGCGCGGCCGCCGGCAAAACCGAATGTCTTGAAACCCATCGATTCCAGCGCAACGTTGCCGGTGAGGATCAAAAGATCGGCCCAGGAGATCTTGCGGCCATATTTCTGCTTGATCGGCCACAACAGCCGGCGAGCCTTGTCGAGATTGACATTGTCCGGCCAGCTGTTCAGCGGCGCGAAACGCTGCTGGCCGGCTCCGGCGCCGCCGCGGCCGTCGGCGATGCGGTAGGTGCCGGCGCTGTGCCAGGCCATGCGGATGAACAGCGGCCCGTAATGGCCGAAGTCGGCCGGCCACCAGTCCTGCGAGTCCGTCATCAGCGCATGCAGGTCCTTGATCACGGCGTTCAGGTCGAGGCTTTTGAACGCCTCGGCGTAGTCGAACGTCTCGCCCATCGGATCGGACAGCGAGGACTGCTGGTGGAGAACCCCAACGTTGAGCTGGTTCGGCCACCAGTCGCGGTTGGCCCTGGCAATGGTCGTGTGCACGACCGGGCATTTGCCCGTGCTGGGATCGTCGGTTTGTGCGTCCATTTTCGTCTCCGATTTGCTGAGTTTTCCGGGCAGGCCCAGCGGCCGCACCATTCTGGAATGATTCCAGACTAGGCCGCGCCGCCGATAAAAACAAATTGCCTTTCCTATTTTTTCCGATAGGTTTTTCTTATGATAGGCCTCACCGTCCGGCAGATGCAGTATTTCGAGGCGCTGGCGCAGACGCTGCATTTCGGCCGTGCGGCAAAGCTTGCCGGCGTCAGCCAACCAGCGCTGTCCTCGCAGATCGTCGAGATGGAGCTGAGGCTCAACTGCCGGCTGTTCGAGCGCGGCGGCAAGGTGGTGCGGATGACCGACGAAGCGCAGGCCTTGCAGCCCCGCATCGAGCGCATTCTCGCCGATATCCGTGACGTCGAGACGACCGCCCGGCGCGGCCGCCCGGCCATGGAAGGGCGCTTCCGGCTGGGCATCATCCCGACAGTCGCGCCCTATCTACTGCCGCATGCGCTGCCGGAGCTGAAGCGGCATTTCCCGGCCTTGCAGCTCGAGTTGCGCGAAACGGTGACCGCATCGCTCGTCGAGGACAGCGCGTCGGGCAGGCTCGACGCCTTCATCGCGGCGCTTCCCCTCAATCAACCAGGGCTGGTCAGCGAAGAACTGTTCTGCGACCGGTTCTTCCTGGCCGTGCCGGCCGGCGATCCGGCCTTCGCCTCGCCGCCGGTGCCGCCGGAAAGCCCGGCGCTGGAAAGGCTGATGCTGTTGGAGGAGGGCCACTGCCTGCGCGAACAGGCACTCGCCGTCTGCGGCAGCGTGCGCCCGGTGGCAATGGCAAGCTACGGCGCCACCAGCCTGACGACGCTCTTGCAGATGGTGGCGCACGGGCTTGGCGTCACGCTGATCCCGGAAATGGCCACAAGGCCGGCCAGTGCCATGCCGAACCTCAAGATCGTGCCGTTCCAGGAGCCGATGCCGCAGCGCACGATTTGCCTGGCATGGCGGCGCAACAAGGCGCGGCACGACGAGTGTGTTGAGCTGGCGAAGATTATTCGCGGGTTGGACGCGGCGGTGCTGGGGATGTGAGGCGGTGGTGCGATAGGCTGGCCTTGTGATCGCTGGTCGGGCGTGGACGATCGCAAAGCCTGAATTCGCAATGCTTGCATAGAGAGCGTTCGCCGCGAGCCGGCATGCGCCTTTATCGGCTATGCCGGCAGGCCTGCCATCCGCATGGCGTCGGTGACGTCATCGATGATATCAGGCGCAATGCCTACCGCGGCGGACCAGCGGCCGATGGTGAAGTGCGGGTCGAGCGACAAAAGCCGCGTCGCCGCCGCTTTTGCCTCGTCGAGTCGCCCGAGCCTGGCAAGCGGTGCCGCCAACCAGCCGTGCAAGATGCTGAAACCGGGGTTCAGTTCCACCGCCCGCCGGCCGGCCGCGATCGCCTGCTCGTGCCGGCCGGACAGGAAATTGCCGAATCCGATGATGCCTTGCGGCACGCAGCTCATGGCGTCGAGCGGGCTCAGCCGCATCGCCCGCTCGCACCAATCGATCGCCCGCGCCGGGTCGCCACCATAGGCCACCGGCACGCAGCCGAAGACATAGACGAAGGCGCAGGATGCACTGAGCGCCAAAGCCTGTGCAAACGCCTCGTCGGCCAGCCTGCGGTCATGCTCCACCAGGCCAATGGTGAACCCGGCCAAGGCAAGCGCCATCGCGTCGCCCGGGCCGTGCTCAATCGCCGCATGGGCATGGCGGATCGACTTCTCGTGGTTTTCGGGGTGCATGCCGCCGCGTACAAAGAGGGTCTGATGCGCCCAGGCGGCAAAGCCGTGCGCAAGAGCATAAGTCGGCTCGATGGCGAGCGCCTGGTTCAGCAGCGGCAGACCCTTGGCAGCACCCTGCGGCATGAAGGTGTAGACATCAGGCAGTGCGCGAAGCAGCAGATCGTAAGCGTCGAGACTATCGGGGCGCTTGTGCCGGACGCGTTCGATCTCGGCCCGGCGCAAATTGGGCTCTATTGCCGCGACCACGCTGATGGTGATCTCGTCCTGAAGTGCGAACACGTCGGTCAGGTCGCGGTCATAGCGTTCGGCCCACAAATGGCTGCCGTCCTCAGCGTCGATGAGCTGGCCGGTGATGCGGACGCGGCTTCCGACCTTGCGCACGCTGCCTTCCAGCACATAGCGCACGCCAAGCTCGTGCCCGACCTGTTTCACGTCCACCGCGCGACCCTTGTAGGTGAAGCTGGAATTTCGCGCGATGACGAACAGCCACCGGATCCGCGACAGGCCGGTGATGATGTCCTCGACCATGCCGTCGGCGAAATAGTCCTGGTCCGGATCGCCGCTGATGTTGACGAAGGGCAGCACGGCGATGGAGGGACGGGCGGGAATGCCCAGCCCAGGCTTCGCTTGCTCCACCGAGGCGATCGCCCCTGTTTCCGTCGTCTGGACCTCCTCACGCACGGTGCCGACGAAGCGCAGACCCCGGCGCCAGATGGTGCGGATGATGCGCTGCTCCTCGCCACTGTCGTGGAGCGCGTTGCGGGCAGCGCTGATGCGGCTGGAGAGCGTGGCGTCGGAAACGATGCGACCCTGCCAGACCGCGCCGACCAGATCGTCCTTGCTGACCACCCGCTCGCGATTGCGGATCAGATATTGCAGGAGGTCGAACACCTGCGGCTCGACGGAGATCAGATCGTTGCCGCGACGCAGTTCGCGCCGGTCGCCGTCCAGAGCAAAATCCTCAAAATAGTACGGCAAATGACTCGCTCCAGACCGCACGGCGGATGATTTCCAACACTGTAGCCGCGTCGTGGACGCAAAATCAAAGCGATCTCAAGGTAAAATCAAGAGATCCTGAAGGCCACCTCAAAGCGCGGCCGGCAGCTCTGTCGCATAGTCCTCCTGCGACAAACGCTCAACCAACGATTTGAAAAGGAGAACTCAAATGTCGAACACTGCAACAAAGTCGGTCGTCCTCGTGCATGGCGGCTTCGTCGATGGCTCCGGCTGGGACGGGGTCTACCAGATCCTCAAGAAGGACGGCTATGACGTGACCATCGTCCAGAACCCGACGACCTCGCTCGCCGACGATGTCGCCGTCACCAGGCGCGCCATCGCCGCCGCTCCGGGCAATGTCATCCTGGTCGGCCACTCCTATGGTGGCGTCGTGGTGTCGGAAGCCGGTACCGATCCGAAGGTGGCAGCTGTCGTCTATATCGCGGCCTTCGCGCCAGATGCCGGCGAATCGGTTTCGAGCCTGATCGCCAACCCGCCGCCCGGAGCGCCGGTACCGCCGATCCTGCCGCCCGTCGACGGCTTCCTGATGCTCGACAAGGCCAAGTTCGCTGCCTCGTTCGCCGCCGATGTCCGTCCCTCGCTCGCTTCCTTCATGGCGGATTCGCAGGTGCCGTGGGGTGTGGCGGCGCTCGAAGGCCAGGTCACCCAACCTGCCTGGAAGGTGAAGCCCAGCTGGTATCTTGTCGCCACCGACGACAAGATGATCCCGCCGCCGGCGCAGCGCCAGATGGCAACCCGCGCCAAGGCGACGACGGTTGAGGTGCCCGGCAGCCACGCCGTCTACGTCTCAGACCCTGCAGCCGTCGCCAGCCTTATCAAGCAGGCGGCCGCCGGCAAGAACTGAACCCGCATCACCTCGATGGACGGCCTGGGCGCCCGGCGGCGCCCAGGCTTTGTGGCGCGGGATCTTGCAGTGGGTGATCTGGCCAAGCCTTGATCTCCTGCTCGATGGCGATCTGGCGCCCACGCTCCGCAGTTGCTCAGCCAGACGGTACAGCACCACCAAGCGCAGCCTGTCCGGTGTCTTTCAGCAAACCGACAAGCCAAGCCAGGCCAGCATCCATCATGGCGACCTTTGGCACGATGCTGTTGATGTTGAAGTGGCCGAGCGTGATGGGCGCATCGATGCCCATCACGCCGAAGCGACCGGCGTGCATGGCGACGAAGCGGCGCGGATAGGCTGAGATCAGGTCGGTATCGGCGAGCACCGCCAGTCCGAACATGAAGTTCGGGACGGTCAGCGCGACCCGGCGCGACAGGCCGTGCTCTTCCAGCACCCTGTCGACAAAACCCTTTGGATCGCCGGCGTTCGACACGACGAGATGCTGCATGGCGCAGTAGTTCTCAAGGCTGGGGTCGCTGGCGAAGGGGTGGCCAACGCGCATGGCGAGGATGAAATCCTCCTCGTAGAGGGTGTCCACCACGAAACGCACGGGGAAGTCGTCGAACGGAATGACGGCGACATCCATGGCGCGCGCTTCAAGCTCGGCGATGGCGTCGAGCCAGGCCAAAGCCGGCGACGGTTCGCCGTATCTGGGCAGCAATTGCCGGATGCTGATAGCGATGTCGGGCGCCTGCCCGCGCACCCTGTCGAGCAGCGGCGTCAGGAACACGGACGAGGTTGCGTCCGGCGCGCCGATGACGAAGCGGCGCGTCGAGCGCGCCGGGTCGAACGGTTCGGCGCTCGAGATCACCGAGCGCACCCGCGCCAGGATCTCGGCCACGGCCGGCGCCAGTTCGTTCGCCCGGTCGGTGGGCACGACGCCGCGTGGCGTTTTCAGGAACAGCGGATCGCCCAGCAGGCCGCGCAGCCGGCCAAGGCCATGGCTGACGGCCGAGGGCGACAGGTTCAGCCGCTCCGCCGAGCGGCCGACATGGCGCTCCTCCATGACGGTCTCGAACAGGACCAGCAAATTGAGGTCGGCGCGGGATAGATCAATCTGATTCAGCATATCCATGAAATCATATCACTGGATTCAGCATAGTAAAGCTGCGAATTGGCTGACCGCAGCGGAGGCGGTTCTGCCGGGTTCCGCGATGACACTATCCACCGAGGAGCAAACGGCATGCCCGACTTTCCCCGTTCAATTCTGGTCACCTGCGCCGGCGGCGCGCAGGGATCGGCCATCGTGCAAGCCTGCCGAGCGGCAGGCGCCACCATGCGCGTGCTTTTGCGCAAGGGCTCGCCCGACCCGTTCGGCGACGGCGTCAACATCGTGCGCGGCGATCTGGCCGATGCCGAGCGCGTCGGCCTCGCCTGCCTCGCCGTCGATGCGGTGGCGCTGACGTTGCCGCTCAACGCCGGCCCGGAGGATATTCTCCGCTACGGCCGCAACATGGTCGATGCTGCGCTTGAGGCGGAGGTCAAGCTCCTGGTGTTCAACACCAGCGGCCATGTTTCCAGACATTCCGGCACCGGGTTGATGGAAGCCAAGGTTGAGCTCATCGACTACATGAAGGCCTCCGGCCTGCCGTCGATCATCCTCAAGCCGACGCTCTACATGAGCAATGTCGCCGCCCCCTGGAGCGCGCCCGCGATCATGCATCAGGGCGTGTTCGCCTATCCGCTGCCGGCCGATTTCCAGACCTCCTGGATCTCATGGGAGGACATGGCGGCCTATGTGGTCGCGGCGATGCGGCGGCCCGAGCTTGCGGGCGCGAGTTTCGACATTGGCGGACCCGAGGCGCTGACCGGACCGGAGATGGCCAATATCCTGTCCGGCATCGTCGACCGCGAGGTCGGCTACTATCCGGTGCCGCTGGCGAACTTTGCCGCCGGCCTGAGCGCAGTGATCGGCAAGGATGCGGCCGATCAGGTCGCCGCCAACTATGCCTGGGTGCACCGGCAGCGCCCGACGCTGCTCGCCGTCGACCCCAGCGACACGCTCAGCATGCTGCCGATCACGCCGACCCCGTTCGCCGACTGGGCCAAGGCTCGGGACTGGCCGGCACTGGCCGGCACCGAGAGGGCGGCATGACCATGGAAGCGATCGCGACACTTGGCCCGAACGGCTCATCCGGATGGGGACATCTGCCGGACGACGCCGCGGAAGTCATCGACTTCTGGTGGCTGGTGGGACCCACCGCATGGTTCGCCAAGGACGCGGAGTTCGACCGCGTCTTTCGCGACCGCTTCCTGCCGCTGCATGAGGCGGCGGCGCGCGGCGACTGCGACGACTGGGCGGCGACGCCCTATGGCGCCCTGGTGCTGCTGGTGCTGCTCGACCAGTTTCCGCGCAATGCCTTTCGCGGCACGCCGCGCATGTATGCGACCGATGAAAAGGCCCGCCGCATCGCGGCTGATGCCGTCGATGCGGGTTTCCAGCACCATGTTCACCCATCGTGGCGGCTGTTCTTCGCACTGCCCTTGGCGCATTCCGAAGGGCTGGCCGACCAGGACCGCTCGGTGGCGCTGGCCGGCGAGAGCGGCGAGCGCGACCTGAAGCGCGCCGAACACCACCGCGACATCGTGCGGCGGTTCGGACGCTTCCCGCACCGCAACCCGATCCTCGGCCGCGTCATGCGGGCGGAGGAGCAGCGCTTTCTCGATGAAGGCGGCTTCGCCGGCTGACAAGGGTTCGCCGGGTTGGTAGCAAGGGAGTTTTGCAAAAACGTTCAGGGCACAAAGATCAGAAATACGTAGGTGAAAAAGACGACGAGGTGGACCAGGCCGGTCAGGAACGTCGTTCTTTCGTTGCTAAAGCTGACACTGCTTATGGAAAGCGCCAGGATCAAAAGTACAGTGTCGGCCGCGGGGATCCCCAGGGTCAGCCCTCTTCCCGTCAGCAGGCTGGCGGCTGCAACTGCCGGGATGGTCAAACCAATCGTGGCGCAAGCCGAACCCATGGCGACATTCAAACCGCGCTGCAGCTCGTTGTTGAGTGCGGCACGAATCGCCGAGACGGACTCAGGCATCAAAACCAAACCCGCGATCATGGCCCCCACAATGGCGTCGGCCTGGGTCACCTGGTAGGTAACGAGCGCATCTTCGATGCTTGCGGCGACCTGCTCTGCGAGCATGACAATGCCAATCAGACCGATTGCCAGCAGCAGAATGCCCGTGAGGATGCTCTCGTGAGGCGACGCTGACGTCGAAACGACGTGTGCTTGTCCTTCGATAAAATCGTCCCGGTGACGGACAGTCTGCGCGAACAGAAAACCCGCATAAAGCAGCACCGAAAGTATGCTCACAAAACCAAGCTGGGCTGCCGAAAATGTGCCGGGGTCCGAAGCTTGCGTGTAGGTCGGCAGAATAAGCGTCATCACGGTCAGCGCGATCAGAACCGCCAGATAGGCGCTGGTCCCTTGTCGCACGATTGCTTGCGTGCGATGCCGCCAGCCGCCAAATGTCAGACACACACCGACAACGCCGGTGGATGTAATCATCACCGTCGAGAAGACGGACTCGCGTGCAAGCGTCGGGTTGTTCTCTCCGTGCAACATCATGGAAACGATGATCGACACTTCGATGGCCGTCACGGCAATGGTCAGCACCAAAGTGCCGTAGGGCTCGCCTACCCGCCGAGCCACCGCCTCGGCGTGGTCGAGCACCACAAAGATGGTGATGAACATGATCGCGCTCGAAAACGCTCCGACAAGGATCCTCATGTTGAGGGAGCCCTGGTCGACCGAGAGCCCGCTGGCCCTGACCGCGATGGCCATAGCGAGAGCGGCCAGCGGCATCGCGTAGGAAACCGCCGATCTTGCGAAACCACTCATTGCAGCCACTTACGCTTGTGCTCTTGGGGAAAGTCTATTTGGAGCACATCTGGCGTGCTGCGACCACTCCCTATCCTGCGCCCGCCGGCGTCCGGTAGTCTCGAAACATGATGTCGCCCGCGGCCCGGAAGATCGCGCCACAGCGGTCCTATCCGGGCGTGTTCGCTTTGACGACCTTTTGGCATTCCGGCGTCAGCTCGCTCATATGGTCGGACAGGCATTTGATGATGCGGCCGCCGCCTTGCTGCACGCCGCTGCAGAACTTCTTGTAATCCGCCTCGCAGGCCTCACGCTCGGACGCCGTCTGCGCCAGCGCCACAGTCGCCGCCATCTGAGTTGCTAGGAAAAGCACGCTTAACGCAATCCGCATGACAACCTCCCCTCAAATATGTAGATTAGCTAGCTTTCATATAATGCGATATATGCCGGGAAGTATACAGAGGGGGAAAATGCTTTTCGTATCGGGCAGAATCGCGCCGGCGGCAGGCCTGTTCGCCGTTACAATACTATTGTCCGCATGCAGCGAGCAAAACGCTTACGTGGCGCCACCTCCGCCCAAGGTCGACGTGGCGCTTCCATTGAAGCAGGGCGTGACTCCCTATCTCGAGGCCACCGGCACCGCCGCGGCAGTGAACACGACACCGCTGGTTGCGCGCGTTTCGGGCTTCATCCAGGAAATCGGCTACAAGGATGGCGACGAGGTCAAGGCCGGCGCCCGGCTGTTCCTTATCGAGCCCGATTCCTACCAGCTGGCGCTCGAGCAAGCCCAGGCCGGGCAGGGTTCAGCCGATGCCGCCGCCAAGCAGTCCGGTGCCGACCTGAAGCGGCAGCAGGAGCTGCTGTCGCAGAAAATCATCTCGCAATCGACCGCCGATCAGTCCGCCGCCGCGGCACAGGTGGACATCGCCAAGCAGAAGCAGAGCGCGGTCGACGTCAAGCAGGCTCAACTCAATCTGAGCTACACCGAGGTCAAGGCGCCGTTCGCGGGGATCGTCACGTCCCGCCAGGTCTCGATCGGGCAGCTGGTCGGCGCCGGCAGCGCCACCACGCTGGCGACCATCGTTCAGCTCGCTCCCATCTATGTCAATTTCAGCATCTCGGAGCAGGATGTGCTGCGCATTCGCGTCGCCATGGCCAAGCGTGGAATAACCGCGCAGGACCTCAAGAAAATACCGGTCGAGGTCGGCCTACAGAGCGAGACGGGCTATCCCCATGCGGGAACGCTGGACTATGCCGCGCCAGAGGTTACGGCCGCGACCGGCACGCTGGCGGCCCGCGCCGTGCTGTCCAATGAAGACCGGGTATTGCTGCCGGGCTATTTCGTGCGCGTGCGCGTGCCGCTGGGCGAAGAACCGGACATGCTGCTGGTCCCCGACCGGGCGATCGGCAGCGACCAGAAGGGTCGCTACGTGCTCGTCGCCGGAAAGGACGATGTGGTCGAGCAACGCCCGGTTGAGATCGGCCAGCTGGTCGGAGCGCTGCGTGTCATCACCAAGGGTATCGCGGCGGACGACCGTGTCCTTGTCTCCGGCCTGCTGACGGCCGTGCCCGGCCAGAAGATCGAGCCGCAAGAGAAGAAGCTGGAAGCAGTCGCCACGGACGGCGCAGCACAATGATCTCCAAATTCTTCATCGAACGGCCGGTCCTGGCCAACGCCATCGCCATCCTCATGGTCGTCATCGGCATCATCTCGCTCTTTGCCCTGCCGGTGGCGCAGTATCCCGATGTTGTGCCGCCGACCGTTTCGGTGACGACGCGCTATCCGGGCGCCAGCGCGCGGGCGGTGATCGATACGGTGGCGCTGCCGATCGAGCAGCAGGTCAATGGTGTCGAGGGCATGATCTACATGCAGTCCTATGCCGCATCGGACGGCACCTACAATCTCACCGTCACCTTCGCGATCGGCACCGATCTCGACCAGGCGCAAGTGCTTGTGCAGAACCGTGTGTCCTCTGCGCTCGCGGGGCTGCCGCAGGCGGTTCAAGTGCAGGGCGTTACCGTTCAGAAGAAGTCGACCTCGATCCTCGAAATCGTCACGCTGACTTCGCCCGACAGGCAATATGACAGCCTTTATCTCGCCAACTACGCGACCATCCGGCTGAAGGATGAGCTCTCCCGGATACCGGGGGTGGGCAATGTCAATGTATTCGGCGCCGGCCAGTATTCCATGCGCGTATGGCTCGATCCCGAGAAGATGCAGGCGCGCGGCCTTACAACACAGGACGTCGTCCAGGCGCTGGGGCAACAGAGCGAGCAGGTCACCGCAGGCCAGGTCGGCGCGCCGCCGGCGCCCGACGGCCAGTCCTTCCAGTACACGATCGAAGTGTCCAGCCGCCTTGACGATCCCGACCAGTTCGGCGCCGTGATCGTCAAGACCGGCGCCAATGGCGACATGACGCGCGTGCGCGACGTCGGCCGGGTCGAGCTTGGCGCCCAGACCTACGGGCAGTTCTTCAATCTCGACGGCCAGCCGGCGGCGGGCATGGCCGTTTTCCTGTCCCCGGGCGCCAATGCGCTTGATGTGGCCGGCAAGGTCGAGACCAGGATGAAGGAACTGTCGCGCGAGTTCCCGAAAGGGCTGGCATACTCGATCCCCTTCAACACCACGATTTTCGTCAGCCAGGCGATCCACGAGGTCTACAAGACGCTGATCGAAGCCGCCGTGCTGGTGCTCATCGTCATCCTGCTTTTCCTGCAGGACTGGCGGGCGATGCTGGTGCCGGCAACGACCGTGCCGGTGACGATCATCGGCGCGTTCGCGGCGATGGCCGCGCTCGGCTTCTCGGTCAATTTGTCGACCCTGTTCGCCATCGTGCTTGCCATCGGCATCGTCGTCGACGACGCCATCGTCGTGGTCGAGGGAGCCGCCCACAATATGGAGCGCGGCATGTCGGGCCACGATGCGGCGATCGCCGCCATGAACGCGCTGTTCGGGCCGATCATCGGCATCACGCTGGTGCTGATGGCGGTGTTCCTGCCGGCTGCGTTCCTGCCCGGCCTCACGGGGCAAATGTATGCGCAATTCGCGCTGGTGATTGCGGCAACCGCCATAATCAGCGCCATCAACGCGGCCACGCTGAAGCCGACGCAGTGCGCGACCTGGCTGAGGCGCCCGGTGCCGCCGGACCAGCGCAATTTCTTCTTTCGCGGCTTCAACGCGGTCTACCAGCGCCTGGAGAACCGCTATGCCGGCCTGATCGGCTCCATGGTGCGTCACAGCACGGTGATGGGCATCATTGCGTTGCTGATCATCGGTGCGGCGGGCTACGGCATATCGCGCGTCGCCACCGGCTTCATTCCGATCGAGGACCAGGGCTACATGCTCGCCTCGGTTCAACTCCCCGATGGCGCCGCACTTGGCCGCACGCAGGAGACGCTGCAACAGGTTTCGAAGCTCGCCAAGGCCACGCCGGGCGTCGATCAGGTCGTGACCATCGCCGGCATCTCGGCCCTAGACAACAACTCGACGCTCGCCAACGCCGGCGTTGCCTACATCATCCTCAAGGACTGGAGCTTGCGCGGCAAGGGCGAGGATCTTGCCTCGCTTTACGCAACGCTCAACAAAAATCTGTCCGACATGGGTGACGGAACCGTGCTGGTGCTGCCGCCGCCGCCGATCCAGGGCATCGGCAACGCCGCCGGCTTCACCATGCAGGTCGAGTTGCGTGACGGCAGTTTCGACCTCGCCAAGCTGCAGGGCGCGGTCGAGGCGGTGACCAGGACCGCTCAGACGCAATCGGGCATCCAGCGCGTGGCGGCGCCGTTCCGGGCCAACGTTCCGCAATACACGGTCGAGCTCGACCGCGAGAAAGTGCAGACGCTGGGGCTGACCACGGACCAGGTCTTCCAGACGCTCGCCGGCTACCTCGGCTCGACTTATGTCAGCCAGTTCAACAAATTCGGGCGGGTGTTCCAGATCTATGTGCAGGGCGATGCGCAATTCCGCGTGACGCCCGAGAACATCGGCCGCCTGAGCGTGCGCAACCAGAACGGCGACATGATTCCGCTCGGCACGTTGCTGACGATCACGCCGAGCGTCGGCCCCTCGCTGATCAGCCTCTACAACCTCTATCCCTCGGCATCGATCATCGGCGTGCAGGCGCAGGGCTTCTCGTCCGGCGACGCGATCAGGCTGATGGAAGGGGTCGCGGCCGACACACTGCCGCCCGGCACCGGCTACGACTGGACGGCGCTGTCCTTCCAGGAAAAGCTCGTCGGCAGCCAGATCTATCTGGTCTTCGGCCTGGCGCTGCTCTTGGTCTATCTGGTGCTGGCAGGCCAATATGAAAGCTGGCTGGCCCCGATCTCGATCTTGCTTGCCGCGCCACTGTCGCTGGTGGGTCCGGTGCTGGTCCTGAACGGCCTCGGCATCGACAACAATCTCTACGTCCAGATCGGCCTGATCCTGCTGATCGCGCTATCGGCCAAGAACGCGATCCTGATCGTCGAGGTGGCGCGCGAATTGCGCGCCGCCGGCAAACCGATCGTCGAAGCGGCGGTCGAGGCGGCCCGTGCGCGTTTCCGCCCGATCCTGATGACGTCCTTCGCCTTTATCCTCGGTGTCGCGCCGCTGGTGGTGGCGACAGGCGCCGGGGCCAGCGCACGCAAGTCGATCGGCATCACGGTCTTTTCCGGCATGATCGCCTCGACCTGCCTCGCCGTGCTCTTCGTGCCTTCCTTCTTCGTCATCCTGCAACGGTTCGAGGAATGGCGCGCCGCGCGCAAGACAAAGCCCGAGGTCACGTCCACGCTTCCTGGCTAGGCACGGCAAGAGTGGAGTCAAACGAAACCAGGGAGATTTGCCTCTTATCGAACGCAGCAGCTTCGCAACTCAACCAAGGAAAATCCGACATGCTTTTCCACATCCGCCTCTTCGCTCTTGCGGGCGCTTCATTTCTGCTTTTCGCGGCAGCACCTGCCTGGGCGGTGAACGCCCAGGTCGGTATCCTGAAATGCGACACCTCGACCGGCATCGGCGAGATCATTACGCGCAAGCAGACAATGACCTGCGTATTCACCAGGAATGACGGCACGACGGAAAATTACACCGGCTCGATCCACGAATTCGGCATCGAACTTGGCGAGGTGAAAGAAGGCCATCTCATATGGGCCGTCGTCAGCGGCTCGACTGCCAAGGACAATGGCCTGCTGAGCGGAAAATACGATGGCGTCGATGCTGAAGCGGCCGCGGGCCTTGGACTTGGCGCCGATGTCCTGCTCGGCGGCACCGAGAAGGCCTTTGCACTTCAACCGCTCGCAGTCGAGGGCGAAACGGGTATCAACATCGCGGCGGGGGTCGAGCAGATCGAACTCACCGCGGCAAGCTAGATTGAGACGCCTCCCCCGCTCAAGCGGTCTTCTGCGCCACCAGCCCCAGTTCCTCGACCATAGCTTGGCGCATCAAAAACTTCTGCGGCTTGCCGGTCACCGTCATCGGCAGTTCGGTGTGGAAGCGGATGTAGCGCGGGATCTTGTAGTGGGCGATCTGGCCGGCGCAGAAGGCCTTGATCTCCTCAGCGGTGGCGATCTGGCCGGGTTTCAGCACGATCCAGGCGCATAGCTCCTCGCCATATTTCGGATCGGGAATGCCGAACACCTGCACCTCCTTCACCTTGGGATGGCGATAAAGGAACTCCTCGACCTCGCGCGGATAGACATTTTCGCCGCCGCGGATGACCATGTCCTTGACCCGGCCGACGATGTTGCAATAGCCCTCGGCGTCGATGGTGGCGAGGTCGCCGGTGTGCATCCAGCCGTCACTGTCGATTGCCTCGCGGGTTTTTTCGGCGTCGTCCCAGTAGCCCTTCATCACGGAATAGCCGCGCGTGCAGAGCTCGCCCGGCGCGCCGACCGCAACGGTGGCGCCCTTGGCGTCGATGGCCTTGACCTCGACATGCGGGTGGATGCGCCCGACCGTCGAGACACGTTTTTCCAGCGGGTCGTCGACGCCGCTCTGGAACGAGACCGGGCTGGTCTCGGTCATGCCATAGGCGATGGTCACCTCTGCCATATGCATCAGCGACACCACCTTCTTCATCACCTCGATCGGACAGGGCGAGCCGGCCATGATGCCGGTTCTGAGGCTGGTAAGGTCGAACGACCCAAAATCCGGATGGTCGAGCAGGCCGACGAACATGGTCGGCACGCCATAGAGGCCGGTGCAGCACTCTGCTGCCACCGCCTTCAGCGTGGCGCCGGCATCGAACCCCTCGCCCGGGAAAACCATGGTCGCGCCCTTGGTGACGCAGCCCATCGTGCCCATCGACATGCCGAAGCAGTGGTAGAGCGGCACCGGAATGCAGAGCCGATCGTCGACGGTGAGCCTGATCGCCGAGGTGACGAAATTGCCGTTGTTGACGATGTTGGTATGGGTCAGCGTCGCGCCCTTCGGCGCGCCTGTGGTGCCTGAGGTGAACTGGATGTTGATGGCCTCGCCGGGCTTCAGTCCCTCGGAAATGCGGTCGAGGCTGTCATGCTCGTCGCGCCCGGCCATCGCCAGCACGTCGGCGAAATTGAACATGCCGGGCGAATGCTCCTCGCCCATGCGGATGACGATCTTCAGCGCCGGCAGTTTTTGCGCCTTGAGCTTGCCGGGTGTCGCCTTGGCGATCTCCGGCGCCAGTGTCTCGATCATGCCGAGATAGTCGGAAGTCTTGAATTTGGCGGCCGTGACCAGCGCTCGGCAAGCGACCTTGTTCAAGGCGTATTCCAGTTCGGTCAGCCGGTAGGCCGGGTTGATGTTGACCAGGATCAGGCCGATGCGCGCGGTGGCGAACTGCGTCACCAGCCATTCCCAGCGGTTCGGCGACCAGATACCGACACGCTCGCCCTTTTCCAGGCCGAGCGCCAGGAAACCGGCGGCCAGCGCGTCCACCGTGTCCGACAGTTCGCTCCAGGTGAAGCGCTTGTCCTGAGCGACGAACACGGCGGCATCGAGCGTGCCGTATTTGCTGACGGTGTCCGAAAACAGCGCCGGGATCGTCTGGTTGAGCAGCGGCACCGTGCGCTCGCCCGAGACATGCGCCCTGCCGTCGACCGGCGCGACGAACGTCCCGCCATTGCGGGGGCCGCGACCGCGCAGGTGGGTGGCATTCTTCAACTCGTCGAGATTGATCGCCATCGCCGTCTCCTCCGCAGACGGCCGAGCCTATCAGCCCTGCCGGGTGGTGGAAATCCCGTCGATGGTAGTGGAGGCAGAGGCCCCCTCTCCGTCTCGGGCGAAGCCGAGACGGAGAGGGGGATTGCGCCACCGCTATCTAACCAGCGCCGTCATCTTCGCGGCAATGTCGCGGAGAACCGCCTCATCGGCGGCCGCACGCTGCTTCCTCGATGCGACAAGGCAGGCCTGCGAGCGCAGCACGACGCCGTCACCCAGCACCTTCAGGTGATTGGCGCGCAGCGTCGAGCCGGTGGTGGTGATATCGACGATGACATCGGCCAATCCCGCCGCCGGCGCGCCCTCGGTGGCGCCGAGGCTCTCGACGATGCGGTAGACCTGGATGCCGTGCTTTTGCGAAAAGAATTGTTGGGCCAGCCGCCAGTATTTGGTGGCGATCCTGAGCCGCCTTCCGTGGCGCTGGCGGAAATCGGCGGCAACGTCGTCGAGATCGGCCATGCTGTCGACATCGAGCCAGATGTCGGGCACCGCCACCACCACATCGGCATTGCCGAAGCCAAGGCGGGCAACAATCTCGGCACGCGTCTCCCAGTCTGCAAGGCTCTCGCGCAGCAGGTCCTCGCCTGTGATGCCGAGATCGACCGCGCCCTGGCCGATTTCGCCGGCGATTTCGGAGGCCGACAGGAACGCCACCTCGATGTTTTTGGCGCCTTCGATGCGGGCGCGGTATTTGCGCTCGTCGCCGGACAGGTTGACGGCAAGCCCGGCCTTGGCCAGCACCTCCAGCGCCTGCTCCTTGAGCCGGCCTTTCGACGGGATCGCCAGCGTGATCATGGCGCCTTCTCCCGCAGCGCCTCGATGCGGTCGAGCCAGACGGAAAAGCCGACGCCGGGGATCGGCGTTTTTGCGCCAAGCAGCGTCAGCAGGCGGTCGTAGCGGCCGCCGCCGGCCAGCGGCCGGTCGCCATTTTCCGCCGCGATCTCGAAGACGAGGCCGGTGTAGTAATCGAGCGGACGGCCGAAGGCGGCGTCGTAGCGGATTTTTTTGACCGGCAGGCCATGCGCTTCGATCGCGCGGGCGCGGGCGGCGAAATTCTCCAGCGCCGCGCCCAGTGAAAGGCCGGAACCCGATGCAAAGGCTTCGAGCGCCTGGGCCGCGCCATCGAGCGGCACGTCGATCGCCAGAAATGTCTTCAGCGCCGAAAACGCCTCGTTCGATAGCCGCACACTGCGCAATTCGGCCTTCTCGATCAGCCGCCGCGCGATGTCGGCAGGCGAGCGCCCGGCCGATGCCGACAGCCCGGCCTCCTCCATGCCGCCGGCGATATGCGCCGAGAGCCCTTCCAGATCACCGTCCAGCACAAGAGACGCGACCGGACCGGAGATCTGGCCGTTGCGCGGCGGATTGGCGAGATCGGCAAGGGCCGCCTCCAGCATCGCCGCCGAGCCGAAGGCCCGCGCCAGTCGCATGCGCCAGCCCCGCGGCAGGCCAAGCGCCGCCAGCACCGCCTCGAATATGGTCTGGTCGCCCAGCGTGATCGTCAGGGCCTGGCCCGGCAGCACAAGTGACAGCAAAGCATGCGCATCGGCCAGCGAACGGGCGTCGGCGGCGGCCGTGTCGCGGTCGCCGAGATCCTCGATGCCGGCCTGGAAGAACTCATTGCCACCTTCGCGGCGCTGGCGGAAGACCTCGCCGAGATAGGAATAGCGGCGCGGCGTGCCGGCCTGCGAGCTGATGTGGTCGAGGCAGACGGGAATGGTGAATTCCGGCCGCAGGCACAGCGTCTTTCCCGTCTCGCTTTCGGTGAGAAAGATACGGCGGCGCAGATCCTCGCCGGCCATGTCGAGGAAGGGGTCTGCGGGTTGCAGCACCGCGACCTCAACAGCATGGGTGTTGCGCGCGGCGAAGAGGCTGGTGATGTCGGCGGCGATGGCGGGATAGCGGGAGGTCATTGGCAAGATGGGCGCGAGGCACCCCCCTCTGGCCAGCCGGCCATCTCCCCCGCAAGGGGGGAGATTAGATGTCGCATGGGCTTTCGCCAATCTCCAGCCTTTGCGAAGAGGCGCCGGGCCTGAAGCTGCCGATCTCCCCCCTTGCGGGGGAGATGGCCGGCAGGCCAGAGGGGGGTGTTCAAGCGCCACCTTTCGCGCGATCAGCCGCCTGCGCCGCCAGGATCTTCTTGACCTCACCGACCAGCCCGCTCTCCGCAACCGTCACCTGCGCCGGCCGGGCCGCGCGCCATTCGGCGTTGTCCGATATCTCGGCCGACATGCGCGCGCCTTCGATCAGGTCCTTGATCTGCACCTCGCCCCTGGCACGCTCGTCGCCGCCCTGGATGATGGCGACGGGGCTGCCGCGGCGGTCGGCATATTTGAGTTGTGCCTTCATGCCGGCGCCGCCGAGATACATTTCGGAGCGGATGCCGGCAGCGCGCAGCTCGCTGACCATCTTCTGGTAACGGCCGAGGCTTTCGGTGTCCTTGTCCATCACCAGCACGACGATGGGGGCGATCACGTCCGACGTGTCGAGCTTGCCGAGGTTCTTCAGCGCCGTCATCAGGCGGGAGACGCCGATGGAAAAGCCGGTCGCCGGCACCGGCTCGCCACGGAAGCGCGAGACCAGTCCGTCATAGCGGCCACCGCCGCCGACGGAACCGAAGCGGACGATCTGGCCGTCCTCATTGGGGATCTCGGCCAACAGTTCGGCCTCGAAGACCGGGCCGGTGTAATATTCGAGGCCGCGCACGACCGAGGTATCGATGACGACACGGCCATCATGATAACCGGCGCTATCGACGATAGAGCCTATGGCGGCGAGCTCCTCAACGCCTTCGCGGCCGGTCTCGGCGAAGTAATCGAGCGTCTTCAGCCAGCGGATTTGGGCGGCGTTGGGCGAAATGTCGGTGGCGGTCTCCAGCTTCCGCCATGAACCGGCTTCCGGACCCGGCTCGTAATTCATGAAATAAAGCACCGTCTCAATGGCCTTGCGCTCAAGACCGGCACCCTTAGTGAAGTCGCCGCTTTCATCCTTGCGCCCGGCGCCGAGCAACTGCCCGATGCCTTCGGGGCCGATCTTGTCCAGTTTGTCGATGCCGCGAAGCACGGTCAGCCGGCGCCCGGCATTCTGATCGCCGCCAAGGCCGATCGCCTCCAGCACGCCGTCGAGAACCTTCCGATTGTTGACCCGGATGACATAGTCGCCGCGCTTGATGCCAAGCGCTTCCATCACGTCGGCCATCATCATCGCCATCTCGGCGTCCGCGGCAACGCCCGGCGTACCCACCGTGTCGGCATCGAACTGCATGAACTGGCGGAAGCGGCCGGGGCCGGGCTTCTCGTTGCGGAACACCCAGCCGGAGCGATAGCTGCGATAGGGTTTCGGCAGCTTGTCATAATTCTCGGCGACGAAACGCGCCGTCGGCGCGGTCAGGTCGTAGCGCAGCGACAGCCACTGGTCGTCATCGTCCTGGAACGAGAACACGCCTTCGTTCGGCCGGTCCTGGTCGGGCAGGAATTTGCCCAGCGCATCGGTGTATTCGATCAGCGGCTGCTCGACCGGCTCGAAGCCGTAAAGCTCGTAGACGCCACGGATCGTCGCCATCATCTTCTCGACGGCGCGGATGTCGTCGGCGCTGCGGTCGGCAAAGCCGCGCGGCAGCCGCGCTTTCGTCTTTTCCGATTTGTCGGCCATGGGGATGGGTCTTTTTGCTAAGTAATCGATGACTTCATTTCGAGTGGGCGTGTCCTAACCGATGCGATCTTGACCGGCAAGGGTTTGCACCTGGCCTTCTCCCTTTGCGCAGAAGGAAATAAGCTGAAACAATTCCGCCATCAACGCGGCACCGTGCCGACACAATCAGGGCCGATAAGCGCGCCGAAACAAGGGGTTCGGGGCAATGACCACGGCACAAGGAACAAACATCAACGGCTCTGCCCACGCCATGCCCGCCAGGCTGCGTTCGGCCGATGACCATGCGCTGAGGGTGGTAAGCCAGATGGCGGGTCCGTTCGAAGCCGCCGCTGAAGAACGCCAAGGCCCGACTATGCGCGATGCGCTGATGACCGGCCTGCTGGTGATCTACCCCGCCCTTGCCACTGTGGCGGCCATCGTTGCCGGGCTCTTTCTCGCGGGCGCCAGCGGCGCTTGAGTTTTGTCCTACCCTCCCCCTTGCGGGGAGGGTCGACGCGCAGCGTCGGGGTGGGGGTCGAAAAAACTTTGTCTTACCCCCACCCGCGCCTTCGGCGCGACCTCCCCACAAGGGCCCACAAGGGGGAGGTAGGGTGCTATTTCGGCCGTTTGAACGCCTTCCGCTCCTTCTCCACCTGCGCCCGGCAGACGCAGCCCTCGAGATGGTCGTTGACCAACCCCATCGCCTGCATGAAGGCGTAGACGGTGGTCGGGCCGACGAAGCTCCAGCCGCGTTTTTTCAGTTCCTTCGAAATGCGCACCGAGACCGCCGTGGTCGGGTTGGCGCGCAGATGGGCGAGGTCGACGGTTGCGGGCCGCTCGTCGGGGCCTGGTTCGAACTTCCAGAACCAGGCGGCCATTGAGCCTGACACATCGACCATTTCGCGCGCGCGTTTGGCGTTGTTGATGGTCGAGACGATCTTGCCACGGTGGCGGATGATGCCGGCATCGCCGAGCAGGCGCTCGACGTCCTTGTCGGTGAAGGCGGCGACCTTGTCGAAATCGAACCCGGCGAAGGCGGCGCGAAAATTCTCGCGCTTGCGCAATATGGTCAGCCAGGACAGGCCCGACTGAAAACCTTCGAGACAGATCTTTTCGAACAGCCTGCGGTCATCGGTGACCGGTCGGCCCCATTCATGGTCGTGGTAGTGCAGATAGTCCGGCAGATTGCCGTGCCAGAAGCAGCGCTTCACACCATCGGGACCGGCGAGCAGGCCTGTGTTTTCACTTTCCATCACTTGAAATCCGTTCGTTAATAGGCTTTGCGCCGCTTTTTACCCCGGCTTTACCAGATTCCTGAACCGGCCGGTAACCACACCAAAAGGTTTACTGACACTTCGGCATTTTACGCATTCCGATTCATGTTTCGGTTGCGGCTTCGCGCCAATGCTCGCGAAATCGGGGGCTTTTCCCCGCGTGTTCGACGATCAAGGTGCGTTCCGATGAAGTCAGTGTTCCTTTCCCTGTTCGGCGCCGCGGCCATGGTTGCCGCCGGCGTCACCGCCTCCAGCGCCAATGACCGCTATGCCGACAGGCCGCCGGTGATGGTGAGCCCCGACCTTTCGGCGCCCTGGGTGCTGCAGCTCGGCGACGCCCCGGGCATCGTCCGGCAAAGCCGGCAAGAGGTGCAGCCGCAGCGGCGTTATCGGCGGCAAGCGCAACCGGAGCAGCCCGACCGGCTGCGCACGGCGGCGGTGCAGGCGCCGGCCAAGCGCATGGTCGCGCGGCCGCAGATGAACCCGGTCTACCTGCCGCAGCAAGTCGCCTATGACGGCCCGCAGAAGCCGGGCACGATCGTCATCGATACGACGCAGAATTTCCTCTATCTGGTCGGGAAGAACGGCAAGGCGCGGCGCTACGGCGTCGGCACCGGCAAGCCGGGCTTCGAATGGTCGGGCGCGCACAAGATCACCAACAAAAGGGTGTGGCCGGACTGGCGTCCACCGGCGGCGATGATCAAACGCGAGGCCGCCAAGGGCCGTTACCTGCCAACCTATCTCGCCGGCGGCATGGAAAACCCGCTCGGCGCGCGCGCGCTCTATCTCGGCTCGACGGAATACCGTATCCACGGCACCAACGAGCCCTGGACGATCGGCGGCGCGGTGTCGTCGGGCTGCATCCGCATGCGCAACGAGGACGTCGTCGATCTCTACGAACGGGTCAATGTTGGCACGACGGTTGTGGTGATGTAATCTCCGGTTGATTTTACTGGTGATTCTGTCCAGAAGATTTCTGGAATAGGGATAACGGGGGACGGGCCGTGTGGGGATACGGTCAGTCACGAAAGGGCAGCATGGGAAACCGTGCTGCCCTTTTCGTTTCCGGCTGATCGAGGCAAGCCTGCGCCGGCAGGTCGCGCGCGAGGCATAGCGGTTCGCTTTTCACGCTGCCCTTTTGCCCGTTCTTTTGCTATGTCGGCGGCAACGCTTCCAGACAAAGGTCAGACGTTCATGTCCCTGCCCGACGACAGCCGCTATCTCCGGGGCGGCCCGGTCGCCCAACGTATCATCGCCGCTGTGCGCGAGGACGCAGCGATCGCGATCGCCGAGGGTTTTCCGCCCAAGCTCGTGTCGATCACCGTCGGCGACACGGCGGCGGTGGATGTTTATGTGCGCAACCAGCGCGCCAAGGCGGCATTGGCCGGCATCGAATTCGAGGAGCGGCGCTTTCCCGCCGACATCACCGCCGGCGAACTGGAAGCGGCGATCCATGGGCTGAACGCCGATCCGCGTGTCACCGGCATCATCATCCAGCGGCCGGTGCCGGCGCATATCCCGATCAAGACGCTGCAGGCGGCGGTGCATCCGCTCAAGGACGTCGAGGGCATGCATCCGGCCTCGATCGGCAACATCGTCTACAACCAGCTCGATCTTGCCCCCTGCACGGCCGCCGCTTCGGTGGAACTGCTCAAGGAGACCGGCCTCGACCTCAAGGGGCTCGAAGTCGTCATCGTCGGCCACTCCGAAATCGTCGGCAAGCCGATCGCCTTCCTGCTGATGAGCGAGGGCGCAACCGTGACGGTCTGCCATCACATGACGCGCTCGGTGGCCGCCCATGCGCGCCGTGCCGATGCGTTGTTCGTGGCCGTCGGCCGGCCGCGATTGATCAAGGCCGACATGGTCAAGCCGGGCGCCGCAGTGATCGACATCGGCATCAATTCGGAGATCGGGCCGGACGGCGAGAGCCGCATCGTCGGCGACGTCGATACCGACAGCGTCAAGGAAGTCGCCTCCTGGATCACGCCGGTGCCGGGCGGTGTCGGCCCGCTCACCGTGGCGATCCTGCTGCGCAACACGATGGTGGCGCTCAGCCGCCAGCGCGCGCTCTACCAGGCGACCTACGGCGTGGTGGACAAGCTCGCGGCGGAATAGGCGCCTGGCCGAGTGGTGGACTTCACTCGGCTGCCAAGATCGCACTGTCTTCCGCAACGCCTTCCGGCTTCGGCCCACCATAGGCCCAGTCGAGCAGTTTTATCGTATGCACGACCGGCAGTTTCGCGGCGGACGCGATCTGGGTGATGCAGCCGATATTGCCGGTGGCGACGACTTCCGCGCCGGTCGCCTCGATGTTTTTCACCTTGCGGTCACGCAGCTTTGCCGAGATCTCGGATTGCAGGATGTTGTAGGTGCCGGCCGAGCCGCAGCATAAATGGCCCTCGCGCGGCTCGCGCACGACGAAGCCGGCCTTGGCCAGCAGCTCTTTCGGCTGGCGGGTGATCTTCTGGCCGTGCTGCATCGAGCAGGCGGAATGATAGGCAACGATGGTGCCGGGCTTGCGCACCGGCTCCGGCAGGTCGAGAACAGCCAGATATTCGGTGATGTCCTTGGCGAGCGCCGAGACGCGCGCCGCCTTGTCGGCATAGGCCGGGTCGAGGCGCAGCATGAAACCGTAATCCTTGATAGTGGTGCCGCAGCCCGACGCCGTGATGACGATGGCATCCAATCCGCCATTCTCGATGGCGCGCGTCCAGGCGTCGACATTGCGCCTCGCTGAGGCAAGGGCAGCCTCCTCCCGCCCCATGTGATGCACCAGCGCGCCGCAGCAGGCCTCGCCCTCAGGCACGACCACCTCGATGCCGAGCCGCGTCAGCAGCGCAATCGTCGTGTCGTTGATGGCCGGATCGAGCACCGATTGGGCGCAGCCGGTGAGGATCGCGACGCGGCCTCTTTTTGCCCCCTGCCCGGCATGGACGCCCGGAGAGGCCATGGGCGATGCTGCGGGTATCGATGCCGGCGCAAGCCTGAGCATCGAGACTAGCGGCTTCAGCGCGGGGATTTTTTCGAACAGACCGATGAATGGCTTGCCCAGCTTAGCCAGTTTCAGCGCGGCGCGGAAGCGCGACGGGTAGGGCAGCACCAAGGCCAGCACGGCGCGCGTCAGCCGATCGAGCAGTGGCCGCCTGTAGGTCTCCTCGATATGAGCGCGGGCATGGTCGACCAGATGCATGTAATTGACGCCCGACGGGCAAGTGGTCATGCAGGCAAGGCAGGACAGGCAGCGGTCGATATGGGTGACGATCTCCCTGTCGGCCGGACGGCCGTTCTCCAGCATGTCCTTGATCAGGTAGATCCGTCCGCGCGGCGAATCCAGCTCGTTGCCGAGCGTCACATAGGTCGGGCAGGTGGCGGTGCAGAAGCCGCAATGCACGCATTTGCGCAGGATCTTCTCCGATTCCGCGACATGCGGATCGGCAAGCTGGGCAAGCGAAAAATTAGTCTGCACTAGAAAATCCTTACTGCCTGACCATGATCTTTTCCGAAAACCGGTCCCCACTTTTCGCTGGCGCGGTCCTTCGGTTCGGGATCATGCTCTATAATCCCAGGAACCAGCTTTCCGGGTTTTTGACAGGCTCGCCGCGCTGCAACGCCTGCAGGCCGAGAATGCAGCGGGCGATGAACCAGACGGCGACGGCGAACATCAGCACGACGCCGACCACCGCCATCATCAGCACCACCGAGATCAGCGCATAGAGCAGGCCGATCCAGAAGGTGCGGATCAGGAAGGTGTAGTGGCTCTCGACAAAGCCGCCTGATTTGCCGCGGTTGATATAGGCCAGAACGATGCCGACAATGCTGGTGATGCCGATGACCAGGCTGGCGAGGTAGAGGATGTAAATGACCAGCGCATTGGTCGGACCTGGTTCCAGCCAGCGGTCGGTCTGGCGCGGCGTGGGCTTGTCGCTCCGGCCGGAATTGATGTCGCTCATTGTGATCCTCCCTCCTCGGTTAGCGGGCCGAGAGTAGCAGAGCCGGCACCCGGCGTCATACGGCCGGGGTTGAGGATCGCCTTGGGGTCGAATTCGGCTTTCAGCCTTGCTGACAGCGCCGCCAACGCCGGCGCCTGTGGTTCGAATACCGGCACGGCGGCGCGATGCGAAGGCGCGGCGCGCACCAGCGTCGCGTGGCCGCCGCCATGTCTCCCGATCAGCCCGCGCAGCAGGTCACCCTCAGGATCGCCATGCTCCATGCGCAACCAGATCAGCCCGCCCTGCCAGTCGTAGAAGGCGTCGACCGCCGCCTGCATGCGCAGCGCCAGCACCATCTGGTGGCCTTGCGACGGCGCCATGGAGACGCGCCATACCGGTTTTTCCGAGCCGTCCGCGAATGGGGCGCAATCCCTGACATTGCGCCAGATGGAATGCGAGGCTTCGCCCGCAATCTCCTCCAGCGGGCCGGCATTGCGGAGCAGATCTTTCAGCGCGGCGACGCGATAGGCGACCGACGGCCCGAAACCCTCGACGCGCAGCAGCGTCGCCGGATTGCCGCCGAGATGGCCGCCGGCAACCCGCGCCGCGACGCGTTCAGGAAGATGTGCAGCGCTCGATACCTCCGCGCTGGAACCCAGCGCCAGCGCCATGGCGGCCGCGGCATGATCGTCGAGCAGGCCGCGTATGGCGAGCGTGACTTCGGTCTCGGCCGCCGGCAGCACCTTGAAGGTGACATCGGTGAACACGGCCAGCGTGCCCCAACTGTTGGCCATCAGCTTGGAGAGATCGTAGCCGGTGACGTTCTTGACGACGCGGCCGCCTGACTTGAAGGCCTCGCCACGGCCGGAAACGGCACTGATGCCGAGGATATGGTCGCGCGCCGCACCTGCCTTCAGCCGGCGCGGACCGGAAAGGTTGGCGGCAAGTGCGCCGCCGATGGTGCCTTTCCCCGGTTTGCCGCCAAGCAGCGGGCCGTAATCCATCGGTTCAAAGGCAAGCTGCTGGCCGTTTTCGGCAAGCAGTGCTTCGATCTCGACGAGCGGCGTTCCGGCCTTGGCCGACAGCACCAGCTCGGCCGGTTCGTAAAGGGTGACGCCGGTGAGTTTGGAAACGTCGAGTGAGTGTTCGCTCTGCTGTGGACGGCCAATGCCGCGCTTGGAGCCATGACCGAGGATTTCGAGCGGCGATTCTTCCGCTGCTGCCCAGGCGACGGTGGAGAGGACCTCGTCTGATGTGGAGGGGGTGAAGGTGGTCATGGCGCCGAACCCAGGTTCCTCGCCCCCGCAAAGCGGGGGAGAGGTGGCTCGGGCGAAGCCCGAGACGGAGAGGGGGCAATCATAGAACGCCACCTCCAACCTTCTTGGCCGCAAAAACGAACCTCAGGTCCGAGGCGATCACGTCTTCGGCCAATCGCCCTTCCAGCGCCGCAAGGACAGTCTCGCAAACGCTCGTCCGGCCCTTGAGTACGTCGACGTTCCAGAACCGCACGACCGAGAACCCTTCGCCACGCATGAATTCATCGCGTCGCCTGTCGTAAGGACTCCCGGCATGCTGACTTCCGTCCAGCTCAACGACCAGCTTTTCGCTTCGGCAGGCGAAGTCGGCGAAATACGGCCCGATCGGCATCTGACGCACGAATTTGTATCCGCCTAGCTTCTTGGCCTTCAGTTCGTTCCAGAGGGTTGCTTCCGCCGGATTGTCGCCATGGCGAAGCGCGCGGGCGCGCGCGATCCTTTCAGGTGAGCGTCGGCTTGGCACGTCGGCCGCAGGCCCCCTCTCCGTCTCGGGCTTCGCCCGAGCCACCTCTCCCCCGCTTCGCGGGGGCGAGGAACCGCCATTGTGAGACGTTGCCATCAAAACCTCGGAATGTCCGGAAACGCCACCTGGCCCCGATGCACATGCATGCGGCCCAGTTCGGCGCAGCGGCGCAGTTGCGGGAAGACCTTGCCGGGATTCAAAAGATGGTTGGGATCGAAGGCGCATTTGACCCGCATCTGCTGGTCGAGGTCGATCTGGTTGAACATTTCCGGCATCAGGTCGCGCTTCTCGACGCCCACCCCGTGCTCGCCGGTCAGGACGCCGCCGACCTTGACGCAGAGCCGCAAGATGTCGGCGCCAAAACTCTCGGCCTTGTCGAGCTCGCCCGGCACATTGGCGTCGTACAGGATCAGCGGGTGCAGATTGCCGTCGCCGGCATGGAAGACATTGGCGACGCCGAGGCCATATTTCTCCGAGAGTTCGCGCATGCCGGCGAGCACGCGCGGCAGTTCCTTGCGTGGGATGGTGCCGTCCATGCAGTAATAGTCGGGCGAGATGCGGCCGACCGCCGGGAAGGCCGCCTTGCGGCCGGCCCAGAAGCTCAGCCGCTCCTGCTCCGACTGCGAGATGCGGCAGGTGGTCGAGCCGTTGCGGTAGGCGATGGCCTCGACAAGGCCGATCAGATGATCGACCTCGACGCCCGGCCCGTCGAGCTCGACGATCAACAGCGCCTCGACATCCAGGGGATAGCCGGCATGGACGAAATCCTCGGCCGCATGGATCGCCGGGCGGTCCATCATCTCCATGCCGCCCGGGATGATGCCGGCGCCGATAATGTCGGCGACGCATTGGCCGCCCTGCTCGCTGGTCGGAAAGCCGATCAGCAGCGCGCGCGCCGTCTCCGGTTTCTTCAGGATGCGCACGGTGACCTCGGTGACGACGCCGAGCAGGCCTTCGGAACCGGTCATCACGCCAAGCAGGTCGTAGCCCTCGCAGTCGAGATGGCTGCCGCCGAGGCGCACCACCTCGCCATTCATCAGCACCATCTCGATGCCGAGGACGTTGTTGGCGGTGAGGCCGTATTTCAGGCAGTGCACGCCACCGGAATTTTCCGCGACATTGCCGCCGATCGAGCAGGCGATCTGGGAGGATGGATCGGGGGCGTAGTAGAAGCCCTCCTGCTCGACGGCGGTGGTGATGCCGAGATTGGTGACGCCCGGCTGGGCGACGACGATGCGATCGGGAAAGTCGATCTCGAGGATACGATTGAACCGGCTCATGACCAGCAGCACCGCGTCTTCGAGCGGCAGCGCGCCGCCGGACAAAGAGGTGCCGGAACCGCGCGGCACGACACGAATGTTGCGATCGTTGCAATATTTCAGCACGCGCGAGACCTGCGCCACCGTTTCCGGCAGCACCACGACCAGCGGCAACTGCCGATAGGCGGTAAGCCCGTCGCTCTCGAAGGCACGCATTGAATTGGCGGCGTCGACGACGCCCTCGCCCGGCACGATGATGCGCATGTCGGCGACGATCTCGTCGCGACGGCGCATCGTGGCATCGTCTGGCTTCGGCATGGCAAGGCCGGACATCAGCAGCCTCCTTCGCTCGACTGGTAAAAATGTTTTACCAGCGACGAGCGTCGGTTGCAAATCCTGCTTTGGGCGAAAACCGGGAACCAATGCCGGGACGGCTTCCGCAGCGGCAATCTGCCGCTGCGGTTTTACCCCTTGTGGGGAGGGTCGCGAACAAAGTGAGCGGGGTGGGGGTCCGCGCGACGAAAGCGCTTTACGAGCACCCCCACCCCGATTCGCTATGCGGATCGACCCTCCCCACAAGGGGGAGGGTAAGGGCGTGGATTACTCGCCCGGCTGCTTGGCCGGCTCGGAGTGCATCCGGCGGACCCGGCGCACGCCCCACCAGACGAGCAGGATGGCCAACGGCACCGAGGCGGCGGTGACGACTTCCGGTGCGATGGCATGGCCGAAGATCGAGGCGCCCTTGGCGACGTAGCTGATGAGGCCGACGACATAGTAGGAGACGGCGGCGACGGACAGGCCTTCCACCGTCTGCTGCAAACGAAGCTGCAAGCGGGCGCGGTTGTTCATCGATGCCAGCAGATCGCGGTTCTGCTTCTCGACCTCGACATCGACCCAGGTGCGCAGCAGCGTGGTGGCGCGGGTGAGCTTGCGCGACAGGTTGGCCTGGCGTTCCTCGACCGAACGACAGGTGCGCATGGCGGGCGCGACGCGCCGCTGCAGGAAACCGCCCCAGGTGTCGTAGCCCGGCACGGCCTCTTCCTCCAGCGCCTCCAGCCGCTCGACGACGATGCCGTCATAGGCGCGGCTGGCGCCGAAGCGGTAGAGGCTGGAGGCGGCGTCGGCCTCGAGTTCGGCGGCAAGCTCGGTCAGGTCGGCAAGCAGCGTCTGGCTGTCGCGGGTCTCTGCCACCTTCATTTCCAGCGTCGTCTGGGCCAGCCTGTCCTCGATGCGGCGGGCGCGGCCCGACAACGTCAGCGCCAACGGCAGGCCGAGCATGGCGAGCGTGCGGTAGGTCTCGATGTCGATCAGCCGCTGCGACAGCGCGCCGGTTCGCGCCGGCGTCAGGCCGCGATCGAGCACCAGCATGCGGGTCAGGCCGTCGCCATCCTGGCGGAAATCGGTGACAATAGCGGCGTTGCCGCGCTCGACCAGCGAGTAGCACAGGCTGGTCGGGTCGAAACCGGCGATCAGCCTCTCGCTCGCCTGCGTCCATTTGCGGATTTCGAGTCTGATGCCTGAAATGACCGTTCCCGGCGGCGAAAATCCGTTGCCGAAGGGAGAGTCCTCCTGCGCCCTGCCGCTTTCGGAAAGCGGCCCTTCCCACAGATAGGTCGAGAATTCCGTGTGCCGCTCCCAGCGCAGCGAGCCCTGGCCCCATTTCATGGCGTGGTGGCGGGCATGACGGTCGGGCGTGGCGATGCCGAGGCGGCGCGACAGTTCGGACAGCACCGCCATGTCGACGCCGGAGCCGCCCTCGGTCATGAAGGAAAGCTGGATCAGAACGCGCGGCTTCTCGACCAGCGGGTGCGGCCGGGCATGAACCTCGCCGAGCGCGCCGGGCCTTCCCTCATGCGCCGGGAAGCCCATGACGGCGCCCTTGGCGCGCGGCTGGAATTCGAGGTTGGACGGATCGTCCGACACGGCTGGTCCCCCTCTTTTTGACCCTGCGTGCAATGGCGTCCTCTAGAGACAATCGCCCGGAGACGCAAACAACAAAGTTTAGCCGAAGGCGATATTGCACCCTGGCGTCGAAACGACCCGATCGGGCGAATTGGATAAATAATTTGACCAGTTGGCGACACTGGCTTTATCCTGCGCGACACCGGTTCAAATTCCCAGGCGCCTCCGTTGAGCGACATTTTCTCCAGGATCGAGCATTCGCGCACCGCCGACGAGGTGGTGCAGCAGATCGAAAACCTGATCCTCGAAGGCGTGCTGCGCACCGGCGACCGGCTGCCCGGCGAGCGCGAGCTGGCGCGCCAGTTCGAAGTGTCGCGGCCGATCCTGCGCGACGCGCTCAAAATGCTCGAAGGCCGCGGGCTTTTGACGACACGGCCGGGTGGCGGCACCCATGTCGCCGACGTCATCGGCCAATTGTTCACCAAGCCGGTGACGGATCTGATCTCCATGCACCGCAAGGCGGTGACCGACTATCTGGAATACCGCCGAGAGATCGAGGCAGTTGCCGCCGAATACGCGGCGCGGCGTGCCACGCCGGATGATCTGGCGCTGCTTGACCGCATCATGGCGCGCATGGACGAAGCGCACCGGACCGGCGACTTCGACGACGAAGCGGAAATCGACGTCGAGTTCCATCATGCGATCTGCGAATGCGCGCACAACATCATCCTTTTGCACACGCTGCGCGCCTGCTACCGGCTGCTGTCCGAAGGCGTGTTCCAGAACCGGCTTCTGGTGTTCAGCGTGCCGGGCGCACGCGAGGCGTTGCTGGCACAGCACCGGGCGATCCATGCCGCCGTGAAGGCCGGCGATCCGGCCGCGGCGCGGCAGGCGGCGATGGACCACATCACCTATGTCGAACGATCAATGGCCGAAGCCGAGCGCAGCGGCGACTGGCAGCGCGTGTCGCGGCTGAGGCTGAGGCAACGCTCCGAAGCCGGCGACATCGAACCCACACGCAAACGCTCCTAGCCATCGAAATAAGCGGGGACCACCATGAGCGACATCCTCACCATCGCCGATCTCAAGAACCTCGCGCGCCGCCGGGTGCCGAAGATGTTCTTCGACTATGCCGATTCCGGCGCCTGGACCGAAAGCACCTACCGCGCCAACGAGGACGATTTCCAGAAAATCAAGTTTCGCCAGCGCGTGCTGGTCGACATGAGCAACCGCTCGCTGGAATCGACCATGATCGGCGAAAAGGTGGCGATGCCGGTGGCGCTGGCGCCGACCGGCCTGACCGGCATGCAGCATGCCGATGGCGAGATGCTGGCGGCGCAGGCGGCGGAGGAATTCGGCGTACCGTTCACGCTCTCGACGATGAGCATCTGTTCGATCGAGGACGTCGCCTCGGTGACGAAGAAGCCGTTCTGGTTCCAGCTTTACGTGCTGCGCGACAAGGACTTCGTGCTCAACCTGATCGACCGGGCGAAGGCGGCGAAATGCTCGGCGCTGGTGCTGACGCTCGACCTGCAGATCCTCGGCCAGCGCCACAAGGATGTCCGCAACGGGCTTACGGCGCCGCCCAAGATGACGCTTGCGAACATTCTCGACATGGCCATCCGCCCGCGCTGGTGCCTGGGAATGGCTGGCACGCCACGCCGGACGTTCCGCAACATTGTCGGCCACGCCAAGGGCGTCGGCGATGTTGCCTCGCTGTCATCATGGACGACGGAGCAGTTCGACCCGCAGCTATCTTGGAAGGATGTCGCCTGGATCAAGGAGCGCTGGGGCGGCAAGCTGATCCTGAAAGGCATCCTCGACAAGGAAGACGCGCTGATGGCGGCCAAGACCGGCGCCGATGCGATCATCGTTTCGAACCATGGCGGACGCCAGCTCGACGGCGCGTCGTCGTCGATCATGGCGCTGGAAGAGATCGCCGATGCGGTCGGCGACACCATCGAAGTGCATATGGATGGCGGCATCCGCTCGGGCCAGGACGTGCTGAAGGCACTGTGCCTCGGCGCCAAGGGCACCTATATCGGCCGGCCCTTCCTTTACGGCCTGGGCGCGCTTGGTAAGGAAGGTGTTACCAAGGCCCTTGATATCATCCGCAAGGAGATGGACATCACACTGGCGCTGTGCGGAAAGCGCCTGGTGACGGACATGGGCAAGGATCAGCTTCGGCGTTAGAGCTTTTCGTAGCCAGACGGAATCATTCAGCGTCCGCATAAATGCGGCAAAACAAATAGTTAGGGCGAGTTGCCGGTTCCAAGAGAACCGGAACCGCTCTAAGAGTCTTTGTGACGGTGACGGTATGATGACGGAGACGACACAAGCATTGACGGAGCCAGGCATCCACTTCCTCGACGCGCGCGGACCTGACGGCGTGCGGCTCTATGCGATCGGCGACGTGCATGGCCGGCTCGATCTGCTGGCCGCCATGCATCGAGGGATCGCGGCGGAGATCAGCAAGGAACGCCCGGCCGACTGGCGTGTCATCCATCTTGGCGACTATGTCGACCGCGGGCCGGCCTCGAAGGGCGTCATCGACTTCCTGATCGAGGTGCGGAAGCGCGATCCGCGTTACCTGATGCTTGCCGGCAACCACGACATCGGCTTTCTCGAATTTCTCGACGCCCCCGAACCGGATGGGCTGTTCATGCGCTACGGTGGCATCCAGACTGCCCAGTCCTATGGCGTGGCGCTGCCCGAGAGCGGCATTTGGTTTAGCAGGGCCGAGGCGGCGCTCCGCCAGAGACACGCCGCACTTGTCGAGGCGGTGCCGAAAAGCCATGTCGACTTCCTGCGGTCGCTGCCGTTTTCACTGACTTTCGGCGACTTCTTCTTCTGTCATGCCGGCATCCGGCCCGGCGTTGCGCTGGAGGAGCAGGACACGCAGGACCTGATGTGGATTCGCGACATCTTCCACAACCATCCCGGCCTCTACCCAAAGATCGTGGTGCACGGCCACACGCCGGTGCCGGAGGCGGAAGTGATGGCCAACCGCGTCAATGTCGACACGCTCGCCTGGCAGTCGGGAAACCTTACCGCGCTCGTCGTTGACGGGGCGGACAAGCGCATTCTGGCGATGTCGGGTGAAAAGGGCTAGAGCAGCGGCTTCTGAGGGGGGCTACGCTCAAGTCGTCGCTTATGGAATGTAGTCCAAGAGCTGGTTTTTGGGCAATCAGCGAAGCGCGGCGGTAACACCGTAACCGTCGACGGCATTGTGGTTGTTGGCAACGTCGCCGGCATAGGTTCCAAGGCCGAAAAGCACGATGGCGGACAGCATGGCAAAGGACAGAAGCGCTGCTTTCACGGACGTCATCTCTTGTTGAGCTTTCTGCATCTGTGCACGAAGACTGTTACGAATCTGTTGAAGAAGCGAGTTACCAAGATCTTTCAAGATTTCGCGCTTCTAGACATTTCCTGTATCGGCCGTGTGTCGCTCAGCGACGAAAAAAGGTTCATCGCGTTGCGCGGAAGATGCAGAGTGCGCGCCTTCTAGGATGGCAGGCGGACACAAGCCAAGGATGAAACAAGCTGTCCACAGCGGATTTTCGCCCGCGTGCTAAATATGCAACGTCCTGTATGGAATCCGAGCGCCGCGCCTTTACGCGCACAAACATCTTCCAGCTAGATAGTCGCCACCCAGGCGCGGGCGATGGCGAGGCCGGCAGCATCGGCCTGCGGTCCGTTGCTGGCCATTTCGTCATCGAGCTTGCCGGCCCAGTCCGGATGCCGGGCGGCGATGAGCGGGGCGAAGGACGTGCTCCAGTCGCGGACCATCGGCCGGTCGGCCTCGAAATGAAACTGGAAGCCGTAGACCGCGCGGCCGATGCGGAACGCCTGGTTCTCGGCGACGTCATTGCCGGCCAGCCGCACGGCGTTTTCAGGCAGCGCAAACGTGTCGTCATGCCATTGGAAGATGGGAAAGTTTTCGGGCAGCGCGCCGAGCACTGGATCGGTCTTGGCATCGGGCGTCAGCGATACGCCACACCAGCCGAATTCATTGGCCGCGCCGATGCGATTCTCGCCGCCAAAGGCGCGGGCGACCAGCTGGCTGCCGAGGCAGATGCCGAGCACGGCGCGGTCCTTGTCGGCGAAATCGCGAGTCAAGTCGAGCAGTGCGGGAAAATAGGGATAGTCGTCGTCGGCCAGCGCATTCTGGCCGCCGCCAAGCACCACCATGGCGTCATGCTGGTCGGCATCCTCCGGCAGGGCTTCGCCTTGATAGGGGCGGCGCAGATCGAGATCGGCGCCCGCTTCAGCGAGTGCGGCGCCGACCTGGCCAAGGCCGGTGTTGTCGTAATTCTGGACCACCAGCACCCGCATCGAAGAAACCTGCTGACATGAAAATGATGTCACGAGCGATATCATGGCGCCGGCGTTCCAGCCAAGATGCGTATTCGGGGAGAAAGCTATGCCACTGCAAAACCGCGTCGATCCGTTCGGCGCCATCCATGCCGTGCCCGAACGCGGCCTGTTTACGGGCAATCGCGGTATCATCCACGATCCTGAGACCAAGACGCTGCTGAAGAAGCGCTGGGCGCTTCAGGCCTGGATCATCTGCGTCTGCAAGTTCCGCGATGTGCGACGCGAGCCGATGGGTAGAAACAGGCCGGGAGGCAAGGCAGGCTGGACCGAGCTGTTTTTCCTCGACGAGGTGACGGCGCTCGCTGCCGGGCATCGGCCCTGCTTCTTCTGCCGGCGCGAACGGGCGACGGATTTCGTCGGGCGCTTTGGCGCGGCCTTCGGCATCGCCGAGCCGCGCGCGCCGATGGTCGACAAGCGGCTGCATCGGGAGCGGCTGGCGTCGGGCGGGCGACCGCCGGCGGCGGATGAGCTTGCCGGGCTGCCGGACGGCGTCATGATTGCCGACGGCGGCATTGCATTTGCCCTGCACAACGGCAAGGCATTGCGCTGGTCGTTTGCCGGCTATAGCGAACCGGTGGGGTTCGATCGCTTTGCCGGCCGGCCGCTCAGCCTGCTTACGCCGGCAACCACTCTTGCCGTGCTGAGGCAAGGCTACGAGCCGGTCTGGCATCCCACCGCCGAGGCTTGACGGCAGCGGCCGGCTCGCCCATTCCTCGACAATGCGCGCCAATTACAAGATGCAGCGGCTGTTCGTGCCGGACGACCTCGGACCCGACATCGAGATCGAAGCGAGCCAGCAGCAAAGCCACTATCTGATGCATGTGCTGCGGCTTGGCGAAGGCGCCGAAATCCTGTTGTTCAACGGCCGCGACGGCGAGTGGTCGGCGACAATCGCCGCCAAGTCGAAAAGGGCGGTACGCTTTAGGGTGCTGACCCTGCAGCGGCCGCAGCCGCCGCTGCCCGATCTCGTCTACTGCTTTGCGCCGCTCAAGCAAGGGCGGCTCGATTATCTCGTGCAGAAGGCGGTCGAAATGGGCGCCGGCATCCTGCAGCCGGTCATCACCCAGCACACGCAAGTGGCAAAGCCCGGCATCGACCGCCTGCGCGCCAATGTCGTCGAGGCGGCCGAACAATGCGGCATATTGGCGGTGCCGGAGTTGCGTGAAGCGGAAAAGTTCGAACGCCTGCTCAACAACTGGGACAGAGAGCGGCGGCTGATCTTCTGCGACGAGGACGCCTCGACCAACAATCCCCTGCCCGCGTTGCAAGGGTTGAGGAAAAGCAAGCTCGGGCTGCTGGTCGGGCCGGAGGGCGGCTTTTCCGACGACGAGCGCAGGATGCTGCGGGCGCTGCCGTTCGTCACCGCCATTCCGCTCGGGCCCCGCATCCTGCGCGCCGACACGGCCGCGGTGGCCGCGCTGGCGGTGATGCAGGCGACGATCGGCGATTGGTGAGAGCCGGCATGAATCAATTCCTCTTGACCTGTGGCTCAGGATTTTTCTCTTGATCGGCTACTGACATTTCGTCCATCTAGCGCCGGCGGTCGTCCGACCGCCTACAGCGCCGTGCGTCCTTTCGGACGCGCAAAGGCCCGCTGTAGCACTTTGATTGGGCATATGATCCCCAGCGAAAATCGAAGCCGATTTTCGGGGTCATGTGCCAAAGGACTTGTCATGGCGCGCGATACAACCGATTTCAGGCCTATTGAAGGCGTCGACGAGCTTGTCGAGTATCTGGCCGAGGGCAACAAGCCGCGCGACAAATGGCGGATCGGCACCGAACACGAAAAATTTCCGTTCTATGTCGACGGCGACGCGCCGGTGCCCTATGGCGGCGAGCGCGGCATACGCGCCATCCTCGAAGGCATGCAGGAGAAACTCGGCTGGGATCCGATCATCGATGACGGCCGCATCATCGGCCTGGTCGAGCCGACCGGCCAAGGGGCGATTTCGCTGGAACCCGGTGGCCAATTCGAGCTGTCCGGCGCGCCGCTGGAAACGATCCACCAGACCTGCCGCGAGGGCAATGCGCATCTGGCGCAGGTGCGCGAGATCGCCGAGCCGATGGGCATCCGTTTTCTCGGCCTCGGCGGCAGCCCGAAATGGTCGCTGGCCGAGACGCCGAAAATGCCGAAGTCGCGCTACGAGATCATGACGCGCTACATGCCCAAGGTCGGCAGCAAGGGCCTCGACATGATGTACCGCACCTGCACCATCCAGGTGAATCTCGACTTCGAGAGCGAGGCGGACATGCGCCGCAAGATGCAGGTGTCGCTGAAGCTGCAGCCGCTGTCGACGGCGCTGTTCGCCAACTCGCCTTTCACCGAAGGCCGGCCCAACGGATTGCAGAGCTGGCGCGGCGACATCTGGCGCGACACCGACAACCAGCGCTCGGGCCTGCTCGAGTTCTGCTTCTCGCCCGATTTCGGCTTTGCCGACTATGTCGAATGGGCGCTCGACGTGCCGATGTATTTCGTCATCCGCGACGGCCACTATCACGACATGACGCATGTCACCTTCCGTCAGTTCATGGCGGGTGCGGCCCGCAACGAGATACCGGACGGGCTGCCGACGATGGGCGACTGGGCGAACCATTTGTCGACTCTGTTCCCCGACGTGCGGCTGAAGCGCTTCCTTGAAATGCGCGGCGCCGATGGCGGGCCGTGGCGGCGCATCTGCGCGCTGCCGGCCTTCTGGGTTGGGTTGCTCTATGACGAGGCAGCGCTCGAGGCAGCCGAAGCGCTGACGTCGAATTGGGCCTATGAAGAGGTGCTGGCGATGCGCAACGCCGTGCCGGAACAAGGCATTTCGGCGCCCTTCCGCAACAGCACCTTGCGCGAGATCGCCCGCGACGTGCTCGTCATCTCGCGCACGGGACTGAAGAACCGCGACCGGAAGAACCGCGACGGCTACGACGAAACCTCATTCCTCAACACATTGGACGAAGTCGTCGCGCGCGGCACGACCAGTGCCGAGGAGATGCTCTCCGCCTATCATACGCGCTGGGGTGGGTCGATCGAGCCGGTGTTCATGGAATATGCGTATTGACGTTTCGCTATCCGCTTGGCCGACTACTCGGCAGAAGTCGCTTCAAACGGTCATGGAAACGAACTAGACTTCTCCAACGAGGATTTTCCCGAGGAGAAATCAATGCCTTCCTTGTTCGACATTCTGGCGCAGTCCCAGAACGGCAATGGCATGCAGGCGCTTGCCCAACAGTTCGGGCTTTCGCAACAGCAGACGCAGTCGGCGGTCGAGGCGCTGCTGCCTGCCTTTTCACAAGGGCTGAAGCGCAACACGTCCGACCCTTATGGGCTCGGCTCCTTCGTGACGGCGATGGCCAGCGGCCAGCACGCCAAATATTTCGAGAACCCGGCAGCGGCCTTTTCGCAACCTGGTGTCGACGAAGGCAACGGCATTCTCGGGCACCTGTTCGGCTCGAAGGATCTGTCCCGCGCCGTTGCCAGTCAGGCCGCGCAGGCGAGCGGCGTCAGCCAGCAGGTCTTGCAGCAGATGCTGCCCTCGGTCGCTTCCATGGTCATGGGCGGACTGTTCAAGCAGACCAACAACCAGATGCAGGCGGCCGGCGGCTTCGGCGGCAGCGGCAATCCGCTCGGCGAACTCATCGAGCAGATGATGCGACAAGCGGGCGGCGGCGCCCAGGCTCCACAGCAACGCCAGGCGCCGCAGCCTGCAAGCCCGGTCGACAATCCGCTTGGCAAGGTGCTGCAGGACATTTTCGGCGGTGGTGGCCAGCAGCCACAAGGCCAGCCACAGCAGACACAGAACCCCATGGGCGACAATCCGCTCGGCAGGGTGCTGCAGGACATGTTCGGCGGTGGTGGCCAGCAGCCGCAAGGCCAACCGCAGCAGACGCAGAACCCCATGGGCGACAATCCGCTCGGCAAGGTGCTGCAGGATATGTTTGGCGGCGGTGCGCAGCAGCCGCAGGGCCGGACGCAGCAGACGCAGAACCCCATGGGCGACAATCCGCTCGGCAAGGTGCTGCAGGACATGTTCGGCGGCGGCCAAGGAGGTGGAATGGCTGGTGGGCAGCCGGCGCCGCAGCAGCGCCAGGCGCCGCAGCCGGCGCCCAATCCGAGCGGCAGGCCGAGCAATCCATTCGACGATCTGTTCGGCAAGATGTTCGAGACGGGTGCGCAGCAGCGCGACGACTACCAGAAGGGCATGGAGTCGATCTTCGACCAGTTCAAGCAAGGAATGGGTCGGCGATAGGATTGCCGGCGTCCTGGTCGGCATGCTGTGAGCAAGAGACTGGAACAGATGCGCCGCAACCCTCGCGGCGATTGGTCGATAACGGATGTAAAAGCAGTTTGTGACGAGGCCGGCGTCCAATGCATGCCGCCGAGGTCAGGTGGATCGCATTACAAGGTCTATCATTCCGCGATGGCTGACATTTTGACCGTGCCTTTCAAACGTCCTATCAAACCCGTATATATTCGGAAACTCGTGGCATTCATCGACGAGGCAAAGAGACATGACGGACAGACTTGAATATCCGGTTGTCATCGCGCCGCTCTCTGCAGAAGACGGGGGCGGATTTTCGGCCCTGGTACCTGATTTACCAGGCTGCATAAGTGACGGCGACACTCCTGAAGAGGCCATCGCGAATGTCCAGGACGCCATCGCGAGCTGGATAGAAGCCGCGCATGAGCTGGGCAGATCGATACCAAGGCCGTCGCGAAAGCTGGCGTTCGCCTGACCTCAAGAAAGAAAATGCCCGGTCCTCGCGGGACCGGGCGGGATGCAGGCGGCCGGGGGGATCCGGCAGGGAGTGGGAGCCTGCGATAGTCTTTGGTGACGTCGAACCTCAAAAGGTTCAACGCGACCGAAACAGCAACGCGATCAGGCCACCTTGCGGGCCAGATCCTCGATCGTGTCCGCGCGGTCGGCGGCGATCGCACGCAACCTGACCGTCGGATCGCGGCCGAACGGCACATTGGCGACGTGTAGGTCGGCGCGCGTCAAGCCGATGTCGGCGAGTTCGGCGTCGGACATCTCGCCAAGGCGATAAAAGGCGCGGCGATTTTTCCAGGCCTGGTAGGCATTGGCGACTGCATTGGCCACGCGCGTCGCAACGGCCGGACGCGTGGTGATGCGCGAGGTCTCGGTAGCGAAATCATACGTGGTCATGTCGATCTCCTTCGGATTCGAACGGACGAAACAGGCCGATCGGCGCTGATAACAGCGGCCGCTCCGGTCCCGATTCACTTAAAGTGATGCATGTCGTTGTCCCAAAACCGGTGCCCACTTTTGGGCGACATGCAGTGGCTTCATGTGGATAGTGCTAATTTGCCATCACTCGATTGATTAATCCAACGAATGTTTCTAATCCTAGGCATCAACACTAGTGATGGATTGGACCGATGAAAGCGCCACTCGATCTCGATCAGTTGCAGACCTTCATCTCGATCGCCGACACCGGCAGCTTCACCCGCGCAGCCGAAGAAGTGCACCGCACCCAGTCGGCGGTGTCCATGCAGATGCGCCGGCTGGAAGAGCGGATCGGCAAGCCGCTGTTCCAAAAGGACGGGCGCACCAACAGGCTGACCGAGGAAGGCGACAGGCTGCTCTCCTACGCAAGACGGATGCTGTTCCTCAACCGGGAAACGCTGGCCGCCTTCGATGACCGGCGGCTCGAAGGCACGATCCGCATCGGCACGCCGGACGACTATGCCGATCGCTTCCTGCCCGAGATCATGGCGCGGTTCGCACGCTCCAATCCGCGTGTCGAGCTGACCGTGATCTGCGAGCCGACACCGGGGCTGGTCGAGCATATCAAGCGCGGCAATCTCGATCTGGCCTTGGTGACGCACAATGATGCGCACGGCCAATCGGAAGTGGTGCGGCGCGAGCCGTTGCTATGGGTCACCTCGGCCAACCATGCGACACACGAGCAGGACGTACTACCAATGGCTTTCGGCCGGCCGAACTGCATCTGGCGACGCGCCGCCGTCGATGTGCTCGACCGGCAGAACCGCGACTATCGCATCCTGTTCACCAGCTTCTCGGCAACCGTCATCACCGCTGCCGTGCTGTCCGGCCTGGCAATCTCGGTGCTGCCGGAATGCGCGCTCAGGCCCGGCATGCGGGTGCTGGGCGATGCCGACGGGTTCGGCGTCCTGCCCGATTGCCGCATCGGCATCATGCGTGGCCAGACATCGCGACCGGAGATCGTCGACGCGCTGGCCCGCCATATCTCGGAAAGCCTGGACAATATTTCGGTGCCGCTTGGCGAAGAGACGGGAACCTTCGACTTCGCCGCGCTCGCCTTTTCGAAGATGAAGCGGAGCAAGCCGAACCAGATCCTGCCGGGCTGGTGAGACAGATGTCGGCATCAGCCGCCTTGACGCGGGCGGACAACCGTCTCTCAATCGGTCCATGAGCGACGCTACATCCGAATCACGCACCAACGCCACCGAATACACGGTGAGCGATATCTCCGGCGCGCTGAAGCGCACGGTCGAGGATGTCTTCGGCAATGTGCGGGTGCGGGGCGAAATATCAGGCTATCGCGGGCCGCATTCTTCCGGCCATGCCTATTTCGCGCTGAAGGACGACCGCGCGCGGCTCGATGCCGTGGTGTGGAAGACCACGATGAGCCGGCTGAAATTCCGTCCCGAAGAAGGCATGGAGGTGATCGCCACCGGCAGGCTCACCACCTATCCGGGAAAGTCCAACTACCAGATCGTCATCGACAATCTCGAACCCGCCGGCGCCGGCGCACTGATGGCCCTGCTGGAGGAGCGCAAGCGCCGGCTGCAGGCCGAAGGCCTGTTCGATGCCGGGCGCAAGCGGCGGCTGCCGTTCATGCCGCGCGTCATCGGCGTCATCACCTCGCCGACAGGTTCGGTCATCCGCGACATCATCCACCGCATCAAGGACCGGTTTCCGCTTCATGTGCTTGTCTGGCCGGTCAGGGTGCAGGGCGAGACGACGGCCAAGGAAGTGACCGCCGCCGTCAACGGCTTCAACGCGCTTGCCAGGGATGGCGCCGTACCGCATCCCGACCTGTTGATCGTGGCGCGCGGCGGCGGCAGCCTCGAGGACCTCTGGGGGTTCAACGACGAAGCGCTCGCCCGCGCCGCGGCTGCCTCACGCATTCCGCTGATTTCCGCCGTCGGCCATGAGACGGACTGGACGCTGATCGACCTGGTGGCGGATGTGCGGGCGCCGACGCCGACGGGTGCAGCCGAAATTGCCGTGCCGGTCAAAGCTGATCTCGAAGCGACGCTTGCGAGTCTCGGCGCGCGGCTCAAGGCTGCCGTCTCGCGCAATTTCGAACGCAAGCGGCAGGTCGTGCGCGCGGCGGCCCGTGCGCTGCCCTCGCCCGACCAGTTGCTGGCGCTGCCGCGCCGACGCTTCGACGAGGCGACGAGCCGACTCGGCCGGGCGCTGTCGGTCAGCATCGAGCGCAAGCGGGCCAGGCTGCAAGGACAAAGGCTGACGCCGGCTACCTTGTCGCGACGCATGAACGAGGCCCGCACGCTGACCGGCCGCGACCTCGCCCGCGCGCAGGCTGCCTTCTTCGCCATCGTGCGCGAGCGGCGGGCGCGGTTTTCGCGCAACGCGGCGCGGCTGTCGCCCGCGCCGATTGCAAGGCGGCAGAAATTGCAGGCGGATGCGCTGACGAGGCTGACGCGGCGACAGGACCAGGCGATTTCGCGGCGGCTGGACCGCCTGCGCGGGAAACTGACCCAAGCCGACCGGCTGCTGGCGACGCTCTCGCACAAGGCCGTGCTGGCGCGGGGCTTCGCCCTGGTGAAGGACGCCGACGGCGCGGTGGTCAAGCACGCGGCGGAGGTGGCGCCGGGGATGGCGCTTTCGCTGGAGTTCGCCGACGGCGCCGCGGATGCCATTGCCACCAGCGGTACGGCAACACCGACCGGCGGTACGGCACAACCGGCAAGACCGAAGGCAATTGCGAGACCGGCCGCCAAATCCAGGGAGCCTGGCAACCAGGGTTCCCTTTTCTGAACAGCCATGGCTTTTGAACACCCATGACTTCTGTGCACCGATGACCGGCAATCCGCACCACCAGACGCCATCCGGCAAATGGCGCGCAAGAGCCTTCGGCATCGATTTTGACGGTACGCCCGGCCGGTTCAACGCCATCACCGACGTGCCTGGCATCGCGGTGGGTTACACGACACTGATTGTGGGCGACGGGCCGCTGTTGGTCGGCAAGGGGCCGGTGCGCACCGGCGTCACCGCTATCCTGCCCAGACCGCGCGCCGATCTCGCCACACCGGTCTTCGCCGGCATGTTCAGCCAGAACGGCAATGGCGAATTGAGCGGCTCGCATATCATCGAGGAAACCGGCGCCTTCAATTTTCCGATCACCATCACCAACACGCATTCCTGCGGCGTCAGCCGCGACGCAACCTTGCGCTGGATGCAGCAGACGCTGCCGCAATCGCTCGAAAGCGCCTGGGCGCTACCGGTGGCGGGCGAAACCTATGATGGCTTCCTCAATGACATCAACGGCCACCATCTTGGTGTCGAGCATGTCTTTTCCGCTCTCGATGCGGCTGAAAGCGGGCCGATCGAGGAAGGCAGTGTCGGTGGTGGCACCGGCATGATCAGCTTCGGCTTCAAGGCGGGCTCCGGCACCGCCTCGCGCATCGTGGAATGGCAAGGCAAGCCATACACGGTCGGCATGTTCGTGCAGGCGAATTTCGGCAAGCGGCACAATTTGACCATTCGCGGCGAGCGCGCCGGGCCCGATCTCAAGGAGCCGGCGATCCGCGAAGGCACGCCGCGCGCCGAAAAGGGCTCGATCATCGCCATCGTCGCCACGGACGCGCCATTCCTGCCACATCAGATGAAGCGGCTGGCGCGGCGGGTGCCGCTCGGCATAGCCATGACCGGCGGGTTCGGCTATCACAGTTCGGGCGATATTTTTCTGGCCTTTTCGACGGCCAACCCGGAGGCGGCGCTGGCGCCGTCAGGCCGCATCGCCAGGGCCGATTTCATCCCCGATACCGATATCGATCCGTTCTTCGATGCGGTGATCCAGGGCGTGGAGGAAGCGATCCTCAATGCGCTCACAACCAATGACGACATGACCGGGCGCGACGGCAATTTCGTGCCGGCGCTGCCGAAGGCATGGCTCAAGGATAGATTTGGCGGAGGTTCAAAGGAATAGAGCCGCGAGGCCCTTCAGACAGGCCGGAAATGGCTGCCCTTCCCGGCCTCGTTCGCCGGGTTCGGCATTATCACTCGGCAGGCTTGCTCGAGTTCTTTTCGTCCTCGTCGGCCTCGGCGGCCTCTTCCAGCCTCGACGCGATAAGCTCCTGGATGTCGCCGACCTCTTCCTGGATATCCTCCAGGGGTATGCCGGCTTCCGCAGCCTTGGCCGCGCACTCCCTGGCGAGGGTCTCGGCCTGCTTCTCGATCCTCTCCGGCGAGGGCTGGCACTGGACCTTTTCGCCGATCCACCCGCGCAAGAACTCGATCGCGTGTTCACTCATACTGCTGTTCCCTGGCGGCTATGCCGGTTGGTATAAACGTCAATTCCCGCAAAAGGATGCATGTTCCCATTCCAACCGAGTCGTCGTCACCCGGCAAGCCGATCTTGTCCAAGCTCCACAGAGCCGAAGGAAACACAGGTTCAAGGAGCACGTTTTGATACTTGAGGAGACTGATACCGTTGACTGGGATCCATAGCGAATCCCGCGCTATTGTTTCTATTCGCTTTTTTCCCGGTTTTTAAGACCGATATGTATCACAAAAGGTATCACAATATGTAGCGCATTTACGGTGGCTCCGCAGACACAACCCAAGCTGAGCCGTCGGGGCCGCCGCTATATAGTGACATCCCCATGCAATGTCGACTCTGCTCGCCATCCTGCTTCCTTCCGCCGCGCCGCAGGGTTTCGACAACGGTCAATTCCCAGGATGCTTGATCGAGCTGAAACACATAAAGGTCGGTGAAGACCCGTGTCTACCGGTGCGATAGCCCATCGGTTGCCCACGGGCTGAACTGACGATCTCGACGTCTCCCACCAGCGACTGGCCGGGAATGTAGAGCAGATAGTCGCGATGCATGTTGGCGACGTCGGCCATGCCGCCCTGCCCGGGCAGCCTGTCCGCCGAGACCCTCAAGCCAGCCCGAACCGCTCCACGGCGCGCATGATGCCGCGCAGTTCGGCGAGGCCTTTCAGCCGGCCGATCAGCGAGTAGCCGGGGTTGATCCTGGTCTTGCCGATATCGTCGGCGAGCAGATGGCCATGGTCCGGCCGCATCGGAATTTGCCAGTCGGCGCGGCCTTCCCTGCTGCGGCGCGCCTCTTCCTGCATCAAGGCGAGGATGACATGCGCCATGTCGGTGCCGCCCTCGAGATGCTCGGCTTCATAGAACGAGCCGTCTTCCTCGATGGTTACATTGCGCAGATGGACGAAATGGATGCGGTCGGCGAATTCCTTGACCATGGCGACAATGTCGTTGTCGGCGCGTGTGCCATAGGAGCCGGTACAAAACGTCAGGCCGTTGGCTGGGCTGTCGAGGACGTTGAGGATGAAGCGCGCATCCTCGGCGGTCGAAACGATGCGTGGCAAGCCATAGAGCGAGAATGGCGGGTCGTCGGGATGGATGCACATGCGCACCCCCTCCTCTTCGGCCACCGGAACGATCTCGCGCAGGAACCAGGCAAGGTTGTCGCGCAGTTCCTTCGGCCCGATCGCATCGTATTCAGCCAATGCCTCGCGAAAACTGTCCCTAACGTAGCTGCGCTCGGTTGCCGGCAGGCCGGCGATGAGGTTGCGTTCGATCCTGTCGATCTTCTCGCTGCTCAGCTCCTTCAGCCGCGATTGCGCCTCGGCGATGCGGGCGGCGCTGTAGCCGGCGTCGGCATTCCCGCGCTTCAGCACGAACAGGTCGTAGGCCGCGAAATCGATCGCATCGAAACGCAAGGCATAACCCGTCGTCGGCAGCCGGTAGGCCAGATCCGTGCGGGTCCAGTCGACCACGGGCATGAAATTGTAGCAGATCGTCGCGATGCCGGCCTTGGCAAGCGCTCGGATCGTATCCTTGTACCAGCCGACATAACGCAGCCTTTCCGCCGAGCCGATCTTGATCGAATTGTGGACGGGAATGCTCTCGACGACCGACCAGGTCAGCCCTGCCGCCTCGATGATCCGCTTGCGCTCCTGAATGCTCTCGAGCGGCCAGGCGCGCCCGTCATAGATATTGTGCAGGGCCGAGACCACGCCTGTCGCACCTGCCTGCTTGACATGATCGAGTGTCACCGGGTCGTCCGGTCCATACCAGCGCCAGCACTGTTCCATTGCCGCTTCCTTCTGTGAGAGAACGGCAAATTATTGTTGGACCATAATGAGAGTCAAACTAAAAATTCGGGTCGATTTTACGAGACACGCTGCGTCAACTTTCTATTGAAACTATTGAAATCCGGAGTTATAGGGCAAAACCGGTTGTTTTCCTCAAAGCCTGCGTTATGTTGGTCCAACAATTCAGGAAAGACTCGACATTGGGAAACTCTCGAGCCGTGCGCGAGAACGCCGCCGCGCGGCGTATCAGCGGCAGGTCCGCGGTCGACACAACGGCCGTGCGGATTCTTGATCTCATCCGCGCGCGGCAGCTGAATGTCGGCGACGTGCTGCCGACCGAGCGCAAGCTCAGCGAACTCACCGGCGCCAGCCGCAATACGGTGCGCGAGGCGTTGCGCACCATCCGCACCTACGGACTTATCGAACCGAAACCCCGCGTCGGTGCTGTCCTTGCCGATGGGCGGAGCATCGCCATCCAGAATTTTTTCGCCGCGCATATGGATGTCTCGCGCTCGTCCTTCGCCGACATACAAGGCTACAGGCGCATCATCGAAGTCGGCATCGGCGACCATATCGTGCTGCATGCCTCGAACGAACAGATCGAGGCTCTCGATGAGATCAACGCCCGGATCGTGACGAGCCGCTCGATCGAGGAGGCCGCCGAGAACGATTTCAATTTCCACATGGCGCTGATCAGGCTGGCGGACAATCGCATGCTGGCGGACATGTATTCCTTCCTTTCCCCCGTGATCCTGCGGATCATGACCATCGGGAAGGAAAGGCGCCCGGTGCTGGCCGATACAAAGGCCGCGCATGGCCAGATCGTCGCCGCGCTTCGGGCGCGCGACAGGCTGGCTTACGCCTACCTGATGAGCCGCCATCTCGATTTCGCCCTGCGATTCCTGCCGGAAGAGCCGGCGTCCGATAGCGAATGAAGGAGTTCCCGCAATGAAGGATTTCGACGGCAAAGTGGCATTGGTGACGGGGACGACCGGGATTGGTCTCGCAACCGCCAGACGCCTTGCGGCAGGGGGTGCTGCGATCATCGCCTGCGGCATCGACCGCGCGGCCAATGCAGCGATGAAAGCGGAACTGGCAAGCTCCGGAGCAGAAGCACTGGTCATGGACGCCGACGTCTCCGTGCCGGATCAGGTTCGCGGCGCGGTCGCGGCCGGTGTCGAGCGGTTCGGCGGGCTCGATATCATCGTCAATTCGGCGGCGGTCCATCCATACGGAACCGCTGTTAGCACCGATTTCGACACCTGGAACAAGGCGATGTCGGTCAATGTCGGTTCGATCTACCTGACGGCGCATTTCGGCATCCCGGAAATGACCCGCCGGGGCGGCGGCGCCATCGTCAACGTGGCGTCGGTGCAAGGCTTCGCCTGCCAGCAGAACGTCGCCGCCTACGCCACGACCAAAGGCGCCATCCACACGCTGACGCGCGCTCTGGCGCTTGACCACGCGCGCTCCGGCATCCGCGTCAATTCCGTCAGCCCAGGCTCGATCCGCACGCCGATTCTGGAGAAGGCCGCGCGTGGCGACCACGGCAGCGACGCCGATGTCGAAGAGGCCTACCGGCGCTTCGGCGAAGCGCACCCCATCGGGCGCATCGGCGAGCCGGAGGAAGTGGCGGAGCTGATCGCCTTCCTGTGCTCGGCGAAAGCCGGGTTCTGCACCGGCGCCGACTACAAGATCGATGGCGGCCTGACCGCCGGCATCGGCGTGAAATAGAATCATCGGCAGATTCTCACTTACTGAAGTTCTGTCCATCTGCGGCCTTCATTCGTCGTGGCCGCCAGCCTCGGGCTCACTTGCCCGCTGGCGCCAGAACATCGTCGTCAGCTGATCCAGATGCTCCCGCATCGCCTGCTCGGCACGATCGGGGTCGCGTGCCGCGATGCCCTCATAGATCGCACGGTGCGCTTCATACGCCGTCTGTTCCTGGCCGTCGGCGGCCAGCGTGACGATGCGCTGCTCCTTGAGCCATTCCGATATCTGGTCGTGCAACGCCACGAAGACGAGATTGCGGGCAATGCGCGCCAACTCGAAGTGGAAAGCGATGTCCGTGCTGGTGAAGCCGTCTCGGTCGCCGATCGCCAGGCGGTTGGCCTCGAGCGCGGTGCGCAGCGATTCCAGGTCGGCAGGCGTTGCCGTGCGGGCCGCCTCGCGGGCGAGGCCGACTTCGAAGAACATACGGGCGCCCTGAAAGGAGCGCTGCCCTTCCTCGGTCGACAGCATCTGCCTGACGGCCGGCGCCATGCCGGTGAAGATATGGCTGGCTGTCGGCATCAGCACCTTGGCGCGGGCGCCATTGGTGAGTTCGACGAGGCCGGCCTTCTGCAAGGAGATCAACGCCTCGCGAATGGCCGGGCGGCCGACGCCGAAGCGCGACTGCAGATCGCGCTCGGGCGGCAATTGGTCCCCGGGCTTCAGTTTGCCGGAGAGGATCTGCCCTTCGAGATGCGTGGCAACATGCTCGAAGAGCTTCTTTCGTTCTATGACTAGTGGGTCGACCATAGACCTTTCATACCATCATGCTTGACAACCATGCAACAGCTTGTAATGCTGAAATCACAAGATTGAAAGCGCGAAGGCTTGAAAGCGGAAAGAGGGGACCGGGCTCAACGAGCATCGGCCGGTGCCGGTTTGGCATAACCCAAAGCCGGCAAATCAACGCTTTGCGACGGCGGTTGCGATCGCCAAGGGAGGAAGATGCATGAAAATCGCCATTCTGGGCGGCGGCGGAGCCATGGGCGGGATATTTGGGGGCTATCTGGCCCGTGCCGGCAACGACGTGACCTTGATCGACGTCTCCAAGGCAGCGGTGACGGCGATCAACGACAACGGACTCACCATCGAGGAGAAGGATGGTTCGCAGCCGGTGATCAGGGTGCCGGCAAGCGACAATCCGGCAAGCGTCGGCCCGGTCGATCTCATCATCAATTTCGTCAAATGCTATCACACCGAGGCTGCCGTCCGGGCCGCCAAACCGATGATCGCCAGTGAGACCGCCGTGCTCAGCCTGCAGAATGGCTGGGGCAACGCGCCGCGTATCGCCTCGATCGTCGGCGAAGATCGCGTGCTGGTCGGGCTCACCTATCATGGCGGCACGCTGCTGGCGCCGGGTCGCGTCAAGCATCCCGGCTCCGGTATGACCTATATCGGCGAGCTGACCGGCCAGCCGACCGAGCGCCTCGGCAAGGTTATCGAGGTGTTTCGCGCGGCGCAGATCGAGACGACCCAGTCTGACAGAATCCTCGACGAGGTCTGGAAGAAACTGTCGCTGAATGCCTGCACACTGCCGGTCGCGGGGCTGTTGCATTTCATGTCGCACGAACTCGTCGCCTTCGATGGCACCAAGAGCTTGATGGCCGCCATCCTCAAGGAGGTTGTGGCAGTCGCGAAGGCGCAAGGCATCGCGCTCGACTATGACGAACGCTGGGCCGCGATCACCGGCCTGCTGGAGAAGGCGGTCGGCGGCAAGGCTTCGATGCTGCAGGATGTCGAGGCCAGGCGCCAGACCGAGATCGAGGTGATCAACGGTGCGATCGTCGAAGCAGGCAAGCGCACCGGCGTGGCCACGCCTGTCAACGACACCATGGTCTGGATGATCCAGGCCAAGCAGGCCCACTACCTCCAGGCTAGGGCACAATAGGGCCATGGCGCCGCGCCTCGAAATCAACGGCCTTTCCAAGTTCTTCCCCGGCGTGCGGGCGCTCGACGACGTGTCGATGAACGTCGAGGGCGGTGAAATCCGCGCCCTGCTCGGTGAAAATGGAGCCGGCAAATCGACACTCGGCAAGATCGTCGCCGGCGTCTATTCGCGCGACCAGGGCACCGTCCTGGTCGACGGCGCCGAGATCGGTACGCTCGATGAAAAGGCCGCCGGCGACCTCGGCATCGGCATCGTGCATCAGGAAGGCTCGCTCGTGCCGCAGCTTTCGGTTGCCGAAAACATTTTCGCCGGTCGGCAGCCGACGCAATGGCTTGGCCAGGTCAATGTCCGCGCCATGCGGGATCAGGCAAAGGCGCTGATCGCGCAGCTTGGTGTTGCCATCGACCCGGCGCTGAAAGTGTCGGGGCTGTCGCCGGCGCAGGCCCAGATCGTCGAGATCGCCAAGGCGTTGTCGCGCGACCTCAGGATCTTGATCCTCGACGAGCCGACGGCGGCACTCACCCTTACCGAAACCGAAAAACTGTTCGATGTGGTGCGCCGGCTGGCCGGCAACGGTGTCTCGGTCATCTACGTTTCGCACCGCCTCGCCGAGATCTTCTCGCTTTGCCATTCGGTGACCGTGCTCAAGGACGGCAGGCTTGCCGGAACACGCAGGGTCGCCGAGACATCGACCGACGAGTTGATCCGCCTGATGGTCGGACGCGACGTGCATTTCTCGCGCTCGGCGGCCGGGCGGAAAATCGGCGAAATCGTGCTCGAGGCGCAAGATTTGGATGCGCCGCCTTTGGTCCGGTCGGCATCGATCACCGTGCGGGCCGGCGAGATCGTCTGCCTTGCCGGTCTCATCGGGTCGGGCCGCAGCGAATTCTGCGAGGCGATCTTCGGTGCCCGCCGCCGGCACGGCGGCTCGATTCGGATCGGTGGCAAAGCGATCGATCCGAAAGGTCCATGGGACGGCAAGCATGCCGGCATCGGCATGGTGCCGGAAGACCGCAAGGCGGCCGGGCTGTTCCTCGGCATGGACATCGTCAACAACGTCGCCGCGACGGTTCTGTCCAGGGTCTCGTCGGGTGCGAACTTTTCCAACCGCAAGGCCGAGGCGCTGGCCAGGAATTTCGTCGACGAGCTGCGCATCGCGACGCCGAGCGTTCGCCAGATCGTCGGCAATCTTTCCGGCGGCAATCAGCAGAAAGTGCTCCTGGCCAAATGGCTGGCGATGGAGCCGCGCCTGTTGATCGTCGATGAGCCGACACGCGGCGTCGATGTCGGCGCGCGTTCCGAAATCTACCGGCTGCTCAGGGCGCTCGCCGACAAGGGCGTCGCCCTGCTCGTCGTGTCCTCGGACCTGCCGGAGGTGCTGGCGCTTGCCGACCGCATCGTCGTGATGGCGGAAGGCAGGACGGTCGGCGAACTGCCGGGCGATGGGGCGAGCGAGGAACAGGTGCTGCGGCTGGCCACCAGATACACGGCTTCCGTGGCCGAGGTCCGCAAGCAACCGGGAATGGCAGAGGCATGATGGCGATGCAGATCACGCAACCGATGGCAGAGACTGCCGAACGCCGGCGCGAGAACCTCTTCGTGCGCATCGTGCGGCGCCTTGCCGATTCCAGGGAACTGACGCTCTTCGTGCTCGTCGTCGCGCTGGCGCTGGCGATGAGCATCGTCTATCCGAACAATTTCCCGACCGCTTCCAACATGCGGGCCGTGCTGCTCAACCTGGCGCCGGTCGGCATCCTTGTCTGCGGCATGATGCTGCTGATGATCGGCGGCACCTTCGACCTGTCCGTAGGTTCGACGCTGGCCTTCTCCGGCGTCTGGGCGGCGGTCGTCGCCGGCTGGTGGGGCTGGCCGGCCGAAATTGCGGTCCTCGTCGGCATCCTGGTCGGCGCGCTGTGCGGCCTCGTCAACGGGCTGATCGTGACGCGCATCGGCATCAACGCGCTGATCGCAACCCTTGGCACGCTCACCATCTATCGCAGCCTGACCTATGTCACCGCCGGCACCGGCGTCACCCCGATCACCGATGCCTTCGCCGCCTATGGTCGCGCCGCCGATCCGCTGTTCAGGATCCAGTCGCCGTTCTGGGCGATGCTCGTGCTGGTGCTCGTCGGCGGCTGGCTGGTGGCACGGACACGCTTCTTCCGGCAGTTCTATTTCATCGGCGGCAATCCTCGCGCGGCCCAGCTTTCGGGCATCCGCGTCGACCGGCTCATCCTGATCGGCTTCGTCATCATGGGAGCGCTGGCGGGTCTCGCCGGCGTGCTGGGCGCGGCTCGCCTCAACAGCGCCGTCGTCAACGCGGGCGTCGGCATCGAGCTCAAGGTCATCACCGCCACGGTGCTCGGAGGAGCGAGCCTGAAAGGCGGTGAGGGCACGATCCTCGGCGGCATTCTCGGCGTGCTGTTCATCGCGCTGATCGAGAACGCCATGATCATCAATGCGATCGGCGTGTTCTGGCAGGGGCTGGTGGTGGGTCTGGTCCTGCTGTTCGCCGTCTCGCTCGATCGTTTCAAGACCAGCGGCCGCGCCTGAGTCCAGGTGCGGACGGGAGGAGGCATTCGGACAACCGGATGACATGCAGGAACTGGAATACAAAAAACATCAGGAGGAAACGGGCATGAAATCGATAGTGAGAACGATACTCTCCGGCGCAGCGCTCGCTGCCACGGCATTGCTCAATAGTTTTCCGGCCAGCGCGCAGGAATCATCCTTCGGGCCGGCCGACGCCAAGGAGACCTACTACTGGATCTCCAACAAGGCCAATCTGCCGCTGTTCGTGCAGTACGACTATGTCGGCATGAAGCGGATTGCCGAGGAACTGGGCGTCAGGGTGATTGTCGCCGGGCCGACCGACTTCGACGTGCCGGGCTTCATCTCCGCCGTCGACCAGGTCTGCGCGCAGAAGCCGAGCGGCGTCTCGGTGGTCGGCGGCTGGGATCCGTCGCTGACCGAATCCGTCAAGAAATGCATGGAGCAAGGCGTCCCGACGGTGGTCGACGACGGCGACCTGCCGGACTCCGGCCGCCTTGCCTATATCGGCACGAACTGGACGCAGGTCGGTGTCGCCCAGGCCAAGAAGCTGATGGAAATGCTGCCGAACGGCGGCAAGCTCGCGTCGATGTCGATCATCAACGCCGGCAACATGCGCGAGGCAGTGGCCGGCTTCAAAGCCTATATCGAGGCCAATGGCGGTGGCAAATACACCATCGTCGCCAATGAGGACGATGGCGGTGACGCGCAGAAGGCAGCGCAGGTGACCGCGGCGATCCTTGCAGCCAATCCCGATATCGCCGGCCTTGCGGGCTTCGATTCCGAATCCGGCGCCGGCATCGTCACCGCGCTGCGGGAAGCCGGCAAAAACCCCGGCGACATCAAGGTGACGGCGATGGAGCAGACGCCCGACTTCTTCAAGTCGGCCAAGGAAGGCTGGGTCGACGGCATCGTCGTGCAGAACCGTGAATTGTTCATCTACTACGCCGTCAAGCTCCTGCACGACTACAACAACAACACGCTGAAGTCGGCGGGTCTCTCGTCGAAGGATGGCGGCCGCCCGATCCCGGACACGCTCGATACGGGCGTGATCCTGATCACCAAGGACAATGTCGACAAGGTGCTGACCGCGCTGAATGTGAAATAGGCTGCACCGATCCATGCCGGAGCCTTGGTTCAAGGTTCAGTCTTGGTTCAAGGTTCAGGCAGCCTCCGGCGGCGCGATCTCCCTCGCCGCCGGATGGCCAATCACACCAAAATGGCCAAGGACATAAAATGGCACGTCACCCCACCACCCGCATGCGCTTCCACGGCGTCGCCGCGTATGAGATCCTGACGCGCGACGGACTGCGTATCCTGTGCGATCCGTTTCTGGACCAGAATCCCGGCGCGGCGACCAAGTCGACCGAATTCGATCACGTCGATCTGGTCATCGTCAGCCACGCGGCCTTCGATCATCTCGGCGACACCGACAAGATCGCGCAGAAATATGGCTGTCCGGTCGTCTGCGGTGGCGAGGTGAAGGCCTGGCTGATGGATCGCGGCATTCCGGCCAATCAGATCCGGGCCACCACCTGGGGCATTCGCGTCAAGGTGGCGGGCATCGAGATCCAGCCGCTCGAATCCCATCACTGGTCGCAGATCAGGCTGAAGGACAATTCCTTCATTTCAGGCGTGCCGATGGCCTTCATCGTCTATGCCGACGACAATCTGCGCTTCTACCACTATGGCGATACCGCCATCTTCTCCGATCTCAAGCTGCAGGCCGAGCTCTACAAGCCGAATGTTGGCTGTATCGGCATCGCCAATCCGCAGGAGATCCTGCATCTCAACCCGATGCCGGGCGAAATGCTGACCGGCGAGATGAGCCCGTATGAAGGGGTGCTTGCCACGCAATGGCTCGGCCTCGAGACGGTGCTGCCCTGCCACTACATCAAACTCGATGGCGACAAGGACGTCGCCGAATATATGGAGCACCATCGGCAAGCCAGGGCGCGCGGCGAGGCGATCGCCGACCCCTATCTGCTGCGTGCCGGCGACTGGATCGAGTTCGACGGCGACGGCAAGGTCGTGCGGCCGGCCAAGGCGGCCTGACCAAATGCGTGCAGCGATCTTCGATGCGCCGTTTTCGATCCGCATGGCAGAGGCGCCGAAGCCCGAGCCACAGGCTGGAGAGGCGCTGGTCCGGGTCAAGGCTGCCGGGCTTTGCGCCGGCGACCTCTACATCTACACCGGCAAGAACCCCTATGTGACCTATCCCAGGATCGGCTGCCACGAGATTGCCGGCGTGGTCGAGGCCTACGGCCCCAGCACCAACGGTCCGGCCATCGGCACGCGCGTCGTCGTCGATCCGTTCATCGGCTGCGGCCACTGTTATCCGTGCCGGGTCGGCAAGCGCAATTGCTGCGCCAATCTCACCATTGTCGGCGTTCATCGCGAGGGCGGTTTCGCTGATTTCGTGACGGCGCCGGTCGGGAATCTCAATGTCGTGCCGGATGGGCTGACCGACTTCGAGGCGGCGTTCGCCGAGCCGGTGGCCATCGGCGTGCAGGGCTGCCGCCGCGGCATGGTCACCACGCAGGACACGATACTGGTGCTCGGCGCCGGGCCGATCGGACTGGCCATCGTCGAAGTGGCGCGCGCGCATGGCGCAAAGGTCTACGCCACCGATCTCTCGGCGGAGCGCCTGTCCACGGCGGCCGAGCTCGGCGCGATACCGATCGCCAGCGGCGCCGGCCTGCTGGAACGTGTGCTGGAACTCAGCAATGGCGAAGGCATGCCGGTGGTCATGGAGGCGACGGGCGCTGCGCCGGCAATGGAGCAGACCATCGATCTGGTCGCCGCCGGCGGACGCATCATCATTCTCGGACTGGTCAAGAAGGGGCAAGGCATCACCTTCCCGGGCCTCGACTTCACCCGCAAGGAAGTGACGATCCTCGGCTCGCGCGCCTCGGTCGACTGTTTTCCCGAGGCGCTTGAGCTGCTCGCCTCCGGCAAGATCCACTATCCCAGAATCGCCAGTTCCTTCGCGCTCGGCGAAGCCCCCGGCGTCTTCCAGAAACTCGCAGACAATCCAATGGCCCTGCACAAGGCCGTATTCGTTTCGGAGGACTAGATGAAGCTCGTTACCTTTTCCCACCGCAAGGGAGGCCATGATCATCACGCCGGCGTGCTGGACGGCGACCACGTCGCCTGCCTGACCGAGGCCGGACTTGCGGAGAGCGTGATGGAGGTCGTGCTCGGCGGCAAAGAGACGTTGAGCCGCATTCGGGCCGGTCTCGCCAAGGCGCCGCGCTACGCGCTCGCCGATGTGAGGCTGGAAGCCCCGATCCGGCCGGGCAAGGTGCTGTGCTCCGGCATCAACTACAAGGGCCATGCCGAGGAGAACCCGAACGCGAAAATGCCGACCGAGCCGTTCTTCTTCACCAAATTGCCGACTTCGGTGGTCGGCCCCGATGTGCCGGTCGAAAAGCCTGTCAGGACCGAGCAGATGGATTACGAGGTGGAGTTCTCGGCCGTCATCGGCGAGGAGTTGCACAAGGCGACGGAGGCCGAGGTGATGCCGGCGATCTTCGGCTACACGCTGCTCAACGACATTTCGGCGCGCGACGTGCAGTTCAAGGACAACCAGATCACCATCGGCAAGAACTTTGCCGGCTTCGCGCCGATCGGCCCATGCATCGTCACCGCCGATGCGATGCCGCATCCGGACAATGTCGCGCTGAAGACGCGGCTCAACGGCAAGACGCTGCAGGACGGCAGCACCTCGGACTGGCTGTTCTCGCTGCCGCAGCTGATTTCCTTCCTGTCGCAATATATCCCGCTCGAACCCGGCGACATCGTGTCGACGGGAACGCCGGCCGGCGTCGGCATCTTCCAGAAGCCGCCGGTCTTCATGAAGGCCGGCGACCTCGTCGAGATCGAGGCCGATGGTATCGGCATCCTCAGAACGCCCATCGTTGCAGGATAGAAAATGGCGGCGGGGGCGATCCGGATCGGAATGATCGGCTGCGGCTTCTACGCGCAGAACCATCTGCATGCGTGGAAAGAGCTTGCGAGCGAAGGCGCGGTGCTCGCCGCCGTCTGCGATGTCGATACCGGCAAGGCCGCAGCCGCCGGCCGCGCCTTCGGCGTTCCGTCCTACACAGACGCCACATCGATGCTCGCAAGCGAGCGGCTGGACGCCGTCGACATCGTCACCCGCCACGACACGCATCGCGCACTCTGCGAACTGGCGATAGCGAGAGGCGTCGCCACCATCGTGCAAAAGCCTCTCGCGCCGAGCTGGGAAGACTGCGTCGCCATTGTCGAGGCGGCAGGCAAAGCCGGCGTGTGGCTTGCGGTGCATGAAAACTTCCGCTTCCAGACGCCGATGCGCCATATCAGGCGCGTCATCGACAGCGCGGCGATCGGGACGCCGAACTGGGCGCGGATGGCGTTTCGAACCGGCTTCGACGTCTATCGCACGCAACCCTATTTCTATGACGAGGAACGGCTGGCGATTGCCGATGTCGGTATCCACATGCTCGACCTTGCGCGCTATTTCCTGGGCGAGGTCGAGCGGATTTCCTGCGAGACCCAGCGCCGCAATCCCAAGGTGAAGGCCGAGGACACGGCGACGATGCTGCTGCGCCACACGAGCGGCGGCGCCAGCGTCGTCGAGTGCACCTATGAGGCGCGGCGCGACCCCGATCCGTTCCCGCAAACGCTGGTGGAGATCGAGGGCGACAAAGGCTCGATCGTCGTTCGTCCGGGATTGCGCATGCGGGTCACCAGCCACGGCAAAGCAACGGACGAAGATATCGGCTCGCCGCTGCACTCGTGGACCAGCCAGCCCTGGCACGTTGCACAGGAAGGCGCGTTCGTTGCCTGCAGCCATTTCCTCGACTGCCTCAAGCGCGGCGTGGCCGCCGAAACGTCGGGCCGGGACAATCTCAGGACTTATGCACTGGTCGACGCCGCCTACCGTGCGGCGGCGGAACATCGGGCAATCGCTCCGGCGCAGTGGGAGGAAAATGTTGGCGCCGCCTCAAAAGGCCGGAGGGCGCAATGACGGCGGGGCGTGAAAAGGCGCAAAGACGAGGCACGGAAAGGCTTGGTGCAGCCGCATTCGCGATCACCGTTGCGTTCGAGCTTCTCGAAGGCGCCTTTCCCGAATTCCACCGGCTGGTTACCGAAAATGCTGCGCTCTCGGTCGAACTCGAGCCGGATTGCCTGCGCTTCGACGTGCTGACACCGGCGGACGCGGCCGCTTCCAGCCATGTCTTCCTCTACGAGATCTACCGGGACCGCGCAGCTTTCGACCTGCATCTTGCCTCGGACCATTTCCGTCAGTTCGACCAACGCTCGCGCGATCTGGTGATCAGCAAGACGGTCGTCGCCTACAGGGTGGAGGAGAACGCCAAGGTCAGGGAAGCGACGTGAGCGGCGAAGCCAGCAGGCTCGACCTGTTCGGCACCGACGAACAGGTCGCCGAGCGCAGAATGCTCTCCGCCGGACCGCTGACCGCGATCCTCGAGGACGGCAATCTTCGTACAATCCGCTTTGCCGGCGTTGAAGTGGTGCGCGCGATAAACTATCTGGCGCGCGACGCGTCCTGGGGAACATACAAGGTCGAGCTTACGAACCTGACGATATCGGAGGACAAGGCCGCGTTCGAGGTCGCCTATGACGGGTTGTGCCTTGGTGCGCAGGGCAGATTTTCCTACCGGATGAAAATAACGGGTAAGGCGTCCGGCGCGCTGACGATGGAAGCGGAAGGCGTCGCGCTCAGCGACTTCCCGACCAACCGCACCGGTTTCGTCGTGCTCCATCCCTCGGAGGCCGCAGGCGGACGGCTGACCATCCGGCACAGCGACGGCCGGATCGAGGAGACAGTCTTTCCCGAGGCGGTCAGCCCCGACCAGCCGGCCTTCGACATCAGCGCGCTGACGCATGAGCCGGCGCCCGGCCTCATCTGCACCGTCGCCGTGGAAGGCGATGCCTTCGAGATGGAAGACCAGCGCAACTGGACCGATGCCTCGTTCAAGACCTATGTCCGTCCGCTGTCGAAGCCGCGGCCCTATGTCATCGCCAAGGGAGCGAAGGACATCCAGCGCGTCACCGTCTCCATCGAGGCCAAGGCCTTGGCAGCCCGACCCGGAACGGCTTTAAAGGCCATGCTCACGCTCGGCGGGCCAATTGGGCGAATGCCATCCATGGCCCTGTTCCTCGATCCCGACGAGTTGCCGTCGGCCCTGGCCGGCGCCGCGCTGCTCGGTCCCGCACAGGATGTCATCATTCGCTTCGACAGCGCTCGCGGCCATGACGGGCGCATGTTGGGGAAGGCGGCGGATCTCGCCGCCACTATTGACGCCCGGTTGGCGATCGAGGCGGTCGTCGATGCCGTCGACCCCAGAGCCGAGGCGAGGACCGTTGCCAACGCGGTCCGCTCATCAGGCATTGAACCCAGCGCTGTCCTCATTTCGCCGCGACGCGAATTCAGGACACGACAGTCGAACCTGGTGCCGGCAGGTGAACGGCCGGTCAGCGATCTGGTGGATGCGCTCAAGGCGACCGGGATACGCGCCGCCATCGGCGCCGGAACGCCGTCCCTGTTCACCGAATTCAACCGCAATCCACCGAGCGGCGACGCCGATTTCGTCTTCTTCGGCAACGCAGCCATCGTTCATGCGGCCGACGATCTCTCGGTTATGGGAACGCTGAGCGTCTATCCTTCCGTCATCGCCACGGCGCGACGCCTGTGCCCGGGAAAGCCGATCTGGCTCGGGCCCTGCACGATCGGCATGCGGCACAATCCCTATGGTCAGGCCGTGGCCGCAAACCCGGCTCTTTCGCGTGTGCCGGGTGCGGGCAACGACCCCCGGCAGGGCGCCCTGTTCGGCGCGGCCTTTGCTGTCGGCGTGGCGGCACGAGCTGCCGCCGCTGAGGTCGATCGTCTCATTCTTGCGGCACCGATCGGAGTTTTTGGGCTTGTGGATGATCTCGGCCGCAGGCGGCCTTTGCAGGCCGTTCATGCCGAACTCTCTGCCGCAGCCGGTGCGAGGCGCTACGACGTGGTGGTCGATCATCCGGGCATTGCAGCCATCGCATACGGTCTTGGCCAAGACATCCGAGTCCTGGTAGCAAATCTTACGCCCGATGCCGTCGAGGTCTCGGTTCCGCGGAGTGCCCAATTGCTCGGCCTCATTGATGAGAATGCGGAGCTTGCGAACCCCCGGCGTAACCAGCCATTGGCGCCATATCGATGCGCGGTTCTTCGCTTGCAGTCCGGCCGCTTGCCGCACCGCTGATCTGCTCGGGCCGTTTAAAATAAATTCAGCAAGAAGCCGATGGTACCGTTGGCTGGGATCGAACCAGCGACCTCCGGATCCACAATCCGGCGCTCTAACCAGCTGAGCTACAACGGCACATTTGCCTGAGCGGGATCGAGGTTCATTCTCCTGTATCCGCTCTGTCGTTCGGCGATGCGTGCATACGGGCTATCGGAGTTTAATTCAAGGCTTTTGGCAGCGCATGACAGCGAAAATCAGAATCGATTTCCGCTGGGGATGATGCGCAAATCCAAAGTTCCACAGCGTCCTTTGCGTGTCGAAGAGGACGCGCGGCGCTATGGCAAAGACCGTTTCGCCACATTTCGCCGGGCAAAGAAAAAGGCCGGCGGGAGGAGGTGCCGGCCTTTTCCTGTTACGAGCCAGCGGGAGGAGGTGCTGGCTGGTCACCCCGGAGAGCAGAGGGAGGAGGTTCCACCCGCCGGGTATTCACTTTCATCATTCCTATCGCATATCTATTTGTCTGACGAAATGCGACGTTTTGATGCATCTTCGAGTTGTGCGTAAATATTAGGCGGCCTTGATATCCTTTACGGCCTTCTCGAAGGCGGTCTTGATCGGCTTGGAGACGTCCTCGGCCGCCTTGGAGGCGACGGTTTGGAAGTCCTTTGCCTGCTCGACGGTCATTTCGACGTGCTTGCGCAGGAATGCGGTCTGCAGTTCGACGACTTCCGACAGCGACTTCGCGCCGATCAGAGCCTCGAGATGCGAGAACCCGGCTTCGGCATTGGCGCGCAGAGCAGCGATGGTCTTGAGCGACAGGTCGCTGGAAACGGTCTTGGCGGTCTCGAAGGTCGACTCCAGAGCCTTCTGGGTCTCCTCGGCGCCGGTCTTCAGCTTGGCATAGGCCTCTTTCGACTGCTCGACGCCCTTTTCGGCGAAAGCGCGGATCTGGTCGGTGGCCTTGGAAGCGTCAAAGCTTGGGAATTCAACGTTTTCGATCGTCTCGGCAGTTTTGGTCCTGGACATTTTCCATCCTTTGTAGTGGCAGCGGCTTTGACGGAAAGCCGTCTCGTTCATGTATGATGGCTATATAAAGGCAAAATTTGTGCAATGCAACATCTTTGTTGCAATGCACCATAAAATCTTAAGCGGCGTTAACCAAGCGCCTAGAGATTTCGAGGGCTGCACGTTATGGCTTGTAGACCTTCGCGCCGCAGGCTTTTATTAACAAAGCGTTAACTCAAAATTGCCCGGTCCGTGAGGGTTCGCCCAGAGGGTTCACCAACCGCATGCCGTCCGAAAACTACTCCTTCCTCGACGTCGCCGTGCTCGACGCGGTCCGCCAGCGCTTTGCCGCCGGCGACGCGATCGCCGTTCTGTCGATCGACCTCGAACAGGTGATCTGGGCCAACGGACCAGGAGCGGCCGTGTTCGGCTACCCGGACATCGAGGCCATCATCGGCGCCTCGGCAGGGCTGCCGCTGATCGCCAGGCGACAGATCATGGCGACAAGCGGTTTTCCGGAGATCGGCCGCGACCGCGCCATCACGGTCCGGCTGGCCACCGGCCTGACCAGCCGCGCGATTGGCTTCCTGGCCAGCGCTGTGACCATGCCGGATGGCGAGGACGCGATCATGCTGGCGGTGCCGGCGGCACAGGCTGGCTCGCGCAGCGTCGCCGAGATCGCCGATCGGGCGATCAGCGGCTTTACCGAGGACGGTCACTTCATCGCCTTTGTCGACGCCAAGGGCGGTATCGAGGCTGCTTCGGATGGTTTTTCGGCGCTTGGCATCCTGCCCGAGACGCTGGCAGCGCTTGTGGCCGACGTGGCGAACGAGAGCGAGCGCATCGTCAAGCGCCTCGTCCCAGGCGGCACCATCTCCTATCCGGCCGGCCTCGCCCGGCTGACGGACGAGCGGCACCTGCTGGTGGTGATCGACGAGGACCAGCTCGACAGCGAGGCTCTTGGCGACGAGGGCATGGCGGAGACGGAAGCTGGCGCCGATATGGCGACGGAAGCCGTACCGCCAACTGTCGAAGAGATCCCGGAACCGGTTGAGCACGACATTGCCGATGCGGCTAACCAAAGCCCGCCAGCCGCCGATAGCGCCGCCCGCCCGTCGGCCGGCGGAACGCCGGCACAGCACGACCATTGGTATTTCAGCGCCAGCGAGGATGAGACGCCAAGGCTGGATACGCCCGCGCATGGCGAAGCACCGGCCGGCCCGGATGTTCTGGCAGAAGGGGGCACGCAAGAAACCGCCGAAGCCGCCTCCCCGGCCGAGCACCCCACGCGGGACATCGACCGCGCCTCGGCGCCGCTGCGCTTTGTCTGGCGCACCGACGCCGAGGGCAAGTTCAGTGCCCTTTCGCCGGAATTCGCCGAGATCGTCGGCAAGCCCGCCGCCGATGTGATCGGCCGGCGTTTCAGGGACGTCGCGGCCGCCTTTGGCCTTGATGCATCCGGCGAAATCGCCGGCCTGCTCGAACGGCGCGACACCTGGTCCGGCCGTTCCGTGCTGTGGCCGGTTGCCGGCACGGATCTCAAGATACCCGTCGATCTGGCGGCTCTGCCCGTCTATGGCCGCAGCCGCGCCTTCGAAGGCTTCCGCGGTTTCGGCGTCGCCCGTACCGGTGATGCGGCGGTCGATCCGGAAGCGATCGGCATGGCGCTTGTCCCCAATGACCAGGCGCCGGCAGCCGTCGAGCCTGAGATCCCGGAGACCGTGCCCGAAGCGCCGAAGGAACCCGATCCGTTCAAGGGCGAGGTGCCGGCGCTGACCATCGTGCCAAAGCCGGAACGTCGCTTTGCCGACAAGGTGATCCGGCTGGCGGAGCACAGGCAGCCCGCCAACGACAAGGGACTGTCGACCCTGGAGCGCAGCGCATTCCGTGAGATCGGCGAGCGGCTCAAGAAGGACAATTTTCCAGCTGAACAGCCCAGTGTCGAAAAGCCGGTGGAACTGGCGGCGGAACCGGTCGAAACCGATGGCGAAGACGAGAAGGACGTCGCACGGCTCGACAGCGAGCGGCAGGACGAGGCCGTGCAGGAACAGCCGGAGGCTGTCCAGGAACAGCCGGCCGGCCAATCAACCGTGACCAGTATCTGGGGCTCGCTGCTTAACTATGCCGGCCGGGAGAATGTCGCCGACAACAGCGATGAGGCACCTCTCTCCGAACCGGACAAGGCGGAAGCGCAGGAAATCGCCCAATCAACGGACACGGACAGCCGATCGATCGCTAGCGAAGCGCCACAGAGTGCCGGGGCCACCGAAGACGACGACAGCATGACGGCCGACGATTTTCGCGATGCGGAAGACAGCGAGGATTGGGCGCGCGCCGATGGCGACGAAACCCGTTCGTCGACCGAAGACATCGCGAATGCCGGCGACGTGGAGCCGGCGCCCGTCGGGAGGCCGCGTCTCCAGGTGCCGCCGCTCAAGCTCGAAGGGTTCGTGCCGTCGGCTTTCTCGCCCGGAGACGACAAGGGTCCGGATATTTCGATCCTCGGCAAGCTGCCGGTGCCTCTGCTCATCCATTCCGGCGACGACCTTCACTATGCGAATGAGGAATTCCTCGGCCTGACCGGCTATGACACGCTCGACGATCTGGCGGAGGCAGGCGGCCTCGGCGCACTGTTTGCCGATCCTTACGACGACAGCGCCTCCGAGGGCACCGATCACGCGCTGCGGTTGAAGACGCGCGACGGCCAGGAGTTTCCCATCGAGGCCATCTTGCGCGCGGTTCCGTGGCGTACGGGCAAGGCGCTGATGCTGGTCGTGCGCCGTTCCGGCGACGACGACGCACCGCCAGCGGCCCTGCACGCTGCCGCCGACGACCAGACGCAGCCGGACATCCCCGAGCTCAAGGCACGCATCGCCGAGATGCGCACCATCATCGACACCGCGACCGACGGCGTCGTGCTGATCGGCCGTGACGGAACGATCCGCTCGATCAGCCGTCCGGCCGAAGCGTTGTTCGGCTTCGACAGCGACGAGGTGACCGGCAAGCCTTTCGTCTCGCTGTTTGCGATCGAAAGTCAGCGCGCGGCGCGGGACTATCTCGACGGGCTGTCCGAACCCGGCGTGGCGAGCGTGCTCAACGACGGTCGCGAGGTGATCGGACGCGAGGCGCAAGGGCGCTTCATCCCGCTGTTCATGACCATCGGCAGGCTGCCCAACGACAGCGGCTTCTGCGCGGTGGTGCGCGACATCACGCAGTGGAAGCGGGCCGAAGAGGATCTGACCCAGGCGCGCGCGGTGGCCGAGCGCGCTTCCTCGCAGAAAACCGACTTCCTCGCCCGCATCAGTCACGAGATCCGCACGCCGCTCAACGCCATCATCGGCTTTTCCGAGCTGATGGTGGACGAGAAATTCGGGCCGGTCGCCAATGACCGCTACCGCGACTATCTGCGCGACATCAACCGGTCGGGCAACCACGTGCTCGACCTGGTCAACGACCTGCTCGACATTTCGAAGATCGAGGCCGGCCAGCAGGAGATGGCCTACGAGGCGGTGTCGCTCAACGATACGCTCGCCGAAACGGTGGCGATGATGCAGCCGCAGGCCAACCGCGAACGTGTCATCATCCGCTCCAGCTTCGCATCGCGGCTGCCGGAGGTGGTGGCCGACCTGCGCAGCGTGCGCCAGATCGCGCTGAACATCCTGTCGAATGCCATCCGCTATACGCAGGCCGGCGGCCAGGTCATCGTTTCGACCGCCTACGAGGCTTCGGGCGATGTCGTCATGCGCGTGCGCGACACCGGTATCGGCATGAGCCAGTCGGAGATCGAACAGGCGCTGAAGCCGTTCAAGCAGATCAACGCGCTGAAGCGCGGACGCGGCGACGGCACCGGTCTCGGGCTGCCGCTGACCAAGGCCATGGTCGAGGCGAACCGGGCCCGCTTCACCATCAACTCGACGCCCGGCGAAGGCACGCTGGTCGAGGTCGCTTTTCCATCGACGCGCGTGCTGGCCGAGTAATAGAAAGAAAAAAGGCGTCCAACAGGACGCCTTGAATGATGAGATTGCTGTCACAACGGGGCTTGAGCGAATTCAGATCCTCCGGGGATTTCGAGGAACGGGATTTCTCCCTCAAGTTACGCACGACTATCGATGCCGGCCCTTAACAAATCCTTACCAGCGCGCCGGAAAATTTACCAATGTGTACCACTCATGAAATCTAGGTAAATTCGAGCGAGATAACTTGTTAACCATGTTCAGTCGACCAGCTCCGGCAGGTTGCGGAACAATTCGAGCGCCTCGGGATTGGCCAGCGCCTCCTTGTTCTTGATGGCGCGGCCGTGCACCATATCGCGCACCGCGAGCTCGGTGATCTTGCCCGACTTGGTGCGTGGAATGTCGGCGACGGCGACGATTTTGGCCGGCACGTGACGGGGGCTGGCCCCGGTGCGGATTTTCGCGCGGATGCTTTTTTCCAGCTCGGCGTCGAGCTGGACGCCCGCGGCCAGCCGCACGAACAGCACGACGCGCACGTCATTGTCGAAATCCTGGCCGATACACAGCGCTTCCAGGATTTCCGGCATCTGCTCCACCTGGTTGTAGATCTCCGCCGTGCCAATCCTCACACCACCCGGATTGAGCGTCGCGTCGGAGCGGCCATGGATGATCAGTCCGCCATGCGCGGTCCATTCGGCGAAGTCGCCATGGCACCAGACATTGTCGAAGCGCTCGAAATAGGCCGCCTGGTACTTCTTGCACTCTGGGTCGTTCCAGAAGCCGATCGGCATCGCCGGGAACGCCTTCGTGCAGACGAGCTCACCCTTCTCCTGGCGGAGCGGGTGACCGTCATCGTCCCAGACGTCGACGGCAAGGCCAAGACCAGGCCCCTGGATCTCACCGGTCCACACCGGCTGCGTCGGCACACCGAGCACGAAACAGGAAACGATGTCAGTGCCGCCCGAGATCGAAGCGAGATGCACGTCCTTTTTGATACCGTCATAGACGAAGCGGAAATCCTCCGGCGATAGCGGCGAGCCGGTGGAGGAGATCGTGCGCACGGTGGAAAGATCGTGCGTGTTGATCGGCTTGAGGCCGGCCTTGCGCACGGAATCGATGAATTTGGCCGAGGTGCCGAAATAGGTCATCTTCTCGGCATCGGCGAAATCGAACAGTGCGTTGCCGTCGGGGTAGAACGGCGAGCCGTCATAGAGCAGCAGCGTCGCTCCGGAGGCGAGGCCCGATACCAGCCAGTTCCACATCATCCAGCCGCAAGTGGTGAAGTAGAAGACGCGGTCGCCGTCGAGCAGGCCGGCATGCAGCCGCTCCTCCTTGACGTGCTGGATCAGCGTGCCGCCGGCGGAATGGACGATGCATTTGGGGATGCCGGTCGTTCCCGATGAAAACAGGATGTAGAGCGGATGCGAGAACGGCAGCCGTTCGAAGGCGACGGGCTTGGCTGCAAAGGGAGAAAGCGCCTCTTCGAGCGCCGCTGCCTTGTCGATGGTCACCGCCACGTCGGCCGAAGTGCCGAGATAGTCGACGATGAGGACCTTGCGGACGGTGGGAAGCTTTGCCGCCACCGCCGCGATCTTGTCGGCGACCTCGATCGCCTTGCCATTGTACCAGTAGCCATCGGGCGCGATGAACACGACGGGCTCGATCTGGCCGAAACGGTCGAGCACACCCTGCTCGCCGAAATCGGGAGAGCAGGACGACCAGACCGCGCCGATCGAGGCGGCCGCCAGCATGGCGGCGACGGTCTCCGGCATGTTGGGCATCATGGCGGCGACGCGGTCGCCCTCTTTCACCCCAAGCGACAGGAAAAGCTGCTGCAGCCGCGAGGTCAGCGCATGGAGCTCATTCCAGGACAACCGTCGCTCGACCTTGTCCTCGCCGCGAAAGACGATGGCCGTGCCAGAGCCGGTTTTCTTCAGGAGGTTCTCGGCGAAGTTCAGCTTCGCATCGGGAAAGAAGGCGGCGCCTGGCATCTTTTCGCCATCGACAAGGACGCGTTCACTCCCACCGGCACCCTCGCCGGTCCCCTTATCGCCCAAGATCCCGCAAAAATCCCAGATCAGGCTCCAGAACGCCTCGCGATCGTCGACCGACCAGCGGTGAAGTTCGGCGTAGGAGGAGAATGTTCCACCGGTTTTCGCCTCGGCGGCCTTCATGAAGGCGGTCATCGGGGCGGAGTCGATCTGGTCTTGCGTCGGTGTCCAGAGTGGTGCGTCGGCAGCCATGATGGTTCCTCCACGGTCATCGTCGCTTATGCATATCGCGGCGCAGCAGAGCAAGATTTTGTTAAGCCGGCCGCGATGGATGTGCGCAAATGCCATAGCCGGGCCATAAAGACTTGAAATGCGTCAGCCGTGGGTTACACCCATCGGGCGATTTTGTCGGAATGGAAGCAACCGGGGCGATATGGCATCACCTTTTATCCGGCGCGGAATATGGGCGATCGGCGTTGCCGTCCTCGTCATCGCGCTGGTCGTCGCGGCCCTGCCGCTCGTCGCCTCGACCCGCATCGTGCGCGACCGCATCGCCTGGGAAATGAGTGCGTGGAGCGGTTTCAGGGTCACCATCGACGGCGCACCGCGGATCGAAGTCTGGCCGAATTTTCGCGCCATCCTGACCGATGTGACGCTTTCGCAGTGGACGGAGACCGACGCGCCGCCGGTGATCGAAGCCGAACGGGTCGAGGTCGATCTCTCCGCCATGGCGGCGCTGCGCGGCGACGTGGTGTTTTCGACGGCGCGGTTGGTGCGGCCGACGATCCGGGTTCAGCGCGCCGCAAACGGCTTTTTCCTGCCCGCCATACCTTCGGGCGGGCGCATTACGCGCTCGATCGACACCGCTCGCGCCGTGGTCAGCGCCGATCCGGCCAAGCCGGATCTGAGCAAGCTGCCGACAGATCCGTTCGGTACGGTGGAGTTCAGGGACGGCCGCATGGTGACCTCGGTCGGCGGCAAGGACACCGAGATCCTGAGCAGCCTGGCCGGCCAGGCGAACTGGGCCGCGATGAACAGCAATGCGACGCTGTCGGCGACCGGGATCTGGCGCGGCGAAAGCATCGCCGTCGATGCCGCATCGCCGAACCCGCTGGTGCTGTTTGCGGGAGGTGCGGCGCCGATCACGCTTTCGTTCAAGGCGGCCCCCGCCAGCTTTTCCTTCGACGGCGTGGCCAGCATGTTCGAAAATGCCTATTTCGACGGCCAGGCGAAATTTGCCGCCCCCTCGCTCAGGCGGGTGCTCGAATGGTCGCAGGCCGGCATCGCGCCGGGCGCGGCAATCGGCTCGATTTCCGTTTCGAGCAAGGTCACGGCGACCGCCGGCCGCGTCAAACTGGAAAACACCGCGCTTTCCCTGGACAACAATCCGGGAATGGGCGCCCTGGATCTCTCCTTCGGCGAGGCGCGGCCGGTGATAGCCGGGACGCTCGCCTTCGACACGCTCGATCTGTGGTCGTTTCTCTCCGCCTTCACGCCCCTGGCGCCCACTGGCGGAACTGGCCCCGCCGAAATCGACACGAGCTTCGCCGACCGGATCAATCTCGATCTCAGGCTGTCGGCGGCCCACGCCACCGCGGGCGCCATCCAGCTTGCCGACGTCGCCGCCACCGCCCAGGTCAAGAACGGTCTCGCCGTCTTCGACATTTCCGATGCATCGGCCTTTGGCGGCAACATCCAGAGCAGTCTTCGCTTCGACCGCAAGCCGGAAGGGACGCAGGTCGAGATCAAACTGCTCGCCTCAGACATCGACGGCGGCGCGTTCGGCACCGCGGCCGGAATGACGCAACTGGTGCCGATCGGTACGGGAACCGTCTCCGTCATCCTCAAGGGGCCGGGTAGAACCTGGGATTCCATTTTCGAAAATGCGGACGGTTCGGTCTCGGCGACATTCGGTCAGGGCGCGCTGAGCAAGCTCAATCTGCCGGCATTTCTCAAACGCACAGAACAAGGCGGGTTCTTCGCGCTCGACGATGTCTCCGACGGAACGCTGCCGATCGACGGAGCCGAACTCAAGGCGAGCATTTCGAACGGCGTGGCGAAGATCGACAAGGCCGAGGCCAATTCGGCGAAATACAAGCTCTGGCTGTCCGGCATCGCCACCTATGCCGGACGCGGGTTGGCCCTGTCCGGCGGCATCATCCAGCCGGACCAGGCGGCGACGCAGACAAACGGCCAAGGCCCCAGCCAATCTTCGTTCTTCGTCGGCGGAACGTGGAGCACGCCGTTCATCTCGCCGATAAGCCGCGGCGTTTCAGGAGAATAAGCCGCTGAAGGTGGCGGCTCCCATTTTCAGCCGCGTTGCGCGGCCTGCTCGTCCAGTTGCCGCTGCACCTCGCGACGCTTGTTGACGACCGACGCGGCGATGACGCCAACCGCGACCACGGCGATCAAAATGGTGCAGGCGGCGTTGATCTCAGGCGTCACGCCGAGGCGGACCTGGCTGTAGATCTTCATCGGCAGCGTGGTGGCGCCAGGCCCGGAGGTGAAGCTGGCGATAACCAGATCGTCGAGCGACAATGTGAACGCCAGCATCCAGCCAGACACGATCGCCGGCATGATGACGGGAAGCGTGATCTGGAAGAATGTCCTTACCGGCGGCGCGCCCAGATCCATCGCAGCCTCTTCCAGAGAGCGGTCGAAGGTGACCAGGCGCGACTGCACGACAACGGCGACGAAGCACATGGTCAATGTGATGTGGGCAAGGGTAACGGTGAGAAAGCCGCGGTCGAGACCGACAGCCACGAAGAGCAGCAGCAGCGACAGGCCGGTGATGACTTCCGGCATGACCAGCGGCGCAAAGACCATGCCGGAAAACAGCATCCGGCCCCTGAAGCGCGTGTAGCGCGTCAAGGTGAGAGCCGCCAGCGTGCCGAGCACGGTCGCCACCGTGGCCGAAATGACGCCGACGCGCGCGGTTACCCAGGCGGCGTCCATCAGGCCCTGGTTGTGGAACAGCGAGACGTACCATTTGGTCGAGAAGCCGCCCCAGACGGTGACCAGTTTCGACTCGTTGAAAGAGAAGACGATGAGCAGGACGATCGGCAGGTAAAGAAAGGCAAAGCCCAGCACGATCGAGGTGATGTTGAAGCGACTCCAGGTGGCGTTCATGGTTTCACCGGTCCTGTTCCTGGGCGCGCGCCTGGGCCCGCTGGAAGAGCATGATCGGCACGATCAACAGCAGCAGCAGGATGACGGCAACGGCCGACGACACTGGCCAGTCGCGATTGGCGAAGAACTCGTTCCATAACGTCTTACCGATCATCAGCGTCTGCGACCCGCCGAGCAGATCGGGGATGACGAACTCGCCGACGGCCGGAATGAACACCAGAAGGCAACCGGCGATGACGCCGGGCAGCGACAGGGGGAAAGTGATCTTCCAGAAGGCGCTGGTCGGCGGGCAGCCAAGATCCTTGGCTGCCTCGATCAGCGAATGATCCATTTTCTCAAGGGCGGAATAGAGCGGCAGCACCATGAATGGCAGATAGGAATAGACGATGCCGATGAAGATCGCGGTGTAAGTGTTGAGGATGATCAGCGGCTGGCTGATGATGCCGGTGGCGAGCAGCAGCTGGTTGAGTAGCCCCTCGGGCTTGAGGATACCGATCCAGGCGTAGACCCGGATGAGGAACGAGGTCCAGAACGGCAGGATCACCAGCATCAGCAGCGTCGGCCGGATCGCCGCCGGCGCACGCGCCATGCCATAGGCGATCGGATAGCCGACGAGCAATGTCAGTACCGTCGAGATGGCGGCGATGATGACGCTCGTCACATAGGCGTTGAAGTAGAGCGCGTCCTGCGTCAGCCATAGGTAATTATCGATGCTGAGCTGTTTCAACTGGGCGAAAAAACCGGAAATGCCGTCGCTGAAATCCAGCACCGGCGTATAGGGCGGTATCGCGATCGCCGTCTGCGACAGCGAAATCTTGAAGACGATGACGAACGGAATGAGGAAGAAGAACAGCAGCCAGACATAGGGGACGATGATAACGAGACGGCCGACGAAGGCAGCGCCCAGCCTTGCCAGGGCAGATTTGTCCGCATCGATGGCCCGAGAGGCTGTTGCGGCGGTGACAGCGGCATTCGACATGACTGTCCCCTATCGCGTCAGCACGACGCCGGCGTCCGGCCGGAAAGACACCCAGGCCCGATCGTTCCAGGTCAGCGGATCCTCGGTGATGCGGGCCGCGTTCATGGTGCTCGCCCGCACCACCTGCCCATCGTCCAGCCTGACGTGATAGACGGTCATATCGCCGAGATAGGCGATGTCGTAGACCTCGCCCTCGATGGCATTGACGGCGCCGGCCGGCTTCGTCGACGACACCTTGATTTTCTCCGGCCTGATGGCGAAGGCGACAGTCGCGCCAGCGGCGGCGTCGCCGGCGTTCTCGGTGCGGATGGTGATGCCGTTGCCGGCATCGATGCTTGCCGTGCCGGCCTCGCCACGCGCGATCTTGCCTTCGAACATGTTCACGTTGCCGACAAAGCCGGCGACGAAACGGGAGCCCGGCGCCTCGTAGACTTCCGCCGGCGTCGCCACCTGCATCACCTCGCCCTTGTCGATGATGGCGATGCGGTCGGCCATGGTCATCGCCTCTTCCTGGTCGTGGGTGACGACGACGAAGGTCAGGCCGAGGTTCTGCTGCAGGTCCATCAGTTCGAACTGCGTTTCCTCGCGCAACTTCTTGTCCAGCGCGCCAAGCGGCTCGTCGAGCAGCAAGACCTTCGGCCGCTTGGCGACCGAGCGGGCGAGCGCGACGCGCTGGCGCTGGCCGCCGGACAATTGGTGCGGCTTGCGCTTGGCGAACTGCTCGAGCTTGACCAGCTTCAGCATCTCGCCAACGCGCGCCGCGATCTCGGGTTTCGCCATGCCGTCCTGCTTGAGGCCGAAGGCGATGTTGTTCTCGACCGTCATGTGCGGGAACAGGGCGTAGGACTGGAACATCATGTTGACCGGTCGCCGGTATGGCGGGATGCCGCGCAAATCCTGACCATCGAGCAGGATGCGGCCGGCGGTCGGCTCCTCGAAGCCGGCAAGCATCCTGAGCAGCGTCGACTTGCCGCAACCCGACGCGCCGAGCAGGGCGAAGAACTCACGCTCGAAGATAGTCAGCGACAGATTGTTGACAGCGGTGAAGTCACCGAACCTCTTGGTGACGTTTTCGAACTGAATGTACGGCTTGGCGTTCGGGTCGTTCCACGGCGCGAAATCCCTGCGGATGCTGCCAAGCGATTTCATGTCCCACTCCGTCCCTGATCTTGCCCCTGAAGAACTCGACCCCGGCAGCCAGCTGCCGGGGTCGCGTCGGATTGCTATTGTCCCGTGATGACCTTGGTCCACGACCTGGTGACGAGACGTTGCGTCTTGGGGTCGTATGGACCCACGGTGAACAGCTTGGCCAGCATCGCATCGTCTGGATAAACGCCCGGGTCATCAAGGATTTCCTTGCTGACGAGTGGCTGCGAGGCCTTGTTGCCATTGGCGTAGAAAACGTAGTTGGTGGATTTGGCAATCACTTCGGGTTTCATCATGTAGTTGATGAATTCGTGCGCCTCGGCGACATGCGGCGCATCGGCCGGGATCGCCATCTGATCGAACCACATTTCCGCGCCTTCCTTTGGAATGGCATAGGCGATTTCGACCCCCTTGTTCGCTTCCGCCGCACGGTCGCGGGCCTGGAAAAGGTCGCCGGAAAACCCGACCGCCACACAGATGTCGCCATTGGCGAGCGCATTGATGTATTCCGACGAGTGGAATTTCCGGATCGACGGCCGAATGCTCAGCAACAGGTCCGTGGCCTTGGCGATGTCATCGGGAGAGGTCGAGTCGGGCTTGAGGCCAAGATAATTCAGCACGGTTGGAATGATGTCCGTCGGCGAATCCAGGAAGTACACACCACAATTGGCGAGCTTGGCGATATTTTCCGGCTTCAGGACCGTATCCCAGCTGTCGATCACATCGACACCAAGGGCTTCCTTCACTTTCTTGGTATTGTAGCCGATGCCGGTCGTGCCCCACATATAGTTGACCGAATATTCGTTGCCGGGATCGAACTTCGCAACCCGGTCCGCCACTTCACTCCACATATTGGTAAGGTTGGGCAGCTTCGACTTGTCCAGCTTCTGGTAAACGCCGGCCTGGATCTGACGGGCCAGGAACGGGCTTGCCGTCGGCACCACGACATCATAGCCGCTGCCGCCGGCAAGCAGCTTGGTTTCGAGAATTTCGTTGGAATCATAGGTGTCGTAGACGACCTTGATGCCGGTTTCCTTGGTGAAGTCGTCAATGATCGAACTGTCGATATAGTCCGACCAGTTGAAGACGTTGACGACGCGATCCTGGGCTTGAGCGCCGGGCGCGAACAGAGTCAACAATGCCGAAGTCGCCGAAAGCCAGAGCGCTTTGCGGATCATGCCATTCTCCTTTGGTGATTGTTCCGTCGCGGGCCCGTCGCAGCGTCCGCGCTGCCGGCATTTGCTTCAGATTTTGTGGTCGGGAAGGCGCTCCGTCGCCGTCAGAAGCTTTCGCCGCTGCGCGGGCAGAAATACAACGATGCGCTCCGGTCTCGATCGGGCCGGCGGAGAGACTTGGCAAGATACGCCTGTCTTGTTGTTGCCGTATTGGCAACCTGCCCGCGCGGCCGCCGCGTTGTCAATGGCTCATCTCGCTTTGGCCTGCGCGCTGCATCAATTAGGCGACGGCATGCCGGTAACACCCGGCCGCACGGGCCGTGCCTGACGCTTGAATTCGAGCCCAATATGGACGAGCAGCGCCGTGACCACGACCGCGCCACCGACAATGGTGCGCGCCGATGGCACTTCGGAGTGGATGAGCCAGACCCAAATCGGGCCGAGGATCGGCTCGAATGTGCCGAGCAGGGCAGCGATTGCCGCCGGAACGAGCCGGGCGCCGGTGGCGAAGAAGGCAAGGCCGAGGCCCAGATTGACCACACCGAAGGCAAAGAGGAAGCCCATGTCGCGGCTGGAAACGGCGAATTCCGATGCCTGTGATGCCGCGAATGCGGCGGCGAGCATCGTGCCGAGGCAGGTCGCCGGCGTCATGCGCACATGGGCAAAGCGCCGCGTGATGACGGTGGCGATCGAAAACATGACGGCGATAAGCAGCGCCAGCCCGTCGCCGATGGGCGAGACGGCGCCATCGAAAGATTCCGACACCATGATGGCGACACCGGCGATGACGGCGCCAATCGCCACCCAGGTCGCCATGGCCACCCTTTCGCGAAACAGCGCCCAGGCGAACAGCGCCGCCAGGAGCGGCACGCCGGCCTGCATCAAGAGGATGTTGGCGACAGTGGTGTAGGCAAGCGCCACGACGAAACAGGTCGATGCGGTGGCGAAGCAGAAGGCCACGGCAAGGCCAGGCAGGCCCATGTCGCGAAACAATCTCAGCGTGCCGCGCCAGCCGTCGCGCCAGGCCATGAAGCAGACCAGGAAGGCCGCTGCCCAGACCGAGCGCCAGAATACCACGGTCCAACTGTCGCCGGCGTCGATGAAGCGGGCGATGGCGCCGCCGAAACTCCACATCAGGGCCGACAGGAACACCAGGAGGAAGCCGATGCGCTCGCCGTGCGGCGAGACAACAGGCGAAACGGCAATCGGTGCTGATGCGGTATCGGTCATGGGCGCGACTGTCGGCGATTTCTAAAGCGCGTCGCGTTTGAACGGATTCATGCGACGCACTTTAGGTTCTTGTTTTGTGCATGTCGTTGTCGCAAAACCGCCACGCACTTTTGCGCGACATGCACGAGGGCGGCGCGATGCGCAACGGACGACGAAAACGTGCCGCATTCGCGTAGCGCAAAGGCGATGGCGGGGCGTGATCCACCAAACAGCGACGGTTGTGGCAAGACAACAGGTCGCCCCGCCACGATCCTACTGAAAATCGAAGGCGCTCAGCCCGGTCACCATCTCGTCAAGGCCGAGCGGACGCGTGACCGGCGGCTCGGCGCGGGCGAGACAGCCGATGCGCTCGCAAAGCCGGCAGGCGGGGCCTATCGGTGTGGCCGGATTGGCGCCCTGTCCAGGTTTTCCGGCAGTGGCGGCAACCGCGCCCGGAAGTGCACCGCCGTAGACGATCTCGTCGCGAAAACCGATGTCGCAGCCCAGCAGAAGTGCCGTGCGGCGCGGGCGTTCCGCAAACGCGCCTTGCGGGCCTTCGAGCGTGCGGGCGACGCACAGGAACTCGGCGCCATCGGGCATTTCCACTGCCTCGACGAAGACATGGCCGGGCTGGGCAAAGGCGGCATGGACAGGCAGCTTCGGACAGCCGCCGCCGAAGCGGCTCTGCGGAAAACCCTGGCTGCCTGCCTTGCGGAAGCGGTTACCGGCATTGTCGACCTCCAGCATGAAGAACGGCACGCCCGACGCGCCCGGCCGTTGCAGCATGGTCAGGCGGTTTGCCGCCTGCTCGAAGGAGACGCCGAAGCGCGAGCGCAACACGTCTATATCGTAGCGCGCGCGGTGGGCGGCCGCCTGAAAGGCCTGATAAGGCATCATCAGCGCGTGGGCGGCATAGCGGCCAAGTTCGAAGCGCGCCAGCCGGCGGGCCTCGTCCGTGGTCAGCTTCAGCGCCTGGATCTCGCCCGCCACCGCGACCGTCATGCGGATCAGGCAGGCCTCCATCGCCACTTCGCGCAACTGGTCGAATGGCGACAGGCGCTCGGACAGAAACAGGCGCTGCGAATGGCGGTCGTAGCGGCGGCGCCAGTTCGGCATGGTGGCGACCGGCAGCACCTTGACGACAATGCCGTATTCGCGCTTCAGCCAGGCCTTCAGCGCACCGAACAGATCGTCGCCGGGATCGAGCACCGAGGTGAACGCCTCGGCCTCCGCCTCGAGTGCCGTAAAATGGTTCGGCCGGCGCTCGAAAATCTCGTGCATCTCGTCGATCGGCAAGCGGGCGCCGGAAAGCGCGGTAGCCCTGCCCTCCCGCGCCAGAAGCTCATTGAGATCGGAAAGCCGCTCTGCCTGCTCGCGATAGGCGCGGAACAATTTCACCACCGCTGCCGACGCATTGGGCGCCGCCTCGGCAAGCTCGATCAGTTCCTGATCACCCGGCAATTCGCCGACCAGCAACGGATCCGAGAAGACTTCCCGCAAGGCGGCGACCTGCCCTTTCGCCTCGCCTTGCAATTCGTGCGGGTCGACCTTGTAGACGGAGGCCAGCTTCAGGATCAACTGGACCGTCAGCGGCCGCTGGTTGCGCTCGATGAGGTTGAGATAGGACGGCGAAATGCCGAGCCCTTCAGCCATCGCCGTCTGCGTCAGGCCCTTGGCATTGCGGATGCGGCGGATGCGCGGTCCAGCGAAGATTTTCTGGTCGGCCATGGTCTCTTTACGTGAATTTACACGAGGAGTGCATTTCGATTTGCGGTTTAGCCTTTACAATATTTACAAATTTACAGCCGCACGCAGTCAAACGCAACACAGGTTTTCCTTTATTTTTCGATCTTCTCCTTGGTTTTTCTGGCCTATTTTGCAATGCAATGTAAATGATGTCACATCCGACGACGCGACGTTTCCATGACTTGGCGTTTTCAAAACCCGACGCAGACCCATTCGGAGTGACCAATGACTGATTTTTACAACCTCGTTCCCTCGGCGCCGGAAGGCCGGTTTGACGGTATCGAACGGCCCTATTCGCCCGAGGATGCGAAGCGGTTGCGCGGTTCGGTCCAGATCCGGCAGAGCCTCGCCGAAATGGGCGCCAACCGGTTGTGGAAGCTCATCCACGAGGAGGATTTCGTCAACGCGCTCGGCGCCATGTCGGGCAACCAGGCGATGCAGCAGGTGCGGGCTGGCCTGAAGGCAATCTATCTGTCGGGGTGGCAGGTCGCCGCCGATGCCAACACCGCATCAGCCATGTATCCGGACCAGTCGCTCTATCCCGCCAATGCGGCGCCCGAGCTGGTCAAGCGCATCAACCGCACGCTGCAGCGCGCCGACCAGATCGAGACCTCCGAAGGCAAGGGGCTTTCGGTCGACACCTGGTTCGCGCCGATCGTGGCCGATGCGGAGGCTGGCTTCGGCGGTCCGCTCAACGCCTTCGAGATCATGAAGGCCTTCATCGAGGCCGGTGCTGCCGGCGTCCACTATGAGGACCAACTGGCGTCGGAGAAGAAATGCGGCCATCTCGGCGGCAAGGTGCTGATCCCGACGGCGGCGCATATCCGCAACCTCAATGCCGCGCGGCTTGCCGCCGACGTGATGGGCACGCCGACGCTGGTTGTCGCCCGCACCGACGCAGAGGCTGCAAAGCTGCTCACTTCCGATATCGACGAGCGCGACCGGCCCTTCGTCGACTATGGCGCGGGCCGCACGGTGGAGGGCTTCTATCAGGTCAGGAACGGCATCGAGCCTTGCATTGCGCGAGCTATCGCCTACGCGCTTCACGCGGACCTGATCTGGTGCGAGACCTCGAAGCCCGATCTGGCGCAGGCCAAAAAATTCGCCGAGGGCGTGCGCAAGCACCATCCGGGCAAGCTGCTCGCCTATAATTGCTCGCCGTCGTTCAACTGGAAGAAGAACCTCGACGAGGCCACCATCGCCAAGTTCCAAAGGGAACTCGGCGCCATGGGCTACAAATTCCAGTTCATCACGCTGGCCGGTTTCCACCAGCTCAATTTCGGCATGTTCGAGCTCGCCCGCGGCTACAAGGCGCGGCAGATGGCTGCCTATTCCGAGCTGCAGGAAGCGGAGTTCGCGGCCGAAGCCCATGGCTACACGGCGACCAAGCACCAGCGCGAGGTCGGCACCGGCTATTTCGACGCCGTGTCGATGGCGATCACCGGCGGCCAGTCCTCGACCACGGCCATGCATGAATCGACCGAGCACGCCCAGTTCAAGCCGGCCGCGGAATAGCAGTAACGCAACAAACAGAGGAAGCGCCCCACAAGGGTATAAATACGCTCAAGGAGAAGACCAATGGCATCGATCAGTCGCGTCAAGGAACGGGCCGAAGAACAGGCCACCACAATGAATGTCGATCAGCAGGCGACCATCCGCATGCTGGCGAACGATCTGCACAGGCTCAACCAGTCGGTCATGAAGGCCGTCGAGGCGGGCGTGTCGGTGGAGCTCGTGCGTTCGGCAAGACACCATGGCGGCGACGGCAATTGGGGCGACCTGCTGATCCCGGTGATCGTCACGCAGCGAAGCCAAGGCTGATCGAAATCCGGCCGAAAACGACCTCACCCGCGCGGTTTTCCGCGCAGGTGATTTTCGTTTTGTACAATCCTTTACCACTGAGCCACAATTAAAGATTTAACTTATATTTTATCGCTTGCGGCGACCTCTTCGAAACCCACCGTTTCAACTTGACATGGGCGCGATCTCACGCCAATTGTCGTTTCAGTTTCAACTCTGCATTGAAACAGAGACGAGCGGCTTGTCCTGCCCATGCGCCCCGTGAATCGCGAAATCAAGACTGCAAGCCACCTGACTTTGGTGAGCCGGAACGGGGAGTCCGAGATGCTTACGGACTTCACACGCGTGCTCGTCGTCGGAAAGTCGCCCGTCAACCGGGTGGTGGTTTCGAAAATCGTTGAACGATCGGGGCTGAAACCGATCTCGGAATCGCCCGAAACGGCGGCAGCGGCGTTGCGATCGCTCATTCCTGGAGCTATCGTCCTCGATGGCGGAGCCGACAACAAGGACTGCGACGCGCTGTTGTCCGGTATCGGCGCGCTGCGGCGGATGTCTGGCAAGTCGCTCCCTTCGGTGATCCTGCTTTCAACCAAGAATGGCACCCCGGAGAGCTTGGGCTTGTCGAGCGTCGTCGACGTGGTGGTGGTCAAACCGATCACACCTGAACGGCTGCAACCGGTGATCGACCACCTGATCGGGCTCGGACGCAGCTAGGCGGGTTTCACCGTCAACCGGCCTTCCCGATGCTTTCGATCAGCCCAGGCAGTTCTCCGAGATCGGCTATCTGGCGGAAGCGAGGCGCCGCGACCGGCGGCTCGACATGTTCCAGCACCCAGGTCAGCTCATGCGGCACGTGGATGCCCCAACCGCCGGCCTCGATGGCCGGCACCACGTCCGACTTCAGCGAGTTGCCGACCATCATGCTTTTTTCCGGGCCATCGCCGTGGCGGCTGAAGATCCTGGCATAGGTGGCCGCGCTCTTGTCGCTGACTATCTCGACCGCATCGAACAGATCTCCGAGGCCCGATTGCGCCAACTTCCGCTCCTGGTCGAAAAGGTCGCCCTTGGTGATCAGCACCAGGCGGTACGCGCCTGCCAGCTCTTCCACGGTTTCGCGCGCATGAGGCAGCGCCTCGATCGGATGGCCAAGCATGTCGCGGCCCGCCGCAAGAATTTCGGCGATGACCGAGGCCGGCGCGCGACCTTCGGTGATCTCGATCGCCGTCTCGATCATCGACAGGGTAAATCCCTTGATGCCAAAACCATAGATTGCGAGATTGCGCTTCTCCGCCTCCAACAATCGTGCCGAGATGTGCTTCTCCTCGGCGTGGTCGGCGAGCAGCGCGGCAAAGCGCTTCTCGGTCATGCGGAAGAACTGCTCGTTCTGCCAGAGCGTGTCGTCGGCATCGAAGCCGATCGTGGTCAATTCATGGTTGTTCTGCATTCGACATCAACCGAGGCAACAGAATTTGAGGGATGTCGAGCCTAATAAGCTGCCCGGCGCGATTTTCAACTGCGCAGACGATACGGGCCGGCTCCCCTTCCCTTCCATCACCGGCCCCGGCTATACTCCAAAACCCGCAACTCAATCTGGTGCATGATGCCGCCTGCAAAAAAGGAAGTCCGTCCGTCGAGCCGCGGAGGACGTGCCCGCACGCCTGCGTTCGTGAAAAACCAACGTGGCGTGAAGAACTGGAAGGAAGCCAGCGCCTGGCTGGAATGGCGCGGCATCGAGGACATCGAATGCATCACGCCCGACCAAGCCGGCGTTGCGCGCGGCAAGATGATGCCGTCGAAGAAATTCACCTCGAACACCTCGCTGGCGCTGCCTTCGGCGGTATTCATGACGACGATTTCCGGCGGCTATCCGGAGGATGGCAATGGCTTCCACTATCCGGAGGACGATGGCGACCTCAAGCTGATGCCGGATCTTTCGACCTTGACCGTGGTGCCATGGGAAGAGGATCCGACGGCAGCGGTCATTTGCGACCTCGTCCACCAGGACGGCCGCTTGGTGGAGTTCACGCCGCGCAACGTGCTGCGGCGCGTGCTTGCGGCTTACGACAAGCGCGGCCTGAAGCCTGTGGTGGCGCCCGAGATCGAATTCTACCTGGTGCGCAAGAATCCCGACCCGGACTACCCGCTGACCCCGCCCGTCGGGCGCTCCGGACGACCGATCGGCGGCGGCGCCGGCTATTCGATCGCCGGCGTCAACGAGTTCGACGAACTGATCGACGACATCTATCATTTCTCCGAAGGCCAGGGCCTGGAGATCGACACGCTGATCCATGAGGAGGGCGCGGGCCAGCTCGAGATCAATCTGCGCCATGGCGATCCGATCGAGCTCGCCGACCAGGTGTTCATGTTCAAGCGCACCATTCGCGAGGCGGCGCTGAAGCACGAAATCTATGCCACCTTCATGGCCAAGCCGATCCAGGGCCAGCCCGGTTCGGCCATGCATATCCATCAGTCGATCATCGACAAGAAGACCGGGAAGAACGTCTTTTCGGCCGAGGATGGCTCGGAGACCGACGATTTCTTCCATTTCATCGGCGGCATGCAGAAACATGTGCCGAACGCGCTGGTGATGTTTGCGCCCTATGTCAATTCCTACCGCCGGCTGACGCAGGCGGCTTCGGCGCCGGTCAACAACAAATGGGGTTACGACAACCGCACCACCGCCTTCCGCGTTCCACGCTCCGACCCGGCGGCCAGGCGTGTCGAAAACCGCATCCCGTCTTCCGACGCCAATCCCTATCTGGCGCTGGCCGCATCGCTCGCCTGCGGGCTGATCGGCATGACCAACAAGATCAAGGCCGAGCCGCCGGTGCTGACGACCGCCAACGCGGACCAGATCGACCTGCCACGCGGCCTGCTCGAAGCCGTCGACCTGTTCGAGGCCGACGAGGAACTCTGCACGTTGCTTGGAAAATCCTTCGCAGCGACCTATGCGGCGATCAAGCGGGCGGAATTCGAGACCTTCATGGAAGTGATCAGCCCGTGGGAGCGGGAGTATCTGCTGCTGAACGTTTAGGGGAGTAGGGCAGTAAGGCAATAGGGCAGTAGGGACTACAGACGATGGCGAAGATCGAGTCGTACAGGGATCTAATCGTCTGGCAGCAGGCAATGGACTTGGCGGTCTCAATCTACAAGGCAACAAAAGCCTGGCCGAAAGAAGAGCTCTACGGAACGACAACTCAGGTGCGTCGAGCAGCTACCTCCGTGCCCGCCAACATCGCAGAGGGTTATGGTCGAGAGAGCCGAGCTTCCTACCAGCAATTTCTCAGGATCGCTCAAGGGTCACTCAAGGAGTTGGAGACGCACCTTCTGGTCGCATTGCATGTTGGAATTGTTTCAGCTGAAGCAGTCGAGCCTTTGATGACTCTCAGCGAGAGCGTCGGAAAACTGCTCCGACTTCTGATCCGCAAGCTGTCGAACGAATAGATACCTACTGCCCTACTGCCCTACTGCCCTACTGCCCTACTGCCCTACTGCCCTACTGCCCTACTGCCCTACTGCCCTACTGCCCTACTCCCCTACTGCCCTACTCCCCTACTGCCCTACTCCCCTCGGTCATCATGCCCTACCAATCCCCCATCTCCCCCGGCCGCTCCTGGTATGAGGACACGGCCGGACCACGGCCCGAGTACAAGGCGCTCGACGGCGACCGGACATGCGACGTGGTCATCGTCGGCGGCGGCTTCACCGGCCTGTCGGCGGTAGCCCATCTCGCCAAGGCCGGCGCCAATGTCGTGCTGATCGAGGCGCATCGTTTCGGCGATGGCGCATCCGGCCGCAATGGCGGTCAGCTTGGGACGGGCCAACGTGCCTGGGCCGAGGAACTGGAGGCCGAATACGGCTTTTCCCGCGCCAAGGCGCTGTTCGACCTGGCGGAGGAGGCCAAGGCGCACCTCATCGAATTCGCCGCCGTCAACCGGATCGAGATCGACTATATGCCGGGCCAGATGTCGGTGGCGCACAAGAAGCGCTATGTCGACGACTACAAGGCGCATGCCGAGATCATGGCGAGCCGCTTCGGCTATCGGCATATCTCCTTCATGGATGCCAGGGAGACGGCGGAGCGGCTGGGATCGACCGCTTATTTCGGCGGCACCCGCGATACCGGCACCGGCCACATCCATCCGCTGAAGCTGGTGATCGGCACGGCGAAGGTAGCGGCCGAGGCGGGCGCGCAGCTGTTCGAGCAAACGCCGGCGACCGGCATCACCTCCGTTGGCGGCAAGGTCAAGGTCACGACGCCGAAAGGCACGGTATCAGCCGAAAAATGCCTGGTCGGCGTCAATGCCTATGGCGGCGCGCTCGAGCCGGTGAGCGCCGCTCACATCATGCCGATCGGCTCTTTCATCGGCGCGACCGTGCCGCTGGGAGAGGCTTCGAAGGTGCTGCCGGGCGGCGAGGCTGTCGACGATTCGCGCTTCGTCGTGCGCTATTTCCGCAAATCCAGGGATGGCCGGCTGCTGTTCGGCGGGCGCGAGATCTATGCGGTCAACGATCCAAAGGACATCCACATCCACATCCGCCGGCAGATAGCAGAGCTTTATCCCGATCTCAGGGATGTCGAGATCACGCATGGCTGGGGTGGCTATGTCGGCATCACGGTGCCGAGGAAGCCTTTCGTGCGCGAAGTGATGCCCAATGTGATCTCGGTCGGCGGCTATTCCGGCCACGGCGTGATGCTGTCGAACTTCTTCGGCAAGCTCTATGCCGAGACCGTTGCAGGCAACCGGAATCGGCTGAAACTGATCGAGGACCTGAAAATCCCGCCCTTTCCCGGTGGCCGGCGCTTGCGCACGCCACTGCTCTTCCTTGCGCTCAACTGGTTTGCCTTGAGAGACAGGATCTAACCACAGATTGCAGAAACCCTTGGCAGAACCCGTTACAAGGGTGCAGAATCGCTCGCAAAAGGCGCAGTGATGCCACAATCGCGGTTAAAAGATGCAGGCCGTGGGCAGTTAAGCGGGGCTTTTGCGGGCTTGCCCGCGCTTGTTTTTTGGGACCGATGCCGATCGAATGCCGGCTTTCCGGCATAGATCGAAAGAACATCGGCCCACAAATGGAGGTGGTAGAGTGAGAGAGCCCTTCAGTTTCGGCGTGCCGGAACGACGGCGCTTTGCGATGCAGTTCGGCTACGACATGCGGCCAACCTTCTGGCAAGGCGTCCGCTCGAACTCGCATCTGGTGATCGCCGCGCTTGGCACCGCAGCGCTGCTTGGCGTGGCCGCGGTGGCGCTGTGGCTGGCATTGCCGGCCAGTGAAAGACAAGCGGCCGCGAGCCCCGAGCAGACCGTCCCAACGATTCCGGTGAAAACAACGAAGATCATCCCGGCAGCAGCCGCAACGGCTGCTGCGCTGCCGCGGGCCGCTGGCAAGGCCGACGCGGTTTCGCCGGCGGTGGCCGCGGCGGAGGCCGAAATACCGGCGCTGGCGCCGAATGACCCCCGCTGGACAGGATCAAAGACCGCATCCGCTGCCGCCGCCCCGTCCGGCCAGACGGCAGGCCAGAGCGAGCAAGCGGCCGAAAAACCGGCCGTTGCGGCGGCATTCGCCGACCCGGCGGCAAGGAACGATGCGGCAACGATGCTTGCCAAGGTCGCGGCTCCGGGCAAGACGGCGACGGACGGCGCGCAAACCGCCGCCATTCCAACTGCGGAACCACAAGCGCAGGACGACAGCGATCAAGCCAAAGCCAAGTCGCGGAAAGTCGCCGCGGCCGGCACCGGACGCATCCTAAGGGCCGTCACCATGCGAACCGGCCCGAAGAAGAACGCAGCCGCCATGGTCACCGTTCCCGCCAAGACTTCCGTGCAGGTGATGGGCTGCAAGCAATGGTGCCAGATCGTCTATAACGGCAAGCGCGGCTGGATCTACAAGAGCTACATCAAGACCGGCGCCTGATGCTCGCGCCGGCCTGGACCGGATCAAGGCACCATTTGCGGTTAGGACCGTCGGCCCCTAACGATCGCCCGGTTCCCGTGCGGGCTCCTGTCAGCCGCCGAGCAGACGGCGAAAGCGCCGCCACCGTCTGGCATGCCTGCGTTGCCTGACATGGTCGCGCTGCTCTTCGAACGGCACCTCGAACAGGCCGCACGTGTCGCAGCCTTCCCGCTTGCCGCAGACCGGAACCCAGCATTTGACATCATGCGTCCAGGCAAGCGCGATCCTCTCCAGGTGAAGCCTGGATGAACTTTTGAGCAGGACAAGTTCGCCGGCGACGGCCGTTTTCTTGATGTGCTCGGAGACCTCCCTCGGCGTGCGCAATTCCTGAAACCGGCCGGTATCACGATCCTCTTGTCCGGCTCCCGAGCGGTGCGCATTGTCGCCGACATAAATGACCTGATCGGCGATTTCACGCGCGGTCCTGTAGGCGTAGTGGTATTTTCTGGTCGAGCCCGCATAGTCCGAGATCTGCCCCAGAACGATGCGCTTTGGTTTCGCCGTGGCCTTGGCCATCATGTCGAAGGCCAGATCGACCGAATGCCAGGGCGACTTGGCGGCGTCGACGATGAATTGCGGGCCGCCCTCGGCGACGAGCACCTGGCAGCGGTTGGCCAGCGGCCGGAATGTCGCCACCCTGGCCGCCACTTTTTCGGGAGGCACGCCAAGTTCAAGCGCCGCACTAACCGCCGCTGCCGTCGGCAGCCAGAAATGTTCGGCCGGAAACGGCGTCTTCAATTCCAGCACGCCGTCCCGCCAATGGATGGCCAGCGTCAGCCTGTCCGGATAGGCGGCGTGGACGTTGGTCACGCGATAGTCGGCCTGTTCCGACACACCGAAGGTGACGACACGATGCGTGGTGGCGGAAGCCATGCCGATTACATGGGGATCATCCGCATTGAGGATGGCGAAGCCGCCCGGCTGCAGCGCATCGACCAGGGCGCGTTTTTCCCGAGCGACGTTCTCCAGGGTCCTGAAAGCCGTAAAATGTTCGAGGCGAACCATGGTGACAACGGCCACATGCGGCTTCAGCATATCCGCCATCGGCTTGAGCGTATCCGGCCCGCTTGCTCCGGCTTCGAAAATGACGTAGTCGAGTTCGGCCGGATTCTTGATGCGCTTGTAGAGCATCCTGACCAGCGAGTTCATCGTATTGGCGAGGACCTGGGTATGCACCGAGCCATGACTGGCCAGAATGTGCCCAAGCAGTTCGGTCACGGTCGACTTACCCGAACTGCCGGTTATGCCGATAACGGTCGCGTTGATTTTTGAGCGGGCGCGCTTTGCCCGGTAGGCGTCGAAACGACGCCGCAGGTCTTCGCGAATTTTCCGCAATCTTGCGTTCATCGCACCACCAGCCCCGAGCCCCGCAACGGCTTTATGCCTTTCACCAGATGGTCAGTCAAATTCGATGTCCAATGGCGGGAACCAACCCCTCAAATGCAACGTCCGCCATCGACTTCGAGCGCCACGCCAGTGATGAAAGCCGCCTCGTCCGACGCCAGCCAGAGCGCCGCGTTGGCTATGTCGAGCGGCGTCGAAAGCCGGCCGAGCGGGATCGATGCGCGGAATTTCTGGCGCATTTCCGGCGTGTCGGCGCCCATGAATTTTTCCAGCATGGCGGTCTCGCCGGCGACCGGGCAGAGGCAGTTGACGCGGATGTTCTTCGGCGCGAGTTCCACCGCCATCGACTTGGTCGCGGTGATCGCCCAGCCCTTCGACGCGTTGTACCAGGTAAGGCCGGGCCGCGGCCTGATGCCGGCCGAGGAAGCCGTGGTCAGGATGACGCCGCCGCCTTGCCGGTCCATGATCGGCACCACGGCAAGTGCTGCATGGTAGATCGCCTTCATGTTGACGGCCGTGATCAGGTCGAAGGTCGTCTCGTCAACCTCGAGCATGTCGCCGTTGCGATGGGTGTAGCCGGCATTGTTGACCATGATGTCGATGCGGCCAAAGGCGCTCTTTGCGGCATAGACCATCTCGTCGAATTCGGAACGCAGCGAGACGTCCGTCTGGGTCCAGATCGCGCTGGGGCCGATCTCGCCGGCAACGCGCTCGGCGCCCTTGGCATTGAGGTCGGCGACGACGACGCTGGCGCCCTCCTCGGCAAAGCGCCGCGCCATGCCCTCGCCGAAACCGGACGCAGCGCCGGTGATGATGGCGACCTTGTTTTCCAGGCGCATGCTTTTCTCACTCATTGAACCGCTCTATGCTGCATCTGCGAAGGCCTCCCGGAGCCATCGCTCGCGACAAGCCTCCGGGTCGCGCCAGTGTCAAGGGCACATGTTAGGACCAATCGGTGAAGGCCGGTTGGCCTTGGGATGTGACACCATGGCACTGGAAAATTTAAATCGATTAGAATATATCAGCCGCGTACTTGCGACCGGCGTCAGAGCGGACGGACCATGACCAGCCAGATCATCCCTGTCGACCCTTTCGACTTCATCATTTTCGGCGGCACCGGCGATCTGTCTGAACGCAAGCTGCTGCCTTCGCTCTATCATCGCCAGCGCGACCATCAGTTCTCCGAACCGACCCGGATCATCGGTACCTCGCGTTCGAAGATGACCGACGCGGAGTTCCAGGCTTTCGCCAAACAGGCGATTTCGGACCATGTGAAGCCGGCCGACATCGACGCAAAGGAGTTGAAGACGTTCCTTGCCCGCCTTTCCTACATCTCGGCCGACGCCACCACCGGCGCCGGTTTCGACAAATTGAAGAAGGCGATCGGTGACAGCGACTGCATCCGCGCCTTCTATCTGGCGGTGGCGCCGGCGCTGTTCGGCGATATCTCGCACAAGCTGAAGGAACACAATCTGATCACGCCGAATTCGCGCATCGTGCTGGAGAAGCCGATCGGGCGCGATCTCGCCTCGGCGCGCAAGCTCAACGATCTGGTCGGCGATGATTTCCACGAGAGCCAGATCTTCCGCATCGACCACTATCTCGGCAAGGAGACGGTGCAGAACCTGATGGCGCTGCGCTTTGCCAACGCGCTCTACGAGCCGTTGTGGAATTCGGCCAATGTCGACCATGTGCAGATCACCGTGGCCGAGACGGTCGGCCTGGAGGATCGCGTCACCTATTACGACAAGGCCGGCGCGCTGCGCGACATGGTGCAGAACCATATGCTGCAGCTTCTCTGCCTCGTCGCCATGGAGGCGCCGTCGTCGATGGACGCCGACGCCGTGCGCGACGAAAAGCTGAAAGTGCTGAGAGCCCTGAAGCGCGTCAACGGCAACGAGGCGCCGAAGCATACGGTGCGCGGCCAGTATCGCGCCGGAGCCTCGGCCGGAGGGCCGGTGAAGGGCTATGTCGAGGAACTCGGCAAGGACAGCAACACCGAGACCTTCGTCGCCGTCAAGGCCGAGATCGGAACCTGGCGCTGGGCGGGCGTGCCGTTCTACCTCCGGACGGGCAAGCGGCTGGCGACCCGCGTTTCGGAAATCGTCATCGAATTCAAGCCGATTCCGCATTCGATCTTCGGCGACAGCGCCGGACCGATCTTCGCCAACCAGCTGGTGATCAGGCTGCAGCCGGACGAAGGCGTCAGGCAGTTCATCATGATCAAGGATCCGGGTCCGGGCGGCATGCGCCTGCGCCAGATTTCGCTTGACATGAGTTTCGCGCAATCCTTCGACGGCCGCGCACCCGATGCCTATGAGCGGCTGATCATGGATGTCATCCGCGGCAACCAGACGCTGTTCATGCGCCGCGACGAGGTCGAGGCGGCGTGGCAATGGATCGACCCGATCCAGAACGCCTGGGAAAGCGCAAGGCAGGACGCGCAGGGCTATACCGCGGGCACATGGGGCCCTTCGGCCTCGATTGCGCTGATCGAACGCGACGGGCGGACATGGCACGAGAGCAATTGAACGCCGCCTACAACTGGAACGGCTTCGCCGACCGCCCCCAACTGGCGGCCGCACTTGCCGGTCATGTTGCGGGCCGCCTCACCAGGGCGATCGCCGAGCGCGGCACGGGGCTGCTTGCCGTTTCAGGCGGCACGACGCCGGCTAAATTTTTCGCAGCGCTTTCGAAAATACCGATTGCCTGGGACAAAGTGACGGTGACGCTGGTCGACGAACGCTTCGTGCCGGCCTCCTCGCCACGCTCCAACGCCGGCCTGGTTGCCGCCAACCTCTTGCAGAACGCGGCGGCAGCCGCAAATTTCGTGCCGCTCTACCACGAGGCCGCGGGCATCGAGACCGCCGCGGCGTCCGACGATGCGGCATTGCGGTCGCTGCCCTGGCCGCTCGATGTCGTCGTGCTCGGCATGGGAACCGACGGCCACACCGCCTCGTTTTTTCCCGATGCCGACGACCTGGCAAAATTGCTCGATCCGTCCTCGACAAGGATCGTGCTGCCGGTCCACGCGGCAAGCGCCGGCGAGCCGCGACTGACGCTGTCTCTGGCGCGGATTGTCGCTGCCGGTTTCGTCGCGCTGCACATCGAAGGCGAGGACAAGCGCAGCGCGTTTGACGGCGCCATGGGACCGGGCGCGAGAAAGCCCATTCGTGCCGTGATCGACGCAGCGCCCAACGCCGTAGAGGTTTTCTGGGCACCCTGATTTTCAACTCGCCAATGGTCCCGGCAGATGGTGGGAGGATGTTTTCCGGGACCCGAAAGGACCGACCGCCATGGCCGCAAGACGCGATATCGAAGCCATCACCGAGCGCATCCGCCAACGCTCCAGACCAGGCCGCGAGGCCTATCTCGGCCGCATCGCCGAAGCGTCGAACCGCACCGCCAACCGGGCCGTGCTTTCCTGCGGCAATCTCGCGCATGGCTTTGCGGTCTGCAGCCCTTCCGAAAAGGTGGCGCTGGGCGGCGACCGGGTGCCGAACCTCGGCATCATCACCTCCTACAACGACATGCTGTCGGCACATCAGCCGTTCGAGACCTATCCCGCGCTGATCAAGGATGCGGCGCGCGAGGCCGGGGGCATCGCCCAGGTGGCCGGCGGCGTGCCGGCGATGTGCGATGGCGTCACGCAGGGCCAGCCCGGCATGGAACTGTCGCTGTTCTCGCGCGACGTGATCGCCATGGCCGCCGCCATCGGCCTGTCGCACAACATGTTCGACGCCGCCGTCTATCTCGGCGTCTGCGACAAGATCGTGCCGGGGCTGGTGATCGCGGCGCTGACGTTTGGCCACCTACCGGCGGTGTTCATCCCGGCCGGGCCGATGACGACAGGGCTGCCCAACGACGAAAAGGCCAAAGTCCGCCAGCTCTATGCCGAAGGCAAGGCGGGCCGCGCCGAGCTGCTCGAGGCCGAGTCCAAATCCTATCACGGGCCGGGAACCTGCACCTTCTACGGCACGGCCAACTCCAACCAGATGCTGATGGAGATCATGGGCCTGCACATGCCGGGCGCCTCCTTCGTTAACCCCGGCACACCGCTGAGGGACGCGCTGACCCGCGAAGCGACGAAGCGGACGCTGGCGATCACCGCACTCGGCAATGCCTATACGCCGGCCGGGCGGATGATCGACGAACGCTCGATCGTCAACGGCATTGTCGGCCTGCATGCCACCGGCGGCTCGACCAATCACACCATCCATCTGGTCGCCATGGCGGCGGCGGCGGGCATCGCCATTAACTGGCAGGATATTTCGGACCTGTCGGAAGCCGTGCCGCTGCTGGCCCGGGTCTATCCGAACGGCCTTGCCGACGTGAACCATTTCCATGCCGCCGGCGGGCTCGGCTTCCTGATCCGCGAACTGCTCGACGAAGGCATCCTGCATGAGGACGTGCAGACGGTTTGGGGCGAAGGCTTGAGGCCTTATGCGGTCGAGGCCAGGCTCGGCGCCGACGGCAGCGTGGTGCGCGAGGCCGCTCCCCGCGAAAGCGGCGACGAGAAGGTGCTGGCGCCGTTCAAGAAGGCGTTCCAGCCGACAGGCGGGCTGAAAATGCTTTCCGGCAATCTCGGCCACGCCGTCATCAAGACTTCCGCCGTGAAGCCGGAGCGGCGCATCGTCGAGGCGCCGGCCAAGGTGTTCGACAGCCAGCAAGGGCTGAACGACGCATTCAAGGCCGGTACGCTGACCGGCGACTTCATCGCCGTCATCCGCTTCCAGGGGCCGAAAGCCAACGGCATGCCGGAACTGCACAAGCTGACCACAGTGCTCGGCATCCTGCAGGATCGCGGCCAGCATGTGGCGCTCGTGACCGACGGGCGCATGTCGGGCGCATCCGGCAAGGTGCCGGCGGCCATCCATGTGACGCCGGAAGCGGTCGAGGACGGACCGATCGCCCGGATCCATGATGGCGACATCATCAGGCTGGATGCCGAGGCCGGAACGCTGGAGGTGATGGTGCCGGCGGCTGATTTCGCGCTGCGCCGGACGGCGGATGCCGACCTCATCGGCAATGAGTTCGGCTTCGGCCGCGAGCTTTTCGCCGGGTTCCGGCAATTGGTGGGCCGGGCCGACCATGGCGCCAGCGCGTTCGGAACGGCGTGACGGCATCCATCCTGCCAATGAAAAGGGCGGCTCGTGGCCGCCCTTCCGTTCTTGTGCGGCGCCAAGCGATTCAACTTGGCTGCAAAATAGCTATTGCACCGTGATCTCGGCCCGCTCACCTGCCTTGACCGTCACGGTGCCTTCCTTCCGGCTATTGTCCGACTTCTCCGAGACGACGACGTAGTCGCCGGCCGATATCGCCGACTGATACTTCTGGTCATAGGCATAACCGAGCGATTTGCGGTTGCCGTCGATGTCCTTTTTTGCCTCGAAAATCTCGACCTTCGAGGTTCCGGGCGCGGTGATCGCGAGAACGCCGGCGTTCATGGCGATTTTCAGATCCTGATACTCGCCGACCTTGACGCTGAACGGCTGCTCGACGACGGCGAGATCGACCGTCGCGGCCATCACATAGTCGTCCGGCGGCAGATCGAATTTGCTGTCGGGACCATAGGCATAGGTCACCTCTTCCCGCGTTCCGTCGATCTTCTTTTTCGCCTTGAGCACCTTGAAGCCGACGCCGGTACCGTCGGCCTTGTCGCCACCGGCAGTATAATAGGCGTTGGCAACGACATGTCCGACGCCAACGACGATGTCCTTGTCGATAACCCTGCCGGCAGCGAGCGGGACCGTTTCGGTAATTACGCCCTGCCCGATCGTGACGGTCACTTTCTCGTCGCCGGCCGGCAGCACGACTTTCGTGTCCCCATAATAAGTCGCGGGCATATCAGCGCCCGGATAGGCGATCACGACAGCCGCGCCATCGGCCACATCGGCTCCTTCGCTTGGACGCGGATGAATGATCAACGTGCCGGCATTCAGCGTGAAGAGGGGCTTGTAGACCTGGCCCGCCTCGATCCTGATATTCTGTTCGGCCCTGGCCTCGCCGATGCGCGCGACGACGATGTAGTCGCCCGGTTCGAGATTGCCCTTATAAGGCCCGTATTCGGTGGCGACTGAATCGCCGCGCGTGCCATCGAACATCGCCTTGTAGATTTCCCAGGCATTGCCATCGGTGACAGGATCGCCGCCCTCGGCCAGCACCACGGTCGGAGTGAAATTGAATTCCGGCTTTGCCGGCTCGGGCGTCGGCGTCGGTTCAGGTGCAGGCGCGGGTTCGGGCGGCGGCGCCGGTGCCGCGACGGTTTGGGCCAGCGCGTCCTGCAGCGCCTTCTCGTCCGAGGCCTGGATGTATTTGCCGCCGGTGTTTTCGGCGAGGCAGGCGACCTGCTTGCCCTCCTCGGCGGTCAGGCCGAAGCCGACGACATCCGCGGTGAAATCAACGCCGGCGGCCTTCAGTTCCTTGCCAAGCGCGCAAGGATCGCCGCCGCAGGTTTCGAGCCCGTCGGTGATGAGAACGACCGTGGCCTTGTCCTCGGTATATTTCAAGGCTTCGGCCGCTTGCCTGACGGCCGCGGTCAGCGGCGTCTTGCCGAGAAATTTCAGGCTGTCGGCAGCGGTGGAAATGGCGCCGGCGGAACCCGCTTGCGGCGGCACGATCAACTCGATGTCCTCGCAACTGGCCTTCTCGCGATGGCCATAGGCCATGAAGCCGATCTCCCTGTCGGTCGGGATGGACTGCAATGCGGCTCTGAGGGACTCGCGGGCTATTTCGAGCTTGGGCTTGCCGTCGATCTGCGCCCACATCGAGCCTGAGGCGTCGAGAATGACGATGACCCGATCGGCGGCAAGACCGAGCGTCGTCATCCACAGCAGGAAGGCCGCCGCAGCGACGCTCCGCGCAAGTCCCACCATGAAAATCTCCAGAGCAAGTCCCCAAGGGGAAGGCTATTTGACGTGGCGGCAGCACACAAGCCACGCCGGACGTTAAGCACAACTGAACGCCATTTCGCGCGACGACAGCGCTATACGCTGGAGAGGCGCGCAGCCTTGAAAAGTCAGTATGTCGTGCGCCGCTCCTCGGAAGGCGGCCGGCCAAACTGCAGCCGGTAGCTCTGGGCAAAATAGGAGTGCGAGGTGAAGCCAGTGGCGATTGCCACGTCGAGGATCGGCATGTTGGTCTGGCGCAGCAATTCGCGCGCCCGCTCGAGCCTGAGGCGCATGTAGTAGCGGCCGGGCGTCACGCTGAGATGGCGCAGGAACAGGCGCTCGACCTGGCGCACCGACAGGCCCGCCGATTTGGCGAGCTGCACCGCCGACAGCGGCTCGTCGAGATGGTCGGCCATCAGTTCGACGATGCGCCTGAGCTTCTCCGATTTGCCGGTCAGGTCGCGTTCGGGGCCGACGCGCTGGCGATCGCCGGCGGAGCGGATGCGCTCGTGCTGGAACTGGTTGGCGACGCCATTGGCGAGGTTCGAGCCGAAATCGCCACGCACGATCTCCAGCATCAGGTCGATCGAGGTGGTGCCGCCGGCGCAGGTGTAGCGCTTGCGGTCGATCTCGAAGACATTGCCGGTGCAGTTGATGTCGGGAAAGCGCTCGACGAAACCGGCGCGGTTTTCCCAATGGATGGTGCAGCGGTAACCATCGAGCTGGCCCGCCTCGGCAAGCAGATAGGAGCCGACCGACAGCGCGCCGAGCGCGTTGCCGCGCCGGCCCCAGCTGCGCAGCGCCGCCAGCACCTTGCTCTTGCCCGGAAATTCCGTCGTCAGCCCGACCGAGACGAAAAGGATATCGACCGGCGGCAGATCGGCGACGGCGTAGTCGATCTTGAGCGGCAGGCCATTGGAGGCCATGACGGCGTCGCCGTCGGCCGACACCGTCGTCCAGCCATAGAAGTCGCGGCCGAGCAGCCGGTTGGCCGAGCGGAAGGTGTCGATCGCCGCGGCCAGCGAGAACATGGAAAACTTGTCGACCAGCAGGAACGCGAATTGCCGCCCGCCTTGAACGGGATCATTCGTGACCGGCCGTTCAACAGGAGCGGTGAGGTTCGGCAAAGCTGCGACTTTCCAGGATTCGGACCCGATGGTTCAGAAGGACGGCCGTTTCAATCCGGCCGCGAGATAGGCGGAAGCTAGCGTGTTGGCCATCAGCATGGCAATGGTCATCGGTCCGACGCCGCCAGGCACCGGCGTGATGGCGCCGGCCGTCTTCGCCGCCTCGGCATAGGCGACGTCGCCGACGAGACGGGTCTTGCCTTCACCTCTTTCGGGCGCCGCGATGCGGTTGATGCCGACATCGATGACGGTGGCGCCCGGCTTGACCCAGTCGCCCTTGACCATTTCCGGGCGCCCAACAGCGGCCACCAGGATATCGGCGGTGCGGGCAAGCGCCGGCAGATCCTTCGTACGGCTGTGCGCGATGGTGACGGTGCAGTTGGCGGCAAGCAGAAGGTTGGCCATCGGCTTGCCGACGATGTTGGAGCGGCCGACGACGACGGCGTTGAGCCCGGACAAATCCTTGCCGCGCACCCGCTCGATCAGCAGCATCGAGCCGGCCGGCGTGCAGGGAACAAAGGCCGTCTCGAGTTCGCCGGTGCAGAGCTTGCCGACATTGATGAAGTGGAAGCCGTCGACGTCCTTTTCGGGTGCGATGGTCTGAATGATCTTGCCGGCATCGACATGGCCGGGAAGCGGCAGCTGCACCAGGATGCCGTTGATGGACGGATCGGCGTTGAGTTCACCAATGATATCAAGCAATTCCTGCTCGGAGGTTTCGGCCGGCAGCGTGTGCTGGAGCGAATGAAAGCCGCATTCCTTGGCGGTGCGGGATTTGGAGGCGACGTAGACCTGGCTCGCCGGATCCTCGCCGACGATGACGACGGCAAGACCGGGCTTGCGCGCGCCCTTTGCCGCCAGTTCGCCGGTCAAGTCCTTGACCCGCCGCACGACATCCGCGGCAACGCTTTTCCCGTCAATCACTTCGGCCATGAACCACCTTCAACACCGTTCCGCCCAAAGCACGTCGCGTCTGAAGGGATTCATGCGGCACGCTTCGGATCTTTGTCCCATGCAGGTCGTTGCCCCTGCTTGCTCTCGGGGTCCCGAGGGCAAACTTTTGGGTAACATGCAGCGCGGCATTTTCACGAAAAATCGACCGGGCAATCCCGCCAAAGCGCCGTCTGATGCCGCTAACGCGAAACCGGCGGTGTTTATTCGGGGTTCAGAAATAGCGGCGGCGCGAGCGGCTCTCGGTGAGTTCGCGAACCGCTTCGCGGAATTCACGCAGGCTGGCGCGGATTTCGTCGACCGAGCTTTGCTGCTCATCCGCGCCCGAAGCGTGATCTGTCTCAACCGACGCGGCTTGAGGATAGACCGGCGGTGGCGGATAGGGCGCTTGTCCGGGATAGGGCATCATGGCTGGCGGATAGGGATAATAGCCGGCCGGCGGCGGCTGCATCTGCCAGGGATAGCCCATCGGCGGTTGCGCATAGGGGTATGGCTGCATGTGCGGGGCCGGATGGACGGCCTGCTGCTGCGGCATCATCCGGTGAGGTAACGGCGGCTGTTGCGGATACGGAGCATAGACGCCTTGCTGGGGCTGCTGGTGACCCGAAGACGCCGTCTGCTCGGGCGGGTAGTAGGGAGACGGATAGGCGGGATGTTCCTCCATTGGCTTCTCGCTCTCAGCGACAGCCGGTGGGATGGGATCACTGGAACGCGCCGTTTTTTCGTTTGCCGCCTTACCTGGCACTATCTTGCGCACCGCCGACAGCAACGCGCCGACCGGACCCGAACGTTCCGCGCCAGCGGCCTCGACCGGCGGAACGGGCGGTGGCGCGGCCTGGTATGCCTTGTCTTCAAAGGGTGTCAGGCGCTCGTCGGTCCTGTGGCGCGAGCGTGAATTGGCGGTTTCGCGCAGGCTCTCATAAGCACCACGCATGGCGCCGAGACCGATGCCGGAGGCAAGCCCCCCCAGCAGCCCGGCCAGCACCATCACGGCGCGCGACGGCCCGTTCGGTTCGAGCGGGGCGAAGGCCTTGGAGATCACGTTGATGTTGGCGGTGTTGATGTCCTTCTGCTCGCCGGTTTCCTTGGCGCGCAGAAGATATTGTTCATAGACGGAGCGCTTGGCGGCGGCTTCGCGCTCCAGTTCGCGCAAGCTGACCAGGTCGCTGTTGACGTCGCCGCTGCGGACCTTCAGTTGCGCCAGGCGGGAGGCGAGATCCTGCTCGAGCTGAACGGCGCGTTTCAGGTCGACCTGCAGCGACGAGGCGATGCGGCGCAGTTCGGCGGCGATGCGGTCGCGCGCGCCGGCAAGCTGGGCACCAAGCGCCTGGAGTTCGGGATGGCGCGGTCCGAGCCGGATCGCGGCGCGATCGGCCTCCTGCTTGAGCGTTGCATATTGCGAGCGCAATTCGCTCATCGTGTTGGAGTTGATCTCCTCGGGCAACGTGCCGCTCAGAACCGAATTCACGTCGATCGAACGCGCCGACGCCGCGCGGGCATTGAGTTCCAGCGTGCGGGCGCGGGCGATGGTAAGCTGCTCGTTGAGCTTGAGCATCTCGTCGTCGCTGATCAAACGGCCTTGCGCGTCGACAAGGTCGCGCGTCGCCCTGAAATCCTCGACCTTGCGCTCGGCCACTTCCACGCCCTTGCGCAGTTCGTCGAGCCTGGCCGTCAGTTCGTCGGTCGCGCGGCCCGCGGTGTCGGACTGGATCTGACCGAAGGTCTGCAGGAAGACATCCGTCATCGTGTTGGCAATGAGAGCCGACTTCTCGCCATTTTGCGTGGTGGCGCTGACGGAGATGACAAAGGTCTTGCCGCCGCGCTCGACCGAAAGGCTTTCGGCCAGATTGCCGACCGCCAGCGCCCGGCGGCGGCTTTCATCGGCGCCGCCCGGCCCGTCACTGCGCGACAGGATAGACCGGACGAGCGACATGACGCCGAGGCCGCCCGAACCCTGTCCGTTGAACTCCGGATCGTTGACGAGATTGAGCTTGTCGACGACCTTGTTGAGGACGGTGCCGGAGGTGAGCACGCGGACCTGGTTTTCGACGATGGCCAGCGTTGCGTCGGACGCGACCACCGATTGGGTGAGATCGCGGTCGGTGAGCTTCAGGTCGCGAGGGTCGACGATCAGCTCGGTGGTGGCTTCGTATTTCTTCGGTGTCGAGAGCGCGATCGCGACGCCAAGCGCGGTGCCCAGTATCGTCGTGGCGACGATCAGCATCTTCGATCTGGCAATACCGCGCACGACCTGCATCGGATCGATCAGCGGCTTCCATTCCTGTGCGTAGGCATCGTCGCGCGAAGGCCGTTGCTGCTCACGCGCATATCGAGGCTCGGATGCGGCAGAGGGATGGCGAGCCTCGGAAACGCCCGTGGTGGCCGGCCTTTCGGGCTGCCAGGTTTGCGTGTAGCCGCCTCTGACGGCTTCGTCGCGTGAAGGTGGTTGCTCTTCACCCACATATCGAGGCTCGGATGCGGCAGGCGGGCGGCGGGCCTCGGAAACACCTGCGGTGGCCGGCCCTTCCGGCTGCCGGGCTTGCGTGTAGCCATCTCCAGCAGCCTCGTCGGCGTCACGCTGCGTATCGGCGGCCGAAACGGAACCCGCCTGGAATTGTGTCGTGTCGGTGGTCAGCAAAGGGTTCAGTCGCGCCTCGCGGCGCGAACGGGCGAGTTGATGGCGTGTTGCGGCATCCTCGCGCCATGACGGATCCGCCCGATCCCCGATCGAAACCAGCGAAGCGTCTTCCTCGCCGCGCACGGCCCGGCCGAGCGCCAGCAGGGAGCGCTCGCGCCTCCAGTCTTCACGGTTTTCCCTGTCGACCATTGTCTTGGAGCTTGCCCTTGGCGCCTGGGAGCGGCTGCAAATCGTTAAGCCACGCTAAACAGGCATAGGAAACAAAAGGTTAATTTTGGTGGGCCGAGGATGAAGTTTCCCGCATGGGTTGCGCATCCTGTTGATGCACTAAAAAGCTGCCGAACGGCACGTTAAGCTTTCCGATCTATGCTTTTTCAACGCATGACCGAGACCAGTGACATACCGCAAAGGCGGCCCCTCGCCCGGATCGGCGCTTTCGTGGCCGAGCGACGGGGGCTGGTTCGCGACTACCTCTCCGCGATCAGCGGCGCGGGCGGGCGGCTGGTGTTTTCGCTGGCCTATTTCATCGCGCTGGCCAACACGCTGTCCATCGCCGAGTTCGGCATGTTCGCCACCGCATCGGCCGCCGGCGTGATGCTGTCGCGCATCCTGGCCTTCGGCTTCATCTCGGCGCTCTATCGCACCGCCACCATTCGCCCCAATCTGATCGGCACCTTCACCGCCGGCTTCCTGCTGCTTGGCGTCTTGTCGCTGCCGCTGCTGGCTATAGCCTCCTACGGCGTCTACCTGATCTTCTTTGCCGGCACCGTGCCACTATCGGTGTTTGCGGCGATCGTGTTTGCCGAGGCGCTTTTGTGGCGGCCAGTCGAGGTGGCGCTGATCGTCAACAACGGCCTCGGCAAATTCGGCCGCGCCGCCTTGCTGGCGATCCTGGCGACAGCCTTGCGGGCGGGCGGCGCCATGCTGTTCATGCTCGCGGCGCAGCGGACCCTAGGTGTCTGGTCCTGCTATTATATCGGCGCCAATGCCGCCTCGCTGCTCATCGCTTTCGCATTCTTCTATCCGCGCCAGAGGCTGCGTCTCAGGCTGGAGCTCTATCTCAGGCGGCTCGCCGATTCCATCTACGTCGCCGGCGCCGAGGTGCTGTTCTACCTGCAGATGGAATTCGACAAGCTCCTGGTGCTGGCGATCGGTGGGCCGCATCTCGCCGGCATCTATGCCATCATCATGCGGCTGGTCGACCTGACCGCGATCCCGATCCGCACCTTCTCGATGATGCTGGTGCAACGCATGATGCGGGCGCCGGAACTGCTGTCGCGCCTCGCGGTCAAGAGCGGCATCGAAGGCGGCGTTTTCCTGGTCTCGACGCTGGCGCTGGCGGCGCTCGGCATCGTGCTGCATTTCTTCCCCAACGCGATGGGCAGGAATGTCGCGGAGGCAGCCCCTCTGGTGGCGCTGGCGATCTGCGTGCCGGGACTGCGCAATCTGGTCGAATACCAGGCCGAGCTTCTGTTCGCGCGCGGCCAGACGGCGGTCAGGGCGCTCAACCTCGGCCTGCTTGCCGGGCTGAAGGCGGTGCTTTTGACCTATGTGCTGACCACGATTGCCGACACGCCCAATCTGGTGCTGTCGCTCAACATCGTCTTCCTGCTGCTCTATCTCGCCTCGACGCTGCTGACCTATTCGGCAATGCGCAGACCGGCGAAGGCGGTCTAGGGGCAAGCCCGATCGGCTGGCTGTCGTCAATGGCCGAGATGGAGTGTTGTCGCACCTACTGTCCATCGGAATGAGCAAGGAGCGCCACGAGCCGTCATCGAAACTTTCGCGGCGGAATGACCGAGTTGGGCCGGAAGCGGACTGGCGGGTTTCAGGTGCGAATCTCAAAGAAGGGACGTCCGGATCCTCGGGAGCATCGTCGTGACCATTGCCCGCACCGTTCCAATACGCTGAGCGGTCTCACATATCTTTACTCTCTCCGAACGGTTGTGAAACACCGCTGCCCGCCTCCGGGTTGGGCGGACAAGTTTCCACGATGGTCCCCTTGTGGATTAGACCTTGCCTCCCCTTGCGTCACCACTGCCATTCTGTTTTCTGGCGGGTGGCTTGCGGATAGATTTTTCTGTGGGGGTTCTCCACAGGTGAAAGCAATACGGCCTCAACGCTACCTGCAGAGAGCCGACGAGAGCATGACGATTTGGGCGATAATACGCTGGATCGCGTAGGAGTATCCGCAAGCCACCTCCATGACAGTCGTATCTCTAAAATTGGAGCAGTACAGGAAGGCGGAAGATATCACCGACCTTGCCAAGATTTTCGACTCGAAGCCGGCGCACATCTCTTACGCGCTCTACAAGCTCGATCAGGCTCCTGCGCCGTCCAAGTACACAGAATTCACCGTCCCTAAGAAGTCTGGGGGTGTCCGCACCATCAAGGCACCCCACCCCGCGCTGAAGGCGATTCAGAAGAATCTCGCCAAGGATTTGCTGGAAATCGAGCAGGTGCTGGAAGAAACACGGGTGAAGAAGCCCGACTGCATCCTAGCACACGGCTTCAAAAAGAAGCTCTCTATCATGACCAATGGGGAGAACCACCGGAAGCGGCGCTATGTGTTCAACGTCGACCTGAAGGACTTTTTCCCAACCATAAACTTCGGGCGGGTCCGGGGCTTCTTCATGAAGCACAAGGATTTTGAATTGAAACCCGCTGTCGCGACCGTCCTTGCGCAGATCGCCTGCCATGACAACCAGTTGCCTCAGGGTAGCCCCTGCTCGCCCGTCATCTCCAATCTGATTGCCAGCGTTCTCGATATCCGCCTCAACGAACTCGCGCATCAGTACAACTGCACCTACACACGGTATGCGGACGACATCACGTTCTCCACCAGCGAGAAAAATTTTCCCACGGCAATCGGACGGCGCTACGTCGGGAGTATAAACCTTTGGGAAGCTGGACCAAAGCTCCTGAAAGCAATTTCGCGGGCCGGGTTCGAGCTAAATCCAGCCAAGACCCGCATGCAACTCGACTATTCACGACAGGAAGTGACCGGCGTCGTGGTCAACCAGAAGGTGAACATTCCGGCCGACTACTGCGCAACTGTCGCCGCAATGTGCCACCATCTCTTCATGGACGGTGAGTGCTTCATACAAGTTGCGGGCGCAAAGCAGCCATTCCCTCTCAAAAAGCTGAGGGGGCGCCTCGCCTACATCTACCAGGTCCGTGGGAAGGGGCCGAAGGTCAGAATTACGCCTGAAGATGCCGAAGAGAAGCCCAAGACTCCGAAACCGTGGGCCAGCACTAAACTGTTCGAAAAGTTCGCGGATTATGCCGACCTCTACGGTATCGAGCGCCCCGTACTCCTATGCGAGGGGGTAACGGATAACATTTACATCAAGGCTGCGATCCAGGCGCTCGCACTAAAGTTTCCTTCCCTCACCAACGCGGCTGGAGATTTGAAGATCAAGCTCTTCAAGTACACCAAAACGTCGGCGGCGCTGCAGCAATTAAGCGGCGGGGCCGGTGAGCTTGGGAAGCTGGCGTTCACGTATGCAAGCCGCATAAGGAAATTCAAAAGCGGCGCAAAGCACCCCCTGATCCTGATAGGGGATTCCGACAGCGGATCACAAAAGCTTTTCGATGCGGTTGAGAAAAAGACCGGTAAGAAGGTGGATGGCTCGCAAGCTTGGTATCATCTCGGCTCGAACCTGTATGTGGTACCGATACCGAAGGTCGGCAACAAGGACACTCCTATCGAACGACTGTTTGATCAAGCGCTTCTCGACACCCCTTATGAGAGCAAGAAATTCGACAAGACAAATGCTGAAAAGGACGGAAACAAGTTCTACGGAAAGAAAGTATTTGCCACCAAGGTAGTCGCGGCGAACAAGGGGACCGTAAATTTTGGTGGATTTGAGCCATTGCTGACAGCTATCGCAGAGGTCATTGAGTTTCATAAGACCAAAGTTGCGCCGCCTGCTAACTCAGTTCAAGCTATTGCACCGGTTGCGGCAGCCGGACCATAGTCAATCCACACAGCACATAGTCTTTCAGGGTGATCAGGTTTTTGACCCCGGGACTAACCGACCCCGATCAGCCGGCGGATGCGGCTGACATCGGTGCCGATGAAGGACTGCATGCCGATGGCCACCTGTTCCGGCGCCATGGCAGCAACGAAGCGGCGGAACTCGTCATCCGACAGCGCCTCGCCCGTCCAGTGGACGCGGCAGAACTCCTCCGAACCGTGGAAATGGCCGGCGCCGTCCAGCACGTCGTCGACATAGCGGCCGTAGATCATGCATTCGGAGAATTTCCGCGCCGCGCCGACGACCTCGACCCAGTTACGGCCGTGGACCTCCTCGATCCGGGCGCACATGGCCGTCAGGGTTTCGCGGCGCCAGGCAATCAGCGTCGAAATGTAGTCGTGCGTCGAAACCAAAGATGCGTCGATGCCGAGCGCCAGGCCGGCATTGCGCGACCAGATCCGGTGCTCCTCATGGCCTTCGCTGGATAGCACCTCGTCGCGGCAAAACAGGCGCACCTTGCCATAGCGCCAGAAGGCGTTTGTGTCGAAAGGCTTGAGGAAGGCCACGTCGGAGTCGCAGAAGATCAGCACGTCCTCGCGCGCATGCGCCGCTATCGCGATGCGGCGAAGCTGCTGCACATGCCAGCCACGCAGCGGCATCGTCCTTGGGCTGAGCCAGATGCGCCGGCGAAACAGGCTGAGCGGATCATCGAACGCGCGCAGCCAGCGCGGCAGGAGGTCCCGCTCATCGACAATGGTGCGGCGGCTGTTCTCCAACTGGCGAAACAGCGCCACGTCGCGATGCTCTACAAGGATGTAATGATGCGCCACGCCGGAGACGTGGCGGTCGAGGGTTTCGCACAACAGGCGGCAGCGTTCGAAGTCCGGCGCGTAGCTGGCCGTCACGACCGCGGCCGCCGGCGCCTGGCGAAGGAAATCGGGCCCGATGTCGGCGCTGGGCACGAACCGGCTGTTCAATGGCTTGCCCCGGGGTTTGCTCCGGCAGCTTCAGGCTTGCCAAACAGTTTCTGACGCAGGACGCGCAACAGGAACACAGGGTTGCCGACCACGTAGCGGCGCCAGAGGCGACCCGGTTCGATCCACAGCCGAAACAGCCATTCGAGCCTGAGCTGGCGCATCCACAGCGGCGCCCGCGGCACCGTGCCGCTGAGGAAATCGAGCAGCGCGCCGACGGCGATCGGCAATGTACAGTGACGCGCATCGATGTGGCGGGCGATCCACAATTCCTGGCGTGGCACGCCCATGGCGACGAGCAGCACGTCCGGATGCAGTTTGGCGATCCGATCGATGATTGCCGGCTCTTCGGCTGGCGGGAAATAGCCGTCGTGAATGACGACGAATCTGTGCTGCACCGCAAGTGCGGCCAGTCTGGTCGATGCAGCCTCGGCATTGACGCGCGTTGCGCCGAGCAGCCCCACGGTGAGCGGCCTGGTGGATGCCTGCAGGAAAGCCGGGATGAAATCGGTGCCGTTGAGATTGTCGGGAAACGGCGCGCCGTAGAGCAATTTCGCCGCCATGTCGACGCCGACGCCATCGGGCAGGATCAAAAAATCGTCGAGCGCTTCGGCGAACACCGGATCCACACTGGCGATGTTGGCGTTGTGGGCGTTGAGAAAGCTTATCTTGGTGAAGCGCCGCTCCGCGATCAACCGGGTCAGCAGGGCGATCGCGTCGTCCCAACGGATGGCGAGGACCGAGATGCCGAGGATCGTCTTCAAACTGTCGACCCCAAAGGCGGCGTGGGCAGTATGCATGTTCATGCAAACGCCTCCTGCCTGACGGGGTTGAGCTTCGCCAGGCCGAGCCTGATCGCGGCATCGAGCGCTTTCACCTGGCGGCGATGGAAGGCGCTGCCATCGACATCCCTGACATCGGCGGCCGCGGCTGCGAGCGCGGCGGCAAAGGCAAGCGGATCATCGGTGACGACGCAATTGGCCGGGCGATGATCGATGCCGCGCAGCGAATGGCTGGTGGCGACGGATGGCAGGCCGAGCTCGAAGGTCTCGATGGTCTTGAGCTGGACGCCGCTGCCGGCCGTGCTGATCAGCGGAATGACGGCGGCGCCGCGCACGAAAGCCTGCGCGTCCGGCACACGCCCGACAAATTCGACGCCCGGATGCGTCGAGGTGACGCCCGATGGCACACTGCCGGCGATCCTGATCCGGAAATCAGCCTTTAGATGCGGCACCACCTTTTCCAGGAACCAGTCGAGGCCGATTCGGTTCGGCTGCCAGGTCCAGGTGCCGATCAGCGCCGCGTCGCAGTCGATGCGGCGCTGGGTCCGTTGCTTCGGCGCCTCACTGCGCGTCACCAGCGGCAGTACCGCCGAGCGGTCATCGGAAGCGACGCCGAGTGCCGAGCGATCCTCGTCGGCCAAGGTGAAGACGAAGCGCGCCCGGCTGCAGAGCCGCTCTTCCACCGCCTCGAGCAGCTTCGCCTCGCGTCGAAACAACAGGCGCTGGAGAATACTGCCCGCGGCCGCGGCGTTCTCCCGAGCCGAGCGATGTTCGACATTGTGGGCGACGAAGATCGATGGCCGGTCGTCGAAGAGCCTTTCGAAGGCGCCGGCGAACTGCACTGAATTCAGGACATAACCGTCGAAGGGGCCGGCGCGCTCTATGGCGGCGCGGACCTCGCTGTCGGAAACGACGCGCAACTTGACCGACGCGAAAGTGAGGCCGGAAAGCATCGCCCTTGCAACCCAGGCGAGCTTCTGCAGCGATGATGCACTTTCGGTGCGGACATCGACGGCGCCGAGCACGATGGTGTTTTGCGGATCGCTCGCCGGCTTGCCCGGCCAGGTGAAGCCGATCACGGTGACGCGCGCGCCGGCGCGCCGCAAAGCAGCGATGATCGCGGCGTTGGCAATCTCATAGCCCGAGGCAAGAGCACCGTCGGGCACGATCGATGTGGCGAACAGCAGATGCATCTCACCTATCCTGTCCGATGCAGCTAGCAAAGCGGGGTGAAGCGTTGATTAAACGGCAACAATCGAAGGTTGATGGCCACGAGTTTTGCCTGCCCGTCCACGAAAGGTGATTAACGAAACGTTATCATCGCGGTGCTATCGAGAGCCAAACTCACCTTCTGGGCTGGACACGGATGATCCCTTCGCCATCGGACGGTTCGGTATCGATCGCGGGGCGGTCTCCAAAACTTGCCGCGGAGGCCGTCGAGGCCGTCGTCACGCTGCCGACCTTCAAACGGCCGCAGCAGCTGTTGGCGACGCTGGCATCGCTCAAGGCCCAGGAAACCGGCAGACGCTTCGCCGTCATCGTCATGGAGAATGAAACGGAGGCGCGCGCCGGCGCCAAGGCGGCGCTGCCGCTGTTCGAGCGCGGCGAGATATCAGGCATGGTGATCGTCGCGCATGAGCGCGGCAATTGCAGCGCCTACAATGCCGGCTGGCAGACGGCGATCCTGCATTTCCCTGCTTTTAGGCACCTCCTGGTCATCGACGACGACGAGATCGCCGATCCGCAATGGCTGGAGCGCATGTGCAAGGCGGCCGAGGCGCTCGGCGCCGACATCGTCGGCGGCCCGCAAATACCCGTGTTTGCCGAGGCGGCCCATGCGAGATGGGCTGCGCATCCGGTCTTTGCACCACCCTACCGGGAAACCGGGCGTGTGCCCGCGCTCTATTCGTCGGGCAATCTCCTGGTCGGCCGCAACGTGCTCACCGCCATGGGCCCACCCTTCCTCGACCTGAAATTCAACTTCATGGGCGGCGGCGATTCCGATTTCCTGAGCCGTGCAGCGCAAAGGGGTTTCGTGCTTGGCTGGTGCGCCGAGGCGAAAGTCAGGGAAAGCGTGCCGGCCCGGCGCGTCGAGGCCGACTGGATCCGCGCCCGCAGCCTGCGCAACGGCGTCATCTCGACACTGGTCGAGAAGAAGAAGCGGGCCGGCACGCCATTCGCCGGCGCCAAGGTGTTTCTGAAGAGCCTGGCGCTGCTTGCCGCCTCGCCGTTTCGCGGCGCGATCAGGCTGGCGCAGACGGGATCGCTGGCGATTGCGTTGTATCCCATCCATGTAGCGCTCGGCCGCGTGCTTGCCGAATTCGGATATGCCAATGAGCAGTACCGCCAGCCTGAGAAGAACTGAGCGGGCGCCGCTCAGCGCTGCCTTCACGCGCGACGGCGTCGCGACGGCTATCGCCGCGCTGCTGTTCACCGTCATCCTGGTATCGTTCCGGCCTTTCCAGCCGGCCGGCGCCGAATTGACCGGCGATGGTGGCGACATCGTCAACCAGCTCGGCTTCGGCTCGCTTGGCGCGATCTCGATCTTCTCGCTGATGGCGTTCGCCGACCCACGCGTGGTGCGTTCGCTGCTCAGCCCGTCCTGGCTGTTGATGCTGGGTTTCTTCATGCTGTCGGTGGTGATGGCGACCGACCCGCCGTCGGCGATGCGCGCTGCTTTCTTTACGCTGATCGGCATTATGACGATGGCGACGATCCTGGCGCTTCCGCGCGACGCGGAGGCGTTCTCGAAAGTCATCATCTTCACCATCGTCGTCGTCATGGGGCTCTCCTATGTCGGGCTCATCGTCTTTCCAAACGAGGCACTGCACACCGCCGATTCGCAGGAGCCTGAACATGCCGGCCTGTGGCGCGGCGTCTTCACCCACAAGAACGTCGCCGGGCCGATCATGGCCTGCTTCAGCTTCGCCGGCCTGTACCTCTACCGGCGCGGGCAGCGGCTATGGGGCGCTGCAATCTTCTGCGCGGCCATGGTCTTCGTGTTCCACACGGGATCCAAGACGACCGCCGGACTGGTGCCGCTCTCGATCCTGATCGTCGTGCTGCCGAGCCTCATCGGCATGAGGCTCGGCACACCGGTCCTGTTTGCGCTGGCAATCATCGCCACGGCGGTGGGCACGCTCGGCATCGTCTTCCTGCCGCCGGTAAAATATCTGGCGTCGATCTATTTCCCGGACATGACCTTCACCGGTCGCACGACGCTATGGGAGTTCGCCGGCGACATGCTGGCGAAGCGGCCGTGGACCGGCTATGGCTATGAGAGCTTCTGGGGCACGCCGCTGCTCCTGAACCAGGACCAGCCCTTCGACCGGCCCTGGGATATCAGAACCATCGTGCACGGCCATGACGGCTATCTCGACATCGCCGTGCTGATGGGCATTCCGGCGCTGTGCGTGGCGGTGTACACCTTCCTGATCGCGCCGCTGCGCGACTACATGCGCATTCCCTTGCGCAAGGAGAATATCTATCTCGGCGACTTCTTCATGATGGTGGTGCTGTTCACCGCGTTGAATGCCTTCCTCGAAAGCTTCTTCTTCCGCCGCGCCGATCCGGTCTGGATGTTTTTCGTCTTTGGCGTGCTTGGCCTCAGGCAAGTGTCGCTGCGGCCGCTCGCGGTTCGCCGTCAGTCCTGATTAGCCCCATCCCAAGGGGCTTTCCCGCTACGCCGCGAGCGTCTATGGAGAGCCGCTCCTTCCGGAACCGTATCCGGCTTCCGGGGTCATGCTCTAGCGGAGGATTTCCATGGCGATCAGGCTTGTTCTCGCCGGTTGCGGCAATATGGGCTACGCCATGCTGTCGGGTTGGCTGAAGTCCGGCAAGCTCGCACCTGCGGCGGTTTTCGTGGTCGAACCCAATGCCGAATTGCGCAAGCGCGCCGAAGCGGTCGGTTGCGGCGCGGCGGCGGACGCCGGCGGCATTCCGGCGGATGCGGTGCCGGCGCTTGTCGTCATTGCCGTGAAACCGCAGGTGATCCGCGACGTGACCGCCGCCTACAAGCGCCTCGGTGACGGCCGCACCACCTTCGTCAGCATCGCCGCCGGAACCCCGGTCGCCACTTTCGAGGACATATTGGGCAATCGCGCGCCGATCATCCGCTGCATGCCCAACACGCCGGCGGCGATCGGCAAGGGCATGATGGTGGTGTTTTCCAACAGGCTTGTCTCCGACGATACCAAGCGTTTCGTCGCCGATCTGCTTTCGGCGAGCGGCGCGGTGGCCGACATCGACGACGAGGGCCTGATGGATGCCGTGACGGCCGTGTCCGGATCCGGCCCGGCCTACGTCTTCCATTTCATCGAAGCGCTGACCGTGGCCGCGGAGAAAGCCGGGCTGCCGACGGCGACCGCCAAGCTCTTGGCCATGCAGACGGTCTACGGCGCCGCCTCGCTTGCCGCCGAAAGCGGCGAGGAGCCGGGCGTGCTGCGCCAGCAGGTCACCAGCCCCAACGGCACGACAGCCGCCGCGCTTGCGGTGCTGATGGGCGAGGAGCGGCTGACAAATCTGCTGACCGAAGCGGTGGAGGCAGCGCGGCTAAGGTCGATCGAACTGGGGAAGTAGGCTAACCGAGGTCGCAAGACATCAGGAATGTCCCCACATGTCGTCGATCTCATCCTTGGCCACAGGCCGTCCGTCCTTGCCCGCTCTGGATTTGAGATCGTGGGCAATAGCTGCGAGTCGTTCGGCCAGAGGAATGCGTCCACTTTCCCGCTTCAATTCGGATTCACGCGCCTCGTTCACTTCCCAAATCTCCATGCAGCATCTCGTCCTGCAGCCGGCGCAAGGCGAACAGCCTGGTCGTCCGGTCGGGTGCGGCATTGTCCGCCGTCAGCAATTCGCCCTTCCTGACCGGCTTCAGCACCTTGCCGCCTTCGAGCAGACCAACCGGCACCGCGCGGTAGGCGCGGGCTTCTTCGACGGTCATGGTCCAGGAGCGGTAGCAGGTCTCGCCGATGGCGTCGAAATTCTCTCCGGCGGCAAGGTCGCGCTTGGCCACTGCGCAGACTTCCGCAACCGGCTTCGGCAGCGGCACCATGTCCGGCTTGCCGTAGAGCGCGATGCGCGCGGCGGTCAGCGGCACTTCCAGCGAGGTCAGATGATAGGGCCGGAAGAAGCTGTAATAGGGACCATGGCCGATATGGAGATCGTCCATGCGCTCGATGATGCGCGGATGCGTCGCCTCGACGATGACGAAGACGCCAGGCGCCACGCCCTTGCCGATCGTGTAGTCGACGACGCCTTTCCTGGACAGGATACCGCCGTCGGCACGCGGGATGAGCACCTTGGCCAGTTCATCGCGGTCGGCCCTGGGGCCGTGCATGCCGGCAATATCAGGCACCAGCCCGGTGGCGTTGGCGATGGCGCACATCTCGACCATGGTTTTCGAGCCGTCGACGAACTCGACCAGCATGCGCGGGTTCATGTTGCGGCGCAGCGCTTCCTCGCGATAGTCGTCGGGCACGGCATCGTGGTTGAGCGGGTTGTTCTTGCCCTTGCCGGCCGAGACGATGGTGTAGCCGAGTGAGGCGGCGAACTCGATCAGTTCCATGCAGCTCGACGGCTCATCGCCGGCGCCGACCGAATAGACGACACCGAGCCGGTCGGCCTGCTGCTTGAGATAGCAGCCGATGGTGACGTCGGCCTCGACATTCATCATCACCAGATGCTTGCCGTGCTCCATCGCCTTCAGGTCGAAATCGGCGGCGACGCCAGGTTTTCCCGTAGCGTCGATGACCACGTCGATCAGCGGATTGGTGACCAGCATCTCGTTCGAGGTGATGGCGATCTTGCCGTTCTCGATCGCCTCGCTGACTTTCGATGCGGCGTCCGCTTCGACGGCCATCGCCTCGTCGCCATAGGCGATGCGGATTGCCTCGCGCGCGGTATGCGGGCGCCGAGTCGAAATGGCCGAGATCGAAATGCCCGGCATCAGCATGCCTTGCGTCACCAGATCGGTACCCATTTCGCCCGAGCCGATGACGCCGATGCGCACCGGGCGGCCTTCGCTGGCACGCTTGGCGAGATCGCGGGCAAGCCCGGTCAGGGCGACATTGGTCATTCAGGAACGTCCACTGCTTTTAAGTCTTTGGTTTTTATGCATGTCGCCTCCCCAAAACCGCTATGCAATTCTGGACGACATCCATCAGGTGGCGGGAATAGCAGGGAACGGTCCCAGTTTGCCAACAAAACCGGCTGGCGGCGGCAATTTCTTGCTGCTGGTTCCCGGAAAAGATTGCAATTCAGCCAGCAAGGCCCGCGCCTCGTTACCGTCCTGCTTGGCGTCGAGGCGCTGCAAGGCGTTGTCGAGCCGAACTGGCCGTTGGCCCGACGCGCAGGCGCCTCCCGCGCGCCACGGTATCGGGCAGGACTCGCTGTTTTCGGCGAAGCGCCGGGAACCTCATCGCAACGCGTTCCTGCCCTTGCGGACGTTGTCGAGGTTCTCGGCCAAGGCGGGGACGAGCGTACAGCAGAACAGCACGAGCGCCGCGGCAAACGCCACGCGCATGCGCTTTCCTGCTACCCACCCAAACTGCATCGCCCCCCGGAACCCGCAATTGGCGATCTTCCGCAAGGACATGGCATCATGATGGCCGGCTGGTGGGCAAGTCCCAGGACAAGAGATGTTCTTTGCGGGCCGGCGAGCCATGAGATCGGCCGCCGGCTGGCTTTCAAACGGTGACCGGATAAAGTTCAGCCAGATACTATTCGGCGGAGAGGTACCATCCTTGCCGCGGCATTTCGTGCCCGACAAGGCATTCAGGGGAGGTTGCGATGACGAACGCGTTCACGCCGAGATTCGATCTGGCCGGCAAGGTGGTGCTGGTCACCGGAGCCTCGCGCGGCATCGGGCGGGCCTGCGCGCTCGCCTGCGCAGGTTCCGGCGCCGACATGATCGTCGGCGTGCGCAGTGCCGCCGACGGGGCGGACCTTCTCACCGAGATCGAGCGCATGGGCCGCCGAGCGCTGGCGGTGCAAATGGATTTGACCGATCTCGCCACGGTGCGAAAGGCTGTCGCCGAGGCGCACGCCGCCTTCGGGCGCATCGACGTTCTGGTCAACAATGTCGGGCTCGGGCCGGAAAACCTGGCGGAAAACGTGACCGAAGAGGATTTCGACCTCACCGTGAACGTCAACCTCAAGGGCACGTTCTTCACTACACAGGCGGTGGCCAAACTGATGATCGCGCAGAAATCCGGGCGCATCATCAACATCAGTTCGCAGGCCGGCACCGTGACGCTCAAGGGCGAAGCCATCTACTGCATGACCAAGGCGGCGATAAACCACCTCACCCGCTGCCTCGCCGCCGAATGGGCGCAGCACAAGATCGCCGTCAACAGCGTGGCGCCGACCTTCATCTGGACCGACGGCACAAGGCCCTCGCTCGCCGATCCGGATTTTCACGCGCATGTGCTGGGGCATATCCCGCTCGGCCGCATCGGCGACCCGATCGACGTCGCGGGGACGGTGGTGTTCCTTGCCTCGCCGGCGGCGTCGATGATCACTGGGGCGAATGTGCTGGTGGATGGGGGGTGGTCGGTGGCGTAGGGGGTGGGTGTTGCCGTTCTAGTGATCTAGCGGAGGCTGGTGCTGCGAGAGAGGATTGAACTCTCGACCTCTCCCTTACCAAGGGAGTGCTCTACCACTGAGCTACCGCAGCCGCCGATGGCGGGGCTTCTGCCATATCGAACCGGCAAGCGCAAGGCCAAGAGCGAGTATGTGTGGAAGCCGGCTTCGGACGGCTTTCCAGGACATGGCGGCGCCACAATGTTGGCTATGCCTGACTCTCGGGCTGGCTAGTCGCCAGCCGGGACGGGACGATGAACGACACGACAATTCCACCAAAAGCCGACGGTTTGCCGAAAAAGCCTGGCACGGACCGCAAGAGCCGGCTCGCCGAGCAGTTGCGCGCCAATCTGCAGAAGCGCAAGGCGCAGACGCGCTCGCGGCGCACAGGCGAGCCCGACCAGCGGCCGGACGGGCTCGGCCCATTAAGGGAAATGCAAAAGGATTGACTTAATATCAACAGACTTGGCCCGCGTGCCAAGAAATCCTATTTCTTGAACCAAGCCGGCCAATGGTCTAGACGGGCCGGCGGGGCGGACCAAATGGTCTAGACAGGACAGACTCAACCGATAGAAAACCGGCCTTTGGCCGAGGGGACATCTCTTCCATGGATCGCATCAGAATCGTCGGCGGCAACAAGCTTGCCGGAAGCATCCCGATCTCGGGCGCCAAGAACGCGGCCCTGCCGCTGATGATCGCCTCGCTGCTCACCGACGACACGCTGACGCTGGAAAACGTGCCGCATCTGGCCGATGTCGAGCAGCTTATCCGCATCCTCGGCAACCATGGCGTCGACTATTCGGTCAATGGCCGCCGCGAAAAGCAGCATGAGGGCTATTCGCGCACCATCAATTTCTCCGCCCGCAACATCGTCGATACGACAGCGCCTTACGAGCTGGTGTCGAAGATGCGCGCCTCGTTCTGGGTGATCGGCCCGCTGCTTGCCCGCATGGGCGAAGCCAAGGTGTCGCTGCCCGGCGGCTGCGCCATCGGCACGCGCCCTGTCGATCTGTTCCTGGAAGGCCTGCAGGTGCTGGGCGCCGATATCGATGTCGATACCGGCTATGTCATCGCCAAGACCAAGAACGGCCGTCTGGTCGGCAACCGCTACGTATTCCCGAAAGTGTCGGTGGGCGCCACCCATGTGCTGATGATGGCGGCCTCGCTGGCCAAGGGCGAGACGGTGCTGGAAAACGCTGCTTGCGAGCCCGAGATCGTCAACCTCGCCGAATGCCTCAACGCCATGGGCGCCAGGATTTCCGGCGCTGGTACGCCAACCATCACCATCGATGGCGTCGAAGCGCTGTCCGGCGCGCGCGTGCGCGTCATTCCCGACCGCATCGAGACCGGCACCTATGCGATGGCGGTGGCGATGACCGGCGGCGACGTCGTGCTGGAAGGCGCGAGGCCCGAGCTGTTGCAGACCGCGCTCGACATCATTGCCCAGACCGGCGCCGAGATCACGCAAACCAATTCCGGCATCCGTGTGCGGCGCAATGGCGCCGGCATTTCGCCGGTCGATGTGACGACGGCGCCCTTCCCGGCCTTCCCGACCGATCTGCAGGCGCAGTTCATGGGCCTGATGACCATGGCCAAGGGCAAGTCGCGCATCACCGAGACGATCTTCGAAAACCGCTTCATGCACGTTCAGGAGCTAGCTCGGCTCGGCGCCCACATCACGCTGTCCGGCCAGACGGCGATCGTCGACGGCGTTTCCAGGCTGAAGGGCGCGCCCGTCATGGCGACCGACCTGCGCGCCTCCGTTTCGCTGGTCATTGCGGGTCTGGCGGCCGAAGGCGAGACCACGGTCAACCGCGTCTACCATCTCGACCGCGGCTTCGAGCGGCTGGAAGAGAAGCTGTCCGGCTGCGGCGCGGTGATCGAGCGGATTTCGGCATAGGCAATCGGCGAAGCTGCCGATCTCCCCCCTTGCGGGGGAGATGCCCGGCAGGGCAGAGGGGGGTGCTGTCCCTCCGACTTGCCCGCCAATTACAGCCACGTCCTCAGGCTGTTCCCGCTTCGGAACGGGTTAAGTCGAAGTTGGCATTCCTTCACACCCCCCTCTGTCCTGCCGGACATCTCCCCCGCAAGGGGGGAGATCGGATGTCGCGTCGGCTTTCGCCAACCACCAACGCCGGAAAAGCAGGGGGGCAGCGCGAACCTGAAGCGATCCCCTTGGGCTGCGGTTGCACGGATCACCAAGACCGCCTAACAGAAAGCCGATTGTAAACCTTCGCAGGGTGTGAAATCCGCATGGCTCTCAAGCTTGTCGCGCTCGACGATCAGGATCTGAGCATCGTCTCGGCCCATGTCCAGGACGCCGTGCTGAAGGTCGGCGACCTCGAATACCTGCCGGCGGCCAAGCGCTTCGTGCTGACCATGAACCGCTTCGTCTGGGAGGCGAAATCGGGCGTGTTGCGCCAGCACAATGAGCGGCGGCAGGCCGTGCTGCATTTCGACCGGGTGCTGGGCGCCAAGACCAGCGGCATTGCCCGCGACAGGCCGGAAGAGGTTCTGTCGCTGCTGGCGATCAGCTTCGTCGGGATCGACAAGCCCGCCGGCATCGTCGAGCTGATCTTTGCGGGCGGCGGCGCGATCATGCTCGATGTCGAATGCATCGAGGCGCGGCTGGCCGACATCGGCGGCGCCTGGGAAGCGACGTCGCGTCCCGTCCACAGAGCCTGAGCGCTAGAGATGGCCATCACGCTTCGCCAATCCGACGCCGATTTCGAGCCGCGTTTCGCCGCATTCCTGTTGACCAAGCGGGAGGTTTCCGCCGATGTCGAGGCCGTGGTGCGCCAGATCATCGCGCGGGTGCGCGCCGAGGGCGACGCGGCGTTGATCGACTACACCAGGAAGTTCGACCAGGCCGACCTGAAAAGCCTCGGCATCGCCGTGGCGAAGGACGAGATCGCCCGCGCTTATGAGGGCGCCGACGCGCAGACGATCGGGGCGCTCGAATTCGCCCGCGACCGCATCCGCGCCTATCACGAGCGGCAGCGGCCGAAGGACGACCGCTATACCGACGCCGCCGGCGTCGAACTCGGCGCGCGCTGGACGGCGATCGAGGCGGTCGGGCTCTATGTGCCGGGCGGCACGGCGAGCTATCCAAGCTCGGTGCTGATGAATGCCATTCCAGCCAAGGTCGCCGGCGTCGAGCGCATTGCGATTGCCGTGCCCGCCTCCGGCGGCGCCGTGCCGCCGCTGGTGCTGGTCGCGGCCGATCTCGCCGGGGTTTCCGAGATCTACCGCGTCGGCGGCGCGCAGGCGATCGCGGCACTCGCCTATGGAACCGAGACCATAAAGCCCGTCGCCAAGATCGTCGGACCGGGCAATGCCTATGTCGCGGCGGCCAAGCGCCAGGTGTTCGGCACCGTCGGCATCGACATGATCGCCGGGCCTTCGGAAGTGCTGGTGGTGGCCGACGGCAGCAATAATCCGGACTGGATCGCCGCCGACCTGCTCGCCCAGGCCGAGCATGACGTGTCGGCGCAGTCGATCCTGGTCACCGACGATCCGGCCTTCGGCATAGCGGTCGAACAGGCGGTCGAACGCCAGTTGCAAAGCCTGTCGCGCGGGGAGACGGCGGCGGCGAGCTGGCGCGACTTCGGCGCCGTGATCCTGGTGCCTTCGATCGACGCGGCGCTGCCGCTGGTCGACCGCATCGCGGCCGAACATGTCGAGTTGGCAATCGACGATGCCGAGGGCTTCCTTTCGCGGATGCGCAACGCCGGCGCCGTCTTTCTCGGCCGCCACACGCCTGAAGCCATCGGCGACTATGTCGGCGGCTCCAACCACGTGCTGCCGACGGCGCGCTCGGCGCGCTTCTCGTCGGGCTTGTCAGTGCTCGATTTCGTCAAGCGCACCTCGATCCTGAAGCTCGGGCCGGAGCAGTTGCGGCTGCTGGCGCCCGCGGCCATCGCGCTGGCAAAGGCGGAAGGCCTCGACGCGCATGGCCGCTCCGTCGCCATACGGCTGAACATGTAGGCTGACATGTCGGACTACGATCGAACCAGTGCCAGGCTGATCGATGTCGAACTCGACGAATCGATCGGCCGCTCGACGCCCGATGTCGAGCATGAGCGGGCGGTGGCGATCTTCGACCTGATCGAGGAGAACAGCTTCCGGCCGATCAATGACGACGGCGCCGGGCCCTACCGGCTGAAGCTGTCGCTGGCCGAGTCCCGCCTGGTCTTCGCGGTGACGCGCGAGGACGGCGCCGAGGTGGTCACCCACATCCTGTCGCTGACGCCGCTCAGGCGCATCGTCAAGGATTACTACCTGATCTGCGAAAGCTATTACGACGCCATCCGCTCCTCGACGCCCAGTCATATCGAGGCGATCGACATGGGCCGGCGCGGCCTGCACAATGAAGGCTCGCAGACGCTGATGGACCGGCTTGCCGGCAAGATCGACATCGACTTCGACACGGCGCGCCGGCTGTTCACGCTGGTCTGCGTGCTGCACTGGCGGGGTTAGACCCTGGCCGCCGGCTCCCCGCCCCGCTCGATCCTGTTCGTGTGCGGGATGAACGCCGTGCGCTCGCCGATGGCCGAGTTGCTGGCGCGCCAGGCGCTTCCGGCCACGATTTTCGTCGCCTCGGCCGGTGTGCGCGCCGGTGAGCGCGATCCGTTCGTCGACGCCGTGCTTGCCGAGGACGGCCTGTCGCTGGGCGAGCGTCACCCCAGAACCCTGGACGATCTCGAGGACGACTATTTCGACCTGATCGTCACGCTGGCGCCGGAAGCGCATCACACCGCGCTCGAACTCACCCGCTCGCTCGCCGTCGACGTCGAATACTGGCCGACGCCGGACCCGACAAATATAGGCGGCACGCGCGAGCAGGTCATGGCCGCCTATCGCGACGTGCGCGAGCGGCTGAAGGCGCGGATTACCGGCCGTTTTCTCAACGCCGAGGCCAAAAACGCCACGGATTAAGCATGTTCACAAGCGCACGATTATCATATAGGTTCCGCCCAAATTCCGGCCGGGGCGCTGGAACCGCCATCCAAGCAAAGGTATCGAATGCCGAAGGAAGAAGTCCTCGAGTTTCCGGGTATCGTCACGGAATTGTTGCCCAACGCGATGTTCAGGGTGAAGCTTGAAAACGAACACGAAATCATCGCCCACACGGCCGGCCGCATGCGCAAGAACCGCATCCGCGTGCTGACCGGCGACAAGGTCCTGGTCGAGATGACGCCCTACGACCTGACCAAGGGCCGCATCACCTACCGTTTCAAGTAAGATCGTCGGAGCATTGGACCGAAAAGTGCGCAGCGGTTTTCGGACAAATCCAATGCTCAAACGAAGAGATAGAGCCCGGCCGGAATCACGATGAGCATTTTGCACAAGCTGGTGCTTGCTTCGGGTTCGCCGCGCCGGATCGAACTCTTGCAGCAGGCCGGCATCGAGCCGGACCGCGTGCTGCCGGCCGATGTCGACGAGACGCCGTTGCGCGCCGAGCATCCACGTTCGCTGGTCAAGCGCCTGTCGAAGGAAAAGGCCGAGAAGGCGCTGGCGTCGCTCAGCACCGAAGACGATTATGCGCCCGGCTTCGTGCTGGCCGCCGACACGGTGGTCGCCGTCGGCCGGCGCATCCTGCCCAAGGCCGAAACGCTCGACGACGCCTCCAACTGCCTCGGGCTGTTGTCGGGCCGTTCGCACCGGGTCTATTCCGGCATCTGCCTGATCACGCCGGGCGGCAAATTGCGCCAGCGGCTGGTCGAGACCAGGGTGCGCTTCAAGCGGCTGCCGCGCGAGGAGATCGCCGCCTATGTCGCCTCGGGCGAATGGCGCGGCAAGGCCGGCGGCTATGCCGTCCAGGGGCTGGCCGGTTCCTTCGTCGTCAAGCTCGTCGGCTCCTATACCAACGTCGTCGGCCTGCCTCTCTACGAGACAGTGGCGCTGCTCAACGGCGAGGGGTTCAAGGTGCACGCCAACTGGATGTCGGCCCGGCCATGAGTTTGGGGGCGGCAACAAGTTCGAGGCGGCCATGAATTCGAGGTGACCATGAGCCCGGACGACAAGGTGACGCCGCTGCGCCCCAGGCGCCCCTGCCCCGAATGCGGCAAGCCGTCGGCGCGCGAGACCTATCCGTTCTGCTCGACGCGCTGCAAGGACATCGACCTCAACCGCTGGCTGAAGGGCGCCTACGTCATTTCGGCCCGCGACGACGAGGAAGACACCGACGGCGAGAAATGAGGCTGTTCGGCGTGCTTGCGGGTGCTCCTGCTTGACCATGATCTCGTTCGAAAACCGGATTCCACTTTTTCCGGATCACAGTCGGGTGGGTCACTGATCTTTCCCGCTTGAAATCAACGCCTAAGCGCTGGACAGGCCGGATTCCCATGCTATAACCCACGCGCTTTCAAGGGGCGCCACGGCGCCTTCAAGAAATCCGGAGCGCGATTTTTCGTTAGCCGGAACAGGCCCAGATAGCTCAGTTGGTAGAGCAGCGGACTGAAAATCCGCGTGTCGGTGGTTCGAATCCGCCTCTGGGCACCATCCCCTCTTCTCCCGACAGTCCCTTTCGCCGAAGCTTCTACTCTCCTGTCTCGGCAACTAGCTGAAATACTTACTGATTTCGCTGCCCAAAGCGCGGATGGTCGGGTTTCGTGGAATTTCGGCGCAGTTGGTCCAACGAGGCGGGGGGCTGGTATTTTCGCTGGTATTGGAGATCCTGATGGTATCGATGCAGCCAAATGGAGGTCCCGAAAATGGCTCTTTCCGACGTAAAATGCCGTAATGCCCGACCCGCTTCCAAGCTCGTGAAATTGTCTGACGGTGGCGGGCTCCAGCTTTGGGTGCAGCCTACCGGATCTCGCCTATGGCGCCTCGCCTATCGTTTTGGCGGCAAGCAGAAGCTTCTGGCGTTGGGGAGCTATCCCCTCATCTCCCTCGCTGAGGCACGCGAGGCGCGCGATACCGCCAAACGTCTCCTCCTACGTGGCATCGACCCCGCACAGGAGCGTAAGTCGCAAAAGGCTTCGGCGGAGGACACCTTTCGCTCAATCGCGGAGGACTATGTCGACAAGCTGAAGAAGGAGGGACGTGCCGACCGGACCATCACCAAGGTCAAATGGCTGCTCGACTTTGCCTATCCAACGTTTGGGGACAAAAGCGTTCGGGAGATCGACCCGGCCACAATTCTTGCCGCTCTCCGCAGCGTGGAGGTTCGTGGTCGATACGAGTCGGCCAGGCGAATGCGCTCCACCATCGGCAGCGTGTTTCGATATGCAATCGCAACCGCACGCGCCGATGTAGATCCGACGATCGCCCTGAGGGGCGCACTCGTCGGTCCGACGGTCACGCCCCGTGCCGCGGTTACCGATCCTAAGGCCTTGGGAGGCTTGCTGAGGGCGATTAATGCATTTGACGGACAGCCTACAACCCGAGCCGCTCTGAAGCTGATGGCCCTGCTGTTTCCCCGCCCCGGCGAGCTGCGCGCGGCCGGATGGGACGAGTTCGATTTCGAAAGCTCGGTGTGGAGCATCCCTGAAGGACGCATGAAGATGCGACGGCCGCACCGCGTACCTCTTTCCACGCAGGCCGTCAGCGTCCTGACCTCACTTAGAGAAATCTCTGGTGGTGGATCGCTGTTGTTTCCTAGTGTTCGATCGGGTTCGCGTCCGATTTCCGACAACACGCTTAACGCCGCCCTTCGCCGCATGGGCTATGGCAAAGAAGAAGCTACCGCGCACGGCTTTCGAGCAACGGCATCAACTCTGCTAAACGAATGCGGCAAGTGGCACCCGGACGCCGTAGAGCGGCAGCTGGCCCACATTGAGAACAACGACGTTCGGCGCGCCTATGCCCGGGCAGAGCACTGGGAAGAGCGCGTCAGGATGATGCAATGGTGGGCCGATTATCTGGATGAACTCGAGAGCAAAAACTCGCGGGTGGTCTCAATCGGGGGACGCGAGGCAAGCCTGCTGTCCATACATCCTCGCGAGGGTCTAGTTTGGAAGCCAACAGCGACGGTTCGCCAAACGACGAGACGAACCTCCAACCTCCGAAAATCACACTGAACCCCGTCGAAAACACCGAAACTGGGCGACCAATGTTGCAGGCCCGGAGGGTCATCGTTTTCCACAGGAAATCAATACGTTATGTTGGCCACACATTTCCTTCGTATTCTCTCGTATGGTCTGGCGAACCTAAGGACCAGGAGCAGGACTAGTATTCCCTCCGCGGTGTCTCGTCGTGCAGGGTCGATTAACCCGTGACGAACGTGGCTGGTTTGGGGCCGGGTGCGGTCGGTCGGCTTTCGGGATGATGGGGTCCGAAAGCATACCTTCGCGCCCAGCGTGGCTTGGAGCGCATTTCCGAAGTCCGGCATCGGTAGCTCCTGACGGCGGACGGCGATCAGTGGTCTAATTTGCTTATTCGCCGGCGAGTATCTGCATCGGATAGCCCGCAGTTTCCCTTACCAACGAGCAACTTGAGGGCAGGCAACATCCTTTGCAGCGGCACAGTCTCTTCGAGAGCGTCGAAAATCCAGGCCATGCTGACTACTGTTCGGCACCCAACGCGCTCGATTTTAGCAATTCTCTCGTTCACACTAAGTATCGACGCGCCACGGCTTTCCGCGAGGACGATCGCCATCGCATCTCGAACCGCTAGTTCGCGATGCTCTCTGACGATGCGCACCGCCTCTGAGACCTTTGCCCCATCAAGTTCCTCTATCCGCAGGCCTAATCCAGAGAAAAGGGCCGCCTCAGAAGGAAGCCAAATCCCATCGACGCACAAGTCTAAAGCACAAAACTCATGTTCCAGCCGAAAGAGGTCAGCTGCCAAGCCAACCTTCATGAGTTCGAGCACTGGCTCGATATCGGCAACCACGATTAGCAAGGTTCATGCTTCCGAACTGCTTAGTCGGCTGTCAAGTTCGACGAGAGAAATGCCCAGAAGTTCGGCAGCACGTGATTGTCCGACCACGCCTTCAGTCAAAGCTCTCAGGCAAAGCCGTTCCAAGCGATGCGGCTCTTCGTAGTCAAATGGAATTCTTTCCGGCTCCTCGAAAGGAGCCGAGCGCCAGCCTCGCTCGGTAAAGACCGTATAGAGCGACGAAAGCGTCGCTGCATTGATTATGGCCAAATCCCTACACCGATAGGCTATTGCCTGGATGCTCACACCATATCTCCGCTTTAAGGCAGCCAGTTCGCCAATGCTTATAGACGAACGCTGACTGCCCATTTCGGCACGCAATGCGTCGGCTGGAATGAGGAATGCTCCCGCAAACCGATGTGCTGCTTTTTCCGGATCGACGCCCGCAGTCGGGCTCATGACCATATGGCCGAGCTCATGTGCGAGGCTGAACCGCTTCCGCTCGGACCAAGTGTCCCGCCTGATGACGATCACACGCGCCGCTTCGCGGTCCTTGCGCATGACCTTCGCTGCCAGGCCGTCTAAGTCGGTGAGTGGTAGCGACAGGACTTTTATACCACGCTCCTCCAGCAGTTCGGCGAGCCTTGGGATGGGGTCGATGCCCAGTCCCCAATCCTCCCGTACCGATCGGGCCGCATCCTCGGCATCTCTGACGTCCGCTGTCGGGAATGGTGCGCCACGCGGCTTCTCCCAATCTAGACTGCGCAGTTTCAGCAATTCCTCAACAGCCAAGTATCGCTCGAGGAGGTGGATGGTGCGCGCCTCGATGGAATTCTCCTCCTTGGACGATTTCGTCCGTCTACGAAACTCGACTCCCTCCAGCGACATCATTTCGCCGCTCAGCAAATAGTCGACGCTGGTCTGGAGGGCCCGGGCCAGCGCTCCCAAGACCCGCGAACTCGGCATGTCCTCGTCGCGTTCGTACTTACCGATCGCCTGAGGGCTCACCATCGCCCCCATGACGGCTGACAGATCCCTTAGCGATAGCGAAAGTGCTGCGCGGGCGGTCTTCAATCTTCTGCCAATCATGCCTGCCTCCTGATGCTCCGGTTTACAAAACTGGCTCTGTTCGCAAAAATTGTAAACCGAACACTTGCATTAAATACAAGGGAGTCCGATCTTTCTTCGTAACGTGGCCGATTCGGTCACCAAATTGGAAACCGCTCGGAAACGGCATCGCATTCGCCACCCTCCAAGCACCGGCGTCAGGTCATGGAGGTCAGTCATGCCGCTCACGAACACCGCACTGCTCAACTACGATCACAACGTGCTGCGCCTGCCTGCTGATAAGCGCACTCAGTATCATGCGCAGGTAGACCGCCTTGTCATCGAACTGAACAAGACGCTCAAGGGTCGCACTGACATTAAGATCACCCGCGTGCTCAAAGCCGGTTCGTTTGCCAAGTACACCATCCTCCGCCGCACCAACGAGGATCCGGTCGACGTCGATCTTGTGATCTACGTGTCGGCCGGCAATGCCGACGGTAACACGCTGGAGCAGCTTGTCGACGCGATCCACAAGGCATTGATCGACATTTACCCGACCAAGTCGGTCGAAGATTTCGAGATCCAGCGCAAGGCGGCGACGGTCACCTTTGCAGGAACCGGGCTTTCGGTCGATGTGGTTCCCATTATCGAGGACCCTGATCGGCCAGGCTACGGCTGGCAGTTCGACATTCGTGACGGGACAAAGGTGGAAACCAATCCGCCGGGCCAACTGAAATTTGTCCGCGACCGTAAGGATGCCGACAAGAATTTCCGCACCCTTGTTCGTATCGGCAAGCGCTGGCGCCGACACGCGGAGCTTGAGGCGTTGAAGGGTTTCCATATCGAGCTCATCATGGCCCACGTACTTGAGGTGAACGGCAACGCCGGCAGCATCGAGAAGCGTTTCCGGGACTTCCTGCTTTATATCGCTCAGTCCGGCCTGAAGGAGGAAATCCGTTTTCCGGAAAACACCGGACCTTACGACACGTTTTCTGATCCCGTCGTCATCCTCGATCCAGTCAACAGCCAGAATAACGTGACCTCGCGGATCACCAAGGCAGAGCGCGAGGAGATCGTCGCCGCAGCCAATTCGGCATGGGAGGTGGCCCATTATGCCTCTGCCGAAAACGACAACGACATCTGGAAAGAGGTCTTCGGACCGCGCTTCTCTACCGAGGAGGCCGCCTGATGAGCGCGACCCAGACCGCTTCCAACACCTCCAGCTATACCGTCGCCGATGTCCACGATGTCGTCCGCCAACTGACGACCGACCTCAAGATGATGGCCAACAGCAGCGGCACTCTCTCCGAGCAGACTGCCGCCGAATATGGCCACGACATCGAAATGCTCGCTACGGAGGGATATCTGACCGCTGTCGACGTCACCCTTCTCAACTCGCTCGGCGGTGAAGTCCGGGCCGTGCGCTATGATGTTGATGAAGACACCGGCAAGATCACTTCCAGCCGGCCTGGCGGGGTCCTGTGGCCGAAAACATTGGGAGGGAGCATCCGTATCGTGCTTTCTCACACCAAGGCGCTTACCGACGAAGCGATGGCTGCCATGCAAAAAAAGCTCAAGCGCAACTGGGTCGATTCCAGTGTCGACACCAGCCACGCCAACCTCAAGTCCAGCGGCAGCCGTGACTATGCAAGCAATGGCTTTGGGCTTCATCGGAAGGACTGGTCATGACCCAACCCTCCATTTTCGACCAGCAGCTGCCGCTCCCTAATGCCGAGCTGACAGCCAAGGCAAAGACGCTGCTCGGCTTCGAGCAGCGCTACGCTGCGGTGCACGATCAGCTGCGCCTGATGCTCAAGGCCCAGGACCTGCCTACCTGGAACAAAAAGTTTCACCACGGCCGTCTCGACCTCGTCGCGCTCGTCCAGGAACAATACCCGTTCGTCATCTTCTATGGCGACGTCGGCACCGGCAAGACCGCTACCGCGGAATGCATTGCCAACCGTCTTGTTGGCGAGGCCAAGGCTGAAGACTCGATCCTCTTCAAACTCAGCAACCGCGTTCGCGGCGCAGGCATGGTTGGCGAGATGGGTACGCTCATCTCGAAAGCGTTCCAAGACGTAATCAAGACGGTCGGCAAGCAGCGTCGCGCTATCCTCATCATCGATGAAGGCGACTCTATCGCCGCAAGCCGAAGTCAGGATCACAGCCACCATGAAGACAAGGTCGCGGTGAACACGCTGATTCAGCACATCGATGATCTACGCCAGTACCAGGGCCGCATCATCGCGATCCTCTGCACCAATCGGTTGTCGGTTCTTGATGCAGCGCTTCAGCGGCGCGCCGCCATTATAGAAGAGTTCAAACGGCCCGACCCGACAGCACGTCACCAGCTGTTCAGCATGGATCTGGCTGGGCTCGATCCCAGGCCGGCCCAGCTCGACCGCCTTGTCGAGATAACGGGCGAACGTCCGGGAATGCCGGGCTGGACCTATTCCGACATCCGGACACGCCTTTATCCGTCGGCCTTGGCCAAGGTCTTCCCGCATCGAGCCCTGACGATCGACGTGCTTCTCGATGTGGCCGCCAGCATGGCGCCGTCACCCGTAATGGCGGACAAGTGACGATGGCCCGGTCTAATCTCTTCGGTCGGCGTATCCATATCTCGGGCAGCATCGCAAAGGAGCTCGAGGTCGCCTCGGGCGCAGATGTCGAGCATGCACAGGCCTTCGTTGCGGGCCTCGTCAAGGAACTAATCAAGCGGGGCGCCAACTTCGTCGTTCCGGTCGATGCACAACCAGTGCGGGACGTTGACGGCCAGCCGATCTGTTTTGACTGGCTGATCTGGGAGACAATCCAGGCCAACATCCTCTCACGGCCTGCTGGCGTGTCGGGGCACATGGTCGTCGCCGTCCAGCATCACAAGACTGAAAACCAGATACCGGAAAAGTACCGACCTCTCTGGGAGAGGCTGCGTAGCTCGGATCTTGTCAAGGTAGACAACGCGTCGTTCTGGAACATGGCGAGCAAGCGCATGGAAGCCCAGGCGCACTGGGGCGATATCCTTATTCCCGTCGGCGGAACTGAGGGAGTTTTGTTCCTTACCAACCTCTACCATGACGTCGGCAAGCATATCGTCCCGGTGAACCTGCCCATTTCAGCAGAATCCACTGGAGCTCGGAAAGTGTTTTCGTTCGGCCTGGGCCGTCACAACACCAAGCATCTCTTCCGCACGACCGGGATCATGGATCCCCACGGATGGATTAACCGTATTAACTTCACCCCTTCAAAAGACGTTGCCAGCATGGTGGCTGACTTCGTGGACCTGCTTGAGGCCCTCGAGCGTCCGCGTGCCTTTGCGGTGCGGCTGCTGAATCCTGAGCACGTTGATTACGCTGCCGTGCAGGATTTCTTCGACGTTGTCGTAAAGCCCGTGTTCGAGGACGAACTTGGCTTCAGGCTTGTCGTCGTCGACGGCAGGCAGGCGGTAGAGCACTCGCGGGTCGATGCTGACATTTTCGGCAAGCTCCATCGCAGCCAAGTCGTAATCGCCGACATCACGGGGTCTCGCCCCAATTGCTTCCTCGAACTCGGCTACGCGCTCGGGCGAACTCTGCCCACCATCGTTACCGCCATGGCGGGGAGTCAGCTTCCTTTCGACATCACAACCTTCTCCGGGTATCATTGGAAGACGTCAGGGAGCGCCGACGAGCGCCGACGCGCATTGCTAGAGCACTGGCGGTCGGTGGAATCGCGCCCGCCCATCGTCGATACGGAGCCTCTGATCTCATGACCGAAAAGCAAGAGATCTTCATATCGGTCGATATCGAGGCCGCAGGTCCGATACCCCCCGATTTCAGCATGCTCTCGATCGGCGCGTGCCGGGCGGACGACGTCGAGGGGGTTGGGTTCTACCGAGAGCTGAAGCCTATCAATGATCGTTTCGACCCGGATGCCTTGAAGGTAACCGGCTTCGACCTGGAAATATTGCGACGGGACGGCGTTGAGCCGGAGCAGGCGATGGCGCAATTCTCGACTTGGATATCCGAGATCACAGGTTCCGAAGGACGTCCCGTGTTCGTTGGTTTCAACGCTCCCTTTGATTGGTCTTTCGTGAACTACTATTTCCATCATTTCCTCGGCGCCAACCCGTTCGGTATCGGAGCACTGGATGTGAAGGCGCTCTACATGGGAGCGACCGGTTGCGCCTGGCGCGAAACTAGGTCGAGCATGTTTCCAGTTGCAAAGCAGGCGCCCGAACAAAGACACAATGCGCTTGGCGACGCTCGGCATCAGGCACGACTATTTCGGCATGTGCTCAGCCTTACGCAGCCTTGATTCCGGAAATCCTTCGCGAGCGCCCTCAGGCTCTCTTGACTATGCTGCATCGCTCGACGTACTGCCTCTGTCGTCGTGGCGCTCCCATGAAAAACGTGGCCCGTAGTGCCTCCTTTGATTCGTGCGATATTGACGCACCATCAAAGTCTTGGGATCAAAGACCTAGCCAAGGTCTGAATTGAAACCCAAGCGACATTGGGTCGACCACATCTATTTCCGCTTGGTCGTACCCTGTTTTTTCTTTGTCGAGGCTGGCATTGAGGTCCTGCGAAGACGCCCTCTCAGTCCCGGCAACACGGAATAGATCGCATCGGGTTTCTCAGCCTCATCGACATAGGTGGTATGATAGGGCAGCACCCGGTCCCCACCCCTATTGACTGCAACCAGGCCGAACTGCACCAGAAGGTCTGTCAGAAGTGTCGCGTCGCGCGCCCAAGGTTGGTCCTTCGCGGCAAGGACCTCGGGGCTGCCGGCGATCATTTGGTCCAGGCGTTCGGCAATCGCTGCTCGCCGAATATCGGGAGCCTTGCCCTCGAACAGAATGAGCGAGATTCGAGCCAGCCCGGGATACTGGCGCTCATAGGCGCCGAAGATCTGGTCGAAGCACGCGCCACTGTAGCGCTCGATCGTCAGCTCTAGGTTTTCCGGCGTCACCGAAAGATTGGGGTATGCGTCGAGTTGAATGCTCAATCGGCGTAGGACGTCGCGAGGGCCGGACCGGCTGTCCTGCAGCAATTGCTTTAGCGCCGGCTCGGGCGCGGCGCCGAATACTTGGGCCAAGTCGACCTTAGCAGCCTCGGCGCGCCGGAGGATAACGTTTCGCAGTTCTTCGTCGCTCCAGCTAAGCCTCACCAGTGAGTCCAGCTCCAAGTTCACGAACTCATCCACTCGGCGCAGAGCGCGCATGATGTTGGGTTTGACCAACACCACGCATTTGAAGTTCTTCTTTATGTGGGCCTGCAACTCTTGGGCTGCGATGATGAGCGCAGCAATCAGGTTTTCGTTGAGGCGGTCGTCGGTCGCGAAAATGGCTTCAGGATCGTCGACCACTATCCTGATCGAAACTAGTGCGCAGATCTCTTTAAGCAGCTTGAGCGCCTCGTCTGCCTTTTCGCGACCTAGCAGCTTGAAGTCGGAAGCGGTTTTGTTCTTGTTGCGGAAGCTGATTCCGAAGCCAAGAACGGAGAACCCGCCAAGGTTGGCGAATGCTTCCTTCGCCTTGCCTTGCAGGTCGGCAAGTAGGACATGAAGTCGCTGCTGTAGGTCCTGCGGAACCTTTTTGCTGAGAGCGGGCGTCTTATCGATCTCTGAGGCGAGCGCAATTAAAGCCTGCAAGGCTAATTCGGACCGGATCTCCGGCAGGTACTGCAGCGTTGGCCGGGATGCAGTCAGGTCTTGTGGTTCCTGGGTTTCGGCGTTGATGGCCTGGATGACGTCCGCCCCTGGCATTGCCTGTAAAGTGAGGAAGCTGGCCGTCTTGCCGACCCCCTTGAGCCCGATGCCCACGAAGGGTTTGGCCTCGGAAGAGGCGAGGGTCGCAAGCGGTCTAGTTTGAACCGTATAGCGTGCAAGGTCCGTATCGGAACGGGCGTCGGTGCGCTTCAGGTATTCGACAAATAGTTCACGTGTCATTTTCTATACCTGGCTCGGTAGCATGACACGGCGCGTTACGAGAGCGAACCCGAAATGATTTCGCACGCCTCCTAGGGCGCACAATTGGATGAACTGTGCCTCGCTGACCTTCAACGGAAGCCCTTGGTAGATCTCACGCAGAGTGGGCAGAACGACGTTGGCCTGCCGCAGTAGGCGCCTGACCACCTTGACATAGGCATCGCGCGTGAAGCCGGCCACGGTTAGAACATCAATTGATTTGCGGTCCACTACCGCTACGAACCCCTCCTGTGTCGGATCCTCGTCGAGGATGCACTCGATCATGTCGCCGGCTGCAGTCTTAAGGATGCCCAAGAGGTGAAGTAGTGAGACATAGGGCACGATCGAAGCGGGCTGCATGACATGCCGCTCTTCGAGCCTATTGTAGGAGAATTCTGCAGGGCCGGCATCGTGCACCTTTTGTGCTAATTCCGAGAAGCTGGTGAATTGCCCGCCGATAGCCTCAAGCGTTATCGCAAATAGACGGTCCTCTAGTGACATTGTCTTCCCCCGCGACCGTTGGTCTTGTACAATTAAATATGCGCACAGTTATTCACGCGCTGCTAGAGGCGAGCCACGCGATGCTCTAACGATATCTGGCGGAGGCATGGTGACAGGCCCACTGACGTGACGGCTGTGCCCATCAGTTCCTCGCACGCGCAGGCTGTCTGCCCCGGCGCAAATGCGACCGCTGGCAGGTAGCCTGGGATGTCGGCTAACAGGAAATGTCAGGGCCGATCCTAACGTCCGACTTCAGGCGCAAAGCCGACGCTCCAGATAGGCTGCGCCGCCGTGCTGCAGGCCTGCAATTTGCTCGATACTTCAGTCAGATATGAGCAATGCCAAGAAGATTCTGTGGTCGCGTTCATAAGAATCAGATCAGATATTGTCTGGTGCGTAAGAATTAAGGACAAAAGGAGCACGCAAGCGCAAATGGCGAGGGCTCCCAGATACTTCGGCGCATGGGGCAACGTGCCCGTAGATGATGATGTGCGGCCGTTCAGCATGATCAATCCCGTGGGGAGCAATGCCAACCGGACCAACCGCCGACATCACTTTATCTCGGCCGTCTATATGAACGGCTTCGCGGATGACCGGGGCCGAGTGCTGGCCTATCTTTGCGAGGCGCCCGAAGACCCGCTGCCGCCAATGAATCCACGGGCCATTGGTTTCGAGCGAGACTACTATTCCCAGAAGCTGCCCGGGGGTGGTCAGGAAAACCATTGTTTCGAGGATCTGTGGAACACCATCGAGACCGGATGGCCGGAAACGGTGCGGGCGCTCGCGGCACGCCGCCTGTCGGCCGCCATCTCCTTCAACGTGCTCGGCATGCAAACGATCTTGCGCGCGCGTGTTCCGGCGACGCGCGATCGGCACGCGCTGATGATCGAGGCCAAAATTCGCTGCGAGCACAAGATCGGCGAAGAACTCGGCGTCCTTCCTCCGCCGCTCGAGCGCTATGCGGGCCAGTTCGACACCGTGCCGATAGGCGTCAACCCACATGAAACGCTGCTGGCAATGAAAGGTGAGTTCAAGGATTTCGGCGACCTCTGTTTCCGCCTCGGCTTCGAGGTGCTCCACAACAGGACAAGCACGCCTTTCCTCACATCGGACAATCCGGTCTGCAGCTACGATCCGCGTCAGGCGTTCCATGCGCGTACGCCTTACGAGCATTCCGGCGAGGTCGAGCTGATCTTCCCGGTTTCGGCGCACATGCTTGTGCGCGGTTCCAGCAAGCGCGGGCCGGTGAACATGATCTCACGCCATCGCGATATCTCCGACAGCCACAAGGTGCGGCAACTCAATCGCACGATCGCGCAGTTTTCCTATCGCATGACCATCGGCCAGGATCGCTCTAGTGACGACCTGGTCCGCGCCCATGGCGCGCTCGTGCCGACCATCACCACTAGAGTGCAGCGACTTGGGAAAGAGGTGCATATCATCTGCCGGAATGTTTTCGGTCTCCGGCCGAGGTTATCTCAATACATCGACACGCCTGAAAAGGCAGCGCGCCGTGAGGCCAGGATGGCTGCTACATCGAGCCACGCGGACCCGATCCTCGAATGACCCGATTGATGGAAGAGCCTTCCGTTTGCGCGGTGTTTTGGACTGCCGGAGGCTTGCGACCATTCGCGGCATCACCGAAAGGCGACAGATGTTTTTCCACCCAACCATGCCCGTAACAATCACGCGGTTTTGTCTCTCACGCGAGAACCCCTGATGGAGAAAGCGAAGCTCTCCGAGTTGAAAAAGCTGCGACATTTCAACATCGAAACCTTGAATGGTCGGGTCATCAACATAATGCCGCTTTTGGGAGAACCGATCCTGGCACCTCTGGATTCCGAACCTCGATGGCACGCTGATGGAGATGCGTCCGGTTGACGCCGCCCATTCGGCCTATTGGGGAGAGAGTGCCGCCCGCGACGAAGACGTGTGCTTCGGCCTGCTCGAGATATTGTGGCAACGCGCCCCGATTGCCTGCGGAGATTGCCGAAGGCTATCGCGTGTTTCTGCGATCCCGGCAATCGCGCTTTGCTCAGGTGCTGGAGGCAGAGACCGGAGATCAAGCCTGGTGGTCCGACGCAACGGAGCTACAACTGCCGGCATCCAACGTCCGGTGAATATATTGCCGGCGAGCCGCCGCATGTCTGACGCCTCGCAGAATTGTTGACTGAACTGCCCACGCTGCCTACCTGCATCACGTGAGCAGAAGACAGAGGTTATATAGCGTGAATCTGCCGAACATTATTTGCGAAAACGCGCTTGCCCAGAGCCTGTTCGAGCGCTGCGCGGAGTCGCTACCGAAATTCCACAATCCGTTCATCGGCGCGCTCTATGACTGGCAGACGTTGCTTACAGGTGTATTGTCGGCACGTATCTATTGTGGATTCAAATCCAGCGTCAAAGACGCCAGTCGCGATTTGAGAGCGAATGGATCGCACTCGAACGCAAACGTGAGAACCTGGCCCCCGCATCGGGCTTCCACACGCTCTCGCAGAGCTCAGCAGATATTGGGCTGCCTCGTTCGAGTCCTCGCGCAGCCTGGTCGCAGCGTCGCGTGCTTCCGCAGTCTCTGGAGAATCATTTGGAGTCGCCTGTATTTTCCTGGTCGTATATCCCTAGTCAGCGCGACCGGCGAAGTTCGGCCAAGCGATCGGCCAAATCGACCTACCGATCGCAAATTTGTACATACTATCAATGCGCTAAGCATAGCGAATATCGGCCATCATCGGCATCGGCATTGGCGTCGTCGATCAACCGTCTCGGCGAAGCTGAGGTAGCGGCTAACATCGGCCAAATGATCGGCCAGTTATGGGCGCTCAGCTAAAATTTCTGTTGACATATACGTACTTAGCGCGATCTAACATCGGCCAATCATGGAAGAGACCGTACAGCGCATCGAGCCGGCGCGCCTGGAAGACGTTGCGGAGCCAATCTCCGACGCGCTGGCTGAGCTGTCAGCAAGCTCGGCGGTTCTCGGCGCCAAGCTGCATCCGCGCACGGCCGCGAACCTGGCGGATCTCGTGCGCATCATGAACACCTATTACAGCAACCTGATCGAGGGCCACAACACGCGCCCCCGCGACATCGAACGCGCCCTCGCCGGCGAATTCGACAAAGACCAGGAACGACGCAACCTGCAGGTGGAAGCCGCGGCCCATGTTCGACTGCAGGGGGAAATCGATCGCCTGGCAGCGGAGGGTCAGCTCCCAGAACCGGCTTCGCTTGATTTTTTGCGCTGGCTGCATGCGGAATTCTACCGTGACGCCGATGAGGCGATGTTGCGCATTCGCGGCGCAGACAGAGAATTCTTGATGGTTCCGGGTCGGTGGCGATCACAGCCCGAACATGATGTCACTGTCGGCCGCCACCAGCCGCCGTCAAGCGATCGCGTCGAAGCGTTCATGGAGCATTTCGCTAGCCGGTACCGCTTCCAACGTACGGGCAAAGCGGCTAGGATATTGGCGATTCCGGCCGCGCATCATCGGTTCAATTACATTCATCCCTTCCCAGACGGCAATGGACGCGTCAGCCGCTTGATGAGTCACGCCATGGCCCATGAGGCAGGAATCGCCGCGCACGGGCTGTGGTCGATTTCCCGAGGCCTGGCGCGGGGTCTGGAAAGCCGCGGCGACTATAAACGCATGATGGATCACGCCGACATGCCACGCCAAGGCGATCGCGACGGCCGCGGTAATCTTTCTATGCGGGCGCTGGCGGATTTTACCTTATGGTTTCTACGCGTATGTATCGACCAGGTCAGTTTCATGTCGAGCCTGTTCGATTTGAACCAACTAGCCCGGCGCCTGCAGCGGTTCGTTCAACGCTACGACCTGAAGCCCGAAGCTTTCCGGCTGCTCGAGGAGGCGCTTCTGCGCGGCGAGTTCGATCGCGGTGAGGCCTCACGTATCGCTGGCTTGCCGGAACGTACGGCCCGCCGCGTGTTTACCGAGGTGCTCGAGCTTGGCCTGCTTGCGTCCGATACCCCGAAAGGACCGGTATCGCTACGCTTCCCGGTCGACACGTTGGACGAACTGTTTCCTAAGCTATTTCCGGAAACTTAGCGTCGCATAACTGCGCCTACTGTTTCCCCGCCCCGGCGAGTTGCGAGCCGCCGGATAGGAAGAGTTCGACTTCAAAGGTTCGGTGTGGACCATCCCGGAAGCACGCATGAAAATGCGGCGGCCGCACCGCGTTGCACTTTCGAGGCAGGTCATCAAAATCCTGACCGATCTCAGAGACATTTCCGGCAGCGAGGCGCTGCTGTTTCCAAGTGTGCGATCGGGTTCTCGTCCGATTTCCGACAATACACTTAACGCCGCCCTGCGTCGCATGGGTTACAGCAAGAAAGAAGCAACGGCTCACGGTTTCCGAGCAACGGCATCAACTCTGTTGAATGAATGCGGCAGGTGGCATCCAGACGCAAGAGAGACAGCTGACCCATATTGAAAAGAACGACGTTCGGCGCGCTTACGCCAGGGCAGAGCACTGGGAAAAGCGCGTCAGTATGATGCAGTGGTGGGCCGATTACCTGGACGAAATTGGGTGCACGAAACCTGCAGTTGAACCCAAACAAGTGTAACTGCAACCCCGTGTCCGCACCTATCGTGAACATGAACATCAGCTTTGCGTACGTTATGACATTGGCCGCGTCTATGTTGGGGCGGAACCCGCGACGCAGTCCTTCGAGGGACAGGGGCTTTTCACAAATCTACGTCAAGCGGCTTAACTGGTTGTGGAGCTTCAATCGTTATTCCGAGTCGGCTGACGGCCGGCGTCAGCACAGCGTCAGGAACAGCGGTCTGGCTCAGCGTTCCGGCTTGTCGTCCCGGAGGATGCGCTCAGCGGCTCCGTCAAGATCCTCATATTGGCCACTCTTCAACGCCCACAGAAAGCCAGTCAGCCCCAGTGCGCCAAGAAATAGGGCGACTGGCATGAGGTAGACGAGTATCGTCATGATGACCGCGCTGATGGGTGAATGCCGGAATGCGTTGCCGAAGAAGCCCTCGTCAGCTCGGCGAGCCTAAAGCCCTGCAGCCGCAGCCCGTTTCCGATCACCAGCAGCGATGAGGCGGACATCGCGACCGCCGCGATCAACGGCGTGACGTTGCCGAAGATGGCGATCGGCACGGCAACGGCGTTGTAGATGATCGCGATGGCTATGTTCTGGCGGATCAGCCGCCCTGCCTTCCGCGAGACGTCCAGCGCAAGGGGTACGGCCGAAAGGCTTTCACGCAGGAACACGAAATCGGCAGCGTTGCGGCCAATATCGGCGGCGGTCGCGGGAGCGATCGAGACGTGCGCCGCGCCCAGCGCTGGCGTGTCGTTGAGCCCGTCGCCCACCATCAGGACCTTGTGGCCGGCCTTGGTCAGCACTTCGATCCGCTCAACCTTCCCGGACGGCAGCAGCGCCGGAACAAAACGGTCGATGGCCAATATTCTTGCGACATCGCCACAGACGTCCGCGGTATCGCCCGACAGCATTTCGACCGAGACCCCTGCATCGTTCAATTGCGCCATGACGCTCCCGGCATCGGCCCGCAACGCATCCTCGAAAGCGAAGGAAGCGACAATCATCCCGTTCTTCGTGAGAACCGTTCCGCCGTAGCCATGTTTGCCTTCGCCGCCGGTTCGAGCCTTCCATCCAGCCCTTCCGCGTCGACCCAGCCGCCAGGTATTTCCAGCGTCAGTTGCTTCGATTCCAAATCCCGGATGCTCGGTGACGGCACGGAATTTGTGTTGCCCGCCACGCGTGGCAAAACCGGCTATGGCCTTTGAAAACGGATGCCGCGAGTGCGCTGCCAGGTCGGCTGCAACTGCCAGCATGGCGGGATCGATCGATGACGCGTTGACGAGCCGGGGCTGGCCAAGCGTCAGAGTTCCGGTCTTGTCGAACACCGCTATGTCCACTGTTGCCAGGCGTTCCATGGCCGAACCGTCCTTGACCATGATGCCGTTCTCGAACAGGCGCCGTGCGGCGACCACCTGTACGATCGGCACCGCGAGGCCAAGCGCGCACGGGCATGTGATGATGAGAACGGCGATGGCGATGGTGATGGCCCGGTGCCAGTCGCCGGTCGCTGCCATCCAGCCAAGGAATGTCGCAAGGGCGGTGAGATGGACCACGGGGGCGTAGAGAGCCGAGACGCGATCGGCGATCCGGCGGTAATGCGCTTGGCCGCCCTCCGCGGCTTCCATCAGCCGCACCATTTCCGCCAGGAAGGAATCCTTTGCGGCGGCTGTCGCCTCGATCGTCAGCGGGCCGGTAAGATTGAGCACGCCGGCCTGTACTGCTTCGCCCGGGGCCACGTTTTTTGGCGTGCTTTCGCCTGAGGCCAGTGAGCAGTCGAGATCCGACGCTCCCCGAATGATCCGGCCGTCGACAGGGATTCTTTCGCCGGCTGCGATCAGCAACTGCATCCCAGGTTGGATCTCGCCAACCGGTAGGTAGTCTCGCGAGCCGTCGCCGCGCAGCACCATGGCCCCACGCGCGGCCAACTGTGACAGGCCCTTCACGGCGGTCCGGGCACGCTCCCGCATCACATGATCCAGCGTCCGGCCGATCAACAGGAAAAACAGCAGGGATACGGACGCGTCGAAATAGGCGTGATCGCCATTATTGATCGTCTCGTAGAGGCTCATGGCATAAGCGAGCGACACCCCAACCGCGATCGGCACGTCCATGTTCATGCGGCCGTGGCGCAGTGCATTCCAGGCCGAGCGGAAGAAGATGCCGCCGGCAAAGGTGAGCGCCGGGATGGCGATCAATGCCGAGACCCAGTGAAACAGGTCGCGGGTCGCGCCTTCGGCGCCGGACCAGACCGAGACCGAGAGCAGCATGATGTTGCCAGCCGCAAACCCGGAGACAGCGACCGCGCGGATCAACGCCGAAAGCGTCTTGTCCTTGTCACCGACCTCGAGGTCGAACAGATGCGCCTCGTACCCCAGCCGTCCCAGCACGGCGACGAATGGTGGTACTTCGTTCCCACGCCAGCGGACCGCGACACGTTTCGTCGACAGGTTGACACGAGCGCCCTCGACTTGATCGAGCTTTCCCAGCGCTGTCTCGATCGCTTGGATACAGGCCGCGCAATGAACCGTCGGCACTGAAAGGTCGGTCTGGCGCAGATCATCGCCGAGCGATCGGCTCGCCAACCTGATCTCCTGGCTAGACGGCAGGACCGATGTGGTACTGGTCAGATCCAGCGCCAGTTCCGCGCTGGGTACACAACAGCTCATTGCAGCGCTCCTTGCGAAATCATGATCCGGCGAACGTCGCGATAGGGCTCTGTCAGACCGGCATCGGCGTCGACTTCGACGATCCAGACGCCATCCCTTGGCAAGTGCTGCGCGGCAAATTCCTGGTCCGAGACGAGGGCGAGAGTGACGGCCTTGTCCCCAGCCTCGTAGGCGGGATGACGAAACAGTATCTTGACGCCATGCAAGGGGACCGGCTTGCCGGTGGTATCGCTCAAGCTGTAGCGGACCTCACCCCGAGCGATCGTCAGTTTGCCGGTCCAGCCGAGTGCCGCCTGCGCGCGCCCTTCCTCGGCCTTTCGGTTGAATTGCTGGCTCGCCACATAGGTGTTCTCGACGACAAGGCCGGTCCAGCTGGTGCTGGCGAGTGTCGCCATCGTGAGATTGACCGCGATGATCACGCCGAAAAAGCCGAGAATGGTGAGCAGCATGTGCCTGCCGGTGAACTCACGCGTCTTTTGCGTATTGGTGCTCATCTGGCGATCTCCGGGGCGTTGAAGGTGGCGGTGTATTCGTCCGATTCGAAGCTCGCTCTGTCCTCGACGCGGAACTTGAAGGTTTGTGCAGCGTGCCGAACCTCACCCGCTGGCTGGCGCACGAAGACCTTCAGCATGTTCAGCCGGTCGGGTTCGACCGCGATGGCGAAGAAGCGAGCTGCCGGCAGATCACTGCCGACGACGCTCATTTCGGCTCCCTGCAAGCCCTGCATCGTGACGACGATCGTCCTTGGCTCGGGGATCATGTTAAGCAGCTTGACGGTGTAACCGTTGCGGATCGAGCCGTCGGACAGGGTCACGAATTGCGGATTGCGGTCGTGCAGGACGTTGATCTCGAGTCGGTCGCGCGTCAGCAGCGAATAGATCAAGGCAAGCCCGACCGCCGTCCACGCGCCCATGTAGAAGAAGGTCCTCGGCCGGAAGATCTTGCGAATATGGAAATGCGCCAACCTGGCGGAGAATGTGCTGTCGGCCGTTCTGACGAGTGAAGGGTTCACGGGACCGGAGCCGCCTGCGGTCGCCACCGCCATGTTGGCGTTGTAGTCGGACAGCGTCGCATAGGAGATCAGCCCGCGCTCCTTGCCGAGCTTGTTCATGACGCCGTCGCAGGCATCAAGGCACAGCGCGCAAGTGATGCATTCGAGTTGCTGGCCGTCGCGAATGTCGATCCCCATCGGGCAGACTGCGACACAGGCATTGCAGTCGACGCAGTCACCGACCGGCTGCCCCGCAGCCTGGACCTTCTTGGCGTGCCGCGAACGAGGTTCGCCACGCCAGTCATTGTAGGTCACAGTGAGCGAATTCTCGTCGAGCATGGCAGCCTGGATGCGCGGCCACGGGCACATGTAGGTGCAGACTTGCTCGCGCATCAGCCCGCCGAACGTGTAGGTGGTCGCCGTCAGCACCGCGATGGTGACGTAGGCGACCGAAGCGGCGGTGCCGTTGAATACGTCGCCGATCAGCGTCGGCGCATCGGCGAAATAGAGGATCCAGGCGCCGCCGGTAGCTGCCGCTATGACCAGCCAGATGGCGTGTTTCGACACACGCAGCACCAGTTTGCGCGCGGTCCAGCGGCCGGCGTCGAGCTTCATGCGAGCGTTGCGATCGCCTTCGATCGCCCGCTCCACGACTAGGAAAAGATCGACCCATACCGTCTGCGGGCAGGTATAGCCGCACCAGGCGCGGCCGACGGTGGACGTGATCAGGAAGAGGCCGATGCCGGCCATCATCAGAAGGCCGGCGACATAGTAGAATTCCTGCGGCCATATCTCGATGAAGAAGACGTAGAAACGGCGGTTGGCAAGATCGATCAGCACGGCCTGATCAGGAGCAAACGGACCTCGATCCCAGCGCAACCAGGGCATCAGATAATAGATGCCCAGCGTGATCGCCATCACCAGCCATTTGAAGCGGCGAAAGCTGCCCGAGGCGCGTTTAGGGAAGATTTTCTTGCGCGGAGCATAGAGCGGCTGTCGTGTCTTGGCGGAGTTGACCGCTTTTGCCTCGAGCCGCTCCATCTGCGTTTTATCCAGCACGTGCATCTCCACTCGCGCGCGGCCTATGACATCGTTGTGCGACGGACTTGTCTGCTTCGACAGACGTCCGGTCTGCAGTGAGCCCGCTTCGCCGTGTGGGCCGCGCCGCCTTGCTGCAGGTCAATCGCCGCATGCCGGAATGGTGTCGGGGCCCGACTCGTGCCGGGCCCCGTCGCTTGGCGGGGAGGGCCGAGAATAGGCTTCCGTTCCTATTCTCCGCCGCCAAGCGAATGGACATAAACCGCAAGTTCCTTAACCTTGGTCTCGCCGAGACGCCTGATCCAGGCCGGCATGACACCGTGCTTCGGCGCGCGGACTTGGACGGCGATGGCTGTCTCGCCGGGTGCGTAGAGCCAGATCGCATCGGTCAGATTGGGCGCGCCAAGCTCTTTGTTGCCTTTCGCATTATCGCCGTGACAGGCGACGCAGTTTTCCGCGAATACCTTGGCGCCGGGCTCGATAAGACTTGCATCCTGGACCTTGCCCGAGAGGCTGGCGACATAGGCGCCGACCTGTGCGATCTGTTCGGGCGTGATGATGTCACCGAAGGGGGGCATTTCCGACTGCCGAGTATCCGGGTCGGATGCGAAACGGATGCCGTGCGCGATCGTTTGCTGGATCTGCTCGGTCGTGCCGCCCCACAGCCAGTCATCGTCGTTCAGGTTTGGAAAGCCCTTCGACCCTTGGGCGCCCGAGCCGTGGCATTGCACGCAATTGACCTTGAAGGTAGCTCCGCCGGCCGCTACCGCGAATTCACGCAGCGCGTCGTCGGCTGCAATCTCGGATACGGTCTTCTGCTGGATGGCCGCGACATATTTGCCCTTGGCGGCTTCGGCAGCCGCCAGCTCAATCTTGACAGCGTTGCGGCTGGAATAGCCAAGCACACCCTTGGTCGCGGAAGACAGCATCGGCCAAGCCGGATACGCAATTGTATAAGCCACCGCCCAAGCGACGGTGATGTAGAAGGTTATCACCCACCATCGGGGCAATGGGTTGTTGAGCTCCCTTATCCCGTCCCATTCATGACCGGTCGTTGAGATGCCCGAGACTTCATCGATATGCTCGCTGCTCATGATCAGTCGTCCTTGAGTGGAATCTGGGCGGCTTGATCGGCCAGTGTTTTGCCGCCGGGACGCAAGGCAAAAGCAATGCAGCCGACGAAGAAGAGCGCCATGGCAAGCAGACCCCAGCTGTCCGCGAATTCCCGCATCAAATTATAGCTCATTGCGTCCCCCTCAGCGGTAGCCGGCTGCATCGTCATAGGTCTTGAAATCGACCAGTGTTCCCAGCATTTGCAGATAGGCGACGAGGGCATCCATCTCGGTCACCTGCTGCGGATTGCCGTCCAGATCACCGACTTTGGCTTTCGGATAGCGTTTCTCGACGCCGGAGGCATCGGCATTCGGGTCGGCCTGGGCCATCAGATCGGCATTGGCGTGCGCGATCATGTCATCGGAGTACGGGACGCCAACACGCGCGTTCGCAACCAGATGCGTCGAGAAGTCCTTCACCTCGATCGGAGCGTCCTTCAGGAAGGCATAGCGAGGCATGATAGATTCCGGCACCACCGAACGTGGATCCATAAGGTGCTGAACGTGCCATTCGTTGGAATAGCGGTTGCCGACTCGTGCAAGGTCAGGGCCGGTGCGCTTCGAGCCCCACTGGAAGGGGTGGTCGTACATGGACTCGGCGGCCAGGCTGTAGTGGCCGTAGCGCTCGACCTCGTCCCGGAAAGGCCTGATCATCTGGCTGTGGCAGAGGTAGCAGCCCTCGCGCACATAGATGTTGCGTCCGGCGAGTTCCAGTGGCGAGTAGGGCCGCATGCCTTCGACTTTCTCGATCGTGTTGTCGAGATAGAAAAGCGGCGCAATCTCGACGATGCCGCCGACGGTCACGACAAGAAGAGAGCCAACGAGAAGAAGCGTGGCGTTCTTCTCGATGATCGCGTGTTTGTCCATCAAGCCCATTGTCTGGCTCCCTATTCGGCAGGCCGGAGGGCGGGCTCGGAACCTGGCATTGGTTGCTCTTCGCGCTGGTGGCCAAGAATGGTCATGGTCACGTTCCAGGCCATGAGCAGGGCGCCGGTGAGGTACATCGCACCGCCGATGGCGCGCATGACGTAGAAGGGATGCATGGCGGCGACGGTTTCGGCGAAGGAGTAGACGAGGAAACCCTGCTCGTCGTATTCGCGCCACATCAAGCCCTGCATGATGCCGGAAACCCACATCACCGCGGCGTAGACGACGATTCCGAGCGTCGCCAGCCAGAAGTGCCAGGTGACGAGCCGCAGCGAATAGAGACGTTCACGGTTCCACAGTTTCGGCACCATATAGTAGATTGCGCCGAACGAGATCATGCCAACCCAGCCGAGCGCGCCGGAATGGACATGGCCGATGGTCCAGTCCGTGTAGTGCGACAGCGAATTGACCGTCTTGATCGACATAATCGGACCTTCGAAGGTCGACATGCCGTAGAAGGCGACTGCCATCACCATCATGCGGATGATCGGATCGGTGCGCAGCTTGTCCCAGGCGCCAGACAGCGTCATCAGGCCATTGATCATACCGCCCCATGACGGCATCCACAGCATGATCGAGAACGCCATGCCGAGCGTCTGCGCCCAGTCGGGTAAGGCGGTGTAATGCAGGTGGTGCGGGCCGGCCCAGATGTAGAGAAAGATGATCGCCCAGAAGTGGACGATCGACAGGCGGTAGGAATAGACCGGCCGGTTCGCCTGCTTGGGCACGAAATAATACATCATGCCGAGGAACCCGGCGGTGAGGAAGAAACCGACGGCGTTGTGGCCATACCACCATTGCGTCAAGGCGTCCTGGACGCCTGAGAAGGCGGAGTAGCTCTTCGAGCCCAGGAACGACGCCGGCATCGACAGATTGTTGACCACATGCAGCATCGCGATTGTCACGATGAAGGACAGGTAGAACCAGTTGGCGACGTAGATATGCGGTTCCTTGCGCTTCAGGATCGTGCCGAGGAACAGGATGAGATAGGCGACCCAGACGATGGTCAGCCAGAGATCCACATACCATTCGGGTTCGGCGTATTCGCGGGCTTCGGTGATGCCGAGCAGGTAGCCGGTCGCGGCCATGACGATGAACAGCTGGTAACCCCAGAACACAAACCAGGCCAGTTTGCCGCCAAACAGCCGGGCGCGGCACGTGCGCTGCACGACATAGAGAGACGTGCAAAGCAAAGCGTTGCCGCCGAAGGCGAAGACCACACCCGACGTATGCAGCGGCCGCAAACGGCCGAAGTTGAACCAGGGCTGGATGTTGAGATCGGGGTACGCGAGCTGCAGCGCGATGATCACACCGACGAGCATGCCGACGACGCCCCAGAATACCGTTGCAATGGCTCCGTAGCGGATCGGGCCATCCATGTAGGCGGAGGTGTCGATCGGAGCCGCCGGCTTGAAATCTGTGTTGCGCAGCAGGATCGCGGTAAAGCCAGCCACGGCGAAGAACAAAACCCCCATATGCTGGCGAAAAGGTCCTTCTACGCCGAAGCCGGCAGCCACCAGGGCCGCAAAAGCAACCAGGCTTAGAACGACGATCTCCGTGCCGAATTTCATGACATATCCCCGACCAGGATTCCAATGCGCGGACGCCAAATCCGCGGTGCATTAATTCCGTAGTTGCCGCCTGCTCGCCCTGATCCATGTCAGAGCCGCACGATTTTGCTTCGGGCAGCATCGAGTTCGGTGCAATCAGAAGGTGGCGATTTGAACAAGGAAACGCAGCACGGACCAACTCGCTCATGGACAAGTGCGGCTTTCTCGCGCCAGGCCGGCACAGAGGCGATTCCGGGCGAGGTCATGAAGCTTGCCCATCGGGAAAAGCTGGAGCTCTGCTTCTCGCTGGAAAGCATTGCCGATGCACTGCCGAACGTCGACCGCCTCAAATGTCTTGGAACGGCCAAGAAGATCGTTCCGCTGCTCCGTGACATTCATGGGTTTGAGGAGAGGGTGATTTTCCCTGCGTATGAGGCGCACTTGACTCCGGCCGAGGCCAAACTTGCCTCTACCAGCCGGTTGCGCATCGAGCACCTTGAGGATCAATGCTTCGCTGGCGAGGTGGCCGAAACGCTCCTAGCGATCGGTCATGGTGATCCGATAGAGAGCGCGGAAGCTGTCGGATTCATGCTACGCGGCTTCTTCGAAGGCTTGCGGCGACACATCGCTTTCGAACGCGAGCATGTCCTGCCGCGGATCGTAATAAGCGACGAAGGCCCCGACGCTTAGATCTCATTCAAAGGCCGGTTGCCGCGCGCCTCGGCCGCCGCAGCGCTGCTCCAGCCGGCTCATGCTGTCGACCGTTACATGGCGTTTGTTCTCGATCCGGATCACGCCGTCAGCCCGCAATCGCGTAAGCTGGCGGCTCACGGTCTCGTTCGTCAGTCCAAGGAAATCAGAGATGTCGGCACGTGTCAGCGGCAGATCGAAGCATGCCGACCCAGCCGCCGGGTCGATCCTGGAATCCATATTCCGGGCGATCATGAGGAGAAAGCTCGCCACCTTCTCCGGTGCGGTCTTGCGCCCGAGAGTCACCATCCATTCAAGTGCCTCGTCGAGTTCGTCGAGCGTCTGCTTGAGCAGGCGATGCTCGAGTCCCGGTGATTCCTTCATTATCCGTTCAACGGCCGCCTTCGGAAACGAGCACAGCGAGACGGAGGTTGCCGCTTCCACATTGATCGTGCTTTTCACTTTGAAGGGCCGTCCCAGAAAATCCGGTGCGAACCGAAGACCGACAATCTGCTGGCGGCCGTCCGAAAGGCACTTCGTCAGCTTCACAACGCCTGAAAGCAAGTTTGAATAGCTGTCGACGGCCTCGGCGTCGGCGATCAGTTCGACCCCCGGCTCGAGCTTGTGCCGCGACGAAGTTTTGGCGAGCCCAACCAAATGGTTTGGATCGAGCGCACCGCAGACGCCGCGATTTCGTGCTGCGCAAGACAGGCAAAGAACGGGAATGCCGGAACTGTGAATGTCTTGCCGTACTGTCATTACGCTCGCGCTACCGATCCCAAGTTTCGGCAGGATAGCAAGGGATGGCAGAGAAATCCTTGCGGCAGTTTGTCCGTGCTGGCGGCTGACCGAAATCAGGGCTTTGGCTCTTCGACGCGTCCAGACTTCCGGCGAGGCAAAAACGGCGGACCACCAAATGAGACCGGAATTAGCTGCCAGGCTTGGCGAGAACGTCCCGCGTTATACCAGTTACCCGACCGCGCCGCATTTCCATCCTGGCGTCGACGCTGATGTCTATCGAAGCTGGTTGAAGGCGCTCGAAAGCGGTGACGAGGTCTCGCTCTACCTGCACATCCCTTATTGCGACCGGCTGTGCTGGTTCTGTGCGTGCCATACAAAGCAGACCCGCCGCTACGAGCCGGTGGCTTCGTATCTCCGCTCGCTTCACGCGGAGATCGCGACTGTCGCCGGTCTTGTCGGCGGCAAGGCCCATGTCCGCGCCGTGCATTTCGGCGGCGGCTCGCCGACCATGCTGAAGCCCGAGGATATGATAGCCTTGGGAACTGTCCTGCGGGATAGCTTCGATTTTCTTGCCGATGCGAAGATCAGCGTCGAAATCGAACCCAACGACATGGACGAAGCCCGCCTTGATACACTTGCCGAGATCGGCATGGCGCGGGCGAGCCTCGGCGTTCAGGATTTCGATCCGAAGGTGCAGAAGGCGATCAACCGCGAGCAGAGCTTTTTGCAGACCAAGGCGGTTGTCGACGGCATTCGCTCTCGCGGCGTAGGGTCCGTGAACCTCGATTTGCTTTACGGCCTGCCGCATCAGACCAGGGAGAGCGTCTGTTCCACCGTGGCGCAGGCGCTGACTCTGGAGCCGGACCGGATGGCGCTGTTCGGCTACGCGCATGTGCCCTGGTTCAAGAAGCATCAGACTATGATCGACGAGGCATGGTTGCCGGGTCCGGCCGAACGGTTCGCTCAGTGGCAAATTGCCGCCCGTCTGATCATGGGCGCCGGATACGAGGCGATTGGAATAGACCATTTCGCCAGGCCGGATGATGCGCTTGCAGTCTCGGCTCGCACGGGAACAATCCGCCGCAATTTCCAGGGCTACACCGAGGATCGCTGCGAAACACTGATCGGGCTCGGGCCGTCATCGATCAGCCGGTTTCGACAGGGCTATTCGCAGAACATGCCGTCGACAGCCGAATATGGACGCATGGTCGAGGGGGGACATCTGGCCACGGTCCGCGGCATCGCGTTTTCCGAAGATGACCGTGTTCGCGGCTGGATCATCGAGCGCTTGATGTGCGATTTCGGCTTTTCAGCAGCCGATCTGGTGGAACGCTTCGGGGAAGCCGGACAAAAGCTTCTTTTCCAAGCAAGCTCCATCGCCATTGGCGACCCTGCTCGACCGCTTGAACTCCAAGGTGACAGTTACGTCGTATCGGCGGAAAGTCGTCCCTTTGTAAGGAGCATTGCAGCGAAGTTCGACAAATATTTCGAAAGTGGAACGGCCAGGCACTCAGTGGCAGTCTGAGTGCCACAGACGAACGTCACCGTCTTCAGTCGATCGCGAACCTCCTCAAAATCGCCGAAACCAGCAGCTAACAATTCGATAGTGCATATGGCGCCACTTTACGATGCTGTGACGACGCGGGTATTTCCCAAAGGGGGTCGCATGGCAGAGGGCTGGGACCCGCCGGAACCCTGCAGGCAGGGCTCCACTTCGTATCCGCCCAAGCAGGTTGGATTGTTCGGCCCAGTCTTTCACTGAATGTCAGCGACGCACCCCATTGCGGCTACCGCTACTCAGCGCTGCGGCTCTTGAATGCCCCTTTGAGATGAGCTCATTCTGAGTAACAACCGCACGGCGTTCCCACGTGTCTGAAACCATGCATCAGTGCGGCTAGCACGCCCTGCGCCTGTTCGCGGTTTCCGGGCCGCCCAGGCACTTACTTGACCTCCAGCTGCTCGAAGTTCGCGCATAGGCCTTACGGATCGGTAGGCCGCGACCGCCGGGAAATTAGGCACCCGGGCGGCTGCGCCAATTGACCAACTTTATGCTTCGATTACTCGGAATCTGAACCTGACACGCGTCGCGATTTCTCTGACATGCCGGCGGCAGGCAAGCTTTCCTTTCTGGCCTTGGCAAACGCTCTGTCACCTTCCAGAAACCCTGCCAGCATGAAAGGTATGAGTTCCGCTACCGTTTCAGACTCGCCATAGGTCTGGCGGTAAAGCGCCGCATAGTCCTTGAGTGTTTGGTTCAGGTCCGCGCTAACGGTGATGGTCATCTTCGAAGGTGTCCGGTCTGGAAGCTTTCCAAGTTTCAGATCTGCCATGATTACTCCTGTTCAAGTCGGGTATGGGCGCAGCACAAGATCCTTGTGTACAATCACGCGTAGGGGCCAACCGGGGCGGACGATAATGGTGGGTTGAATATTCAGGTTCTTTTCGGTGATGCGCTGGCCGGCTTGACTGATGTTTTGCTGAGTGGATTCCCGGATCGCCTTAACTAGGTCGCTTTCGTTTTCCCCAAAGCTCAACTCGGTACCAACGCCCAGTAGCGTCGCTAGAGCAACTCCCTTGATCAGCTGCCAGGTGTGAAAATCGACCTTGTCCTCAAGCCCGGCATAGCCGGCAGTATCCGTCGCTGGCAGATTGTCGATTTCGATCGAGGAACCGTCGGGCAGGATTATTCGCTGCCAGACCAGCAATGCGCGCCTCTGCCCAAAAGCCACGACGCTGTCATAAGTGCCGATGAGGCGTGAGCCTTGCGGAATGAGCACAATGCTGCCGGTGACTGTGTCGTGCACATTCTCGGTGACCTGCGCGACGACAAGGCCAGGCAAGTCGGAATTTATGCCGGTGACGAGACTGGCCGCAATCACGCTGCCGGCCATCAGTTGGTAGGGTGAGGCCGGCGTCTGCAGCGCGTGCTGATTGTAGATCCCGCTTGTGTTCCGCTGACTGATAAAATCGAGCTTGCGCTGTTGGTTGTTCTGGTCACCCTCGGCTGGGGCAACGGAAGCTGACGTGCGCGTCGCTCCGGATTGCGGAAGCGCCCCAGACGGCTGCTGCGCACTCGGCCCGCCGCCGGCGACATCTGTCTGTCTGGGTCGATTGTCGAGCCGGAATAAGACTTGCGACTCGCGCGCCTCAATTGCTTGCTGGGCAAGGCGCTGCTCCTCGGCGGAGATATCCTGCCCTGGCGCGATGCCGAGCTGACGTTGGCGTTCAAGGATGGGGCGACCGAGGTCGCCGGGCAGTGGCGGTCCGAGCACAGGGGCCTTCGGCATGATCCCGGAATAGTCCTTGGGAAGCGCTTCTAGTCCCTCGGCGGGTGGCTTGCGCTCGGTGTTATAGCGGTCCTCTGCCTGGTGCTTGATACGCCATGCCGGTCCTTGAAGCGCCATCATCGTGACGCCCAGAATGGCACCGGATCCGACTGCAGCGATGGCGATGATCACACCGCGCCTGAATCGGACAGCGCGGCGGGGCGAGGCTCGCAATTGCAGCTGCTCGGGATCGAGTTTCGGCGGCGCATCGGATCGGGAAGTATCGGTCATGAGCGCTCCCCTCACCTGCTGGGCCGCGCAAAGAGCGGAATCCGCCGCGGCGGTTGCCGGCCGTCAGTCCTGGTGATGCGCACCACTTGCTGCTGTTTGGCGCCGAGGCGCAGTTCGGCGGCAGCAAAGAGGCGATCGACGATGTAATAGTTGCCGCGCATACGGAAGTTGACGAGCTGGTCATTGCCATCGGCGCCGACGATGAAGAGAGGAGGCGCTTCACCCTGATCAATGCGACGGGGGAATTCGATATAGACCTTGCTGCCATCGTCGAAAGCGCGCATCGGCCTCCAGGGTGGTGTGTCGCCGGTGATTGAATAACGGAAGCGGATATTCTCGAGCGCCACATTCGAAGCTACCGGCATGGCACCCTCGGCTTGAGCGTTGCGCTGGCGTAGCGCGATGATCTGGTCCTCGCTATAGGTCCAAGAGATCGCCGCCATTGAGGTTTTCTCCGTGCTTTGAAGCTGCAAATGGTAGGTGCGTCGTTCTGTGGTGATCACCAGATTGGTGGTAAGCCCCGGCGCGAAGGGTTTTACCAGCACATGGGTGCGCTGATTGTCACCGGTGCCGCTGACGGTATCGCCGATCACCCAACGCACCGTGTCGCCGGCCGACACGGCTGTTAGTTTCTCGCCCGGCTGGAGTGCGATATCGGTGACGCGCTCCGGTGCGGCGTAGAGCTGATAGAGCGCGCCATCGGCGAATGGATAAACCTGAACCGCATTCATGTACCCATACCTGGTAGGTTGCTGCGTCGCTGCTTTATTGGCATCGGAGACCCGTTCTTCAGGAGAGCGCTTGTCTTCGGCCACCCTGCCCGGATTGGGCTGTAGCTGACCGGGTAGCGGCAGCGGCTTTGGCACCTCGACTATCTTGACCGGCTTCTCCGGCGGCTTCTCGATTGCGGCTGGTTTGAAATCGGCAGCATCATAGGAAATCTCAGGCGGCGGTACCGACTTCGACGCGCAGGCGGAGAGGACCGCTGTAGAGGCCGACAGGATCAGCACGGCACGGACCGACGACATTCTATTCTTCATTGGTGGACTCCTTTTGGGGAAACGGACGTCGGCGCAGCACTGTCGAGCTCGCGCGACCAATCGATGGCGTTGATGAAGACGCCGAGCGGGTTGTTGCGCAGTTGGTCAGTATTGCTTGGCGGGCGGATCACGATGGTGAGGATCGCGATCCAGCGCGTCGTGCTGGCAAGGCTGCCGCGCTCAAAAACCTGCTCGGCCCATTTGACCTGGAACGAGCTGTCGGAAGCCCTGACCACGCTGGTCACTTGCACCGACACGCTGCGTGTGCCGATCTGACCGAAAGGATCGTTCGCCTTGGCGTACTCGTTGAGAAAGAGCGCCGCGCGGTCGGTGGCGAAGTCATAGGCCGAAAGCCAGTTCTGCCGCACCAGCACCGGATCGGTGGAAACGGAACGGACATTCTGAATGAAGCGGCCGAGATGCCACGCGATCTGGGCATCGGAGGGCTCGTAGTCCCGGATTGCCGGCGCAACGGCGCGTGCCTCGCCGAAGCCGTCGACCTCGACGACGTAAGGCACGACGCGGCTCTGCATCGACTGCCACACGAGTCCGCCGGAAAGTCCGGCCGCCAAGGTCAGACAGCCAAGAGCCATGAACCGCCAGTTGCGGGCCTGCACTCGAGATGAGCCTATGCGCTCGTCCCAGAGCTGCGCGGCCTTCTGATACGGCGTGACCGGCTCGGGCGTCTTGCCGTAACGTTGAATGGGTCGCTTGAATAGCATTTAGTCGTCCTTGTCGTTGAGAGAGGGATTGGCGCTGCCTCCCGGCCTGTCGCCTTCACGGACTGCCTGCATGGCGGCGTGACGGTGGGCACGGGCTGTCTGTTCGGAACGCAGGCGCCTGGCCCAGCCGGGCGCGGCATCAGCGACCGGACCAGTAGGGCTTCCGGTCATGGATGCGGTCGGCGCACCACCGGTCGCGGTCCAGGCAGCTTCGCGCCCGGCATCAACGCTGCGCCCGAAGCCTCCTGCGGCAGATCGTGCCGCCCGCATTGCGGCGCCGCCGGCGGCGCTGGTCACACCATGCATTCCAGCAGCTACACCGGGCAGGCCGGACTCGGGCGATGTTGCGCGCCCCATCTGCCAGGCCGTAGAAGCCGCTGACCCCATGGTCGTGCCGGCACGGAGTGCGGTGAGACCGCTGCCGGTTGCCATGCGCGCGCCGGCAAATGCTGCGCCTGCGGCAACGAGCGATGCACCGGCTGCGGCTGCCGTGGTTCCAAGTGCGGCGCCCGCGCCAAGCTGCGGCGCGCCCGAGACAAGACCGGAGGCTATCCCAGGTCCGAAAATGCCGAGACCAAGGAGCGCCAAGGCGCCCAGGACCTGTGACATGGCGGCGGCCAGATCCGGCTCCTTGCCTTGCAGCGCGGAAGCGAACTCGCCAAAGAGCGTGGAGCCGATGCCGATGATGACGGCCAACACCATCACCTTGATGCCCGACGAGATGACATTGCCGAGCACGCGCTCGGCGAGAAACGCTGACCGGTTCCAAAGCGCGAAGGGCACAAGAATGAATCCGGCCAGAGTGGTGAGTTTGAATTCGAGGATGGTGATGAAGAGTTGGATGGAGAGGATGAAGAAGGCGATGATGACCAGGAACCAGGCCACGAGCAGCACGAAGATGGTGAGCGCGTTGCCGAAGATTTCTGGGAAGCCGAGAAGCTGGCTTGCCTGATCGAGAAGCGGCCAGGCGCCCTCGAAACCGGTTGCGGCAATGCGGCCCGGATGCAGGAGATTGTCGGCGGAGAGATTGCCTGAGGACGCATTGATGCCGAGGCCAGCGAAGGACCGATAGATGATGTCGGCGAGGTTCTTGAAATTGTTCAGGATGAAGGCAAAGACGCCGACATAGAGCACTTTGCGGATGAGCCGGCCGAATATGTTGGGTTCGCCGCCGAATGCCCAGGCGAGGCCGGCAAGTGTGACGTCGATGCCGATCAGGGTCGTGGTAAGGAAGGCGACATCGCCCGAGAGCAGACCGAACCCGCTATCGATGTAGCGGATGAAGGTCTCCATGAAGCGATCAATGACCCCAAGGTCGTTCATGCCGCCTTCCTCGTCGTCAAGAGATTGGTGATCAGTTGCCGGGATAGGCCCTGCCTGTGCCGAGGAAGCGCTTTGTCGTCTCGCGCGCGGCCTCCTCGGACTGCGCCTTGCGCGCCGCATCCTCGGCCTCAGCGCGGAACTGCGTTGCGAGCAGCGTCTGGATCTGCATCTGCTGCTTGGTCGAAAGCGCAAGGAGCTGGTTGGTGGCCTGACTTGCCTGAAGCGCACCGGCCGCGCCTTGGCTGCGGTTGACGAGATCGGCAAGCAGGTCACCATCACCGCGAACATTCTCGACGATCTGCGACTGAACACCCATGGTCTGACGGAATGCCTGCATTGCGCTTTGCCAGCGGTCACGTGCGGCGCTCGCCACATCGCTGACCTTGATCGTGGCGTCGTAGCTTTCCGGATATTGATTACGCCACTGGTCCTGAAGCTTGTTGAGATCAAAGCTCAGGCCACTCGCCTGGTCCATCAGACCGTCGATCCGTTGGAGCGAGCCGGTAAGCTGACCCACGGAAGAAAAATCCAGACCCTGAAGATTGCGTGCCATGTTCTGCAGCACGGTCGCCTGGTTCTGGAGCGACTGGATCTGGTTGTTGATCTGCTCCAGCGAGCGCGCCGCCGTGAGCACGTTCTGTGCGTAGTTCGACGGATCGAACACGATGAGCGCGTAGGCCGGCTGCACGTAGTCGGCCATCGGCTTGGCGATCAACGAAAGGGTGATCAGGCCCGAGAGAAAGCGGCGCCGCATCATGACGATTGCTCCTTGGTTGGTTGAGGGAATTGCTGGAGAAGCTCGGCCGCCCAATCCAGGCCGCGGGCGCCGAGGAAGCGAAAGACAAAGCTGTCCTGCCCGTGCTTGGACAGGACCCTGTCGATCAGGCTTTGCGCGGCTGGACCCGAGGCGCCGCAAAGTGCAAGCGCGATGGGGCCGAGCCCGAGCTCGAAGAGACGGTTGCCGCAGCGCGACTGCAAATAGTAGTGCCGCTTCGGCGTGGCCCGGGCGATCAGTTCAATCTGCCGGTCGTTGAGACCGAAGCGCTCATAGGCAGTCCGTGCCTGCGGTTCCACGGCACGATCATTGGGGAGAAAAATGCGCTGTGGGCAGCTCTCGATGATCGCCGGCGCTATTGCAGAGCCGGCGATGTCGGCAAGCGACTGCGTGGCGAAGATCACCGATACGTTCTTCTTTCGCAGCACCTTCAGCCATTCGCGGATGCGGGCAGCAAAAAGCGGATTGTCGAGATAGACCCAGGCCTCATCGAGCATGAGCAGCGTCGGTCGCCCGTCGAACCGCTCCTCAAGGCGATGGAAGAGATAGGTGAGCACAGGCAGCACAGCGCTTTGGCTATGCATCAGCTCCTCGGTCTCGAAGCACTGCACATCCGACAAGGCCAGCCGATCGTCATCGGCATCGAGCAATCGGCCGAAGGGACCGTCGAGCGTGTAGGGCATTAAGGCGGACTTCAGTGCATTGGACTGAAGCAGGACCGACAGACCGGTCAGCGTGCGCTCCTGCGCCGGCGCGGTGGCGAGGCTGTTGAGCGCCGACCAGATCGCCTCCTTCACCTCCGGCGTGAGGGTGACGTTCTCATGGGCAATCAGGCCGGCGATCCATTCAGCTGCCCAGCTGCGCTTACCCTGATCACCGATATTGCGCAGTGGCTGGAAGGCAAGCGCACCGTCCGAACCCAAGACATGATGCTCTCCACCCATGGCGAGCGTTGCCGCGCGCGCCGAATTGCCTTTGTCGAAGACATAGACCTGCGCGCCGGCATAGCGACGAAACTGCAGGGCGATCAGGGCAAGCAGCACCGATTTTCCGGCGCCGGTCGGTCCAACGATCAGCATGTGGCCGACATCTTCGACATGAGAAGAAAGCCGGAACGGAGTCGACCCGCTGGTTTCGGCGATGAGGAGCGGCGGGGCCTCTCGTCCAGTGACTTCAGCCAGATGCTCGTTCGCCGCAGGACCGGCCCACACCGAGGAAAGCGGCATGAGATGGGCAAGGTTCAGCGTGTGAACGAGCGGCTGACGAACGTTGGCATAGACATGACCCGGCAGCGAGCCGAGCCAGGCTTCGACCGCATTGACGCTTTCGCGGATGGTGGTGAACCCGAGCCCATTGATGATGCGCTCGACCGCGCGAAGTTTCTCAGCGGCGGCTTGGCGATCCTCGTCCCATACCGTCACCGTTGCAGTGAGATACCCGAAGCCGACATGATCGCCGCCCAACGCCTGAAGTGCTTCATCGGCGTCGAGCGCCTTATTGTCGGCGTCGCTGTCGACGAGCGGAACGGGTTCGTTGCTTACAACCTCGCGCAGGATTGCGACGATCGATTTGCGCTTGGCAAACCACTGCCGGCGCAAGCGGGTCAGCGTCTTGGTGGCCTCGGTCTTGCCGAGCGGAATGAAGCGCGTCATCCAGCGATAGGCGAAATCCTGATGATTGAGGGCATCGAGGATTCCGGGCCGGGTGAGGTTCGGAAAGCCGAGGATGGTAAGTGTGCGAAGATGTTGCTCACCCAGCATCGGCTCCAAGCCGCCGGTAAGCGGCACATCGACCAGGATGCCGTCCAGATACATCGGCGTTTCCGGCACGGCGACCGGATGGCGGCGGGTCGAGATCGTGTCGTGCAGGTATGTCAGCGTCTCGGCGTCATCGAGCAGACGCACTTCGGGCATGAAGCCCGACAGAAGATCCAGCACACGGTCGGTCTCGTCACGGAACCGCGCCATCTCCTGGCGCCAGTCTCTTTCGCCTTCTGAATGATGCGAGTCGACGAGCGCGCTTTCCGCCCGCGCCTGGGCGTCCGGTGGCGGCATGGACAGCAAGGTCAGGTGATAGCGGCTCTCGAAATGCGCGACCTTGCCTTCGAAGGCAGCACGCCGTTCTTCATCAACCAGCCATGACGCCGCGTCCGGGAAACGCGAGGACGGATAGCCCAGCGCTTCGATGCGCTCGGCCTCGAAAAACAATGTCCAGCCGGAGCCAAGGCGTCTAAGCGCATTGTTGGCCCGGGCGCAGATGCCGATGAGTTCGGCTTCGGTCGAGCTTTCCAGATCGGGCCCGCGAAACCGAAGAGTCCGCTGAACGCTGCCGTCCTTGTTGAGCACGATGCCGGGCGCCACCAGTGCTGCCCAGGGCAGATGGTCGGCAAGCCGGTCGGCCTTGCCGCGATATTCCGAAAGGTTCAGCATGCGAGCCATCCCCTCAGGCGAAGGTGACGGACAAGCACGCTGGCAAAGTCGGGATCGCGCCTTGCGGCAAAGACCGCGAGCGTGTGGCCGCCAAGCCAGAGCACTAGCCCGGCAATCCATTGCTGCAAGCCTAGTCCGATGGCCGCAGCCACCGTGCCGTTGAGGATCGCCACCGCCCGCGGCGCGCCGCCAAGCAGGATCGGTTCAGTCAATGCCCGGTGAACGGGAACCTCGAAGCCCTCGATATGTTGCACTCCGGCGGCCATCAGACGAGCGCCCCGCCGCCGAAGGAGAAGAACGAGAGGAAGAAGCTCGATGCGGCGAAGGCGATCGACAGGCCGAAGACGATCTGAATCAGCCGGCGGAAACCGCCTGCAGTATCGCCGAAGGCAAGGGTCAGGCCGGTGGTGATGATGATGATCACCGCGACGATTTTGGCGACCGGTCCCTGCACCGATTCCAGGATCTGCTGCAGCGGCTGTTCCCAAGGCATGCCGGAGCCGGCAGCGTGCGCCGGAACTGTGAGAAGAAACGCGAGCGCGGCAAACGAAAGAAAGCGGAGCTTCTTGCTCATAAGGGGGCCTTTCAGAGTTGCTGGAGTTGCGGAGGCGTGAGTGGGGTGACGGCGTAGTCGCCGCTGCCGTCGAGACCTGTGACCTCAGCGATTGCATCGATGCGGCGCGACAAGCCGCGCCCCGCGATGAAGACGATGAGATCGATGGCATCGGCGATGAGGCGGCGCGGCACGGTGACGACAGCTTCCTGTGCAAGCTGCTCGATGCGATAGAGGGCAGAGCGCGCCGAATTGGCATGAACCGTGGCGATGCCGCCGGGGTGCCCGGTGTTCCATGCCTTGAGCATGTCCAGCGCTTCCGCGCCCCTGACTTCACCGACGATGATGCGGTCGGGGCGGAGCCGGAGCGTCGAGCGCACGAGATCGGCGAGTGTGACCGAGCCCCGCCTGGTTCTCAGGGCAACGCAGTCCTTTGCTGCGCATTGCAGTTCGCGGGTGTCCTCGATGAGGATCACTCGCTCGTCGCATTCGGCGACTTCGGCCAGCAGCGCATTGGCAAGCGTCGTCTTACCCGACGACGTGCCTCCAGCGACAAGGATGTTGCGCCGTTCTCGGACTGCCTTTATCAACGCATCGGCCTGCAGCGGCAACATGATGCGATCCGCAACATAGTTGGCCAGCGTGTAGAGCTTTGCGGCTGGTTTGCGGATGGCAAAGCAAGGCGCCAGCACGACAGGCGGCAGCAGTCCCTCGAAGCGTTCGCCCGATGGCAATTCGGCGCTGACAATCGGATTGTCCGCATGCGCCTCGGCACGCACGTGGGAAGCGACCAGGCGGATGATGCGTTCCGCCTCGGAAGGATGCATATGCACGGCCGTATCGATTCGGCCTTCTCCCAGCCGGTCGAGCCGCAGCGCACCATCGGGATTGACCATCACCTCGATGACCAATGGATCGGCCAGCGCCTCAGTGATCGTCGGACCCATGGCGGTGCGCAGCATGGCGCGGCGTCGGTGGTCGGCCTCTGGATGAGCGCTCATCCTTCCCCTCCTCCGCCATTGTCTTTGCCAAACGAGCGTTTCCCCGATGCGATCTGGCGACCGACCTGCTCGACGAATTTGTCGAAACGCTCCTGAGCAATCGCCTGCGTCGCCTTGTCCGGAACAGGCGTGTGGGCATGAAGCGTGATCGAAAAGCGGATGAAGAGCGCCAAGCTTTCTAATGTCATGTCGACATCGCGCCTGACGTGACTGAGGTCGCGGGAAAGACGGTCCAGCCTCATGCCATAGCGCCGATCGAGTTCATTCTCGCCACGCCGCTCAATGAAAGCTTCTACGGCCTTCGCGACGACCGCGGATTTTGTGGTCGAGGGATCGCGGCTGAGGTTGTCCAGCTTCTCGCTCAATTCCGGTTCGAGCAGAAACTGGTGACGAATGCGGTGGGGCTTCATGCGCTTGTTCCAACTGGCCGGCGCTGGCGGGCCGGCGGCGGAACAAGCATTATCGAGATGCCCAAAATTGCTTACGGCCGTTATCTACGCTGAGATACGCCCGAGCTGCGGAAAGCGTTCAGAAGCCGGGGACGATATCCTTATCATCGCCCCTTCCCTCGTTGATGCCATAGGCACCTGCGACGGTGGAGATCCGGTCCATGACGCGCTTGTCCGCCATCGCCTCGCTATCATCGTCTGCGGGTCTGGACAGATCGTCCTGGTCCGGTTCCTGGGTGACGGCGGTATGTTCTTCGGGTAGGCCAGGATGGCGCTGCTGCTGAACACCTCCCTCGTCCGCAAGCGCCGCGCCAGCGCTTTCATCGTCAGACGCAAGACGACGGTCGACGCCGCGTACTTGCCCAGTCCAATCGTCCGGCCGCGACATCGGGCAGTCCGCGTAGGGTCCGTCGCGCAACACCGGCGAAGGCAGCACCCGCTCGGTGAAATTGTGATCCTCATAGTATCGCAGCTTTTTGGCCCGGATGGGGGGCAATCCCGAAACCAGCACCAGTTCGTCCGCGGGCGGCAATTGCATCACCTCGCCCGGTGTCAGCAGCGGGCGGGCGGTTTCCTGGCGGCTCACCATGACATGCGAGAGCCAAGGTGCCAGCCGGTGGCCCGCATAGTTGCGCATGGATCTGAGTTCCGTGGCCGTGCCAAGCGCGTCCGAGATTCGCTTGGCCGTGCGCTCATCATTGGAGGAAAAGGCAATTCGCAAATGGCAGTTGTCCAGAATGGCGTTGTTGTCGCCATACGCTTTGGAGATCTGGTTCAACGATTGCGCGATCAAGTAGGCACGAATTCCGTAACCGGCCATAAACGCGAGCGCGGTCTCAAAGAAGTCGAGGCGACCGAGCGCCGGAAACTCATCCAGCATCATCAGCAGTTGATGCTTGCGGCTCTTCTTTGGGTCACCCTCGAGGCGCTCCGTCAGCCGCCTGCCGATCTGGTTCAGGATCAGTCGCACCAAGGGCTTGGTGCGCGAGATGTCCGATGGCGGCACGACCAGATAGAGCGACATCGGCCACTCCGCATCCATCAGATCGGCAATGCGCCAGTCGCAGTCCGATGTTACCGCGGCCACGGTCGGATCACGGTAGAGGCCGAGAAAAGACATGGCGGTCGAGAGGACGCCTGAACGTTCGTTCTCCGATTTGTTCAACACCTCTCGTGCCGCCGAGGCCACGACGGGATGGACCTGAGGCTTATTGGCCGCGCCGAGATGGTTGGTCGTCATCATTCGCCGCAAAGTCGCGGCAAACGAGCGTTGCGGGTCCGAGAGAAAGGTGGCGACGCGGGCAAGAGTCTTTTCCTCTTCGGCGTAGAGCACGTGCAAGATAGCGCCGACCAGGAGTGAATGACTGGTCTTCTCCCAATGATTCCGCCGCTCCAGCGCGCCTTCCGGATCGACTAGAATGTCGGCGATGTTTTGGACATCGCGAATCTCGTCCGAACCTTTGCGTACCTCCAGCAGCGGGTTGTAGCGGGCCGATCGCGGATCAGTCGGATTGAACAAAAGGCAATGCGAGAACCTCGACCGCCAGCCGGAGCTCAGCTGCCAGTTCTCGCCTTTGATGTCGTGAATGACGGCCGAGCCGGACCAGGAGAGAAGGGTTGGGACAACCAGTCCGACGCCCTTGCCGGAACGTGTCGGCGCAAAGGCCATGACGTGCTCAGGCCCGTCATGACGCAGATACCGGTCCTTCAGTTTGCCGAGGAAGACGCCTGCCGGCTGAAACAGCCCTGCTTTCTCGATCTCCCGCGTCGCCGCCCATCGAGAGGAGCCATAGGTGGTGACCAAGCCGCGCTGGCGCGCGCGCCAGAGGGAACCAGCGATCGCAGCGGCACAGCCCATGAATCCACTGGTGCCCGCAAGCATGCCCGCCTTGTCGAATACCTCGGGCGCATAGGCATCGAATTGGAACCACCATTCCAACAGTTTCCACGGCTCGTAGATCGGCCAGCCAGCCGCGACAAACCATGGCGCGCCGAGTTGTTCCTGAAAGGCTAGCATATGAGCGCACCATTGCGTGGCAGCCCACACGCCGAGGAGAACGATGGCGAACACAATGGCGATCTGCCCAATCAGAAGCTTCGTGGGCGTCACTGGCTTGCTCCGCTGTTCTGGAGAGATGGATCGAGCATCGCCCGGGACGGCCGGAACAGGAATGCGCCCTATGTACGACTTGGTGCGATGAGAGGCTGTTTGGCGCGCCGTTGCTCTCCTTCGAGGTGTATCAATATTCGCGCATTCCCGAGGACTGCTATGTCGAAGGGGACTCATATCGGTCGTGCCTATCGTGAGCACGTGGTCGGGGAGCTGGCGGTGGCGTGCGGGCAAGCCGCTGAGGAAATTCTGAACATCGAGTCCGGTCTGAGGTACAACAAGCCTATCGAGATCGGATCGCGAGGTAGCCCTGCCCGCCATGGGAATTCCTCAGGCGAGTACCGACATATTGGGCGCTGCCTTATAAGTGGAAGGCGCCTTCCCGTTGCCTCTATCGCAGATAAGTTACCTTCCGGCCTTCGCGCTGGGTTTCCCAGCTGGACTGCGTTTCAGTCTCAATTCGCTGTGCTTCTTGTGAGCCAGACACCATTTCTCGGACGGTGAATTGACGACATTCATTGTCCGACAAGCCCTCGCCGGCGATCTGTTGGGCAGAGGCGGCTATCACCCCGGCCGTGGCACATCCGCGCGCTGCAGAACCTCGATGAGCCGCCTGCTCAAACGCCCAGGCGGGTGCAAAGATCCACAGACGCGTTCCGCCCTAGTTGCGAAGCATATGACCGGCATTTCGCAACGCGCCTAGGAAGAGGCCGGCATGGTGAGTGACATCGATTTTGGCCTGCATTGACACCGGCATGTTGGTCCAATTCTCCAACGGTGCAATGAAGCGGGAGAAGGTACCGTCGACGACGCAGTAGCGGCTAATAAGGCCTTGTCTGTCCAACGTCACCACACCAATCTGCCCACCTCGATATCGGATGGCTGCGAGCCGTTGGACCTCGGCGTCATCATCGATCCGCACATCGAAAAGCAGGTTTCCGCGGCTCCTCGCGGCTATCTCCGCCGCTTTGTCATTGAAGCTCAAGCAGAGTGAGCGGACGCTTTCCACTGCCATCTGGAAAACCAACAAATCCAGTTCATTCACGGCCATGTGGGCAGTTGAGCCAATAAATGGATGATTGCAATGTCGCACACGGCTTGTTCACAGGTGTCGGCGACTGATCGTTCGTGGCTTTCTGTCCGCTGCCGGCGATGGAATATTTGAAGGACGGCGGGTCCCGTATTTCCTGTCGCGTTGGCAACCGCGGCGGCCACCTGCCGGGCGGCAGCGGCAGAGATAATGTCATAGACAGGTGGAAGCGTGGGCTTTCTGCCCTTCAATAGTTCCCTGACCCTACAGATTTGCACGCGCGGCCGCAGCTTGCCGCCCGCCTCAACGGATTCGGCTTCTCTGGCAGCACGTTCCATTGCTGCGGTCGCCTTGTTGAGCGTCACCAGAACGCCAAGCTTCGTGGCTGGCAAGATCGCCAACTCGCTCAAGCTCACGACCTCTATTCGATGGACGGGCACGGCCGTGCATCGCCGCGGCAGGGGACAACATCGTCGTGACCGACCCTCAAGCCCTATATCGTGTCGGCGGGATCGTTCACCAGGAACGGCGAGATCGCCGTGGAGGGCAAGCCCTTCCACATCGTGGCCGTCGGCGGGAGCGGCAAGATCCACGATCAAGCAGCTGAGAAAGATCACGCATATAGCCACGATCCCGCGGTCCAGCCGATCTACATTTGAGGACGACCAGATCAAGCAGCGCGCCCTGTCGAATTTGGGTCCGGGATTGGCAGTTGGTCTATCCCTTCCTGACGATGGAACGCTCGATCCAGTCATGGCTTATAAGGCGGAGAGCGGCGACCAGAGCGCAGATGAGTACGCGCCTACTACGAGATCGGCTATCGCACCAATTCGAGCGGATCACGATCGATGGCGACACCGTGGCTTTCTTCGAGGGCGGGAAGCCGCTTGAGGCCTGCTACGCCGGCGACGGCTGTGAAATCCTGACCTCGAAGAAAGGAAACCGCATGGGCGTCAAATTTCGCTTCGGCGTCGCCTTGGCCTCCTCACACTTGTTTGGCTGACTCAGCGGGCAACCCGGTCGAGAAAAGCGTCGAATGCGGCAGCGACAACGCGCATCGCAAAACGATGCTGCCGCCGTACGCGGACAAAACCCTTTTCGATGTCCACAATCCCGTCCTTGGCAAGCATCGCCAAGCGTTCAGCGGAATCGAGAAAATGGATTGGATCAGATCCGTGGGCGGCACAGATTGCCGGCACATCGGCCTCGAGATCGCACATTAGTCGCTCGATGATTGCGGCTCGCGCGCGGTCTTCGTCGGTGAGACGGTAGCCCTTTGACGTCGCCAGACGGCCAGCTGCGATGTGCCGGCAGTAGGAATCCCGTGTAACCTCGTTCTGGACGTAGCCCACGCCAACACGCCCGATAGCCGACGCGCCGAAACCGATCAGGGTTTTGCAGGTGTCGGCCGAGTAGCCCAGCGAGTTGCGCCGCAGGCGACCGGTTTTCTGTGCCAGCGCGAGATCGTCGTCCGGCAAGGCGAAATGGTCGAGCCCGATCTCTCGGTAGCCGGCGGCAATCAGCGTCACGGCAATGGCCGCATCCTGTTCGGCGCGGGCAGCGCTGCCCGGAAGCGATGCCTCCTCGATGAGGCGCTGATTCTTAATAAAGGACGGAATGTGCGAGTAGCCGAACACCGCAAGCCGGTTGGGGCGCATGGCGACCGCCGCCCTCGTGGTCTCGACGCAAGACTGCACCGTTTGATGCGGGAGACCAAAGATGAGGTCGAAGTTGATGCTTGTCACTCCATGCCGACGCAGCATTTCGACGGCAGCCGCCGTCTGCGCCTCACTCTGGACCCGGTTGATCGCTTTTTGAACAATGGGATCGAAGCTCTGCACGCCGAGGCTCGCGCGGTTCACGCCGGCTGCTTGCAAGGCTTCGGCCATATCGGCCGTGAACGTGCGTGGATCGATCTCGACGGCGATCGTAGCTGTTTCCGCAAGCGCAAAGTGGCGGCGCAGGAATTCCGTCAGGGCGAGGAACTCAACTGGCCCCATGAGAGTTGGCGTTCCGCCGCCGAAATGCACATCGCTCACGGGCAGCGCCTGCGGCGCGTGCTCCGAGACCAAACGTATCTCGTCACGCAGCGCCGCCAGATAATTAACGATCGGCGCATCATGGCGGGTGATGGTGGTGGGGAAGCCGCAATACCAGCACTTTGATCGGCAGAACGGAACGTGCAAGTAGAGTGACGCCGGATCGTTAGCCGGTAGGTTCCTGAGCCATTCCTCATAAGCGTCGGCGCCGACCGCCCCAGAGAACTCCGCGACAGTCGGATAGATGGTGTACCAAGGCAGGCGGGCTTCGCGATGTTTTGTGGTCTGCAACAGTTACCGTCCCATGTTGTTGCCTTCCATCCTTACCACTGCGCTCTCCTGTGTCTTTGCGCTATATCAGTCCGTTCCGCTTTGGGCCCGATTATTTCGCAGCGATAGCCCCATTCAGCCTTGGCTGGACAGCGATGGTATGAGCACGCGCTGGTCAGCGACAAGCGCCATGGGTTTCCCGTCGAGACTTTCCCGTACACCGTTTGGTGCTACTATCCTATCCTATCCCCTCCCTTCAGCGTCCGATGGAACGCAGCATGCCGCATCCGACCAGTCGATTCGGCGTTGGGACCAGACTTTTGCTCGCCGGCTGGTGCGTAAGACGGCGTCACGTAGCGATACCTGGCATCTCGATGAGTTCGTCGTATTAATTGCCGGCACGAGGCTTTGGCCGTGGCGCACCGTCTGTCAGAGCGGGAATTGTGCTCGAGGAGACCGTCCAGGTCCGCCCCTGCCAAGGCTGCAAGCCTGATGAACCAATTTAGAAAGTAGCGCTACGCCAGGCGCATGATCACCGACAAATCGCGCTCCTGAGGCCCGGCAAAGCGCCGGAGTGAAGCGCAACTCAAGCATCGCTCGCAACTGACAATCGAGCGAATTCGCATGTGCTTCCGTAAAAACAAAAATGGCCCATGCACGGCTTCCGATTCAGAGAGGGGCTTACAACGGCTCGTCTCGACCTTCCCGCCTTTCGGAACCACTTTGTCCGGACTAGCTGGAAAGCTGGTGCACCTCGCCACCGCCGAGGTGTGGCCCCTCGCCCTAACGAGGACGCTTACGCCTAGGCATGTCGGCATCAGTGGGGCATCTCGGCTGACGTACCGAGCGGTGCACTCGCATGATGTCAACAATGTCGAGGCTCAAAACAAACAAAAGCTATCGCCATTGAACGATACTGTCGCGAAGCGAACAGACGAACCATGTCCGAAACATTTGCTTTTCATGCTCAGCTTGACCCTCAGAGCAAAAAAGGAAACGCAAACCAAGGTCCGACGGCAAACTTGAGTGTCAATCGTAGCTTGGTCGTGAGGTTGGCACGTCATTTGCGGGGTGATTTTCGAAGCCGTTGTGACGGTACGCCCGCAGCTATCGGAGATAATCATGGCGATCGACTCGGAAGTGTTTGATTCCTCCCCGGGCATTTCAAGCAAGTGATGTGAGAACAACAACTTATCGTGTTGAAGTATGATTCGGCTTCATCGCCCCTGTTGTTGAATAATTATTATGATCCGTGTGTCACACTACAATAGGCGCAGCGCGATGTGCATCGTTTTCGATTGTGGGGACAGGAAGGGCTGGCTCGTTCGTTGACGTCCCCTTCTTCAATATTTGAACGGAGATCAAGAATGAACATCAGGAGCCTCCTGCTCGGCTCAGCTGCGGCCCTGATCGCCGTTTCCTGTGCCCGAGCCGCCGACGCCATCGTCCTGGCCGAGCCTGAGCCCGTTGAATACGTCAAGATCTGCGACGTTTACGGCGCTGGTTACTACTACATCCCCGGCACCGAGACCTGCCTGCGCATCGGCGGCTATGTCCGTTACGACATCGGCCTCGGCGATGTCGTATCGTATGACAAAGCTAGAACCACGGATGTGAAGACTGGCGAGGCCCAGGGCATATGGCAAAACCACACGCGCTTCACATTCAAAACTTGGACCGGGCAAGAGACCGAACTCGGTACATTGCAGACCTACATCGAGACCCGCATGAACTACGGCAAGCACACCGCCTATTCCGGTTCGGACAGTCCTCGATACTATGCCTTCAGCCAAGGCATCACGTTGACTTTCGCCTGGGTTCAGCTTGGTGGCCTCCGAGTTGGCAAGGACTGGTCCGCCTTCGACATGTTTATTGGCTACGCGGGCGACGTGCTCAATCAGATGCTTATCCCGTACGGCGCCTTCGATACTAATGTGGTTCAGTACTACTTTGACGCCGGTAACGGCTTTTCGGCTGTGGTTTCACTCGAAGAAGGCTCGGGTCTGGTCGACACTATCGACAGCTACGTTCCGCACCTAGTCGGCGGAGTGAAATACACACAACACTGGGGCGCGATCACCGGCGTTGTCGCTTATGATAGCAACTACGAATCGGCCGCCGGCAAGGTCCGCATCGACGTCGATGTTACCGACCAACTCTCGCTATTCGGAATGTTCGGCTACGGCTCCAGCGGCAAGCTCAACGATGACGTCACTAACGCAATCGACGCTCATGGTCGCGGGTTCTACAAAAGCTGGGGCGGTAACTGGGCTTTCTGGGCCGGCGCCACTTACAAGCTCAATGAGACAACTTCGTTGAATCTTCAGCTCTCGGGTGATCAGCTCAGGAACTATGGTGTCGCTGCAAACGTTGCCTATGCGTTTCTTGCAGATTTCACAATTACAGCCGAACTCGACTATGACCGCTACGGCGACTTCGCCGTCGGCAAGGTCGACCCTTCCATTAGCTGGGCTAATGCCAACAAAAAGAGCAGTGTCGGCGGCATCCTCCGTTTCGAACGTTCATTCTAACGGGAGGAAGAGCTTCATCTCGGTGGCCTCAGGCGGCGAATGACGATTATGCGGGGGACCTGCCACGCCTGCGGCAGATAAGCCCTGACACGTTTGCAATCGGATACAGCTGCGATTAGGGCGCGGCCGATGCCCCGCTTGCCGGGATGTGACAGCTGGTAAAGCGTTGCGGCAGGTTTGCTGGCGGTCCCGGCGCTTGCGCTGACGCGTGCGGCGCAGTCCGGCGACACGGTGGAGGCCGCCGGCAGATGGGTGGGCGCGTGATCGCCGAAGCAATCGCCGAACTCGCCCAGTATCCCAGCTTCGATAACGACTGAATCGGCGGCGACTCAATGCAACCTTGGCTTCCGGAGACCGCGCTGACCGCCGCCGGCCTGACCGCGCTCGCCGCGCAGGATGCTTCGGACAAGCAAATCACCTGCGTCAAAGCGCCCTTCAAGTCGCTGATCGACCATGTCTTTATCTCGCCCAATCTCGTGCCGTGCGGCCACGATTTCATGATCCTCGCGCTCGACCGAACCATCGAGCGGTTCCTGGAAGTCTCCGATCATCGCCCGGTCCTCTTGCGACTGGCCGGGCCTATCGGTGAGCGTTAGATCCAGAACGAGGTTACACGGGATTCCTACAGCCCGCACATCGCAGCTGGCGCCTGGCAAAGTCAAAGGGCAACCGTCTCACCGACGAAGACCGCGGCGAGCCGCAATCATCGAGCGAGGACGAAATAGTGGACAGCGAAGGGTTTTATCCGCATGCGGCAGGAGGATCGCTTTGTGGTTAGCGCTATTGCTGCGTATTCGATGCTTTTCTCGACCGGGTTTGCCCGTAGGCACAGCCAAGCAGCATGAGGGGAGGCCAAAGGGATAACCAATCGTCGCTAAACGGCATGCTCCAGCAAATAACGGCAAGGCGGTAGCGGCGCGCTTGAGCGCCGGTTGAAGTGCTTGGAGTTTTTCCGAATGGGCGAGCGTTGCGACTAATGAAGGCGTCACATCATTCGACGGTGACTGATTTTGCCAGGTTGCGTGGCTGGTCGAGATCTGTGCCCATGAAGAGCGCCGTGTGGTACGCAAGAAGCTGTATCGGCAGCGAGAAGATCATCGGCGCGATAATCTCGTCGGTGGCCGGCAGCACGATCGTGCGCATCGTATCGAGTTTCGATGCGGCTGCCCCTTTTCCATCGGTGATGAGGATAATGCGCCCTCCGCGGGCGGCCACTTCCTGCATGTTGGAGAGGGTCTTGTCGAAAAAGCGATCATGTGGCGCGATGACGATCACTGGCATGTTCTCGTCTATCAATGCGATAGGACCGTGCTTCAATTCACCCGCCGCATAGCCTTCGGCGTGGATGTAGGAAATCTCCTTGAGCTTCAGCGCACCCTCCATCGCCAGTGGGAAATTTGTGCCACGGCCGAGATAAAGGACATGATGACACTTTGACAGTTCGCGCGACAGAAGCTCAATCTCCGGCTGGATGCTGTCCAGTACCTGCCTCATGAGGCCCGGCATTTCGGCGAGGCTCTCGACGAGCGCCTGCACCTCATCTTCGGTCACGGTTCCGCGGGCCTTGGCTGCGTGGATGGCGAGTGCGGCAAGAGCGGCTAGCTGGCAGGTGAAGGCCTTGGTGGAGGCGACGCCGATCTCTGGGCCGGCAAGGATCGGGAAGACCACATCGGCCTCCCGAGCGATGGTCGATTCGCGCGCATTGACGACAGCGCCAATTTTCAGCCCAAGCTGCTTGCAGTACCTCAGCGATGCCAGCGTATCGGCGGTTTCGCCCGACTGTGAAATGAACAGAGCCGCAGACTGCGGCGACAACGGAATCTCGCGATAGCGGAATTCGGATGCAACATCTATTTCGACCGGCAGGCGCGCATAGCGCTCGAACCAGTATTTTCCGATCAGCCCGGCGAGATATGCGGTGCCGCAGGCAGAGATCGCCAAGCTCGGGATCTTGGCGAAGTCGATGCCAAAAACCGCATCGGCACCATTTTCGATGAAATTGATATAATGACCGAGCGTATCGGCGATGACCTCGGGCTGCTCGAGGATTTCCTTCTCCATGAAGTGGCGATGGTTGCCCTTGTTGGCCAGAGTGGCCACGGCCACGGAGGTCTGGCGCGGACGCGCGACGGGGTGGCCGTCGTAATCAAAGATATCAGCGCCCGTCCTGCCGACAACGGCCCAGTCACCGTCGATGAGATAGGTGATTTCATTCGTGAATGGAGCAAGCGCGATCGCGTCGGAGCCCAGGAACATCTCGCCGTCGCCGTGACCGATCGCCAGCGGTGGTCCATTGCGCGCCGCAATGATGGTCGACGGATCATCCTCAAAGAGGATGGCAAGCGCGTAGGCACCCCTGACGCTTTTCAGCATGGCATGCACCGCCTCACCACGCCTCATGCCCTCCCGGCGGTGCCTTGCCAAGAGATGCGCAAGGACCTCAGTGTCGGTGTCGGTCTGGAACTCGGCTCCCGTCGCCGCCAATTCGTCCTTCAGTTCGGCGAAATTCTCGATGATGCCGTTATGGACGACGGCCACACCATCCGTGAAGTGCGGGTGTGCATTGCGTTCCGTCGGTGGCCCATGGGTTGCCCAGCGGGTGTGGGCGATGCCGATGGTACCACCCAGCGGCTCTTCCTTGAGTCTCCTCTCGAGATTGACGAGCTTGCCCTCCGCGCGCCGGCGGTGCAAGGTGCCCTCGGTGATCGTCGCAATGCCGGCCGAATCATAGCCGCGGTATTCCAGACGCTTCAATGCGTCGACCAGGCGTTCCGACACCGGCTGTTGCCCAACGATGCCAACAATTCCGCACATGTTCTTCTCCGAATTCTTCCCGGCAGCCTTAGCCGACGCAGACGAGGGACGCCGCCCGGCATGCGCTCAGTTAGAGTCTTCTAATGGAATCCGGTAAGTTCGGTAAAATTGATTGTTGGGATAGCCATCATCCACGCCATGGATGAACTAAACCTCAGTCCAATGCGGGTGATGTGAACCGGGGCGTACGCTTCCGCCTTCAACGGGCTGCGCATATCATGGCCGGCGCCCTCACCTGCGTTAATAGCATGCAAGCCGGCCGGAGGAGACGGGGAATACTTGGGCCGAGTGCGAATGGGTAGCCCCGCACTCTTTGATCTCGCCCTTCAATTGTGCGGACGCTGCTTCATGCATCATTCCTCGGTTTGCTTCTCCAGGCCGGACGCAATGACTCCTTTCGGCGAAGAGAAGCAAACCCTCTTCCGATCCCTGGGGCCACGCACCACGTCTTAGCTATCCGCACGGGCCGTGCGGCAGGCCGAGAATCGGTCGCCACAGTACCGGCCCATTCAGACGTCCCCTCCAGCGGATGCGCAACAGGCTGGCGTGAGAGATCTCGAGAAACCCGGCCACCGCCTCCGTTTTGCCGACGGGCTGCGGCTTTCCGATGCGCGACAATGGCCACGTTGCGAGGCGAAGGATCCGTTCCATACGCGTATCGGTCACCGTCACGATCCGGGTGAGATTGTTGGCCAAGCCGAATTCGATCATGCCGGCGAAGAGCTCGTAGGTTGCTTGGGCAAGGCCGCCTGCCGCCTTGGGCGTTGATGGGGGCAAATCGAGCGCGAAACGGCTGCTTTCCCATATGTCGGGACTCGCGGGCGCCACAGCCTCACCCAGCAGCGCCGGGAATGTGTCGCGCAACATGGTCGGCCCAGTGGTTGGCAAGAGGCGCACGCAGCCACGAATTCGCCAATCGGATCCCTTGAGCAGCAGATAGACAGGCTTCAAGTCGTCAAAGGTGTCTGTTTCCATTTCGCCTCCGGTCTGAACTTCCCAATCGAGCCTCTCCTTGAAAACCCGATATCTGAGCCCGTGCATCTCTTTGAGCTCGCCTGCGAATTCGCTGTAGAGGCCAGGTGTGATCAGCTGAATCATTCGTCGCCTCCGTGCGGGTTGTGTTCCCGCCATCGAAGGGCAAAGCGCACAGCGATGCAGCCTGTAGACGTTTACAGCTATCCTCGCGGAAGGATCCGGATCTCGCCTGACCGGAGGCAGCCAGCCTGGCAACCGCATGGATCGTCCGAACGCGAGCTTTGCTTGGCATTTTCCAGATGGAAGGTCCCCTTGGCCTTTGAGACCTGCTTTCCAAGGCGTATTCGCGAATTTTATCCATGCCTTTATGGTCTTGAAGAGCGTGGCGGGCAGGCTACACAGTGGGTGGCCGAGAGGTCGGAATGGAGGAATTCGTCTCGCCAAAGAGGGGATCCTTTGCAATGCACTGCCTGCCCGACACTCCCGCTTCAACGTTACGCGCCACATACCGCCGAGTAACAGCCGGACCGGCGACGCCGGCTGTGCTGGTTGTTGGCCTGATCAGCGGCGGCACGGTGATCTGAGCCACGTCGCCAGCCATTTCCACGGACCGGCGAGCGTAGCCTCCAACGATCGCCGGCGGCGACGCTTCTTCCAGTTACCAGTTCGACGAGGACTGGCTGGCGTGTACGCTGGTGGCGCGGCTCAACCTACGCCCGCCCTTGCGGCTGTGCCTTGACTGCACCAATTGGAAGCAAGGACATAAGGTTCGCATCAAGGAGCGAGGCAATATGCATCGTCGTAACCTGATTAGAGCATTCATCGCGCTGGGCGTGTGCCCGATCTGCGCCCAGACCGCGCGTGCGGCCAGCGCCCATTGGGGATATGGCGGCTCGGTCGGGCCGGAGCATTGGGCCGATCTGGACACGAGAAATTTCGCCTGTTCGGCGGGCAGGCAGCAGTCACCCATCGACATCGCCGGCACGGTAAAGGCGGATATTCCGCGCATCGACATCAGTTGGCTCAAGGGCGGCGGCAGGATGGTGAACAACGGCCACACCATTCAAATCAACATGCCGGAAGGCAGCACCTTGACCCGCGGGGATCGCGTCTACCAACTGGCACAGTTGCATTTCCACGCGCCGAGCGAGCATCACGTGGCGGGCATGAGCTTCCCGATGGAAGCGCATTTTGTCCATAAAGACACAAAGAGCGATACTCTGGGTGTGCTGAGCGCCCTTCTTACGCCTGGCGCGACAAATAAAAGCTTTGCCGGTCTCGCCAAGGTCTTTCCGGCCCGGCCCGGCGAGGAGATGGCAGTTGACGAGTTCGATCCCAACGGGCTTTTGCCGGCCTCGCTCGGCTACTGGACCTATGAGGGATCATTAACGACTCCGCCCTGCACCGAAAACGTGGAGTGGATGGTTGCAATGGAACCGGTCGAGGTCGACACCGCAGACATCAAGCGGTTTACGACGCTTTACGCATCTAACGCGCGGTCGATCCGTCCCTCCAATCGGCGCTTCATCCTAGGCCTCAGCTAAGGTCATCGCGCGCGTCAAGCAAAACCGCGGTAACAATCGGGGGGTTTCGAACAGTACGACGCCACCCTGGTGGCGCTGGCATCGACCATAATGCCCTAGGGTTCACAACAGCATGACCGGATCATGGGGAACTTGTGGGCCGCTTGCTTGCGGAGAACTGGGTGGCGTCACCGACACCCGTACACTCCGGCCTGGATCTGCTTGATCAGGGATTGATAAATTCGACGCGTCGCTCCCGTGCTGCGAGAACCCTCCTTATACTGGACCAATTAAAATCTCCAAAAGTGGCAGTTTAGTTTGGACCAGTGAACTGCAATATTGGCTTGCAGTCAGGGAAGCGATCGTGACTGGTCGCGCCGGTCATGGATTGCTTGCGCTCGAACTCATGGATTTGCCTGGATGTTTGAGGGTCCCATCATCGACGGTCGAATTAAGAATATTGGATCGGGATTTAGAGCCGTGAGCGTCTACGTCGATGCCACTTCAGCTGGAGAAGGACGTTTCGATCCCCGATTGCTTGGTGAAGCCTGCGATTGTGCGTTGGCGGATGGCCCGGCTTGGGCAGAAGCTCATCTGGCGAGTTGGTCCGACGCCTACGTCGTCTTTGGCGCGAAGCCTAACCGTACGCCGTGCTCAGCCCAGGCCCTCAGAAAGCGGGTTCTGAAAGACGGCACTCTTTCGACGATCAACCCGATCGTCGATCTCTACAACGCCATCAGCCTGAAATACGCAGTCCCGGTGGGTGGAGAGAATTTTGACGCCTATGTCGGAAGACCCCACCTGACGATCGCTGACGGGAGTGAGACGTTCGACACCATGATGAATGGAGAGGCGGTCAACGATCCTCCCTTGCCCGGTGAGGTCATCTGGCGCGACGACATTGGCGTCACCTGCCGACGCTGGAACTGGCGACAGGGCACTCGAACCCGCCTGAAGACCCTAACAGGCCGGATGTGGTTCGTACTGGAGGCGTTGGAGACCATGCCGGACGATGCGTTGGCAGAGGCGACGGATGCCATGGTCGGAGGGCTGAATGCCTTGATGCCTGGCTGCAAAATCGCGAACCAAGAAATTGCCATCGCCGGATGAGGTTTCCGGTCGAGCGAGTGGATCCATGGCCGCCCGGGGCATCCGGCGCGATCGATCCGATCGAGATCAGGGCTGAGAGAATGAATGTCGATCTCCATCAGTTGCTCATCGTCTTTGCTGCATATGTCATTGCCGCGGGGAGCCCCGGCCCGAGCAACATGCGCATTATGGGGGTTGCGATGGCGCGCGGCAGAGGTGCTGCGCTCATGCTTGCCTCCGGCGTCGTCAGCGGCTCGATCTTTTGGGGTTTTATGGCCTCCACCGGCATCTCCGCCCTGTTGGCCAGGTACGCCCAGGCACTGCTCGTTCTGCAGGTTTTCGGGGGGCTTTACCTGCTATTCCTCGCCTTCAGGGCGGGACGGTCGGCGCTTACGTCGAACGAGAAGCTGGCGGTGCGCGCATCGACCGACCAAGTCGCTCTTTCGCGGGGTGAGCTCTATAGGAAGGGCCTCTTGATGCATTTGGCGAACCCAAAATCCGTGCTGGCATGGATCGCGCTCGTCACGCTGGGGATCGGCCCGAATTCATCGTGGCAAAGCATCGCGGCGATATTGGGTGGCTGCGCCATCCTAAGTGTCACGATATTCTGCGGCTACGCCATTGTCTTCTCCACACCGCCTATGGTGGCTCTATATCGCCGCTGCCGCCGCTGGATCGAAAGTCTGTTGGCGATGTTCTTCGCGTTCGCCGGGCTGCGTATGCTGCTTTCCCGTATGTAGTTTCGAAAGGAATGGATGATGACTTTGTTTCACGGCCTGTCGGCGTTCCCCCTTACGCCAACCGATGCGGGAGGGCATGTCGACACCGAGGGTCTGGCTCGTTTTCTCGAGCGTATTCAACGCGCCGGAGCGGACTCCATCGGCCTTCTGGGGAGCACGGGCGGTTATGCTTACCTCACCAGGGAAGAACGCAAGCGTGCCGTTCAGGCTGCCGTGGAATGCATCGGCGGCAAAACGCCTCTTGTCGTGGGTGTGGGTGCATTGCGTACCGATGAAGCTCAGGCTCTGGCGCGCGATGCCAAATCCGCTGGCGCTGACGGCCTGCTCCTGGCACCGATGTCCTACGTTCCCCTGAACGAGGACGAAGTCTTCCAGCACTTCGTCGCGGTGGCCGAGGCGGGGGAATTGCCTTTGTGCATATATAACAATCCAAGCACCACGCGCTTCACATTCAGCGACGCATTGATCGCCCGGCTGTCAGAGGTGTCCAACATCGTCGCGGTGAAAATGCCTCTGGCGCCGAATGACGATTACGCGGGGGAACTGGCACGTTTGCGGTCGATGACGCCTGACACGTTCACAATCGGATACAGCGGCGATTGGGGCGCGGCGGATGCCCTGCTTGCCGGATGTGACACCTGGTACAGCGTTGCGGCAGGTCTGCTGCCGGTCCCGGCGCTGGCGCTGACGCGTGCAGCGCAGTCCGGCGACGCGGTGGAGTCCACTCGGTTGAACCGCGCTTTCGGGCCGCTCTGGACCTTGTTCAAACACTACGGCAGCTTCCGCGTTATGTTCGTCATCGCCGACTACCTCGGTCTGGCGCACGTCCAGCCACCGCGCCCTATTTTGCCGTTGCCGAAGGACGCCGGAGATGACATTAGGCAGGCATTGGAGAAGCTCGAATAGCCGAGCACAGGGCATGCCCAGTGCCACTGCTAGTTAGGCACCCGGCGCGCGGGCGTTCCGCGCACCGTTCGAGATGGAAGTTGGGCGGCGCAGAATTGGATCGGGTTGGTCGCGCTTTGGCTTTGCGGTCTCTTCGGTGGTGAAATGGTCGCAACGTTATCGTGCTCCGGTAGCGCCGGGAAGATGGGCGGCCATCGCAAACGCGTTCTGCAGCCGCATCGAACTTTCATCCGCGACCAAACGACCGGAAGTAGAATTTCGAGCTGATCGTAGGCCGCTCGCTGCCTGAAGAGGGTGCTCCGCGCTACATCGGTTTCGTCTATGGCTATGATCGCGAGCCGCAACGGCGCATTCTCGACCATCTCAAGAAGCAGCCCGTCCAAGCCAATCAGGATATCACCTTCATCACCGACGGTGGGGAAGAATCGCCGACTGGTTCCATATCACCGTGCGCATCAGGGTCCTTCGGCAGTTCGTGCAAGGGCTCGAAAACCAGGACGAGCAGACCGGACAGGACCTGCTCGAAACTCTGCGCAGGATCAAATGGCATCTCTGGCATGTTGACGTCTATCGGACCCGTCACGAAATCGCCGACCTGCAATTCGACGCGGAAGGTCTCGAAACAGGTTAGCCGAACATGCGCAAGTTCCTGACCGCCATCGGCGAGTTCACCAGGCCTACATCGCCTCCAACAGTGCCAGCCTGATTAATTACGGCGAGCGTTAGCGGTCCGGAGATCGCATCTCTTCGGCCCTCGTCAAGGCCACCGTCAACGCCGTTCCAAGCGGGTCGCCAACAAGCGGCAGATGCAGTGGAGCAGGATCGGCGCACATCTTCTGCTGCAAACCCGCACGCAGATCCTCGATGACCGTCCCGACGCGCTTGGCGTGCAGCCCCTCACCTCGCCCGCGCCCCGCGGTGGTTCTTGCCAAGAGACGCTCGCTCGCATCTAACGAAAACCGCCGCTGCATTTAGCTGCATCCATTGTTCGGATGCGTGCGATCCAAACAATCAATTTGTTCAATCAGCTTCTTGAAAGCTAACCCTTGTTTGGTGGAACATGGGCTCTGGTCGTCGACGCTGGCTTAATGCAGGGGCTGCACGCAGGAGATACAATGCACAGAGATCGCAAGCGGGTTAGCGGCATAATGGCTGGCCGACCGGTGTCATCCCCAGGCTGCTGCAGCGTGCGGCTTGTCTGTCCCTCCATGATCTCTCGGAAGACAGTTCCGAATACTGCGACCGGTTGCCCGCCTTGTGTGTCGCCTCGATCTCATAACCGATGGTGAGCTGCTCAATGGGCTATCCTTCACCGGATAAGAGATGAAGTGCGAACGCTCCTCGGGGATCATGCCGATCGTACGTACGTCCTGCTTACTCTGGTCAGGCATAGAGCGCAATTTGTTGGAAGTTAGCTCTGCCGCGTGCGTGATGGCTTGAGCGGACTGACGCAACGAAGGCTCACGAGTATTCGGTTCCTGCCGTCATTATGACGAGACTCAACGGTACCTTCAACATCGGCGTGGTTCGACTCGCCGCGCGAAAACAGGCAAATCTCGATTGAATCCGTCACGCGGTGTCAGCCTGGCATTGGTGCCTTCCCTTCTCAACAACTATCAAATCAGCATTCACGGATAGCCCAGTTTCTCACGTGCCGTAACGCCGTGCCTTCAGTTTCCACGTTCGCGTCGAGCTCGCGAGTGGCCAGAGTTCGGAACAGAACGGTCGAAGTCTAATCGCCGCGAAATTCAACGGAGGGCCACGGGGGCAAAGTGCGACGGTGTCTAAGCCGTCTTTATGAGGGGAGAGGTACACATGGTTTTCCTGTTCCAGCAGCATCCGGCCGCACACCGAAGCAATGAGGAGCTAGAATTCAGATCAGACTTTCGCAAGGCGCGCACCGCGCATCAAACGCCGTTTCGTTGTGAAAAAAGGCTCAGTACCGACAACGTTTTTGTAATCGCCCTGGCGGCCTCGTTTGCGCTCTTGTTCGGGATACAGAGGCAGGACCCACAGGTCGACGAGGCGGTCCTAAGTGAACTGCGAACGATTCAGATCAACTACGCATTGCTCCAGCGCGATGTCGCCCGCGCTCGAACCAACATGGTATTGGACTTCCGCCCCGTTGATTCTACCCTCCAAGCATTGCAAAGGAACGTTACAAACTTGCAACGCCTTGCCGAGATTTCGCCCGATGAGAGCTCCGGAGCGCACTCCAGGTTGCTTGCACAGCTCAAAAAGTCCGTCGAGAACAAAGAGGCTGCCATCTCGGCAGCGGCTGCGCAAAATGAGCTTCTGCAAAGCTCTCTCGTGCGGTTTGCTCGCTCGGTTAATCGCCTTGAGGGGGCGCCGTCCAACAGGCTTGAACTCTCCAATTTGATCCTTCAGTTTTCGGCCAGACCGGGATTCAGCCTCGCATCACAGATCGATCAGTCTCTCAGCCGACTTCCTCCGAGCCAGGACCAAGCCACCCACGATGTTGTCCGCAACGGCCGCGCTATCCTGTCCGCGTTGTCGAGAGTGGACCGCGCAGCCGATCGGATCGCATCCTTTAACACGTTCGCCAAGGCCGCCGAACTGGAGCGCGAATATCTGAAAGACTACAGCTTGGCCAGCGCGCAAGCGCAGCGCACACGACTTTTCTTTGGCTCGGTGTCCATATGCCTCTGCTTGTTTGCGATCATTCGGGCCTTCAGGCTGCATGTGCGGACGAACCGGTTGGAAAGGCGGCTGGAGCTTGAAGAGGCAATGCGTGAGATCGAAGCTCGCTTCAACGAAAGTAAAGCAAAGAACGCGTCGCCGCGCTTTTCAACCGAAGCAGCGCTTAGACTTGTTCAACGCGCTTTCGACGCGGATCAATGCGCGCTTGCTCAGGTGGATCCGAGTCTCAGCAGGCATACCGAGTGCTTTGTGACGAACACGTGCATGCGTGTCTGGAACGTCGCGCTTCTTGATGAAGTCGTTTCACTTGTCCGCGCCGGACGGCCAGTGTTTCGCGTCGTTCCGGCGGCGGAAATGGTTCGCACCGCCCTAGACACTTCCGGTGTTTGTCAAATTGTTGCTTGCAGGGCCTCCGATCAGCAGGCTGTGGTTTGCATCCTTGTTTTTGAACGAGATCGCTCACTCCCCTCAGCAGGCGACCTGTGGGTTCTTGCCAGTGCCATTGGGCGTTTGAGCAACCATCTTGAAATGCAACGTGTAAATGCCGAACGCGACCTTCTGGTGAGTCGATGGGAGCAGGTGGAAAGGCTGAGGACCGTCGGCACGATCGCAAGCGGCGCCACACATGAGTTCAACAATATTTTAGGCGCAATAATCGGATATTCAGAAATTGCCCAAGGTCTGGTGCGTCGCCCCTCCAGAATACGGAACCACATCGACCAAATCATCTTAGCTGGACACCGCGCCAAGCTGATCGTTGACCAGATCTTGTCACTCAGCCGAAACCGCAAGCGCGTTGCATTGCCGTTCAACGTCTCCGAAATTGTCATGGATCTTGCGCCATTGCTGCGGGTTACAGTTCGTGCGGGTGTTCAGTTGAACTTCAAGATCAACGAGTGGCAAACGGTGGTCGAGGGCAGCCCAACCGAGATGCAGCAGATCCTCATGAATCTGTGCAAGAACGCGTCGGAGGCTGTCTTGAACGAGGGCCGCGTCGAGGTTAGCGTTTCTCGCGCCCAGGTGTGCCAAACCAAGCCGCTGGCTCAGGGCACCTTGAGACCTGGAGATTACGTCCTCCTCTCCATCAGCGACGATGGCCCAGGAATCGCAAATTCGATACTTCCGCATGTCTTTGAGCCCTTTTTTACCACGCGCTCTCTCGTCGGCGGGACCGGGCTGGGTCTTGCTGCGGTTGACAGGCACGTGAGCGCGCTCGCAGGATGCCTAGACGTCACCTCGGTTGTTGGCCGAGGTACGCGCTTTGATATCTACTTGCCAGCCTCCGAGGAGGAGCCAGTCAGCGCTGACGTCACTTTCGGCCCATACAACGGATCACCGGCCAACGGCGGAATCATTGCAGTCGTGGAGCCCGATCCAGCAGAGTTGGAGATTCACAAGGACAATATCGCCGCGCTGGGTTATGAGCCGATCGGCTTCGCGACCTTCGAAAGTCTTTGCGGCTGGATCGAGAGCGGGAAGGCAGCTGACCTGCTGATTTTGGCGAAGACGGCTTTCCTCGAGCGAGGACGGGCAGAGTCCGTATGCCCGGCCATCATGACGGTGCCTTTCATAGTCATCGGTGACATCGACCCCATTCCGGTCACATCTGACAATCAGGCCTTCGTCCTTCGGCTAGCGAGACCGGTCTCGTCCAGGACAATAGAGCATGCGATACGTATAATGATGATGGCGTGATGCCGCCGACTCGCTCATTCTATGCAAGTAATGTGAGAAGGCCTGGCAAAAGACATCGAAGCAGAACAAAACGACGCGTCGCATCACAATGGACTTATCGATCCCGAGACGTTGTTCTAGCCTTAGTGCTTGTTAAGGAGGTCGGCTACTGTCTCTCCCCGTCGCCGGGCATCGGCGGCGAGCCATACCTCTCCCACCTCGTACAGGTCACCTTGGGTGTGGAACGGCACAATGACGTCAACGGCAGCCGACAGCATGTCAAGAAGCGTTCGATCTTCCACAGCGGCTCCTTGCGGGCTGCTCTTGACGAGGGAAAAGAGCTTTTTGAAGCCCTGGACCGGATCAGCCCCATGGATCGTTGATATTGATCCCGCATGGCCGGAGACGACTTCGCTAAGGTAGGCCCATGCAGCATCATCGCGCATCTCGCCGAGCAATATTCGGTCAGGGCGCATGCGCAAGCTCGCTTGCAGCAGTTGCTCGGCTGTCACCGCACCTACGCCGGCTCGGTCCTTCGGATAGAGTAACCGGACATGGTTCTCGTGCGGGATTACAAGCTCCAGCGTGTCCTCGATACTTATCAGTCTCTCTTGCGGGGGTATAGCGTTGATCAAAGTCTTGCTCATTGTCGTTTTGCCGCTTCCAGTAGGTCCGCAAAGCAGCATCGTGAGCCGTCCCGAAACACACGCTTGCAAAAACTTCTCCAAGTCACCATCGTCGTATTGCTGAAGAATAGTTTGGTCCTGCCGCTCTTGGCGCTGTTTTCGTGACCGCCATTGATTCCAGCGTGAGTATTCGTAGCGAGAAGAAACTTCCTTCAGTTCGGTCACACGACTTGAAGGACGCCGTATCGTCAGGCTTACTGTTCCTGAGGGAACAGCGGGCGGCAAACAGATCTGCAGCCGCTCCCCGTTCGGCAGCTCAGTCGCACAGAGGGGGCTTTGCGGTCCGACATCTTGCTTGCGCAGCGCTCCAGCGAGAATCGCGATGTCCTCCAGATCGTTATAACCTAGTGGTAGCGGATGTTTCGTGAAGACGCCGGCTTGTCGCACAAACGCTTCCCCAGGCCGGTTGATAGCGACCTCTTCGGTCCTCGGCTCCTCAAGCCATTTCAGAACGGGGTCGAGAAGCAAACGCAATTGAGGGTCAGCCTCCGATCGCATTGTTGTCTCTCCGGCGTTGGCGATGTTGGGGGGCTGGCGCCACGACGGTTGCCGTGAGACCGTATACATCCGAGAAATCGAGGTCGCGAGCCACAAAGATGGATACAGCATCTCCCTGGTTTTTCTTCAGGGTTGGCGGGATGTTGACCGTCGCTCTCAGTGTCGTCTCGACGGCTTGTCCGCCATTGCTCTGGAAGCTGTTGATGCCGCTTCCTCCGCCAGAGCTCGCCGCGTATTGACCGGCCGCCTGGAACGCGCCTTGAAGGACGCTCATCAGCATTGCTCCGCCAAAGCGTTCCCGGAAGTGATTATCCACCGTGCCAGGCACTCCGGAGCGGCCGAGCTCGTCAGCGCCCGGCGATGCTATCGAAACGAGGGCATGGTCAGGTGTTTCGATGCGCGTCCACAGCACGAAGACACGCGCATCCCCCTGTTCGAGACCATGCTGGATCTCGCCAATCACGGTCGTCCCACGATCCAAGAGCACGACATTGTTGGTGGCGCCGCGGACGTCTTTAGGTAAGACGCACTTCACATAACCGGGTAAATTTGTGTCGACTGCCGTTTGCAAAAGGCAAGGAATGATCGTTCCCTGAGTAATCACGAGATCAGGGTGCGGCAAAAGTGTGGCCCGGCTCGGCTCCTGTATGTCTGGCTTCAATCGGCCCGACAGGTCGCCACCGATCGAAATCTCATCCGCGGTCGCGGGAGCATCCTTGTGGTCGTCTTCGCTCCGCTGAGCCACGACGGGCTTTTGACTGCTGCTGCTGTAGGCGAAAATTGGTGACTCCTCGGGCGGCGGTTCAGCTGCCGCGGGTTGCGGCGTGGATGGCGCAGGATCTGCCGCCTGCGCCGCCTTTGCAGGTGCTGGAGGTTCGGGAGCAAGCTCAATAGGCACGGGGCGGAACGGCTCGGCGTTCGGGGAAATTGGCGGGTTTGGCTGAGATGGTTCGTCTTGTGTGCTGGGACGACTTCCGAGCCAGATGAGCGACAGAGATGAGATGAGAACAAGACCGGCGACGGCCAATTTCTGTGATCCCGAAACATGCCGGCGGGCCGGCTCCGAGACCAACGATGCGGATGCATTTACATCGTGTCCCGACTGTGGGCCGGTTTCATTCATCGGCCCGAGCCTTTCAAAACGCGCCACACGTCGGGTCTCACTGTACCGGTCCCCGGCGCTCGTCCAACAGGATCATATGCCCTGTTGAAAATCGACAATACCGTATTGCCATCTCTCAGACGCCATTCCCGGGCGACTGCGGATACTTCAACATAGTCGCCTTTGACTGTGAAGTTGGCAGCGGCTTCCTTGCCGTCGGGATTGATAATGTAGAGGGAGGGTATACGGGAATTGCTTGCGAAGCCAAATACGGTGGTAAAGCCATTGTCGAAAACCTGCAGCGGGGCCAGCGATCGATCGCCCTTTGCGACGTAGTGAAAATTGCTTTCGTCGGAACTGGCAGTTGTACCGGGCCGATTCAACAAATCCTGAACCCTCTGTTCCTGCAGCACCTTTGCCCGGGCCTGACCAAGAATCGAGCGCTTTTCTGCTGCCTGTCTCAAAGCAGCGGCCTCATCACCGGGATAGGTGAACTGCACACTGTAGTATAAGTCAGGTTGCTGCTCATCTAATTTTGGCATCGCTCTCGTTGAAATGCTGAAGACATATCTGCGGGTACCGGACTCACTGTCGGCCAGAACGACGACCGGCTGCGGCGGCAGGATCCGGCTGGCCTTGAAGAACAGGTAGTTGGCGCGTGGGAGCGCAGCCAGGTCTTTGCTATTGGAAACGGCCACGGCTGCAACGGTCTCGTTGGCCGCGAATGTGACGACCAGCGTTGCCCCCACCGCGGTCGACAGGCGCACCACTTCGTCGGGACGGTAAGCCAAGTAGCGCATCCGCGCATCATGCTTGCCGGCAAGCGGGGTGTCTTCCGCGGAAGCCTCCAGCGTTAAGAGTAGTGAACAGGCCAGTGCGAGAAACGCTCTTTTTGTCATGGCTGCACGTCACCCAGGTTCGACACGCTATCTTCCGAGGTTTGATAGGAAGTGACGAGTAGACCTCCCGGATTGGTGAGCCTTGATTGGGCAGGCAGATCTGTCAGGCGCTCGTAGCGGATGGTTGCTGTCCAGGTGGTCACCAACGGCATCTGCCCATCGATGGAAAGGGTGCGTTTGTATCGGATCTGTTGAACGTCCGGACTGATGTCGTTTGAGGAAATATGCCCGACTTCGAGCTTGCCGAGCTTGCCGACTGTGACTTGCGGCGAGGTGGGATTCGGATAATTGAAGAACTCTTGATATTGCTGCCGCACAGCCGGTGCGCTGAAACTGGATACGAGGTCATAGCCGTATTGGGCGGAATCGGCTGTGTAGCTCTCGCGCAGGCGTACATATTCCCACAGCGAAGCATTTATGACGGCTCGCTCTTGGGTTGCCGGCAGTCGAGAGACTGACACTTCGCTGTCAACTGTTCCATCCGGGCGTACCCAGAGGAACACAGGTACGAGCTTGGCCAACGGGACCATGGCAGCGATGGTAAATGCCTGCGCAACATTTCCTAGGACCGCCGCTGCCGCAAAGGCTATGAGGGCCTTTGACAGGCGCCGCGCAGACTTCGCTCGTGAAGTTTGAAACGCTTCCACCTTCTTATAGTGGGCGGCTAGCGTTTCTCTCTCCACCAGAAGGGCATGTTCAGGAAATTTCACTTGGGCTCTTTCGCACATTCGACTTCAAGATCTTCAGGGGAGGTTTCCCATTGTCCCACGTTCAGTTGGAAAGGCGAACCCGTGCAGGTGGCAAGCTTATCGGTTGTCTTGCAGGCCGCCAAAGCCAGTATTGACAAAAGTAGATAGTATTTCATGTTGAGGTACCGCGCTTGTCGATTGATTAACCACCTGCCGTTTTGGCAATGCGGCGATTGAGGCTGCTAAGAGATTGGTTCGCACCTGCCCAAGAACCGCCGGCTATGCTGCTGGCGATCGTCGGAAGCGCGACGATCAGGGCGTCTCCAGCTAGGAAAAGCATATCGAGCTCGTAAAGCCCGATGATCTTGGCTGCTGTCGTACCCTTGTATTTGATCACCGCAAGCATGACTCCCAGCGCGACTGATTCGGCCGCGATAACTATCGTTGCAACGATGTTGAGGAGGACAAGCAGCAGCCCGTATGAGAGCAGTTGGCCGATCCATCTGGTAGCCATGTCTCGAGTGTGATCAAAAAGATAGCCTACAAGAACGAGGGGGCCGATCGCCAGGAGCACCTTCGTCAGAATTCCAACGGCATCATAGATCTCGAACGCTGTCCAGAGCGAGCCGTACAAAATCCATTGCGCTCCCTGGAAGGCAAGTATGTCCTGCTGATTCATTGGCCCAATTTCGGAAGCAATCCGCTGAAAGGCACTCTGACTTGCAGCGAACATTACGTCGAGCTTCTGGGGGATACCGATGAAGGGCAAGGTGCTTCCGCTGATCTGGTGGGCAAGCTTTGGAATCGTTTCGTCGAAGACCGATTCAATGTACAGCTGATAGTTGGCCTGCCCTAGGATGAGGGCGACGACAATCGATACCGTGACTACGCGCGAGATACCTCCGCGCGCGTCGACTTGACCGCGCATGACCAGAAAGCCTTGGATTATGATCCAGAGCGTGACGCACGCAACCAGAGGCGCACTGACCGCCTCTTGGACGTTTCCAATCACTTTGTGCAGCCCCACCGTAAAGGCCCCATGAAAGATCGCGTGTATGGCCGTGAATGGCGCAGGAATTCTGAAAACCATTGCGTGAACCTTATTTGCCCCTGATCAGCGCAGATGAGCCGGATGAACTAAGCGTCGCTACTCAAACATTCTGGCGGTGTCCTGGCGTTCGCGACGCTGCATCGCGGCCTCCTCTGCGGCGTGAAGGCTCGCTTGTGCAGTGGCCATCGTCAGCAGACTCGTGGCCTGGACATTTTGGATAATCGCATCATGAATCTGCTTGAGGACCAGACCGTTGGTGACGGTGGCCTGCACAATATTTCCCGAGCGGGAAAGCTGACCAAGCGTGTTGTCGTTGGCCTTAAGGCGCTTGTCCATTACGCCCAGAGTGTCGGCCGCAAGAGCTGCGGCATTGATGGCACCAGCGATTTGTCCCTGTAACAGTTTCGCTTCTGAATCCGTGCCGTCGACTTTCCGGTTTGGGTTGTCCGCAATTGCACGCGCTTTAATCGAAGTTGGCGCCTGACCCTCAAACATCTGCCTCTCAAGCTGATTGCCCGACGGGTAGTGATTTCCTTGGTTCAGTGAACTTAGCAGCCCCGTGACACCGAATGACGACCTTAGTATCTCCACCATTTCCATCGTCGTAGCGACCGTCTGGGCTGACTTTATCAGGATCTGCGCAGTGGAAACCGCTGTTAAGCCCGCTTGTGTTACTACCGCCGGGTCGATGACGACAAATTGCGCCCGGGCCTGTCCGCTAAGCAGAAAGGAAGCGGCAAGCGTCGTTGCTGCAAGCGTGGGAAATCTCATGAATATTCCTCCGTCAGTCTTGAATTTCGTGGTAACGAGTCATGAACTTGTCGAGCCACCCGCTTGGGGCATCTCCGTGCTGGTCACGAAGCTGGTCGACAAAGCGCACGGTGTTGGCCCGCCCCGAGAGTACGGCTACATACTCGCGCATCTGGCCAAGATCGAATTCGCAAACAACACTCCCGCTCTCGCGCTTGAGCAAAAACTTGCGGCTGCCAATTGCCATTCCCTGGCGGATTGCCTCGAACTCCTGCGTGGTGCACTTCAAGCCATCGACATACGCGGCCCGGTCGGCCGTCGGTGATGGGTAGAAGATCTTGGTCATGCATTGTGCAACGAGACTGGCTCCAAGGGGCGATTCAAGCACGTGTTCAGGCTGCTGCGTTGCGAGTATCAACATGCCGTTGTTCTTGCGGACGGTGAGCAGGAACTTGTCGATAACAGCCGAGAACTGCGGGTTGAGCAGATAGAAGCGAAATTCGTCGCAGCTCATGACGAACCGACGGCCATCGACAACAGCGCCCACGCGGTGCAGAAGATATGCGGCGGCCGGCGCACAGACCTCCTCAAATTCCAGGAGCTGCGTCATGTCGAAGCCGGTAATGGAGGCATCCAGCCTGACTTCGTCCTCATCGCCGTCAAAGGCCCATCCAAGCGCATTCCCTCTACACCACCGCTGCAGCCGTGCTCCCGCGCCCTCCGAGGGGCTGTGCAGCAGGAATTCGCGCAGGCCCGCAAGTGAGCGCATGGCGGGTTCGAACGAAAGTTGACGAAGAATGCCACGTTCCAGTCGACGGCTTTCCTCCGGCGAGATCGGACCACGGCCGTCACTCTCGATGAGGGCCATCAGCCATTCGCGCAGAAAATCCAACGAGGCGGAGGTGTTGTCCAGTCCGCGCAGAGGGGCCAAGCCGCTCGGAGCGCCTCTGCGCAACGCAAGGTATGTCCCTCCCGTGGCTCGCACCAGCAGTTCACCACCCCGGTCTTTATCGAAAAAGACGATGGCGCCATTGCGATCGACCACGCTTTGCTCAAGCATCGCGAGGATAAAGGTCATCAGCGTCGTCTTGCCTTTGCCGACGGGTCCGAATATCGCCGTCATGCCGACGTCATTCTCATGGGGGATGTAGTCGAAAGACGTTCCACCGTTTGTGCGAAAGCGCGCAACAGCTTTGCCCCAGTGGCCGGAGCTGGAACCGCTGGGGAAGTTCTCAAATGAGACAAGCCCGGCAAAATTGTACGAGGTGATCGCCCCGGGGCGCGTGCGCCACCTGTTGTTCCCCGGGAGTTGGGACCAGTACGCGGCCTCCATGCCGATACCCTCTTGGACGATAACGGCGCCTGTGTCGGCCAGCCTTGCGCGCGCATTTGCTGCGCGATCGGCAAGGCTATTGAGGCTGTCGCCATAGACGCACAGGCTCAGATGATGCGAACCCATGACGAACTCGTTGCTTGCCAGTGCGTCCTCTGCCTCGGCAAGTTCATTGATCTGGGTGAGAGCCTTGTCGCCGGCGCTCGTCATCTGGCTGGATTTAAGGCTAAGCTTCGCATGAGCTTGTGGCCGAGTGAGGAAGGAAAAGCTCTGGCTCAGGACAAGCGGGAAGTTGGCGGACAGTAAGGGATTTAGCATGCCTGGCCGCGTCGTCGCCGGATATTCACGGAACGAAAACAATGATCCCACGGAGCTATCCCCGGGTCTTCGAATCTCAAGCGCCCGCTTCCCGCAGATGACCCGATCAGTGTAGATCGAGGCGCCAAGCGAGCCGGTAACCATCGGAACCGGAAGAAACCGGCAAGTCATTATCAGCCGAAGCGCCTCACCAATTTCCGTGAAGAGCACGTTGCCTTTCTCGCGAATACCCAACCGGCGCAGACCGTAACCGCCGAGTGAGCCAGCAATGATCTGCCAGAGGTCCTCCAGGCTTCGCAGTTGTGTGGCCAGATCGTTGTCATTCCGTCTGGGGGATTTGGCAATGCGCCAGCCGATCTTACCGATTGCGGTGCGGGGGGACACGACGATAGTGAGGAAGTGATCGTTGCGAAAGAGCTTGCCCGACAGCACATGGCGCTCATAGGCCTCGCTCAGACTGCCAGCAAATGCACTTTGAAACTGGCGCGATGCCGGCTCCGGCACATCGTTGTTTCGTACAAGATGAGCGTATAGCGTGACATTGTCATCCGCGATGTTGCGCAAGAGAGTGTTGAACGCGCGGCAGCGCGAATTGCGCATCTCTGCGTCTTCCAAATCAAAGGGCAGGCCGTTCACGTGTGCCATGGCCATGATCGATCCGTCTTCCAGCAGGACAACCTGATCGCTGAGATGACCGACATACGGAAGATAGATCTCGCCAGATCTCTCGGTCCGGCCACTGGCGCCAAACATTACACCATTCCTCTTCCGCGTTTCGGCACTCTGATCGGATTGACGCTGACGCTCGCGCCACCCCAGACCGGCCCGTCCACGCTTCTGCCGGCCGTCTGCAAATAGAGGAGCGCGACGCTTGCGGCGTTATAGTCACGCTCAACCACCAGCCGTGCCCCGAACCAGAGTGGCACGAGCACGATTTCATAAAGTGGGTTTTGAAGGACAATGATGACGAGACCAGCCAACATCATCAGCAATCCGGCCAGCGTCAGCGGCACCCCCAGAAACAGTGCGGGACGTGTCGCCGCCACATAGAGGGTGCTCACTTCCAACCGGTCGCTCATCAGCCACCGCCTATGAGCGCCTTGCCCAGGAAGCTTGCGCCGAACATGATGACGATCCCTCCAACGACACCCGCAACCAAGCCAAGTGAAGCACGACCGAACATCCAAGAGATGCCGATGGCCACGAGTCCGAGCACGGCCAGTGATTGTCCGAAGGGGCCAAGTATGAAGGTGCAGATATTCTGGACCATCTTGGCGGGATCCGTCCCTCCGGTCACCTGAGCCGAGGCTGGCCCGATGGAGAAGACCGTCCACGCGGCGCCTGCAGCAGCCGCCGGTACATATTCAGCCGTCGTGCGCAGCATGGAAAAAGGCGAAGGAACACGCGTTTTAAGCGCACGAAGTATTTTGAATGGCTTCATCATTGTATCTCCATGGTTCAATCGAATACGAGTTTGTTCGGGTTCGAGGGTTCCCGCTCTTCCGCAGCCTGGCTGCCTGTCGGACCGGAGGGATCGGCCCCGGAGCGGTTTGACTCATACGAGCCCCAGATGTCCCAAGAATTTTGTTTGGGCTGCTTTCCATTGGCCTGTTGGCTCTGTTGGAGCAGAGCCGGCACGGCTTTCCGACCGGATGCCTCAAGGTGTGGCGCATCTGGAGCGGTCGGCTCCAGCGTTCGCTCGAGATGACTCGCGATGTCCTTTGCGGCCGACTCGACCTTGCGTACATAACCGTTGGTGAAGCCACGCGTGACGTCGCCCGTGTTGTAGGCCGAGATGGCACGGCGAAGCGCCAGTTGCTGCGCCGGAGCAGTCGTGCCGCCGGCATACCGGCTTTCAAGCAAGTGGGCGGCGGCCGATAGCGAGGCGCAGGGCTCGAAAGCCTTTTCCGGCGTGAGATTGAGGAAGGAAAAGTTCTTGCTGTTTATCTGCATCAATCCGACATCGACAGAATGTTGTGCTTCGAGGCGGTTCTTGATGCCCCGCGTCGCTTCCAGGCGGTCTATCCAGCGAAGCTGCTCACCTGTGGTGTTGTCATGAGCCACCAGCGTTTCAAAGCCACTTTCAATTTTGGCAATCGCGGCGAGCGTGGACGGCGCAACCCAGGGAGCGCATTTGCGCGACAGGCCGTGGAATTCACGGGGCGAAAGTGGCGCGGGCTCGGCTGGGAATGACATGGATGTCAACAGGGCGATGGCCAGCGGCCAAGCTGCAATAAACATTCCTATCCCCTACCTTTCGAAGCGTCCGGACCGGTTCTGGCCCTGTCCGGCACGCGCTTATCGGGCAGGTTTGTTACTGCGTGATGTTCAAGTTCAGCTTTTTCGGTTTCAACTGAAGCAAAGAGCTTGTTCGTGTCCGGGTGCATGGGCACCTTGCGCATGCGCGGGTTGCGCGGGCGCGATCAGCCGGCACATCTCGACCATCGCGGCGGATCATTCCAGCGCGGGATTGCCCGTCCCGGCTGTCCGTTGCTCTTGCAGCGTCAACCGCGACTTGGCATGGGCGGTGATGGAATCTTGTGTCAGCGCCTGGCCGAAGGACAAAATGGGGAGCTTGGCGGGTTCATCTCAGGCTGCGGAAGCTTGGGTCGATCGAACGCGAGAACCGACTAGGGCGCCGAGCTGCCCAATGTTGCGACATGCTGCCGTTGTTGCAAGAGACAGCCATGCGCCCTGCATATTCAGGCATTGGTTGAAACCGCGAGTTCGTCCGCGAAGCTCGTCGGAGGCGCAAATACGCGGGACGAGGGTCAACTGGGAAGACGTGGCGGCGCAGCCGGCCTGGTGCGAGACCTGGTTCAGCTGTTCGGCCGCGCCGCGAACTGGTGGGTCACGCACAGTCCCATCGGCAGAAACCGCAGGCGGATTGACGCAGTCCGACAGCGCTCTCGACAAGTACAGTGACAGGCTCAAAAGGAAAGGTATTGCATTCAACCGAGAAATGTTAGCTCGCAAGGTAACCGCAACCGGACCTGCCGATCGCTCGGAACAGGATTGGCGCCGCCGGCCACCTCCCAATGACCTGCCTTGGGCAGGAGACATACCGTTGGCACAAGGTCACTATAGCGACTCACGGCCGTTCTTCGGCCAACCGCCTCTGCGATCAGTCAAACGCCGCGCTGCTCCACCGCGTCCGAGCCGCACGCACGAGCGGGAGGATTTCGAGGTGATCCAGGTCCGCAAGCGCCAGAAACGCGAAGAAGATGCAAGGACATGGCAAGCGACCGAGCGTCCGTGCCGTCGCAATCAAGTGGTGTTGGCAGGCCTGCACCAACGGCGGAGCTCGCGAATAAGCGAAGGACCACACGGCAGGGTCACACCGGCGCTTGCAGATGTGTGGTGGCCACCGGCTGCCTGGATGCGGTCAATTCGCTGTGGATGAAAAGACCAGGCCGAGCAACGGCCTCACATTGGCCGCACGCACCCGCGAGTGGTAGCAAGGGGCAGCTGTTCTGCGTCGGTGCCCCAAGGGTTGCTCGGCAACAGCTTTAGACAAGGGGATTCAAGATTGAAGGTGAGCCGTTGAAACATGTTCTTGTCATTGACGATGATGCCGCAATGCGACGCCTCATCTCCCAGTATCTCATGATGCATGCCTTGAAGGTGACCGCAGTCAACGATAGCAAGCAGTTTAACTACGTTCTATCGCATGAGCCAGTCGATCTCGTGGTTGTTGACCTCAACCTAGGCCGGGAGGATGGGCTTGCCATCGTCCGCAACCTGGCGACAAAATCGGATTTACCCATCATAGTGATCAGCGGCGACCGGCTTGATGAGGCGGAAAAAGTCGTTGCGCTGGAGCTCGGCGCAACCGATTTCATCCCCAAGCCTTTCGGGCTGCGCGAGTTCTTGGCCCGCATTCGAGTAGGGCTACGCCAGCGCATTTCCAGTCCGCGAACGAAAGATCATCGCTCATTTCGGTTCGGAGCCTGGAAGCTCAGCGTCAAGCAGCGGCGACTGATCTGTGCGGAGCGTGGCGAAGTCAAGCTTACCGCATGTGAGTTCAACCTGCTGATCGCGTTCCTGGAGAACCCCCGCAATGTCCTATCCAGAGAACGGCTTTTGCTCGCGAGCCGTGTGCGTGGAGAAGAGGTCTACGATCGAAGTATCGATGTCCTAATCTTGCGCTTGCGCCGAAAGCTGGAGGCTGATGCGGCCAATCCAAGGCTAGTCAAGACATGCCGTGGTGCAGGGTATTTCTTCAACGCTGACGTAGACGTTAGCTACGGAGGCACCTTGGCCGCGTGACAGGAGCTATTCTGGAGATTGGCTGACGAGGCTGATGAAGCGTGGCGGTGTTTTCTGGCGGCCTTTAGCTCGGCGCCTGGATGTCGGACCCAAGGCAGCATCTCGTCGATCTGGCTGGGATGGCTGTTGACGATCCTGGTGGTGAGGACGTCGGCGAGATAACCGAGTGACTCGACACCATTGAGCCTGCAGCTTTCGATCAGCGACGCAATGACTGCCCAGTGTTCGGCACCGCGGTTCGAGCCGGCGAAGAGCGCGTTCTTGCGGACGGATTGAGCGCTCGACGGTGTTGTTGTCGATCTCGGTGCGACCGTCGTCAACGAAGCGCGAGAGGCCTTCGCAGCGTGAGAGCGTGTAGCGGATTGCCTCGGCAACCTTGGTCTTCTGACCGATCAGGCCGAGCTTTCACGCAGCCAAGGTTCAAGATGGCGACAATAGCGCGGCTATTTTCCCGACGCGTCGCACGGCCTTCATCGGCCGATCGGCCGCGGATATCGTCCTCGATCTTATTGAGGTGGGCGATCGTCTCAGCGCCTCGCTGGCGATCGGCGAGTTCCAGGCCTACATCGCCTTCCAACAGTGCCAGTCTGATCAATTTCGGCGAGAGCTACCGGTCCGGAGATCGCATCAGCCTCTCCGTCGCCAAAAGAGCTGTTCTGCTTAGCCGTCGAGCTCAACGCCCAGCGTCGGAGCGCCCTCTGCTTCTGAAGGAAGCCATGAGGTCCGCTCGGGCTTGATCGGAGGCTTGGCCGATGGACGTTGTGTTTGCCTCGCTCGGCTGCCGCCCGATGGCGAGGCTTTGCGAATTGTCAGTCCTTTGCCTTTTCGCTGGTCTCAACGGCGCTGTGTAACGTTCAGTGTTGATGATGACGCCCTCGCTGTTCACGCGGTTGCTCCTGTGCAGTGTACTCGTCAGCTTGTCCTCGGCCTCGCGCGTCTGGCCCAAGTGCCGTTCCAACGGCGCTGGCGCGACCTGTCTGGCTTGCTGCTCTTGCAAGGCGGCGTGTTGCACCTGCGACCCGGCTGCTGCCAAAGCTTCGGCAGGGCTTGCGGCAAGCTCGTGCGGCAAGCGCCCCTCTCTCAGTCGGTTTTGCAGCGCCTGCCGATCGGCGACGAGGTAGTTGAGGTGCAGCGGCAGCTGCTGGTCTGGCCGCTCTTCGTTCGCCAATCGACGAACCAGCTCGCGCGTGCCGTCCACCACGAAGACGCCGCAGTCAACAGCGTTTTTCTGCTGCGCCATGTCGGGTGTTACCAGGGTCGCGTCCAGTCTTGTAGCGAGCTTTCGTGCAGGCGCGTCGTTGTATCGCTGTTCATTTTGCTGGATGGAGTCGTAGTGATAGGCGACCGCTCTTTCCGGATCGCGGCGATCTACGAGGAGCAGCGACCAATGGGTGCCGCGGTCAATACCCACCCCATCGTTCACTGGCACGAACAGGAAGTCGGATGGGCCGGCGTTTCGATCATAAATCGACTGCAATGTGCCTCGCGCGTCTTGCTGCTCCATGTGGCGCAGCAGATGGGAGACCGACGGATCGACCAGCCGCGTCCGGGCGGCGAGCGCTGGATCGGCCTGCTGCAGTTGCTGCTCGAGGAATTCGTAATCCCTCTGGATATGTTCGTCGCCCAGCAGTTGGGTGGCCCCGAGCACCGCCCCCCGGGGGAGATTGGACGAGCCTGACGGAAGGGCTTCGATGTGTGCATCGGAGGAGGTGGTCAGATCGACCAACGGAACACCGAGATGGGTGTCTGAGAGCCTGGCGGTCGCTGGCAAGGCGGGTCCCGGAGCCCTTGCCGGTACTGCTGCCGCTCCAGCTTCCCTTATCGCTCCGCGATGGAGGAGCCAAACGTCATTACCCTCCTCTGGCCTCCGGGCGGTGTAGCCGTGGCCTTTAATCTCGTAGTTCCATTCCGGCTTGTCCGCGTCCGGCAAGAGGCCATAATGGTACAAGGAAGAGAGCATCGCCTCTGGGACGAGTTGAGTCCCATGGGAGAAGCCTTTGGGCACGGCGAATGAGACGTTTATGGAGTTCTCGATGGCAGCGGGGGGTGCCTCAGACCTTGCAAAGGGCGCGGCCTCCGCATGCAGGCTTCCAATGTGTTCGGACCCTGGGCCTTGAACGGGTACCCCTGCCAATGGCAATCCACCCAACTGCTGCATGGGGGGCTGCATCGGCAGGCGGCCGCCTTCGCTCGGCGGCTGCTGAATGGCGATGCTTTGCGGATTATCAGTCCCCTGCCTCTCCGCCGGCCGCAACGGCGCCGTCGAATGTTCATTGTTGATGATGAACCGCTCGGGTGGCAGGAGGTTGCCCTGGTCAAGCGCATCCGGCCAGGGCCGGTGTTGGCTGACAGCTAACGCTGGCGGGGCGGCGGCCTCAACTCCGGCGTGCCCAGAGCCGGCCGCTGCCAAAGCGTCCGCCACGATCCTGTCTGACGCAGGCTTCGCATAGCGAACCCGTTCAAGCGCCAAGCGGAGATAATCGTTGCCTGGAAACAACACCTCGGCGAATTCGATCCGCGAATCATGATCCAGCCCAGAGATCGTCCGGCCCCGCCTCTCAAGCGCCTCAGAAAATCTGCGAAGACTATGACCATAGACAACACGGGTGCTTGGGGCCAAGCTGCTGTCACTGGTCACTTGTTCCAAGACATGCGCATCTGCCTTTGAAGGCACCGTCACTGGCCACCGGCCAGTCGCTGAATAGCCCGGCTCATGATACGCACGCAGGACGTTCAACGCCGGCCTTATATCCCTTATGTCAGTGTCTTTCGGAAAGAAGGTATCGAGGTGATCGACCAGGGATTGGTGATTTTTTAGATCAGTCGCTTGGCCACGAGCGCCGAGATCATTCGCCAATCGGCGAAGCGCATACGAGTATATTCGGAGCGTCGGCGCGCTATGGTGTTGCTGAGCCTCAGCATGGGCGATCGCCTTATCAATCACGTCCCGGTGTTCGTCGGACAAGTGGGGATAGCGGTTAGCCGGGGCACCAACAGTCGCTGAATAGCCCGGCTCATGATACGCACGCAGGACGTTCAACGCCCTCTTCATATCATCGTTTTTCGGAAAGAAAGCATCGAGGTGATCGACCAGGGATTGGTGATTTTTTAGATCAGTCGCTTGGCCACGAGCGCCGAGATCATTTGCCAATCGGCGAAGTGCATACCTGTATTTTAGGACCGTGCTCTCGCTATATTTTTGCTGAGCCGCAGCGTGGGCGATCGCCTTATCGATAAGGTCCCGGTGTTCGTCGGACAAATGGGGATAGCCGGTGGCACGGGCGCCACTCGCGACAGGTTCGGCTCGGCGCGGCTCGGCCACGTGCTGCTCAAAACCCGCTTGCCGCGCTTGGCCAGCATCCGGCAAGGGGCCAGGGCGGTCCAAGAAAGAGAGCATCGCGTCTGGGACGCGTTGAGTCCCATGGGAGAAGCCTTTGGGGACGGCGAATGAGACGTTTATGGAGTTCTCGATGGCAGCGGGGGGTGCCTCAGCCCTTGCGGAGGGCGCAGCCTCCGCATGCAGCCTTCCGATGTGTTCGGACCCCGTCCCTTGAACCGGTACCCCTTCCAATGGCAATTCACCCAATTGCTGCATGGGGGGCTGCATCGGCATGCGGCCGCCTGAATTGCCGATTTCGCTCGGCTGCTGCTGAATGGCGACGGCTTGCGGCCTATCCACGGCCCTCTGCCTCTTCGCTGGCCGGAACAGCGCTGTGGAATGTTCGTTGTTGATGATGCCCCCCTGGGGTGGCAGGTGGTTGCCCTGGTCAAGCGCATCCGGCGAGGGCCGGATCTGCTGTTGGCTGGCAGCCAAGACTGGCGGGGCGGCGGCCTGAACTCCGGCGTGCCCAGAGCTTGCGAAAGCGTCCGACACGCTTCTGTTGGGGTCCTCCGGTCCAGCACGCATCCCTGGATTGCTAAACAAAGATGAGGCGGCTTGATCACCCTGCCGCTGCTGAAGCACTTCGCGGAACCCCTGTTCCAGTCGCAGAAGCTCCTCTGCATTGGTTGGCGGCTGGTGAGCTCGATCATCGAACAGCGGCCGGAGCGCCTCGGGAACCTCCGCGCTGAAAGAAGGCGAGGTGGCTTGCTCATCCTGCCGCTGCTCAAGCACTTCGCGGAGCCCCTGTTCCAGTCGCAGAAGCTCCTCTGCATTGGTTGGCGGCTGGTGAGCTCGATCATCGACCAGCGGCCGGAGCGCCTCGGGAGCCTTCGCGCTGAAAGAAGACGAGGTGGCTTGATCATCCTGCCGCTGCTGAAGCACTTCGCGGAACCCCTGTTCCAGTCGCAGAAGCTCCTCTGGATTGGTTGGCGGCTTGTGAGCTCGATTATCGAACAGCGGCCGCAAGGCCTCGGGAACCTCCGCATTGTGAACCCGCTGCAGCGCCAAGCGGAGTTTCTTGTTGCCTGGAAACAACGCCTCGGCGAGTTCGGTCCGCGAATTGTGATCCAGCCCAGAGATCGTCTGGCCCCGACTCTCAAGCTCCTCAGAAAATCTGCGAAGAAGTCGACCATAGACGACACGGGTGCTTAAGGCCAACTCGCTGTCACTGCTTAATTTTTCCAAGATACGCGCATCTGGCTTTGAAGGCACCGCCGCTGGCCACCAGCCAGTCGCTGCATAGCCCGGATCATGATACGCACGTAGGACGTTCAACGCCGTTTTAATGCTCTGGTCATTCGGAAAGAAAGTATCGAGGTGATCGACCAGGGATTGGTGATTTTTTAGATCAGTCGCTTGGCCACGAGCGCCGAGATCATTCGCCAATCGGCGAAGCGCATTCGAGTATATTCGCAGCGTGTCCGCGCTCTGGTTTTGCTGAGCCGCAGCGCGGTCGATCGCCTTATCAATAACGTCCCGGTGTTCGGCGGACAGATGGGGATAGCTGGCAGCAGGGCCGCCAGCAGTCGCTGAATAGCCCGGCTCATGATACGCACGCAGGGCCTTCAACGCGCTCTTCATATCAACGTCTTTCGGAAAGAAAGCACCGACGTGATCGACCAGGGATTTGTGATTTCTTAGATCGGTCGCTTGGCCACGAGCGCTGAGATCATTCGCCAACCGGCGAAGTGCAAACGTGTATTTTCGGGCCGTGGTCTCGCTATATTTTTCCTGGGAGTGGGCGATCGCTCTATCAATAAGGTCCCGGTGTTCGCCGGACAGATGGTGATAGCGGGAAGCACGGGCGCCACTCGCAACGGGGTCGGCTCGGCGCGGCTCGGCCACGTGCTGCTCAAAGCCCGCTTGCCGCGCTTGGCCAGCATCCGGCAAGGGGCCAGGGCGGTCCAAGAAAGGGAGCATCGCGTCTGGGACGCGTTGAGTCCCATGGGAGAAGTCTTTGGGGACGGCGAACGAAACATTTATGGAGTCCTCGATCGCAGCCGGGGGCGCCTCGGACCTTGCTGAGGGCGCGGCCCCCGCATGCAGCCTTCCGATGTGTTCGGACCCTGTCCCTTGAACCGGTACCCCTTGCAATGGCAATTCACCCAATTGCTGCATGGGGGGCTGCATCGGCATGCGGCCGCCTGAATTGCCAATTTCGCTCGGCTGCTGCTGAATGGCGACGGCTTGCGGCCTATCCACGGCCCTCTGCCTCTCCGCTGGCCGCAACAGCGGTGTGGAATGTTCATTGTTGATGATGCCCCCCTGGGGTGGCAGGTGGTTGCCCTGGTCGAGCGCATCCGGCGAGGGCCGGATCTGCTGTTGGCTGGCAGCCAAGACTGGCGGGGCGGCGGCCTGAACTCCGGCGTGCCCAGATGTTGCGAAAGCCTCCGACACGCTTCTATTGGGGTCCTCCGGTCCAGCACGCATCCCTGGGTTGCTGAGCGAAGACGAGGCGGCTTGATCATCCTGCCGCTGCTGAAGCACTTCGCGGAACCCCTGTTCCAGTCGCAGAAGCTCCTCTGCATTGGTTGGCGGCTGGTGAGCTCGATCATCGAACAGCGGCCGGAGCGCCTCGGGAACCTCAGCGCTGAAAGAAGGCGAGGCTGCTTGCTCATCCTGCCATTGCTGAAGCACTTCGCGGAGCCCCTGGTCCAGTCGCTGAAGCTCCTCTGGATTGGTTGGCGACTCGTCAGCTTGATCGAACAGCCTCCGGGCCTCGGCAAGGTGCTGCTCAACGCCCACTTGCCTGGCCTGGACCGCTTGATCCTCTTCCAAGCCGGCGTCCTGCACCTGCGGCAAAGCTGTTACACGGGATGGATTACTATTTCGCGGGTCCACACTAGCCTCACATCAAACTGTATCGTCAAAAATCCTGCGCCAATTCACGCAGCGGGTCATCGAGTTGAGATTCTGCCGAGAGCCCCTCGTCCGCTATCGTCAAGGGTACCGGCTCCGGGAGGGCGCCTGTCTGGCTTTCGAAGATGCGTTTAAGGATGCGGTCCGAAAATATCGCACCTTCCTCAATTGCAATGGTGGCAGGCCTTTGATGAGAACAATCTCGTAGTCTTCATCGAGCAGCCGAACCTGTTCGGGACGCAGCAGCGGTGCACCTTGATGCGAATTCTGAATGTTCCAATCGAACGTTCGCGCCTGGCTGGCAAGGCCGTGAACGGGATTCGAGGAGAAACCGTCACTTACCATGGCCGAGACCTCAACGGCCGGAGCGATCTCTGCTTCTGGAGGCAGCCATTAGATCCTCGCGGGCGTGATTATAGGGGTGACTTAGGGACTGCCCGATTTCACCACCCCGCCGCAGCTGTTGACGGGAGGTTTGCGGGCCTACTGTATCACGGACTGAAGCCGCAATACCTGCTATGTGCTCGTCCAAATTCGCATTCCGTTCCTCTACTGCATGCCGCGGCGGAGGCATGTGCGGCAAGATATCTTGCATGCCGGGAACTGCGTGAGCTTGGGCCTGTTGATTTGCGTCGAACTGGTGATACACCGCCAATTCCGGCGGCGCGACAGGAGGCCGGGGCAGCGAGTCCAGTTGGTTGGCGGCCACCAGAACTGATTCCACTGCGTCTTGGTGCGTGCGCGAGGAAGGATCCATTCCGTAGGCTCCCTGAATCATCAGTGATGCGATTTCCTTTTGTTGGTCTTCAGGAATACGGGACAATGCGTTGCGTACACTATCAGCGAACTCGGGTGAGATCACTTGTACTTCTGCATATTTTTTCCACGATACGGGTGCGTTTTGCTTCCGGCGCAAATCGTTGGCAGTCTGTTCATTTGTGTCCGGATGCACGAACGAAATCAACCCCTCAACACGGTTTTTCAGGAATTCGGCGGTGCTTTTGTCCATCGACCAATGACCTTCCTTGACCGGCACTCCGCTCCATGCGCTGTCTTTCAACCGAACAGCGGGACCGTTGGCCCAGGCATCCATAACCACGGTCGACCTCGGGTCGCGGCTTCCGCGCCGCAGTTCGTTCCAAATGTGACCCGCCTTGACTGAGATCTCATCACCTTCGTCGGTTATCTCTTTCATTGACACGGAAGCACTAGAGGTCATACTCCGCTCGTCGGCCGCCATGTGTGGGGCGTGGACGATAGCGGAAAGGGGAGCGGTCTGATTGCAGCACGCCGCTCCCATGACTACGGCCACTGCAACCTTAATGTTGTCGTCTGCTCCCATCATTGCAACCGACGATCCGATGCTGTTGTGGCCGTGAGAGGGAATGTCGTCCACCTTAACGTTTCCCCGGCCATGCTTGAGCAGCAGGCGAACGTCGTGAACTGTTTGCCCCGCTGTCGCGAGTCTTATCGGGCTGGTGACGTCGTCACCGACGACACACGCTCCCATATGATAGGCGGCCTGCTGGATCTGATGTGGCTCCAGAGGCGCATCTCCGCCCCGCCGCAACCTGTCGGCAGGCGTGCCCACGGAGACCTTCAGCGCTGCCGTGGATTCTCGCGGCGACTCTTCCGTGTCATATGTGGCATGTCGAGTCGATCCGGAGGATTTGGAGATGCAAATTCCCATAGCCGTTCACCTGTAGTGGAGTTTCTGATCCGAGGGACGGGATACGCGAGACGGGCGCTTAACCGTCAGTGTCATCTGGATGAGCTTCCATCAAGGGTGCCGGCTCCGGGAGGGCGCCTGTCTGGCTTTCAAAGATGCGTTTAAGGATGCGGTCCGAAAAATATCGCACCTTCCTCAATTGCAATGGTGGCAGACCTTTGATGAGAACAATCTCGTACTCGTCATTGAGCAGCCGAACCTGTTCGGGACGCAGCAGCGGCGCACCTTGAAACGAATTCTGAATGTTCCGGTCGAACGCTCGCGACTGGCTGTAGGAAATCGATTTGGCTTCAAACGTGTATTCACCGATGGCTTTGGAAATGTAGGTTGGAGTCTCGTCATCGGCCGTGGCCATGAACACTTGCAGTCCGGTATTGCTGAGAAAATTCTGCTTACCAGCCTCTCCATAAGCCCCCGTTAGTGCCGAAAGGCTTTGGATGATGAGCATGAAACGCCCCTTGTAGCCCGCGATAGTCGTAATTGCGGTCTCGATCGCCTCCAGCTTCCCCAAGTGCTTGAACTCATCGAGCAGAAAGAGAACCTCGTGCTTTTCGTCCTGGCGGGGCAGCGACCGCTGTAGAATTGAAACGGTTTGCTGAAAAAATAAGCGTATCAAAGGCGCGATCACCTCAAGGTCGTTCGGACCAACGCAAAGATAGATGCACGTTCTGCGACGGCGAAGATCATAGACCGAAAAGTCCGAGCGACTTGTAGCCGCCTTGACAGCCGGATCCGCCCACAAGTTGAGCCCGCCATCGCCGAGCACGGACGTGTAGGAGGTTAGGATTTTTGTATCGTTCCCCGCCATGTCGTCGAAGATGCGTTGTGCCTCTTTGTTCCGGGTCTCCATGGCGAGCTGCGCGAAGAGCTTAAACTTCTCCCCCGGCTGAGCGAACAGATCATAGACGGCGCCGATTGTTGGCGTGCCCCGCTCGATGCAGGCAAGGATCCCCGCGACAAAGATATCTCGCGCGCCGCTGACGAAACCTTCCGCCCCCTCCCCCTTGGCCGTAATCAGGTTCGCGGCCAAGCGGCGGGCTTCGGTGAATTGCTGCTGTGGATGCAGTGCTATGAGATCCAACAGTGGATTGTAGCAGTTTGTGCGCCGCTCTGAATCCAGTGGCGCGAATTTGAACACTTCGTGGCCTGCGGCTTTACGCGCCCTCGATGTGAGCTCAAAGAGCTCCCCCTTGACGTCCAGAGCTATCACAGAGCCTTTAAATGTAAGTAGCGTTGGAATGACTATGCCGACACCCTTGCCAGCGCGGGTCGGCGCAACGATGAGGCTGTGAGGCTGCTCGCCATTGGTCAGGTAATAGCCAGGCCAGAAAGGACCACTCGTCTTCCCGAAGACCGGCCCTGTCACGCCACGGTATCGTCGCAGATATCCCGTGCGTCGCATTTCATCCACTCGAGCCCAACGAGCGGTCCCGTGGTGTTCGAGCTTGCGGCGCAATACGAACTGCTGAATCAGCAAGACAACCGCGGATGTCGAGAGCACGATAGCCGCGCCCTGATAGAAAACGGGGGTTGCGAAACCCAAATAGAAGGGCGTCTCAAACCAAAAGGCACGGACATCAAACGCCATCAGAGCCTCGCCGCTACCCCCGTGGCGGAAGGTTGCGTACAGACTTGCCGCACAGAACCCCAAGGCGAGTGAGCACGCGATGCTAATGGCTATGTTGGGGGACGTCGTTTTTGTAGAAGACATTGTTCCATGGCCGAATTAGCCGTGCTGATGCTGCGCTTGCTTCAGACACCGAACCGAGGTCGCGATGCCGACGCTCGACAGATCGATGCCGCAGCGGGTGGTGCGATGCTTGCATCGCGCCACCCGGCAGACGTGGATTTTGAAAGTTTCACTAAGCAGCTACGTCGACGGCCAGGGAATTGGAAACAGCAAGGCCGTGAACGGAATTCGGGAGAGGAAGCGTTACTGCCATGGCCGAGACCTCAACGGCCGGTGCGATCTCTGCTTCTCCTAGCCTCCATTAGATCCTCTCGGGCGTGATTGTAGGAGTGGCTTATGTCCCGGCCGACTTGACCACCCCGCTGCAGCTGTTCGTGGGAGGTTTGCGGGCCAACTGTATCACGGACTGCAGCCCCAATACCTGCTATGTGGGCGTCCAGATCCGCACTGCGTTCCTCTGCTGCATGCCGCGGAGGAGGCATCTGCGGCAAGATGTCTTGCATGCCGGGAATTGAGTGAGCTTGGGCCTGTTGATTTGGATCTAACTGGTGATACATCGCGTACATAGCATTGGATGCTGTCGACCTGACGTGGCCATCCGGATCGGTAGCCAATTCAGCGGCCTGATCAAAAATGCGAGCTTTATTTTCAGCGTTAAACTTGCTGAAGTTTTGCGCAGCGTAAAGCGCTCCGATAGCTTGCGAAGGTGGGTCCATGTTGCCAATGCGATTAACAATACTATCTTGTGTCTCTGGCCGAAGGTAATGAGACACATTACTGACTGCTCTGAATTGCTCCAATGCTACTTCATCCGAGGTGTGTCCCAACCCGGCAGTCAATTTATCCCCCAGATCGACGGCTGATCGTCCAAGCTGATTGGTCCGCGTTTCAAACTTCGCGAGGTCAGTTTCTGGCTCGGTTCGAGTGCCCCGAACGGCTATGCGCTCTCGCCTCCCGAGTTCTTTGAAGGTCCCAAGATTTCGCGCTGTATCGCGCGGGTTAGCGCTTACCAGCCGTTCTGCAACATCGGTCAATGGTCCGTATGGAAGGTCACGGAGGGTACTGCGATTCCCCACGTCTTGGGATGAACTTGCAGCTGCGCGTGCCCGTTTGTTATCGCGATCCATTGCTCGGCCTCCAAAGTCGTTAAGTTACCCAATCAGGGTACCACCGACGCTTGACCTGCTAAACCGATATGAGGTTACAGTTGTAGTCTGGCAGAAAGCTTCTCCCAACTCTGGGATACGCCGAGAGCCGTAACCGGGGCAGATTTCCGGGCGGAAGGGGTTTGCGGCGAGAGCGTTCGTGATTCACCGTTTGCGTGACGCATCAGGATCGTCGTAAAAGAGAGTCCGTCGCGATACGCCCCGCGAATGACGATGGTACCTTCGGCTTGACTTATCCTTCGCGCTCTGCGGGTCCGACGAGAAAATCAGCCTACCTTGCTGAGACTACCTGCGGAGGACTTGCCGCTACGGCGGTCCTGCTCGATCTCGTACTTGATCTTCTGCCCATCAACGAGGTTTGAAAGTCCAGCCCGTTCTACAGCTGAAATATGGACGAAAACGTCCTGACCGCCGTCATCGGGCTGGATTAAGCCAAAACCTTTGGTGCTGTTGAACCACTTCACTGTTCCGGTCGCCATATCGTGTATTCCTCTGTGGCCAGTGCGAACCAGACGGGCCGTGAAGCCGATCCTGTTCATATTTCGTAGAGTTAAACCCAGCAAAAACCAGAATTACCCACCTCGGGGTTGCGGCGCGAAAAGCCATTGCTCTGTTTGGGAACGCACCGAACAGGTGCCGGTGAGCTTGAGCGCAACGCGCTGCAAGACGCTCGAGTGCCGAGGAATCTCTCCGACAAGGATACGTCTGAGCCGCCCAGTATGCCGGCTCGGCAACCACCCGAATGGATCGAAGCCGATCTGCAAAACGGATGGTGAGAGCGTTGGCTCGTTTCCAACCCATCCTGTCTCACCAGCGCGGACGCCTGGACGGATGTCAACGCCGGAAAAAGAACCGCATCGATTGGTCCCGCTTGCGGCCAGCTCCAGTCGGCCGCTCGATCGCAAGCGTGGTTCGAGGAGGAAGCTCTCCCAGGTGCAATGCGAGGAGACGCTGGTCCAACTCCTTGTCGGCTGCCGTAAGGCGGTGGTTCAGGCGAAGGTAGTCCATCCAGGTCGGGGTGCGGAAGGTTTCTGTCCAACGCGAAGGCTGCTGGAGGTCGCGCTGGAGATTCCAGTGTCGCGCACCAACGCCGCTTTGTACTCGCCGCCGTTCCCGCATCTGCTCCAGGAACGCTTCGACATTTGCTTCGGGTATTGAATATTCGATCTTGGCGACGATCGGCCCGCTTCGGGGCTTCAAATCCAGGGCAACCTGAGGCGTTTCGAAGCCAAGAGGAGCCTGATCGGAATCTTTCCATTGACGGATGGGCAGCAGGAAGCCGGTGCCAGCGACCAGCAGCAGCGCGCCACCTGAAAGCTCCAGAGCCGAGCTCAGCGAATAGCTCTCGGCCACCGTACCCCACAGCCAGCTGCCAGCCGCGATGCCGCCGGATGAAAGGGCGTAATAGATCGAGAGCGTGCGACCAACGACCCACCTTGGACTCGCCAACTGGACGCTTACGTCCAGCCCGGTCCAGGTCACGACCCAGCCCGCGCCGCCGAGCGCCAGCGCGATAGCCGCCACCGCCACCGAGGGGGTGAAAGCAAGCGATAGACAACAAGCCGCACAGGCGATGCACGACAGTGTCGTCAAACGTTCCTGGGACAGCCTCCGTCTCAGAATGTTGTTGCAGATGCCGGCGAACAAGGCGCCGGTCCCGAAGCCGGCCATCAGGATGCCGTAAACGACTGGCCCTCCCCCCAGCTGATCGCGGGCGACGAGAGGCAAGAGCGCTAGTATAGAGATGCTCGTCAGCCCAAAGAGGGCACCGCGGGCAATTGCTGCCTTGATTTCGGATGACAGGGCAGTGAAGCGCGCTCCGTCATGGATCGCCGTGGTCAATGGTTCACTCGGCAGCGGTGACGGGCGAACATGCCATTTGCAGCGCCCTATGGTCCACAGCAGCATCAGATATGTAAGCGTCGCCACTGCGAAAGCCGTCAAAGGGCCAAAGGAAGCAACGACGACGCCACCGAGAGCGGGACCGATGCTTCGGACGGCGTTATATCCGACCGAGATAAGCGTGACGGCGGCCGGAACATCGCGCTTTCGCAGGATATCGCCAACCGACGCGTGCCAGGCGGGGTCGGTGAAAGCGGCGCCTACTCCGGCCAAACAGCTGAATGCAAGAACCATCCATGGATTGAAAATTCCGAGACCTGCAAGAACAGTCAGCATCGTCGAGGACAATGCTATCACGCACCAGCCAGCGAACATGAGATTGCGGCGGCTGTAATTGTCCGCTAGGGCGCCGGCGATAATTGACAGGAGGAATGTGGGCAAGGTTGTCGAAGCCTGCACCAAGGCGACCATCACATCCGATGTCGAAATGGTCGCCATCAGCCAACTGATGGCAACCATTTGAATCAGCCACCCTAGACTGGATACCTGTGTGGCAATCCAGATCGGACGGAAAGTTGAATTCTCGAGCGGCGCGAACGTTGCCGATGACACCGGATTAACTTCTTCACGCGCCACCCCGCTCATTGGGCCGAGCCTCCCTTCGCTGCCAGTTGTATGAGATTTCTCCCCGCCCACGTGCCCATGGAGGAATGGCAGGATCAGGGCATTTTATCTGCGCAACGCAAGTTATTTTTGCCTGGCCGGTGCTGTGGCAGAACCGAATGCTTCCGGTGGAGCTATCGTTCCGCTATGCGGGACGAGACCGGTTCGATCCTGTCGCTCTCGATCCCCGACCACGTTACAAGAATCGTCAGTTTGACGTTCCTTAGCGTCTCCAACCAAGCCACGTCCTGGGCATCGACTTCCCTTCTGGTGATCACGAGCTCCCGCGCATTGAACCGCCTCGCCAAGGTGGATCAGTAGTCATCTTTGGCGTAGGTATTCAGCAGCCTGCTAGGCGCCCGCCGCCACGTGCGGGCGACGCCGGCATCAACCGGCGGGCAGATGCGCCGAGGGCAACAACCGCGCCTGACGCAACGCCGCCAGATCAGCCGAGCCGGTGCAGAAGCAGGCAACGGCCAACTGGCGGATGACGATCTCGAAATGCGCGACAACCGCCTCGGTGGACACCGTCGCCGCGCGCAGCACGCCGGCCGCCTGCCCGGCGATGTCCGCGCCCAGGCGGATGGCCTTGGCCACGTCGACGCCGTCGCGGATCCCGCCCGACGCGATCAGCTTCACAGTTGGCAGCGCCCGACGTACCGCCTGCACGCTGGCCGGGGTCGGAATCCCCCAGTCGGCGAACGCCATCGCAACTGCACGGTCGGCGGCATCGCGGGCGCGCTCGCCCTCCACCGCGGCCCAACTGGTGCCGCCGGCGCCGGCGACATCGATGACCGCCACGCCCGCCTTGACGAGCGCGCAGGCCACCGAGGCGGACAGGCCCGACCCCACTTCCTTGGCCACAATCGGCACGTCCACGCTGCGCGCGGCGCGAGCGATCTGCGCCAGGACGCCGCGCCAGTCGCGGTCGCCCTCCGGCTGTACTGCTTCCTGCAGCGCATTGAGATGGACGATGAGTCCATCGGCCTCCAGCGCATCCACCGCCCGGCGCGCCAGGTCCAGGCCGTCGGCCTCGCGCAGTTGCGCGGCGCCGATATTAGCCAGCAAGGGAATGTCTGGGGCCATGCGGCGCAGCGCGCGCGTCAGCCCCTGGGAGTTGCGGGATTGCAGGCTCACGCGCTGCGAACCGACGCACATGGCGATCCCCAAGGCTTGTGCTGCCTCGCTCAGATGCCGGTTGATGGCCTCGGCGCGTGGCACGCCGCCGGTCATGGAGCTGATCAGCAGCGGCGCGCGCATGGTCTTGCCCAGCAGCGAGGCGCGCAGGTCGATCTGCGTCAGGTCCAACTCGGGCAATGCGCAGTGTTCGAAACGGATGTACTCCCAGCCGGCGGCGACCGTGGCCGGCGCCGTTCGCCGATCCAGCACGATGTCCAGATGGTCGTCCTTGCGCCGGCTCGGGATGTTGTCGCTATCGCTCATGCTCGCTCCATCCGTCGCATCGGGGGACGGCGTTGCATCGGATCGGACCGACGGCAGCGCGCGCACGCAGCCGCATCCCGCCGTTCAGGCGGGCGCACGCTGGCCTCCCCCCGCAGCGTCGCTGCGGTAGCGGCTGGTCGAGGTCTGGTAGTACTGCGCGCGGATGGCCGCCATGGCCTCGATCAACGCTCCCCACGGCGCGGGAAAGCGTTCTTCCGCCATCACCCGGTGCAGCATGCGCGTATGGCCGGCCAGCTCGTCGTTGAGGAACTCCACCACAGGCATAGCCGGATAGCGCTGCCGCAGCAGGATCGCCGCGTTGTCGGCCTCGCCGGCCGACCTGTCCTTGTCGCGCCCATGCAGATCGTTCTGCAGGCGCCCTATCGCGGAGATGAGCCGCAGGGCCTGGCGAAACGCCGGACGCGCACGCAAGGTCGCCATGTCCAACCCCCACAGCAACGAAAGGCAACAGAACACGTTCGTGTAGGCGATCGAATCGATGCCATTGTGCAGGTATTCGGCGTAGGACCAGCGTTCTGCCCCTGCCGCCTGCGCGTGTCCGGCGCGCAGCGCCCCGCAGTAGCACCGGGTATCGTCGAGAAGCTGAGCATAGTCGCGACGATCGTAGGCGAGCGCGGCCAGCGAAGCGCGCAGCACAGCGCAGCCCTCGAATCCGGGGAGCGCGCACGGCACGCCCTGCCCCAGCTCCTGCTCCACCGCGGCGAGCTCCTCCGGCGCGATCAGGCCAAGGTCGTTGCAATCGTCGAGCCAGAACAGCAGCGCCAGTTCGCGATAGAACGCCACGATCAGCGTTTCGTCCTGCGGATCGCGGCCAGTGCGGGCGCTGGTGTCGCGCAGGCCCGGGTGGATGCGCTGCAGGATGTACTGGCCGCCCCTGACCGCTTCCACGGCATGCTCGTCGGCGAACCCTGTCAGGGAACGCCCCCACTCCAGCACCTGCTGCAGCGCGCGTTCGGTCGGGATCATGGCGCCGCTCCTGCTCCCTCGGCCAGGACGCGCCGCCCCCAACGAAGCGCCAGCCACAACCCGGCGAGTTCGGCCACGCGCACGACCCGGGTGGGGCAATACAGTTCCTTGCCGATCCACAGCGACGTCTGCGGCAATGCATGCGACACATGGCGGGCGAGCATCCACTCCAGCGCATGCGCCACCGCCTGCGCGATGCGCCGGCGCCCTGTCGGCTCTTCGCTCCCGTCCATCACGTGCAACGCGAACAGCGCATAGCTGGTTTCCTCAAATGAGGATGCGCGACCGGCGCCCCAGCCGCCGTCATCGCGCTGCGCCTGCAGCAGCGCCGCCAGCGCGCGCTCGTCGCGCCACTGGGGCTTGCCTTGCGCCAGCGCAGCGACCGCATGCGCGGTGGGATACAGCCACGAAACGTGCCATTTTTCGTTGTCCCATAGACCGTGCGGGTTGCGATTGGCCTCGACGTAGTAGCTGGTGCCGGCGGCGGGCTTTCCCAACAGTCGCAACGCATGCAGGGCATGGATGTTGGTCGACACCGAGGCATTGCGCTCGCCGGGGAAGGTGACGAATAGCTCGCCGATTTCGAAATCGCGCAACGCATCGACCGGCGGGTCGCGACCTGCAAGGCGCAGGACGCACAACGCAACGGAGGTGTCGTCGGCATCGGCTGCGAAGTGCAAGGCCGGGCCCAGACCGCGCACGCCCATGCGGGCGTCGAGCTGCGCGACGATCACGCGCACGGCATCGGCGAACGCGGGATGCGCGAACAGCCCGGCCAGATGCAGGGTGTACAGCGACCAGCATGGCTCGAACACATTGATCGGCCAGACGTTGGGAACGACACCTTCGATGCCGCTGCGCGTCGCCCGCGATGCCGCCTGCAGATACGCGTCGGTGCGCCCGACCTGCGGCGTGCTCCCATGTGTTACGGCGTGCGCACGCCACGCGGCGGTGGCCGCCGGACTGATGCCAATGCTGCCGTCGTCGTCCGGGCATGCGGTGGTCGGCGACGTTCCCCAGGCTTCCCAGGAGTGCAGCAACGGATGGCCGCTCGGCAACGTCGCCACCGCCCCCAACTTGACAAGGCACGCCTGCCGCAACGGCAACAGCGCCGGGTGGCGCGGAAACCCCACGCCGCCCAGCAAGGAGGCGGCCTCGCCGCACAACTGCGGCAGGATCAGCTCCGCGCCGATCGGCGCGTCTTCCGGCACCGAATGCGCGTAGGGATCGGGCTGGCGCTCGAGGAACCGGGTTGCAGCCTGGACTGCGTCGGCAGCGCCGGGAAGAGGATCGGCACGCTGCAATGTCAGCAAAGCCGCCCAGGTGGGCGCATGGCGGAACAGCGGGAAGTCCGCGCTTCCCCATCCGCCATCGGCCTGTTGTTGCGCGATGAGCCACGCGTATGCGTCCTGCCGACCGGTGACGTTGCCGTGGAACTGCAGAGCTCGCGCCGTGTCGTAGACGGACGGACCGACGCTGCCGCCGTCGCTCATCTCGATCAGCAGGTGGCGCAATTCGGAAAGGATCTGTTCGGACAGCGCGTTCACGCGGTATGTTCCTTCTGCAGACAGTTGACGGGAATCTGGATCGGGCAG
>NZ_CAAF010000029.1 GCF_000359125.1 Mesorhizobium sp. STM 4661 | reverse complement strand
CTATTTTCCTCGGAGTTCTCCGCAAAAGCGGCGTCTCCAGCCTGCCAAAAAGACCGTCAGCGATGGTGAAGTCCGTCGCCGTCAGTAGTGTGGCCCTCGCGCCGGTTGCGATACGGCGCAACATTCGCGGATTGAACGACGCCGCTTCAAGCGATCGCAGCTCGGCTTCCGACCGGATTACGGCAAGCGTCGCCGGCGACCTGCCGGGCGTCAGTCGCGCGATATGGACAGCCCCGCGAGAAGCGGAGCGTACGCGGCGAGCCTGCGGGATACGAACTCCGTGAAGAGCCGCACGCGCTTCGTCTTGCGTGTCTCCCCCTGTGTTAGAAGCCAGAGCGTTCCGTACATGTGCAGGTCGGTACCCGGCACCCTCACCAGTAGGGGGTCGGCATCTCCGACGAAGCACGGCAGTGTCGTGATCCCGAGCCCTTGCCGTACAGCAACGATCTGCGCCTCGCCGTCCGTGGTCCTGAATGGAACCCCCGTGGTGCGAACCTCACCCTCGCTGGCCCAATCTGGAATTCCATGAATGCTTATGACGATCCACCGGATGGGATCAGGCGCGCCCGCACGCCATGCGGCTAGTCGATCGCAGGACATGTAGACGCCGCCGAACAGCTCCGGTCCCTTCAGGCCGTGAAGATTGAGCGGCAGGGTTTTGCGATCGTAGACGACGCGGATCGCCACGTCGGCCTCTCGGTTGGTCAGATTTGCCAGCTCGCCGGACGACAAGATTTCCATCTCGATGTCCGGATGCAGACGCGCGAAATCGGCGAAGTCCGGCATGAGCAGGTGTGTCGCGAGGGTCGGAGCCAACGTCACCCGCAGAAGCCCGCGCACGCTCTGGTCGCGCCCGAAGACGCGCGTCTCCAGCTGGTGCGACGACGCTTCCATCTGGTCCGCGAACTCGAGGACCTCCTCGCCCGCAGCCGTCAGGCGGTAGCCCGAGGGCAGCTTTTCGAACATGTGCACCCCGAGGCGTTCCTCGAGCTGGGCGATGCGTCGCAGCACGGTCGAGTGGTTCACACCGAGGCGCTCGGCGGCAGCCCGCACCGAGCCTCCGCGCGCGACGGCAAGAAAGTAGCGAACGTCATCCCAGTCGATCATGGTGCAATCCGGCACCGCGCGGTGCGCCTTCCAAAGCCCGTATCCAACACATCGAACAGCGGTACGGGCCGTCATCATAGCCTATGTCGACCAGCGCGGCCCAATTCCGAACGGCGGACACCGATCGTCGCGGCTGCGTCAGTCGTCCAGCCGGATCGATTTCGCACCACCGATGTGCGCGCTTCCGCACTCAACGCCTGACCGCGGCGAACCTACTTCGAGGCTCTCGGGGGACTTCCCCGAACGACCAACGACAGAGCCTGAAAGGAACGATCATGGGAAAGCTAGACGGTAAGGTTGCAGTCATCACGGGTGGCTCGAGCGGTATGGCGCTGGCGAGCGCCAAGCGGTTCGTTGAAGAAGGCGCCTATGTTTTCATCACGGGCCGGCGGCAGGAGGTACTCGACGAGGCCGTCAAGCTGATTGGCCGGAACGTGACCGGCGTGCGCGGCGACGCGGCCACTCTCGACGACATCGACCGTCTGTTAGACACGGTCAAGCGGGAAAAGGGCAGGATCGACGTCCTGTACGCGAGCGCCGGCATGGGCGAAGCCGTCCCACTGGGCGAGATTACCGAGCAGCATTTCGATGCGACCTTCGGCCTGAATACGCGCGGCACGCTGTTTACGGTTCAGAAGGCGTTGCCGCTGTTCAACGATGGCGGATCCATCTTCATGACCGGGTCAGTTGCTTCGGTGAAAGGTTTTCCTGGTTACGGCGTGTATGCGGCGAGCAAGGCGGCGTTGCGCTCATTCGCACGCACTTGGCTCAACGAACTGAAGGGCAGGAATATCCGGGTGAACGTGCTGAGCCCGGGGCCGATCGCCACACCGATGCAGGACCAAGTTCTCACCGAGGAGGCGAAGCGGATGTTCGAATCCCTGATCCCGCGGGGAAAGATGGGTCGTCCTGAGGAAATTGCGGCGGTCGCGCTGTTTCTTGCTTCAGACGATTCGAGCTTCGTGAATGGGGTGGAGTTGTCTGTCGACGGCGGCTTCTCGGCCATCTGAATTCGCGCCGGATCGCGAGAAGCGGCTGACCGTCCGGCCGCGCGGAAGTCGTTCACGGCAGGACGTCTACGCGTCAATTCAGGAATTCGAACCGATGACGCGCATCGCTTGGGGTGGCGGTCCGAAGATCTCGCGAAGCTCGCCATGCAGCGAAACGGATAACCCAGGGCCGTTGAAGGCCGGGGAATCAATATCAACACGGATCGGAGAAGTATTATGAGCTATGCGATTGTAGGATTCGGCGCTGTAGGCCAGGCCCTCGCCCACGCCTTCGCCCGTAAAAATATCGACGTGACCGTCGCGAGCCGCCAGCCGCCCGAGGCGTTGGCGCCGCAGGCTCGGGCGATTGGACCCACGGTCGTCGCCAAGTCGCTGCGGGATGCACTCGAGGCCGACACAATCATCTTGGCGGTCCCTTTCGGGGAGCATCGCGAGGTTGCGAAAGCCCTGCCGAGCTGGAAAGGCAAGACGGTCATCGACGCAATGAACGCGTTAGTTCCCCTTGAGGAGCTGGACGGTCTCCCGTCCTCCGCCTTCGTCGCGAAGGCGTTCACCGGCGCCAATTTCGTCAAAGGTTTCAATCACCTGGTTGCGGCCACCCTGGCTGCCGATCCGATCGTCGAGGGCGGGCACCGGGTCGTCTTTCTGTCGAGCGACGACGAGGACGCGATCGCTCCCGTGGCGGCCTTGGCCAAACAACTCGGGTTCGCACCCGTCAAGCTGGGAAAGCTCAACGAGGGTGGCGCGCTGGTGCACGCACGCGGCCGCGCTTGGGGCCAGCTCATCTTCCAGGATTTGTTCAAGAAGGAGCAGTAATCGATCTACGACCGTGTGATCGACGCCGAGAACTGGTCGCGCGCGCTAACTTCTTCGAGCAGCGCGCGACCGAATATTTGAAGGCCACAAAGTCGCGAAGGTTGGGGTGGGCCTGACGGCGTATGGGCGCCGTTCGAAGAGCGGGGAGACGCCCGACAGAGCGGCAGATCTGCGGGTCGCCTAGAATCTATCGACTGCTATCGATGGCCTAGGATTCGCTCGGGTGTCCTCTGCTATCCGATACTACTCCACGGTACTCCCCTTCACTCCCATTCGATCGTTCAATAAGCCCACAACCCATTGAAATTAATGTTAAATATTTTTCGGAACGACGAAAAGTCCGACACTAGAACCGTCAAAAAATTGCGCTTTTGATTTTAAAGGGAAAATCGTCGCAAAAAATATTTTGAGGTTTCACCAACTATCGGGACCAATCGGACGATTTCTCGCACTTTGCAGCTTTAGATAGAGCGCCCAAGCCGGCTCGAAAAGTACCGTCAGCGCTCCAGCTAGGGTATTTTTTCGTTGCAAAATCAATGGTCAGGGTGGGTCTGGCGTGTCTAAAGCGTTTGATTTTATTTTTTTCGCGGGCCAGATTTGGAACTTTTCCATATTACTCGGCATAGTCCAGCGCGGCAAAGCCACATTGGCTAGCGTAACTCGCCTGCTGAACCAAACATAGCACATGCTGCTGGTCGGGGGCGAGAACTGGTGATTGCTTCACCATGTGCTCACCTATCAGCACGCCGTCTTGACGGGGAGCCAGAACAAAGCGAAAACATTCGAAATAGGTTGGGGAGGCAGCGATTGCCTAAGCACATTGCGAATGACCCGGCGGATCTATTTCGTCACGTAAGCGCCGAGAAGGCTGCATTCTACCGCTGCATCATGGATGTCTTCGCGGCAGCCAAGCGGCAATATCGTCTACAGTTGAGGCCTGACGAAGTGCTTGCCGAAGCCCGATGGCCGGACGGGTCGCCACGCGTCGAGGAAGTCAATGCGGCGCTCGGCCAGCTTGCGGAATGGGGCAATCTCGAATCGCACCCCGACACCGCGCGGGTTTCCAACCTCAGCGACTTCTATCGCGCCCGCTTCCTCTACCGGCTGTCGCCCGGCGGCGAAGCGGTGGAATCGGCATTGGCGGTGTTCGTGCAAACCTTGCAACGCCGCGCCGAGTTGCAAACGGTGGCGCTCGAAGACATAGCGAGCCGGTTGCAGGCGCTTCAAGCACTGGCCGGAACGGACGAGCCCGATGTCGCTAAGATCCACGAAACGCTGCGGGACCTGGTACGTGTCTTCGAAGGCCTGGCCGAGAACGCGCAGGCGTTCATGGCCGGTGTCGCGCGCAGCATCGAGTTGCAACAGGCCGAAGCGGGCGCAGTCGCGAACTACAAGAAGCGGCTGATCGACTATCTGGAACGCTTCATGGGCGATCTGGTGCGCCGTTCCGACACCATCGCGCGCCTCATACTCGCCTTGGAACCGAGCATCGACGCCCTGCTGGGCCAGGTAGCCGAGCGCGAATCGCGCGATGCGGCTCCCGGCGGCGCGCAGGACCAGTCCGATGCGCGCGACCGCGTCCTGCAAGCCTGGTGCGAGCGATGGAAGGGCCTGCGCGGCTGGTTTCTCAGCACCGGCCACGAGCCCCCGCAAGCCGAACTGTTGCGGGCGCGGGCACGGTCGGCTATCCCGCAGCTCCTGGCCGCGATCGCAGCCCTCAACGAGCGGCGCAGCGGCCGCAGCGATCGCTCGGCCGATTTCCGCTTGCTCGCCGGCTGGTTTGCCGCTTGCGCGGACAATGGCGAGGCGCACCAGCTTGCGCGCGCCGCCTTCGCACTCAATCCCGCACGGCATTTCTCGCTCAACGCCGGCGCGGACGCCGACCTGCCGGCCAGCACCTCCTGGGCCGATGCCGCGCCGCTCCGGATTCATCCTCGTTTGCGCGAATATGGCGAAGCCGCCCCGCGCGGGCCGCTGCCCCGCGTGAGGGACCGCGCCGAGGACCGCGCGTTTCTGGCGCTGCAATTCGCGGAGGAATCGCTGCAGGTGGAAGCGGCGCGCAAGCGCCTCGCCACCAGCCATCCCGCGCGGCTTTCGGATCTAGGCGAACTCGACACGCATGCCTTCGGCCTGTTCCTTGGGCTGCTTGGAGAAGCGCTGAGCGAACAGGCCGGGCCGGAGGCCCCGATAGAACGGCAGACGGGCGATGGCCTGCTGCACATTCACCTGAGGCCGCTTGCCCGCGACAGCCACGCCAGGATCGACACGCCGCATGGCGTCTTTGCCGGGCGAGACCATCTGATCACCATCACGCCTCTGCAGGACGGCCGATGAAAGCGACAAACAGGTCAAACGATGGCCGCAACATCGGCCTGCAGCAGCAACATTTCCAGCGCGAGGAGTTTCGCGCCTGCTTGCGCGCTCTGCTGATGACGCCCTTGATGAACCCCGCGGATGATGATTTCGCTGCCGTGCGCCGACAGGCCGAAGCATTGCGCGAATGGTTTTCGCGCGAGACAGGCTGGATATTGCAGGTCGAGCGCGAGGGCGCGCGCCTCTACAAGCGTCCTGGAACCGTGACAGACACCATGCGCGGCCTTCCCGGCTACGACCGTCGCCGCTACGTGCTGCTTTGCCTCGCTTGCGCGGTGCTCGAACGCGCCGACCCGCAGATCACCTTGCGGCTGCTGGGCGAGAGGCTGCTGGAACTCGCCGCCGACCCGATGCTCGACTTCACCTTTACGCTCGAGGCGCAGCATGAGCGGCGCGAACTCGTGTCGGTGTGCCGCTCATTGCTGGATCTCGGAGTGCTGGACCGCGTCGCCGGCGACGAAGAGGCTTTCGTGCAGGCCGGAGGCGACCAGGCCGACGCGCTCTATGACGTGCAACGCCGCATGCTCGCTGGGATGCTGGCAGCGGTGCGTGGCCCATCCACCTGGGCGCCAGGAGAAGCGCCCTTCACACTCGAAGAGCGGCTGCGCGCCATGGTCGACGAACATGTGGCGGACAGCGAGGAAGGTCGGCGCACAGAGCTGCGCCACCAGCTCGCGCGCCGGCTTCTCGACGACCCGGTCGTCTATGTCGAAACGCTGGATCCGGAAGCCCGCGCCTATTTCTTCAACCAGCGCGGAACGATGGCCGCCCGCCTGTGCGATGCCGCCGGCCTGGTGGCGGAGCAGCGCGCTGAAGGTTTGGCGCTGGTCGACGAAGCCGGCCTGCTGACCGATGTGGCGATGCCCGCCGAGGGGACCGACGCCCATGTGACGCTACTCGTAGCCGAGTATCTGGCCGTCGGCCAAAGGCAGCGGCGCAAGGATGGCGCAGACACGATGCAGGCTCCTATTATGCGAGAGCATGACATTGCGGACTTCCTGCACGAAGCCAAGAGCCGGTACGGCCGTTACTGGCGCAAATCGGCGCGCGAGCCCGGCGCCGAACGCGAACTCACGACAATTGCCATCGAACGATTGGAAAAGTTGCAACTGATCGTGCGAAAAGCCGGAGCCGTACGCCCGCTACCGGCGCTCGCGCGCTTTGCGCTGGGCGAGGCCGAAATTCACGAAACCCGCAATGTGGCAGCACAGGCCGCCGGCTCTCTGTTTGGACCAACATGAACGACCGCTTGAACCTGTTTGCTACGCCACTGGAAAAGCCCATCTTGCCGACACCGACGCGGCCACGATGGCAGCCTCTGCGCCTGGGCCTGGTAGAACTTTATCACTATGACAGTGAGGAATTCTGGTTCCGCGACGGCCATCTGCTGCTGCGTGGCAACAACGGCACCGGCAAGTCCAAGGTGCTGTCGCTGACGTTGCCGTTCCTGCTCGACGCGCAACTCAAGTCTTCTCGTATCGAACCCGACGGGGATGCCGGCAAGAGGATGGCCTGGAACCTGCTAATGAACAGCCACGACCGGCGCAACGGCTACGCGTGGATCGAGTTCGGCCGTGTCGCCGAAGACGGCACGCCGCATTTTCTGTCGCTCGGCGTCGGTCTCTCTGCAACGGCCGCCCGCCCACAAGTTGACAGTTGGTTCTTCCTGCTGGAAGACGCCGACGGCGCGCCGCGCATCAACCAGGATCTGTGGCTAACCAGCGAGCATCGGATCGTGCTGACCAAGGAGCGCCTGCGCGATGCGCTCGAAGGCCGTGGCCAGGTGTTCGACACCGCCGCCGGTTATCGCCGCGCGGTCGACGAGCGCCTGTTCCGTCTGGGCGCCAAGCGCTACGACGCGCTGATGGATACGCTGATCCAGCTTCGCCAGCCGCAGCTTTCCAGGAAGCCTGATGAAACCGCGTTGTCGAACGCGCTGACCGAGGCCCTGCCGCCGCTGGCGCCCGAACTGCTCGGCGACGTCGCCGAGGCCCTCGGACAGATCGAGGAAGACCGTCGTCAACTCGAGGAGTATCAGGCGCTGGCCAAGGCCGTCGGTCGCTTCGAGGAGCGCTATCGCGTCTATGCCGGTACGCAGACGCGCCGGCAGGCACGGCTGCTGCGTCAGGCCCAGACGGAATTCGACAATGCCAGCCGGGCACGCGGCGAAGCCAAGGCCCGGTTCGACGAAGTTCAGGCGCGGGAAGCGCTCGCCCAGACGGCCCGAGACGATTCGGAAATCACGCTGGCGCGCGATCGGGCGCGGCTCGACGCCTTGCGTTCCGACCCGACAATGCAGGATGCCAACCGCCTCGAAAGCGCCGAGAAAGAAGCGGAAGCGCGCCGGCAAGCGATGCAGAAAGCCGCGGCGGCGGTCGAGCAGACAGGCCGGCGGCTGGAACTCAGCATCGAGGAAACCGGGCGCACCGCCCGGCGTGTCGAGCAGGCGGAACGCGCCTTGGCCGAGTTGCGCCGGCAAAGTACCCTTCACGCAGATGCGGCAGGCATCGTCGACCAGCACACCGCAAACCCGCTCGCCGCATTGGAGACTTCCGTGCTGGTCGAGTTGACGCAGCATGCTTTCGACAGAGCCTGCTCCGAGCTTCGCAATCTTGTCGCCGGCCGGCGTGAACAGATCGCCCTGCTGCGTCGTCGTCACGGCGAAGTCGCGCGAGCCGAGGCAGACCATGTCCGGCGCCGCGAAATCCAGGACGAGCGACAGGTCGAAGCCGAAGAGGCTGCCGAACGTCGCACACAGGCCGACGCCGAAATCGAACGCCAAGGCCGGGGACTGGCGGAAAGCTGGGATCGCCATTTCATTGGCCTGAAGCAACTGCAAGTCGATCCGAACGCCAAGTTCGCGGCCCTAACGGCGCTGGCGGAATGGGCAGTGACGCTGCAAGGCGACAATCCCGCCCGGCACCTGCTGCAATCGGCGCATGACGCGGCAAGCTTCGCACTGACGCAGCAGCGCGCGACGCTCGACGGCCAACGGCAGACGCTGGAGGCGGAACTTGGTACGCTCGAAGACGAACGCCAACGCCTGGAGGCCGGCGACGACATGGTGCCGCCTTTGCCCTACACGCGCGACGCCTCCGTCCGGGACGCGCGTCAGGGCGCGCCATTCTGGCAAGTGGTGGATTTTCGCGGCGCGGTGGCTGTCCCGCAGCGCGCCGGCCTCGAAGCCGCACTTGAAGCCGCCGGGCTGCTCGATGCGTGGATCTCGCCGGACGGTCGTCTTCAGTCAAGCGACGATGGCGCGCCGCTATACGATACACATGTGCTGGAACGGCGAAAGTCTTCTCCGTCGCTTGCCGACTTTCTGGAAGTCACGGTGCCGGCCGGCTGTACGGTGCCGGCCGATATCGTCGAGCGCTTGCTGTCCGGCGTCGCCTGTGCGGATGACGACCCGGTCGACACAGAGGCCTGGATTGCCGCCGACGGCCGATATCGTCTCGGTGCCCTGTCCGGCGCCTGGGGCAAGCCGACGGCGGTCTATATCGGCCATGCGGCCCGCGCTGCGGCCCGCACGCTGCGGTTGGCCGAGATTGCCGAGCGCCTGGCGCGGCTTTCCGACGAATTGGCGGCAGTGCAGGCCATGGCTGGGCAGCTCATACTGGATCGCGAGCAGGCCGACGAAGAATGGCGCAAGGCGCCCGCCGACGAGATGCTGCGCAGCGCTCACCTGGCCGCCGTCGCCAGCGCCCGCGCAGCGCGTGTCGCCAGTGAAAGGTTTGCCGAAGCGGATATGCGGTGCCACGAGGCCGAACAGGCACTCAAGGTCGTGCGCGAACGGCTCGCAACGGATGCCGCCGACCTGCGCCTGCCGGAATCGCCCGAGGCGCTGTCCGCCGTCGAAGCGGAACTGGATCATTATCGCGATACGCAGGTGCGGCTCGAGCAGGCAGCCCGCGAGCTGCGCCTGGCGCTGCTCGAATGGCAACGGCAACTTGCCAGGGAGGACGAGACACGGGGCGATCTTCAGCAGCGCGAGCAGGAGTCCGCGGCGGCCCGCGTCGAAGCGGAAGAGGCCCTTGCGCGGCTCGAAGTGCTGCGCGACATGGTCGGCGCCAAGGTCGAGGAGTTGCAGCGGCAACTCGCCGAAGCACGTGTCACGGTCGAAACCGGGGAGGTTGCGCTGAAGCTCGCCGGTGACGTCCTGCGCAAGGCGGGCGAGACTCGCGCGGTGGCTAGCCAGCAAGCAGAGACGGCGAACAACGTCTTGCACGAGCGTGGCGAGGCGCGCGCACAGGCGGTCTCCAAATTGCAGCAGTTCGCCGGCACCGGTCTGCTGTCGGCGGCGCTGCCGCTTATCGAGCTGCCGGATATGGAGGGCCTTTGGACGATCGATCCGGCGCTGACTCTGGCCAGGCGGGCGGAACAGGAACTGTCGAACCTCAAGGACGACGACGACGCATGGGCGCGCGTACAGCGGCAGATTGCCGAGGAATTGACCGAGCTGCAACGCACGCTCGGCGCGCTGGGCCACCAGGCCCAGGCCGACCCCAGCGACTGGGGGTTCAGCGTCGACATCATCTACCAGAATCGGCGCGAGCGGCCGGGCCGCCTCGCCGGCCGACTCGCCGAAGAAATCGCTCAGCGCAGCGAATTGCTGACCGCCAACGAGCGGACCGTTCTGGAGAACCATCTGCAGGCCGAGATCGCCGCTGAAATCCAGCGGCTGCTGCAAGCCGCCGAACGGCAGGTCGATGCCATCAACAGGGAGCTGCACAAGCGCCCCACCTCCACCGGCGTACGCTACCGCCTCCTGTGGCAGCCGCTGTCCGAGGAGGAAGGTGCGCCGGTGGGCCTCGACGTGGCGCGCAAGCGCCTGCTCAACACCAGCCCGGATCTCTGGTCGGCGGAAGACCGGCGTGTCGTCGGAGCGATGCTCCAGCAGCGCATCTCCGCTGAGCGGGAGCGTGCCGATTCCAGCAGCGGAAAGGACAGCGGCACCCTGCTTGACCAGCTCGCCCGCGCCTTGGATTATCGCCATTGGCACCGTTTTCGCGTCGAACGCTGGCAGGAGGGGCATTGGCGCAAGCTTTCCGGCCCTGCCTCGAGCGGCGAGCGGGCACTCGGCCTGACGGTACCGCTGTTCGCCGCGGTCGCCAGCTTCTACAGCCAGGGCAGCTATGCCCTGGCACCGCGGCTGATGCTGCTCGACGAAGCCTTCGCCGGCATCGACGACACGGCGCGCGCGCACTGTATGGGACTGATCCGCGAGTTCGACTTGGACTTCGTCATCACCAGCGAGCGCGAATGGGCCTGCTATGCCGAGCTGCCGGGCGTCGCTATCTGCCAGTTGCAGCGGCGCGAAGGTATCGATGCCGTGTTCGTCTCGCGATGGACATGGGACGGGCGGGAGAAGAGGTCCGAGGCCGATCCCGATCGCCGATTTTCGCCGGCATGAACGACCAGGTCGAACCGCGTCTTCAACGCCTGCTCGGTGGCGAGCATCTCGCCTCGCTGCGCAGGCGGCTGCGCCAACGTTTCGAGCGCGCACCACTCGGCGGCGCTGTCGATCACATTCGCGTCGCCGGACTCAGCGCGGAAGAACATGCGACACTGGCCTCGCTGCTCGGCCGGCCGCAGCGCCGCTCCAAGTCCCTGCGGATCGATGTCCGCCAGGTCGATGCCGATCTGCTGCGCTCCGGCATCGCCGCGTCCTTGCGTGACGCGTTGGAAAAGCTCGACGGGCCCATCCTTCACCTCGCCGGGATGCGCCTTCATTTGCAAACAGTGTGGTCCGATGTAATCGATGGTTGCAGCCATCCCGGCTTGGCTAGCTTGCTCCTGACGCCGGAGGGCATCGGCCTGCTCAAGCGGCTTTCTCGACAGGATGCGATCGCCGCGGCGGAGCTTTGCCGGCGCACCGAAGAGGTGCTGCGGCATCTGCCGGCAAAGGGTATCACGCGTTCGCAACTGGCCGCTGACGTGTTGGGCGATGCCCATGCCCTCGACAACGGCCGCGGGGTCGCGGCACTTGTGCTGGCGGTCTGGCGTCAGACCACCACGCCCGCTCCTGACGCCATCGCACCTATTACCGACGAAGGCGGCGGCACGGCGCGGAAATCGGGAGAGGACGTCGATCTGGAACCGGCCGGCGGTGCAGAGCGAGCCCGCGAGACATGGGCCAGAGCAGGCGTTCTGGTCAACGAGCTGGCACGCCCCGCACTGTTCCTGAACCTGCCGACAAGCGGGAGCGAAAGCGATCGTCGGCCTCCGGGAGAACCGGCCTATGCATCGCTGCGATCACTGCTGCGCTCGTCAACCCGATGGGACGCAGCGGGCCGCGGCGTCTACGTGTGCGAAAATCCCAACTTGCTCGCCATCGCCGCGGACCGATGGGGAGCTGTCTGCGCACCGCTGGTGTGTACTGATGGTATGCCGGCGGCTGCGCAGCGATGTCTTCTGACCCAACTCGCGCAGGCGGGCGCGCAACTCCACTATCACGGCGATTTTGACTGGTCCGGGTTGCACATCGGCAACCACATCATGCGCGAGCACGGTGCAAGGCCGTGGCGCTTTGGCGCCGTCGACTATATTGCCGCCGTGCGAACGGCGCGTGGCCTTGCCCACCCACTTGGAGGAAAGGCGGTCGAAGCATCATGGGATGGGGCGCTGGCGCCCGCCATGCGTGAACACCGCGTCGCCATCGCCGAGGAGGCCCTGGTCGCCTCGTTGTTGCAGGATCTCGATGATCGATGAAGCTGCCTTCTTCAAGGAAGAGAGGCGAGCAAATGGGGGGGAACCTCCGATATCAAGGCGCATGATCCTAACTAGGAAAGATACCAATCCTGTCCCCGTTGCGCCAAGCACCATGCCCCACTCTTTTGGCTGAACATGATAGCCGCGCGGCCATGTGGACCCACAGCCCGACCGGCATGCGCCAACTTCTGCTATAGTAGATTGGCATCTCTTCATCACGAGGTGCCTTCTCCAAGTCATCGTGTTCCACCGGCCCGCAATTCCGCAGCCGGCGGATCACAGGATATAGCGATGACATATAATCAGCGCCTTTCGTCCAATGCAGACGGTGGCGACATACGGACCTGGAAGCATGGAGAATTTCCCATGCCGGACTGGGTGCCGTCGAACGAACGAGTACTAGTCGCTCGTTTCAACCAATTCGAAAGGATTGAGTGATTCACTTTTGCAGCCACTCTTGGCAA
>NZ_CAAF010000030.1 GCF_000359125.1 Mesorhizobium sp. STM 4661 | reverse complement strand
GCTTCAGAGGGGAACACCGTTCAGCGGAATGGGAGGAAACCGCCGAACGATTTTACCTTTTTGAACTGATTTGGGCGCGTTGACGACGGATAGAATTCCAAAACCAGGCGCAATGACGAAAATTCCTATTCCCATCGAATGATGGCATCAGGCCGGCGACGCCCTGGTTTCAAGCAGGTCGGCATAATGCCGGCGCGCTACGTCGGGGTGGGAGCGCAGGCGGCTTTTCAACACATTGGTCCCGACATCGCGAAACAGCGGATTGTCGGGATCGCTCGCCGGCCCGCGTGTCTCGGCCGACAGTTCCTCGGGCAAGGCAAGCAGCGGGATCGTCGCGTCGAGCCGGGCGCTGAAGAAGAAGGGGACCGAGATCCGCTCGGCGCCGGCCGGCGGCGTCACGACACGATGGATGGTCGCCCGGAGATAGCCGTTCGACGCCAGTTCGAGAAGTTCGCCGATATTGACCACTAGCGTTCCGGGGATCGGATCTACATTCACCCAGCTGCCGTCATAGTCGACCTGCAGCCCCTTGTTCTCGTCCTGAAGCAGGAGCGTCAGAAAGCCGCCATCCTTGTGCGCCCCGACGCCCTGGTCGTCGCCGGTCGAATGGCGGCCGGGATAGCGCACGATCTTCATGCGATGGTTGGGCTCACCGCGGTAGATCGGGTCGAACGCGTCCTCGGTCTGGTCGAGCGACAGCGCGAAGGCCTTCAGCAGGCGGATCGCCACCGCCGTTGCCTTGCTCTGCCATGCCAGCAGCGCCGGCTTCAGTTCCGGCAACGAAGCCGGCCATTGGTTCGGCCCCTGCAACCGCGTCCAGGCGGGAACGCCAGGTCCTTGCGGTATGGGCGCTCGCTCGACGCCGATATCGAGCTGTTCGCGCCAGTCGGCCTTGCCCTTGGTCAACTCGCCGCCGGCGCGCGTGTAGCCCCGGAATTGCGAGGACCTGGCCATTTCGATCGCCAGCTTGTCGGCTTCGGCCAAGGCAAAGAACCGGCGTGAGGCATCAAGCACGTCCTCGATCTCCGCAGCCGATATGCCATGGCCGCTGAGGTAGAAGAAACCGACATCGCGGGCAGCGGTACGCAGGTCGAACAGAAAGGTCCGCTGTTCCGATGCGCCCTGTTCGAGACGGCTGAGATCGAGCACAGGTACAATCCTGGCCATGGTCAAGCTCCTTCCGCTTCAGGCTTGGATCACCCTGCTACGGTGGCACGCAGGACGCCGCGATCAAAGCAACGTCCGATCCAATCTCGACACGAATGGAAGAAAGTCAGCGCTGCATTTGATGACCGGCGGGCAAATAACATGCATTGACGGTCTCGGCGTGACCGGCGGCGCGCATCACCATGGCCGCGCGCCGTCGATGACTTCCATGGCGCGCGCGGCGAAACGGCCGGCCAGCGGCGCAACGTCGGCCGCATTGGCCGCGGCCGCGCTGCCGGCCTGCGCCCGGTCGGCGATGCCGACGAAGATCACCGCGAACCGGAACAGGGCGAAAACCAGATGGAAGGGCTGCAACGGCCCAGTGGGCACGGCATGGGCGAAATAGTGGGAGAGGAACTCGCGCTGGGTCGGGATGCCGAGTGCTGCATGATCGAGGCCGAGGATGCCGCCATATTCGTCCGGCGAGGAATGCCAGGGCATCGAGCAGAAGCCGAGATCGGCCAGCGGATGGCCGAGCGTCGACAATTCCCAGTCGAGGATGCCGATCACGTCAGGCCGCTCGGGATGAAAGATGAGATTGCCGAGGCGGAAGTCGCCATGCGCGATGGCGACGCGACCATCGTCCGGCGGAAGATTTCGCGGCAGCCATTCGGCGACGGCTTCGAGGGCCGCGATGCGATCGCTCGGCGAGTCCAACAACTGCTTCGTCCAGCGCGCGATCTGCCGCTCAAAGTAGTTTCCCGGCCGGCCATAGTCGCCGAGCCCGACCTCCTCCGGCTGGATGGCGTGCAGTTTGGCCATGGCCTCGGCCATGCCGAAGTAGATGCCGCGCCGCTCGGCGCGCGACAATCCCGGCAGTGCGCAATCATGGAAGACGCGGCCGTCAAGGCGTTCCATCAGATAGAAGGGCGTGCCGAGCAATTCGTCGCCGACGTGGTAGAGCACCGGCCGCGGCACCGGCACATCGGTTGGAGCGAGCGCCTCGATCACCCGGTATTCGCGATCGATGGCATGGGCGCCGCGCAGGATCGGCCCGCCGGGCTTCTTGCGCAGCACCATGCGGTGCCCGCCATAGTCGACGAAATAGGTCGGGTTCGACTGGCCGCCGCCGATCCGCTGCAGCGACAGAAGGCCATCGCCGAACCGGCCTCTGAGAAAATCCTCCAGCCGTGACGGATCGAAATCCGGCCGCGTCAGGCGCTCAGCGCTTTCCGGCATGGCCTGTCTCGCCTGGTTCGACATTCCAGCGCCAGAAGCCGGCCCCCTCCTCGTTGAGGAACCGGTTGAGGACCATCTTGTGGACCTCGTCGGCACCATCGACCAGGCGGGCCTGGCGGGCATAGCGGTAGATCCATTCGAGCACCGTGTCCTTGGAATAGCCGCGCGCGCCGTTGATCTGGATCGCCACATCGGCGGCGTCATGCAGGACGTTGGCGACCTGGACCTTGGCCATCGAGACCTCCTTGCGGGCGAAGCCGCCGCGATCGAGCTCCCAGGCCGCCTTCATCACCAGCAAGCGGCCGATCTCGATGCGCATGGCGAGATCGCCGAGCATGAGCTGGATGCTCTCCCGGTCGGCCAGAAGCTTTCCGAAGCCATGACGCTCTGCAGCATAGGCGCGGGCGATCTCGATGCAGCGCTTGGACAGGCCCAGCCAGCGCATGCAATGGGTAAGCCGCGCCGGACCGAGCCGGACCTGGGTGACCTTCAGCCCGCTGCCTTCGCCAGCGAGCAAATCCTCGACCGGCACCTCCAGCCCGTCGAATTCCAGTTCGCAATGGCCGCCATGCTCTTCCGGACCCATGATCTCGATGCGCCGCAGAATCCGCCAACCGGGCTGGTCCTTGTGGAACAGCAGGGCGGAAAGTCCGCGACGCGGATCGTCCGAGGTGCGCGCGACGAGAATGAAATGGCTGGCTTCGCCAGCGCCGGTGATGAACCATTTGCGGCCGCTGACCACATACTTGTCGCCGCGCCGCTCGGCCTTGGTCACGATCATCGACGGGTCGGAACCGCCGCCCGGATGCGGCTCGGTCATCGCGAAGGCCGAACGGACCTTGCCCTCGACGATCGGCTGGAGCCATTTCTGCTTCTGCTCCTGCGTCCCCAGCGCTTCCAGCACCATCATGTTGCCGTCATCGGGGGCCGCGGAATTGAACACCACGGGACCAAAGATCGAGCGGTTCATCTCCTCGTAGCAGACGGCCATCTCCACCTTGGAAAGGCCCGCCCCGCCGGTCTCGGGCTTCAGTTGCAGGCACCACAGACCCGCCGCCTTCGCCTTGACCCGCAGCGTCTCCAGCAGCGGCAGCGCGATGTTGCCATAGGCATCGTAAGACGTTCTGTCAGCCTCCAGCGGCAGGATCTCGCGCGCGACGAAGTCGGCGATCTCAGCGCGAAAAGCTTCGGTGCGGGCGGGAATGTCGAATTTCATGAGCACTCACAAGGATGAAACGAGATGGCCGCCATCGACCTCGATGGTCGAGCCGGTAATGTAGCTGCCGGCATCGGATGCGAGCAACAGCAGCGCGCCGGCGAGTTCATCCGGCCTGCCCAGCCGGCGCTGCGGAATGCGCTTGATAAGCCGAAGGCCGGCTTCCGAGGCGAAGAAATCGCGATTGATGTCGGTTTCGATATAGCCGGGACAAAGCGCATTGACGCGAATTCCATAACGCGCCCATTCCAGCGCCAACGCCTTGGTCAACTGGATCACGCCCGCCTTCGAAGCGGCGTAGGCGCTGACATTGCCGGTGACACGATGGCCGAGGATCGAGGCGATGTTGACGATGGCGCCACTGCTGCCCGAGGCCCGCATGCCGCGCGCGACCGCTATAGCGACGACGAAGGCGCCCTTGAGGTTGGTGTCGATCACGCGGTCCAAGCCGTCCTCGTCGAGATCGAGTGCCGGCGCGGTTCCGCTGACGCCGGCATTGTTCACCAGGATATCGAACGGTGTGCCCGCTTGCGCTAGTGCGGCCGCCACCGAGGCGCTGTCGGCGACGTCCATCTCGACAACGAGAGCACTGCCGCCGGCCGCCTGTATTTTTTCGGCGGCCTCAGCAAGCGCCTGCTTTCGGCGCGCGGCCAGCGTGACCGAAACACCTTGCCGGGCCAGAAGCTCGGCAAAATAGAGCCCAAGCCCGCCGGACGCGCCAGTGACCAGCGCGGTCTTGCCCCTAAGGTCTTGAAACATGACGGGGAGGTCTTGAACCATGATCCGCCATCAAGCCGGCGTCGGCGCATTCTCTGGGATAAGGCTCTGCTTCTTCAGCGCCGCCCAGAATTCGGCCGGAATGGGATGGCCGATGAGGGCGACATTCTGGTCGAGATGCTTCCTGGTGCGGGTGCCCGGTATGTTCGTCGGGATCGACGGATGGGCCAGCACGAACTGCAGCGCGGCTGCCGCGAGCGGCACATTGAACTCACGGCACACCGCCTCGATGTTGCCGACCCGCTGGAGGATCGGCTCCGCTGCTTCGCTGTAGTTGTAGTGCGCGCCCTTCACGGCACCGGTTGCGAGGATGCCGCTGTTGAAGCCGCCGCCGAGCACGATGGCGACGTCGCGCTCCTCGCAGAGCGGCAGGAACGTGTCGAGCGCGTCCTGTTCGAGCAGCGTGTAGCGGCCGGCGAGCAGGAAACAGTCGAAATCGCGCTCGCGCAGTGCCGCCTCGCAAACCTGCCATTCATTGCATCCGACGCCGATGGCCGAAACCACCTTCTCGGATCGAAGCTTCTCCAGCGCCTTGTAGCCGCTGTCCATGGCGGTGCGGAAATGCTGTTTCTGGAGATCGGGGCCGTGAGAGAAGACATCGATGTCGTGAATGAACAGGATATCGATGCGCGACACGCCGAGCCGCTGCAGACTGTCCTCGAAGGAGCGCATGCTGCCGTCATAGCTGTAGTCGTGGACGACCTCGAAGGGAGGCATGTCGACCCGGAAGAACGATTTCATCTCGCCCTTCGGCACCGGAGCGAGCAGGCGCCCGACCTTGGTCGAGAGAACATATTCATCGCGCGGGAAGGCACGCAGCGCTTCGCCAGCCGGCGTTCGGACAGGCCATGGCCATACATCGGCGCCGTATCGAAATAGCGCAAGCCGGAATCCCACGCGCCCTTGATAACGTCGCGAACGTCCGCCTCCGGGACGGCGCGGAACTGGTTGCCGAGCGGCGCCGTGCCAAAACCCATCGTAGTGACTTCGAGGCCGGTGCGGCCGAATTTCTTCTTGTCCGACGCGTTCATGAACAGATCCTTCCGGTCTTATTGAAGAGATTTCGTCACTTGATGAACAGATATTTCGAGCGGTCGATGGTGAGCGAGACCGCCAGGATGATGACGAAGCCCTTGACGATGTCCTGGGTGAAGCTGTTGACCTCCGTCACGTCCATGCCGTTCGTCAGGATGGCGATGACCAGCACGCCGAGGAAGGTCCGGTGCGGGCCGCCGATGCCGCCCGATAGGGCGGTGCCGCCCATGACGAGGCGGCGATCGAATTGAGCAGCAGGCTGCTTCCCGCCGTCGGCGTGCCGGCGCCGACCTGGCCGGTCAGCATGACGCCGGCGAGACCGCAAATGCCGCCGGCCAGCACGAAGGCCAGGATCTTGTAGAAGGTGACGGGGACGCCGGCGTGCGAGGCGACGATCTCGCCGCCGCCGAGCGCGTAGAGATAGCGGCCAAGCTTGGTGCGGAAGGCGACGACGGTAAGCACCGCGGTGGCGATCAGCGCGAACCAGATGACATTGGGGATGCCGAGCACGAAGGAGCCGTTGACCAGATCCGGCAGCAGGCTGTCGGCGAACAGGATCGACTGACCCTGCGAGATCTGGGCTTGGCGTTGCCACCTGCCTGGAACGCTGACGGCGCATAGTTCGGGCGGGCTTGCCGATATCGCCGGCGTGGCGCCAGCCATACATTCGGGATTCATGCGGTCAGGATCCCGGAAGGATGACGACGTTTTCGGAGTCCCAGAAAATTTCTGCCTTCTCACCTGGTTTCGGCAGGCTCGTGCGGGTGCTGCGCTGGACCTGAACACGAGCGCGAACGCCGTCGGCGAGACAGATGGTGTAGAACGATCTGCTGCCTATGAAGATGACATCCTCGACCTGCCCGGTCGCCGATTGCGTGGTGTCATTGTCCCGGTTGAAGCGGAAGGATTCCGGTCGAATTGAGACGATCGCCTTGCCGCGCAATTCGCCAGCCGGAACGATGGAACTGTGAAAGCGGAGCCCCGACCCGGTGACGGCTGTCATGCCTGAGGCATCATCGCTTGCCATTGCCGCCTCGAACAAATTGGTCTCGCCAAGGAATTTGGCGGCGAACAGCGATTTCGGCGCCGCGTACATGGTTTCGGGTCGGTCGACCTGGACAATGCGGCCCTTCTCCATGAGGACGACACGGTCCGAAAGGATCATCGCCTCGTCCTGGTCGTGCGTGACATAGACGAAGGTGGCGCCGGTCTCGGCATGAATGCGCTTCATCTCGACCAGCATATGCTGGCGGATCTTCAGATCCAGCGCGGCAAGCGGCTCGTCGAGCAGCAGGACTTTCGGACCATTGACGAGCGCCCGGGCGAGCGCCACGCGCTGGCTCTGGCCGCCGCTCAATTCGTTGATATAGCGGTTGGCGAAGCTGTCGAGTTGAACGATGTGCAGCATCCGCTGGACCCGCTCGCGGATTTCCGCCTTGGGCGTGCCCTTAACCTTGAGGCCGAAGGCAACGTTCTCGAACACGTCGAGATGCGGGAAAAGCGCGTAGCGCTGGAAGACCATGTTCACCGGCCGCCGCTCGGGCGGTTGGCCGGCGCAGTCCTTGCCGTCGATCCTGATGGTGCCGGCGGTCACCGCTTCGAAGCCGGCTAAAAGCCGCATCAGAGTTGTCTTGCCGCAGCCGCTGGGGCCGAGCAAGGTTACGATCTCGCCCTGTTCGATGGACAGGTTGATGTCGCTCAACGCCTGGAAGGAACCGAACATTTTCTGGGCCGCGGTGATCTCGATCACGGGCGCGCGGATTGTCATGCCTGTCGATCCTTATGACACGGTGCGGCCGGCGACGGCCGACCTTCTGCGCAGATGGCCTATGAGCCAGGCGATGAAGAGGATGGCGACCGAGAACACCAGAGCGAGCGTAGAGATGGCGTTGATGAGCGGCGTGACGGTGCGCCGCATCATCGACCAGATATACATGGGCAATGTCGTCTCGGTGCCGGCGACGAAGGAGGTAACGACGAACTCGTCGAAAGACACGGCAAACGCCAATATGGCCGAGGCGATCAATGTCGGCGCGATCAGAGGCAGCGTCACCTTGCCGAAGGTCTGCATCTGACTGGCGCCGAGGTCGCGCGATGCCTCCTCCAGCGACGGGTCGAACAAGGCAAGCCGGGCGCGCATCGCCACGATCAGGATGGGCAGGGCCAGCACCACGTGCGAGATGACGATGGTGGCCGTCGAGAGCTGGATCCGGGCCTGGGCGAACAGCACCAGAAGCGAGACGCCGACGAAGAGGCCGGGAAGTGCGATCGGCGTCAGGCACAGCACCTCCAGCAAGGCGCGGCCCCGATGCCCTAGGCGAAGCCAGGCAAGCGAAGCGGCCGCCCCCAGGATCAGCGTGATCAACGCGGTGAAGCAGGCGACGGTGAGGCTCTTGACCAGGGCCGAGCCGAGTTGGGCATTGCCGAGCACTTCGGCGTACCAGCGCAGGCTGAAGCCGGCAAAGGGAAACGACAGCGAAGGGCTCGCATGGAAAGAGAAGAGAACGATGATCACCAGCGGCATCAACAAGAACGCCAGGATCGCCCAGACCACCAACTTCAGCACCACTGCGTCAGCCCCCCGCTTTCCTTGCCGGCCGGCGCTTCACGACCAGGCCCGTCGCGCGCCCAATCCCCATCACGGCAAGGTAGATGACGATCGACACCAGAAACATCAGGAAGGCCTGGGCAGCACCGAGCGGCCAGTTGCCGGTCTTGCGGAACTGGTCGGCGATCAGCAACCCGGTCGTCTGGCCCGACGACCCGCCAAGCATCTGCGGCGTGACATAGTCGCCCGCAACCATGACGAAGGTCAGCATGAAGGCGCCGACCAGGCCGCTGGCCGCGTTGGGCGCGATGACGCGGAAGAAGGCCCCGAGCGGAGAGGCGCCGAGGTCGCGCGCGGCGTCGACAATATCCTTCCTGATCTCGCTGAGCGACGACACCACCAGAAGGATGCAGAACGGCAGGTAGATGTGGATCAGCGTGATCGCGACCGCAAAGCGGCTGAACAGGAACACCCCGACCGGCGTGTCGACGATGCCGGCCTGGATCAGGATGGTGTTGAGGACGCCGCTGGTGCCGAGCAAGGTGCGCCAGGCATAGATGCGCACCAGATAGCTGGAAAACCAGGTGATCAGGATAAGGTAGAGGATGACCTGCGAGCGGCTGACATAGACGAGGTAGTAGCCCACCGGAATCGCCAGCACCAGCGTGATCGATGCCGTGACCAGCCCGATCAGGATGGCGTTGATCGTCACCGTCCAGAACAATGGCGACATCAGCGAATTCAGATAGTTCGAAAACACGAAGTCCGGTACGATCTTGTACGAGGCCGCCGTCCAGAAACTGTAGACGAACAGGATCAGGCTCGGCACGACGAAAAACACGACCATGTACAGAACGGCGGGCGCAGCCAGCAGGCTGCCCATGCTAGAGCGCGGTGCCTTCATGAACATCCCACCGACAAAACGCGCTATCGGCAATGACGCCGATAGCCAATTCTCAATTCAGCCTGTTGAAACGGGGGAAGTCTACATCCCCGCCTTGAATTCCTGCCACGCCGCGATCCAGTCGTCATAGGTGGCATGGGTGTCGGAGGCCCGCGGCGGAATGCCGGGCAGGCCGGCGGCGAAGATGCTGTCGATGGCATTGTAGTCGATCCGGCTGCGCGACTTCTCATCGAGCAGTGCGACCGCCTTTTTGGAAACTGGCGCCTGAACCACGGCCATGGCGACCTTGGCCTGCACCGCGGGATCGAGCGACTGGTTGATGAAGGCATGAGCGGCCTCGATGTTGTCCGCCGAAATCGGGATGAACCAGGCATCCACCCAAAGGACCGGGCCTTCCTTCGGCATGGCCATCTCGATCTTCATGTTCTGCTGGTCCGTCTGCGTGATGATCGAGGGATCGGCGCAAAGTGCCGCAACGACCTCACCGGAAACCATGAGATTGACAAGCTCGCCCTGGTTGAGGGCGATGACGCGGGCCTGATCGCGATATTTGGAGAATTCCGCGAAAGCCTTGCCAAGCTCGTCCTTGGTCAGCAGCGGATATTTCTCGCCAAGGCCGGCAACGCGCGCAGCGACCGGCCAGGAGCTCACCGTGTCGTCCATGATGGCGATCTTGCCCTTGAGCGAGGGATCGAGCAGGTCGGCATAGGATGCCGGCTTGGCCAGCTTGTCGGCATTGAACAGGATCGTGTTGAAGCCCCAGATATAGGGCGATCCCCAATGTTGGCCGTCGGCGAACCAGGTAGGCTGGTCGTAGAACTGGCTGAAGATGTTGTCGGGGTTGTAGTTCGGCACTTTCGAGACATCGATCGGATTAACGATCTTCATTTCCCTTATATAGAGATCCGCATAGGCCTGATTGTATTCCGCCAGATCGATGGGCGGCGGGTTGCCGGCCACGAACTTTGCCTGCACGTCATCCTGGTTGGCGATCGACGTGGTCTCCACCGTCACGCCATTTGTCTTGCGCCAGTCGGCAAGCTCGCTGGTCAGGTCGTAGCCTTCCCAGGCCATGACCTGGAGTTCGCCCCCGGCAGCCGCCTGCGCCGGCAGCGAGGACAGCCTCAACAGGAATGCCCCGGCTCCCAGGCCGGCCATTCCGGCGAGAGCGGCTCTCCTGCTGATCGCCGATGTGGACAAGCTTGAATTGGCTTCGTCTCCTGCTTTGCGTGTCATTGTGAATTCCCCTTTTTTGATGGCAGCTTCGACAACCTTGCTTTACAGGATATTGGATACAATAATCATGAGAGTCAAACGAATTCGCCTCGCCTCCTCGGCCGGTTTTGATTTTCCTTGTGAAGATATTGCGGCGGGGCCAGCATATCCCGGTCGGCTGCCCTGGCGTCAGCTGGTTTCCGAGCGACAGTGGAAAATGCCCGGCCGATTTCGACATACCAAAGGCCCGATCCGTAAAAACAGGATCAGCCGGGACAGGGTCAGACGGCGGCCTCGCCCCGCTTCAGTTGGCTGACGATCTCTTCGGCCGCGTCGGCGACATGCTTCTTGAGCAGTCTCGATGTTTCGACCGCATCACGCAGGCGATAGGCCGCGAAGATGTCGCGATGCTCCTGCAGCGCCTTGGTCTGGGCCTTCAGCGGTTCGATCTGCAGGCGCAGATAGCGATCCGCCGAACTGTAGAGCGTTTGCAGCACCGCCATCGAACGCGGCCGCATGGAGGGCTCGAGCAGCGCCGTGTGGAAGGCCCAGTTGAGACGGCTGAGTTCCTTGGGATCGCCCCTGCTGATCGCAGCCTCGTAGTCCTGAAGCGCCCGCTCGGCATTGGCGATGTCCTGGTTGGACATGCGCGCGATGGCCTTCTTGACGAGGAACGGCTCCAGCAGAAGCCGTGCGTCGAAAAGGTCAATGGCATCATCGGCCGACAGATCGGAGACGACTGCGCCGCGATGCGTCCTGATGACGACAAGACCTTCCGCTTCCAATTGCAGAAGCGCCTCGCGCACCGGAATCCGGCTGACGCCCAACTCGGCCGCAATCGCTTCCTGGCGGATCTGATGGCCGCCGGGGTAGTCGCCGCCGATGATCTTGGCGGCGATATATTCCGCGACCATCGCGGTGACGGTCTGGCGCTGCAACAGAGGCTTGGCTGGTGGCGGCATGGCAGATATTTTCCAGAATCGTTCTACTTGTACGATCGTATCCAATATTTCATTGTGATCCAATCTCCGCTTTGCAGTCGAGATTTGAGGGTTCCAACCGGGGTCCGGCCCTAATTATAGCCGATCCGCATAATCGATAATTTGTGGCGGCAGCGGCGCGCGTCCCCGCGCGCGATCGACAAGCTTTTCCGCAATCATCATGGTTGGGCAGTGCAGATTGCCGCTGGTGATGCGCGGCATGACCGACGCATCAATGACACGCAGCCCCTCGGTATCGTTTACCTTGCCGTCGGCATCGACGACCGACATGTCATCGACGCCCATCCGGCACGTCGAACATGGGTGGTATTGCGTGCCGAGATTCTCCTTCAGCCAGGCAAGCACTTCGGCGTCGGGCATCGTCCTCAGCCCCGGCGTCAGGGCTTCGCCGCGCATGCCGTCCCAGGCACGCTGCTGGATGATCTCATCGGTGTGGCGCACACCGTCGATCAGATCCCGCTGGTCCTGCGGATGCGCGAGGTAGTTGGAAACGATAGAGGGGTGGGAGCGCGGATCGACCGATTTCAACGTAACGGCGCCCCGGCTCTTCGGCCGCATCAGGCAGGTCTGGTATTGGAACCCCTCTTCGATGTTGACCTTGCCGTGCATCAATTCGCCCAGCATCGGCAGAAACTCATGCTGGATGTTGGCATAGTCGGCGGCCGCGCTGCTCCTGAAGAACGTGCCGACCTCCCAAAGGTTGGTCACGCCGAGGCCGGAGCGCAGGAACAGCCATCGCGCGCCGATCAGGCCCATCTTGAACATGTTCAGGTCCATGGCGGGGGAGACGCCAGGGCGCGACGCCCTGTAGCGAACCGAAACAGCGACGTGGTCGACGAGGCCCTTGCCCACGCCCGGTACGTCCGCAACCGACTTGACGCCAAGCGCGCGCAACTCTTCGGAGGGACCGACGCCCGACAAAAGCAGAAGCTGCGGCGAGTTGAAGGCGCCGCCGCACAGCACCACCTCGCGTCCCGCCTCGACGGTCTGGATCGCGCCGTCAACCTCATATGTCACGCCGACCGCGCGCTTGCCGTCGAAGTCGATCCGGTGCACCAGGGCGTTCAGCTCGAGGTCGACATTGCCCTTGCGCAGCGCAGGCCTGAGATAGGCCCTGCCGCCGCTCGCCCGCACGCCCCTGTCGATATTTGCCTGGTAGACATGGACGCCTTCCTGGCGGTAGGCATTGTAATCGGGATTGAGCGGATGGCCCGCCTGCTGGCCGGCCTCGAGAAATGCCTCGAAGACCGGCAGATTACCTTTCAGCGTCGTGATCGCGATCGGCCCATCACCGCCGCGATAGGTGTTGGCGCCCTTGTCGTAGGTTTCCAGTCTCTTGAAGTAGGGCAAGCAATGCGCGAAGGACCAGCCTGGCAGGCCGTCCTTGGCCCACGCATCGAAGTCGCGCGGATTGCCGCGCACATAAACCATGCCGTTGAGCGAGCCGGAGCCGCCCAGCATCTTGCCCCTGACATGCGTGATCATGCGCCCGCCGAGCGCCTCTTCAGGTCCCGTCTCGAAACTCCATGTCCGGCGCTGGTCGGTCAGCGGGTAGGACATGGCGGCCGGCATGCGCACATAGATGGAATTGTCGCTTGGGCCGGCCTCCAGGACCAGCACGCGGACACTCCTGTCCTCGCCAAGCCTGGCGGCGACGATCGAACCGGCGGCGCCCGCCCCGACAACGATGTAGTCATACGCCTTGGATGCCATATCGAACTTACCTTCACTTGCGCCCAGCCGAATACGTCAGCCTTTATGTCGCCCACCAGATGCTTTTGGTCCGGGAATATTGGTCGAGCGAATGGATGCCCTTGTCCTTGCCGCCGAAGCCGGATGTCTTGAAGCCGCCGAACGGCGTCGTGAAGTCGCCTTCGCAGAAAGCGTTGATGGCCACGAAACCCGCATCGAGCGTTGTGGACGCCTCGCGAATTGCGTTCGGATCCTCGCCGAAGACATAGGCGCTGAGGCCATATTGCGTATCGTTCGCACTGCGGATCGCACCATCCAGATCGTCGTAGAACCTGACGGAGAGAACCGGGCCGAAGACCTCCTCCCTCCAGGCATCGGCGCTCTCGGCGACATTGAAGAAGACGATCGGCTCGACCAGGCGCGGCGATGCGCCCGTAATTTCGGCCGCCGACACGCTGAAATCATTGTTGCGCTGCTTCTCGGTGTCGATGACGCGATTGACCTTGGCCGCGTGGGCGTCGCTGACCAGCGGCCCGATGCGCGTGGCCGGATCGAACGGATCGCCGATCGGCCATTCCTTCATCTTGGCGGCGAGCATGTCGCGAAGACCGCCTTCCAGCGCGCGCGGCGCGAGAACCCTCGATATGGATGAACAGAGCTGGCCGGAATTCATCAGGAAACCGGTCGAGATGTCGTCGGCGAAACGGTCAAGCGACTTGACGTCGGGCAGGATGATGGCGGGATTCTTGCCACCGCATTCCAGCGAAATTTCCTTCAGGTTCGAATCGGCCGAATAGTGCAGGAAACGCCGTCCGGTGGCGGTCGAGCCGGTGAAATTGATCGCCGAAACATCGTCATGCAGGCCCAGTGCCTTTCCGGCAACGGCGCCGGTGCCGGGTACGACATTGATGACGCCGACCGGGAACCCCGCTTCGATCGCTAGTTCGGCCAGCCGCAGCGTGGTGAGCGGCGTATCGTCGGCAGGCTTGCAGACAACCGTATTGCCGGCGGCAAGCGCCGGGCCGATCTTCAGCGCCAGTGTGGTCAGCGGATAGTTCCAGGGCAGGACGATGCCGACCACGCCTTGCGGCTCGCGCACGATCTGGCTGAGCACGCCCTTGCGACGGGCCGGACCGAGATCATAGGCGGTCTCCGTCAGGCTGGCATACCAGCGCAGCACGCCGACCGTCGTCGGCAAATCGTCATTATAGGAATGCAGGATCGGCTTGCCGACATCGAGGCTTTCGAGAAGCGCCAATTCGAGCCAGTTTCTTTCGACGGCGTCCGCCAGCGCACGGATCAACGTCGCGCGTCCTTCGTGCCCCATCGTGCCCCAGTGCGCCTTCAGCGCCGCGCGGGCGGCCCGCACGGCAAGATCCACTTGCCTCTCGCTGGCAAAGGCGACTTCGCTGATCGTCTCTCCGTCGAAGGGGGACATGATATTTCTGACGTCGGAGCCGCCGTCGCGGGAAAAGCCGCCGCCGATCCAGGCCGAATCCAGCCGCCGCGCCGTCTCGCGGATCTGCTTCAGGTCGGGCGCGCCGAATACGGGAATCTTATGCATGCAATCCATTCCTGGCGCATCCGCCGGCTGCGACCTCTCGAAAGCGCAACCGGCGATGCGGATTTTCCGGTGGTGACCTGGACATCCCCGCGGATCAGGCAGCCCGGCGTGATTGCGTCTGCCTGAGCTCTTCGATCGTCGCCTTGATGGTGGCGATGACGCGCTCGCGCTCCTCACCGGCCAGCGGCAATCGCGGCGACCGGGTCCATTCAGGCGCGCCGTAGACAAGGTGCTCAGCCATCTTGATGTACTGAACCAGCTTTACATGCGTATCGAGGTGGAAGGACGGCGTCAGGATGCGGTAGAGGTCGCGCGCCTTGGCGAAATTGCCGGCCGCGCACAGGTTGAAGAGCTGGACGCATTCCTTCGGCCACGCATTTGTCATGCCCGAAACCCAGCCGGTGGCGCCGAGCGACATGCTTTCGACGATCTGGTCGTCGACGCCGCAGAAGATTTCGAAGCGATTGCCCAGCTCGATGAACATGTCGGTGACACGGCGTACGTCACCGGTCTCTTCCTTGACCGCCACGATGGTCGGGCAATCGGCCAGCATCTTGAGGATGGCGGGCGCGACGTCGACGCCATAGGCGATCGGGTTGTTGTAGATCATGATCGGCAGGTCGCTGGCGCCGGCGATCGCCTTGTACCATTCGGCCGTCTCGCGCTGGTCGGTCTTGTAGCCGAGGCTCGGGAATACCATCAGGCCTTCGGCGCCGTAATCCTGGAACGCGCGCGCGCCAGCGATCGCGCCTGCGGTCGAAATCTCGGCGAGGCCGGAGAGAAGCGGAACGCGTCCGGCGACGACCTCCCTGGCGGCCCGGATCACGGCTTCCTTCTCCCGTGGCAGCAGCGAGGCATTCTCGCCCAGCATCGGCAGGACGATGATGCCCGAAACGCCACTATCGATCAGACGGTTGATGCTTGCCTGTGTCGCTTCGAGATTGATCGAACCGTCCTGGTCGAGCTTGGTCGTAACCGCCGGGAATACCCCCTGCCAATGCGTCATCGTCTGGTCTCTCCTTGGACTCGCTTTCGCAATAATGTATCCAATCTACAATATTCTATCTGAAAGTCCACTGTGAAATCCGACATGCGGCAGCATCAATACGGGCTTGTCACGCCGCCGGAACGGGCGGATTTTCCTCGAAGCGCGGCACGGACACACGCACCCCCTCTTGTGCCGAGCGCCTGACGGCCAGCGCCGTGGCAAGCGATGCGACCCCGTCCCAACCGGTCGCCGCCGGACGATCGCCATGAAGCACGGCAGCATTGAACTGGGCGATCGTGGTGGCGTAAAGGTTGGCGGGCTCGACCGGGATTTCCGTCATCTCGGTGCCGCGGCGAAGATAGACACGACCGGACGGCGCCTCATCCAGAATGCCCCGGCCATAGATCGACCCGTCGGTGCCATGGATCTCAAGCGCCGTCTCGTGATGGGCGAAGACCTGGCCCTCATGCATGTAGGCAATCAACCCGGAAGCGAAGTTGACGATGGATTGCACCTGGTCCTCCACGCCATTCTCGCCGATCAGGCTGCTTGCCTTCATCGACATGACCTCGACCGGTTCGTCCGCAAGCACGAAGCGCAGAACGTCGACATTGTGCACGGTCAGGTCATAGATGACCCCACCCTGCGTCTTGTCCTTCGTGCGCCACGTCTGCAGTTCCTTGGGCAGGTATTCACAGTACATCACACGCGCGGCAAGCGGCCGGCCGATTTGGCCTGTCAGCACCAGGTCGCGGATGGCCCTGTGCGTCGCCGCGCCACGCATATGATGGTTCGTCGCCAGGACGACGCCGGCGCGATCGCAGGTCCTGGCCATCTCGACTGCATCATACAGCGTCAGCCCGAGCGGCTTTTCGCAAAGCACGTGCAGGCCCGCCGCCGCTGCCTCGAGCGTGTCGTCGCGATGCCTGTCATTGTTGGTCGAGACGTAGACTGCGTCGATCGCGGTTTCGGCAAGAAGCGATTTGAGGCTTGTCGCGGATACCGGAATCCCGAGGTCATCGGCGAATGCGCGGCCGCGAGCAGCACTCCTGCTGACGATCGCCACCAGTTCCGCATCCGGCACGGACTGGATCGCCTTGGCGACCCAGGAGCGGGCGATCTGGCTCGCCCCCACGATTGCCCAGCGGACCTTGCCCGCATCTCGACGCGTGCGGCCCGCGGCCGGCATCGCTTGGCGCGCCTCAGTCATGGAGTTCCCTCGAAATCGCCGGGCCGACAGAGAAATCGCTGAATGTGACCTCGAAGCCCTCGCGTTGCGGCGAACAGCACATCATGCCGACATCGACTGTTTTCGAGGGCGGGAAATAGGCAAGCCGCACCGGCTTCCAGTGGCCGTCGAACGCATCCAGATACTGGACGCGGATCGCCTCGGCGTGGCGGGTCAAGCGGATCCTGACGCCGTCCGGACTTGCCGGAATGCTGACCAGCGACCAGTCGGACGCATCGTTGGTGACGACGACGGAAAAATACATCAGCCCGTCGGTATACTCGATGCCGGCCTTGACCCAGTGCGTCTCGCTCAACCGGACCATCAATCCGGCCTGGTCGTAGAGCACCTTATAGTCGCCCTTGACCGTGACCTCGGCGCTGAAGTCGCCCTCGACCTGGCGATAGAGGAAGTGACCGTTGTCGCGCCAGAAGTCGTAGAACGTCTCGCGCCAGAAATCGGTCTCCTTGCCGGTGCGTACATGGACGGTGTTGTCGCCGAAGGCGTGGTGCGGCGGCGGGTTGAGCCAAGTCAGGTCGGTATTCTGTGATGTCATCGGCTTGCTTGCCTGTCCGGTTCGTGTTGCGTGATCGAGCTTGCGCGGTCTGATTAGCCGGCGAAATATTCTGGCGGTTACCTGAACACCGGCGCTACCTGAACCATGTGTCCGACAGGCGGTAGCCCTCGGGGAATGGATCCTCCGGATCCACTCCGTAGTGGCTCACCCCGGTCAGCCAGGCGCGCCCGGAAACCTCCGTCACCACCGCGGGAACATTGCCAGCCATGGCCGTCTCAACGATGCGGCAATCGAAGACGGTGTCGAGTATCGAGGTATGCCGGAACTTCTCGCCCACAGCGAGATCGCCGCGCGCATGCAGCAAGGCCATCCGCGCGGAGGTTCCCGTGCCGCAGGGGCAGCGGTCGAGCCGGCCGGGAGAAACGACCACGGCGTTCTTCGAGGTCTTCACGCCATCGACGATCCGCAACGGACCGGCGAATTCCGTCTGGTTGATGGTGTTGATCGACGGGTTCTCCGGATGGATCGAGGGAAGCTGTTCGGCGGCGGCGGCCTTGATGCGCTCGCCTAGCCCGATCAGGTCGCGCGCCTCGTCGCGGGCCAGCGTCACGCCGGCGTCCTCGGCATCGACGACGCAGTAGATCATGCCGCCATAGGCGACATCGACCCGCAGCGATCCCAGCCCGGGCACGTCGACCATGCGGTCGCGATGCATGACGAAGGAAGGGATGTTGCGGAATGTGATGCGGCGGCACTTGCCGCCGCTGCAATCCGCCTCGACCTCGACCAGGCCGGCCGGCGTGTCCACCCTGACGATGGTCCCGGCGCCGCGCATCGGGATCATGCCGGCCTCGAGAGCGACCGTGACCGTGCAGATCAGGTTCGAGCCCGACATCGGCACGAAGTAGTCCGACTCCATGACGATCATGCCGATATCGGCATCGGCGCGTATGGGCGGCGTGATCAGGTTGACGGCTGCGTTGACGCTGCCGCGCGGATCGAACAGCAGCATGTTGCGAAGCCAAGCGCTGTCGCGTTCCAGATTCTCCATGCGCTCGAACATCGTGGCACCCGGTGGCGGCAGGACGCCGCCGGTGATCACCCGGCCCACCTCGCCCTCGGCATGGGCTCCGACGACGGTAATGACGCGATCCAGGTTCATTGGCTTGTATCCTCAGACTTACGACGCAGCTGTCGGCGGATATGGTCCATCGCATCACAAATTGCATCCAATATACGGATTAATGGCACGCTGGTTTTTTGTCAACATGCATCCAAGGGCGTTTTCGGCTGACCGGGCGACTGCCGAACGGAAGCAGCAGCAATTGGCAGCGAGTGGTCTTGATACCAACCTCTCATGGATATACATATCGCCCAACGTATATCCACAGGAGAGTGTGATGCAGGTCGCCAAGTGGGGCAACAGCCTCGCCATCCGTCTTCCCGCTGTTGTGGTCGAGGCTCTCGAACTCAGGGAAGGCGATGAGATTGAAGTCCACATCGCCGATGCCCGACGGCTCGACATCGCGCGCAAGCCTGGGCGCGAGGAATTGCTGAAACGGCTTCGTGCCTTCCGCGGTCGCCTTCCCGCCGATTTCAAATTCGACCGGGATGAGGCTAATGCCCGGTAGCTTCTTCGACACCAATGTCCTTGTCTATATCGCGTCGGGCGATTCCGTAAAAGCCGACCAGGCGGAGATGGCCATCGCCACCGGCGGCGCAATCAGCGTGCAGGTTCTCAACGAACTCGCCAATGTCGCCCGCCGCAAGATGCGGCTGTCATGGATGGAGACCCACACATTACTGTCCACCCTACGCGGCCTGCTGAGCGTCCATCCCGTCACCATCGAGACACATGAGACAGGGCTGGCACTGGCCGAGCGTTACGGTTTTTCCATATACGACGCCATGATTGCCGCCGCAGCGCTTCACGCTGGCTGCGACACACTTTGGTCTGAGGATATGCAACATGGAATGGCGCTCGACGAAGGGCTGCGTATCGCCAATCCATTTCTGCCAGGTGCCTGAAAGAATTGCCCGGAATCTCTTGCTGGCCAGTCAGTAACAGTTCCTGCAACCGTCCAACGCCGCGCCGATAGAGCGTCACCTCACCAGCCCTGCGGCGGCCGAGGTCGCAGCACTCAACTGAACAAGGCCGAGGTTCAGCAACCGGACGAGGGCACCCGGCCCGGCCGGCGCGGCAATCTGTGCGGGTATCTACCGACCTCCAGCCTCGGGATTGATCAAACAAGAGGCACATCTTCCGATTGACAAAATTCTAAACAGGCGACCAAGATCATATGACCATCAACGATCTTGGTCCCGAGGTTGCCCCTCGGCATTGGCGTAAAGGAGAGCCAGATGCCCGTTCAGCAGAGAGTGACCCATCGTTCAAAACAAAGCCCCGCCATGCTAGCTGCCGCACTGCTCAGCCTGAGCCTGATCACGCTACCCGGCATCGGCCATGCCGACGGGATCACGCTCAAGGTTTTCGGTGGTTCGGCCCTCGACCAACTCGCTCCGCGTCAGCCGCCGGACGAGCAGAAGAAGATCCAGCAGCAGGTTCTTGACGGTTTCCTCAAGGCCAACCCTGACGTCTCGGCGGTCGAGTGGGACGCGCAGGGGCCCCAGACCGATTCCATCCAGCGCTTGATGACCGCCAAGCTGGCGGGCCAGGAAATGGACCTGATCGCCTGCCCGGCCTTCTATACCAACGGCGCCTATGCCCGGCGCAAGCTGGTGATGCCGATCACCGACAAGATCAAGCCGTTCCAGGACAGGATCGATGCCGCCGCACTTGGCGCCTTCACGATCAGCGGCCAGGTCTATGGTGTCCCCATCTCCACACTGTCGACATCGACGATCTTCTACAATGTCGACCTCTTCCAGAAGCTCGGTATCCCGACGCCGTCGACCTATGGCGACCTGAAGGCGGCCGTGCCGAAGTTCAAGGACGCGGGCGTGATCCCTCTCCTGCATCAGGGCTCGAACACCGTCATGTGGCCGATGTGGTTCTTCGAAACCTTTTCGCAGACCTCGGGCGACCCCGTCGGCAAGACGCAGAAGAACCTGGAAGGCACGGCGAAATTCACCGATGCGCCTGATGTCGAGGGGTTCAAGCTGATCAAGCAATGGGTCGATGACGGCATCCTTTCCAAGGACTCGCTTTCCGTCGACCAGGACGGAATGCGCGCGGCTTTCGCCGCCGGCAAGAGCGCCATGTATTATGGCGGCACCTGGGAAATCCCGTCGCTCCAGACGAGCGTCAAGGACTTCAAATGGGGCGTCTTTGCCTTTCCGAAAATGGACGGAACGCCGGGCGCGCCAGGCCATGGCGGCGGCGCCGACAACGGTATCTGCGTCGCCTCGTCGATCCCGCCCGAGAAGCTCGATGCGGCCATCAAGTTCATCGAATATCTGACCCGGCCCGAGGTTGCGACGCTCTACCTTGCACCGGAACAGCCGATCGCAGCCTCGATCAAGGGCGTGCCGCAGGTCGACGATGCCTATGCTGTCGAACTCCGCAAGGAAGCCTTCCCCAGCACGATCAAGTTCCTCGACTGGATCTGGCCGTCGGAAGTCGCGACAGCCACCGCCTCCGCAATCGCCGGTGTCGTTGGCGGCACGACGACGCCCGAGGAGGCTGCCGCCTCGGTCCAGTCCACCTTCGACGACCTTAGGGCGCAGGGCAACTGGCCGCCCAAGTAAACCCGCGCCGCGCTCGGCTGAGCTGATGCGCCAGACATGGAACCCAACCATTAAACAAGGGGGCCGCCCGTCTCGGGCTGCCTCATTCATCGGAGACAGACACATGACGACAAATCGCGCCGAGCGGCAGCGCTTCTCGATCGGTTATCACCTGAACAGCTGGGACCTGACCGGCCTTCCGCTCAGGCCGGCCATGAAATTCCTGGCCGACCAAGGCTTCGGCTGGTTTGAGATCCTCGCCTTCACCAGCCTCTCGGACCAGTACGCCCGCAAATACATGCAGCTCGGCAACCAGGCGCCGATGGGAGTCACCACCGACACCGACATTCTGCGGCGCTACGCGCTGCTCTCGGAAGGCCAGAGCGAGTATGGCATCAAACTCTCCTCCTTCTATGTGAACGCGATCTTCACCAACCCTGTCGCCTGGCCCCATGAGCGCGATGTGCTTGTCGCGCTGACCAGGATGCTGAAGGGCTTCGGTTCTCCGGTGCTGGTTCTGGGCGGCGGTCCATCGGAAGCTATTGCCGGGTCTCACACGGCCGACGACTACCGCGGCTTTTGCCGTGCGCTCGAGGATATAGGCAGGCGGACCAAGGATCTCGGCATCGAGACGGTCTACCACCCGCATCTCGACACCTTCATCGAGCGCCGCGACCAGCTCGACCGGATGATGGATGAACTCGACACAGACCTCGCCGGCCTCTGCATCGATCCGGCGCATCTTGCCCATACCAATTCCGATCCGGTCGATGCGGTCAGGACCTACATCTCGGCCGTGCGCTACATGCATTTCAAGGACACCAAGGTCGATCCAGCGCTGAAAGGCTATGACCGCTACGGTGCCTTTTGCGAACTTGGGGCCGGCGTCGTCGACCTTGCCGGCATCGTCGACGTGCTGCTCGACGCAAACTACGATGGCCTCGCCATCATCGAACTGGACGCTTCGAAGAAGACGGCCGAGCAGAGCACGCTGGAAAGCATCGCCTATATCAGCGACACGCTCGGGCTGGTGCTGACGCCGAAAACCGCGAAGAAGTCCGCCGCATGAGCACGCGACCGCAAGAGGCGGCTCCTTCCACGAGCCGTTTCGGGCGCTTCGTTTCAGGCGATGGCGCGGTCGCCTTCGTCATGATCCTGCCTGCCGCGATCCTCTTCGGTCTGTTCTACCTCTGGCCCTTCGTCAACGGCTTCTGGCTCAGCCTGCACAATTGGGACGGGTTTTCCGACCCGATCTGGGCTGGCTTCTCGAACTATCAGCGCCTCACGCACGACCGCATCTTCCTCGGCGCGCTGCGCAACAATCTGATTTTCGTCGTCGCCGTCGTCGTGCTCAAAAACGTGCTGGGTCTCGGGCTGGCGCTGCTTCTCAACCGGGCGCTCATCGGCCGCACCTTCTTTCGCGCCGCCGCCTTCATCCCGGTGACGATGTCCTTCGTCGCCGTCGGACTGCTCTGGTCCTGGATCTACAATCCGGTCTTCGGGCTGCTCAATGGCGCGCTCGATCTTTTCGGCCTCGGCGGACTGAAACAGTCATGGCTTGGCGACGCCGATATCGCGCTCTATTCGATCATCGTCGTCGATGTCTGGAAGTGGCTGGGCTTCCACGCCGTCATCTACCTCGCAGGGCTGCAGACGATCCCGTCCGAACTCTATGAATCGGCGAAGATGGACGGCGCGGGACCAGTGCAGCGCTTCTGGCATGTCACCTTGCCGATGATGATGCCGATCGTCTTCATCAACACCATTCTCGGCCTTTCCGGCGCCTTCGTGCGCAACTTCGACATCGTCTATGTCCTGACCAAGGGCGGCCCGAACCACGCCACCGAGGTCGTGCTTACCTACATGATGAGCAAGGCCTTCCAGGACGGCGCCATGAGCTATGCGGCGGCCATCGGCTACGTGCTCTTCCTGATCGTCGGGCTCGCCAGTGTCGGGCTGCTCGCCCTGATGCGACGGCAAAGGCTTGACGTCTGATGAGTACCGCGGCCAACCCTTCTCTTTCCCTTGGCAATGGCATGGCCAGCCATCGCCGCCGCCTCGGCGCGCGCGGCATTCTCGAACTTGCCGGCATCTATGCCGCGCTCGTCCTTGTGCTGATGGAAACGATCTACCCGCTGCTCTGGGTGCTGTTCGGCTCGCTCAAGACCAAGCAGGAAATGCTGAGCAACATCTGGGGGCCGCCATCGAGCCTCGTGTTCCAGAACTATGTCGATGCCTGGCGCATCGCCGGCATGGGATCGCGCATCGTCAGCAGCATCTTCGTCACCGGTTCGGCATTGATCATCCTCGTCGTCGTCGCAACGCCCTGCGCCTATGCGCTGGCGCGTCTTCGTTTTCCCGGACGCGGGCTTGTGTTGGCGGTGGCGGTGGCGGCCATGCTGGTGCCGCCGCAAGTCATGGCCATTCCGCTGTTCATGGTCGCGCGCGATCTCGGCCTGATCAACAACCGGCTCGGCATCGCCTTCGTCTACGCCGCGACGTCACTGCCGCTTTCGGTCTTTATCCTGCGCAGCTTCTTCGTCACGCTTCCCGCCGACCTGGAAGACGCCGCGCGTGTCGATGGCGCCAGCCGGCTGGCGATCCTGATCCACATCATGCTGCCGCTGATCCGGCCGGGCGTGGCGCTGATCCTGATCTTCGGCTTCATCGAGATCTGGAACGATTTCTTCCTGGCCTTTCTCTTGCTGCGCGACCCGTCCGTGCAGACCATTCCGCTCGGGCTCGTCAGCTTCTTCCAGCAGTATGACTCGCTCTGGACGCTCTATTTCGCCGCGTTGACGATCACGACACTGCCGGTGATCGTCGTCTTCATCGCCATGCAACGGCAGTTCATCGCCGGCCTGACGGCCGGCGCCGTTAAGGGTTGACATGCAGGATCGCTTCATTGGCGTTGGCGTTATCGGATGCGGCGAGATCGCCCAGCTGATGCACTTGCCCTATCTTCAGGAATTGCCGGCGTTTCGCATCGCCGCGCTCTGCGACATCTCACCCGGCACGGTCGACAAGGTCGGCGAGCATTATGGTGTCGCGGCCCGCTATACCGACCATCGCGCGCTGCTTGCCGATCCTGATGTCGACGCCGTGGTGATCTGCACCTACGACCATGGCGAGATGGTTGCCGATGCCATCCGCGCCGGCAAGCATCTGATTGTCGAGAAGCCGCTTGCCTTCACACCTGAGGAGGCACGCCCGCTGGTCGAGCAGGCCGAACGGAGCGGCCTCGTCGCCCTGGTCGGCTATATGAAGTTCTACGATCCAGGCTATGAGATCGGCCTCGAGCGCATCGCCGCCATCGGCCGGCCGAAGTCGATCCATGTCCATGATTTCGCCGGCCGCTTCGACCGCTACGGCAAGCTCTATACGCAGACCCGCATCGCCGATGTGCCGGCCGATCTGCTCGCGGCAGGACGAGATGCCGTCGCCCGGCGCGTCGAGGCGGCGCTGGGACCGGACCATGCCGGCTACCGCGACCTCTATCTGCTGCTGCTCGGTCTGAGCAGCCACGATCTCGCCGTCATGCGCGGCGCCTTCGGCCAGCCCAGCCGCGTCGTGCACGCGCAGCAGACCGGCCCGAACCAGCTTCTGGCCGTGCTCGACTATGACGGCATTCCCTGTCTCTTCGATATGGCGCTCGCCCAATATGAATGGTGGGACGAATGGATCCACGTGCATGGCGAGCGCGAGGAGGTGCGGATCGATTTCCAGAACCCCTATCTCCGCAATGCCTCGGCCATCGTGCGGGTGCGCGAAGCGGCCGGCGAGACGGCATCCGAACGCGTGATACCGGGCATTCCCGACACCGCGTTCCGGCGTGAATGGCTGCATTTCGCCGACTGCATCCTGGCCGGCGCAAAGCCGCGCACGCCGCTCTCGGGCGGTCTCGCCGACCTCGATCTCGCCGTCCAGATCATCCAGGCAATGCCGCCGAAGAGGCTTTGACACGCGTCAGGTCCCAACGACGTGATGGTGACCTATCTGAATTTCGGAAACGCGCCGCCGGCGGGCGCGTTGGCCCAGCTCTGCAAGGTCTGGCCGCCATCGATCAGCCAATCGGCGCCGGTGACATGCCTGGCCTCGTCGGAGGCGAGGAAGGCCACGGCGGCGGCGACATCGTCCGGCTGGCCGATGCGGCGCAACGGGATGCGGTCGGCGAAATGCTGGACACTGCTCTTGAAATCGCCGTCGCCGCTCGCCGGCACGCCAAGCGTTGTCTCGATCACACCGGGGCAGATGGCGTTGACGCGTATGCCGTAGGGCGCGGCATCGAGCGCGGCGACCCGCGTCAGCCCAACCACGCCATGCTTTGAGGCGACATAGCCGGCGCCGCCCGCGAGCACGTCCCAGCCGGCCATGGACGAGCCCATATTGACGATCGAGCCGCCATTGCCGGCCGCGATCATCGCCCGAAGCGAGGCTTGCAGGACGAGGAATATCCCACGCAGATTGATGCGGATAATGGTGTCCCAGTCCTCGACCGGCAGTTCGTGAACCGGAGCGACGATGCCGGAAATCCCGGCATTGTTGAACACGGCATCGAGCCCGCCGAAGGTCTCGACCGTCGTTTCAACGGCGCGCCGCACGTCTGCCTCGTCGGTGACGTCGGCTTCGATGGCGATTGCGTGCTCGCCGAGAGTCTGAGCCAGTTGCTGCGCCGCCTCGGCGTTGCGGTCGACAATCGCGACCCTTGCACCCTCATCGAGGAAACGCCTTGCCGCCGCACTGCCGATCGCGCCCGCGCCGCCGGTGACGAGCACGCATTTTTCGCCGAATCGCTTCATTTTCCGGACTCCGGCTTGGGGTAGGAGCGCCACGAATGGCTTGGCTCGAAGCCGATCGTCTCGCGCGCATGGGCCGTATCGAGCACGGCGCCATGGCCGGTGATCGGCCGCGACAGCGGGACATCCGGATAGACCCGGCGCGCCAGCTGCTCGGTCTCCTCTTCCATGAAAGTGTCGGCGGCGCTGAGCAGGACGCGGAGATGGCCCTCGCCTTTCCATTGCAGCGCCTGCAGGAAGCCCTGCCCCGCGTCGCGCGCGTCGAGATAGGCCCACAGGTCGCGGGCGCCGTCTGCGGTGGCGCGGCGCGGGCCGACGCCGGCAAAGAAAGTCTCCGGGGTCTGGATCCAGGGCATGCGGACGCTGACAGCCGAAAAAGCACCGCGGCGCACCGCCGCGTCGACGATTTCCTCGCCGAGCCATTTCGATAGCGCGTAAGGATCCTGCGCGCCGACGGGATGGTTCATGTCGACCGGCAGATAGGGCGGGCGCAGGGTCTTTTCGAAGAAAGGATAACCGAAAACACTGAAGGACGAGGCGTAGACAAAGCGCCTGGCGCCAGCCATGGCAGCCGCCTCGACGACATTGTAGGCGGTCGCGACATTGGTCTTGAACACCTCGCCGCCGGCCCGTCCGGTCGGGCGCGGAATGGCCGCGACATGGACCACCGCGTCGCAATCGCGCACCAGTTGCAGCGTCGATCCCAGATCCGTCAGGTCCGCCGTCGCATGCCGCCACGGCGCGACGTTCGGCGCAACGGCATCGACGCCCAACACATCATGGCCGGCAGCGACCAGCGCCGTCGCGACATGACGGCCAAGCAGACCGCTGGAACCGGTAACGATTGTCCTCATGCTCAGCCCTCGGTCCCTGCAAGTCGGAGAATTGAATATCATTGATGGTCATACAAATCGAACACGCCATTGTACCCCCTTGTCAATGCCATTTTCGCAACGGAAAACGGCGCAAGCCCTTGTCGGAGCGGCTTGCGCCGATTCGGCAAGCGGGCTTTGCGTTAACGGGATTGACTTGGCATCCGCGACGGTTTTTTGTATGAGTATCAACAATCGACCAAAGGAGCTCGCCATGCCCGTGGATAGTTTTTCCTCACATCGGCACGATGACGCGATGCGCCTTGATCCGCAACGCGCGGCGATTATCGTCATCGACATGGTCAATGAATTCTGCAAGCCCGGCGGTGCGATGGTGCTGCCGGGCTATGAGACGCTGGTCGCGCCGCAGTTGGCCGTCATCGAGGCGGCGCGCGCCGGCGGTGTGCCAATTATCTGGGTTCACGACACCCATCGAGCCGGCATGCGCCGCGAGCGCGAATGGGTGAAGCGCACTCCGCATTGCCTCGAGGGCAGCTGGGGGCCGGAAATCATCGAGGATCTCGGCGCCCGCGACGATGAAATCCATCTGATCAAGCGGCGCTACTCGGCGTTTTTTCAAACCGACCTCGACCTGACGCTCAAAGACATGCAGGTCGATCAACTGGTGATCTTCGGCGTGGTCACCAATATCTGCGTGCGCTCGACCGTCCATGACGCCTTTTTCCAGGGCTATGAAGTGGTGGTGCCCAGCGATTGCTGTGCGGCGACCGGACCGCGCGAGCAGGAGAGTTCGCTCTACGACATAGCGACGCATTTCGGCGTGGTCAGCGATTCGGCGAGCGTCGTCGCGGCCCTTCGCGACGGAACGTCGCTTCAACCGGCGAGTGTGGCGGCTTGAACGTCTTTCGAGACTGCGGCACCCGAGACAGCGGCGACAGGAGTGCGGCGTGAAAACTGAAATCGAATCGCAACCCGAAGGCGGCGCAGCGGCGCCCAAGGGATCGGGGGGCAACGCCAAGCCGCTGAGCCGCGAGCAGGTGCTGCAGCGATACGCCAAGACCGGCTACGAACTGGACCGCCATCCGGCGCACGTGATCCGCAGGGCGCATCAGCGCGCGACGCTGCGCTTCCAGCAGGTGATGGCCGGCGAAGACCTTTCGCCAACCCAGTTCGCGGCGCTTGCGACGATCCTTAGACATGGCGAGGTCTCGCAGAACCATCTTGGCCGGCTGACCGCGATGGACCCATCGACCATCAGCATCGTTGTCCGCAAGCTTCTCAAGAACGGGCTGATCACCCGCAGCGCTTCCGATACCGACCAGCGCCTGTCGATGATCGCGCTGACCGACAAGGGAACCAAATACACGCTCGACCGGCTTGAGCGCAGCGTCGACGTCGGGCGGCGGTTTCTGTCGCCGCTTACGCCAGCCGAGCAGGCGACGCTGCTTCGCCTGCTCAACCGCATCAATGACGACGATCCGTCGAATGGCGACGGCGGGAAATAATTCGCGTCCCAACGACTTCCAGGAATAACAGACGAGGTGCCGATGTCACCCGACCCGAAACCCAACACGCTTGTCGTGCGCAATATCGGCCTGATTCTTTCCGGCGACCTCAGCCGGCCGATCCTCGACGCCGACACGATCGTCGCGGTCGATGGCAAGATCACCGCCATCGGCAAGGCCGGCGCGCTTGATATCGATGCTGCGGGCACCGTGATCGACGCACAGGGCTCGGCGGTCGTCCCCGGACTGATCGACAATCACGTCCATCCGGTGGCCGGCGACTGGACGCCGCGGCAGAACCAGATCGGCTGGATGGATTCGACCGTGCATGGCGGGGTCACCACCATCGTTTCTGCGGGAGAGGTCCACACGCCGGGCCGCCCGCGCGATCTGGTCGGGCTGAAGGCATTGGCCATCGCGGCGCAGCGGACCTTCTCCAACTTCCGCCCGAGCGGCATGAAGATCCTGGCCGGCGCGCCGATCCTGGAACCCGGCCTGACCGAAGAGGATTTCCGCTATTTGGCCGAGGCCGGAGTGACGCTTGTCGGCGAGGTCGGCCTCGGTGGCGTCAAGGACGGGCCGACCGGCCGGCAGATGATCGCCTGGGCACGCAAATACGGCATGACCTCGATGACCCATACCGGCGGGCCGTCACTGCCCGGTTCCGGCCGCATAGGCGCGGATACCGTGCTTGAGGTCGACGCCGACATTGTCGCCCACGTCAATGGCGGACCAACCGCCCTGCCCGAAGCGGAAATCCGGCAAATCTGCGAGAAGGGTTCGCGCGCGCTGGAAATCGTCCACAACGGCAATCTGCGCACCGGCCTGTTCGTGCTCGACCTTGCCAGGCAGCGCGGCGAACTTTCGCGCATCGTGCTTGGCACCGACAGCCCGGCCGGATCCGGCGTGCAGCCGCTCGGCATATTGCGGACCCTGACCATGCTGGCCTCGCTGGGCGGCGTCGCGCCGGAAGTGGCGTTCTGCTTTGCCAGCGGCAACACGGCGCGCGTGCGCGGGCTGCAGGATCGCGGCATGATCGAGGTCGGCCGCGCCGCCGACCTGGTCTTCATGGATCAGGCGATCGGCGGCGCCGGCGACGGGCTGCTCGACAGCGTGGCGCAGGGCAATCTTCCGGGTATTGGAATGGTCGTCATCGACGGCGTGGCGCGGACCGGCCGGAGCCGCAACACCCCGCCTGCAATGCGGGTGCCTGAAGTCGTCACCGTTTGACGACGTTTAGGGTGTGCTGAGATTCAGCTGACACCGTCCCTGCCGACGATCTTGTCCTTGGTCAACCCGCCGACGCGTGGGTGCGGCCTGCCGGAATCGGTCACGGCGATGGCGACGACGATCTCGTCGGCACGCGGCGCGTCGGGAACGCGAACCTCCATGCCGTCGAAATGGCTGCGCACCCGCGCCGCATCCTTGTGGCCGAGCGGGATGTCGAGCGGCACGCCGAGGCCGCCCCGCTTCTTCGACGAAGGAATGAGCGCGGCCCCTTTGCCTAAAACATCGCGGAACGGGGCGCCAAGCTTGGGGTGAAGGATGGCCGCGGCATGTTCCAGCTCACCATCGGCGCCGACAGCAGCCGCCTTGCCGAAGCTCTCTACCCGGTCGCCGGGAATGCCGAGTGCCGCGACCGCGCGCTTCGGCAAGATATCGCCCAGTTCCTCACCGATGTCGCTCAACGCCGACAAATCTTCGACATAGTCGCCCGCATAAGGGTTGCGGATCACGGCGATGGCCGCCGCGCGGCGGGTCGGCGGATCGACGGGACGGCCGCCCTCGCTCAGGGTTTCCTCGACGATGGTGATGATCCGGCGGATTTCCGCGCTCATCTCAATCCGTCCTCGCCCTTGATATCAGCGGCGGCAAGACCACCCACCCGCGCATGAACGCGCGCACCGGTCGTCATCGCCAGGATGACCGCCATCTCGTCGGCGCGCGGCGCATCGGTGATGCCGACCTCGATCGCATCGAAATGGCTACGCACATAAGAGGCGTTGATATGCGTGATCGGAATGTCGATCCGCGTGCCGGGGCCGCCAACTTTCTTGGTCGAGGGCACGATCGCCTTGGCGTTTCCGAGCAGCTCGCGCATCGCATAGCCGCCTGGATTGTGCCAGAGCGCGCCGTGCTCAAGCTCACCCGCGGCGCCCACGATGGCGCCCTTGCCGTAGCCTTCGACAGCCGAGGCGCCGTCGCCGATGGCATCGATCAGGCGTCGAGCCATATCGAGGCCGAGCGGCTTCAGATCATCCATGAAGCCGGTGATCTCTTCGACATAGCGCCCGGCAAAGGGGTTGGCGATGACGGCGACGACCGCGCCGCGCTTGAGCGGGTGCGTCGCAACGGGGCCGCCTTCGTGAAATATCTCCTCGACCTGAACCAGAAATTTCCTGACGACCACAGCCGGCATTTGTTCGCTCTCTCTTCCCGTCGTTTCCTAACTCGTTAGAGTATCAACAATTATCCCCGGCCGCCATTTGTCAAGCTTCGACATCAGGCAAGCGAAAAAAGGCACGACGAAACCGCCTCGCATGGCGATTGACAGCCTGCGGGGCCGCTCATAAACTCATATGACCATCAACGAAAATAGACGCTGTCTAGGCACTATGCGCGGATGGTCAAGGCGTGGCTTGAAAAGCTGAAAAAAGCTGAAGGGGAATGACATGAAAAGGGCGCTCAAGAGTTTATTCATGGCCGGCACAATGCTTGCCATCTCGTTCGGATCCGCCGCGGCACAGGACAAGGTGTCCATCGCCGCCATCTCGGGATATTTCGCACAGGGCTTCGGTGTTTCCATCGTCAACGGTCTCAACAAGGCCAAGACCGATTTCGGCATCGACCTCAAACTGGTCGACACCGGCAATCGCGCGCTCGACTATGAAGAGCAGTTCGAGAACCTGGCCAAGGCCAGGCAGTACGACCTCATCTTCGTGATGGGCTGGGAACTGGTGGATTCGCTGCAGAAGGTCGCCAAGGAATATCCCGACCAGCGCTTCGTGTTCATCGACGGCGTGCTCGACAATCCCAACATGATCTATGCCAATTTCGCGGAGGAGCAGGGATCCTTCGTCGCCGGCGCGCTGGCCAGCATGATCGAGGCCAAGGGCAGCGAGTTTCCCAAGATCGGCGACGGCAAGGCGATCGGCTTTGTCGGCGGCCGCGACATTCCCGTGATCCGCAACTTCCTCGGCGGTTACGAGCAAGGCGCCAAATATGCCGCGCCCGACGTGAAGGTGAACTCCGTTTTCGCCGGAACCTTCGACGATCCGGCCAAGGGCAGCGAGCTTGCCCAGGCGCTTTACGGCCAGGGCGCCGACATCGTCTACAACGTTGCCGGTCCGACGGGTGAAGGCGTCATGCAGGCGAGTGCGGCAGCCGACAAATATTCGATCGGCGTCGATATCGACATGTGCGGCTCGGCCCCTGGAAACGTGCTCGCAAGCATGCTGAAGCGCGGCGATATCGCCGTCTACACGCTGATCAAGGACGAGGTCGAGGGCCGCAAGGTCACCGCCGGTACCCGCACTTTCGATCTCGCCTCGGGCGGCGTCGAAGTCAAGGTCTGCGACGACATCGCCCCGACGATCCCGGCCGACGTGACGACCAAGCTGGACGAGATCAAGAAGGGCATCCTCGACGGCAAGATCGAGATCGCCAAGGCCAAGTAAGACAACAACAGCGCATCCTCCCAAGAAAGCGCTACGCTGGTCCGCCGTGGCTTGCCGCGACGGATCAGCGTCCAATCCGCGAGAGCCATGGTGTCGAACGCCGGGTCGCCGACCCTTCACATGAAAGCCGAGATGGCCGTCGCATTGACGGGCATCACCAAGCGTTTCGGCGCGTTCGTCGCCAATGACGGCATCGACCTTGCCGTGCGCAGGGGCGAAATCCACGCCATCATCGGCGAGAACGGCGCCGGCAAGACGACGCTGATGAACATCCTGTTCGGGCTGCTGCAGCCCGACGAAGGCTCAATCCGGCTGAACGGCGAGGAGACGGTGGTCACCGGCCCGGCCGTCGCCATCAAGGCCGGCCTCGGCATGGTGCATCAGCATTTCAAGCTGGTTCCCTCGCTTTCGGTCGCCGACAACGTCTTTCTCGGCATGGAAATCCGTCGCCATGGGCTGATCGACCACGCCGCGCAGATTGCGCGCACGCGCGAACTGTCCAAGCGGTTCGGGCTGCAGGTCGATCCGACCGAGCGCGTCGGGCTGCTCTCGGTCGGCATAGAGCAGCGCATCGAAATCCTGAAGGTGCTGGTGCGCGGCGCGCGCACCATCATCCTCGACGAGCCGACCGCGGTGCTGACGCCACAGGAGAGCCGCGAGCTGTTCCAGACGCTGCGCAGCTTCGTGGCGGAAGGCATGACCGTGATCTTCATTTCGCACCATCTGGAAGAGGTGATGGAGGTCTCCGACACGGTGACGGTGCTGCGCAACGGCAAGAAGGTGGCGACCCGCCCGACGGCCGAGCTCAGCAAGGACGAATTGGTGCGCATGATGGTCGGCCGCGAGGTCAGCTTCGACCGCCGGCCGCGCGCGCCGTCGCGAGGCGAGGTGGTCCTCCAAGTCGAGGAATTGTGGGCGCGTGACGACCGCCGGCTGCCGGCGCTGCGCAATGTCAGCTTCACGGTACGCTCCGGCGAGGTCGTGGGGATCGCCGGCGTGGCCGGCAACGGGCAGACGGAACTGGCGGAGGTGCTTTCGGGCCTGCGGCCCGCAAGCCATGGCATAGCCCGGCTGAAGGGCCGGAACCTCGCCGCGCTCTCTCCCAGGGAAATCCGCCGAGCCGGTCTCGCCCATGTTCCGGGCGACCGGATGGTGCGCGGTGTCGACCGCAACGCATCGATCGCGGCAAACATGCTGATGGGCCGGCAGCACCGCGCGCCATGGAGCAGCTGCGGTGTGCTCAACTGGACCGTCATCAGCCAGAATGCCTCCAGGCTGATCAAGGATTTCGACATTCGCGCGCAAGGACCGGGCGATGCCGTGAAGCGGCTTTCGGGCGGTAACATCCAGAAGGTCGTGCTGGCGCGCGAATTCACCAACGACGCAGATTTCCTGCTGATCGATCAGCCGACGCGCGGCGTCGATATCGGTGCGCAGGAGGCCATCCATGACGAGATCATGCGCCAGCGCGCCGCCGGTCGCGCCATCCTTTTGATATCCGTGCAGCTCGACGAACTTGCCGCCCTTGCCGACCGTATCCTGGTGATGTTCAACGGGCGGATCATGGGCGAGGTCGCCGGCGATGGCGCGGACGAAGATCGTATCGGCATGATGATGGCGGGCGTGGCCGCGCCCGAACTCGCCGCGGAGCCGGCATGATCAGGGATCGCTTGCGTGACGTTTCCGGCCAGATCATCGCCGTCGCCGTGGCGCTGCTCCTGGGTGCGATCATCATTCTCCTGGTCGGTGAAAGCCCGGTCCGTGTCTTGATGACGCTCCTGCGCGGCGCCTTCGGCGACCAGGAGAAGATCGCCGGCACCTTGCTGCAGACGACTCCGATCCTGATCTGCGGCATAGCTGCTTGCATCGGACTGCGCGGCGGCATGTTCAATGTCGGTATCGAGGGCCAGCTTTTCCTCGGCGGCTTCGCTGCCGCTTGGGTCGGCTTCGCCTTTCCCTTGCCTCCCGGCATTCACATGCTGGCGGCCTTGGCGCTGGCGGTGGCGGCAGGTGCGGCCTGGGTCGCCATTCCGGCTTATTTCCGCGCCCGCTACAACACCAACGAAGTCGTCTCGACCATCCTGTCGAACTATGTCGCGGTGCTTCTCACCTCCTATTTCACCATCTTCCTGTTCAAGCGGCCGGGTGGCTGGTCGGAGACGCCGCCGATCCTGGCCACGGCCTATTTGCCGGAGATTTTCGCTTTCTCGCGGTTGAACTGGGGCCTGGCGATCGGCCTGGTGCTGGCGCTCGGCGCGGCCCTGATCTTTCGCTACACCAGTTGGGGCTACGGCGTGACGATGGTCGGCTCGGCGCCGAAGTTCGCCGAATATGGCGGCGTCAACGTCAAACGACAGGGTTTTGTCGTCCTGCTCCTTTCAGGCGCCGTCGGCGGCCTGGCCGGTGGCGTCGAGACGCTCGGTGTCCATCACCGGTTCATGGAGGGCTTCGCTCCCGGTTTCGGTTTCGATGGATTGATCGCCGCGCTGCTCGCCAACGGCTCGCCGGTCGCCACCATCTTCACCGCGCTGTTCTTCGGCGCCCTGCGCAGCGGATCGCTGCTGCTCGAAGTCGATACCAGCGCGTCGCGCGAGATCATCACCGTCATCCAGGCGCTGATCATCCTCAGCGTGTCGGCGCAGGTTCTGGTCAGGCGCCGCGGCGACAGCCAGGCCGGGGAGCGGCGATGGAAATTCTAGACAAGCTCGTCAATGTCGCGCTGATCGCGGCGACGCTTCGGACCACGGCGCCCATTCTTCTGGTGGCGCTCGGCGGCTCGTTCACCACCAAGGCCGGCATCTTCAACATCGGCCTCGAAGGCCAGATGCTGGCAGGCGCCTTCTTCGCCGTCATCGGCTCGATCTGGACGGGTTCCGCGCTCCTGGGGGTTGCCTGCGGCGTCGCGGCGGCGCTCGCCTTCGCCCTGGTCTTCGCCGTCCTGGTGGTGAGTTTCCGGGCCAACGAAGTGGTGGTCGGGCTGGCGCTCAACATCCTTGCCGGCGGCATGACGATCTCGCTGATGAAGGCGATCTTCGGCACGCGCGGCTCGATCGTCGGTCACGGTATCGTCGGCCTGCCGAAAGTCCAGTTGCCCGGCGCCCGAGAGCTTCTCGGCTCATGGGCGCCACTGATCTCCGGCTTCACGCCGATCGTCTATGTCGCCTTCATCGCGGTGCCGCTGCTCGTGCTGTTCTACAACCGCACCCGTCTTGGGCTCTATATCCGCGTCGTCGGCGAAAAACCCGAGGCCGCCGAGGCGCTCGGCATCTCGATCACCCGCGTCCGCTACATCGCCTCGCTGCTGTGCGGATTGCTGGCGGGCCTTGCCGGCGCGCATCTGTCGCTCGGCTACATCACCATGTTCACCGAAAACATGTCTTCTGGCCGCGGTTTCATGGCGGTCGCCATCCTGATCTTCTCCAATGGCGATCCGCTGAAGGTGCTGGCCGGCTGCCTGCTGTTCGGCTTTGCCGATGCCTTCTCGTTGCGTCTGCAGACATTCGGCTATCCGTCTTATCTCGTTCTCACCGTCCCCTATGTCGTGGCGCTCACGGCGCTGTTCGCGCTCTCCTATCGCGCGCGGCCGAAGATCATCGCCGAGACGTTGGCCTCGATGCAGAGATTGTTGTCGACGGACAAGAATACCGGGCCTGACGGCAAACATCCCTCATGAAGGAATTTTCCATGGAACGTATAATCCTCGACGTGGATTCTGCCGGCGACGACATTCTCGCCGTGCTGTTTGCGGCGGCGAATCCAAACCTGAAGCTCGAGGGCGTGACCACCGTGACGGGCGCGGCCGGCCCAATCGAGCAGGTCATCAACGTCGTCCTCAACACGCTGGCGCTTGCCGGACGCGACGACATCGCGGTTCATGCCGGCGCGTGGCGGCCGATCGTCGGCAATGCCAAGGCCGACATGGAGGCGCCGGTCCATTTCGAAAAACGGCTCGTCGCCCGTTTCGGCGACCGCCTGAAGAAATTCAATCCGCCGGCGCCAACCCCGTCCCGTCAGGCAACGCCGGGGCACGCCGTCGACTTCATCATCGAAACGGTGATGGCCAATCCCGGCGAGATCACGCTGGTAACGACAGGCCCGCTGACCAACGCTGCAATGGTGCTGCTGCAGGAACCCCGGCTTACGGGTGCGCTGAAGCGTTTGCTGGTGCTCGGCGGCAATTTCCAGACGCCCGGCAACATGACGCCGCTGTCGGAATACAACATCTGGGCCGACCCCGAGGCCTCCCGCATCGTGCTGAACGCCGACGTCGACAAGATCCTCGTGCCGCTCGACATCTGCGAGGACAACCGCGTCGCCGCCTCGATGCTGACGCGCGACGACATCGCCGACATGCAGGCGCTCGCCAGGGACAATCCGGTCTTCGAGATGATCGCCGACAGCTTTCCGATCTATATCGACATCTGGCGCGAATTCTTCGATCTGGTCGGCTTCCCGATGGACGATGTGATCACCGTGGCGCTGGCTTTCGATCCTGGCCTTGCCACCATGACCGAGCCGCTGTTCGTCGATGTCGTGCTGGATGGGCGCATTGCGCGCGGACAGACCGTCGCCCATCGCGGCCGGCAATTGCTGCCTGGCGGCGGACCGAAGACCACGCGCATCTGCACCGACCTCGACGGCCGGCGCTTCCTCAACATGTTCAAGCATACTGTCGCGCAGTACGAGCGGGCGGCGTGAGGGACGATACTATGACCATTGCAACTCCCATCCTGTTCGATTGCGACCCCGGCCACGACGATGCCATTGCGCTGGTCATGGCGCATCGCTCGCCGGCCATCAAGCTGCTCGGCGTCACCACGACCTGCGGCAACGCCGAGGTCGAGAAGACGACGACCAATGCGCTGCGCATCCTCGAATTCATCGGCGCCGGCGACGTGCCGGTGGCGCAGGGCTGCCACCGTCCGCTGGCACGGCCCCTGGTGCTCGGTACCGCCGACGGGCCGAGCGGTCTCGAAGGCTCGCCCTATCTGCCGCAGGCCACGATCAAGCCGGTCAAACAGCATGCGGTCGATTTCCTCGCCGATGCGCTGCGCGCCTCGCCCGAGCCGATCCTGGTGGTCGCCACCGGACCGCTGACCAATATCGGCCTTCTGATCCTCAAGCATCGCGACGTGCTGCCCAAGATCAAGGAACTGATCTGGATGGGCGGCGTGTTCTACCGCAGGAGCGAGATCATCACGCCGACCGAGTTCAATGCCTTCTGCGACCCGGAAGCGCTGAAGATCGTGCTGGACAGCGGCGTGCCGATCCTGATGGTCGGCCTCGATGTCACCATGCAGGTGCTGATCGAGGCACCGCAATATGCCGAGCTGGCGACCATCGACACGCCGCTCGGCCGGCTCGTCAACGACTGGCTGCTGTTCTACGAGAAGCTGCACCGCAACTCGATGGGCGTCGGCGGGGCGATGCACGATCCTCTCGTGCTGGCGCTGGCGATCGATCCGACGCTGGTGCGCGCGCGTCCCGCCCATATCGGCGTCGACCTGTCCGGCAGCTACGCATTCGGCGCGACCGTCGCCGATTTCTGGGGCGAGCGCGGCCAGAAGAACAATGCCCGCATCGCGCATGAGGTCGATGCGGACCGTTTCTTCAAACTGATGTTCGACCTGCTGCGGGATTAAGCCGAATTCGAACCGTGATCGCCATGGTTTGAATGCCCTTCAACGGGGATCGGACGTCGATCCGGGCGGATGCCTGTCCTGTGGCACAGGGCCGGCACCCAGAGGTCGTCGGCCACCTGAATGCAGGACATAGGTTGCTCCTCAGGTGGATGGAAAGGCGGATAGGGCCCAGACGAGGGCCAGGATTGCGAGCACCGCCCCAGCCGCCCGGGAGATGGCGCGGTGACGCCGCATCGCGGCAGCGCGCACGACCGGACGCGAAAGGACAATAGCTAGAAACCCATACCAGCCTATATCGAAGATCGCGACGACGGCGGCCACCATGAGCACCTCGCTCGAATTCTGGATCGGCAGCATCAGCCCCAGGAAGGCGACGGCGAAGAAGGTAGCAGCTTCAGGCGAAAGAAAGCTGATGAGAAACCCTCCGGCAAACAATTCCGTCTGCCGTTTGTGAGGCGCTTCACCCGTGGCAGGTGGCGCCGTTCTGGCGATGCGCAGTGCCATCCCGCCAAGGACCGTCGCCCCCGCGATCTTGACCGCCGGCATCGACAGGGACTGGGCGAGGTGAATCGTGCCGAACGCCACCAAGGTCGCCAGAACGGCTGTTCCGACGCCGATGCCCGCCAAGAGCGGGATCGTCCTGCCGAAGCCGTGCAGGGAGGCAAGGCTGCCGGTCGCGAGCCCGATAGGCCCGGGCGTGATCGTGATCACCGTGTAGGCCGCCAGGAATTGAAACATTGCCGTCGACAAAAGAAGCGAGCTTGACACGGCACCCTCCTGATCATTGCGTGGATCGCAGAGGGGCGGCCTTCCCGACTTGAAGGATCGGTGCGCGCACCCGCCGACGGCGTGCGATTTCGACGCCGTCGGCGGCTTCCTGCGCCTCACCCCACTGCCCCTGTTCCTTCGGATCAGGAAGGCGTGGACGATCTTGGGAAAGTCTTCCACGCTGCGAGCCCAACTCTATGCGTGCCGGCGGGTACGCAAATCGGTGCCATTACCCATTTTTAGGCGGCCGGTTTCCCAGTTTTCGCGAGCTTGCCTAGCTTTCACGGGCCTGCAGTGCGTCTGCCGGCGGCAAAAGCCAGGGCTCGCCGCGAAGGCGGAGCAGGATTTCCATCCGGTTTGCCGCACTGAATTTGCCGAGCACGGCGGAAACCTGGTGCTCGATTGTCCGCGGTGAGCGCGACAGGCGCCGTGCCGCCTCCTTGTTGCCCAAACCTTGAGCAATCATTGTGAGCACCTGTTGTTCTTGCCTCGTCAGGCCTAGCGGATGCTGCCTGGCCACGGTGTACGGCCCCCGGCGCTGCTTCGGCAGCTGACCGGCGGCTCCGATGCGCTGCGCCAGCTTTCGCGCCAGCGTTGCCGCGGGGCGCGCTTCGAGGCCCTCGAATGTCGTCACGGCGCGACCCAGCGCGGCGCCAGCATCGCTTCCGCGGACCTGCATAAGAGCGAGCGCCGACTCATAGGGAAGACCCAGGCGGGACCATTCAGCCGAGGCCGCCGTCGGGTCGCCGCGAAGTTCCAGTGCCCGCGGCAAGGGAATGCGGGCGGCCGGCACCGGCAGCGATCCCACCATTCCGCAGCGCTGCCACCAGACTGCCAGTTCGCCGACATCCCAGGGACGGAAATTGTCGAGGTCCATTTCGGCGAGGGCCGTCAGCTGCTCGCGGCCGGCGCCGGGCTCCTCGGCAAGCCAGGCGGCCTCGGCCAGCGCCAACCGAACCGGTATGACGCGTTGAGCCTCGCCGGTCGACAGACCCTCCTGGAGTGCCTGCTCCAGGAGGGCTACGCCACCGGGTTCACCCAGCCGGACCCGCGCCCTGCCGAGTTCCGTCAGAGCCGGCAGATGCATCACCATCGGCAGGCGCTCCAGATTCATGACGCCCTGGGCAATCGTCTCGGCCTCGCGAAAGCGGCCCTGCTCGTTACGAAGCTGCGCCTGCCGGCCGAGCAGGTATTGCGCCGCCGAATCGAGGTCGTGCCTGGCGCAATACGCAATCCCTTCCGCGAGCAGCCGTTCGGCCAAGGCAAAATCCTTGGACACCACCGCGCCTTCGGCGAAGTTCGTATAGGCTCGCGACGCGTGGTCGTGAAACCCGTGTTCGAGTGCCAGCGCGAGGCTCTCCTCCAGCCGTTCGCGACCGCCTGGACGGTCAGCGAACAAGAGAGAGGTGCCGACATTGTTCAAAGCGTGGACGCGTGTTTCGACTTCGCCCAATTGATCGGCCAGCGCGATCGCGCGCGAGCCCCAATCGATTGCTTCATCAAAGCGATAATGCAGCATGTGGAGCTGCGAGCGCGTGCTGTAGGCCATCGCCAGTTCTGGCCCAGGCGGCAGATTCTCCACTTCGCGCACCGCCTGATCCGCGTGGTCTTCAGCCTCCTGACCCTCTCCGCGGCGCCAGTGGAGACGCGACAGCCAACGCAGATTGGCCCCGACCTTGTCGATGCGCCCAAGCTCCCGCCAGATCGCAATGGCGCGATGCCGCGCCGCGATGATTTCATCATAGACGAACAGTGACAGACCCGCCTCGTAGGCCCAGTCTTCACAGAGCTGGGCTGCCTGCGCCGACGGAGCCTCTGAAACGTATCTGAGTGCGGTCGCCAGATGTGAAGCCGCCTCTCGATGCGCGCCCAGACGCGCGGCCTGCTGGGCGGCCCGCGGCGCAAGCTCCAGGACGCGTTCGCCGTTGTCGGCGCCCCCGGCATGGTGCACCCGCCGCCAAAGCAGAGCGCTTGCTTGCGCCGCCGGAAGCTCGGAGAGTGCTGCTTCGACTTTCGCATGAAGCGACCGTTGGAGAGACGGAGCGAGGCGGTCGAGGGTGGCTTCCCTGGCAAGCTCGTGGCGAAACGTCAGCGCGCCCTGACCGTCCCGCCGCAGCAATCCACGCCCCACGCACCGGTCCACGAGAGCTTCGGTCTCGTCTCCGAGAAGTGACCGGATCAGCCATGGCTCAACGCTGCCCGGCATAATGCTCATGACCTCCAGCACCTCGCGCTCTCCTGGGGTCAGGCGTGACAGGCGCGACCAGACCGCATCGCGTATGGAATCGGGCACGCGCCCCGGTTCGGCCTCACTGCTGGACAGAAGCTCGGTGACGAAGAAGGGATTGCCCTCGGTAATGCGATAAAGCTCCTCGGCGGAGCGGCCGGCCTGCTCGGCCAGCACTGTCACCGCCTGGGAAGACAGCGGTTCCAGCGTCAGGCGGCGCACCGAGGCTGACGGAAGGTCGCCGAGTACATGGGTCAGAGGATGATCGGCACTTATCTCGTCCCTGCGCATGCTGAGCACCAGCATCGTGCGAAGCAGGGAGACGCGGCGACCGAGGTATCTTACCAGGTCAAGTGTCGCATTATCAGCCCAATGCATATCCTCGAAGATAAGCACGGTCGTGCCCTTGGTGTGCTGAAGCGCATTCAACAACGCCGGAAAAAGCCGCTCCGGCGCCGCGGTCTCCTCGAGCAGCGCCGCCACGCGCGGGTCTAGCAGGTGCGCCATGTCCTGAAGAGGACCGAGCGGGCGTGGTGTAAAGAGCGCCTCGCACCCGCCCCACAGCACCCGGTAATTCCGGCCGGCGTCCTCCGCGAATTCGCGCAGGAGGGACGTCTTGCCGACGCCCGCTTCGCCGTCCACCAGCACCGTCCCGCCGTGTCCGGCCGCGGCTCTCTCGGCCCTGGCCAACAACGTTCCAAGGGGCCCCTCTCGCTCAAGCAGCATAAGAGCTCACACCTCCACAACCCTTGAAGGTACAGCAGTAAGCCTTGAGTGCAACAACGTCATTTCACGTGTGTGATCGGACTAACGATCGCATCATGCATATCACTGGCCGTCAACTGCGCTCGGACAGTGGTACGGCGTCGAGGAATATCCCGTCGGTTTCAGGCTCAAGCTGGATGTGAGCTAAGAGGCTCTCGCCACCGCGCGCGTCGCAAACGAGCGGACCGTTTCTTCAAACTGATGTTCGACCTGCTCCGGCATTAAGCTGAGCCCTGCCAGATGCCCTCGTGCAATTTCGCGGCTTCTTCGGCCAGCATCGGCCCGATGACCTCGACGGTGCGCTGACCGGCTTCGAAGACAACCCGGCAGGGCAGGTCGAGGGTCGGGTTTTCCGGATGATTGCCGGTGATCGCCTTCAACTCGCTTTCGCCGAGCCCATAGACGACCCGGCCAATGCCTGCCCAATAGGCGGCGCCCGCGCACATCGCACAGGGTTCGGCTGACGTGTACATGGTGCATTGGCCCAGGAAGGAAGGCTCGTAGCGCTGCGAGGCCCGGGTCATCAGCACGCGCTCGGCATGACCGGTCATGTCGCGGGTCGGATTGAAAGCATTCTCCTGCTCCATGAGCACGCTGCCGTCCGGTCCAACCAGGATCGCGCCGAAAGGATGATTGCCAGTTTCCTGAGCCCGGATCGCGACCTTGAATGCCTGGCGCAGGTAGTATTCGTGGTCGACTGTCAAGAGAAAGGCCCCTTTCTTCCTGGTACATCGCCAATGCTCGAGTACCACAAAATCCGTCTAATGTCGGCGGCCCGAACTCGGCCTGGCCCTCGCCGCCTCGATCTGGGATGCGGCGAACTGGCGGGCGTGCAAGGCGATCGCTCCGCCATCGGTCCACAGGTCCCGCCAGATCGCCAGATCGTGCGAGAGTCCCGGCGCCACCACCGCCGACGAGAAGGATTCGAACGTTATCGGCCCGTGGTAGCGGATGTCGTCGAGCGCATGGAAGAAGCCGGTGAAATCGATATGGCCGGAGCCTAGCAGACCGCGATGATTCTCGCCGATATGCACATAGCCGAGCCGGTCGCCGACCAAATGCAGCGGGCGCACCAGGTCGTCCTCCTCGATGTTCATGTGATAGGTGTCGAGGTGGATCATGATGTTGTCGGCGCCGATGTCGTCGGCCAATTCGAGGGCCTGTCTTGCCGTATTGACGACGTTTGTCTCGTAGCGATTGCAGACCTCCAGGCCAAGCACGACATCGACCGCCGAGGCAGCCTTGGCAAGGTCGCGGAGCACGGATACCGCATTGGCACGACCGCGGGCGCTTACCGGATAGCCATATTTGCCGAGGGCGCTGTAGAGAGCGCCGGTGAGCACGCGGCCGCCGAGGCCCGCCGTCGCATCGAGCGATGCCTTGAGCAATTGCGCGCCGCGTTCCACCACCGTGGTGTCCTCGTTGGACACGTCCGCATCAAAGGCGAGGCCGCGCGAGCAGGCGACCTGGAGCCCTGCATTATCCAGCAAGCCCTTTGCATGAGCGACGTCCAGCCGGTCGAGATCGTGCAGCGAAAGTTCGAGAAGGTCGAAACCCGACTGCGAGGTGCGAGCGACAGCGATTTCGATCGACTGACGCGATGTGTCGCCAGCCCACACCAGAGCATGAACACCCAGTGGATTTGAGGCGGTTATCTTGGTCACGAAGGTGCTCCCATGGCTGTAAAACTCCTGGCCCGTCAGGGCGCGAGTATGGTGGTAACGATATCATCGACGATCTGCGATCCGTCGTTATCGAAAAACCGCTGCGCACTTTTTCGCGACATGCATCAGGCGCTCCTTGGCGTCTTCCGAGAGCGGGTGGGGCGAGCTCGCGCCGACATGTTCAGTGCCACGGCGGCGCGGATGAGCACCTTCAATGCCTCTTCATCGATCGTGTCGGCTTCATGAATATCGATGGCGCGCCTGGTATTGCCTTCGAGGCTGGAGTTGAAGAGGCCCGAAGGATCCTCCAAAGAGGCGCCCTTGGCAAAGGTCATCTTCACGACATTCTTGTAGGTCTCCCCGGTGCAGATGATTCCGGCGTGCGACCACACCGGAACCCCTCTCCACTTCCACTCCTCGACCGCTTCGGGATCGGCCTCCTTGATGAGAAGTCGAACCCGGGCGAGGGTCTCGCCCCGCCAATCACCCAACTCCCTGATTCTCGCATCTATCAACTGGTAAGGAGAACCTTCTCCTTCCTTCGAGCCGCTCTTCTTCATGGCTGTTCTCGCTGTCTTCATGGTTGGTGTCGCTCTCCCCGCTCACATCCGTTCGCCGGGCAATTGGCTGGCTTGCTTCACCCAGGCGGCGAACTGGGCTTCGTCGAGCTGGTCGTCCTCATGGATGTCGAGATAGCGCACTTCCTTTTGCTTGGACTGGCCGGGCGGAGCAGGCAGCAGCGACGTGCCGCGGAAGAAAGCCACTTTGACGTATCTCGTGAAGCAATGGATGCCGAGGAACCAGCCCTGTCCCTCGATGCCATAGAGGGGCGAGTTCCATTTGACTGCCTTGTACACGCCGGGGACAGCGCGCGCGATGAGCGCGTCGAGGCGACGGCCGACATCGCTTTTCCAGCCCGGCATGGCCGCGATGTAGGCCTGCACGGGGGCATCCCCATAGGCTTTCGCGATCTGGGGGTTGCCGCCTGACAGGAGGGCCGGCTTCGCAGCGGCCTCTTGGACGGCGGTCTCCTTTGCGATCTTCGCCGGCTTCCTGGACGTCTTGGCCATTGTTCACTCCAGCAAATTGTTCACTCCAGTACGCTGTTTACTCCAGTACGCTAGCGCCTCGCCCGCTGCGCCACTTGGTGGCATAGGGCAGCACGAACATGTACAGGCCAGTGAACAGCAGCAAGGCGAGCGGCAGGAGTGGCGAGTAGACCACGCAGAGAGGAGGTTCTCACAGTCCCATGGCGACGAAGTTGGCGATGACGGTCAGCGTAAAGGCAATCGACAGCCAGCGGTGGATCCGCCTGATCCAATTGTTCCAATTCAATTGCACCTCCTCTGAAGACGAACCGAAGTGCCCGCTGGCGGCCGGCCCTCCTTGCAACCTGGCGGACTTCAATCCAACCGCGCCAAGACTTGTTCCAGGTTCGCAAAGAATTTCCGCCACCCGACCGTTGCGCCCTGATAATAGGGCCGCTGATCCGCCCGGAAGCCCGACTGCTCCATGCGCAGATGGGTTCCCGTGCTCGTAGGGGTGAGCGTCCAGGTGACGACACTCCTGAGATCCTTGGTGTCCCAGGTGTAAGACAGCGTTTTGGTCGGCTCGACTGCCTGGACTTGACAGTCCACAGCGCCCCAGTCCGCGCTAAGATTGAAATGGCGGCCCTTGTCCGGCTTGAAATCGTTCTTCATCATCAGCCACTCCTCGATCAGGTGTGATTGCGTGAGCGCGCGCCAGATCTTTTCCGGCGGATAAGGGATCTCACGCTCGACAACGACGGAACGCGTTTCGGTCGTTGTTTCATTCATTGGTCCATCCTTTTCAGCAAGTCTTCGAGGTGGTCGAACCGGGCTTCCCAAAACCCGGCCATCTCGCTTGTCCAGTCCATCAAGGGGGCAAGCGCGCCGAGCTGCGCGCTATAGTGGGTCTGTCGTCCTTCATGGCGGTCGCGCACGAGGCCGGCCTGCCGCAGAAGGCCGAGATGCTTCGAGACGGCCGGTTGCGAGACCCCGGCCTGAGCCGTCAGGGCCCCCACGGTCTGCTCTCCTTGGCGGCACAGCCGTTCGAAGATCGCTCGCCGCGTCGGGTCGGCGAGCGTCCTGAAGAGCACATCGTGAGCGTTCGTCATTTGGGATCGATAGTTCTCGCCTTACCAGCGCGCCAGCTGGGTAATTTGAACAAGGTTGCCGCAAGTGTCGTTCAGCTGGGCGATGGTCGAGCCGGTCACCTCGGTCGGTGGCATGGTGAACTCGGCGCCGCGCGCCTTGATGCGCTCGTAGTCGCCCTTGACGTCGTCGGTGAAGAACATGACCGCGGGCTGGCCTTGCTGGAATATGGCTTGCTGGTAGGCCTTGGCCGCCGGGTTGTCGTTGAGCGCGAGTTGCAGCTCGGTTCCATCCGGCTCGTCGGGTGAGGCCACGGTCAGCCAGCGATACGGCCCGTTGCTGAAATCGGTCTTCTTCGCAAGGCCGAGCACCTCGGTGTAGACGCGCAGAGCCTTTTCCTGGTTGTCCACATACACGCTGGTCAATTTGAGCTTCATTTGCACTTTCTCCGTTCGTCACGTTCGCGGTGCGCGCCGCGTCATTCCATAATCAATAACCAAATGGCTATTGATTGACGTATAACCACGGAGATATGCGTTCGTCAAGCGGGAAGGTGGAGTGTGCCTTCAGGCTTGACGCACAGCGTCCTCGAATGCGCCGACGATGGCCTTGATCAGGCGTCCGTGATCCTGTCCTCTGCCGGGCTGAGCCGAGAGCCGTCACCCATACCGCCCTGTAGCAGAGGACGGAAACTAATGCATGTCGCGCAAAAGTGCGCTGCCGGTGCTACGAGGAGCCTTGTGCAAATATCGGCGGGTCGTTTCAGCCGCCAAATCTCGGTTCCGGTGTTCCGGTCACGCCAAGGCCGGTGATCGCGAAAAGGCTGCCGCGCAAGACGCCGTCGCCGGGAAAACGCGGCAGCGGCGGCTTGGCCATCGAGGTGACGTAGAGGATGTCCAGCTTCGGCCCGCCGAACATGACGCTGGTGATTTTCTTCACCGGCATGTCGATGATGCGATCGATGCTGCCGTCGGGCGCATAGCGCACCAGCCGACCGTCATAGACCAGCGCATTCCAGAGGAAGCCTTCCGCGTCGACCGTCGATCCGTCGGCTGCTCCGCCGCGGCTGGTGTCGACACGGGTGAAGGTGCGCCGGTTCGTCGCCGCGCCAGTGGCAATGTCGTAGTCATAGGCCCAGATCTCGCCAGTCCAGGTGTCGGCGAAATAGAAGGTGCGGTCGTCGGGGCTCCAGCACGGGCCGTTCGAGCAGATGATGCCGGAATCGATCCTGGTGACGGAAAAATCCGGATCGAGCCTGTAGAGACCGCCCGATGGCCCCTCTTCCATCGTATCCATGGAGCCGGCAAAGAAACGGCCGCGCCGGTCGACCTTGCCGTCGTTGAGCCGGTTCATCGGTTTGTCCGGCTCCGGGTCGTGGATCAAAGTCACATCGCCAGAGGCGAAATCGAGCAGATGGAAGCCGCGTTGAAGCGAGACCACGGCGCCACTGCCATCCTTGCGCAGTGCCATCGAGCCGATCTTCATCGGCACGTCCCATGAGCGGATCTCGCGTCCATCGGCGGTGGCGCGGAACACCCGCCCGTCGAAACTGTCGATCCAGTAGAGACGCTGCTGCTCGACGTCCCACAGGGGTCCCTCGCCCAGCGTGGTCTTCACGTCCACAACCACTTCGATCTTCATGCCTTTCTCCTTTGTTGGGCCCGCGCTGCGATTGGCTAGAAAGCGACCTTGTCGCCGCCCTTCAGTGACAGGATCGCGCGCGCCTCGTCGGGCGTCGCCACCTCCATGCCGAGCCCCTCGATGATCTTGCGGGCAAGCAGCACCTGTTCGGCATTCGACTTGGCCAGTCTGCCCTTGCCCGCCCAGAGACTGTCCTCCAGCCCAACGCGGATGTTGCCACCAAGGGCCGCCGATTGCGCGGCTATGCGAAGCTGGCTGGCGCCAGCGCCCAGCACCGACCAGCGGAACTGGTCGCCGAACAGCCGGTCGGCGGTGCGCTTCATATGGGCAACGTCTTCGGGATGCGTGCCGATGCCGCCGAGCAGCCCGAACACCGACTGCACAAAGAACGGCGGCTTCACCAGCCCGCGGTCGGCGAAGTGGGAGAGGTTGTAGAGATGGGCGATATCGTAGCACTCGAACTCGAAGCGCGTGCCATTGTCGTAACAGGTCGCCAGAATGTACTCGATATCCCTAAACGAGTTGCGGAAGACGAGGTCGCGCGTCGCTTCCAGATGTGGCTTTTCCCAGTCGAACTTGAAGGTCTGGTATTTGTCGGCGAGGTGATAGAGCCCGAAATTGATCGAACCCATATTGAGTGATGCCACCTCGGGTTTGAACTGAGCGGCGGGCCGCACGCGCTCCTCGACCTTCATATAGGGGCTGCCGCCGGTGGTGATATTGATGGCGGCGTTGGTGCCTTGCTTGATGCGCGGCAGGAAACGGCCAAAGGCCTCGGGCGTCTGGTCGGGCTTGCCGGTCTCAGGGTCGCGCGCATGCAGGTGCAGGATCGCGGCGCCGGCTTCAGCGGCGGCGATCGCCTCGGAGGCGATCTGGTCCGGCGTGATCGGCAGATAGGGCGACATGGTCGGCGTATGGATCGCCCCCGTCACAGCGCAGGTGATGATGACCTTGCCGCTGGTCTGCATGGCGCCGGGCTTGCGGCTTGTTTGCGTCATTTTCCAAACTCCCGATCCGATTTTTTCTTGTGCGCCGCCAGTGCCATCAGCCGGCGGTCGCGCCACACCTGCCGCTCGCCAAGGCTCTCCCGCGGCAGGCGCTTGCGCCGGCCGGCTTCCACCGTCGCCATCACCTCGCCGGCCCAGTCGACGCGGTGCAGCATCTGCGGGAAGATGTTCGAATAGATCGACTGGTAGCGCTCGACATAGTCGCGCACGCCGCCGGGCGCATTGAGATCGATCGTCTCGAACGGCCCCATGAACGACCAGCGCAGCGCCAGCCCGTCGCGAATGCCGATATCGACATCCTCGACGCTGGCATAGCCGTCGGCGACGAGCCGGAAGGCCTCTTCCAGCAGCGCGCCCTGCAGGCGGTTCATGATGAAGCCGTCGAGTTCGCGCTGCATCACCAGCGGCGCATGGCCGGCCTCGATGAGGAAGGTGCTGGTCCTTTCGACCGTCTCAGTGGAGGTCCATGGCGCCGGCACGACCTCGGCCGCCGGGATGAGATAGGGCGGATTGATCGGATGCACGACCAGGCAGCGATGCCGCCCTTGCAGATGGTCGGTGAATCTTGACGGTAACAGCGCGGAGGTCGAACTGGCGATTACCGCTTGCGGACCGGCAAGCGCATCGATCAGGGAAAACACCTCACGCTTCACGTCGAGGTTTTCCGGCGTGTTCTCCTGGATATGGACGGCCTCGGCCAGCGCCTCATCGAGCTCCGCGACGACGGCGATGCGGCCAAGCACGGCGTCGACCGCCTGCCCGCGCAGCAGATCGTTCGCTGCGAGGTCACCCAGCACACCGCTGATGTAGTCGCGGGCGCCGCCTGTCGCGGCAGGCCACTGGTCCCACATCCGCACATCATGGCCGGCGCGCGCGAAACTGATCGCCCAGGCCCGCCCGATGAAGCCACTGCCGACAATCGCCACCTTTGCCATCGATCGGCTCCTCAGAGTGTTTCGACATTGCCGTCGACGCCGAGCGACTGGCCGGAAATGTTGACGCCCGCATCGGACAGCAGGAAGGCGATCATCGCGGCGACGTCGTAGGGGCTGGTCATGCGGCGCAGCGAGATGCTCTGGAGATAGCGCCCCGTCATCTCCTCGTGGCTGATGCCGACCTGCCTGGCGCGTGCCGCAATGACGCTTTCGATGCGCGGGCCCTCGATGATGCCGGGCAGGATGGCGTTGACCCTGATGCCGTGCGGCCCGAGTTCCTTGGCGAGGCTCTGCGTGAAGCCGACGACGCCGAACTTGGCCGCCGAATAGGGCGTACGGAACGCGTAGCCATGGCGGCCCGCCGCCGATGACATCGATACGATCGAACCGCCGCCCGCCGCCTTGATCAGCGGCACGGCGCGCCGGGCGCAGAGGAACTGGCCGGTCAGGCAGATGTCGATGCAGCGCCGCCAGTCCGCCGGATCGATCTCGTCGACGCCGCCGGTCGGCCCGGCGATGCCGGCATTGTTGATCAGCGCGTCGAGTCCACCGAGCTTTTCCTTGACCGTCTCGAACAGCCGGTCGACATCCGCCTCACGCGAGACATCGGCCTTGACCGCATCGACGAGCGCGATCTTGCCGGGGGCAGCGGCCAGCGCTTCGTCGGAAACGTCGCACACCATGATGCGCGCGCCGAGCCGCGACAGTGTGTCGGCGATGGCCAGGCCGATGCCGCCGGCGCCCGCCGTCACCAGCACGCGCTGTCCTTTCAATCCACCCAGAAACTCGTCCGCCGTTTCAGGCGCCTTTGCGCTCATCATCCTGTCCTTCTCATTGCAGTCGCCGTTCGCGCAGCGCCATGACGGCGCCCAGAACGACCAGCCCGTAAAGAATTGCCCTTGTGGCGTAGGGAAGCGTGGTGCCGGCCAACAGCATCTGCAACGCCGTCAGCAACAGCACGCCGCCGAGCATGCCGAGATAGTGGCCGCGCCCACCAGTGATCAGCGCGCCACCGACCACCACCACGGCGATCGACGGCAACAGATAGTCGTCGCCCATGCCAAGGCTCGCCTGGCCCGAAAAGCCGGTCAGCATGATGCCGACGAGCGCCGCGCAGACGGCCGAAAGCATGTAGACCAGGATCAGCGCGCGCTCGACGCCGATCCCCGACAATCGCGCCGCGCGCAGTCCGTTGCCGATGCCGTAGACCCGGCGTCCGAACGGGGTGCGCCCAAGCAGCAGCACCGCCGCCACAACGAAGACAACCATCAGCAGAACGATCGGTGTCACGAGACCGAGCCTGGCCGTCATGAACCAGCGCAGCATCGGCGAGGAAAAGCCGGCTGGCGTTCCCTGCGAATAGAGCAGCGCGCAACCTTGCAGAATACCGTTGGTGGCAAGCGTCATGACGATCGGCGAGATACCGAGATAGACGATGCCGAAACCATTGGCGAAGCCGATCGCGCAAGCGATCAGGAGCACAGTCGGCAAGGCGTAGACGAGCGCCGCGTCGGAGCCGTTGACCATGCCGGCCAGGACGATGCCGGAAATGCCGATCGTCCACGGCACGGAGAGGTCGAGGCCTCCGGTCAGGATGACGGTGCCTTGTCCCAGCGCCAGGACGGCGAGGAAGGACGACAGCACGAGCAGCGAGTTCCAATAACCCGGATTGAGGATGGTGCGGCCGAGCCATATCTGCGTGACGACCACGATGATGATGAGGCAGACATAGGCAGGCAGTGCATAGCGCAGCGTCTCGGCGTTGCGCAGATGGAAAGCCGGGCGCGGCGATGCCTGGCTGCGCCGGTCATGCGATGGCCGGGCGATCTTGAGACGCCGGTCGACGCGCTCAAGCTGCGAGGGCAATATGCCGGCGCGCCAGGCGGCAAGCCTGGCTCGCGCGGCACGCAGTTGCACCGCAAGCACCGATGTGTGCGAGATCGAGCCGGCAAGAGCCGCCAGCACGAGAATGGTGCCTTCGGCGATGGTGGAATAGTAGGCCGACACATTGAGCACCAGCAGGATGTTCACCACGATCATCAGGATATAGGCGCCGAAGACGGTGCCCACCGGGCCGCCCTGCCCGCCGCCGAGACGCGTGCCACCGACGACAACCGCCGCGAACATCGACAGCAGCAGCGGATTGCCGACCAGCGGATCGCCGCTGCCGGTCTGGGCGCTGATGAACACGCCGGCAAGACCATAGCAGCCGCCGGCGATCACATAGACGGCAAAGCGCACCAGCACGACATCGATGCCGACCGCCGCGGCCGAATCCGCGTCGCTGCCGACGGCATAGAGCGCCGTGCCGAAGCGGGTTCCCTTCAGCCAGAACCAGGCGAGGAGGACTATACCTATCACCACCAGCGGCATCGGCAGCCAGCCGGTGATCGCGTCGCCGAGATAGAAGGTGCCGAGATCGGGCGAGACGAAACCACCGGGCTTGTCCATCACCAGCAGCGTCACGCCTTGCAGGATGAACATGGTGGACAGCGTCACCACGATCGGCTGCATGCGCAGCACCGCGATGAAGAAGCCGTTGAAGGCGCCCACCGCCATGCCGACGCCGATGCCGACCGCCGTCCACAGGATGATGCTGGCGCCAGGCGCCATCGGGTCCATGCTCGATGCCAGCACGACATTGACCAGCGATATCACCGCGCCGGCGGACAGGTCGAAGCCGCCCGCCAGGATCACAATGGTCTGGCCGATCGCCGCGAGCGCCGAGGTCGCGCCACCACTCGACAGGAAGGACACGTCGAAATAGGTGAGCGGCCCGGCGCTGACCCAGTCGACGATGAAAAGCAGGATCGCAAGGACGGCCGCGGCGATCAGCGCGCCACGATTTCGCACCAGCGCGCGGCGCAGCCCGACGCTGCTGGAGACAGGGGATGACAGTGCTGCGCTGCTCATGCGGCGACGTCCCCGGCATGCCCGAGCGCCGGGCGCATGATGGCCGGTTCGGTAATGGCGTCACCTTCGAGCTCGGCCGCGACGCGCCCGTCATAGAGAACCAGCACCCGGTCGCATTGATGGACCAGTTCGGGAATCTCGGTCGAGTGCAGCAGGATCGAGCCGCCGGCGGCCACATAGTTTCGCATCATCACATAGAGTTCGTGCTTGGTGCCGACATCGATGCCGCGGGTGGGATCGAACAGAAGCAGGATGCGGCTCTGCGCCACCAGCCATTTGGCAATGGCGATCTTCTGCTGATTGCCGCCGGAAAACGCGCCGGCCCGCGTCCACAGTGCGCGACGGTCGACTTCAACGGTGGCGAACGCCTCCTCGACGGAGCGCATCTCGGCCCCAGCATCGACGAGGCCGAAGCGCGTGAAGCGCGACACCACGGGCAGCGTGGCGTTCTCACTGCCCGACAATTTCAGGAACAGGCCTTCGGACTTGCGGTCCTCAGGCACCAGGCCGATCGCCATGTTGGGCCGCAAAGCATCGGCGGGTGAACCAAGCCATACCTTGCGGCCATCGACCAGGATGTCGCCGCGGGTGATTTCGGCCATGCCGAAGCAGGCCAGGAACAGGTCCTGCTGGCCCATGCCCTGCAATCCCGCGACGCCGAGGATCTCGCCCTTGCGCAGATCGAAGCCGACACCGTCGAGCTTGCTTCCGACCTTCAGGTCGCGCACGCCCAGAACCGGCGGCCCGAAAGCCTGGGCACCGTCGGGCTTGGGCGGAAAGGTCTGCTCGATGCTGCGGCCGATGATCTTTTCGATCACGTCCGCGTCCGAGACATCGGCGACCGGGGCGGTGACGATATGGCGGCCGTTCCTGAGGATCGTCAGCGTCTCGCAGAAGGCGCGGACCTCGCGCATGCGATGGGTTATGAAGACGATGGTCGTGCCTGCCGCTCTCAGCCTGGCGATGATGTCGCCCAGCCAGTCGACGTCGCGGCCGGCGAGCGTCGAGGTCGGCTCGTCGAGCAGCAGGATGCGCGGTTTGCGATAGACGGCGCGCGCGATCTCGATCTTCTGGCGCACCGAAAGCTCGAGCTCGCCCACCTCGGCATCGAGATCGACGGAAAAGCCGAGATCGTCGATGTGGCGGCGGACCGCCTTGCGCGCGGCGGCGCGGCGGATCAGGCCGGAGACGCCGACGGGAGCGTAAGGCAGCAGCATGTTGTCGAGGACGGTGAGATCGCGCACCAGGGTCATCTCCTGGAACGCGGTCTGCACGCCCAGCGCATGCGCGGCGCGCGGCGCGCCGTAGCCGACCTCCTTGCCGAAGACGCGGACATGGCCTTCGCTCGGCCGCACCAGTCCCGACAGCAGCTTCACCAGTGTCGACTTGCCGGCTCCATTTTCCCCCAGCAGCGCATGGACGCTGCCGGGCGCAATCCTGAACGATACGCCGTCGAGCGCGACGGTCGGGCCGAAGGCCTTGCTGATGCCGTCGATCTCGACGGCGGGAAGCTCGGGGGGTTCTGTCATTGTCCTCGCTCGCCGGCTTGGCGCAGATCGACGATGCACGGACCAGATGTCCGTGCATCGTCACGAGTGCCTTGGGCAGGCTTACTCTTCGGGCTGGCCGACAAGTGCGGCGGCGAGGCCGATCTCGGGGGTCTGGTCGGAGAAGATCGAGGCGAACCAGCCGGGATTGGAGACGAGCGACGGCTTGAAGGCGTTGCAGCCGGCTTTCATCTCCGCCCAAGTGCCTTCGTCGCATAGCTTGATCGTCTCATTGGTGACGACCGGCAGCGGCAAGATGGTGGTCTTCGGCACATCCTTGCCTTCGATTGCCTCAACGGCGAGTTTCAGCGCAAGCGCGCCGGAATATGGTGGCGAGGCATAGGAAATGCGCGGTGCGCCGAGCGGCGCATAAGGAGACGCCGCACCCTCGACCTCGGTACCCTCCGGCAGCATCTGGACGCGGCCGCCATTGGAGCCTTCGCCGGCGCAAGGCAGGAGTTCGCTGGTCTTTTTGCCGGCCTCGAGCTGCATCGAGTTGGCGGTGAAGCAGCCGACCTGCATCCACAGACCGTTGATGTCGTCCCAGTTGCGGGTGGCCAGGATTTTCGAAAGCTCGGTGCGGGCAACCGCCTGGCTCCACATGCCGACAGCCTCGCCGACGATCTTGATGTCGGGATATTTGGCGAAGACTTCCTTGGCGGCCTTTGTCCGTTGATCGTCGACGGATGTTCCCGGAACACCGGTGATGGCGATGATGTTACCTTTGCCATTGAGCTTTTTTGCGAGCCATTCGGCGGTCACCCTGCCCGCTTCCAACTGGTCGATATGGACGTTATAGGCACAAGGCTCGGTGATTTCGGCGTCATAGGCAAATACCTTCACGCCCTTGTCGCAAGCATTCTTGACCACTTGATTCAGCGCGGTCGGCGAGATCGGGAAGATCACGATGGCCTCGGCGCCCGCCTGCACCATCGCGTTGATCTGCTGTATCTGGCGCTGCGCATTCGGCCCGGCGACCTGAACCTGCAAATCGACCTTGTCGGCCAGGCTCTTGTGCGAGGCCATTGCCTTGACCATGTTCGCCGCCTCGGCCTGCCAGTCATTGCCGATGAAGCTCATGCTGAGAAATATCTTGTGCTTTTCAGCCGCCTGCGCGGCGGACAGGCCAAAAGCGCATGCAGCCATGCCGGCCAGCAGCGCGAGCCGCCGGACTTTCAATCCGATACCCATGTGAAACTCCTCCCAATCCGAACGACCGAATGCCTCCCAAGGGCACGAAGCGTAACCCTTGTCATTCGATCTGGGCGACCGTAACACGATTTGATCAAAGATCAATGATGAAATAGCTTAATATCAAAACCGGCGGTCGCGGGCGCTTGACGCGGCAATCCGAACCTTGCATTCCGGAAACAGGCGATAGCGTCGCCCTCGGGCGGGAAGGTTGACGGGAGATGGCTGGATCGGCGTATAGGAAGCCGGGGGTCGAGATCACCCCCCTGTCCAGGGAAACCCTGCAGGACAAGGTCTATAGTCAGGTCACCGAACTGATCCTCGACGGCAGCATCGTACCGGGCGAGATGGTGACGGTTCAGAGCCTCGCCGATGCCTTCGGCGTCAGCCCGATGCCGGTCAGGGAGGCGTTGCGGCGGCTGACAGCCGCCAATGCGCTCATGGTGGTTTCGGGCCGATCGATCGGCATTCCGGCGCTAAGTCGCGCGCGCTTGATCGACCTCAGGAATGTCCGGTACGAGATCGAAGCCATCGCCGCCGCATGGGCCGCGGAGCGCATGGACGATCAGGGCGTGGCGCTGCTGCGCCAACATCTCGATGCGCTCGAACAGGCCAATGCCGCCGGCGACGTCAAATCCTATCTCAGGGCCAACTATGCCTTTCATTTCTCGATCTATCGGGCGGCCGGTTCCGAGAACATGCTCAACATCATCGAGAACCTGTGGCTGCAGATCAGCCCCTATTTCAACATGCTGCACGATTCCGGGAACTATTCGACCGCCAACGAGCATCATAAGGAGATGTTTGCGGCCTTGCGCGACCGGGATGCGGAGGCGGTTCGGGCCGCGGTCCGCGCCGACATCGATGCGGCCTTCGACGTGCTGGTCGGTTTGCTGGAATAAGGATTTGGATCCCGCGGCGGCCCGACCGTTCGAGTAGCCCGAAAGGGATTCCGCCTCTAGATCGGATTGCGCGGTGTCGCCCGGCACTCAACGCAACCGCAAGTTATGCCTTGGCGTCTGCAAGCGATCAACGCACGATCCTTACACACATTGGCGTACCGATATCGATGGATTTACCGGTGTCGGTGAGCAGTCCGGTCAAGGCATCGCGGGCAAAAATGGAGATGCGGTCGGCATTCTGATTGGCTGAAAAGAGATGGCCGCCGGACGGCGTCAGCGCGAGATTGCGCGGCGTCGAACCACCACAAGGGGTGTAGTCGACCAGGCTCAATGCCCCCGTCTGCTGGTCGACCGCCATGATGACGATGCTGTCGTGACCACGGTTGGAACCATAGACAAAACGGCCGTCCGGCGCGATCTGGATATCGGCGCAATGATTGCTGTCGCGCGCCTCGGCCGGCACCGCCGGCTTGGCGTCGATGACCGAGAGCTTGCCGCCAGCTTCGTCCAGCGCCATCGAAACGATGGACGAATCCAGTTCGTTCATGACGAAGACGAAGCGCCCGTTGGGGTGCAAGGCAAGATGGCGTGGGCCGGCGCCCGGCGGCAGAGCGGATTCGGCGAACCTGCTCAGGTTCCCATCCGGCTCGATCCGATAGGAGACCAGCCGGTCGGTGCCGAGGTCCGCGACGACCGCCGTTCCACCGCCAATGGTTTCGGTCACGCTGTGGGCATGAGACCGCTCCTGCCGCGCCGCATTCGGACCCGTGCCGGTATGCGATACGCTGGCCAGCGGCGCCGACAATGCGCCATTCTCCTCAAAACCATAGACCGCCACCGCCCGGTCCGGTCCACCCTCGCCCATGCCGTAATTCGCCACCAAAAGCTTCGTTCCGTCACGGGTGATGGTGTTGTGCGCGGTGATGCTGCCCAGCGAAGGCTGCTTGTTCAGATAGCCTAGCGTGGCCGTCGCGCGGTCAAAGCTGTAGGCGGAGACAGTTCCTTCCCGCCAGGTGAAGACTTCCGAGTTAGCGTAGATGCGTGCGCCGTCCGGGGTCACCGACAGGAATGTCGGATTGTCGATGTCATCGGTCTCGGCCAGTTTTCGCGTCTCCAGCGTCTCTTCGTCGAAGTCGTAGACGCTGAGGCCGACACCGCGCGCGCCCTGAAAATACGGCGCCTCGCGGTTCAGACTGCCGATGAAGACCAGACAGGCATTCCGCATGATTTCCTCCCCTGCCCGCCAGCGCTTCGGCGCGCGGGAACCACCAAAATTTCGCCTGTTCACGCTTGCAACACAACCCCATATGTGAAAATACTATTTACAAAAGAAGATTGATGGGAGGGAATGGCGTGCTTTTCGACGCTTTGCTGCATGTTCAAGCGGTCGTGCGGTTCCGCGCCCAGGGCTGGCGGAACCGGTCATGAATGACTTTGCGCCAACTGTCGGCGTCGCCTCGACGCATCCTGCCAACATGCCCAGGGATCACGCGGCGCTGCCGGTGTGGAATGCGGAGAACTGGTTTTACGAAGACTGGCCGGTCGACCAGAAAATACGGTCGTTGCGCCGCACGATGGCGGAAGGCGACAGCCACCTTTTCAACGCGCTGGTGCTCGATATCCACCCTTATGTGCAGGACCAGATGTTTGCCGAGACCGAAGGCATTTTCGGCAAGCGGCTGATCGCCGGCGCCTTTGTCTTCTCGGCGGGGCTGGGGCTGGTCGCCACCATTGCATCAATGCCTTTTCCTACGGCTATGACAGGCTGCGTTTCATAAAGCCTGTCTTCATCGGCGACACGATCTATTCGATCCGCTCCAACCTCGACAAGAAGCCTCGCTACAAGGAGATGGGGCTGATCCGCGCCCGCTATGAAGTATTCAAGGGCGAAGGCGAGATGGTTCTCTATTGCGAGCACCTGCAGACGGTGAAGTACCGCAACCCTGCCGATTTCGTCGGCAAGACGGAGAAATAACGATGCCGGCAGCAGCCGAATTGCCGCTTGCCGGTCTTACCGTCGTCGACATGAGCCAGTTCCTGTCCGGTCCCTATTGCTCGCTCCGGCTGCTCGATCTTGGCGCCCGCGTCATCAAGATCGAGCGGCCGGATGGCGGCGACCTGTCGCGCCGGCTTTACCTCAGCGACACCGAGATCGGTGGCGATTCAACGATCTTCCATGCCATCAACCGGGCCAAGGAAAGCCTCGCCATCGACCTCAAGAACGAGGCCGATCTCGAGGCGCTGCGCGGGCTTCTGGCCAAGGCCGATGTGCTGATCCAGAATTTCCGGCCGGGCGTCATCGAACGGCTCGGCTTCGGCTATAAGTCCGTCCGCAAGATCAACCCGCGCCTGGTCTATGCCTCGATCAGCGGCTATGGCGAGGAGGGCCCATGGGTCAAACGGCCCGGTCAGGATCTGCTGGCGCAGTCGCGGTCCGGCGTGATGTGGCTGAACGGCGACGAGGACCAGGGACCGGTGCCGTTCGGCCTCGCCATCGGCGACATGCTGGCGGGTGCTGCCTGCGCGCAAGGCATACTGGCGGCACTTGTGCGGCGCGGCATCACCGGCCGGGGAAGCCATATCGAAACCAGCCTGCTGGAAGCGCTGATCGACTTCCAGTTCGAGGTGCTGACCACGCATCTCAATGACGGCCGCCGCTTGCCAAGGCGCTCCAGCTTTCGCAGCGCGCATGCCTATCTGTCGGCGCCCTATGGCGTGTATCCCGCCAAGGACGGCTACCTCGCCGTCGCCATGACGCCGATCCCCAAGCTGGCCGATCTTCTGTCGCTCAGCGAATTGGCGCCCTATCGCGACAGACCGGCATCGTGGTTCACCGCGCGCGACGACATCAAGGCGATCATCGCGCAAAGGATCGCCACCAAGACGATCGACGAATGGCTGGCCATTCTGGAGCCGGCCGACATCTGGTGCGCCAAGGTGCTGACCTGGCCGGAAATGCTGGCAAGCGAGGGGTTCCAGTCGCTCGACATGTTGCAAACCGTGACGCGCGAGGACGAAGTCTCGATCCTCACCACCAGTTCGCCGCTCAGGGTCGATGGTATCAGAGCCAAGGTCGATCGGGCAGCACCCCGCATCGGCGAGCACAGCGCCAAAATCCGCGAGGAGTTCGGCCTGTGAGCACGCACACGCTCAAGGGTATGACCTGGAGCCATCCGCGCGGCTACGATCCAATGGTCGCCTGCTCTTCCCTCTGGGAGCAGAAAACCGGCGTAGCCATCGAATGGGACAAGCGCTCGCTGCAGGATTTCGAGTCCTTCCCGGTCGAGGAACTGGCGCGGGCCTATGACCTGATCGTCATCGACCATCCGCATGTCGGCCAGATAACCGCGGAACGCTGCCTCGAGCCGCTGGATGTCGCCGGCCGCGAGGCGGAGCTTGCGGCCTTGGCCTCAGGCAGCGTCGGCCAATCCTATCCGAGCTACAACTGGCAGGGACGGCAATGGGCATTTCCGATCGATGCGGCAAGCCAAGTCCAGGCCTGGCGGCCGGACGCGCTTGACGCCCCGCCCGCGCGCTGGAGCGAGGTGCTCGATCTCGCCCGGCAAGGCCGCGTGCTGCTGCCGCTGCGCCCGCCCCATTGCCTGATGGTGTTCTACACGCTTGCCGGCAATCTCGGCCATCCCAGCGCGACCAATCCCTCCCATGATCTCATCGATATCGAGGCCGGCAGCAACGTCTTCGAAATGATGCGCGAGATCGCGGCACTGGCCGACCCGGCCTGCATCGAGATGGATCCGATTGCCGTTTCGGAACGCATGGCGGAAGCCGGTTCCCGGTTCGTCTGCGCGCCGCTGATCTATGGTTATGTCTCCTATGTGGCGACTGGTTTTCGCGCGAACCGGTTGGCCTTTGCCGACATTCCGCTGGTCGGCTCAGGCGGCCCGATCGGTTCGGCGCTTGGCGGCACGGGCATAGCGGTCTCTGCCTTCTCCAGGGCGAAGGCTGCCGCGACTGACTTCGCCTATTGGGTCGCCAGCGGCGAGGTCCAGCGCGGCACCTATGCCGCCTCGGGCGGCCAGCCGGGCCATGCGGCGGCGTGGGAGGACCAGACCGTCAATGCCGCGACCGGCAATTTCTACAGGGATACGAGCGCGACGCTGGAAGGCGCGTGGGTGCGGCCGCGCCATGACGGCTATATGGCGTTCCAGCAGGCGGCATCCGACTGCATCATTTCCGGCATGACCTCCGGGCGCCAAGCCGCCCGGGTCGTTGCCGATCTCAATCGCCTGTTTCGGGGAAGCGTCCCGGCGCAGGTGTCCGGCGCTGCCGGTGGAGGAGCCTGAGCGAAACCGAATGGAGGAGAACGAGATGACAGGAATGATCCGCGGCCTGCTGGCCGCAACCGCCCTTGCCTCGATTGCAACGACTGCCCTGGCGCAGGACGTGCAAGGCGTCATCGGCGGGCTGCCGACGGAACTCAAGGCGCAATATGACGGCGCGCCGCAGAAGGTGCTGCCCTCGGCCTGGGACGATTTCACGCCGCCGCCGAAGCCGTGGAAATGGTGCCACTCGGAGTCCTACCAAGGCAACCCGTGGCGGGTCACGGTGACCAAGGAGTTGAAGCGTCTTGTCGAAGGGCTGGTCGCAGACGGCACCGTCTCCAGCTTCGAAGTTTCCGATTCCAACAACGACGCCAGCCAGCAGATCAACCAGATCCGTGCTTTCATCGACAAGAAGTGCTCGATCATCACGTCGATACCGGGTTCGGCGACGGCGCTCGACGATGCCATCGACGCGGCCGCCAAGGCCGGCATCCCGTTCATCACGGCGGCCGGTTCGGTGACCAGCCCGAACGCGATCAATGTCGATTCCAACTATGCGCGCTGGGGCTATGACATGATGACGGCGATCGGCAAGGCCCAGCCGGACGGAGCCAGCATCCTGCTGGTCGAAGGCATCGCCGGCCACCCGATCGTGGTTCAGGAGCGCCAGGGCGCGGACAAGGCTCTGGCCGAAAATCCGAAGCTCAAGATCTCGCGCAACGTCAACGGCAACTGGACGGCCAACGTCACCAAGACCGTGGTGCTGCAGGCGATCGCCACCAATCCGGCGCCGATCGATGCGGTGTGGACGACAGGCAGCGAAAGCCGCGTCGTTGCCGAAGCCTTCGCCGAGGCCGGACGGCCGGCGCCGCTGATCACCGGCTCGATCACCGGCGATGCGCTGGGTTATTGGAAGGCCAATCCCGACAAGTACCGCTTCGAAGGCCATGCCGTGCTGCCGCACTGGACCGCCGAGACGCTGTTCCGCGTCGGCGAACGCATGCTCGACGGCCAGAAGCCGAAGCTGAACACGCTGCTCATCCCGATCCCGCCGGTTCACAGCGCCGATCTCGGCGCGTGGTACAAGGACTGCATGACGACGGATGCGGTGTCGATCTTCCCGGTGCCGCCAACGGACCCGATGCCGGAAGAATGGCTCGATGCCTATTTCTCGAACCCGGCGCCGACAAAGGGCTGGGATTATTCGAAGGTGCCAGATGCCTGTGCAAAGTGACGCCTGCGCCAAATAAGGTCACGGCTGGTCGGTTCCTTTCCGGGAGCCGGCCAGCCAGCATCGAAACACGACATGCTTGAAATCCAGAACATATCCAAACGCTATGGCGAGACGGTCGCTCTTGCCGACGCCTCGATCGCGTTCCGGGCGGGGACCATACATACCATTCTGGGTGAGAACGGTTCGGGCAAGAGCACGATGGTCAAGCTCCTGTCCGGCATCGTCCAGCCGGACAGTGGCGCGATCCTGCTGCAGGGCAAACCGTTTTCGGGTGCGCGCCCATCTGCCTTCCAGGCGCAAGGTTTCGCCACGGTCTTCCAGGAGGTGCTGATCGCACCGGATCGCAGCGTGACGGACAACATCCTGCTTGGCCTCGACGGGCTGGTCCGGCGCTCCGTTCCCCGCAACCAGCGCCGCGACAGGGCGGCGCTGGCGCTGAAGCGCTTCGCGGTCACCGACGTTCCCCTTGACGTACCCGCCGGCCTGTTGCCGCTTGCCGCACAGCAATTGGTCGTTCTCGCCCGTGCGATCGTGCGCAACCCAAGGATCCTCATTCTCGACGAGGTCACCGCCGCGCTCGACTTCGCCGACCGCGAGTCTGTCTTTTCATTGATGCGCGCCCTTGCCAGTGAAGGTTGCCTCATCCTGTTCATCACGCATCGCATGGATGAAGTGATGTCGCTTTCGGATCGTATTTCGATCCTGCGCGGGGGCAGCGTTGTACGCACCGAAGAGCGTGGCGCCTCGACAACGGCTGAACTTCTCAAGGCAATGGCGCCACGCACCGCGGCGGAGCTGGCGCATGGCTGATCGCCACGTCCCTGACTTTCGTGGCCTCGCCATCCGCGACCTCGTCATCGCGCCCGGCGCCAGTCCGATCACGCAGGCGATTGCTCCCGGCGAGATCGTCGGCCTTGCCGGCCTCGACGGTCACGGCCAGGAGCTGTTCCTCAAGATGCTCGCCGGCCTTGCGCCACCGCTTGGTGGCTCGATCGTGCTCGACCTGCCCAGCGGAGGCGGCAAGATCACGGGGTTCCGCAAGGCGGTCTCCAGCGGCATCGCCTACCTGCCGCGCGACAGGCGGGCGAACGGCATTTTCCCGACCCAGTCGGTGCTCGACAATTTTGCCGTATCGACACTGTCTCGCGATACGCGCCTCGGCCTGATCAGTCCAGCAGCGCGCAAGGCGCGCTACGATATCTATCGCGAAAAACTGTCGATCGTCGCGCCCCGGCCCGATGCGCCGATCACCACACTGTCGGGCGGCAATCAGCAGAAAGTGCTGCTGGCACGAGCTCTGGCTCTGGAACCGGCGATCCTGCTGCTCAACGACCCGACGCGTGGCGTCGATGTCGCAACACGGCATGTGCTCTACGACGTCTTTCGCGGCCTAGCGTCCGACGGCATGGGACTTGTCATCCTCTCCAGCGAGATCGAGGAGATCCTGCTCTTGTGCCATCGCGTGCTGGTGTTCAGGGAAAACGAGGTTGCGGCTGAGATCGCCGGCCAGGCGCTGACCACCGACACCGTGATATCAGCCATGTTCGGACGCGCGGCATGAGCCCGACCAAACGCTTTCCAGTTCTCTGGCGAAACGTCGGCTTCGCGGCGGTGCTGCTGGTCGTCCTGCTTGCGGTCAATCTCGCCCTCAATCCGGCACGGTTCCAGCCGGGGTCCTGGGGCGCACTGATCGGACTGGCCGCGCCCTTGATCGGCGCGGCCATCGCCTCGACGCCCGTGATCCTGGCCGGCCGTGGCGGCATCGACATCTCGGTTGGGCCGCTGATGGGTTTCGTCAACGCCGTGGTGATCCAAGTGCTTTTCCTTGGAGCCGGCATCTCTTCGCCTCTGATCCTCGTACCCGCCGCGCTGCTGGTCGGCGCGCTGGTCGGCGCGGCGAACGGCTTTCTGGCAACGATCGTGCGCATCCAGCCGATCGTCGCCACGCTCGGCACCTATCTGATCCTTACCGGCGTCACGCTGACGATCCTGCCGGCGCCGATCGGTCCCGCGCCAGCCTGGCTCAAGGCCTTGTCCGGCCCGTTGTCGATGCTGCCGCTGGCGGCAATGTTCATTGGCTGGTGGCTGGTTCGACGAACCCCATACTACGATCAACTTATGGCGGTCGGCAGCGACGATCGCGCCGCTTACACCGCCGGTGTCGACGTCACGCGCGTGCGCTTCATCGCCTATGTCACGACCGGTCTTCTCAGCGGATGCGCCGGGCTGATGCTGACCGCGCTGATCGGCTCCGCCGATCCCAATATCGGACCAACCTACACGCTGATCGCGATTGCCGCCGTCGCTCTCGGTGGCGTCAGCCTGGCCGGCGGCCGTGGTGGTGTGGCGGGCGCGGCCATCGGCGCCATCGACATCTTCCTCCTGCAAAGCGTGCTGACGACATTCAATGTCTCGACCTTCGTCCTGCAGATCGCCTATGGCGCGATACTGGTGCTGGCCGTGATGCTGACAGCGCTGCAGGAGCGTCTAGCCACCAGGAGGCTGACATGAGATTCGGCCGAAACCTGTTTGCGACGACCAACGCCCGCGTCATCGGTGCTTTCTGCGTCGCCGCTCTTCTGCACGCTGTCGGCACCGCGCTCATTCCGGGCTACTCGACGCCGTTTGCCGTACGCGCCATGCTGGTGCTCGCCTCGCTGCTTGCCGTCGCCTCGATCGGGCAGACGCTGGTCGTGATCATGGGCGGCATCGACCTGTCCATTCCTTCGTCATCGGCTTCGCCAATGTCGTGGCGGCGCAGCTCTATGGCGACGGCTGGAACTTTTTTCTCGTGTGCGGCCTCGTCGGCGTGCTGGCGATCACTATCGGCGGGCTGAACGGTCTGATCTCGCGCAGCCTCGACATCCAGCCGCTCATCGTCACGCTCGGCATCGGCATGGTCGTGCAAGGGCTGGTGTTGCTGTGGACAGCCGGCTTCCCTTCAGGCTCCGCGCCGCAAGCCGTTTCCAGTTTCGTGTCGATCGGCGGCTCGGCCGGTCCATTGCCGGTGCCGTGGCTGGTGCCCAGCCTCGTCGTGTTGACGGCATTCGTCGTTCTGGTGCTGGAACGAACGCCCTACGGACGCCGGCTCTATGCGCTGGGCAGCAATCCGGGGGCCGCACCGCTGGCGCTGATCGACCCGGTTCGCATGTGGGTCATCACTTATGCGGCAAGCGCCTTCTTCGCCGCCGTAGCGGGGGTGCTTTTGCTCGGCTTCACCGGCTCGGCCTATGGCGATGTCGGCCAGCCCTATCTGTTCCAAACCATCGCGGCTGTGGTCGTCGGCGGCGCGGCGCTGGTCGGTGGACGCGGCAGCTATCTCGGCACCATCGCCGGCGTGCTGGTGCTGACCGAGATCAACACGCTGCTGATCGGCCTCGGCTTCCAGCCTTCGGCGGTTCAGGCCGCGCTTGGCTTCATCATCGTGGCGCTTGTCTCACTCTACGGCCGCGAACGGCACGTATCCGCAACGATCTGAGGTGACGCCGAGACAAACACGGCTATGCCAGCCGCCAGAGCTTCCGGGCATTCGCGGACAAGAGCCTGTCGCGCTCCGCGACGCTACAGCCCGAAAGCAGCGCATGGGTCGCCGCCACCCAGGTCGACAAGCCGCCGCCAAGCGTGCAGACAGGCCAATCGCTGCCCCAGACGACGCGGTCCCAGCCGAATTCACCGATCGTGTGTTCGACAAAAGGCCGCAATGTCTCGGCCGTCCAGCTGCCGGGATCGGCATAGGCAACGACACCGGAAATCTTGGCCATGACATTCGGGCGTCGCGCGATCTCGCTCATATGTTCACGCCATGGATGCTCACCCTTGCCCTTGATGTCGGGCACGCCGCAATGGTCGAGGACGAACTGCACGTCGGTCGCAAGGTCGGCAAGGGCGATCGCCTTCGGAATCTGATGCGGCAGCACGACGAGATCGAAGGTCAGGCCGGTGCCGCCGAGCCGCTTGACGTTGTCACGGAACAGCGCGCCTTCCGATAGCTCGTCGGGCATGACATGGAGAACGCGGCGGAACCCCTTGACGAAGGGATTTGCCTGCTGGCGTTCGAGATAGGCCGGAAAATCCTTCTCCTCCGGCCGGCAGGAGGCGATCGCCCCGACCAGCAGGCTGCCGGGCTGCCGTGACAGCCCTTCGACACGACCGGTTTCGGCCTCGATGTCGGCCGGATCGACATCCACTTCCATGTGCAGCACGCGCTCGACGCCGACACGGTGAGCCTCCAAGGCGTACTCCTCGTAGGAAAAATCGCGGTCGAGGGCCGGCACGCCGGCGAGCCAGGGATAGCGCAGCACCGAACGATCTATGAGATGCAGATGGGTATCGATGATCATGGCCGCTCCTCCTCTTGGCTGTCCAAATCATCTCACGGAGGAATTCTTCATTCAAATAAGAATTTACGCCGATGAGCCGACCGCCGATCCGGCCAGATGCGACAGCTTTTCGGCCATCGCCAGCAAAAGTTCGATCGTCCTGGTGATGTCGGGAGCCGAGGGCGCATTGACGACGGTGATGTAGGGGATCGACAATGCGGCGATGGCCTTGCCGTCGGAACTGCGCACCGGTGCCGACAGGTTGTAGACGCCCGCGGTCTGCATCGAAGCCATCATCTCGTAACCACGGTCGCGGATCTGGTCGAGCCGGGCAAAGAACTCGGCCGGCTGCGCCGTCTTGTCGGTGCTGCGGACATGCTCGGAAATCATCATCCGCCGTTCTTCCTGTGAACGGAAGGCCAGCAGAACATGTCCCGAACCAGTGTCGAACAGGCTGATATGGGAGCCGACCCGGATCGAGATGCCCCAATAGTTCGGAGCCTCCTGCTGGGCGATGACGACAGCGGAACCGCGATCAAAAACAACAAGTTGGTTTGCCTGCTGCGAGGTTTCGGCAAGTTCGCGCATCACCGGCGTCGCGTAGGAAACCAGCCGCCGCACCGGGGCGTGCAATTGCGCTAGGCCGAACAGCTTCAGCGTCAGCGAATAACGGTCTCCGTCCAGCCTGGTGACGTAGCCGCGGCGCACCAGCCGGTCGAGCATGCGGTAGAACTCGTTGGGGCTGCGGTCGAGTTTCTTGGCGATTTCGGCCTGGGTGAGACCTCCGTCCACGCCCGCCAGCAATTCCAGGATGTCCAGCCCCTTGTCCAGTGCCGGGGCGCGATAACGCTCGTCTTCGCTGTCATCCATAGCCCATCCCTCCAGTGAATTCGATTCTTCATATACGCAGGAACGCGGCCGGCAGAAACAAATTTCGCCTTGACGTACCCTTCTTGTCGCTCAATGAGTTCCGGCCACGGCATCAGTTCCGGCGGTGCTGCCGATGTCCATCAGATCGAATTGCCGATAACGGTCACCGAACCGCTCGGCAACGAGACGCTGGTGTTCGTCGAATTCAACGGCGGCGACTGGGTGTCGCGCATGCTGAACCCCAGACCGCTGAGGCCGGGCGAGCGGGTCGCCATGAGCCTCGACATGTCGCAGGCGCATCTGTTCGCCGCCGAGACCGGAAAGACATTGCGGAGCTGAAGGCATTGCGGAGTTGAAGACATGGCCAAGATCGAGAAAGTCGAACTGCGGATGGTGGACCTTGTGCCCAAGGTCAAGCGCACCGACGCCATCCAGAGTTTCGTCAGCCAGGAAACGCCTGTTGTGACGATTACCGATTCCGACGGCGCGGTCGGCACCGGCTACAGCTACACGATCGGCACCGGCGGCTCGTCGGTGATGCGGCTCCTGTCCGACCATTTGGCGCCGCGCCTGATCGGCCGCGACCCCGACATGATCGAGGCGATCTGGCACGACCTCGAATTTGCCACGCATGCCACCACCATCGGTGCGATCACGGCCATAGCGATCGCGGCGATCGACACAGCACTTTGGGATCTGCGGGCGAAGAAGCAGAACCTGCCATTGTGGAAACTGGCCGGCGGCGCCAAGGATCGCTGCCCGCTCTACACCACCGAAGGCGGCTGGCTGCACATCGAGACGCAGGCGCTGGTCGACGACGCGCTGGCCGCCAAGGCCAAAGGCTTTCGTGGCTCGAAGGTGAAGATCGGCAAGCCGCATGGCGCGGAGGATCTGGCGCGCCTGTCGGCGGTGCGCAAGGCGGTTGGCGACGGCTACGAGATCATGACCGACGCCAATCAGGGCTTTTCGGTCGATGAGGCGATCCGGCGCGCGGCCAGGCTGCGCGAGCTCGATCTCGCCTGGATCGAGGAGCCGCTGCCGGCCGACGATATTGACGGGCATGTGCGGCTGTCGAACTCGACGCCGACGCCGATCGCCATCGGCGAGTCGCTCTACTCCATCCGCCATTTCCGCGAATACATGCAGAAAGGCGCCTGCTCGATCGTGCAGGTCGATGTCGGCCGCATCGGCGGCATCACGCCCTGGCTCAAGATCGCCCATGCGGCGGAGGCCTTCGACATTCCCGTCTGCCCGCATTTCCTGATGGAGCTGCATGTCAGCCTGACCTGCGCTGTTCAGAACGGCAGATATGTCGAGTACATTCCGCAACTCGACCAGTTGACCGGCAAGCATATGCGCATCGAGGATGGCCAGGCGCTGGCGCCCGACGAACCGGGTATCGGCATCGACTGGGACTGGGATGCGGTGAAGGCCATGAGCATCGCCGAATTCACCACGGCGATCACCAGATAGGGAGACGGGCATGCAGCGGATGGGGATGGTGCTGGGGCTGAAGCCCGAAAAGGTCGAGGAATATGTCCGCCTTCACGCCGCCGTCTGGCCTGATGTGCTGACCATGATTTCGGTCTGCAACATCAAGAACTACTCGATCTACCTGAAGCGGCCGGAGAACCTGCTGTTCAGCTATTTCGAATACCATGGCACCGACTATGCGGCCGACATGGCCAAAATGGCGGCCGACCCGAAAACCCAGGAATGGTGGGCCGTCTGCATGCCTTGCCAGGAGCCCCTGGCGACGCGCAAGGAAGGCGAATGGTGGGCAACGATGGACGAGGTCTTCCATCATGACTGAAGGCGGTTTCGACCCTGCCTCACTCGTCCAATCCTGGCCCAAACCCTCGGCGCCCCGTCCGATCGTCACCTTCGGCGCCGGGTCGATCGTCGGCGACGCGCATTTCCCGGCCTACAGAAAGGCCGGCTTTCCGGTCGCCGGCCTCTACGACCCAGATCATGCCAGGGCGACGCGGCTGGCGGACCAATGGGGCGTGACGGCCTTTCGCTCGGTGGCGGAAGCCGCCGCTGTCGACAGCGCGATCTTCGACCTCGCCACGCCGCCGTCGCACCATGCCGATGTGCTGAAGGCATTGCCTGACGGCGCGGTGGCGTTGATCCAGAAGCCGATGGGCGGCGACCTCGCCGAGGCGAGCGCAATCCTGGGGATCTGCCGCGCCAAGAGGCTTCAGGCGGCAGTGAACTTCCAACTCCGCTTCGCCCCGATGATGCTGGCGCTCAAGGATGCCATCGCCAAGGGCTGGCTCGGCGAGATCGTCGATTTCGACGCCTGGCTGGCGCTGGCGACGCCGTGGCAGCTTTGGGAGTTCCTGCTCAAGGCGCCGCGGGTCGAGATCGCCATGCATTCGATCCACTATCTCGATCTGATCCGGCAATTGCTTGGCGACCCAAGAGGCGTCCACGCCAAGACGCTTGGCCATCCCAACCATGCGGTGGCGCAGACACGCACCAGCGCCATTCTCGACTATGGCGACACCGTGCGTTGCGCCCTGTCGATCAATCACGACCACAAGTTCGGCCGCCGGCACCAGGCCTGCGAGTTCCGCATCTGCGGCACCGAGGGCGCTGCCTATCTCAAGCTCGGCCTCAATCTCGACTATCCGCGCGGCGAGCCGGATGTGCTGGAGATCCATCCGAAAGGCGGGACGGACTGGGTCGCCGTGCCATTGGCCGGCGAGTGGTTTCCCGACGCCTTCGTCGGCCGCATGGCCAATGTCCAGCGTTTTGCGACCGGAGAAGAGGCAACGCTGATCAGTTCGGTCGAGGATGCCTGGAGCACTATGGCGCTGGTCGAGGCGGCCTATCAGTCGAGCGCGGCGCCGGCGACGCCTATCGCGGAAAGACCCTGATGGAACAGATCCGGTATTTCGAGGACTATGAGATCGGTTCGTCGCGCCTGACCAGCGGCCGCACCATTACCGAGACGGACTTCGTCGTCCATGCCGGCCACACAGGCGATTTCTTCCCGCACCACATGGACGCCGAGTTCATGAAGACGACGCCGTTCGGCCAGCGCATCGCCCACGGCACGCTGGTGTTCTCGGTCGGCGTCGGACTGACGGCAAGCGTCGTCAACCCGGTCGCCTTTTCCTATGGCTACGACCGGCTGCGCTTCATCAAGCCGGTGTTCATCGGCGACACGATCCGCACGCGCACCACTATCTCGGCGAAGGAGGACGACCCGAGGCGACCAGGTTCAGGACGGGTGATCGAGCGCTGCGAGGTGATCAACCAGCATGGCGATGTCGTCCTGGCGGCTGACCATATCTACGTCGTCGAACGTCGTGACAAGTCGAAGCAGACTTGAATGCGCTGCTCCATGCATGCTTCAGTCGGGAATGGTAAGCCGCTACGCGGGACAGGTTCGATCCGGCTACGCGATATGCAGCCGGTCATGCAAGCCGCGGTGTGAACTTTGGTACCTTATAGAGTGGCGATGACGAATCCGAAGTTCACTATGATTTCCCCTTGATTGGCCGGCCTATGACACGGCCTTGCGGATACACTCTTGGTCGCGCCCGTCCGCTGTTGCGGCGTTTGCTTGTTTATCTTTGCTTGTCAGCTGATGAGCGCGTTGCGCAACCCGTGCGACCCAATGCATGTCGCCCAAAAGTGAGCAGCGGTTTTGGGCGACATGCATAAAAACAAAGACTTAATGCGCGCCGTACGAATCTCTTCAGACGCAACGCGTTTTAGTGGCGCACCATCCCGGCGTCGACGTTCAGCGTCTGGCCGGTGATCCAGCGCGCATCGTCGGAGGCCAGGAACGAAACCACATCGGCGATATGTTCCGGTTGCCCTTTGCCTTTCATCGCCTGAAGCATTTCGACGAAGCCGAACGCCTCGTTGTGCGGGCTCGACTTGACGCCGTCGCTCTCGATCAGGCCAGGCGTTATCGCGTTGGCGGTGATGTTGTATTTGCCGAGCTCCGTGGCGAGCGCCCGGTGAAGCCGATGACGCCGCCCTTGGCCGCGACATAGGCCGCCATGTTCGGCGTACCGGCAAAGAAGGTGTTGGATGCGATGCTGATCACCCGCCCGGCCTTGCCGGCGGCGCGCATCTGGTCCGTGCCGGCGCGGCTGACAATGAAGGTGCCGGTCAGATTGACGTCGATGATCTTGCGCCAATGGTCGAGATCGACATCGTCCCAGGCAATGAAAGGCACGATGCTGGCATTGTTGACCAGGATGTCGATGCCTCCGGTCAGCGCCTGGATCTCGGCGAAGAGTGCCTTGACCGATGCAGGATCGGAAATGTCGGCGGCGATCGCCTTTGCTTTTCCACCGATCGACGCGGCCGCCGTCTTGGCGCCTTCCGCGTTGATATCGCTGACGATGACGGTCGCGCCATCGGCGGCCAACCGCGCCGCGATCGCCTTGCCGATGCCTTGTGCGGCCCCGGTAACCAGCGCCGTCTTTCCCGCAAGCCGTTCAGTCATGAAAGTGCTCCCTCAATCCGTGATCCTGTGAATTCATCTCATGCGTCGGCGTCGATAATGGCGAGCGCCGCCTCGATGCCTTTGCCGATCGCAAGCTTCCGGCCCAAAGCATTCATCGCGCCGCCAAGCGCCGTCAGCGCCGCGATCGCATAGATCGGCTGGGCGGTCGGGCCCATATGGCCGATACGTGTCAGCTTCCCCAATGTCTCGCCGCGACCCGACGAAAACACCACGCTATAGCGGGCGCGCGCGGCCTGGCGAAGCGCCTTCTCGTCGACACCTTCCGGCGTCCGGACAGCGGTCGTGGTCGGCGACGCGATCTTGTCGCTGGCGGCCCAGATCGACAGGCCCATGGCGGCGACGCCGGCGCGCGTGGCCTTGGCAGTGAGCGCGTGGCGCGCCCACACCGCCTCCGGTCCCTCATTGAGGTAGAGGTCGAGCGCGACGTCGAGTCCGTTCATCTCCGCGACGGACGGCGTGAACGGAAACGGCTGGTCCTTCGACCACGCATGCTCCCAGTCGACGATGCTGAGCATCGACGCGCGTGGCGCTGCCTTGTTGGCTTTCATCTTGGCCCAGGCCCGCTCGCTGACCCCCATCATCGTGAGGCCGGGAGGCGCGCCCAGGCATTTGTTCGGGCCCGTGACATAGATATCGGCCTTGCAGTCCTCCGGATGCGTCTTCATGCCGCCGAAGGACGAAACCGCATCGACGATCAGATAGCCGCCATGCGCCGAGACCAGCGCGCCGATAGCGTCGATCGGGTTGATGGTGCCCGACGGCGTGTCGTGGTGGCAGACGGAAACGATGGTGATTTCCGGATGCGCTTTCAGCATTGCCGCGACCGCCTGCGGGTCGATCGCCTCGTTGTAGGGCACCTCGATTTCGAGGAGATGCGGCGAATAGCGCTTCGCCCAATAGCCAAACCCCTTGCCGTAGACGCCGGAGGCAAGGTTGAGCACGACGTCATCGGGCGTGATCAGGGATGCTGCCGCCGCCTCCAGGCCGAGCACCGGCTCGCCATGGAGAATGACCGGCTTGTTCGACAGCCGCATCGCCTTCTGCGCTTTGTCGACCACACCCTCGTAAAAGAGCTGGAACGCCGGATCGTAATCGTAGAGCACCGTGCGAGCGAGGCCGCGCAGCACATCGGGATAGGCGTTCACCGGCCCCGCGGTGAGCGTGATGACCGGTTCGGCGTGTTCGAGATAGCGCATGGTCTTGTTCTCCGCATTGGCGGCAGTCAGCCGTAGAACTGCGTGCCGGTCCTGTAGGTCTTGAAGTTTTCCATGTCGTGCGAATACATCAACTCGGCGCCATGGTCCTCGGCGAGTTTCTTCACCTTGCGCATCGACTTGACGCCCGCCACCGGGTCTATGTGAAAAGCCGCCTGGCACAGCGTTTCAAGACTCTTCTGCGTGTAGGCCGCATCGATCGTGAACATGATCGGCTTGCGTTTGGGAAACTCCACCAGCAGGCTGTAATGGCCGATCGAATGACCGGGCGTCGAGATCAGCCTGACGCCCCTGGCAAGGTCGACGTCGCCGTCGATGCCCTCGAAGGTCGAGTTGGCGCGCGTCGTTCCCGCAAGCAACTGCCCGGTCGCGCCACGCGCTTCGGCAGCCTCCGCCGAAAAGCTCAGATCGGAATAGCCGAGATGTTCGAAAGGCTCGGGGTTGCAGGCCTGCGGCACCTCGGTCCGGTGGCAGATCTTCTTGGCATGCGGGAAATACTTGTTGCCGCCGCAATGGTCGAAGTGGAAATGCGAGTTGACGACGACGTCGATGTCCTTCGGCTCGAGGCCGAGCAGCGCCAGGGCGCCGGGAATGGTCTGGTGCTTTTCCTGGATCGGCTTTTCGAAAGGCAGCACCTTCATGACGTGATCGTAGTCGTAGCCGGTGTCGATGAGGAAACGGCCCTCGGCATGCTCGATCAGGATCGAATAGACGGGAAAGCGCACTTCGCCGCCGGGGCCGCGATTCCAGAACACGTGATACCCGTCGAGAACGAGCGAGCCGCCATCGAGCAGGTAGACCTTGGTATCCGACATTTTTGTCTCCTCTTTTGGCGCGGGTCCCGTCCGCGCATGAACTGTGATCAGCGCGCGCCCCGCTCATATGGAATGCCGAGGGCGGCCGGCAGACCGGCCCTTCTCCCAAACAGCACCAGCATGATCATCACCGCCAGGAACGGCAGCATCTGGATGATGTCGGTCGGTATGTTGATGCCGGCCACCTGCATGGCCGTCGTCAGCGACAGGCAGACGCCGAACAACAACGCGCCGAACAGCACCCAGACCGGCCGGCCGCGCGCCAGCATGGCCAGCACGATGCCGAGAAAGCCCGCGCCATTGGTGATGAAGGGAATGAACAGGCCGGCCCCGATATTGGCGAGATAGGCGCCGCCTAGCCCGGCCAGTGCTCCGGTCGTCAGCACGGCGACGGTGCGGGTTCGCAAGACGTCGATGCCGGCGACATCAAGCGCTGCCGGCTTGTCGCCGGCAGCCTGCAGGTTGAGGCCGAGCTGCGTGCGCCGATAGATGTAGCCCATGCCGAAAACCAGCGCGACCGCCAGATAGACGATCAGATGCTGCTTGAACAGCGCCGGCCCGATGACCGGAATGTCCGACAGCAACGGAATGACCGTGACGTCCACCGCCGGCAGGCGGGGATAGCTGCGCGAAAACTGGAAATGGTGGAGCAGCGCCGTCAGACCTTCAAGGCCCAGGGTCAGCGCGATGCCGATGACGATCTGGTTCAGCCCGATGCGCACGCAAAGCAGCGCCATGACAAGCGCCACTGCCATCCCGCCGCCGGCGCCGGTGAGAAAGCCCAGCCACAGCGATCCGGAATAGAAGGCGCCGACGAAACCGAGATAGGCGCCGGCCAGCATCATGCCCTCGATGCCGATGTTGAGCACGCCGGCCTTTTCAGACATCTGTTCACCGAGGCCGGCCAGGAGCAGCGGGATCGCCGCGGTGACCGCACCGAACAGAAGCGCGCTGAGAAAGACTTCGCTGAACAGCCCGGTCATGGCTTCAGGCCCTCCGCGACTGGTTGTAGCGGTGATCGATATATTCGGCGAGCGCCAGCACGATCAGCACGATGGAGACCAGCACCAGCGTGAAATGTTTGGGCACGCCGAGCCGGCGCGCGGCACTCTCACCGCCGATCGAAAGCACCGAGAGCAGGAACACGAAACCGATGGCGGCAAAGCCGTTCATGCGGGCGAGGAACACGACGGGGATGACAGCCAGCCCATAGGCGGGGTTCCAGTCGGCGCGGACGTTGCCCTGCACACCGAGGATATCGACAGCGCCGGCAAGGCCGGCCAGCCCGGCCGAAATAGCAAAGACGGCAATGGTCAGCCCCGGCACGCCGAGCCCCGAATGGATCGCCGCGCGGGGGTTTGCGCCGACGATCCTCAGCTTCAGCCCGAACGCCGTACGCGTCATCACCAGATGCACGATGATGATTGCCGCCAGTCCCAGCAGCAACCCGCTGGTGATGGTCGTTCCGAACAGCCGCGGCAGCCTGTCCTCGACCGGCAAGGTGCGGGTCTGCGGCACGGTTGTGCCTGGATCGCGAAACACCAGCTTGACCAGCACATTGGCGAGCGAGGTGCCAAGGAACGTCATCATCAGCGTGGTGATGATCTCGTTGACGCCCTGATAGGCGCGCAGCAGGGCCGGCAACAGCGACCAGATCATCGCCACCACCATGGCGATGACGAACGAGCAGAAGAGCGCCAGCCAGGCCGGCATGACCTGCACGAAAAGCGGAGCGCTGGCCGCCGCCGTTACCGCTCCGAGCAGGAACTGGCCGTCGCCGCCGAGGTTCCACATGCCGGCGCGAAAAGCCACGATGAGACCGGCGGCAAGAAACAGCAGCGGCGCCATGCGCGTCAGCGTCTGCTGGATGCCGAGCGGCGAGAAAAGTCCTTTCTCAAGCACGAAACCATAATAGGCAAGCGGATCGACGCCGACGGCAAGCAGGATGCAGCCGGCGATGATCAGGGCGGCCAGGATCGGGCCGAGCGTCATCAGCAGCCGATGCTGGATATCGCGGCGCGTTGCCACCGCGGCCGTGGCGTCGAGTGCGGTTGCGCTGGCGGATGGGGCGGTCTCGATGCTCATGCGGCAAGTCCAATCATCAAGCGACCGACCTTGGTGCGGGCATCGTCGACATTCTCGACCGTGCCGACGAGCGATCCGTTCGCGATGACGGCGATGCGGTCGCACATGCTGAGCAATTCCTCGAGGTCGGTGGAGATGAGCAGCACGGCAAGGCCGCGTGCCGCCGTGTCGCGGATGCGCTGGCGCGAAGCCAGTGTGTTGGCGAGATCGAGCCCATAGGTCGGCTTGTTGAAGATCACCACTTTTGCGCCTTCGGCGAGTTCGCGCGCCAAAAGCACCTTCTGGATGTTGCCGCCGGAGAGCCGGGCGACCGGCGTTTTCAGGCTTGGCGTGCGCACGTCGTATTCGCGGACGAGTTGAGCGGCGCGCTGGTCGATTTCGGCGCGCTGCTCGACGCCTTTGCGCCAGAAGGGGGCCGCGCCGACCTGCTTGAGGAAGAAATTGATCGAGACCGGAAAGGTTCCGACCGTGCCCTCGCCGAGCCGGTCGTCGGTCAGGTAGCGAAGGCCCTTCTGGCGGCGTTCGCCGACACTCAGCGCCTCGATGGACGCTCCCTCCAGCCGCACCGAACCGCCCGCTGTCGCACGCTGGCCTGCCAGCGCCTCCGCCAGTTGCTTCTGGCCATTGCCGTCGATGCCGGCTATGCCCAGCAACTCGCCCGGGCGGATGTCGAACGAAATCGACGACAGGCCCGGCGCATCGTCTGTCGGCGCGACCGCGAGATCATGGACCCGAAGCAGCGGAGCCGCTTCGGCATGGATGGTGCGAACCGGACGCTGGGCCGCTTCCGGATCGTCCTTCTGCTTGCCGAACATCAATTCGACGATCTCCGAGATGATCGCCTGCTCGCCCAGCGCGCGAAACCGCTCTGGAGGAATTTCTCCGACCTTGCGGCCGAGCTTCAGCACCGAGATGCGGTCGCCGAAGGCCGCCGCCTCCTTGAGCTTGTGGGTGATGAAGACGATCGCCAAGCCCTGCTCGACCAGGCGGCGCATCAGCGCGCCCAGCTCATCGATGCCCTTCGGCGTCAGCATCGAGGTCGACTCGTCGAGGATCAGCAGCCGGCTGTTGCGCACCATCGCGCGCAGGATCTCGACCTGCTGCTGTTCGCCGAGCGAAAGCTCGGACACCTTGGCATGCAGCTTGACCGTGATGCCGAGCGTCCTGGTGATCCCGGCGACACGCGCTTCCAGTTCTTCGGTCTTGGGGCGCTGCCACCACGGTCCGCCGAGCAGCAGGTTTTCCGCGACCGTCAGCGTCGGCACCAGCATCATGTGCTGGAATACGGTGCCGATGCCGAGCGCCAGTGCATGGCGGGGCGAGGTGATCGCGGTAGGCTCGCCGTCGACCAGTATGCGCCCCTCGTCCGGCTGCTGCAGGCCCGACAGCATGCCGATCAAGGTGGATTTTCCAGCGCCGTTTTCACCGAGCAGCACATGGACCTCGCCCGGACGGATTGCCAGATCGACGCTGTCATTGGCGACGACGCCGGGGAACCGTTTCGTCACGCCTTCAAGGGCGACGATGTCGCGCTTGTCGGCGCCCGACAATGAAGAAAGACTGCCCATGAAAGCCCAGAACCTAAAAACATGAATCGGTCCGGAGGGATGAACTGGTCACCCCTCCGAGTAGCCGGTTTTGATCGCCCTACTGGGCGACGCTGGTCATCAGCGCCCTGACGGCTGCCGCATCATAGACCGGCTCGACCGGGATCTTGCCGGAAATGACGTCTTCACGCAGCGCCTGGATCTCGGTCCAGACATTGTCCGGGATCGCAGCGGTCTTCAGAAGCTTGACCGAATCGTCCTTGAGGCCGATCGAGTAGCTCTTGGTGCCGAACGTGTCGGCCTTCAGGTCGGCGATCATCGCCGCATAGACTGGCTCGATGTTCCAGACCACCGACGAAAGCAGGAAGCCTTTGTCGATCGGCGTCTTGTCGCCGATGACGTCGATGAAATAGACCTTGCCGCCGTCGCCGGCCTTGGTCGTCTCGACCGCCTGCAGCATCCCGAAGCTCGAACCGTTGCCCTGGCCGAAGATGATGTCGGCGCCCGACGCGATCACGCTTTCGGTGACGCGCTTGCCGCCGGCTGCGTCGCTGTAAGCGGCGGGTCCGATCACGGCATAGGTGACCTTGACGTCCGGGTTCTCGGCCTTCACCCCCTGCGCGAACGCTGCCGACTGCGAGTTCCACGAGGGCGGCTCGCCCGAAACGACGATGCCGACCGACTTGGAGCGCGACATCTTGGCGGCGAGGCGGCCGGCAAGGTAGGCGCCCTGGTGGCCGCTCAGCGTGTAGTCGGCGACGAGGCCCTTCTCCAGACCGGTCGGCGTATCGACGATCGCCACCGGCACCTTGAGTTCCTTGGCGATCTCGGGAGCCGCGGTATTGTAGCCGCTGGCGTGCGCAATAAGCAGGCTGGCGCCGTCGGACGCCAGTTCGCGCAATGTCGGCCGCACGTCGCCATAGCCGAGGCCCTGGGCCACGACCACCTCGACACCGGCCGCTTTCGCCGCCGCCTTGGCTGCGTCGATACCTTGCTGGTTCCAGCCATAGTCGGTGCCTTCTTCCGGCGTCAGGATGGCAATCGACTTGACTTCAGCCGCCAGTGCGCTGCCCAGCAAGAAGCTGCTCAACATCAAGGCGCTTACGCTGCTCTTAAAAAACCTAGACATGTTACCCTCTCTGTTTGGTTGACCAACAAATATTCTTATTGTTATTGCGCAAAAGCGAGATATACTGCCAGAATCATCACATATGGAGTTCAGGCAAAGTGGTAGTTCGATATATCCTTCCGGTGTTGCTGACGTTCACGTCGTTCGCCAACGCGGTCGAGTTGCGGCACGTCACCGTCCGGACAGGCACCGAAGGACTCGATCCAGTACCGCTGACGATTTCGAATGCCGGGCGCGAGGCGCTTTCCTGCAACGCCGACTTCGCCCACTGGTATTCGGCCGCGATCGCCACCGCGGCGCCTGGCAAGAGCGCGCGTGTCGAGCTGTGGTTCGATCCAAAAACCGGGACGTATGCGATCCTCAACGACAAGCGCGAAAACCTGCCCGTCGAGCGGCTGTGGTGCGGTCTGGCCGGCCATGCATACGCCACGCGCGTGCAAATCGCGCTCGACCGAACCGAGGCGGTGAAAGGCGAGCGGGCCGTCACCTGCGATGTGGCGCAGGACCGTCTGGTCTGTCGGTAGACGCTCAGCTTTTGCCAACTCGGACACCGCCCCCGACCTTCACTTTGCCGCCAGGAATTTGTCGGTAAACACCTCATCGGCAGGCAGCGCCGACTTGAGCACCCCCTGGTCCAGAAGGGTTTTCAAGGTTTCGTCCCACTGCGCCTTGGTCATCCAGCCGAGGCCGTGCTCCTTCGTCGCCGGGCTGTTGAACGTCGAGGCAATGTCGGCCTTGAGCTGGGCCAGCAGGACATCCTTCTTTTCCGCATAGCCTGGAACGGTTTTGGCCGTGATCTCGGCGGCTTCTTCGGGATGGGCAGCGACATAGTCGAACGCTTCCCTGTAGGCCTTCACGAAGCGGCGCACGACATCGGGCTTGTCCTTGATCATCTCCTCGGACGTGAACAGCCCCGAGCCATAGGCTTTCCAGCCGTGGTCGGCACCGAGCATGATGCTTAGCGAACCCGGGCCGCCGGCCTTGGCTTCAAGTTCGGGAACCTCCGCATCGAGATAGCCGGCCACCGTCTGCACACGCCCGAGCAGCAGGTAGCTTTCGTAGGGCGGCGAGACGCTGTTGAGCGTCATATCCTTCTCGCTCAAGCCGTTGGCAGCCAGGAAGCCCCTGAAGAAGATGTAAGTGGAGCCGGCCGGATGGATGCCGATGGTCAAGCCCTTGAGGTCGGACGGCTTGGTGAGCTTGACCGTCTTGGCGAGCGAGATAATCCCCAGTGGCGACTGCTGGTTGACCGCCGCCAGCGCCACGACGGGAACATTCTGGGACCTTGCCACGGCAAGCGTGGGAAGATCGCCGAACCCGAATTCAGCAGTACCGTTGCCGACGAAGCGCATTGCGTCGGGCGAGCCGGAGCCCTTGCGGATCTCGGCGACGTCGATGTCGTTCTTGGCGAAAAAGCCCTTTTCCTTGCCGACAAAGAACATGGCGTGATTGCCGCGCACCACCCAGTCGAGCTGGACGTTGACCTTGTCCGCAGCCTCAGCCGCGTTCGGGCCAAGCGCGCCGACAAACGCGGCAAAGGCGGCTGCCTTGATAAGAGAGCGTCTCAGCATTGTTTGTTCCCTTCTTTGACCTTGGTTGTTCGAGAAAGCCTAGGCATGGCTGAATTTCGGCGCCCATGGCACCACGAGGCGTTCGAGAATTTCGGCTGCGTAGTAGAAGGCGATGCCAAGCACGGAAACGAGCAGGAGCGCCGCGAAGACCAGGGCTGTGTCGAGCTGGGTCGAGGCGAACTGGATAACGTAGCCGAGTCCGTCCGAGGCTCCGGCGAATTCGCCGACGATGGCGCCGATGACGCTCAGGGTCGCGGCTATCTTGGTCCCGGCCATGAGGCTCGGCAGCGAGTGGGGAACACGGATCCTGAACAGGATCTGGGTCGGGCTGGCGCCAACCGAATTCATCAGCGCCAGAAGCGAGCGGTCGACCGACTGCATCCCCGCCAGCATCGACAGCGTCACCGGGAAGAAGGCGATGACCAGGATCAAGCCGATCTTGGGTGCGAGCCCATAGCCGAACCAGAGGATGAAGATCGGGGCAAGCGCGACCTTCGGGACATTCTGGAACAGCACCACGAGCGGATAGAGGGCGCGCCCCAGCCAGTCGAAGCGCACAATGACGAGAGCCAGCGCAATGCCGACCATGACCGAGACAAGAAAGCCAAACAGGATTTCGCCTGCCGTGATCATCGTCGCCTGCGCGAGCGTGTCCCATTGCGCGACCAGGGATCGTGCAATCTCGGAAGGGGCGGGAACGATAAAGGAGGATATGGAGAATATCCGCACGGCGGCTTCCCACAACACGATCGTCACCAGCAGAAGGATGACCGCCGGCAGCCAGCTGCTTGTCGCAGCGCTCCAGCCGGAAGCCGGCTGCGGCGGCGAGATATCGACGACGGGTTGTTTGCTCAAGACACGCCTCCCGGCTGATGGCTGGAGCGCAGCATCCCCCGAAGCTGAAGCACCAGCCTGACAAATTCGGGGACTTCGGCCACGGAAGCGTCGCGCGGATAGGGCAGCGAAATATCCAGGCTCTGCGTGATGCGTCCCGGATTGATTCCCAGCACATGAACCTGGCGGGACAGGTGAATGGCTTCGTCGATGGAATGCGTCACCAGGACAATCGTCTTGCCGGTCCTCTGCCAGATCTCGAGCAGCGACTGGCCCATCTGATCGCGGGTGATCGCGTCAAGCGCGCCAAACGGCTCGTCCATCAGCAGGACCGCCGGATCGAGCGCCAGGGCCCGGGCGATGGCGACCCGCTGACGCATGCCGCCGGACAATTCGTTTGGGCGCTTGTGGGCGGCGTCGCCCAGTCCCACCAGGTCCAGCATCTCCTGTCCACGCGCTCGCAACGCCGAGCGCGACATCGACCTGTCGGCGATACTCAGCAGCATCGAGGCGTTGTCGACGGCATTTTTCCACGGCAGCAGATTGGCGTCCTGAAAGACGAGACCGATCATCCGTTTGCGCGCTGCTTCGCCTGGCGAAAGGCCCGCGATCGAAACGCTGCCGCTGCTTGGACGCACCAGCCCGGCCAGCACTTTGAGCAAAGTACTCTTGCCACAGCCTGAAGGGCCGATCAGGGAAACGAACGACCCTTTGGGAACAGAAAGGTCGATGTCCCTGAGGATCAGCTGCCGGTTCTGATCCGCGCCCATGACGACCGAAACGCCCTGGGCGGAGATGAGGTCATCGTGGCGGATGTGGGCCGGTCTGCCACCGGCTGGCCGGATGGTTTCAACCTGCATGGCTTGTTGCCCCACGCGCATTCGTTACCCGCGCACATGCCGTCTTGACTGTGATGGCGACGACCTCGGCGCCGTGCGCGCAAGCGGCTGACCGGCAGAACTCCCCAACCCGGCTGCGCGCGCCTTGTGCCATTGCCTACTCCCGGCCTTCGAGGATGCGGCGCACCGCGACGAGCTTGCGCGCCCGTTCGCCTTGCAGCGCCTTTATCTGCTCGGCTGTGTAGGAGAACATGCCCTCGCCCGACTTGATGCCGAATTTCGACGCGCCCGTCTTTTCCAGCACGATCGGGGCGACGTCACCCCGATTGGAAAGGTCGGCGTTCAGGAACGACGAGACGGATTTGTAGATATCGAGGCCCGCCATATCGAGCAGCGCCATCGGCCCTATGACGGCGATCTTGTAGCCGATGCCCCATGAAACGCAGGTGTCGAGATCCTCCGGTTCGATGACGCCGCGCTCGACCAGGTCGACCGCCTCGCGCAGCAGCGCGTAGAGCACGCGGTTTTCGACGAAGCCCGGGACGTCCTTCTTCACCACCACCGGCAACAGGCCGATCGAGCGGATCAGGTCGCGGATCGTTGCCACGGTTTGCGGGGCGGTCTTCTCGCCGCCGATCACCTCGATCATCGGAATGATATGCGGCGGGTTCGACCAGTGCATGCCGACCATCCGTTCAGGATGGGAGATATGGGCCTGCAGCTTGGTGATCGGGATGCCGGACGTGTCGGAGGCGACGATGACCGAGGAGGCGATCAGCGGGTCGATGGCGCGATAGGTTTCGGCCTTGATGTCGATGTTCTCAGGCACATTCTCGATCACCAGCTCCGCACCATCGACGGCCTCGGCGATGGTGCCCACGAAGCGCACAGCGCCTGGCCCCGACGGAGGCGCCTTGATATCGAGACGATCCAGAACCCCGCCGGCCATATCGAGCATGCCGCGGGCGCGTTCGACCGCGGTTTCTGAAACATCATGCGCCGCGACATCGAGCCCACTGCGCGAAAGCCGCGCGGCGATGCCCGGGCCCATCGTTCCCAGACCGATGAGGGCGGCGCGCTTGATCATTTATGCGGCCTTTGCCGGGGCGGCGGCGGTCGCCGCCTTGAAGGCCGGGCGAGCCGCTACCGCGGCCACCCAGCGCTCGAGATCGGGCAGAGAAGGCCGGTCGATCTTGAAGTCGACGCAGCGCTTCAGGATCGGCGCGCAGGCGATGTCGGCGATGGTCAGCTTGCCCAGCGCCAGGAAATCCTTGCCGGCCAGATGCCCATCGACGATCTTGAGCTGTGCGACTAGATCCTTCACCTGTTCCTTGTATTCGGCGGTCTGTTCCTCGGGCGTCAGCTTGGCGCCTTTGAAAGCAGCCAGATAGCCGGGATTGACGGCAGCCAGCAGGAAATCCATCCAACGCTCGACCTCGGTCCTTTCCGCCGGCGTGGCGCCATTCAACTGCTCGGCGCCGGATGCCGCCAGATAGCGCAGGATTGTGTTGGACTCCCAGATCACTGTGTTGCCGTCGACCAGCGTCGGGACTTTCGACGTCGGATTGAGCGCCTTGTACTCGGCCGTCTGGGTGTTCTCGAACTGGCGGCCGTAGTCCTCACGCTTGTACGAGGCGCCAAGCTCCTCGAGCATGAAGAGCACCTTTTGAACGTTGCCAGATGTCTGGCGGCCTAAGAGCTTGTACATGTCGTCTCCTCGATTGTGTCGTGGCCTACTTGCCCGCCGGCAACGGCTTGTAGACGATGGCGTCCATTTCGATCTTGGTGTTGATGACCGCCTTTGCCTCGACGGTCGTGCGCGCCAGCACCGCGTCGCCGATCCCCTCGAGGAACGCCTTGTTGTAGCGGCCAAAGTCGCGCGTATCCTCGAGATAGGTTGTGATCCGCACGACATCGGACAGCGTCGCGCCCTCATCCGCGATGACGCGCGCTATGGTCTTCAGCGTGGCCAGCGTCTCTTCCTCGATCGTGCCGCTTATCATGTTGTTGTTCTCGTCCTTCGGCACCTGGCCGGAGACGAATATGAAATCACCCGCGCGGACCGCCGGATGAAACGGCAGATTCGGGTTCTTGTTGCCGATGGCGTAGTGGCTGGCGGATTTTCGCGTGCTGTCGCTCAACCTATCCCCCCCTAGAGTACGCTGGTTTCGATGATGTCGACGCCGCGGATGCGGTCGATCAAGTAGACGATGCCACGGTCGTCGATGGTGACGTCGTTGGAAGACGAACGCTCGGCGCCCTCCGGCGCATCGGGCATGAAATGGCCGACCTCCTTGGGGGCGAACGGGTCGGCGATGTCGACCAGCCGCAGCCCCTGCGCGAACCACGCAAAGGGAATGATGGTGCCCTTGAACCGCTCGGAAGGCTGATGGCAGCCCGTCATCGGCGGTTGCGGTGCGCCGTCCGGGTCGAGGCCTGGCACCTGGAAGGTCGAGATCGGCAGCGGGTTCGTCTCGTCGGTGATGTCGTAGATCCAGGTGAAGGCTGGCGCCGAAGGTCGAAGCTTTGCGACATCCTCGTCCGCCACCACCATGATGTTGCGACCCTTGAGCGGCTGCGGGATCGGCAGGCATGTGTGGGTGGGATGCGGAAAGCTCGGGCTCGAATTGACGTGCGAGACAAGCTTCGGCTTCGAAATGTCCGAAATGTCGAGGATGAACAGGCCATGATGCCAGTAGCTGACATAGAGCCGGTCGCCCATGCGCAGCGGATGGTGGCAGCGCGGCGTGACGTAGTCATGCCACGGGTACTCTTCGCCGCCGCCGGTCCACTGGCCCGGTATCCACCAGCGCCCGACTTCAATCGGGTTAACCGGATCGATCAGATCGAGGATCATCACGATGTTGCCGACATAGCCGTCAGCGGTTGGCGAGATATAGGCGTAGCGGCCGTCATAATCATAGCGATGTACGCCATGGCCGCCGGTTGTCCATTTCGAGATGAGTTTCGGCTCTGCCGGTCGTGTCGTGTCGTAGAGCGCCAGGCCGCCACCGAAATCGGCCGGACCTGCATTGCCGAAGCGCTCGTGGTTGATGATCATCAGGCCGTCCTGGGCGCGCACCTTGTGTGAGTGCCAGCCCGGCGGAACATCGATCGTCGCGATCTTCGTCGGATTGCGCGGATCTGAAATGTCGACCAGCGTCGTGCCGCTAGGCGGGCGCATGTGGCCGATATAGAGGATGTTGCCGTCGACCCAGACCTGACCGCCGCCCGGACAATCGACATGGCCGATCTGCTTGGTGTTGAACGCCGAAACCAAATGCTTACGCCCTTGCTGCTGAAACGTTTTTCGGTGTCCGCGCCGCGATAAAGCGGCACGGACATTTTTCGCTGCAAGGTCAGGCGATACGGAGCAGATCGCCAGCCTGGTCGCGGCCCCAGCGCTTGTAGAGGAGCAGCGCCTTCTGGGTCGGCGCATCGGTCGCACCGAAGAAGATGACCGGTTCGCTCGAGGAGCCATTGACATGCTCGACCCACGAACCGCCCGGAATGGCGATCGTGTCGAACTGGTTCCAGTCGTAGCGCTTGCCGTCGATGACCGAATGGCCATTGCCGCGGAACGGCGCCAACAGCAGGCTGGCCGTCTCGCGCTGCGGCAGCGTCTTCTCGCCCGGCCGCAACATCTGGACGTAGAAGTTGATCGTGTGGAAGACCGGACCGCCAGTGGTGGGGTCGACATAGTCGATGACGATGCCTTCATGCGGATCGCCGTCCCAATCCTTGTGGGCGTCGAGGATCGCTTCCATCTTCTCCCAGCGATAGACATACATCGGCGACGACAGGCCGCCGCCACGCTTGTGGTCGACGAAGCGCGGCATCAGGCCGCCCTCGCCATAGATCCGCTGCGAATAATCGCTCGGGAAGCGCGCCGTCTGGACCTTCTTCTCGACTTCCTTGCCGTCGACCATCTCGGTGTATTTGTGGTCGAAATGCACGGCGTGCAGCGTCTCGACCAGCGGCAGGTCGAGAACCGAAAGGTTGACCGCCTGCTCGCCACCGACCGTGCCGTGATTGTGCCAGGCGTCGTTGGGCGTCAGCACCATGTCGCCAGGACCGAAAACCACATCCTCGCCCTCGACGCCGGTGAAGTTGCCCTTGCCGGTCAGGCCAAAACGAATGGCGCTCGGCGAATGCTTGTGCGGCGGCATGATCTCGTCGGGATCATTCAGGCGGTAGGCGGTGTACATCGTGCTGACCGAGGCGCGCTTGGGCGCCAGACCCGGATTGACCAGGATCAGCGACCGGCGCTCGCTGTCGTCCATGGTCACCAGTTCCGCGGCCCGCTGCAGCAGCGGCTCGATGTCGGCATAGGACCAGACGAAGGGAACCGCCTTCGACGTCGCCATGAGCTGCTTGATCTCGTCGTGATCGACGCCTTCCGATGTCGCCCAGAACGGAAACATGTTCTTTTCGTAGAGGGCGTCGTAGAGGCCCTTCAGCGCCGCCTTCTTGTTGGTGACGTTGACGTTTGCTGGTTGCGCCACGGACATGTCTGACACCTCTCTTCAAGAAGAAAATACGTTTAACCAACTCAACCGTATTCGGATTGGTTTTGCTCGACAATCCCAAAACTGAGAATTTTTAAAGTTTTTGGTTGGATGCTTTTTTCAAAGGCAAATGCCCCGAAAAACGGCAGAAAAGTCTAAAAAAATGCGGAAAACAGTCAATCCAGGACGAGCCATGATGACCCCGGCCGCCGCACGGCAGCCCAACCAACTCGAATTTTTTGTTCAACCAATGGATTTTGGTTGAATTCCGGGCGATGCCGGTCAGGCCGCCATGCTTTGTTCAGCACGGCTGCGGATCAAGTCCGAGGCCCTTTCGGCGATCATGATGACCGCCGCATTGATGTTGCCGCATATGAGGTCCGGCATCACGGAAGCATCCACCACGCGAAGCCCGGCAACACCGCGCACCCGCAGTTCGGGATCGACCACCGACCCGGCATCGATGCCCATGCGACAGGTGCCGCCGGGATGGTGCACGGTGATCGAGGTTTTGCGGATATGCTCATCGATCTCGTCGTCGCTCTGGCATTTTGGACCCGGAAAGAATTCCGATGCGATGAACGGCGTCATCGAGGGCTGCGCAGCGAGGTTGCGCGCGACGCGGAAGCCGGCGCGAAGCGACTGCCAGTCACGCGGCGAAGACAGGAAGTTCTGGTGGATCAGCGGTGCGGCCAACGGGTCGCTCGATGCCAGCTTCACGCTCCCCCGGCTTTCCGGCTGGACAGCGACGATGCGCGTCGCAAAGCCATCGGCGAAGGGCGCCTTGAATGGCGACATGTAGGGCCATGCAGCGAGCGGTGCAGCCGTGAAAAGCAGCTGGACGTCCGGCAACGGCCGGCTTGCATCGCTTTTCAGGAACGCCACGACCCCGCCAGGCACATCTCCCGAAAAGCCCTTTCCGGTGAAATAGGTCTTGACGAAATCCATCCCGATACGATCCGCCCGCATCATCTTGAGGAATGGCCCTGGCTGCCTACGCCGATACATCAGGATGACCGAAACATGGTCCTGCAGGTTCTTGCCGACCTGCGCACGATCGACTTTCGTCTCGATACCATGCGCGGCGAGCTCGGCGCTATCGCCGATCCCCGACAGCATCAGCAGCTGAGGCGTATTGATGACGCCGCCGGCAAGCAGTACCTCACGCCGCGCCAGAACCTCGTGGGTCGCGCCGCCTCTGGTGTAGGCGATGCCCGTTGCGCGCCCATCCTTCAGCAGGACCTTCGTCGCCATCGCGCCGGTCAGCACCTTCACATTGCCGCGGCGCATGGCGGGCCGCAGATAGGCGGACGCGGTCGAGCAACGGCGGCCGTTCGCAATTGTCATCTGCAGGCGGCCGAACCCCTCCTGTACGGCGCCATTGTAGTCGTCGGTCTGAGGGTATCCGGCATCCCGGCTGGCCGTGGCGAAGGCATCGATCAGTTCGTCCTTGTAGCGGCAGAACTGGGTATTCAGCGGCCCGCTGCCGCCACGATAGTCGCTTGCGCCCTTTTCCCAGTGCTCCTGCTTCCTGAAATAAGGCAGGACCTTGTCGAACGACCAATCGGTCAGGCCGCTTGCCGCCCAGCGATCGTAGTCGCCACGATTGCCGCGCACATAAGCCATGGCGTTGGTGGAGGAAGAGCCGCCGACAACCTTGCCGCGTGCGCATTCGACCTTGCGCCCGCCGACATTGGCTTCAGGCTCGCAGAAATACATCCAGTCGTGACGGCGCTCGGTCAGGATCTTGCCCCAGCCGAGCGGGATGTGGATCATCGGATCGCGATCCCAATCCCCGGCTTCCAGGAGCAGCACGGAAACCGCGGGGTCTTCACTCAGGCGGTTTGCAAGCACGCAGCCGGCCGACCCGGCTCCGACAATGACGTAGTCAAAGGTTTCCCCAAACGGCATGCACGGGTCCTCGGGAGAAGGACGGCCCGCCGCGATGAGAGCCGTCTAGAAACAACTGCGTCACTCAACCATCGCGCAACTGGTGTTGTCAACCATCGTGCACAGATGTAGATTGGTTGAGTTGGTTGAGTGCCGTTTCCATCAGGTTTCGTGTCACAATAGGATAACCGAACGTTGAGTCGGCGGCTGCCGATCAGACAGGAGATTTGGTTTTGAACGCATTCGAGCCGCAGATCGTAGCATCGGATCTCGACGACATCATTGCAGCGGTCCGCCAGTTGCAGCAGGGCGGCGGCAAGCTTCCTTCCGAGCGCGATCTTGCCGACCACCTGAACGTGAAGCGCCATCAGCTTCGCAAGGCGCTCGAGATGCTGCGCCGGTCGGGCGACTTGAAACCAGCGCGCGCCAGGCGGGCGCCGACGGCCCTGCCCAGATATGGCGAGGAACTTGTCAGGGTAACCAACCCTATCGAGGTTCTGGAACTGCGCCTGCTCATGGAGCCGGGGCTTGCCCGGCTGGCATCGCTGCGCGCTTCCTCGTTCGAGACGGCCCGGATCATTGATGCGGCAACCACGCCGGAGAACGCCTCGTCAGGCGCGGTCGATTTCGCTTTCCATCTCGCCATCGTTGCCGCCGCGCGCAACCATCTTGCCGCCGAATTCTACAAGATGCTGCGCCAGGTCGGGGTCGATGCGCGGGTGAAGATCGCACGCACCGCCGCGCCCACCTGCCCCAAGCGGATCGCCGAGCGCGACGGCGAGCATCGCCTGATTGCCGAAGCGATCTCGCAGCGCGACCCGGAAGCCGCCGAGGCGGCCATGCGCGCGCATTTGCTGTCCGTGCAAAGACAGATCACCGAGCGGTCGAATGCCGGCGCTTTCGCCGCATGATCGTTTCTTCCTATTAGCCAATCGGCCTGCTCGCGGGGACATCAAGGTGAAACGTCATTTCGACGTGCTGGTCGTCGGCGCGGGATCCGCCGGCTCGGTCGTGGCCAGCCGGCTGAGCGAGGACCGATCCTGCCAGGTCGGCCTGATCGAGGCCGGGGTCATGCCGTCCGATCCCGATATCGCCGACCCGCTGAAATGGACGATGCTGCAAGGCCGCGCCTATGACTGGGCTTACCGGACCGTGCCGCAGCCCTTTACCGCGAACCGCGTCCATGAATGGCCGCGTGGAAAGATCGTCGGCGGCTCGAGCTGCCTGCACGCCATGGCCTATGTGCGCGGTCATCCTAATGATTTCCAACCCTGGGCAGAGGCCGGGGGCGAGCGCTGGTCCTATCAAGGGCTGTTGCCGGGCTTTGTGCGCAGTGAAGCTTTCACGGCCTTCGACGCGCCGTCGCGCGGCCGGAGCGGACCGCTGGACGTCTATCTGCCGGATGCCGCGGTCAGCCCCGTGGTCCGCGCCTATATGGCAGCCGGGCGGGCCATGGGTGCTCCCGTCCTGACCGACCACAACAGCGGCGAGCTGGTCGGCACCAGCCCCAATTCGCTGAACATCCGAGACGGCAGGCGGCTGAGCGTCGCCGACGCCTATCTGCCCCCGGAAGTGATGGCGCGGCCGAACCTCGCCTTGCTCATGGCCCACGAGGTCGAGCACCTCGTGCTGGGTGGCCACCGGGCCACCGGTGTGGCTGTCATGTGCAATGGAAATGCCATGACGGTCTCCGCCGACCGGATTGTTCTTTGCGCCGGCGCGGTGTCCTCGCCGCTCATCCTCATGCGGTCGGGCATCGGCGATCCGGATACGCTGCGGCAGGCAGGGATACGCTGCCTTGCCGACCGGGGCGATGTCGGCCGTAATCTGCAGGACCATCTGCTAGCGCTTGGCAATGTGTATGCCGCGAAAAAGCCGGTGCCGCCGTCCCGCTTGCAGCACTCCGAATCGCTGATGTATCTGCATGGCGACGACCCTACCCGTTCCACGGGAAGTCCCGATATCGTGCTCGCCTGCGTCGTTGCTCCGTCAGCGGCCGAGGGCCTGGATGCCCCGTCCTACGGCTCCGCCTTCACGATCCTGTGCGGCGTCACCCATCCGACGAGCCGTGGACGCATCGTCCCGGGCGGGCCGGGCCGCAGCGATGCACCGGTCATCGACCCGCATTATCTCGAAACCGAACACGACCGAGCGGTTTTCCGAATGGCCCTGAAGACGGCGCGCGCGGTTGGTCATCATGCAGCGCTCGACGAGTGGCGCGACGTGGAAGTTCTGCCAGGATCATCGGTGCAGTCGGACGACGAGCTTGACGCTTTCATCGCGAGCGCTGCCTCCACGCACCATCATCCTGCCGGCACGTGCAGGATGGGCAAGGATACGGACGCCGTCGTCGACCCGGATTTGCGGCTGAACGGCTTCGACAACATCTTCATCGTCGACGCCTCGGTGATGCCGACGATCCCGAGCGGACCGATCAATGCCGCCGTGGTCGCCATCGCGGAAAGCTGGGCTTCGTCGCTTTCCTCAAGCAACTACAAAAGCAGCCGTCGGATGTTTCGTCAGAATTGATCCCTGAGCTATTCGAAAGAATAGGTGAAACCTCCTTCGGAGGCTCCGACAGTCACCTTCGTCATCTTTTCCCCCTCGAGCGACCGGTTCAGCACCCCGCGGCTCAATTCCGGCAGAAGCGTGTTTGTCAGAATGGCGTCGATCATTCGCCCGCCGGATTCGATCTCGCTGCAGCGGGCCTTGACGAGATCCATGACACCGTCACCGATCACCAACTCGGCATCATTGCTTGCACGCAACCGGCGCGCGATCTTGGCGAACTGATGGCGGGTGATCGCTTCGATCATAGAATCCGAGAGCGGGTAGTAAGGGATGGTTACCACCCGGCCAAGGAAGGCCGCCGGGAAAACCTTCAACAATGGGGCGCGCAGCGCTGTGTCTAGATCGTCGAGCCCCGCCCGTACCGTGCCGTTTCTGGTCCGGTCCATGATGACTTCGGAGCCGACGTTCGAGGTGAGCAGGATCAGCGTGTTCTTGAAATCTATCCGACGGCCTTCGCTGTCGTCCATCATCCCCTTGTCAAAAACCTGGAAGAAGATTTCGTGCACGTCCGGATGAGCCTTCTCGACCTCGTCGAGCAGGATCACCGAATAGGGTTTGCGGCGGACCGCCTCGGTCAGGATGCCACCCTTGCCATAGCCGACATATCCGGGCGGCGCGCCTTTCAGGGTGGAGACTGTATGTGCCTCCTGGAACTCGGACATATTGATGGAGATGAGGTTTTGTTCGCCGCCGTAAAGCGTCTCGGCCAAGGCCAGCGCGGTTTCGGTCTTACCCACGCCCGAGGGACCGCAGAGCAAGAACACGCCTACCGGCTTTTCCGGCGCGCCCAGCCCGGCGCGGCTGGTCTGCACGCGCTTGGCGATCATCTCCATCGCATGATCCTGGCCGACCACGCGTTCGGACAAGGTGGCGGCGAGCCGTAGCGCCTTTTCGGTCTGGCTCGACAGCATCCTGCCAGTGGGGATGCCAGTCCAGTCCTGTACCACGGCCGCCACGGCGTTGCGGTCGACCGACGGCAGGATCAGCGGCGTCTCGCCCTGCGCCTCGGCCAGTTCGGCCATTAGTTCCCGCAGCCGCGCGAGATCGGCAACCGGATCGGATGAGGGAGGATCGGGGGGCGCCGTCGCCGTCGTCTCGGTCTCAGGCGTTTTGGTCTCAGGCGCGTCGGCGCCTGCTGTTTCGGCGACCGCCTCCTGCGTCTCCACCGCATCGAGCGGCACTCCCTCGCCGCGCAGCCTGGCGCGCAGTTCGAGTATCTCGGCAACCAGCGCCTTTTCCCGCTCCCAACGTTGCCGCGCGGCGGCGAGCGTGACTTCGGTTTCGGCTAGACCCGTTTCGACCCGAGCCTGCCGGTCAGCCACTTCGATGCCGATCGCCGCCTCGCGGCCGATGATGCCGCGCTCGACCTCCAGCGCCTGGCGGCGGCGCATAATATCCTCCACCTCGGCCGGGGTGGCATGCTGCGAAATGGCGACACGGGCGCAGGCGGTGTCGAGAAGGCTCACCGCCTTGTCCGGCAATTGCCGCGCAGGGATGTAGCGATGCGACAGGCCGACCGCCGCCTCGATCGCCTCATCGAGTATCTGCACCTTGTGGTGCTGCTCCAGGACGCCGGCCACACCGCGCAGCATGAGAACGGCCACCGCCTCGGACGGCTCGTCGATCTTGACCACCTGGAAGCGGCGCGTCAGCGCCGGGTCTTTCTCGATGTGCTGCTTGTATTCGGCCCAGGTCGTTGCCGCGATGGTGCGAAGTTCGCCGCGCGCCAGCGCCGGTTTCAGCAGGTTGGCCGCATCGCCCGTTCCAGCCGCGCCGCCCGCTCCAATCAAGGTGTGGGCTTCGTCGATGAACAGGATGACCGAGGTTTCGGAGGATTGAACCTCATCGATGACCGCCTTAAGCCGTTTTTCGAATTCACCCTTTACGCTTGCACCCGCCTGCATCAATCCGACGTCGAGCATGCGCACGCTGACGCCCTGCAGCGTTGGCGGCACGTCGCCATCGGCGATGCGCAAGGCAAAGCCTTCGACGACTGCCGTCTTGCCAACCCCGGCCTCGCCGGTCAGGATCGGGTTGTTTTGCCGGCGCCGCATCAGGATATCGACGATCTGCCTGATCTCCGGATCACGGCCGACGACCGGGTCGATCTTGCCGTCACGGGCACGCTGGGTCAGGTCGGTGGCATATTTGGCCAGCGCCGAATCCCCGCCCGGGCCCCGTTTCATCGGCGTTTCAGTGGCAGGAGCGGCCGGGGCGGCTCCGGCTTCGAGCGATCCTTCGACCACGTCAGCGAACCGCGCGATGACCCCATCGGCGTCGATCTTGTCGAATTCGCCGCTGATCTTCGACAGCAGGCCTTCCAGCACCGGCGTCTTCAGGCAGGCAAGGATGATATGGCCGCTGCGGACCTCCTCGACGCTGAATTCCAGCCCCGCCAGGTTCCAGCCTTCCTGGATGGCATGAAAGATATGATCGGAGAATTCCTCGATCGAAGTCGCGCCATAGGGCAGCTTGTCGACGGCGCGGGTCATGTCGGCGGTAAGCCGGCTTGCATCCACTCCCGCATCGGCAAGTATCATTTGCACATCCGAGCGGTCGGAAAGCACCAGTTGTTCGATGAAGTGGACGAGTTCGACGTAAGGATTGCCGCGCAGCTTGGCGGTATCGGCCGCGGCCTTGAAGGCGCGCACACAGACAGGATTGAGCTTGCCGACCAGTTCCTTGCGCTTGAAACTCTGCGATGACCGGCGCTGTTCCATCGAACCTGCTCCTGAAATCTGCCAGCCAGCAACCTGCCACATTAGTGGCGACTTGACAAAGCGCATGACGGATAGGGCGCTCGGCCGCCGGCCCGGCCGGCTTCCGTTTCGCGGATAGTCCCACATTCGGGCCGCAAACAACCACGGAATTGCCGGCGTCTATGCGATGAATTTCACATACAGGTTTCGGCGATCACGCCACTGATCCCGGCGCTCAGGATCGGGTTGCGGGCTTCCATTAACTTTTAAGCAGCAACTAAATTGTGGTAAAGTGACGCAGTGTGATAACGTTGCGTCATGCGGTCTCGGGGCCGCCCGCTGGGGGTTTGTGTGATTGATCTCGCACTCTGGCTTGCTCCTCTCGACGGTGAAAATCCGTCCGGGGAGGATTTGCGCAACGATCCGGCTTTCCACGAGCTGGAGCGGCTCATCGAGCCCCAGGTCAAGGTCGTCCATGACGGCAACAACAAGCCCGCCTCGCAAAGCACCATTCCGGTCGACTGGCCCGCCGTTCTCGGCAAGGCTGAGGAACTGCGCGCGCATGGCCGGGATCTGCGCTTGCTTGTCCTTGTCGCGCGCGCGCTGGCCAATGAAGAAGGCCCGGCCGGGCTCGCGCAGGGCCTGACCCTGATTGCGAAGAGCTTCGACCAATATTGGGAAACCATGCATCCGGCATTGCGGCCGAACGCTCCGCCACGCGACGCGGCCTTGCGCCGTCTCAACGCCCTCGCAGACCTCCAGAATGGCCAGGAGGGATTGCTGGCGGACCTGCGGCAAAGGACATTCTTTGCGCCGCGCGCGATCGGACCGATCACCGGACGCGATCTGGAAAATGGCGCGCTCGACGAGCGTGTCATGCTCCAGGAAGCCGCTTCGGGGTTGAACGCGGCTGAAAAGGCGGCGCTGGCCAGCGCCCACAGTCAGCTTCTGAACCGGGTACGCGCTGGATGCGCGGCACAGGCGGACCAGGCCAATGCGGAGATGGTGTCGCTCCTCGCCGATGCCCGGGCAGCGATCGCAGCTCTCGATGCGGTCGAGACAGCACTCAACACCCACCTTGACGGCAGCGGCGGCGCCATCGCCCCGGAATTAAAGCGGCTTCTGCAGCGTGTGCTGACGACCCTCGAGCGGAATTCGGCTGCCGGGACCACGGCGAATGGCGCGGCAACGACGGCTTCCACGCCCGCGGATCCGGCAACGCCTGCTCGAAACGGTCACGGAGCCGATACTATGGCAACTATGGCAAGCTACGCGGAACCGAGCACGGGGCTTCCCGATCGGATCACCTCGCGCGACGATGTCGTGAAGTGCCTCGACCTTGTCGTCGCCTTCTATGACCGCACCGAACCGTCGAGCCCGATCCCGCATCTGGCACGGCGCGTGCGTCGGATGGTGCACATGGATTTTGTCGAACTGATGGAAGATCTCGCCCCTTCGGGGCTGAAGGAATTCCGGCTTCTTGCCGGCGTTCCCGATGCCAAGAAGACGGCTCAGAAGGATGAAAGGTAACAAGCCATGCCAGCCGAAAGCAAAGCAAAGGTCATCGAACGAAATCGCGCGCCGCGGGTGCAGATCGCCTATGACGTGGAAACCTATGGCAGCCCGACGACGATTGAACTGCCGTTCGTCATGGGCGTGATGGCCGACCTTTCCGGCGCTTCACAGACCAAGGAAGCATCAAAGTCAGTGCTGGACCGCTCCTTTGTCGAGACCGATGCGAACCGCTTTCCCAAGTTCATGGAAGCGCTTGGGCCCCGGGTGAAGGCGCGGGTGAAGAACACGCTGCCGCAGGCAGAGGGTGCCGAGCGCGACGAGGAGCTGGCGCTTGACCTCACCTTCACCAAGATTGGCGATTTCGCCCCGGACAAAATCGCCGAGCAAGTTCCGCAACTGGCCGAGATCCTAAAGATGCGCCGCCAGCTCGAAGAGCTGCTCGGCTTCATGGACGGCCGGGTCGATGCCGAAAAACGCATCGCCCAGTTGCTGAACAACCAGCCGCTGCTTGGCCAGATTGCCAGCCAGGCACTGTCCGACGACAAGGGCGAGGAATAAGTCATGGCCGAACAACAAAAAACCGAAGCAGCCGTCGCCGAGGCCGAAGCCGTCGACCTCGGAGAATTCAGCCAACTGCTCGAAAAGGACTTCAAGGTCAAGAAAGACGATAGCGAGAAGCTGCAGCAATTGGTGCGCAATCTTGCGCTGGCCGCGCAGTCCCGCTCTGAAACGACAACCATTTCGTCCAACTCGATCAAGTCGATCAAGTCGCTGATTGCCGGCATTGACAAGATGCTGACGACCCAGATGAACGAGATCCTGCACGCGCCGGAAGTGCGTGAAATGGAAGGCACGTGGCGTGGCCTCTGGTACCTCGTCAACAACACCGAGACGGATCAGAAGCTGAAAATCCGGGTCATGAACATTTCCAAGGAGCAGCTCGCCGACACGCTTGAAGACTATGAGGGCCAGATGTGGGATCAGAGCCCGATCTTCAAGAAAGTCTATACCGACGAGTATTCGATGCTCGGTGGCGAACCGATCGGCTGCGTTATTGGTGCCTACGAATTCTCGAACCATCCGCGTGACGTCGGCCTGCTGCGCAACATCTCCGGCATCTGCGCCTCCGCGCATACGCCGTTCATCGCGGCCGCCTCGCCGCGCCTGTTCCGCATGGACAGCTGGCAGGAACTGCCGAACCCGCAGGACCTGCAGCAGATCGTCTCCAATCCGGCCTATGCCTCGTGGCAATCTCTGCGCGAGAGCGAGGATGCGCGCTATATCGGCCTGACCATGCCACGTGTCCTGGCGCGACTGCCATATGGCACGGATACCGTTCCGGTTAAGGGTTTCACCTTCGAGGAAGAGGTGCAGGGCGATCACAACAAATATGTCTGGATGAACGCCGCCTTCCCGATGGGCGTGAACATAAACCGCAGCCACAAGCTTTTTGGCTGGGGGACCCAGATCCGCGGCGTCGAGAACGGCGGCACGGTCCTCAACCTGCCGGTGCACAGCTTTCCAACCGATGATGGGTCGGTAGCGATGAAATGTCCTACGGAAGTCGCCATCGACGATAGGCGCGAGGCAGAGCTGGCCAAGCTCGGTCTGATGCCGATCCTGCATCGCAAGAATACCGATCTCGCGGCCTTTATTGGCGCACACTCGCTGCAGGACGACGAGACGCGGGCGGGACGGCTGGTCGACCCCGATGCACAGTCCAACGAACGGCTGAGCGCCAACCTGCCCTATCTCTTCCCGGTCTCGCGCTTTGCGCATTACCTCAAGGCCATCGCGCGCGACAAGGTCGGCTCGTTCAAGGAGCGCTCGGACATGCAGATCTGGTTGACCGAGTGGATCAACCGATACGTGCTGGCCAACCCGGCCTTTGCCGACGATAAGGCGCGCGCCAAGCGCCCGCTTGCCGCCGCGGAGGTCCAGGTGGACAGCGTGGAGGGGCGGCCGGGCTATTACAATGCCCGCTTCTATCTGCGCCCGCATTACCAGTTGGAGGGCATCAACGCCTCGCTCAGGCTGGTGTCGGAACTACCGTCCGTGAAGTCTTGATTTGCAGCAGCATCATCTTGTTTTGTTTGAAAGCGGTGGAGAAAGACAATGCCCACAACAGTGAAGATCGATGGCTTTCTAAAGGTTCCGGATATCAAAGGTCCAAGCGTTCGAGACGGCCACGAAGATGAAATCGAAGTCCACGGGGTCGATTACAAGATAATCGCGCCATACGATCCGAATTCGCTCTCACGTCGCGGTCGTGTCTCCCTCGGCATGATCAAGTTCACCAAACATTATGACAAGTCGTCGCCCTATTTGAAAAAGGCGCTGTTCGACAACAAGGCGCTGGACGAAGTTGTGTTCTCCGCACGCCGGACCATCGATGGGGAGACCAGCGACTACCTGGTCGTCACCCTGACCGACGCCTCGATCATGGAATACGACATGTCGCAGGCCGAGGACGAGGAAGACCTGATCCAGGAGGAGGTCAGCTTCGCCTACAAGAAGATCAAGTTCGTCTATGACAAGGATGACGAAATCGAAATGGATGTCTATGTCGGCAAGTGAGGCGCGCCGGCCTGGCGCCGACAAGCTACAGGTCACCGGCAGTTCGCGAGCGAAACGCGAAGCGGTCCAGCCCTCTCTTTGGGATCGCCTCGTCAATGATCTGCCGGGCCTGACTTCCGAGATAGACGGGCTGCGCCAAGTCCTGCAGGACGAGCTTGGCGCGGACCGGCTGGATGCCTTCGTTGCGGGCAGTGCGCGGCTCATCGATGCCGATGTGGAGCTGACATCCGAACAGAAGCGGCGCCTGCAGAGACTGGCCTTTCAGACCGAGCACCGTGTGGAGATCGAGAGTCGCGGCGTGGTCGTATCCGCCCGTGTGCTCAGGGAGGCCGTGCGACGCGACATCGAGGCGCTGTTCAACACCGAGCGCTTCGAGGCTGTTCCACTTCTCTCCGATCTCGAAAACGAACAGGCCGCGGACAATCCGCCATCGCTGGCCGATTTTCCGGAGGTTCGTCGAAGTGTGGTCAATTACGGCGTGCCTTCGTTTTCGGGCCGCTCGTCCCGCGACTTTGATCGCGAGGCCCTGGCGCGCGAGATCCGTTCCATCCTCGCCACGTTCGAGCCACGTCTCAAGGAGAGCGCAACAAAGGTTACGGTGACCCTTGGCGATAAAAGCATGGGCCTGAAGATCGAGATAGACGCTGTGCTGATCATGACGCCGACGCCAGAACGCATGCGCCTGCGCACCACGATCAATCTCGACAACGGCTTGGCGCGGACCGAATTTAGGGAAGCCTGAGATGGATCGGGTCTTCGTAGAATATTACGAGGAGGAACTGACCCATATCCGTGCGCTCGCAGCGGAATTTGCCGACATGCATCCGGCTGTGGCGCGCAATCTTTCGCTCGATACGGTCCCGTGTCCGGATCCGTATGTCGAGCGGCTGCTTGATGGCGTTGCCTTTCTCGCCGCGCGCACCAGATTGAAAGTCGATGCGGAGCGCTCGCGGTTTTCACGCAGCGTCCTGGATGTCCTCTATCCCGATCTCGTTACACCGGCGCCGGCAACGGCGATGGCTGTGTTGAAACCCGGCCAGCAGGTCCAGTCGATGATTGCCGGCCATGTCATCAAGCGGAACACGCGGCTGGTCTCCAGCCTGCAACCCGGCCTGTCGACGCGCTGCACATTCACCACCGCGCAGGAGATGACGCTGTGGCCGATAGCCATCACTTCGGTCAGCTATTTTCAGGATCGCAGCGGGCTGGTAGCGGCCGGCATAACGCCGATAGGTGGCGAGGCTGCGCTCCGTATCGCGCTCACTCGGACCGGAAAAGGCAAGCTCAACGAACTGGCGCTCGACCGGCTTGATCTCTATTTTGCCGGGCGTACCAAGGCGCCGCTGCTTTTTGACGCGATTTTCGGTGCCTGCTCGACTGTTGGCGCACGAGCGGAAGGCAAGACCAACCCGCTATCGCCTTTGCGGGAACCCGAAATGGTCGGCATCGGCGACGACGAGGCCCTGATGCCTCGTACCCGTCCGACATTCGAAGGGTACCGACTGCTGCGCGAATATTTCATGATGCCCGAGCGCTTCCACTATGTGCGGATTGCAGGGCTGCAACCCGTCCTGCGCAAATGCGAGGCCGGGATCGAGATCATCTTCATATTCCGGCGTCCGGTGGCCGAGCTTGCCGACCTGACACCAGCCGATTTCGAACTGTTCGCAACGCCGATCATCAACCTCTTCGAGCGTGAGTGCAACGTCATCGAGCTCGATCCCCGCAAGACGCGGCAAGTGCTGCATGCCGACCGCACGCGGGCGCGGGACTTCGAAATCTACCGGGTCACCCGCGTCGAGGACGCCGACACCGAGGGGAACGACGCCGAAATCCCGGAGCTCTTCAGCCTCGGGCAGAACCGCGGCAGTGGCTGGGTCTACTCCACCGAACGGCGCCCCCGCCGGGCCACCGAAGATGAACGGCGCGACGGCCTGACCCGCACCTCATACACCGGAGACGACGTCTTCCTGTCGATCTCCCGTCCGCTTGGAAGCCCGCCGAACCGTCCGCTAAAGCGGGTCGAGATCACGGCGCTTTGCACCAACCGCGATCTGCCGATCCTCGACGACAACCCCACTTTGACGCTGGAGACAGGCGATCCGGTCGAAACGGTCAGGCTTCTGGGCGCATTGCGTTCACCGCAGCCGGCCATCCCTGCGGCGCTGCCGGCGGGCGCCGAGGGCGAATCCCGCGCCGACAATCTCGCCTGGCGTCTCGTGGCGCAACTCGCGCTCAACTTTCTCAGCCTTGCCAAGGAAGGTCGCGGTACGGATCCGCTGCATGCGCTGCTCGATCTCTATGCCGACCGGGGAGATCCGAGCCTCGCCCGCAATGTGCACTCGATCGTTCGCATCGACTCGCGGTCGGTCATCGAACGGCTGCAGATCGACGGGCCGATGTGCTTCGGACGGGGCACGGAAGTGACGCTGCATGTGGACCAGTCGGTTCTGGCGGGGCAAAGCACATTGCTGCTTTCGGCCTTGCTCGCGCGGCTGTTTACCCGTCACGCCGGAATAAACGGCTTTGTGCGGACCCGCACGCGGCTGCTGCAGAAGCAGGAGGATGTGCCATGGCCGATGACGCCCGGCAATCGCTACCTGATCTAGACCCATTCGACCTGGACCGGGCCGAGGGGCTGTCTGAATCGTTCGACTTCTTCGAGCTGTTGCGTCGGCTCGAACGGAGGGGCGGTCTGTTCGGCTATTCCGGCCAGCCGGATCGCGAGCCGGCAAGGCTCGGGCAGCATGTGCGTCTCAGCTTTACCGCCAAGGACGTGGTTGAGTTCCGCGACGCGAAGGACAAGGCGCCGGGGAAGAACAGTGCGCCGGCCCGGGTCACGGTTGCAAATCTCGGGCTGATGGGACCTGAAGGCCCCTTGCCCCTGCATCTGACGCGTTGGGTGCTCGATCGCCTGTCGCAGCGCTGGTTCACCGGCGCCGATGCGCAGCAGACCAGCGACACGACCTTCGTGGATTTCGTCAACATTCTTCAGCACCGCATGATTGCCCTGTACTATCGGGCCTGGGCGGATGCCCACCCCGCGGTACAGGTGGAACGCGCGGTCGGCGGCCGCGTTCGCGCCATGCTTGAAGCCATGGCGGGGATCGGCCTGCCCGGCACCCGGAATCCCGATCTCGACACAGTGAAGCTTCGCCAGGCCGCTTCGCTCGCCAGCCAGGTCGACGGCCCAGAGCGACTGACGCTGTTTCTGGCGGAAGCATTCAAGGTGCCGGTCCAGATCAGGGAGTTCGTCGCCGCGTGGATAACCATACCAGCCATGCTCCAGACCCGCCTTGCCAAGGCCTACGCTGCGCTCGGTCGCGGGGCGACGATCGGCCCACGCGTTTTCAGCCGCCAAAGCAGGATCGAACTCCGCGTCGGCCCGCTCGGATATGAGGACTTCAAGGCGTTCCTGCCGGGTGGCCAGCGTCTGAAAGTGTTCAAGCAGGCGGTCCGCGACATGGTCGGGGAATCGCTCGACGTCGATCTGCGGATCGTGCTCGCGCGCGAGGCCGTGCCGCCGCCGCGTATCGGAGCGATACAGCTCGGCCGGACCACCTGGCTTGCGCGGCCCGCCGAAAGGGGGGATGCTGACGACATGCGGCTGCGGACGATCGTCGGATGGCGGCCGGAATTGGCGGGGGTCGCGGCATGAGCCTGCTGCTGACGCTGGAGCAAGGACCACGTACCCAGGCGGTAAGGCAGACCCGGCTGGACCAGGGTGAGTTGGTGATCGGCCGCAGCGCGGACGCGGACTGGCAGATCGACGATCCCGACATGTTCGTTTCACGCGCTCATTGCAAGATTACTGGCGGGCGAGATGGATATTTCGTCACCGACACGTCGAGCAGCGGGCTGTTCATAAACGACTCCGGCAGCCCGCTCGGCTCCGGCAAGTCCGCGCGTCTCCAAAGCGGCATGCGGCTGAGGCTGGGCGACTACGTTGTATATGTCGACCTGCAGACGCCGACCGCTCAGGCGCCGCCAGTCAGCCATCCGGTTCCGGAATGGTCCCAGCCTGCATCCCGAGCGCCGGTAAGCATCGGCCACGATGACTTTTTTTCAGCCAGGGTCGAAGAAGAACCGAGACGACCACGCCCAGCCGATCTGCCGAACCCATTCGAACAGCCGGTTGCCGGCGCGTTCGGGCGTGCCAATTCCAGCCAGCCCAGTTCGCCTGCCTTCGACGATCCGTTCAGCCTCGACCCGGTATCAACTCCCGCCCCGAACGGTGCCGCCCCGGTTCCCGAACCTCGTGGCGGGCCAAGTCTCGCAGACCCATTCAGCCTTGATCCGGAGCCTTCACGTAACGGTGCAAGCGAGTCCGTGCCACGAAAGCCGTCTGGATTCGAAGACGATTTCGGTTTCGGGCCGGCCGCATCGCCCGGCTTGGAGAAGGACGCCGGCCCGTCCGGTCAGCGCGAACGTGTCGCCGAAAGATCGCAATCCGCCAAGCCCTGGGACCTGCCTGCGCAACCGGCAGAGGCGCCTCCTCCACCAAGAACGGGCGTCGCTGCCAAACCTGCCCGGCCGCCGGCAGCGGCGCCGCAGGAGGACACGGCGCTTCGCATCGCGTTCTTGCGCGGCATGGGCATCGAGGAAGCCGATTTTCCCGGGCGCGACACCGCCGCGGAAATGGAGAAGTTCGGGCGCGAATATCGGCTGATGATGGAAGGCCTTATGCAGCTTCTGCGCAAGCGAGCCGAGGAAAAGGGAAGCGCTCGCGTCGCCCAGACGATGGTCGGAGCCTCTGAGGTCAATCCGCTCAAGTTTCTGCCGACTGTCGACGACGCCATCGTGACCATTATCGCCGAGCGCAGCCCTGGATTTCTCGCCGGCGAAGCAGCAATCGCCGACGCGATCCGCGATCTCGCGCAACATCACGTGCGCGCCTGGCGCGGCGTGCAGACCGCCTTGCGGCGGATGATTGACCGTTTTGATCCGGCAGCGATCGAGGAAGAGCTGAAATCGAATTCCGCGATCGGCACCCTGCTTTCGGGCGGGCGCGGCGCCAAATTGTGGGAGCTCTACCAGAAACGCCATCGTGAAATCGCCCAGAGCGCGGAATCGAGCTTCCTTGGTGAAATTGGCGCAGATTTTCGGGACGCATATGAGGAGGAGTGAGACATGATCGATCGACGCGAATTCGTCATTGCCCTGGGCGCGACGGGGCTGCTTGCGGCTTGCCAAAGCGGCCCGCCAAAGCCATCGGCCATCACGGTCAACCTGACCGGCGCGGCCGGCATGAACCCGGGACCAGGTGGCGGCGACCGGCCGGTGACGGTCCTGGTGATGCGGCTGCGCAGCGCCGGTAAATTCAATTCGGCCGATTATTTCGCGCTGCAGGGGGATGCCGGCTCCGCGCTCGCAGGCGATCTCATCGGATCCGACCAGATGTCAGTCGCGCCGGGAAAGACCGCGACCAAAATCATCACCGTCGAGCCGGACGCAACTGCGCTGGGCTTCGTTGCACTGATACGCGAGCCCGGCGGCAGGAACTGGCGGACAACCAAGTCAGTTTCGCCGGGATCACAATTTACCGTCAATGTAACGCTTGGCAGCGGGGGCATTTCCGCCTAGCGGCCAAGGCAAGGGGTGCTCGATGCAGAGAGTGGCGGCATGAGCGATGCAAACAGGGTGCTGTGGTCCGAAGGACTGTTTCTGCGGACCCAGCATTTCCAGCAGCAGGATCGTTTTTTCGAGGCGACTGTGCGCGGCGCTTTGCAGGCCGGGCAGCTCCACACGTTCGGCTTTCAGCAGCTGACGCTGGACCAGGCATTGCTCGATGCCGGCCAGGTCTCGATCCTGTCGGCACGGGGCATCTTCCCGGACGGAACCCCCTTCTCCATTCCAGACATGATGGACGCGCCGCGACCGCTGCCTGTGAACGCCGATACGGGCGCCGGCTCAGTGCTGGTCGCCTTGCCGCTCGAGCCTGCTGGCGGCATCGGCTTTGATCCGGCACACGCCGCCTCCACCGGCGCACGCTATCACGGGCGGATCGTTGCGGTGCGCGACGCCGTGCAGGGAGGTTCAGACCCCGAAGAGATCGAAATCGCCCGTCCGCAGGCGCTGCTGCTTGCCCCAGGAAAATCGGTAGGCGGTTACACCGCCCTGCCCATAGCCGACATCAAGGGCGTTCGAGCCGACGGCGGGGTGTCCCTGGACGAGACGTTCCTGCCGCCGACCTTGGTTACCGGCGCGGTGGCCTGGTATCGGCAATTGCTTCTGGAAGTCGTTACAGGCCTCGACCAGATCGCCGAGGCCCATGGCAAGATGGTCATGGGCGGGCCAGGGCGCAGTGTCGAAGACCTGTTGATGCTCAATCTCGCCAATGCGGCGCGTCCCCGACTGGCCCACATGCTGGCTCAGGATGTTTTCCATCCAGCCGAGCTTTATCTGGAGCTTGCCGGTCTTGCCGGTTCGATGGCGACCTATGGCTCCAGCGCGCGGCGACTGGGCGAGTTGCCCGCTTACGATCACATGGCGCCTGGCCCCGCATATTCGGCGCTTGCGGATGCCCTGCGCTCCCTCATCCTGAGCCTGCGCTACATCGAGCCGAAATCACGCGCGCTGCCCGTCATGCGGCATTCGACCAATGTTTGGAAAATCCGCATCGACAATCCGAAGCTCTTGGTGGCCAGCCGGATCGTCATCCGGGTCGGGTCCGAGCTGTCGGAGGACGCCCTGCGCAAGATATTCGTCAATCAGGCGACTGTCGGCGCAGCCGATCAGTTCGAGGGCCTGTGGAAATCCCGTTTGCCCGGCATTCCGCTGAAACCGCTTCATTCGCAACCCCGTGAAATCCCCTACGATGGCGATCGGCTGTGTCTTGAGCTGGATCAGAAAAGCGAGCACTGGGCCTCGCTGCTCGATGCCCCGGGCTTCGTCATCGGCGTTTCGGGCGTGTTGCCGAGCGAGCCGCAGGTGGACTGCTATTCGGTGAACAGGTGAGATCATGAGCCGGGATGATCCTTTCGGACTGTCAGAGGATCGTGAACGCACTCGCATACGGCTGACCGGCGCGCCGACGCCGCGACCGATGGCACCACTCTTGCCGGGCGCGCCGATAAAACGGTCCCGTACCCATCCGAACGCACTTGTCAACGCATTCGCGCCCTTGCTCGAGTTCGCGCCCGAGCTTGAAAGCGCGCTGCCGCCGGAGAATCCGGAAGCGCTGCGCACCCGGCTGCTCGACGAACTGGTTCGGGCACGCGATACGGCAATGGCGGCGGGGTCCTCGCTGGAGCGGGCCGATCAGGCAGCCTGGGTGGTGGCGGCGCTGCTCGACGATCTGGCCTTGAACACGCCGTGGGGTGGTGCCAGCGCATGGCCCCGTCAACCGCTCGTGGTCATGCTCCGCGGCGATGTCGATGCCGGCACGCAGTTCTTTACCCGTCTCGACGAACTGGAGCGCCACCCGAACCGTGATCGCGAATTGCTGGAACTGCAATATCATTGCCTGGCGCTCGGCTTCCGCGGCAAGTATCGCGTGCCCGGCCGGTCGGGCGACCGCTCACTCAATGCCGTTCGCGTGGCGGCGGCACGCTTCCTGCGCGATGCCGACGCCGAAGGCGCGCCGCTGTCGCCGAACTGGAAAGGCGTGATCGCCTCAGACGAGCCACAGCGCTTCATCGTTCCGATCTGGGTGATGGCGCTCGCCGCCGCTGTTGTCGCCACCGCAATCCATATCGGGCTCTCGATGGGCCTGAGCAGCCAGGCGGTCGAGCTTTCCGCGCTTGTCCGCGCGCTGCCGCCTCCCACGCCGGGGGATATCAGCCGCACGTCGCCACAGGTCGACGCACCGCCGCCAGAGGCCGTGGATTTTGCGCTGTTGCCGGAATTTCAGGCCGGGGCGCCGGCCAATCTCAGGTCGGCCCTGCGTGGCACCGAGAGCGTTTCGCTGGCGAAGCTGGTCGTTCAGGCCTCCAACCCCGAACTGTTCCAGTCGTCGCGGGCACAACTGACGGGCGGTTTCGAGCCCCTGATCGGTTCGATCGCCAAGGTGATCCTCGCCAATCAGGAACTGATCGGAAACATCACGGTGGTCGGCCACACCGACAGCGTTCCGCTACAAAGCTCCAACCCGCTCTCCACCAACCAGCGGCTGTCCGAAGCGCGCGCCGCGGCCATTGCCGACATGCTGGTCCAGAACGGAGTGCCGCGGGACCGCGTTCGTTCCGAAGGCCGCGCAGCCACCGATCCCGTAGCCAAAAACAGCACGCGCCAAGGCCGGGCCCTCAACCGCCGCGTCGAGGTGCTGGTCGAAAAGAGGCTGTGAGATGTTCATCCTGCGCTTCCTCTGGGCGGTTCTGACATCGCGCTGGCTCTGGACGCTGATCGGCATCACACTGCTTTCCCTGGTTATCTGGGTGTTCGGTCCGATCGTCAGGGTTGGTGCCTACGAACCCTTCGCTTCGGAAAATGTGCGCATCGTCATCATTGCGCTGCTGGTCATCTTCTGGCTGATCTGGCTGATTGTCGCCCAGCGCCGGGCGATCCGCGCCAACCGCATGTTCGTCGCCGAGATCGCCGCGCCGGCGGTGGAAAAGCCGCTCGGCCCCGGCGAGGAGAACGTCGCCGCTGTCGGTGCCAAGTTCGCCGAGGTGATGGCCGAACTGAAGCGCCGCAAGCTGGGCGGGCGCAAGTTTCTGCGCGAGATGCCCTGGTACGTGATCGTCGGGCCGCCGGCCACCGGCAAGACCACTGCCTTGCGGCAGTCCGGGCTGAACTTCCCGATCGACCTGACCGACGACCTGCAGGGGGTTGGCGGCACACGCAACTGCGACTGGTTCTTTTCGGAGAACGCGGTTCTGATCGACACCGCCGGCCGCTACGTCCAGCAGGAGAGCCAGCCCGACGTCGATGCGGCGGAATGGCTGGGATTCCTCGACCTTTTGAAGAAGCACCGGGGCCGCCGGGCACTGAACGGCGTGATCGTCGCGCTATCGATCGACGTGCTTTCGGAGGGCGACGAAGCCATCAAGGCACATGGCCGCAAGATCCGCCGTCGGCTGGCTGAGCTCAACGATCGGCTCGAAATCCGCCTTCCTGTCTATCTGATGCTGACCAAGGCCGATCTGATCAAGGGTTTCGAGGCTTTCTTCGGCGGCCTGTCGACGGCCGCGCGCGAACAGGTCTGGGGGACGACGTTCGCGCTGGACGCGCGTGTCGACGCAAAGACCATAGAGCGGGAAATCGCCACTCTGGCGACGGAACTCGAGCGGCGGCTGGTGCCGCGCCTGGAGGACGAGGACAAACTCGCCGCTCGCGCCGAGATCTTCAGGTTTCCCGCCCAACTCGCAAGTCTGTCCGAACCAATCCAGGTACTGATCGAGGCAATGTTCGGCGAAAGCCGGTACGAAGAAGCCGCCTGGCTGCGCGGCCTCTATCTGACGTCAGCAACCCAGGAAGGGGCGCCCATCGACCGGCTGGCCGCGGCGCTGTCTTCTTCCTTCGGTCTTCCGCCGCGACGGGCCATGCCGGCGCAACGCATCGAAAAACGCAGCTTTTTCCTGAAGAACCTGCTGACCGAGGTCATCTTTAGGGAAGCCGGCCTTGGAACGTTCGATCCGCTGGCGCAGCGCCGCCGCACCTGGATCTGGCGTGGCGCCGCCGCCGCATGTGCCGCCGCGGCCGTGTTGGCCGGTGCGGTGTTCACCTGGTCCTACTATGACAACCGCAATGCGATCACGGCGCAGGCAAGCCAGTTCGAGGCGCTGCAGGCGCCGCTGACCGCGGCCGCGGCAAACCCGGCGTCGGTGTCGCAGCCGGCCATCGACGGCGCGCTCAATGCGATGGCCGAGGTCGCAAATGCCCGAACGGCCCCGCCGGGCAGTGCCCAGGATTTGCTGGGACCATCGGCCTCGGCGGAACTGCTGCGGGCGCAGGCCGACACCTACGACCACGCGCTGCGCAACGTTCTCGAGCCGCACATGATCGCTCTGCTCGAGGCAACCATGTGGCGGCAGATCCGCGATCCGGATTTCATGCTGGGAGCGCTGAAGACCTATCGCATGATGACGGGCCTGTCACAGATGGATTCCGATTTCGTCCAGAACTGGTGGGTGAACGACTTGCCCGAATTCGCACCGGCGGCGCCCTTTCCGACCGCCGACGCGGAAGAGCACCAGCTTGCCGCGATCCGCCGCATGGCGGTCGACGACAGCTATATCGCGCCGGATCAGGGGCTGGTTGCCGAGGCGCTGAAAACAGTTTGCACGATTTCCTTGCCGGCGCGTGCCTACAGGCAGTTGCTGGCCGACCCGGCGGTGGCCGGGCTCAAGGAATGGATCCCCGCGAATTTCGCGGGTCCCAACGGCGCCAAGGTTTTTGCGCGGCGTTCCGACAAGACGCTGCGCGTCGGCATTTCGGGAGCGTTCACCTATTCCGGCTTCCATGATGCCATTCTCGACCGGATCGAGGATGTCGCCGCCCAGGCGGCGCTGGATCGGGCGGTCTTCGCCGGAGGCTGTTCGGAAAATTCCGAAACCTCCGTCTCGGCGCTGTCCGAGGATATTCTGAAGCTCTATTACGAAGACTACATCGCGCAATGGGACAGCTTCCTGCGCGATATGAGGCTCGCGCCATTGGCCGACCTCAACGTCGCCAGCGAGAACCTCAAGGACCTTTCGAGTGCCGACTCCGCGCTGAAGCGCCTGCTTACGGCGGTCATTCAGGAGACCGATCTTACTCGATCCGACGAAGCGCCAGCCGACGACAAGGCTGCGGCCAAGAAGGGTGGCTCGAAACTGCTCGGCAAGCTGGGGAAGCTGGGAAAGATCGTGAAGACGGGGGCAAAACTGCTGCCACGCGCGGGCTCCCCCGACGAGGTGGATCTTACCGGCAATCTGGTGGCCGAACACTTCAAGCCGCTCAAGGGCGCAATCGCCGAGGTTGACGGCCAGCCGCCGGCACTCGACGCCGCGGTGGTGGCCCTGACCGCCCTGTCCAACGTGCTGCAGACGGTCACGGCCAATCCCGACCCCCAGGACGCCATCAAGAAGCAGGGCGGCCTCGCCGAGCTGACGGGAGCGGTCGCCAGGCAGGCGCAGATCCTGCCCGATCCGGTCGACGACTGGCTCGGCGGCATCGCCGGCGATACCAGCGGCCTGACGCAGAAGGCGGTCACCTCGGAGCTTAACGCCATCTGGCGCGCCGACATCCTGCCGTTCTGCCAGGCAGCGCTGAACGACCGTTATCCCTTCAGCCCCGAAAGCGCGGTCGACGTCAATGTCCGTGACTTCGCCCGTCTGTTCGGGCCGGCCGGAATGATCGACGCTTTCATCAACGACCACCTGATCAGCTATGTCGACACCGCCAGCCAACCATGGAAATGGCGTGCCGATTTTGGCCTGGACTCTTCGGCTCTGGCGGCATTCGAACAGGCCAGGCGGATCCGCGACGATCTCTTTCCCGGCGGTACGGGTCCGGTGATGAACTTCACGCTCGAGCCCAAGGATCTGTCTCCGAACGTCACACGCGTCACGCTCAATCTCGATGGCCAGAACCTCGTCTACTTCAACAACGCGACGCGCCCGCAGCCAATGACCTGGCCCGGCAAGGACGGCACCGGCGTCATCTCGCTCGCCTTCCAGCCGATCGACGGCTCACCCGAAATCATGCTCAACGAGACCGGCAGCTGGGCATGGCTGAGGATGTTGCGCGGCGGCCGTTTTACCGGCACCTCGCTGTCTGATGTCTACAGCCTGCGATTGGGGACGCAAGGCATGTACGCCGATTTCGAGCTCAAGGCGGCAAGCGTCGAGAACCCCTACAATCTTCAGATGTTCAAGAAGTTCTCATGTCCGCCCCAGATATGATCCTGCCCGGCTTTTACGGCAAAATGCCTGCCACCGGCGATTTCGTCGCGCGGCGGCTGCCTGGGGACTTCGTGCGCGTCTGGGACCGCTGGCTGGCACAGCACATCGTCCCGCTGATGGGCCAAGAGAAGTGGCCCGGCAGCACCGCGCTGCGCTTCCTGGCCGGCCCGGCTTCTTTCGGCGCATCGGCAGGCATCATCTTGCAGAGCGCCGACAGGGTAGGCAGGCAGTTTCCGCTGACTGTCGTCGCGCAGCTCTCCGAAGCTCCCTTCCAGCTGGCGCATGCGCAAGCGTGGTTTGCCGAGATCGAAGAGACGGCCATCGCCGCACAACAAGGTGAACTGACCCCCGACGAGCTGGATGCCGCCCTGACGGCACTGCCGGTACCGCCCGTAGAGCCGGGCAGTGAGATCATTACCGACCTGGTGATGTGGACTGCACATTCCGACATTTTCGATATCGATCCGCAATCTCCTGCGGAGACGCTGGAGCGGATCTTTGCCGCCAGTTGGGAGACCAGCTGATGCAAATCTGGAACCAGATGGGCTATCCGCACCAATTCACCATGGGCTTGGACAAGGCCGGCCACGAGTGGATCGTCGTGGTGGTGAAAGGCACGTTCGACTTTCCCAAGACACCCGGCGGACTGGTGAAAAAATCGTCGGAACAGGTTCCGCTGGTCATGGCCGATACGCAAACCGGCGTGCCCGGCTATTCGGCCACGCTATGGGAAACCGATTTCGCCTTCCGCAAGCCGCGCTGCGACGTTGTCGCCAATGGCTGTGCTTACGCACCAAACGGCAGACCGGCCGAGCGTGTGCCGGTCGGTATCAAGGTGGGCAATTGGTCAAAACTATTCGAGGTCGTCGGCCACCGCGAATGGCGCTCCATCGGCCCGGTCTTTACCGCCACGTCGCCGCAGCCCTTCCTGAAACTGCCCATCTCCTATGACGTTGCCTGGGGTGGCGTCGACAAGCTGGACCCGGAGGACAAGCTCCCCGCCTCCTACAAATACAATCCGGTCGGAACCGGCTGGTCACGGACCAAGAACCAGCGCCTCATTCCCGGCCTGCGGGTGCCGAATACACAAGCTGTCGGCGAAGAAATCCGCTCGCCCTTCGGCGACTACAAGCCGCTGAGTTTTGGCCCGATGGGCCGCGGCTGGCCGGGACGCATCGAATATGGCGGTACCTATGACGACAACTGGACGAAGAACATCTTTCCATTTCTGCCGCCTGACTTCGACGAGCGGTATTTTCAGATGGCGCCGCCCGACCAGCAGATCGACCCACCGAGAGGCGGCGAAGAAGTGCAACTGGTCAACCTTACGCCTGAGGGCCGGGTGAGTTTCAGGTTGCCGGACACCGCGCTGCCGATGACTTTGTTCAAGCGTCGCGCGAAGGCTTTCGAGGGGAGTATTCACCCTGACACCATCCTGCTCGACCCGGAAAACAGACGCTTCTCGTTGGTGTGGCGCGTGTCGCAGCGGATTCATCGAACGATTCTCGATTTCTCCGAAGGTTGGGTCGGCCCGCCAACGAGGGGGATGCTGCGCGCCAAAGCAACTGGCAAGCGTTACATCCGCACCTTCGATCTACCGGCTCGGGACGACGGTGGGGAGGCCGAAGCCGCGTGAGCGCCAGCCTCGATATTGTCTCGGTCGGAATGGTGACGGCTGTCGGACTGGATGCGCCGTCCAGTTGCGCCGCGATGCGGGCAAGATTGGATGGATTTCAGGAAACCAGATTTGTCGATGCAGGCGGAGAATGGCTAGTCGGAGCGCCGGTGCTTCTGCCGCGCAACTGGATCGGCGAGAACCGCATTGCACATCTGGCGGCTGGTGCCATCTGTGAGGCCTTCGAGGCGGTGCCCGAGGCGCGCGGCGGGACAGCCCTGATCCTGTGTCTTCCCGAAACGGACCGTCCCGGTTGCCCCTACAAGGATCCCTCCGCGTTGGTGCGCCGCATCACCGAAATCGGCGAGTTCGATGCCAGTCCGCGGCCGTCTGTCGTAGCGCACGGCCGTCCCTCCGGCTATGTCGCGCTTGACCGGGCGCGACGGCTGATCGCCGCCGGCGAAGCGCCCTATGTCATGATCGCCGGCGTCGACAGCTATTTGACATCATTGTCGATCGACTATTATCTCAGCCAGAATCGCCTGCTTATTCCCAACAATCCGAATGGCTTCATCCCTGGGGAAGCGGCAGCCGCCGTGCTTTGCACGCATGCCCAGAGCCGCGGCTTTGGCCTGTATGGCCTAGGCCTGTCGCGCGATCCGGCCCCGATCTACGATACCCATGAGCTGCCATTCCGCGCGGACGGCATGACGGCCGCCTATCGCGCAGCGCTCAACGAGGCCGGCATCGAGTTGAACCGCCTCGGATACCGGATTTCGGACCTGATAGGCGAGCAGTACTGGTTCAAGCAAACGGCACTGGCGAGCATCCGGCTGCTGCGAGAGCGGCACGAGTTCCAGGATTTGTGGTCGCCCGCGGAATCCCTTGGAAATATTGGTGCGGCCGTGGTGCCGCTGATGGTTGGCATGGCATGGATGGCGGCCAAGAAAGGTTATGAAGCTGGAAACCCGGTTCTTGTGGAAGCATCCAGCGACGCCGGTTCTTGTGGTGCGGCATTGCTGGGGGCGAGGGCTTCCCGATGACGGTGTTCGCGAACGGGCTCGAGATTGCTTGCAAGGTGCAGGCAAACCAGGTGATCGCAGCGTTTCCCTATGTCTGCATGACTCCGCCCCAGACGCCGGCTACGCCCCCCGGTGTTCCTGTTCCCTATCCGACATTCGGCATGGACGGAGATACCGACAAGGGCACCGGTACGGTCAAGATCGGCGGCAAGACCGTCACGCAGAAGAACAAGTCCTACTACACCGAATGCACCGGCAACGAAGCCGGCTGTGCGCCAAAGAAGAATCTCATCACATCGGTGAACAAGGGCAAGGAGTATGCCCATGCGTGGTCTGGCAACGTCAAGATGGACGCCGAGCCGATCAGTCGGTTCTCAGACCTCTCAAGCAACGACCATGCCTCTCCGACGGCAGGTGGTGCGCCTAGCGTAAAGATTGGAAAGCCAGGTGCGCCGGCTGCACCAAACCAGATCGAATGCATCGTCGGCGAGTACGCCGAGAAACAGGCGCAATGTGCCGCCCAGAAACCACCCGGGCAGTTCCATCATGTCATTCCCGATCGCTGCTTCCGCTCCGGACGTGTGAAAGTCCGTGGACGGAAGACCCCGCGCGACGTCCGAATGAGCCAGGACAACGGTTTCCCGTCGCATGGCGAGGGTATCTGTATCTGCCTTCCGCCGCAGAACCATTGCGGGACGAAGGCTGGCAAAGCGGCGGGGGACTTTGCGGTTCACGCAGACCTGGACGACAAGCTCACCAAGCTTGGAACAAGTCGTAACAGAGGGTCCAGAAATCGCGGCCTCGCCAAACTCAATAAAGTTCGACGGCAATCTTTTGCGTCGCTGGCAAAGCTTGTGAAGAAGGGCGTGCTGGATGAGGAGTGCTACAAATTGGCGGTCGAGGAAGTGAAGAAAGCAACGAAAGATATCGAGAACGCCGACATCAGGGCGGAAAAGAGCCTGTCCAACGTAAGCAGCAGCGCTGCCGGAAGGATGAACAATCAATGACCGACAAAGCTCCCCTCACTGGCGGTGTCCTGCATGACAGCGGCACGTTCTATCTCCTGGTCGAAACCGACGACGCCGAGGACGACGAATCCGTGGTCGCCGTCGGACGCGCCGAGCGCGACCAGATCGTGTTGAAGGAGCTCACCGGCCTTGAGGAGATCGTGTCCATGATCTGCTTGTCCGCCGACTGGGCAGCACTGGGTCAAGCTGCATGCCTTACAGCGGAAGGACTCGTCTATTTCTTGACACCATCCGGCGCCCAGCCCGAGATTGTTCCCGGGTCCGGATATGCGCGAGACGACTCCCGCGGTGTCGGCCGTATGAACACTCTGGGGGAGGCGAGCGGATGGCTTTTTGCAATGGGATTCGGTGGCCAGGTCTACCGTCGGCGTGTCGATTCGGGGTGGGAGGACATTAGCGTGCCTCCGTCGTCCGACATGCCGCCGAGCCCACCCTCACTCCTCACTGTGGCTCCGGGCCCTGCCCTCGACAGCTTCATCTTCGGAGGCTTGAATGTTTCGGAGTACCAAGACACCGACGAGATCGAAGCTGCTGACGAAGAGGACGATTCTGATCGCTTGGCCGACCTCATCTTGGCTGCGGTCGGCGACGATACCCTGACCATTCGCATGTTCGACGGAACATGGATAGAGAACGAGTTCGACGTTGAGGGCATAGCGGCGCCAATTCTCGTCGAAGATGCATCAACCTGGCTGATCTTCGTCTCTAGCGGCACCATCTGGCGCACGAGCGAATTTCGGTCTTTCGAGGAAGTCTTTGCTACGGAGCAACCGCAGGACGGATGGGGTGACGTCAAACAGTGGAACGGGCGTCCACTCGTGCTGAACGATGACTCCCTCTTCGTCTTGCAAGGCAACGCACTCGTCGATTTTCCTGATGCGCTTCCAGCGTTGGACACGTCTTGCCTCAGTGTCTCGCCCTCGGCGGCAGGACTTGCCGCCGTGCACAGGAACGCCGTTCAACTCTATGACGGCACCTCATGGAGCCGTTTGACGCCTGTCCTTGGCTAGGATTGTTGCGGTAGGGTAGCGGCCAAGTACGCTCGAACCCGCTCCAAATTGAGGGTAGCAACCTTGAGCGGCTGGCTTGAGCTTAGCATCCTCAGCACGAACAGTTCCCCCGCCTCGGGAAACTCGGCGTAGAGCGCTTGTGCAATCTCGCGCCCTGCTTCTTCCGCAGTGCGAAGCCCATCAAGGTGTGCCTCCAGACGCTCCACCAGCCGCGCCAAGCGTTCCTCGTCCATGTCCGGGTTGTCGTCCGGGTGAAGTAAGTGATGATCGTAAATATTCCAAAGGTGCGCCGCCATTTCCGCGTGCTGGCGTACAATGTTCTCGATAACGGGAGCCTTCGCCATCAGTTCAAGTTCACCGAACCGCCTCTGATGCGATTAGCCGCGCTGGCATGGCTAACGAGATAGGTTCCGCGGATGGTCAGGTGGCCGTCTTTTTCCATAATGATCACCGACTTGCCGCAGCGCAGTTCCAGCCGCTCGCTGGCTGTAATCTTTACGGTCTCGCCGTCGCGGACTACATGAGTGTCCGCTTGCTTCTTCGCTGGCTCCACAATTCTGCCGACGATCAGAGGTCTGCGTGGGTCACCATTCTCAAACAGCAGCGCGACTTCCGAGCCAATCATGTCCAAATGCAGTTCGGCCAGGCTGCGCGCGGACAAGGCCGTTTCTTCCGGATTGCCGTTAAATACGACCAGCGGTCCGCTTTCTCCAAAGCCAAGGAACACGCCAATAACCACGCCGTCGATCCGCTCTAAAACAGTGCTCATGCCTAGCCTCAGTTCTGGAGGATTTTCGCACCCTTCATGGTGATATTGCTCGACGCTTTCGCATTGATCTTGCCCGAAGCGGTGACAGAAATATCCTTACCCTTGATCATGATCTCACCGTTCTTCTTCATGGTGATCATCGCGCTGCCGCACTTCAGGGTGATACTGTCCTTCACCTCGATCGTCATGTTCTTGCCGACGGCAATCGTCATGTCGTCGGCGACCTGAGTCAGGCTCTTTTTGGCAACCTTCAACAGGTGGGATCCGCCGACCTCGCCCGTTTGATCGCCGCCGACCTTGGTCGTCCGTGTTTTTCCTATCTCGGTGCTATGCGCCCCACCAATTTTTATCCCCTGATCAGCACCAATCTGAATGCTCTGCGCGGCAGCAATCTGCCAGCTGTCCGCAGCCCCGATGTCGTGGCTCTGCGCCGCACCTACCGTCACCGACCGTGTCGCACCGATTGTATTCGTCTGCGGGCCACCCACGGTCCGGGTCTCTGATGCGCCGACTGAATCGACCCGAGCCGTACCGACGGTCACCGTCTGGACGGCGCCGACAGTTTGCGTATGCGCTATGCCGATCGTTTCGGTGGAGTTTGACCCAATATTGATCGTCTCGTTCGACCCGACCGTCAGCGAACGATCGACACCCACGGTCTCGGTATCGTTCGAGCCAATGTCGGTCGTCTGGTCGACGCCGACCTTGACCGTCTTGTTGTTGCCGACGTCTTCGTCGAGGTTGTGGCCGACGGAGTGCTTGGCGTCGTGGTCGATGCGGTCCGACTGGTCGTGCTGGACCAGCTTGGCGCGGTCGTTCTTGATCAGAAGGTTATGATCCTTCTGCGCCTGGAAATTGACCAGTTCGGAGCCGGCCTTGTCCTCGAACATCAGCTCGTTGTAACCACCGCCACCTTTCGATGAGTCGGACTTCCAGCCGGATTGCGTGGCGCTGCCCGGCAGCCCGTAGGGCGGCATCTGCGAGGCGTTGTAGACCCGGCCGGTGATGATCGGCAGATCCGGGTCGCCTTCGATGAAATCGATGATGACCTCCTGGCCGATGCGCGGTATCTGGATGAACCCCCAGCCGCTGCCGGCCCAGGTCTGCGAGACCCGCACGAAACAGGAACTGTTCTGGTCCTTCTTGCCCAGACGATCCCAATGGAACTGCACCTTCACCCGGGCATATTTGTCGGTGAAGATCTCCTCGCCGGAGGGACCGACCACCGTCGCCGTCTGCGGGCCGCGCATGATCGGCCGGGGCGTGATCCGTGGCGGACGATAGGGCAAGGCGGTCGGCGCGACACCCAGGATCACCTTGAAGTTCTCGCTGCCGACGTCGGCAAGAGCCCTGTAACCCGGATCGAACAGCCGGTATTCGGCGCTGACCACCAGATACTCCTGGTTCTGGTCTTCGCGCGGGAAGCCATCCAGCTTGAACGTGCAGCCGGAATACAGGCCGCGCACGGTCCCGACCGCGGCGATGCGCTGGTGCACAGCCTGGATTTCCTCGCGCCGGATCGCCGCCAGGCTGTCGCCCCGGCCCACCTCGAGATGCGCACCCGGTTGGCGGTAATTCTCGCCCGCGGCCAGTTTGTGGCCGAACGGCTGGGCGGATTTGGCCATCAGGTCGGCGCCAGGCTTCTCGAAATCATAGTCGGTATGGACATAGGCGCCCGGCCGCACCGAACTGCCCGGAATCCATTCCGTTATATACTCGACATCGCGCCGCGAGCCCTGCCCTTCAAAGTGATAAGGCACTTTCTCATAGCCCGGCGCCGGCTTGAGCTTGCTCATCGCATCGGCGAGCACAAGCGTGTGCTTGCCATCGTCATGCTCGAAAAAATACAGAATGCCTTCGTGCTCGAGCAGCCGCTGCACGAAATCGAGATCGGTCTCGTCATACTGGACGCAGTATTCGCGCGGCGGATAAGACCCTTGCAGGCGCTTCTCGAATTTTGCGGTGCTGTATTTCGAGAAAACCTCCTCGACGATTTCGACGACGCTCATGTTCTGGAAAATGCGGCAGTCGGTCGTGTTGCCGAGGAACCAGAGCCATGGCCTGATGACCGCTTCGTAATATGCCAGCCTGTCCTCGATCCGGGTCAGCCGAAATTCCGAGATCAGGCCGCTGAACCAGCGTTTCGGATCGGATTCACCCTCGATCGAGACAGCACCGCCCAGCATCTTGAGCGGGTCGATATCGGGGCTGCTACTCACGAACCCGACAGTATAGGCCAAACAACGACTGATCTCATCGCGCCCGACAAGATGGGTGAAAGTCAACAACTCGGCGCCAACCGGTGTCTGCACAACCGTGGCGCGTTGTTCGTTCGGCATGGGTCGTGCCCCTCCTGGACGCGGCCGCTAGTGTAGCGGATTTGAAGTTCCTGCTATATGATCGGCATCACCTTCAGGAACGCCACACCAGGCCATGTTGAGCCTACCACAGGTTTTCCTGCCGACCAAAAAGAACGACCGGCAGCTGAACCTCACCCATCGATTTCACCGGCTTGAAACGCTGCTGTCCTGTTATACTTCCAAGCTGCTAGAGTGGTGGCGTATCGATCGGTGATCGACGGCGATTTTGGATGTTCATCAGGCTGCAGATCAACAATGTCGACGCCCTGCCCGCTGGCATCTCAACCGGCTATGCAGCCCGTGATCGCAGCTTCGAAATCGGACGCGAGGCTTGTGACTGGACCTTGTCCGACCCGGACAAGTTCATTTCCGGCCGGCACTGCGAGGTCAGGTACGACGCAGGCGCGTTCTGGCTGCACGATATCTCGCGCAATGGAACTTTCATCAATGGATCGAGCCAGCGCATGGCTGGCCCGCATCGGCTCGGTCATGGCGACCGGCTGCTGATTGGCCGCTACGTCATCTTGGTAGCGATTGACGACGAGCGCGCGACGACAGGCCATCCTCAAAGCAACCACGGTTCGACGCAACGGGAAATGCCGGTCGCCACAGGCCGGCCGCTGAGCTTCGAAAACGAGCCTTTCTTCAATGCGGCGGCGGAGCAACGGTCGGGGCAGCGGGCGCCAGCGCCGACGTTCTCGTCGCAACCGACGCCTCTCTCCTCGACACGAGACGAGGTGCTGCGGGAAATCGCGATCGGAGCCGGCATCTCCCCGGAATTGCTTCAATCTCGTGATCCGCATGAAGTTGCTGCCGAAATCGGCACAGTGCTGCGGACGGTGGTCGAGGAACTGGCCTTGCTGCTGAAGGCACGGGCGGCTGCGAAAGTACTGGCCAAGAGCACACACCGGACGATGATAAGTGCCGAGGATAACAATCCCCTAAAGTTCGTCCCGGGAACCGACGACATCCTTGAGATCATGTTCGCGCGGCGCAGAGCCGGCTATCTTGATGCCAGGCGCAGCATCGAAGACGCATTTCGCGATCTCAAGACGCACGAATTTGCCACCTATGCAGCCATGCAAGCTGCTCTCTCCCGGCTGCTTGACGATTTGTCGCCCGAGGCGATCGGCAAAAAGCTTCCGCCTACCTCGTTCAGCTCGAAGAAAGGTCTGGCCTGGGACGCCTTTGTCGCGAAATGGCGAACCATGGAGGAAGCCCACGAAAACGGCATGCTGGACATATTCCTGGCCTATTTCAGCGAAGCCTATGCCAAGGCCGACAAGCAAAAATAGGCTGGGAAGACTGAATCAGGCGCATGCCCCGGAAATCGGATCGTTTGCTGCATTAACCTTCGGTTGCGAAACGGATTAGGCCGCGACTGGAAAGTATTGGAGCGTCCTTTGCGAGTCCAAGGACGCGCGGCGCTGTAGGTGGCGAAGAAAAATCCTTTCGCAGCACTGCTTTAGGTTCCAATCGACAGCTTCTGAGATTACGATCACATACGACAGTTCGCCAGCGGGTAAGGCTGATTGACCTAGGGGTCTGCGGCAAATGTCATGTTACGGCGGGATAGTGTTTTGTAGCCGACCTTCTTCCAGACACTGCCCTCGTCAGCAGCGCCTGCATTTCCTGCACATGACCAGGAACCGTTTTGCGCCCATCTGGCGCAAACGCGGGCATCGCGGCTGGATGGAATATCCGCAATGAGCTCGAAGGACAATCCTTTCGGCCCGGCGGGCAAGACCGTAATTCGCGCAAATCCACGGCGCGAGCAAAAATCGGCGCCAGCTGCTCAGGGGCCCGTTCCTGGCAGCGGGCAGCGCGGTCCCCCGCCGGTCAAGGATTCAACAATCTTCGATCCGGGTGTCGGCCGGCATACGCCCCCGGGCTGGACATCCGGAACTGTGATCTATCAAGGCGCATCTTCCAACGCCGCGGTGGCAACCGGTTCTTCCGCGGCGACGCCAGCCATGCAGCAGGATGTCCTGCTCGATGCCGCGGACGGCGTCAGATATTCCGCTGCAAACCCGATCCTCGCCGCGGCCGCGCCCTTGCTGATGCTGTTCGGCCAGCTCAGGCTTATGTCTATCGAAAGACAGGCGGAGCCACTGGCGGAACATGTCGCCGATACGATTGAAAAGTTCGACCGGACAATGGAGAAGTCAGGCGTACCCGAAGAGGATGCCCGGATCGCAAAATTCGCCCTTTGCGAAACCGCCGACGATCTGATCGGCAATCTGCCTTGGCCCAAGAGTGATGACGGGGCGCAGCACAGCATGCTGTCGCGGTTCTTCCACGTCGAACCCACCGGCACCGGCTTCTTCGAAGCGCTGAACAAGGTGCTGGCCACCTCGGAGGCACACTATGATTTGCTCGAATTGATGCACGCCTGCCTGTCGTTGGGGTTCGAAGGCCAGTATCGAGACCTGGCGCGCGAGGACACCAATCTCGAACGCGTCCGGCGCGACGTCTATGAGACGCTCCGCTACTTCAGGGCTCGCGCCGACGAAGAGCTCTCGCCCCACTGGCAGGGCATGGCGGCGACAATGGCGAAGTCGTCGGCCCGGCTGCCGCTCTGGGTCGTCGCGGCCGCTGCATCGGCGCTGCTGACAGCGGCATTCTTCGCGTTGCGGGTCTTCATCACCAACGAGGGCGATGCCGTAGCCGGCGAATTGCTGGCCCTCAATCCATCGACACCGATCACCATTGAACGCGCCAGCGTGGCGCCGTTGGCCGGGCCGGCGAAAGTCGTCCCGCCTGTCGCCGCCACCGCCACCCAGATCGATCGCATCCGCTCCGCACTGGCCAAGGATATCGCGCGCGGCGGACTGACCGTGGGCACACAGGGCATGTTCATCGTCGTGGAAATCAACAATCTCCTGTTGTTCCAGTCCGGCAGGGCCGAGATAAAGCCGGAGTTTGGGCCGATAGCCGCGGACATCGCCGCCGCGCTGGAACCCGAGCCCGGACCGATCAGGATCGTCGGCCATACGGACAATGTGAAGCCGCGAAAATCGAGCGCGTTCAAATCCAACTTCGACCTTTCCGTTGCCCGGGCAAAGGCCGTCGAAGCAATGATGGCGCCGCGGTTCAGCAAGCCTTCGCGGGTCACGGTCGAGGGCAAGGGCGAGGACGAGCCGATCGCCGACAATGCGACGCCGGAAGGCCGCGCCCAGAATCGCCGTGTCGACGTGATGATCCCCAAGGAGGAGACGTTGTGAGCACGGCCGGCTGGAAGCGCCCATGACGCGTTGGCTGCTGCGGATATTCAGCGCGATCGCGCTGGCCGGTTTCGCGGCAGCCATCTGGTTTGCCGGGCCATTGATCCGTTTTGCCGACACCCGCCCGCTCGGCCCCGTCTGGCTGCGTGCCACGATAATAGGCGTCATCCTGGCGATCGCGGCGCTCTTCTACGGCTTCCGTTTCTGGCAAATGCGAAAGGCGCAGAAGGCGCTCGAGGCGGCAATCGTCCACAACGACGACAGGGATGGCGACTCGCAGGTGCTCGAGGCCCGCATGAACGAGGCCATTGCGACGCTGAAGCGGTCGAGCGGCAAGCGCAACTTCCTCTATGAGATCCCCTGGTACATCATCATCGGCCCGCCCGGCGCAGGCAAGACGACGGCGTTGGTCAATTCGGGCCTGAAATTTCCGCTTGCCGGGTCGGGTGACGCCCAGCCGGTGGCCGGTATCGGCGGCACACGGTCCTGCGACTGGTGGTTCACCGACGAGGCGGTGCTGATCGACACCGCCGGACGCTACACAACGCAGGATTCGCACGCCGAGAGCGACAAGAAGAGTTGGCTTGCCTTTTTGGCGCTGCTCAAGGGATACCGCGCCAGGCAACCGATAAACGGCGTTATCCTGGCCATCAGTCTTGCCGACTTCATCAGCCTCGATGATCAGCAGTTGGACGCCCATATCGTCGAAATACGCAGTCGCCTGCGGGAAATCCACGAGACGCTGAAAATCCAGTTCCCGGTCTACCTGCTTTTCACCAAGGCCGACCTTGTTTCCGGGTTCATGGACTATTTCGGCGGGTTCGACGAGCAGCGCAGACGCAAGGTGTGGGGCGCGACATTCCAGACCACGGATCGCAATAAGAACATGGTCGGCGAGGCTCCGGCCGAGTTCGAGGCGCTGGCAAAACGGCTGGCGGAGGAGATACCCGACCGGCTGCAGGAGGAGGCTGATCCGGTCGCGCGCATAACCATCTTTGGCTTTCCGGCGCAATTTGGCGCGCTGAAGGGACGGATCACCACTTTCGTCGCCAGCCTGTTCGATCCGGCCCGCAGCCAGGTGAATGTCAGCCTGCGTGGCCTTTATTTTTCGTCAGGCACGCAAGAAGGAACACCGATCGACCAGGTGCTGGGCGCAATCGGCCGCAGTTTCGGCAGCAGTTCCAGGGCCCATCTGTCCGGCACCGGCAAAAGCTTCTTTTTGCACGATCTTCTCACTCGCGTCATTTTTGCGGAGGCCGGGTGGGTTTCATACGACAAATCGGCTGAAAGGCGTGCGGCGGTCGCCAGATATGGCGGCGTTGGCATAATCGCATTGATCGCTGCGGTGGCCCTGGGCGCCTTGGCCATGAGCTTTACAGCCAACAGGTCACTGATCGCCGCTACCACGCAGGCGATGAACCAGTATCGCGAGACAGCGGACCCGCTGCTCAAAAGCACGACGGTCACCGATGTCGATCTCGAAAACGTCATTGACCCGCTCGACCAGTTGCGCAATCTGCCGGCAGGGTTCGAAACCGGTGACTTGCCGACACCGGTCGAGGAGACGTTCGGCCTCAGCCAGCGGGAAAGACTTCTTTCGGCATCCAAAACGGCTTACCGGCAAGCACTGGAGCGCACATTCCGCGCGCGCCTGTTGATCCAGGCCGAGCGGACGATCCAGGCCAAGATGGCTGACCCCGCCGCGCTCTATGAACCGTTGAAAATCTATCTGATGCTTGGCGGCAAGGCGCCGAAGGTCGACGACGCGTTGATCGTTTCCTGGATGAGACAGGATTGGGAGCAGAACCGGTATCCGGGCGAAAACAACCGCGAGGGACGGGCGCAGCTCGATAAGCATCTGCGCGCCATGCTTGCATTGGACGACGCCTATGATCCGATTTTCGAACTTAACCGACCGCTTGTCGAATCCGCCCAGCGCTCGCTCGGGCGCATGAGCCTGGCCGATCGCGCCTCCGCATTGATCAAGTCGGCTGCATACGCGGCGGCGCTGGACGATTTTTCTGTTACCGCGAAAGGTGGCCCGGAAGCGCAGTTGCTGTTCGAGCGCACCGACGGCAGCGATCTGTCTGATGTTCGTGTTCCCGGTATCTACACCTATGCCGGCTTCAACGACTTCTACCTCGGGCAACTCTCGCGCGTTGCGCAGATGCTGGTCGACGACCAATGGGTTCTCGGCGGTGGCGGCGAGCAAGGCGGCATCGATCAGGAACTGCTCAAGCTCGGTCCAGAACTTCTCGATCGCTACGGGAAGGAGTTCGCCGCGGCGTGGAACGCCGTCCTCGATGAACTGAGGTTCAAAGCGATGCTGAAAGACAAACCGCACTATATCGCGCTTTCCGCTGCCGCATCACCAACCTCGCCGATCGACCAGCTTTTTACGGCGATAGCCGACGAGACAGCCCTGACGCGGGAAGTCGGGCTCAACAGAGCCTCCGAACTAGAATCCAGCGCCGTTCAGAACCAGCCGCGGAAGGCTGCGGACATCGCCAAGGGTTTGGCCCGCATCGGCATACAGATTGCCACGGGCAAATCGCAAAGCCGCGCCGGCGCAGGGTCCCCGAGCACACAGAACCAGCATCCCGGGGCAAACATCGAAGCGCAGTTCAGGTCATTCCAGACGCTGGTGAACGGTCCTGCCGGACGCCGCCCCATCGATGCATTGACCCAGAATTTCCGTGACATCTACCAGAGCCTGCAACTGGCGGCCGACGTTCCCTCGCAGACGGAACGCGTCAACATGAATCTACAACTGCAGATATCCACCCTTCGCGCCAATGTCTCGCGTCTGCCCAAGCAACTCGCGCGGATGGTCAACGCGACGGCCGACGAGTTTGAGGGCAACGTCGCCGAAACCTCGGTGGCGAATCTGAACCAGATGCTCGACCAGACGGTGACGCGCGCCTGCGAAGAGGCCGTCAACGGTCACTATCCTTTCGCTGGCAACAGCACCGAGGACATTGCAATGGCGGATTTCTCGAAACTGTTCGCTCCAGGCGGGCTGCTGGACCGCTTCTTCGCACAAAATCTCGCACCGCTGATCGACATGACCAGCCAGGACTGGAGTTGGAAACAGGATGCGCGCTTCGGGCGCGACCTCTCGAAGTCGACCTTGAAAGGCTTCCAGCTGGCTGCGGAAATCCGCAACGTCTTCTTTCCCTCGGGCGGTTCTGTGCCGTCGGTGAGCGTCACCTTTACGCCGTCTTCACTGCATGGCGATGCCGATGCGGCAATACTCGACGTCGATGGCCAGATCGTCCAAAGCAACCAGGCAGGCAACGCGCCAAGCACGGTGACCTGGCCGAGCGGCACGGCTTCCTCGTCCGCCAGCCTGAGCCTCATGCCGGAAATGCCAGGCCGTGAGTCCGCCATCAAGTTCGACGGTCCGTGGGCACTGAAGCGACTGCTGGACAAGGCGGCCATCACCAGCACCGGCGGCAACACTGAAGCCCGCTTCGTGATCGGCGGACGCGATGTCGCCTATACGATCCAGACCGGTTCGGACCCCAACCCCCTCCTCCTTCCCGCGCTTTCCGGATTCAGCTGTCCAAAGGCTTTTTGAGATGGCCTTCGAGCTTTCCAGCATGGTGGCGCTGTCCATGGGCAACAGACGCTCGGACGTTGATTTCGATACTTTAATATCTGCGCCTGTGGCAAACTGGCGCGGGCGAGCGCTGGAAAAATGCGCCGCAGAGGACGCTTGCGAAGCGCTTGGTGGCAAATTGAACAATGTCGCCCTTCCCTTTGAAAGCTTCGGCGTTAGCCACAGAGGCTGTGTCCGCGAGCTCAATGAAGACAGCTATCTGGTCGAGCCGGAAACCGGCCTGTGGGTGGTGGCCGATGGAATGGGCGGACATGATGCCGGAGAAGTCGCTTCGGCCAGCATCGTCGATCATCTGGCAACGATCGGCATAGCAAGTTCCGCACCGGATCTTCGCGCGCGCTTCGAGGACCGGCTGAGCCGGGCCAATGCCGAGATCCGCGGGATATCGGAGTCTCGCGGCATAACCATAGGCTCAACCGTCGCCGCCCTGCTGGCGATGAATGGACGGTTTGCCTGCCTGTGGGCGGGCGACAGCCGGGTCTACCTGATCCGCAACGCCTCGATCTCGCAGATTTCGAGGGACCATACCGAAGTTCAGGAACTTCTCGACAGGGGCATGATCAGCGCGGCCGAAGCGCTCACCTGGCCGCGCCGCAATGTCATCACGCATGCGGTTGGGGTCAGCGACGAGATCGTCATCGATTTCCAGCAAGGCGAAATCATGCCGGGGGACATTTTCGTGTTGAGCACCGATGGGCTGACGGCGCACGTCACCGACGCCGAGATCGAGGCGGCAGCGGTGTCCGCGACACCTCAGGCGGCATGCGAAAACCTGCTGCAAACTGTGCTGGCCCGCGGCGGAACAGACAATGTCACGATTGTGCTGGTGAAGATCGGAGACGGGAGCAATGGGTCCCGTCCTGATCCATCCGCGGAGGTTGGAGGCTGATGAGCGCCGACGACAAGACACGAATATCGCCTGGCCTGGCCAACACCGCCGTAGGTACGCAACTCAGCGGCATCTACGAACTTGACGAGCGGATCGCGTTCGGTGGCATGGGTGAGGTCTACCGTGGCCACAACATCCAGACCGGCGACCACGTCGCGATCAAGATTGTTCTGCCCGAGTTCGCCCGTGACCAGACGATTCTGTCCCTGTTCCGCAAGGAAGCCTCGATCCTCAATCACCTGTCGCACGACGCGGTCGTCAGATATCACGTCTTCACGATCGATCCCGGGATCGGCCGGCCCTACCTTGCCATGGAATTCGTCGACGGTGAATCGCTGTTCGACGTCATGCGACGTGGCGCGATGCAGACGGAAGACGTGCGCAAGCTCTGCCACCGCCTCGCATCCGGTTTGAGCGCCGTGCACCAGGCGGGAGCAATACACCGCGACCTCTCCCCGGATAACATCATCCTGCCAGGAGGCCGGGTCGACCGCGCAAAGATCATCGACTTCGGCATCGCGCGATCGGCAACCGTCGGCGGGGAGACCCTGATCGGCGGAAAGTTCGCGGGAAAGTACAACTACGTTTCTCCCGAACAGCTCGGGCTGTATGGCGGCGACGTCAGCGAGCAGTCCGACATCTACAGCCTGGGATTGGTGCTGGCCGCCGCACTACGCGGAAAACCGATCGACATGGGCGGCTCCCAGTTCGAGATCGTGGAGAAGCGCCGAACCGTGCCGGACCTGTCCGACATCGATGCCGATTTTCGCGACATTGTCGAAGCCATGCTGCAACCGGACCCGCGGGATCGGCCGGTCAGCATGGCGGACATCGCCAGGCTGACGCGTGATGACAGCGAGGAGACAACGCCTCCACCGTCCATCACACCCCGCGACCGGAGCGGTCTGCCGCGCACCGGGGGGACCGTCGCGCCCGGCTCCAAAGCCCTGGGGCACGGCTTGCCAATTGCAGCGAAACCGGGGGAGCAGCGCTTCGTCCCGCATGTCCGGCCGGCGCATCTGTCCGAACCGCGGTCTTCGGCGGTCGCCCCTCCTTCGCGCGCGGTCACGCCTGATGCCACCGGGAAGTCTGCAAAGACCCGAACCATCGCGATCGCTGCCTTGGCGGCGCTGGCTGCGGTGTCCGGCGCAGGCGTCTATCTGAGCGGCTTGATGACGCCTTCCACGCCGGTCGCCGGCGATACATCGCTTTTGGCACCAGGAGCATCAAAGCCGGCCAGAACGGACAGGGCTGCGAAGCCTCCAGGCGATGAACCGGCAAAGGCAGCTTCGCCTCAGCAGTCACAAACAGGGGTCACAGCGCCCGTTGAAAATCAGGCCGATGCCGCGGCCGGTCAGGAGCCGGAGCCGACACAGCCGGCCAAAGTCCCCCCGCCGACCGAGGAAATCTCGAAACCGTCTGCAGCCAAGGCGCAAACGCCACCCGAAGAAGCCCCACCGGCAATTCAGCCGGATGCGGTGACCAGCGACAGCCAGCAGGCGGTTCCGCCGACCGCCGAGGTCGCGCCTGTGTCACCAGCCGAGAAAGCCCCGCCGCCGCCAGCGGTCCAGCCCGATGTCGTGGAGAGGCAGAAGCCCGAGCAACAGGCTGCAGAGGAAGCTAAGGCTGATGCTGAAGCCAAGGCTGATGCCGAAGCCAAGGCCAAGGCGGAGCGACAGGCCGCCGAAGAGGCGGCGAAGACACAAGCCGAAGAGGACGAGCGTCAGAAGGCGGAGCAGGCGATGCGGATCGAGTCGGAGGAGAAGGTCAAGCTCGACGCCGGAAGCAAGGCCCCGGAGCAGGCAGCAAAGGTGGAGCCTGCGCCGCAGCCACCGGCAGGCAAACCACCGGACAACGACGCCGTCGCCTTGAATGTGCCCAGACCGGAAGCTCCGCCGGCCCCTCCCGTCGATGCGATGGCGCAACGGGTCTCCTGGGTGCGCGACTTCAGCGGCGGCGACTGTTTCTATGCGGCGTTGACGTCGGCGACCGACAAGGCTGCCGCGATCGAGGGATTTGGAACGGAGGTCCCACCATTCGAACGAATGATGAACGATTTCCAGGCAAGATTCCATGTCGAACCGGACATCAGCGTCCGCCTCATTGAACCAGCCCAATGCGAAGTCACCAACTTTCTGCGCTTTCTGGACCGGACAGCTGCCGACAAGCCGCAGCTTGCTCTCGATCGAACGTCGGTGCCGAGCGGTTCGCCAATCAGCGGCACGCTGGTGACGCAAGGCGGCCTCATTTCCAGCGTGCTCCTGATCGACCACGAGGGTATGGCATTCAACCTCGACGATCGTATCGTCGTGCAACCGGACAAGGCCACTTTCAACATCCCGACCAGTCTCGATGCCGCCGACAAGGCGGCCGGCAAGCCCGTGCCGCAGATCATAATGGTCATCACAGGTCGACAGGATATTCAGGCTGCGGCATTCTCCGGACCAACACCAGCCTCGATGCTGCTGCCCAAAATCCTCGAGGAAATCGAGACCAGTGGATCTGAATTCTCCGCGACTGCACAGTACTTCCGGCTCGGCGGGTAGCATGGACGCCCATGGACCTCCGCCGCTCGCGTTTTTCCTCCCTGCCCGCTGTCCCGCCCAAAAAGCAGCATGACTTGGTTCGAGCCCTGCTTGCCCTGAGAGGTCGTATCAAACTTACGGTCATCTCGGGCGCGACGCTGCTGGCTCTCCTCTCGACCAGCGAAGCGCGTGCCGAATTCACCGTCTGCAATCAGACACTCGACGTGGTCAATCTCGCCGTTGGCCAGAAGGTCGACAATGCGGACCAGACCGACGGCTGGTGGACCATCGGCGCAAATCAATGCGTAAACGTCATCCGCGAGGAACTGACGAACCGCTACATCTACATCTATGCGACGGACGTTTTTGGTCACGCGATCCTGACAGGGTCGACCGAAATGTGCATCGACCGGCGGCGCTTCTCGATACGCGGCATCGATGAATGCTGGCCGCGCGGCCACATCGCCGCAAAATTTCTCGAAGTCGATACGCTCGAACAGGCGCGGTGGACCTTTTTCCTCACCGCAGGCAATCCGTGACGCACAGTATCGACACGAGCTTCCGGGCAAAGAGGCAGGCGCGCGCTGCCCTTCGCAGGCGCACGCTGTGGCGCAGGCTCCTTGCCGGTCTTGCCGTGATTGTCCTGTTGTCGATCGCCACCGGCTTTTACCTCACCGCGGACTATTGGTCGTTCGGCGATGAAGACGAGGAGTTGCAGGCGGTCGAAGGAACGGACGACGTGCCGGCCGATGCATCGGTCTATGTGCCTGCCATCATCGACCTCGCAGGGGATCCTATGTGGATCACCCTTGCGCCCGACGCCGGCGCCGCAACGAAAGGTAAAGTGATCCCGCGCCCGGCAGAACTCGATCAGGCCGGAGTTTCTCCCCAGATCGAGATTCTGTCTGACGTGATGCTTAGCGCCAGCGAAAAATTCATGACGACGATACCGTCCACGCAAGAAGATTTCGCATTCTTCCAGGCACAGCGACAGACCGCGGCGGCGCCAGCCAGCGATCTGCAAGACGATCTTCAGCCACCCGTCCCAGGCGAGGCTCCGGTTGCTTCTGGCCCGCAGGCGGACGCCGATGATCCCCAAGCAGGCTGGGGCGAAACAATCGCCGCAGGCGAGGCAGCCCTTCCCGCATTCCAGAAGACCCAGATCGAAAACAACACAAGCGTTGCAACTGTCACGAGTGAATACCAACGATTCGCGGCTACCGAAGACATTTTCGTAAAGATTCTCAACGACCGCAGTTTGGACAGCGTTGCCCTGGATGCGCATTTCTCCGCCGAGGATGCCAAGCTGGCAGGCGAAGCCCTGAAGGTGCTTTTCAGTCGCGAAAGCCTTGAGCCCGGTTATGTCGTCGCCATGCGCGGTTTCAGACCGGCGCGCGAGACGACAACCATGTCCCTCATGCAGGTTTCGATCTACGCCAAGAACGTATTTGTCGGCACGCTGACGCGCAATGCCGCTGGTGCGTTTGTGTCTGGTGTTGACCCCTGGGTCCGTGAAGATCTGTTCAACTACTCCGGCGCACAAGCGGAAGGCACGCACAAGAGGCAATACCGACTACTCGACGCAATCTATTCGACGGCGGCACGCAACAAAGTTCCGACCGGCGTGATCGGAGAAGCGATCATGTATCTCTCCAGAGGACAGGATCTGGATGCCTTCGCCAGCGAAGACCAGCGTCTGGTGCTGATCTATTCCCAAAGGCCACGTGGCAAGGGAGAGACTGCCGGACGGGTGTTGTATGTGGGCATCCAGGGTACCGAAAAGAGCCTCGACTGTTTCGTCTTCCAGCAGAGCGACGGCCAGTTTGCATGCGTTAGCGGTGACGATCAGGTTCGCTCGCTGACGGTCACCAACGGCATGGCCACGCCGGTCAACGGGGTCATGACGTCCACCTTCGGCCCACGCAAGCACCCGATCCTCGGAACCGTTCGGATCCACAAGGGTGTGGATTGGGCGGCACCTATGGGTACGCCGATTGCAGCCGCCTTCGACGGCGAAGTCGTCTTTCAGGGCGATGGCGGGGGCTACGGCAACCTGGTGAAGATTTCGCACGGAAACGGGCGCGAGACGCGCTATGCGCATATGCAGAAGTTCGCGATCAAGGACGGCGTCGGCACGAAGGTGAAGGCAGGCGATATCATCGGCTATATCGGCACCACCGGCCTTTCGACGGGGCCGCACCTGCACTTCGAACTTTATCGGAGTGGCGAGGCCGTCGATCCCCTGGGCACGGTCACCACAATCGCCACGGACGATTCCGCTGTCGAAACGCTGACCGACCGTATCGTTCAAGTCGAAAGTGGCGGCAGCGCCCGCGCCAAGAACCCCAATTCCTCAGCGACTGGCGCCGGTCAGTTCATAACAAAGACCTGGATCAGGATGATGAACACATACCGCCCCGAACTTGCGCGGACATTGTCAACCGCTGACCTGCTCGCTCTGCGCTACGACGCCACGATCTCGCGCGAGATGGTGAGCAATCTGGCGCGCGAAGGCGAAGCGTATCTTCGGGCGCGTGGCCACCAGATCACAGCCGGCCGGCTCTATCTCTGCCATTTCCTGGGAATGGAAGGCGCGCATCAGGTGTTGTCGGCGCCGGGTTCGGCGCAATTGAGCGCCGTGCTCGGGTCGGCCGTCATTCAAGCCAACCCGTTTCTCACCGGCAAGACCGCCAGCTATGTCGTGAGCTGGGCCGAAAGGAAAATGGGTCGGAAGCTGAGCCCGCCGACGACCGAAGTGGCCCAGCAGACAACGACGACGACGGAAGTCCGCCAGACATCGCCGGAGTTCGGAAAGTACAAGCAGGCAATCACGGCCCTCATAAGCTCGATTCAGAATACCCTTTGAACCTGCTTCTCGCGGCGTGCGAGTTTCGCCGTTGGACCATTGGTGTTCCTGCGCCAAGTGTTGTTATAGCGAACTTTTTTCTGGCCCTTTGTGAACCAAAACTGTGGTCGAGATCACATACGCCCAGGAGCCATTTTGGCAGAAGCGACTATGTCGCTGATGAAATTTGGCATGCGCAGACATCAAAAGTGCGCCCCAGTGGGGCGGAGGGCTGGTCCATGAAAGCATTTGCTGTCTTTCTGAGCGGGTTTATCCTGTTTGTCATCGCCTCGCTTGGCGCCGAAGCCGCCGCGCCCGATGCCAAACGCGTGGCACTGGTCATCGGCAACAGCAAATATGTCCATGCCGTTGCCTTGCCCAATCCCGCCAACGATGCGCGCCTCATCGCATCCACCCTGCGCAATGCCGGCTTCCAGGTGATCGAGGGGGTCGATCAAGACAATGCAGGCATGCACAGCCTCATCAGTCGGTTTACCGAGCAATCCTACGACGCCGACCTCGCCGTCATTTTTTATGCCGGCCACGGTATGCAGGTCGACGGCAAGAATTTCCTGTTTCCGGTCGACGCCGAGTTGACATCGCCCGCTTATCTCAAGACCCGCACCATTCAGATCGACGACTTCATGGCAGCACTACCGCCCGACCCGGCGGTTGGCGTGATCATCCTCGATGCCTGCCGCGACAATCCGCTGGCAAGGATGCTGGCCGCCTCGATGCCGAAGGGCCGCTCCACGTCGTTGGGCTCCGGTCTGGCGCCGGTCGAAGCAAAATCGGACGGCGTTGGAACCGGCGGCATTCTGATTGCCTATGCAACGGATCCAGGCGCCATCGCTTTCGACGGCAACGGCGTCAACAGTCCTTACACTGCGGCGCTCGCCAGGTACCTGACTGAACCTGGCGTTGAAATCCAGACCGCGCTGACGCGTGTGCGCGGCGAAGTGACCAAAACTACAAAAGGTCGCCAGAGGCCTTGGCACAACGCATCGCTGGGGCGCGAGGTCTTCCTTGGACAATCCGTTGCGGAAGCGGCGCCTGCCGTAAAACCCGTCGCCGACGCCTCCGGCGCCGCAGCGACACCGACCCCTGCCCCCGTAACCAGCGAGCCTCCTTCCTGGGAGGTCGAGCAGCGTCTGTGGGATGAAGCTTCGAAGCGCAATTCCGTTCCTTTCTACAAAGCCTATCTCGACCAGTTTCCAAGCGGCCGCTTCGCTACGGTGGCACGGCTGAACATCGACCAGTTGAAGGAACCGAAAGCCGAAAACCGGCAGGTCGCGGCGGTGGATGAGGACGAGGCGAATGCCAATTCCGGCTCAGCCGTTCGCACCTCGGTTGGCGTTTCCGACGAGGCGAAGCAGACTCCGGGTACCGAGTTGACAGAAATTGCGATCGGTCTCGATCGCGAGGGCCGCATCGATCTGCAGTTGCGCATCGAAGCCCTGGGCAATGAACTCGGCCGTATCGACGGAACCATCGGTCTGAAGACCCGCCACGCGATCGGCATCTGGCAGGCGAAGAATGGGCTGCCGCAGACCAATTTCTTGACACGCGAGCAACTGGCGTTCCTGGTGATCCAGACGGATCCCATGATGGAGTCGGTGCGCGCCAGATATGCCGCCGATCAGGCTCGAGCAACACAGCCGAAAAAACAGGTGCAGAAGGCCCGCACACAAAAGCCGGTGGCACAGAAGGCTCGGACACAAAAGCCAGTGGCACAGAAGCCCCGCAAACAACAGCAGGTCGTGCAGAAAAAGCGCTACCGCGAGGTGGTTCGGCGGGATGCCCCTCCGCCGCGAGACAACAACGACTTCCTGACCAAGGCGCTGATTTTCGGCACCGGCGTGGCGGTTGGTGGCGTGCTCAACAACAACTGACGAGCCAGCGTTTCAAGTCTGTTCGGCACATGAGCCGGGCCTTCGTCCCGGTTCCGGCTACTCGGTGCTTATCCGCATTTCCACCCGGCGGTTGGCAGGACTGTAGGGGTCGGGGTTGCGTGGACGCGTTTCGCCCAGGCCGATCGCCTTGATGCGGACAGCGTCGACGCCGTTGGACATCAGGAAGGCGGTCACCGATTGAGCTCTTCGTTCCGACAGTCCCTCATTGTAGCGAGCCGAACCGGAAGCGTCGGTGTAGCCTTCTACGACAAAACTCAGCGTGCTCAGCCGGCTGTCCTTGAGCGCCTTGGCGAACTCGTCGAGTTCAGCGCGCGCGGTCGTGTCGAGTTCCGCGGAATCCAGGCCGAAATTGATCAGCATATCGAGGCTGGTTTTTTCGGCAGGCGCCGCCTCCTTCTTCTTGCTCTTGCACTCGTCTTCGGTACCGACACAAACCCCACGCGACGGGCCGAATTCGCTCGCCCCGGCAAAAAACTTCACAATGTCTTCTGATTTCTGAAGTGGATCGGCGGAAGCCTGTGCCGAAAAAAGCGCGACCGCCGCCACTAAGGCTGAACCCCACAACCGCACAGCGGTTACTCCTGTTTTGAGCATCCGATTTCGCCAGCCCCGGACTATACCAAATTGCGAAGCAATTGTCTGTCATAAACGTTGAGCATATGAGCGATGAACGGCGGTTGCCACCTTGCCATGGATCGAGGCTTGACCCGCGCCCCGTCCAGGGCTTCAGTGCCGATTGTTCCCCAAGTGAAAGCGTGGCGGCCATGGCCAATGAGCTTCGATTCAAAACGGCACGGGATCTTTTCATGGCCTGCCCCGCTGTTGCCGGGGACATGGTCGCACTTCCAACCGAACAGCCTTCAATCGAGTTTTGCCGCGCCCTCCTTGCCGGACGGGTGCCCGAGGAGGCGATTACGTTCTGTGCCTATCTCCTTCCCGAGCGGGCCGCGGTCTGGTGGGCCCATGAGTGCCTGAGCCACCTGACCGATCTGCTCGACAGCAGGGATCAGGAGTTGCTCGCGCTTGTTCACGAATGGGTCGGCCAACCGGATAGTCCTCACCATAGCGCGGAAGTGAGCAAGGCTGCGGCAATGCCGCCAACAACGCCGGCTGCCTGGATTGCCCTGGCTGCAGGATGGCGCGGCAACGGTACGACCACGGACATGGCTGCGGCATCGCACTTGCAATCATTTCCTGCCGCCCACGCAGTCAATGCGGGAGTTCTGGCCGGGTTGGCGCGTGTTGCATTAGCGGACCGCTTTTCGGTTCTTTCCGCGTTTGTCGAAATGGGCATCCAGATGGCAGAGATCGAGGCGCTGCGCCAATCAGCGGATGCAAATTAAGCGACGATCAAGCCGGAGAGGCCTTACGACCAAACGCCAGCCTCTCGACACGGAAATTGGCTGACCGCGCCCAAGATACGGGTGTTCGCTTCCGGCTGCCGGTCAATGTTCACCTGGTCAACCGCCCCAGCCGCCGCCCCCACTGCTCCCGCCAGTCCCGCCGGCCCCGCCGCCGCCGCCGCCGCCCGAAGAAGGAACGATCACGACGGGCGCGGCAACAGGCTCTTCCTCAACCGGCTTGATCACTTTTTTCTTGACCACGCGTTCGGGAGCGGCCTTGACGACCTTTTTCTCCACAGGTGTCCTGCGAACAACCCTTTGCTCAACAGGTACCCTGCGAACGACCTTTTGCGGCGACGTCTCCACCAGCGGCGTCGGTTCGGGTGGCATCAAGGACGTGCAGCCGGTGAGCCCCGCCAGGATGCCGGACAGGGTTGTTCCGACGATTGCTTGCTTGAATGTCCTGTGCACCATTTGCCCCTCCTGATTGATTAAAACACGTCCCGACGCGGGTTGGCTTCTTCCCAGACCCGCCTGGCCGCGCCGACCAGTTGATTGTCCGGCGAACCGGATGCGGGGACCTTCGACCTGAGCTCCTGGCGCAACTGCTTCAACGCTGCCGTTTTCACCTTCGTGCCGAATTTCGCGAGGTTCGTCCGGGCCTCCGGCAACTGGTCGCGGGTGTCCAGCGCGACCGCGAATGCCAGAAAACGGACGGCCGTGGCCTGATCGGCCTTTTCGCCCTTTTCCATTTCGAGAACCGCGCGATCGAAGGCACCGGACGGGTCGCCCCGCATGGTCGCCATCTCGAACAGTCTTTGCGCTTCCGCCGGGTTGCGCTCGACGCCGACGCCGTCGCGATACATGCGCGCAAGATTGCCCGGAGCATAGGGCTGGCCGAGTTCGGTGGCTTTCTGAAACAGGGCCAGCGCCGTTTTCGGATTTTTCTCGACGCCCGCGCCGGACAGATAGTTCCGGGCAAGCAGGTTCATCGAATACATGTCCTGCCGCTGCACGCCAGCCTCCAGGAAAGCAACGGCGCGGGCCTGATCGGCGGTCACACCATTGCGGCCTTCGGTGAAGATCGCGCCGAGATCGTTCATGGCATAGGTGTGCCCCATCGCCGCCGCCTTGAGCAGCAGGTCCAGCCCCTTGGCCGTATCGCGCTCGACGCCGTAGCCATTGAACAAGGCACGGCCCCACGACGTCATCCCGTAGGGATCGCCCTTGTCGGCCGCAGCCGCGTAGAAGGTATTGGCCTGCTTGCGGTCGACAGGCACGCCCGTTCCGGTCGCGTAGAGGTAGCCGAGTTCGAAAACGGCGCGCACGTGCCCCCTGTCGGCAGCCTGCTGGATAGCTTTCCTGGCCTGGTCGACCTTGCGGGCTGCAAGCAGCGCGCGCCCCAGTTCATAGCGGAAGCGAGCGACATCGGGATACGCCTTGACCGCAGCCTCGCAGAGCTTCACCGCGTCGGCGCCGATTTCATTTGGCAGCAGGCCGGGGACGACGCCTTGCAGGTCGAGGGGTTCGCCGGCAGCCGAATCGCACGGATCGACGGTGGGCGAGAGTTTCATCGTGGCGGGCTTGGATGCGGCGCTCCCCGCCCGGATCTCGAAGGCGACCTCGACCGTTTTGCCGGCTCCGATCTGGGGCTCATAGCGCAGCCGGTCGACCTCATCGGCCATCAGACTCGAGTCGGGCGACAGGATTCGATCGGGCAGCGAGAGTGTTCCCGTGGCCGGATAGCTCGCAACTCTCAGGCTGACCGCCGGATCCTCTGTCGGGAAATTCAGCTTCAGCGGAATCGGGCCGACGCCGACGGGAATGTCGATCTCCCGGTTTTCGATCGCCTCGGCGGCGCCGGTGATATGGATGCCCCGCTCCAGCACCTGCTGCTTCTGCTCGGCTTCGAGCGAGGCCATCACCTGTTCGCCCCGGGGTCCTTCGCCGCTCTTGACCCGAAACACCAGCATGCCCCTGGCTTCGCCGCCCCAATTGTCGCGTGCGGCATAGGCCAGCATATCCATCTCTTCCGGCTCGCCGATCCCCTTGGGGACATCCATCTGCAAACGCGGCAGGTCCTTGCCCTGGATCTGTTCTCCCGCCTCGACGACCTTACCGTCCAGCATCAGGCGTCCGAGCGTGGGCGATCTTTCGATGCTGACGGTGATTGTCCCGCCGTCGGCCTCGACCGGTTCCGCGAGATCCAGATCGACGGGGCCGGCCCCCGACAGCACGACCTTCTCCAGCACCGGCGGCAGCGATGGGCGGCTGCTGCGACGCATCAGAACGACTTCGTCGATCAGCGATGAGTTCTCCCAGGGAACCTGCAAGCCCTTTGTAGCCTCAACCACATCCCGGCGCACGGCCGACATGACCGTGTGAATCTCCTGGTTGGGGGCCAGAGCGCGACGAGCAAACGCTGAGGAAAAAGGACTGAGGTCGCCGGCGCCGTCATAGGCAACCGCGCCGGGTGCGGTGGCAAAGGCGATCAGCGTGTTCAGCGAGCTTCTTACTTGCGCAAGACCGGTGCCGCTCGCGACAACAAGCTGATCCCTCAGCCAATAATCCTTTCGCGGGAATGGATTGTTGCGGCAGGCATCGAGCATGATCACCTGGATTTTCGACTTCGAACGCATCTGCTCCAGCACGTCGTTCAGCTTGATCGCCTGGACCTCGACGTCGGCCGCCTGTTTCAACGACGCGTCTACCGGGATGAGGAAATTTTCGCCACCGATCTGAAAGCCGTGACCGGAATAGTAGAGGACGGCGATATCGGCGCCGTCCACGGCGGCCAGATAGTTGCGGAACTGGTCTTCGAACTGCAGCTTGGTGAGATTGCTCGCAACGAACACCTCGAAACCAGCCTGCCGAAACATATCGGATACGGCCACAACATCCTTGGCCGGGTTCTTGAGGGCCGAGATTTCCCGGTAGTCGGAATTGCCGATGACAAAGGCAACTCTTCGCTCGAGGGCGGACGCGTCCAAGGTCGCAAAGCTTGCGAGGATGACGGCTGCAACGAATCCGCAACGTCGGAGCATGGCAAATCCCTTAACCGTTGTTCCCTGGTCACCACAAGAACACAACTTGCGGTATCAAGGTCTGTTAGAGAGCATGCAATCTGCCGGGACAGGAAAGAGAGAAAAGCCGTCGCGACAGCGGGCATATTCCTCACTTGATCAATTCCTAAATTACATCAGAGGCCGAGTGTCCGCAATGATTGCCGGACGGTTTCTCAACCTGGCTATTCGGATCCATGGTCGCCTTGGGGCCGGCTGCCGGAACGATGTTATGGTTAATTAAACGGCGCTGTCAGATGGGTCCACGAAACTTCCGCGAAAGGTCGGACCTTCACCTTCTAGATTGCCGCCCCTGGGGCCTACCCGAGGCGCAGGCTGTTCGTTGTCATCAAGCAAGATCACCGGCCTTCTCGCCATGGACATTGTTCTCGCTGACAGCCGCGCCGCATTAAGGCCCAGCCTGCAATTAGGTCGGACTGGAGCCCGGCGCGGCAGACGAGTTGGCTGGCGACCGAAGCGATCATGTGTTCAGCGGCCGCCCGTCACGCAATCTTCCCCCGCAAGCTGTCGGCGAGTGCAGAAAGCGTATCGGCAAGTTGTCTCGCGGCTTCCGGTGGCGGCAGCGGCATTTTGAGGCTTTGCGCGCCGGTGGCGGGATCGCGCTCGATCCATGGATGCGCCGGAGCGCTGGGATCGTTGGCGGACGCCAGCGCGGCGACAAACTGGGCGCCGACCTGCAGCAAGGCGTGCCAGGGATCGGCACCCGTATCGCTCGGTGGTGCTCCGGCCTTATCAGTTCGCGCGATCGCCGTCTCGCTAGCGCCAGCGTTTACATCCGCATTTACATCTTCCACGGATCCGGCCGCATCCGCGGCGGCGATGTTCGTCACCTCCTCAGCCGGCGTTACGGCCTCGCCCTCCCCCATGCTTCCGGTGACATTTTCCACGTCCTTCATGAAGCGGTTGAGACGCGAGCCGCCGAGCGAAATCTCGCCACTGCCGCCGTCGAGAATTCCCGCCGACAAGGAGCGTTTGAACGCCAGCACCGAAAGCATACCCTCCTCGATGGTGCCCTTTGCCACGAAATTGACGACCTGCACCGGCCGCAACTGACCCATGCGATGGATGCGCGCGATGCGCTGTTCGAGGATCGCCGGGTTCCACGGCAAATCCATGTTCACCAGGGTCGATGCATGCTGCAGATTGAGGCCCGTGCTGCCGGCGTCGGTGGACAGGAACACGCGGCAGGCGGGATCGTCGCGAAACCGCTCGACCAGTGCCGGCCGTTTTTCCGATGGCACACCGCCGTGGAAACTGACATAGCCCAGCCCACGCGCCTCGAGGCGGCGGATGACGATGTCATGGGTCCGCGTCCATTGCGAAAACACCACCGCCTTGGCCTCGGGCTCGGCGAACAATCCGTCGAACAGGGCCGCCAGTTCGTCTGCCTTGACGCCATGGTCGGTTTCGCGGTCCAGCAGATAGGTGCTGTTGCACGACATGCGCATGTTCTGCAGGGCACAGGTCAGCCTCCGCTGATCCTTGTCCGACAGGAACCTGGTCTTGCGCCAGCGCTGGACTATCTTCGCCACCACGTCGGCGTTTTCCTGATGATGGAGCGTTTGCATCTCTGTCATCGGCACCAGCAGGTTCTGGTCGGTCCGGCTGGGCAGTTGCCGCAGCACCTCGGATTTGCGCCGGCGGATCATCACCGGCGCCAGCGTTTGGCCGATCCTTTCCAGCCCGGTATAGCCGGTGACGCGCCCGGCTTCGTCCTTGACCTGATGCTCGTGCAACAGCTTCCAGGTCGGCCCCAGCCGGTGCTGATCGACAAACTGGACGATGGAGACCAGTTCCTCGAGCTTGTTTTCCAAAGGCGTCCCGGTAAGCACGATCGCATAGGAACTATCGATGCGTTTCAAGGCGCGCGCCGCTATGGTGTTCCAGTTTTTGACCCGTTGCGCTTCATCGACGATGATCAGTTCGGGCGCCCATGCGGCGATGAGGTCGAGATCGGGCTGGAGTTTCTCGTAGTTCGTGATCTTGCAGAAATCGTCCAGGGCGTAGTCCTTCTGCCGCTGCGCCCGACCGCCGTTGATGACTCGCGCGGCATTTTCACCCTCTCGCTCCGAGAAACGCACGATCTCGCTTTGCCACTGGTATTTGAGCGAGGTCGGGCAGACCACCAGCACTTTCGAGACGCCAAAATGTCGCGCCAGTATTTCCGCCGCGGCAATTGCCTGTATGGTCTTGCCTAGCCCCATATCGTCGCCGATCAGTGCCCGGCCGGACCGCACCGCGAACAGCGCCCCCTCGGCCTGATAGGGATAGAGCGGTACCTTCAGCAGTGCCAGCAGCTTGGGATCGGCGGCACCGCGTGGAAACAACTGTTCGAGCTTTGCGGCGCGCCAGTCCGCATCTCGCCTTGCCGCGATGAAATCGAGCGCATCGTCATAGGCTCGCAACTCATGACCGCACTTCGACACCATGGTCATGAAACGCTCCAGCTCGCCAAAGCGCTCGTCCGGCAGCATCCCGTTGCGTTCGGCATCGAACAAACCGTCGGCGGCCTCGCTTACCGCCGGCGGGCAGTCCGTTCCGGCGCGAAAATGTACGCGGCGTTTGCCTTCATTACGCAAATAAAGCTCGGAAAATGCCGGCTGGTAACCGCGCGCAAACGCCGTCCTGGCGCCGCGCTTTTTCTTCAACTGGGCAAGCGTGAATTCGAGATGCTTGCAGGTCCCCAATTCGCTGGTGGCATAATCGGGGCATGAACAGAAATTTCCACCTGGCCCCAAGCCTCGGATCGCCACGCGGTAGCTGGACTTCGAAACAGGATTGCTGACCCGAAATTCGGAGAAAAACGGTTCGTTGGTCAGATTCTCAAGCCCGAAGTCCTGCTCGCGCCCGAACTGGCGGCGCAACCCGCGTTGCCAGTCCACCGGCGAAAGATCGGTAGGCGCGTGGGTGCGCGAGAGCTTAGGCTCCCTGTTCGGCTTGATCGCGGAATTCAGGCTTTGGCGCTTGGATTTCATCGAAGCATAATCCGTTCAGAAAAATTTCTCACGAGACGTTAATCGTAGATGCGGGCGACTCAACTGTGTAACCGAGCGACCGATATCCCGTTCTCCGCTTTGCCGCCATGCGCGCCAAAGAAAATCCAGACGGGACCTCCATTGCCGGATCGAGAACGCTCAAGGGCGGCGGGCACCCCTTTGGCACGGCACGTTTCGAGCATATAGCTAACGCATCGGCCGCCCAGTTCTCCTCATCAAAATCGGCAGCAATAAACCAACAGGTCTCGTCAGGAAGAAGCGGGTAAACGCCAGCGACGAAGTCATTGGTAGATGGGCGCAGGCTGTCGGCACCGCGCAGATGCTTTTCGATCACGCCATCGGAGACCGGTATGAAGGCTTGATGAGGGCACTCGCCGCATTTGACCCGCGGTTTGCCGCATATCCCCCTGACCCACTCGTTCGCGCACGCGGGCGCATAACCGGACTTGGCGATCTTCTGGTTTCCCATCGGAGAGGATATACGTCAGGACGACCTGCGAACAGGCGCCGAAAGAGCGCGATCTTGTCGGTGCTGGAGGATGTCGTCGTGACGGTCAGCGCATCTCCGAGGGTGTTTGGTTGATGATTTATCTGGGTCATCGCCACGCGCTGATCCACGAGATCGCTCAGGGCCGCCTCGAGTTCAGCCCGTTCGGACTCAATCGCGGCCATTCGGGCTCGAATCCGCTCGATCCCTGCCTCAATTTCGCGTTCACCCCCGGCGTCACCGCCTAGCACGGAACGACCTCCTCCAAATGCGTGCAATGCGCGTTTACATGTGCCACGCCGAAATGTTTAAGAGCCCTTCGGCTATCTGCTCGCAGCCACCTCTGCGATTTGAGCAAGGCTAGTGAGATGGGCCGGCAGGTCAAGCACAGTTCGGTCGAGAGGCGCTCACGTTTGATACGATCGCGCGTGTCCGGACCACGTCGGACGAGATGATCGCCAGCGCCATCCGCACCATCTCTAAGCGTTGTCCATGTCAGCGCGTCGTCTGGGATGCAGTGAGCCCGCTGCTTGGATGCGCATTTGCAGAACGATCCTCGAGCGGGCGACCAACCGGGTCATCACGAAGATCGCGGCTCTAATCGGCCCTGGTGCCAGGTGGAGGCAGATCGTATCAAGTGACGGACGTAGGGCGATAACCCGACAAACCTGCGCTATTGCCGCCGTTTGCCCCCGATCGCCGACGTCGCCGAGGCGTCGGACTGGACGTCGAGCGCGACCGTCCGGAGATCGACCTTGTGCTCCTGGGCGTAGGTGGCGACCTCGGCGATCTGTCCGGCGTTCTTGCGGCTCAGTCCACGCATCGAGGCATGGACCGTGTGACCGGACGCCGCCAGCGCATTGGCCATCATGCGGCCGAAGCCGCTCGATGCGCCGGTGATGAGAACAACTTGCTTCATAGTTCTTACTCCTCAGACCACGCCGCCGTTCGCGCGCACGATCTGTCCGTTGATCCAGCCGCCGTCCGGTCCCACGAGCAGGGAGACGACGCGCGCGATGTCGTCGACCTCGCCCAGGCGGCCGAGCGGGTTCATCTGCTTGATGCGGTCGAGCGTGGCCTGGTCCTTCCCCTCGAGGAAAAGCTCGGTGGCCACCGGCCCGGGCGCGACCGCGTTGACGGTGATCCCCCGAGATCCAAGCTCTTTGGCGAGGATATGCGTCAGGGCCTCGACCGCTGCCTTCGTGGCCGCGTAGATGCCATAGGTCGGCTGATAGAGACCCACGACGCTCGAGGAGAAGTTCACGATGCGCCCGCCGTCGCGCAGCCGCTTTGCGGCCTCCCGAAGACCGTTGAAGGTGCCCTTCAGATTGATCGCGATCGTCTGATCGAACGTCGCGTCGTCAACCTGGGCCACCGGCGTCAGCTTCATGATGCCGGCGTTGTTCACCAGCACGTCGACGCCGCCGTAGGTCGCCTCCGCGGAATCGAACAGCCGCTTCACAGCCAGCGGGTCGCTGACATCGGCCTGGGCGGATATGGCCCGGCCGCCCGCCTTCTCGATCCGATCGACAAGCTTGGCGGCCGCGTGGGTGTTGCCCGCATAGTTGACGATGACTGTGAGGCCGTCGCTTGCCAGTCGCCGCGCGATGGCGGCTCCAATGCCGCGAGACGCCCCGGTGACGATTGCGACCTTGTTCGTTGAGGTGGTCATAGTGATTTTCCTGTAATTGTTGCCCCGTCGAGACGACGGCGTGCGGCCCGTGAGATCGCCCCAAATGCGACCGATCAGCCGGGGTTCTGCTTCTGCATTTCCTGCATCTTGGCGATGGTGAAGGTCTCGTCGGCGCGGCCGCGTTTCCGGGCCCAGTGCACCGGCGGCTATCCTTTTTGCTTCATTCGACATTTGGAACTCCTTTCCGTCGCTTCGTGGCGCAGAAAGTAGCCGTTTCGAATTTCAGCGGTAGCGAGCCTGTTTCAACATCAGCATTTCAGAAAACATAACAATCTGCTACGAGACGTTCATGGATCGCATCGGCGTCATGCGTTTGTTCGTTCGGATCGTGGAGCGTGGGAGCTTCGCTCAGGCCGCTAGGGACCTGCAGGTTCCGCGCCCGACCGCGACCCATGCCATTCAGCGTCTCGAGGCCGATCTCGGCGTCCGGCTGCTCGACCGGACAACGCGGAATGTGAGGCCGACGCTCGACGGCGCGCTCTACCATGAGCGCTGCATTCGTCTCCTGGCCGACCTCGACGAAGTGGAGAGTGTCTTTCGCAACGCGGAGCCCAAAGGGCCGCTTCGCGTCGATATGCAAGGCACCGTCGCGCGCTTCTTCGTGCTCCCCGGGTTGCCTGACTTCATAGCCCGCTACCCGGAAATCTCGTTGAACCTGAGCGAAGCCGACCGCATGGTCGATCTCATCACCGAAGGGGTCGACTGCGTTATCCGCTCTGGAGAATTGTCGGATTCATCACTCATTGGCCGCCGGATCGCCTCGCTCCCGCAAGTGACCCTCGCCAGTCCGGCCTATCTCGAACGCCATGGCATCCCCTCGAGGCCAGACGAACTTGAGGGCCATCGGATGGTCGCCTATACGGCCTCAGCGACAGGCCAGCCCTATCCGATGGAGTTCGAGAAGGACGGACGGCCGTTGGACATCCCGTTACCCTTCGACCTGCTCGTCCGCGGCGCGGAGATCTACACCGCGTCGGGTGTCGCCGGGCTGGGATTGATTCAGGTCCCGCGCTACCGCGTCGAGCATCAAATCGCGACAGGAGAGCTCGTCGTGGTGATGGACGGCTTTCCACCCCCGCCGATGCCCGTCTCCGTGCTCTATCCCCAGAGCCGCCATCTATCGTCGCGCATCCGGGTTTTCATCGACTGGCTCTCCGAGCTGTTTCGATCGGCCCAAGCGCACCAAAAGTGATCGAAACCATCACCAGAAGCCCGCGAGAGGTGAGTGAAAGCTTGCGCAGCCTGGGCGGTGCAAGCCATCAAACCTTACCCGACCCAACCCTTGAATGTGAACGCAACATAGAACAGCTCGATGTTCGAGAACCCCGCCTCCTGAAGCAACGCCGCGTCCTGTTGCCGATGGCAAAGATCACGGACTCGCCAAGCGCCTCGTGCAACTGCAGCTTACTGACAGCTCGATGTGGATGATGTGCCCGCAGTAGGAGAACAGGACGCCGCCTGCGCACCTCTGTTTTGGCGGCTCCCATGGTTGAACCCGCCTATGTGCGCCAAAATTCGCCGTTTTCTCGCCGCGCCTCTTGACCGTCTTACATAGAGACCAGCGAGTTCAAACGCCTTGCTCGGGCATGTGTGGCCGCGGTCTTCCCAGCCGGCCAGAGAACTGCTGCGCCAACTAATCGATAAAGACCCGGACACGCGGTGAAAGCCGCCGGCTTTGCGCATAAAGGAGAGACACAGGAACAGAGGGCGGCGGAAGATCAGGCAACACAGCCACGAGGCTTCCTCGACGAAGATCCTCTTCGACATGGAAGCGCGGCATTTGCGCCAGACCGAGCCCGAGCCTTACGCCCGAGAGGTAGCTCTCGGGCCCTGTCGCCGAAAGCGTCGCCGGCAAAGGGACGCTGCGGACCTCTCCGTCTATGTCGAAAATCCGAGCACGAAGCACAGGCTGAGGCCCGCTGCCGACAAGCGAGTCGTCCGGTCGGCGGGCCCGTCCATTGGCGTCCTACCGGCGACATAGGAAACATAGCCCGGCACCAGCGGCAGTACGCAGGGCGAGAGAAACGAGACGATGCCCGCCGTGAATGCGGTCAGCACGCCGATGTTGGAGAGTTCGGGCATTCAGTTGTTCCCGGTTGCTGGCGCGTGCCTCATTTCTGCAGCCCCCTCGCCTGCCCGATCAGTTTCTTCATCGTCGCAAGGTCGGTGGCACCGGGAAAGATCTGGTCGCCGACGACGAAACCCGGCGTTCCGGTTATTTTCAGCGCCTGGGCCAGCTCCGCGTTCCGGTCTATCGATGCCTGGATGTCGGGATGCTGCATGTCGATCTTCAGGCGCGGGACGTCGAGGCCGGCCTCGGCCGCAACCTTGAGCACGATCGCTTCGGTCACCCTTGTCTTGGCGCCCAACAGCGCCTTGTGGAACGCCGCGTATTTGCCTTGCCGCTCGGCCGCGAGCGCCGCCTTGGCCGCGAACATCGAATCTGGGCCGAGAATGGGAAATTCCTTGTAGACGATCCTGAGTTGCGGATCGTCGGCCGCGGCTTGCGCCATGATCGGCGCCACCTGGCGGCAATAGGGGCAGTTGTAGTCGAAGAACTCGACCATGGTGACGTCGCCCTGCGCGTTGCCGCCGACCGGGCTTTGCTTGTCGCGGAAGATGTCGTCGGCGCGTGACACGAGCACCGCCTTTGCCTCTGCCGCCTCGGCCTCGCGCTGGCGAGCGTCCAGGCTCTGCAAGGCTTGCATGATGATTTCGGGATTAGCGAGAATATAATCTCGCACACGCTTGTCGAACTGGTCCTGGGACATCTCGCCTGCGGCGTTCGCTGATCGCTGCGCCCCCTGAAAGCCGGGATTGAGCAGGAACCATCCCGTCAGTCCTATAAGCAGGAGGGCGCCAAGGCTGCCGCCGCTATATCGGTTCATCTGTTTTGCTGCTGTACTCATGTTCGTCTCCCCTTGCTATCTGTTGGGGCCAGCGGGTGCCGGTGATGTAAAAATGGGCAAAAAAAGGCCCTTCAATTTTGCCAGCCAGCCTTCGTCCTGCTCGTGGTGCGGCCGTTCGACATTATTGGTCAGCGCGTTGACGAAGGTGACGAGGTTGATGGGTTCGAATTTCAAGCCATGGAAATTTGCCCGCCAGCGGCCCTCCTTGTCGATCACATGCGTGACGATGCCGTGCATCTGGTAGCCGTCATCGGTCAGGGTGAATTTGTGGCCGAAGGCTTCCGCCAGCTTGCGCGTCGTATCCTCGGGCTGGTCCGGCGTCGTGGTCAGGAACAGCCAGTTGGCGGGGTCGAGCCCGTGCGCCGGCCCGTAGCCTTTGAGGACATCGGGCGTGTCTTTCTTCGGATCCGTCGTGATGCTGACGAAGGTAACCTGATCCTTCATCGGCGTGGCGTTCACCATCTTCTGGATCTCGGCGATCTTCTCGGCGTGCAGCGGGCACACGTCCGGGCACGATGTGTAGATGAAGTGGAGCACGACGACCTTGCCACTGAGATCGGCCAGCCGCACGACGCGTCCGTCGGCGGTGCGCAGCGTGAAATCGGGCGCCGGTTTGTCGATCGGCTGGAAGTACTTCTCGTCGCCCCGGAGCATGGCGTCGACTTCATCCAGCGAGTGCGCTTGCGCGCCGTGGACAAAGCCGGCGATCAGCGCCGTCAGGGCGATCAGGCCGCGCAGCATGCGCATTCGTAAAGCCGGCAACGGAGCCTGCGGCTTATCTTGGACCCGGACGAACATCACCCATTGGCTTTCAGATTGATGGGCAGTGCCTTGGCGCCATCGCTGTCCCCGTCGGCCTTTGGGACAACATTTTCGGTCGAGCAGGCGCGGCCTGTCATCCGGCTCATACAGAGCCCAAGCGCGCACATGGCGACGCAGGGCAGGACGCCGAGCAGCAGCGGCGCAATTCCTGCGGCAATCAGCCACGACCAGTTGAAGGCAAGGCCGGCGACGGCAATGGCCGCGCCGGCGGCAATCAGGCCGCGCCGGCCGGGTCGAAAAGATTGGATATCGCGGCTTGGCGATGCCTGCCGGGCCTGGGTCAGTTCTGTCGTCGTCATGTCATTTCCTTTCTCATTTTGCGGCGATGCGGCCACTGATGAAGTCGACCATGTCGGGCGCATCCCATTCAGCCGGGCCGATCAGCCGGCCGATCTCCTTGCCCTGGCGGTCGATCAGCAGGGTTGTCGGCAGGCCCACGGTGCCGAGCGCGAACATCGCCTTGGCAGAGGTGTCGATATTGAGCGCGAGATGTGTGACGCCCGTCTCGGCGTAGAACTTTTTGACGATGTCCGGTCCGGCGCGGTCCATGGAGAGCGCGACGACCTCGAAATCTTGCCCACCGAGCTTGGCCTGCAGCCGGTCGAGCGTCGGCATTTCCTTGCGGCAGGGCGCGCACCATGTCGCCCAGATGTTGAGCAGCACGACCTTGCCGTAAAAATCGGCGAGTGTTCTCGGCTGGCCGGCGCCGTCCTCGAAGCGGATTTCCGCCACCGGCACGGGAGCCTCATGAACGACAAAGTTCTGCGGCGGCTCAGCCGCCGATGCAGGCTGCGACGACGCCAGCAGCACGCCAAGAAAAGCGATGGCGAGCTTGCTCATGGTTGCCGCCCCCTTGCTTCGGCACGCAAGCGCTCGACGAGCGGCAGGATCGTCTTCTCAAGAACCTCTTCTGTCACAGCGCCAATGTGCTTGTAGGCAATGCGGCCGTCGGCGCCGACCACGAAGGTTTCAGGGATGCCGTAGACGCCCCAGTCGATGGCGACGCGGCCGTTGAGGTCCGCGCCGGTGCGCGTATAGGGATCACCCATCGTGTCGAGCCATCGCGCGGCGTCGTCGGGCCTGTCCTTGTAGTTTATCCCATACAGCGGCACAGTGCCGTCTGCCGCCAACTGCATGAACACGGGATGCTCCTCCCGGCAGGCCAGGCACCAGGATGCAAAGACGTTAACCAGTGAGACCTCGCCCCTGAGGTCACCGCTCGACAGGCCAAGGGTGCGGCCCTGGACCGGTGGCAGGCCAAATGCGGGCACCGGCTTGTCGATCAGCGCCGATGGGATATCGGATGCGTTGCGCGTGAGCCCCCAGGCAAGCAAGGCGGCCATGCCGGCGAAAATCAACGCCGGCAGGAAGACCGCAAGCCGTTGCAGCGTGGTGCGCTGGGCGGCCGGTGGGTCCGCGTCGGACTGAATGATGTTACCGCTGGTCATGATGCATCCGCTGATCCAAAAGGAACGTCATGGAAAGCCAGATTCTTGCAGGGCATTCAGACACGTTGGCCAACATCGCGGTCGCCTTTCACTCCGTCGCATAAACGGTCGGCGCCTTGCCGTCCTTGGTGAAGGCGTAGATCGTCCATGTGCCATCCTTTTCGCCGCCCATGCCCGGTGCCCCCGCCGGCATGCCGGCCAGCGTGATGCCGGATATGGCGGGCCGTTCGGTCAATAGCTTCTTGACGATATCGACCGGCACCAGGCCATCGACGACATAACCGTCGACCATCATCGTGTGGCAGCCTTCGAGATCGGCGGGCACGCCGGCATCGCTGCTGATCTGCGAAAGGTTGTTGACCGGCTTGATGTCGACCTTGAAGCCGTTCTGCTCGAGATAAGCGGCATAGGCCTCGCAGCAGCTGCATTGCGGGTTCTTGTACATTACGGCGCTGATCGTCGCGGCAACCGCAGGCACAGGCGTAGCGATCAGCAGCGATAGAGCGGCAAGGCGATAGGTCAGCTTCATTGAAATCTCCATTGGTTGCAGAGGTCCGGGGTCGGCCGTTACTCTGTCGCGTAGACGGTCGGCGCCTTGCCATCCTTGGTGAAGGCGTAGATTTTCCAGGTCTCGGTCTTCTGGCCGCCCATTCCCGGCGAGCCTATCGGCATGCCCGCCATGGCGATGCCGGCGATTTCAGGTCGCTCCGCCAGCATCTTCTTGATCAGGTCGACCGGCACGAAGCCATCGACCACGTAATCGCCGATCACCACCGAATGGCAGCCCTGCAATTGCGCGGGAACGCCCAGCCCGGCGCTTATCTCTGACAGATCGTTAGTCGGCTTGAGTTCGACCTTGAAGCCGTTCTGTTCGAGATAGGCAGCGTAGGTCTCGCAGCAACTGCAGCTCGGGTTCTTGTACATCAGTGTCTGGATTGGCGCCGCGACGGCTGGAATCGGCATGGCGACTGCGAGCGCGAAGGCGGCGAAGGCGTAAGTCGGTTTCATTGCAGTTCCTCGGTTGATTGGTCGGCTTGGCCGACGCAAAGGTTCAGGGTTGACGAAAAATCAGGTCACCCGGAAGACGGTCATGAGACCTGCCATCTGGTGGTCGACGATATGACAGTGCAGCATCCAGTCGCCGGGATTGTCGGCGACGAAGGCGCATTCGATCGTGTCCTTGGGGGCAAGCAGCACCGCGTCCTGCCATTGCCGGTACGGCACCGGCGAACCGTTGCGCGAAAGCACCAGCATGCTGAAGCCGTGGATGTGCATGGGATGCCACCACGCGGTTTCGTTGCGCATGGTGAGATGACAAGTGGAGCCGCGTTTCAGCGTGAACCGCGGCATCATGCCGGCGTGGCCGTCGCCGGTCATCGACATCCCGTTGATCGCCCAGGCAGCGCCGCCATTCATGCCGGGCATCGCCATACCCATCATGCCGCCGACGCCGGCGAGCTTGCCGCCGCCCATCATGCCGCCCTGCAATACGATCTGCTGGCGCTCGGCCCCGGAGAGGTCGGGTTCGGGCAAGGGATTGCGCGGCAGGCCGACAGGCGTGTCGAGAGGATGCGCCCGCAGCGGTGGTGCATTGTCATAGGCAAGCGTGGTCAGCGTATAGGCGAGGCCGTCATAATAATCGTCGATCACCGCGTATCGCTTGCCGGGGCCGCCCTGCATGTCGAGCACGATGTCGATGCGCATGGCCGGCGCCAGCAGCAGACGGCCACCCTCCGGCTCATGCGGGTCGCAGGGCTGACCGTCGATGGCGACGACGACCGGGCGATGGCCTTCGAAGCGCAGCGCCATGATACGGGCGAGCGAGCCATTGGCGAGCCGCAGCCTGACGCGCTCGCCGGCTTTCACGCTCTGGTCGGCCGGCACCGTGCCGTTGATGGTGACGACATTGCCGACGCGGCCCGACATCGCCGCATCCATCGGGCTGCCGAAACCGGCGGCGATCTGGCCATCGCCGGAAAGCCGCCAGTCCTGCAGCAGCCACATAAGGTCGCGGTCAACGGCGACAGGCTCGGCCTCCTCGACGATGAGGGCGCCGGCAAGGCCGCGACCGAGCTGCACCAGACTGTTGGCATGCGGGTGATACCAGAAGGTGCCGGCATCGGGCGGCGTGAACTCATAGACGAAGCTCGTCCCCGGCCCGATCGGCTTCTGGGTCAGGCCCGGTACGCCGTCCATGGCGTTTGGCAGCCGGATGCCATGCCAATGCACCGTGGTGTCCTGGTTGAGTTCGTTTTCGACAATGATGCGGACCGGTTGGCCCTGGCGCAGGCGCAGCGTCGGGCCGGGGATGATGCCGTCATAGGCCCAGACGGCGGTATGCGGGCCATCCGGGCCGGTGAACCGGGCCTGGCTCGGCGCGGCCCTGATCCGGCGTTCGTCGACGGCTGTTGCCAGTGACGATGCCGGGCGCATCGATGCGGCAACGGCAAGCCCCGTCGTCGCGACGAGAAGCCCGCGGCGCGATATGAAATGACTGAAATCGGAATTCACCCTTGTGCCCTTTGCGATCTCGATCGACGGCGAGCCATCGATTGAATTGCTGTTCGCGCCCACGGCGCAACAACGCGCTTGGCGGGCGGTCAAGCGCCGGAAATCAGCCGCGGGACGGCTGAAACGGCGTCAGACGAGAGCGCTGGGTCTTGGAGGGGATGGTTCGGGCAGGGTACTTCGCCCGTGCAGGAACGGGGTCGGCAGCGGTGATGGCTGTTGCGCCGGTGGAACCATCATCACGGCGAGGTTTTGCGGCAGCATAGCGAACGCCGGCGCGATACAGGTCGGCGGACAGTGCATCGGATTGCCGGTGTCGCCCGCGCCCTTGAGGCAGGCGCTGCAATCGCCGGCGGTTCCCATACCGGACATACCGGCGTCGGACGGCATGGTCATGCCGCTGGCCATCTTCACCGACATGACGCTCGCCTGAGCGGCAGACAGGCTGAACCCGGCGGTCAGGAAGACCGCGAGCAGCATGACAAGGACGTATTTTGGCGACCAGCGTGCCATCATCCACTCAGGCTGACCGCAAAGTGCGGCTTTTGCAAGCCCAAACAAAGAGTGCGATGTTGGAACAGCCTGTGGCCAAGATACTTGGCGGGAGTCAGCTTGGCATTTGCAGTTTCAGTACGCCACCACGTTACCAGCTCATCATCACCAGCGACCACACAGCTATACGGTCCAATCCGCCAAACTATGCGCAATAAGCTGCGTTCCGCGATGCACATGCTCCCTATTTTACCGCGCCGACCAGCACTGGCTGGCTTTCGCGGATCGAGACCCAGCGGCCTGTGTTGTCGATCGCCTGACGCTTCAAGAAAGTATAATCCGTTTCATCCCACTGGCGGACCTTGTCGGTCAGATTGTCGAGGAGGAAATCGCCCTTGTCGGTGCGCACCGTCAGCACTGCATGGCCCTCGCCGTCGGGTTTGCGGACGACAGTGACCAGAAGAGCGGCGAACGATACTCCCATGCGGTTCAATTCACGGCGCTTTTCGAGAACATAATCCTCGCAGTCGCCAACACCCTTGTCAGGGTAGGCCCAGACCTCGTCCTTGCCATAGATATCGTCGTCGCTCATAGGCTTGACGGCGGCGTTGACCTTGATGGTGACGCTGGTCAGCTTCTGCAAGAACGCATCGGTCATTTTGGCTGGAGCAAGGTTGCTCGGGCGAATCGAGCATTCGGCAGGATTGGCCCGGCAGAAATCATAGTGGCCGATCGGTTGCGAGGTCGGGCCGCCGGTTGCCATCGGATGGGCAGCAACTGCTGGCGCTGCCGACCACGCCGAAACAGCCAGTCCGGCAGCAATCCCGGCACACGCGCGGACCAACCGCGCCGTCGAAAAGGAAATCATTGTCCCGCTCGCCCCTGTTAGTTAACGAAATGTTAAAGGCAATTGGCAGTCCGTGTCAATTACATCGACGGCCAGATTGGCAGCATGGTTACCCGGATGGCTGTAACAGCGGCCGTTGTGCAACAGCTCAAGACAACGAGCGCAATGCAGCCGTTTGGCGACTGGAGTGAGGACGCTGCCACCGAGCGACTATGTTCGCGCTGACGGCCCCGATCACCGCCAACCCGCGATGGGCGATCATATACCAGGTGGCAACGAACAGCGGAGAATCGTCCGTGCACTGGGCTGCATAGAATGTCGCGGCGATAGCTCCAGCGAATGTACCACAAATCGCGCCTGCAAGGGTCGGTTGCGTCGGTGCGTCGTGGCGCAAGACTGCCAGGAAATTGGCCGATGGACCGCTACCAAACGGTATGTAGGTCAGGCAAACATGCTGTTCATGCCGATCATGCTGCCGGCCAGACATCCTGAGGAAGAACGAACAATTCGACGATCGCGGCAATGGCGATGAGTACAGGAGCGACCGCCAAATACGGCATCGCTTTTCGCCACGCATCCTCGGGCCGCGAAAGCGCGCGAGCCGGACCAAACGCGCTCACCGCAAGCGATATGGTGACTACAAACTTAAATAGAAAACGTGGCGTCTGGGCGGCCGAAGCATTCGAAAACCGCTTCTTCACAAATTCGTTTCGTGACCCGCCTTTGTTACCTAGGTTCAGCTTATTGTTCAGCCTGATGGGCAGCCGAACACACATTCGTCCACGCCAAAATACAATACGAACTTCCCAAAAAACTCGACGGTTGATGGACCTCAGAGGAGCAGATTCGCACCGACGATCCCGCGACATGACGAGTATCCGATTGCGCACGCAAGCCTTCGAAAATTGCAAGAAGGCCGCCCACAGGTCGCCGTGATGATCGTCGCGTCTTTGGCCATGATGGCGACGATGATCAATTCTTTTCTCGAAGCCCATCCGTCGATGGTGGCGGGCAAAGGCAAACGAGTAGCTGCCGAGACGAACTTCCAGTGCCAATTTCGGATTGCCACATTTGGACCCAATTGCCGCCCCATTGCCATCGGAAACCGGTCTGGACGAGAGGCTGAACCAACCGAGTCCTGCTCTGGCCATACCCTTCGTTGAATTCATCCGCCGCGACAGGCAAATGTCACGGCCACAACAAAAACGACAAGCCGTTCCGCCCGGGGAAGAAGCAGCCTTTCTGAATGCACGACAGGGTCGACGTCATAGCTGGGCTCGGCAACGAGCCACCGCTGGTCGCGGATGGCCGCAGCGGCCCGCCCGACCGGCGCGAGGTCTCGGCGCGCTGGTTGTCGGGTACTTTTCTCACCGGCGTGACCTCGAGTGTGCTGATGGGCGTGGCGCTGTTCGCCGCCCTTGACGGCCGCCAGCAATTGGCGACGCCGCCCGAAATCGCCGAACTGATCAGCCTTGCCAGCGGCGATGATTCCGGCGACGTCGCCAAGACGACCAGGCTGGTGGCGCCGCGCCAGATCGCCAAGGCCAAGGACCGCCGGCGCATGGAAGTGTCGATGGTGACCAAGGTCGGCGACCGCGACGTCATCCGCACAATGCCGTTCGTGCAGATCAAGATGGCGCTGGCCGCCGGGTACACGACCAGCCGTTCCTATCCGCCGTTCGACCCGATGCAGGTGTTTGGCGACGACAGCGATAACAGTGCCGGCCAGCCGGCGACCGCCGCCGCCGGTCAGATCTATGGCGCCAAGGTCGAAAGCGAGATGAGCCTGAAGACCATCGATTTCCCGATCGGGACGGCGTCGTTTAACGAAAAGAGCGACCTGTCCGCCGACGAGGTGGAAAAGGGGGTGCGCGAGGCCAACTCGGGTCTGGGCGACGGCGCAGTGCAGGTCGCGGCATTGCACTACGTCGATCCGCAGCGGTTTGGCGGTCAGCCAACGCAGTTCGCGACCAGCTCCTACGACATCAAGATCGTGCCGGAAAACGTCTCGGTGTCGCCGCGTGCCGTTGCAGACGATCAGGCGCCGGCTTTCGCCGAGGAAATCATTCCCTTCACCAAGGATACGGACATCGCCGAAGCCTTCGCCGATTCGGGCTACAAGGGCGACGACGCCACCGGCATGGCCGAGGCGATCGGCAAATTGCTGAACGCCACGGCGCTCAAGGCAGGAACCGTCTTGCGCGTCGGGCTCGAAGTCCGTGGCGACACCGCCAAGGTCGTCCGCACCGGCGTCTACGACAGGACCCAGCACATCGTCACCATCGCGCTCGACGATCGCGGCCAGTATGTGCCGGCGCAGGAGCCGGAGCCCAATCCCGAATTGCTGACCGCGTTCGATGATTCGCCGCCGGTGGTGGTGCGCGGCAGTCTGCCGAACGTCTATGACGGCATCTACCGCGCCGCCTATTCCTACGGCATGTCGAAGGCGATGACCCAGCGGCTGATCAAGCTGCTGGCGTCCGGTGTCGATTTCCAGTCGCGGCTCAGTCCGTCGGATCGCATCGAGGTGCTGTTCTCGCAGCCGGACGGCGACGATCAGGCATCCGACGAATCCGAACTCCTCTATGTCTCGGCGACCTTCGGCGGCACGACACGCAATTTCTACCGCTTCCAGATGCAGGACGGCGGCACCGACTATTTCGACGAGGACGGCTCGATCGCGCAGCAGTTCCTGTTGCGCAATCCGCTGCCAAATGGCCGTTTCACCTCCGGCTTCGGTGCCCGCAGGCATCCGATCCTCGGCTATGTCCGTATGCACACCGGCGTCGATTGGGCCGCGCCCATCGGCACGCCGATCATCGCCGCCGGCAATGGCGTCGTCGAAAAGGCCGGCTGGGCCGGCGGCTACGGCAACCAGACCATCATCCGCCACACCAATGGCTACGAGACGACCTACAATCACCAGAACGCTTTCGCCAAGGGCATCGAGTCGGGCGTGCGTGTGCGCCAGGGACAAATCATCGGCTATGTCGGCAGGACCGGACTGTCCACCGGCCCGCATCTCCACTACGAGCTGGCCGTCAACGGCACCAAGGTCGATCCGATGCGCGTTCGCCTGCCGGTCGGCAAGGTGCTGAAGGGCGACGATCTCGTCGCCTTCCAGCGCGAGCGCGAACGCATCGACGATCTGCTCAAGCAGGAGGACAGCGACCAACAGAAGGTCGCCAGCATCAAGCTTGAAGGCTGCAGAACACTCATCTGCTGAACCGCGGGACAAATATCGCACTTGGCGTCGGGCATCTGGCTAGCCGGACCATCACAATCAGTTCAGATTCGGCATTGCTCCAATACCCAGAAGGCGTGCGGCCAATTCGCAAAACAATTATTTGAGGGCGCGTTTGGCCCGTTGATCCTTGGGTCGGATGCTGACAGAATTAGGGGCAACGGAGCGGTTTCAGCCGCAAGGTCGGCAAGCCATCAAGATCGGACCCGCAAATAAAATTGCAATCACCCCTTGAACCTCTGGTAACTAGAGACCCCACCTAAGGTCAGTTCAGCCGGCCACTGGGTTGCTGATGCCCGCAGAAACTGAGGAGAAAGAAATGGTAGACGCCGCAAATATTGCTTCTGGGCATGGTCTTCTTTGCCCTACTTGCAGGGTCGACCTCGTCATGAGCGAGCGCCAGGGCATCGAGATCGACTACTGTCCCAAGTGTCGGGGCGTCTGGCTGGATCGCGGCGAACTCGACAAGATCATCGAGCGAAGCGCTGGCGAAGAGGTTCGGGGTGCGCAGGTGCAACCCTCTCCGCCGCAGCCCGCGCCGCAGGGGCAGTCCTATCCGTCCCAGGGCTACTACGATAGCGGTCATGGTTCGGGGCACGGTGGCGGACATGGTGGCGGCCACGGTCAAAGCCGCAGGCACGGATCATTCCTCGGGCGGCTGTTCGACTAACGACGTTCGTTCATGATACGGGGTCGGCTTTCGCAGCGCCGGATCTTCACTGACGACGGGAGTTGACCGTGGGCGCAGGACATTCACACGCACCGGCAACTTCGTCGGGGACTGCCGCGGGGCGGCACAAGAGCAGGCTCATAGGAGCTCTTGCTCTGACGACGACTTTCATGGCGGTCGAGGTTATCGGCGGTCTGTGGACGGGGAGCCTCGCGCTTCTGGCCGATGCGGCGCATATGCTGACCGACGCCGGCGGCCTTGCCCTGGCGCTGATCGCCATCCGCTTCGCGGAACGCCCGGCGACTCCGCAGAAGACCTACGGTTACGTTCGCATGGAGGTTCTTTCGGCACTGACGAATGCCGTCGTTCTCCTGCTGTTGACGGTCTACATCTTCTACGAGGCGTACAAGCGCTTCCTGAACCCGCCGGAAATTCTGGGCGGTCCGATGCTGGCGGTTGCCGTTGTCGGCCTCGCGGTCAATCTGATCAGCATGAAGCTCCTGTCCGCCGGGTCGTCGGAAAGCCTCAATGTTAAGGGAGCCTATTTCGAGGTGCTCAGCGACATGCTGGGCTCGCTCGGCGTCATCGTCGCCGCGGGCGTCGTAATGCTCACCGGCTGGACGCTGGCCGATCCGATCATCGGCGCCGGCATCGGGCTATTTATTATCCCGCGCACTTGGATCCTTCTGAAACAGGCGATCCACATCCTCATGGAAGGCACGCCACCCGAAGTCGACGTCGCGTCGCTGGAACGAAAACTGCTCGATATCCCGGGCGTGACGGCCGTCCACGATCTTCATGTCTGGACGATAACCTCCGGCATTGACGCCATGAGCTGCCACCTCGTCGTGGCCGACATGGCCCAGGCGCGGACGACGCTCCTCAGCGCCAATGAGGCCATGAAGACCAGCTTCGGCCTGACGCATACCACAATCCAGATCGAGGATCGGATCCTGCGCGAGGCCGAAGGTGAATTGAGGCTGTAGAAATCAGGGAAACTGGGTCTTGAAGGTAAATTGGCATCTTCGACGACTGCCGGTACGAGCAAAGGAGATCGCATGAGCGGCCACAAGCGGAGCTATCGTTCAGGCCGGGAGGATCACCGCAGAGATGAGTATTCCGAGCGAAGGTTCACGGACGTTCCGGTCGCTGGACGGCCTGCGCCGAGAACGCTCAGGCCGGTCGCCTGGATCGCCGTGCTTATCGGCCTGCTGATTTGGTCGGCCGCCGCCTGGATTGGTTACGTGACGGTTGACAGTCTGCTTGGCTGGGCGGCGGCGAATGCCGGCATCGCTATCGACAGCGGCAAAAACCTCGCAACGGGGATCGGCGTCGGCAAGGAGCAAGTCGGTGCGGTGGATGCTCTCAACGTCAGCGGCTTGTTGGGTCAGGCTATCGCATTGCTGAGAGTAGTCGCGAAGCCGGCGATCGTTATTCTCTGGGTGATCGGCGCCCTTGCCCTTCTCACGGCACCCTTGATCCTGTCGAGAATCGGCCGGCTGCTCGCGGCGCGCCGGCACTGATCACGATCGGCACCAAGGTTCTGCGCATCGTGCAGCCAAAGTGAAATCTAACGCTTGGTACCGGAGACGCAGGGCCGCGAGCCGCCTTGCAAGGATGCTCGCCACCCATGCGATCACAAGGCCGAGAACGTCGGACATATTGTGACCGGCATCGGCAAGTAGAGCCACAGAGTTGCTGAATATGCCGAAAGTCGCCTCGACGGCAACGAATGCTGTGTTGAGGCCTATGCCTATCGCGAACGCCCTTCCGAAGCTCGCCGGTCCGTGCGCGTGCGTCGCCCCGTGATCCGGCTTATCCTCTGCCTGCGAATGGACGTGATGGTCGTGGCTCATTGGACGAAGCTGCGCTCATTTGTCCGTGCCGGCAAGGTAGCGGCAGCCGGACCTCGTAGCCAATTAGACGTTGTGAGTGTTGCAATATTGGGCAAGTGGAGTGTTGGAGCCGCATGACGAGCATAAAACCGGACAGGCGGGCGCTTTTGATCGTCAATCCTAACGCCCGTAACGGTCGGAAGGCGGCAGATGATGTCCGAAAGACGTTGGAAGGCGGAGGTCTTGCCCTATTGGAAGATCAGATCGGGAAGGGAGAAACCGTTTCCGACATCATTATTCGCCGTCGCAACGATTGCGATTTGATAGTCCTCGGCGGTGGAGATGGAACATTGAACTCCTCGGCGAAAGGCCTGTTGGAGACGGGCCTGCCACTTGGCGTCTTGCCTCTGGGCACCGCCAACGACTTCGCCAGGACGGTGGGCATCCCACCCGATCCCCTCAAGGCGGCGGCGCTGATCGTCTCGGGGCAACCGAGGCCGATGGATCTGGGCGAGGTGAACGGGCAACTCTTCTTCAATGTCGCCAGCATTGGCTTCAGCGCGGAACTCGCCGCTCAGCTTACCGAGAAGGCCAAGAAGCGTTTCGGCAAACTCGGATATGCCTTGGTGGCGGCGCGCCTCCTTGCTCGTTCGCGGCTTTTCACTGCTTATCTCGAGCATGATGGTTCGACAGAAAAAATCAAGACGCTTCAGGTCTCCGTAGGCAATGGCAAATATTACGGCGGGGGGATGAGCGTGGAGGAGACGGCTACCGCCGACGATGGACAACTCGATTTCTACAGCCTTGAGATCGATCATTGGTGGAGGCTGCTGACCCTGTTGCCTAGCTTGCGCAAGGGGACGCACGGTAAATGGAATGATGTGCGCGCCTTTGGAACCACCGAACTTGTGGTGAAGACGAGCCGACCCAGACCAGTGAACACCGATGGCGAACTTACCACCTGGACGCCAGCCCATTTCAAGATCGTTAGACGGGCGATAAATGTCTACGCTCCGCCCGCGACCACGCGTTGACGAAGGCTCGTGAACCGGAAGGGCGACGCCGTCGATCCCACGACTTTCCCCGTCACCCGAACGATAGGGCTCCTCTTTTCAGTCCACCTTCAATCGTACCATCAACGTCGAGCAGAACAGGGCCCAACCGGCGCCAATCGTCCAGCCGGCGATCACGTCGGTCGGCCAGTGGACACCAAGATAGATTCGGCTTGCCCCAACCGCGAATGTGACCAGCATCGAGATGGCCATGATGAAGATGCGCAGCAGTCGGGGTTCAAACTTGCGCGCCAGTATGATGCCTAGGGTGAAGTAGACCGTGGCCGCCATGAAGGCGTGCCCACTCGGAAAGCTGGAGGTGTATATACGCGTGCCGTAGGCAACCAAATCCGGACGAGGGCGATCGAAGCCGTATTTCAGCAAGGAGCTCAGGATCACACCACTGCCGACAGCCAGGATAACCGCGATGGCATTGCGAAGCGAGCCGCTGAGCGCCAGAAATCCAGCGACGGCGAGCGTGATGAATGTGAGCAACCCTAAGCCCCCTAGGCCGCTGACGTCCCGCATCAGTTCTTCAAACCAGGTCGGACCGATCGGATCGGCGAGATCCGTCGGATTGCGCATAATCAAGAGGATGGCCCTGTCGAAATCCGTCGTCCAGTTGCGCATGACGAGACTTGCGAGAGCCAGAAAGGTCAATACCGAACTGGTAAGAAGCACGATAGTTATCAGCGTCGCCCGCTCGGGAGGCTGACGGTTTGCCGATTGCTGAATGCCTGCAATAGCCGATTTGCCTGACTTAGCTTGGTTCATGCGATTGTGTGCTCGGCTTGTGTGATTTGATTTGGGGGCTGACGTTGAATTGTTCGCGCGGGTACACCGGCCCCTGCCGGTGGATTTAACGCGCTTCAGTCTGCGTGGACGGCGCTCATCAATTCGATTGATCGCTCTACACCCTCTAGTGGCTATAGAAGCAAGCACAATCTCCACGCTGCTCATTCGGCGGTTCTCGAGCCTAGAAAGAATGTAGTCGAAGGCCTTTCCGCAGCCTCCAAGATTCCATTGAGACTCATCCGAGGACCGAGCTCTCCATACGCCATGGGAGCCGCACGCACCGCCAAAACAGATACGGCGCCTTAAGTCTTTCCCGCTGCGCCGGTCGAAGGAACGTCCGACAAGCGACGTCTTCCACATGGGTATCAAGCGTCAGATTTTCACCACCAGGTCGTCGGAGAGTTGGTCAGATGCTTTCTCCGCAACCTGCGCCCGTCGGCGTGTTCCGCTACATAGAAAGGGGAAACTGTTGGAGCGTCCGCGTGCCGGCGACCGCTCCAGATCGCACGTGACCGAAAAGTGGAGGAAACGCATGCGACGGGAATTGATAACATCGACGGCTACACCACGTCGAACACATCTGCGTGCAAACGCCTTAGTGCCGGCATCGCGAAAGATGCCCAGGCAGCCGGCACCTTCTTGGAACTGAGCATGCCACAAAGCAGAAGGCTCGCGACAAACTAAGCCATTGCTATATTTGACAGCTAACGCTATTCTGCGGCCGAAGAGTGGGCATTTATGGAACAGTTCAATGGTTGATGTCGGGATGTGGTTGCGCGACCGGATAAGCCGGCGATCCATCTTGACGGGAAGTCTCGCGGCGGTTGGCGGCACGGCGATCGCTGCCCGCGGCGCGCTCAGCCAGTCCGCTCCGTCTACCGGTCATGACATGGCTGCTATGGCCCCGACCGGCGCTGCGCCTCAACATATGAATGCGCATGGCGCCATGGTCACCGTCGGCGACGTCGACAATGCGGCCAATGGGTTCGACCCCTCCGCGATTTTGACGGACTGGGAGCGAGGGACGGTCTCGGTTCTGCCCGATGGCCGGCCGTTGCGGACATTCGAGGTCACGGCCGAGGACAAGACGATTGAGATCGCGCCGGGCGTAACCTTCCCAGCGTGGACGTACAACGGCCGCGTGCCCGGCCCTTCACTCCGCGCCAAGGAAGGCGAGCGAATTCGCGTCGTCTTCCAGAACAACGGCTCGCATCCGCACTCGATGCATTTCCACGGCATCCATGCCGCCCGCATGGATGGAATTCCCGGCGCCGGGCTGATCGATCCGGGTGAAGAGTTCGTCTACGAATTCGACGCCAGGCCGTTTGGCTGCCACCTCTATCACTGCCACGCCTTGCCGCTGAAACGCCATATCCACAAAGGCATGTACGGCGCCTTCGTCATCGACCCAGACCCAGACCGCCATCCCGACCAGGCGGAGATCGCCCGGTCGCGGCTGCTCGGCACGCCCGAGAATGCCGGCTGGCAAGAACTGGTGATGGTCATGAACGGGTTCGACACCAATTTCGACGAGGAGAACGAATTCTACGCCGCCAACACCATCGCCCATGCCTATGCCAAAAAGCCGATCCGCATCGAGCGCGGCAAGCCTGTGCGCATCTATCTGGTCAATGTGCTGGAGTTCGATCTCATCAACTCGTTTCACCTGCACGGAAATTTCTTCGACTATTTCGATCAGGGCACGACGCTGACGCCGACGTTGAAAACGGTCGATCTCATCATGCAGTGCCAGGCCCAGCGCGGCATCCTGGAGTTCACCTTCGGAGAGCATGAACCGGGCCTTTACATGTTCCACGCGCATCAAAGCGAGTTCACCGAGCTCGGCTGGATGGGAATGTTCGACGTCGTGGAGGCGCTCGCATGAGCAAAGTCGTTGCAGCCGGTTCGCCGGCACGGTCGCGAATCCGTCTTTTGTGGATTGGCCTGCCTCTGGCAGCGCTCGCCATTGCCGCGGCGTGGATCCTCGCCGTCAATCCGCTGCAGGGATTTTCAAATGGCGCGCCCGCTGTCGAGAAACTGACGTTCGAGCGTACCGTGCTCGACACGTCAGGCCTTCACCTGCTTGTGCGGGCCGGCGGCTCCGAGCCGATGAAGATCGCCCAGGTCCAGGTCGACGGGGCCTACTGGCAATTCACCCAGGACCCACCTGGCGATATCGCGCGCGCCTCCACGGCGTGGATCAACCTGCCTTTCCCATGGATCCTGGGCGAGACACATCGAGTCAACGTCGTAACCAATACGGGCGTGACCTTTGAACATATGATCGAGGTTGCCGTTCCGACGCCAACAGTGACAGCTGGGCAACTCAAGCTGCAGGGGTTGGTAGGCGTCATCGTCGGCGTGCTACCCGTCGCCATTGGCCTGTTGTTCTACCCGGCGCTGCGCGGTGTCGGGCGAAGCGGCATGAACTTCCTGCTGGCGCTGACCATCGGACTGCTGGCCTTTCTGCTGATCGATACGATCGAGGAATCCTTCGACCTTGTCGGAACCGCGGCCGCCGTCTTCCAGGGGCCGGTGATGGTGGTGCTGGCGGGCCTAGCCAGCTTCCTTGTGCTGATGGCGATCGGACGGCGAAGCGGCACGCCGACAGGGCTGGCGTTGGCCACCTATATCGCGCTCGGCATCGGCCTTCACAATCTCGGCGAAGGTCTTGCCATCGGCGCCGCCTTCGCCGCCGGCTCGGCAAGCCTCGGAACCTTCCTGGTGCTCGGCTTCACCTTGCACAACATTACCGAAGGCATCGGCATCGCCGCCCCGATCCTGAAGCAGCGGCCACCGCTGTGGACGTTTGTCGGCCTGACCTTGCTCGCCGGCGGGCCCGCCGTGGTCGGCATGTGGCTCGGCAGCCTGGCCTATGCCCCGCAATGGTCAGCACTTGCGCTCGCCATCGGCGCCGGTGCGATCCTGCAGGTCATCGTCGAGGTCGGCGCCTATCTGATGCGCAGCAACCAGAAGGGCCTCGATGCCTTCTTCACGCCGCCGGTGATGGGTGGCCTGGCGGCCGGCGTCGCCTTCATGTACGCGACGGCGGCTTTGGTGAAGGTCTGACCATGGCCGCACCGACAAAGGTGCGCTGCTGCGGCTGACGACGTCCTCGGCTCAGTGCCGATGTTGGTGGTGAAGGTCGGGGTAGTGGACGTGCGAGTGCCGCATCGGCGCATGACGGTGCCAATGTGAATGCGGTTCGGTCACGGGCCCGTCATGAGCATGCTGGTGGTGCGCGTCGTGGACATGACTGTGCTCGTGTTCCAGCCCTTCGTGCTCGTGATCATGCGCGTGACGTTCGGCAAGATGCAGCCAGAGCCCTGCCCCCATCAGCACACCGGCCACGAGCAGCCGGACGGTTAGCGACTCACCCAGCAAGGCAATCGCCAGAAACGCGCCGATGAACGGCGCCAGGGAATAATAGGCGCCGGTGCGCGCCGTCCCGAGGTGCCGCAGCGCGAGAATGAACATCACCAGGCTGACGCCGATGCCGAGAAAGCCGACGACCGCCGCCGCCCAGAAGGACGCGGGATGAGGAAGTGCAGCGCCCGAAAGCAATGCCACCACTACGTTGGTCGTTCCGGCCACCAAGCCCTTGAGCATTGCGATGGTGACTGGGTCGGCTGCGGAAATCTTCCTGGTCAGATTGTTATCGATGCCCCAAGCCACGCAGGCGCCAACGATCAGCAGGGCGCCGGCATTGAGTGCCAGCCCCTGTCCTTCCCAGGAGAGAACGACGGCACCGGCAAGGATTGCGCCAGCCCCGACCAGCAGCCGGCGGTCGACGTTTTCACGGAACACCAGCCACGCAATCGCCATGGTGGCCAACCCTTCGACATTCAGCAGTAGGGCGGCGCTGGAAGCAGTTGCTAAGGCGAGTCCAGACATAAGCAGGACAGGTGCGACGACACCACCAACAGCAATGGCGGCCGCTAGCCAGGGAAGATCAGCCCGTTGTAGGGAGGCCTCGTTTGCGCCTTCGCCGATCGAGTTGCGATAAAACCAGAACAGAGCCAGCCCGAGGCCCGCGCCCAGATAGAGCAACCCTGCGAGCATGAGCGGGCTCACCACATCGAGCAGCAGCTTGGATAACGGCGACACTGCTCCGAACAGAGCGGCTGAACCCAGTGCGAGCGGGACGCCGGGCCAAAGGTGCGAATGAGAGCGGGGCTGAATCATGTGAGAGTCTTGCCCTTCTTGCCTTGGTTGTCTACCTTCAAACCGACCGGCGATTTATGGATAGCTGGCGTACAACGGACGTTGTGCCGTCCCACGCATCAGCCGCATGTCGTGGGGGTGAGTATCCAGGCCAGCTTCGCCCATGCCAGGCGAGCCTCAAGGCATGTCAGGCACGACTAGGCCAATCGTCCGGTCGCATTCAAACAACTGGCTGGGCCGTGGCTGCCCCGCTCAGGTATGATGGCGGGTTGATGACGCCATAGGCCTTCCAGAGGGTGAGCGATAGAGGGCGTCGGCATTGACCGAAACGGTGGCCGCAAGTTGCGGACGGCGGCCAACCCGGTAGCCTTGAGACTCGAGAACCCACCTTGAGCCGAAATGCATAACGGCGCGTAGATTACCGATCCTTCGAGCCCGAGGTACACCCAGTTGTCAGTGGTCGCTTTCGCACATCTCATGATGTGCCAACGCCCGGATGACATAGCAGTCCTTGATCTGGTCGCCGGCGCAACGGGTGGCGATTCGCTTGAGTTCCTTTTCCAAACGCCGGAGTTTCTCTATCTTCTCCCGAACGGCGGTTAGCTGCTCGGCCGCAATCCGGTCGGCTTCCTCGCATGGACGCTCCGGGTGCGCACTGAGATCGATCAGTTCGCGAATTGCCTCAATTGTCAGACCGAGCTCGCGGGCATGCTTGATAAAGGACAGCCGCTCTCTTTCCGGAGCAGCATACCGTCTCTGGTTGCCCTCGGATCGTTCCGCGGCATCCAAAAGACCCATTTGCTCGTAGTAGCGAATGGTGGGAATCTTCACCCCGGTTTTGCGAGAAAGATCGCCAATCGTCAGCATGGGCAGCACCTCATTTTCTATAGTGACTAGAGATTGGCCACTCAATTGCCGCACGTCAACTGTTCGCGCCACATCGCGAGGATTTGTCGCAGCCAAGCCAAAGGCGATGTTTCCAGTCAGATTTGAACCTAACCGCCCAATCTCGCGTGACAGATGGCGCCGTTTGTCACGTTGACTGCATCTAAGTTTGCACACACATGAGCCTGGGCCGACTGTTCGGCCAGCCGACTACCACGAGGATTCGCGGATGATCAAAAACTCCTTCGGGATGGTCGCGCTAACCGCGGGCGCTCTGATCATTTGCTTGCAGAGCGCTTCGGCGCAGGAGCGCCCCCGCCACGCCGACGCCGAAAGCAAGCTGGTTGTCGAACACGCCGAGGTCATTCTGGCACTGTCCGGCGCAAAGATGCTGGCAGGATACATCACCGTCTGGAACGGTTCGAAGCAACAGTCGGATCTTGTCTCTGTTCAGAGCGACGATTTTGCTTCGGTCTCGCTTCATCGAACAGAGGTCGTTGACGGGGTGGCGAAGATGCGACCGATAAAGGAGGGCATATTCATCCCTGGGCACGCGGAGCTTCTGATGAAGCCCGGAGGGATTCACATGATGCTCATGGCGCCGACAGTCGATTTCAAGCCAGGCGACAAGGTTGATTTGCTGCTTGCATTTGCGGATGGAGCGTCGTTGTCAACGACGGCCATTACCCGACCAATAGGCACCAAGCCGATAGACCATCACCACGGTTCAGTTGATTGAGAGCCGGTCCAATGAACGTCACCACCTTTCGCAAGGTCACTTGGGGGGCGATTGCGGCAACCCTGGCGCTGTTGGTCTATCTTGTTATTGCCGGAACCGGAACCAAAAGTGTGGCGCCAACTCTCGGCGGAACAGAAAGTGTCGGGAAGCCGCTTGGAGGCCCCTTTTCCATGGTTTCGCAAACGGGCGAAGTGGTTACTGAAAAGACCTACGCCGGCAAGGGGTGGCTGATGTTCGTCGGTTTCACCAATTGCCCCGACATCTGCCCGACGACCCTGGCCGAAATGTCATCCTGGTTCGACGCGCTTGGCGCCGAAGCCGACGAACTCCGAGGCTTCCTCATATCCGTCGACCCCGAGCGCGACACAGTGGCCACACTGAAGCAGTACATGTCATCGTTTGACCGCAGGATTGTCGCCCTGCGGCCGGAGCCGGCGGAACTCACTCGTTTTGCAAAAGCCTACAGGATTTACTACGCCAAGGTTCCGACACAGGACGGCGACTATACGATGGATCACACGGCCGGAGTCCTTCTCTTCGACCGCGAAGGCAGGTTTTCCGGAACGATCGATCGCGAAGAGTCACGCGATATGGCCCTGCAGAAAATTCGACGCCTGCTCCCGGTCGGGGCGAACTGAAACCCGCCCCTCGAGGAAGGCCTTGCTGTTGTCGGCGGCGCTTAATGATCGAACGGCTTGCGACGGCGATGCCTGGTCTAGCAGGCCGCCATCCAGATGGCTCGAAGAGATGATCGAATTGTAAAGCGAAACATTTGATTTAGAGACAACTTTTCCTAAAATCCAAGTGCTCGTTTTTGGGTGGTTTTGACGCCTGTTTGGTAGGCTCTTCTCATAAACCTCTGGGGAGAGTGTCACCATGAAAAGCTTCGTTTTGAGCGCATTTGCGCTTGTCTTGTCTTGCGCGTCGGCGAGCGCAAATGCGCTCCATCTCAATCCCGCTCAGCCGGACGAGGCGCCGAACATGCAAACGTTCGGGAAAACGACGATACCGGTGGGCTATTATGAGTTCTGCCGGCGCATCTCGACCGAGTGTGCGCGGCCGGCCGTTAGCGACTCGGTCGAGCTAACTCGGAAGCGCTGGAGCCAGATGATAGAGATCAACAACCAGGTGAACGCCTCGGTAAAGCCCATGACCGATCTCGAAATCTTCGGCGTCGAAGAACGATGGGAATACCCCAAGGCGACCGGCGATTGCGAGGATTACGCCCTGATGAAGCGCAAGCTTCTAAACCAGAGCGGGTTTCCACTTGGCTCTCTTCTGATGACGGTCGGTCGAGATGCGAACGGCGGCGGACACGCAGTTCTCACGATAGTCACCGACAAGGGCGATTTCGTGCTGGACAATGTCGAGCAGCAGATCCTGCTGTGGCGCGACGCGGAGATCTACTTCCTGAAACGACAGGCGCAAACGGACCCAAATACATGGGTAAGTCTCGTAAGCGGCTGAGCAATCAATTTCGAATAAGCCTCAAGGACGGCGCAAGCCAGGCAAATTCGACGCCGGCCGCCAACGCAAGGACAATCGCGGCCGTCCCGCCATAAAACATTTCGAGAAGATCGTGGCCACCTACAATGCAATAAAGCCAGAACACGGCTGACAACGCAACGTATGCAGTTGAGCCCACGACGGCGAAAATACCCAGTCTTCCTAGAAGCGACATGTTTCCCCTGGCAGCACATTTCTTGTGCCGGGAGTATGGTTCGATTTTCACCGGCTCGCCACTCACTGGTTTGTGACCGCTGGACGCTGGACGGTTGAAGGAGCCGGCCCGCGACTTTCCTTGCGCAGATGGACGAAACTCGACGCGAACACCGCTGCGACAAAAACCAGAAGCGCGACCATCAGAATCGCGTTCCCCCTTTTTCGCTTGCGGACCAGTTCCAGCGTTTCAGCTTCGGAAAGCTTTTGCAGGCCGATTTCCAATATTTTTCCTTCCAACTCAACAGCGTTCAACCAGATCTCAATCGGCGCGTATGCCGGATGGCGATGCTGACAGAAGCGATGCGCCGACAAGAATGATCGTTCCACCAACTATGGCGACGTCAGCCAGGTTGAATGCTGGCCAATGCCAGTCGGCGATATAAAAATCAAGGAAATCGGTCACTGCACCATTCTTGGCCCGGTCGACGATATTTCCACTCGCTCCGCCAGAAATGAGGCCAAGAGCCGCAGCTTCGGTGCGGTTCTTTGCCACTGCCGCCCAGCCGATAATGATCAAGACGATAAGGGATGTGCCGAACGTGAGAATTCCGGGTCGGTTGCGGAAGAGGTCAGCAAACAGACCAAAACTCACGCCTTCATTGTAGCTGAGCACCAGATTGAAGAAGCTCGTGACCGGAATGACTCGTGGCGGCTGCATCACCAGTTCCACGATGATTGTCTTGGTGAACAGGTCGGCTGACACGGCAGACAGCGTGAAAAGCAGGGCAAACATCAGGTAAGCCGGTTGAATTTTGTATGAAGCCATAAGCGATCACCATTTCTGTCCGATGCTGTGATCCAACCCTATGGCGTCTCTAGCAGGGTGAGATGCAAGAGCTCACTGTCAATTTTCCGTTAATCATACTGACGAAGAATGGCAAGCTTGCTAATAGCGGAGACGAATCATGGACTGGGGTGCATTTGGCTCCGTCTGGTGAATCTGGCGGGAAAGGCGGTGCGACTTGCTTTACAGATTATGCGGATTGGTTGCGCTGCTTGTGCTCTCAATCGTCATCTCGGGATGCGTTACGTCGGTTTCCAATGTTCTCGACGTCGATAAGAAGGCAACGCAACCCATTCCGGCAAAGCTTATCGCCGAGATGAGCAAGAAGGGAATGTCGCCCGCGGCACCTGTCCTCGTCCGCATATTCAAAGACGAGAGCGAATTGGAAATCTGGAAGCGCGACCGATCAGGGCGCTTCGCGCTGTTGAAAACCTACCCCATGTGTCGCTGGTCCGGGAAGCTGGGTCCAAAGACAAAAAACGGCGACCGCCAGGCGCCCGAGGGTTTCTATCACGTTACGGCGGGGATGCTGAACCCTGCCTCGCAATATTACCTCTCCTTCAATCTCGGCTATCCGAACCGCCTGGAGAGCGCGCTTGGTTACAGCGGTGAAGCGCTGATGGTGCATGGCGCATGCTCTTCGTCCGGATGTTTCGCCATGACGGATGAGGGCGTTGCCGAGATCTATGCCGTCGCTAGGGAAGCGCTGAGAGGCGGCCAAGCGTCGTTCCAGGTGGAAGCTTTCCCGTTTCGAATGACGCCTCAAAACATGGCCAAGAACCGGGGGGATCCGAATTTCAGCTTCTGGCTCAACCTTAAGCAAGGATACGACTTCTTCGAAGTCACACGGCAACAGCCAAGTGTGTCCTATTGCGACAGGCGCTACGTTTTCAATTCCCAGTTTGAAGGCGGGGAACCTGCCGACCCGCTCGCGGCTTGCCCGCCCTCGACAAGTTCGATGCTTCCGGCCGTGGCATCCCGCGACGAAGCCGATCTGCTTGCCATGAACAAACTCGTGTCGGCCGGAGCTGGAGCATCGGTCCACGCCTACTCCGACGGCGGCATGCACCCGTCGTTCCGGAAATTGCTTGATCGCCGCGGGCCGAAAAAACTGGCGGAAATGACGTCGACAAACTCTGTCCCGGTCAGCAGGCCGGACGCCGCGCTGGCCGATCCTCATATTGAGGACGAATAGCTGCCCGGTCGTGAGATTACCGCGCGACATTCAACGCCTTCCGATTTTGCTACAGCGTCAGCCCTTGCGACAAGCCGCCGCCCTATGTTTCAGCCTGTCTATATGTTTTACTGGCTGACGATGGCGCGACAGATCTTTACAGTCTTGCTCGGAGTGATGCTGCTTGTTCACGCGGCAAGCTTTTCGATGGCTGCCGCGCAAGCCCCCGCCAACTCGCTTGTTGTTTCCATTGAGTTGCGATCTGATGGTAGCCAGGTCAACGCTCCACTGGGCGACAGAGACGATATTGTGGCCCCGGGCGTCGGTTCTTCGCAGCACTTTTCACCGTGCCATGACAATTGCAATTGGGTGGGCGACACCACTGCTCGACAGGTTCGTCGAACTGGTAACCTGCAGACCCTGCCCGCGCCTGCGGCCGTAGCTTCGGCCACTGCATCCGTCTCGGTGCCGCCGCCTCGATAGGCAATCCACAGACGGCCAACTCGACTGCTATCGCAAGACTGGCGCAGGCAGCCGTATTGCTGGCGTTCCGGGCTGACAAGACGCTGCTGGCGTCAAGGTCAGAAAATCTGCTCCAGCGACTCCTGCTCATCCGCGCAGATCCGTATCCAACGCATTTCCAAGTCACACGCCGATCCGTGCTCGGTGGCGAACGACATGCCGTTCCGAAATCTTCGGAGAAACAATCCTTGCAAGCCATGGAGTACCTTATGAAACGCCGCGAATTCCTTACCGGTGCCTCGGCACTCGTTCTCTTTCAGAGTCCCAGGCCGGTATCCGCGCAGACAACAATTCCGGATCTACTCGCGCCAGGTCCGCTTCCGGAGAAGTCTTTCGGTAATCTCGACGCCCCCGTTACCATCATCGAATATGCGTCGCTGACCTGTCCTCATTGCAGGGCCTTTCACATAGACACATGGCCTGCGATCAAGGAAAAATATGTCGACACCGGAAAGGTGCGCTTCATCATGCGCGAGTTTCCGTTCGATCCGCGCGCTTCAGCCGGCTTCATGCTGGCGCGTTGCGCGGGCGACGACAAATGGTACGCGACTATCGATGTTCTTTACCGCTCACAGGATCGCTGGGCTCGCGTTAGCGATCCCACCACGGCCTTGAAGTCAGTAATGGGAATGACGGGCATGACTGGCGACGCGGTCGAGACATGTCTCAAGGACCAGTCCCTCCTGGAAAAGATCACCGCTATCGCCGAGGCCGGAAAGGGTTTCGGCGTCGATTCCACCCCAAGCTTCTTCATCAACGGCAAGATGCAGAAGGGAGCACTGACCTTGGAGAAATTCAGCGAGATCATCGACCCGCTTGTCGCTGCGGCAAAGAAACCATGACGCAGCGCGGACAGGAGACCAGAAAAATGACCCTAAGGAAAATCCATCTGAAGGCCCGTGCGCCATTTCGGTTGGCGGCCTGTGCAGCAACCATCGCCATTGCGTGCCTTGCGTCCACCGCCGCAGCGCCGCAAGAGAACGCGGTGCTGGCGCGAGTAAACGGCGTCGACATAACCGGCGCCGATCTGGCCGTAGCTGCTGAAATGTACTCCGACCAGCTCGGTAAGATGCCGGAGGACGCGAGACGTTCCGTGCTCGTCGATGCTTTGATCGAACTGCGGGTCGTCGCCGACGCCGCGAAAGCAGCGAACGTGGCTGAAACCGATTCCTTCAAACGCCAGTTGGCATTCTTCGAGGCACAAACGCTGCGCACAATATTCATGGACAGCAAAGTCGCGGAGCGGGTTACGGATGAGGCCGTCCGGAAGTCTTACGACGACCAGGTCGTCAAGATCCCGCCGGTCGAGGAATACAGGCTGAGCCATGTCTTGCTGGCAACCGAGCAGCAGGGCAACGATGCCGTCGCCGCGTTGCGGAGCGGCAAGGACTTCGCCGAACTGGCTAGGGAGGTATCGCAAGACACGGCCTCAAAGGCCAATGGTGGCGATCTTGGGTTCGTGAGTTCGGGCCAGACAATTGCAGAGATCGACTCCGCAGCGGCGTCACTTCAGCAGGGCGAGTACACACAGAGCCCGGTCAAGAGCGCGTTCGGGTTTCACGTCGTCAAGCTGGACGAGCGGCGCAAGCGCCCTGCTCCAGCCTTCGAGACCATCTCTGGGCAGATCCGCGAATCGCTTGAAGCCACGGCCTCGCAACAGATGCTGGCTGATTTGCGCAGCAAGGCAAAGATCGAAAAGTTCGTACCGGACGTCACGCCGCCGCCGGTCGATGACGGCCATAATCAGCAGGCCGAATAACGTCGTGCCTGGTCTGTCTTCGCGCCGCATGCCACCGCAACCGGATGCCGCTCATTTTGGTGGCAGCGGTTGTGCTGTGTGAAGCCGTGGCAAACCAGCCCGCTGCGAGAGCCGGCAGGCGACGGAGATGTCTGCATGTCCCGATTGAGCAGTCCATCCTCTTCTCAGGTGTAACATGATCACACGTCGTTCATTAATGCTCGGAATCGTTGGCGCATTTGCTGCGCCTGGCGTCGCTTTGGCCCGCAAGGCCGGGAAACCGTTCGTCCTCGATCCGAAGTACCAGCCCCAGCTTGTCGAGTTCGCCCCCGGCTATGCTCCGGGTACGGTTGTCGTCGATCCAAGGAACAGGTTTCTTTACCTGGTGGAAAGCTTGGGGGTCGCGCGGCGATACGGGGTTGGCGTCGGTCGAGCAGCCCTTGCCTGGTCGGGAACGGCAACGGTGGGCCGCAAGGCGAAATGGCCGCGCTGGAAGCCTACCGCAAACATGATAAGGCGCGATCCTGGAAAATACGCCAAGTACGGTGGCGGCATGCCCGGCGGTGGGGGCAACCCGCTGGGGTCGCGCGCGCTCTACCTGTACCGGGACGGCATCGACACCTATTACCGCATTCATGGCACCACCGAACCGTGGACGATCGGACGCGCCGTCTCGAATGGCTGTATTCGGATGCTGAACGACCATGTTGCGGATCTCTACGAGAGAGTTCCGGTTGGCGCCACGGTTGTAGTGCTTTGAGGGAACGCAGGGAACTCCATCGCGATCAAGCTACCTCCCTGACAATGGAACTCCATAAAAAATCATGCTTGCTCTGTCATCGATACAAAAATTGCGAAAGACCGTTCTTGCGATCACGGCAGTCCCGCTAGCGATCTTCTTGCTCTTTACCCACTCGCTCGCTGAGACGGGGAGCCTGCCGCACATCGGGGTCGAGCTTATCGGCTGGGCTGCCATTGTAATCTGCATCATCGGGCGCTCATGGTGCTCGCTCTACGTCGGCGGACGCAAGAGCGAAGTCCTGGTGCGCCACGGCCCCTACTCCGTCGTGCGCAATCCGCTCTACGCGTTCTCGATCCTCGGTTCGGTTGGCATCGGTCTGGCAAGCGGTAGCCTCGTCCTCGGCCTTGCGATTGGACTGATCGTCTTCATTGTGTTTGCCGCTGTGGTTCGGCGTGAGGAGCGGTACCTTCTGGGAAAACTGGGGGACGACTACCAGCTTTATCTTTTGCAGGTGCCCCGATGGATTCCGCATCCATCGCTTTGGCGCGACGCCAGCACAGTCACGGTGTCGCCGGTTCTTATCGTCACAACGTTTTTTGATGCCATGTGGTTCGCTCTCGCCATCCCAGTCTTCGAAGTGCTTGAAAGACTACAGAATCTGGGAATAGTGCCCGTCCTGGCACTGCTTCCCTAGGACAGCGGCCGGTGGCTGATCGATCGGAGCCACACGCATTGGGGAATAGAGGGATGACCTATCCCATGGCGCTTTCAAGCAACAGCAGGAGCAGGAAACCGACGAAGAACATGGCCGCGACCCAAGGTCGGTCTGGAGCCTCATGCGCCTCGACCAGCAACTCTTCCGTCACGAGGTAAAGCAGCGCTATCAATCCGAAGGCGAAGAACCCGGTGAGATAAGGGCCGGGCAGAGATGCAACCGGCATCGCTACAAGTGCCCCGACCGGCAGCAGCAGCACGAGGCCAGCGGTGAGACCAACCACCCGGCCGGGCTTCATCGACTCGCCGAGTTCCGCCGCCACGGTCAGGCCGAGAAAGAGCACTTCGATCGTAAGCGCGATCGTCAGCAGCAGGCCGACTTTCTCGCCGGCGGCAAATCCGAGCCCAAGCACCAGTCCGTCGATCAGGATGTCGACGCCGATAATCGTTGTGAGACCGAGCGGCCCCTGCATGCGTTCCTCGAAGCTCTTGAGCAAAAGCATCACGATCACACCGATCGTGCCTCCGACAGCAACCGGCACCACCGACCCTGCATGCTTGAGGTCAGGCAAGATTTCGCCCGCTGCCGCGGCAAAGACCACGCCTGCCGCGAAATGCTGGATTGCGCTGACGACTATCGGCCCCGGACGGCGATAGGCTGCGATCGCCGCGCCTATGATCGCGGCGCTGACAGGAATGAGCGTATAGATCAGGGTGGTCATTCCCAGCGATTGCATAGCCGGCTCGTCTTTGCGGTTTTCTCCAGTATAGATTAGGACTTTCGGTTTTGCAGCGATGTCGTCTGGTATCGACGTTTTGATACGACAATCGGCCGATCGCCCAAGTCCAGGAAATTGCCGATGCAGCCGAGGGGGGCGATCACTGAAGCCGGTCGCAGCAGCGCCCGGTTGAAGGCGTGCCGACGTGTCATGGTCGATTTCGACCGCGAAACAGCTCAGATCACCGGTACTCGGCCCAGATGCATGGCCTTTTGCTCCGGCTCCACATGAATCGTGACGACGGCATCGGTTATCTCAGCCTCTATCGCGCTTTCCAGTCGGTCACAAATTTCATGTGAGGTGGCCACGCTCATGGTCCCCGGCACAACGAGGTGGAATTCGATAAAAGTCATTCGGCCGGCATGCCTTGTACGGAGATCATGCGCCTCCAAAGCTCCTGCGGCTTCCTTGGAGATCATGTCACGGATTCGGGCGAGTACCTCATTTGGGGCTGCCTCATCCATCAGCCCGCCAACGGATTCACGCATGAGTTTCCAGCCAGACCAGAGAATATTCAACGCGACAAGGGCCGCGAGAGCGGAGTCGAGCATCAACCAACCTGTGATAGCCACAAGAGCCACGCCGACAAGCACGCCCGCGGATGTGATAACGTCCGTCAAAAGGTGCCGGCCATCCGCAACCAAGGCGTGCGAGCGCCAACGTCGGCCATAACGGAAAAGTGCAAAGCACCAGCCAGCGTTGATAGTGCTTGCCAAGGCGTTGACCGCCAGACCCTCGATGGGCGCGTCCAGCGGCTTTGGATCTAAATAGCCGAAATAGGCTGCTCGCATGATCAAAAGCGCCGCGACGATAATTAGAACACCTTCGAAGACCGCTGAAAGGTATTCGATCTTGTGGTGCCCGAATGGGTGATTTGCGTCTGGCGGAACAGCACTCAATTTTACAGCATAAAAAGCCACAATCGCGGTGGCGACATTGACAATACTTTCCAGGGCATCCGAATAAAGGGCTACGCTTCCGGTGAGCAGATATGCGGCATATTTCACTCCAAAAACAATAATTCCGACAACTATGCTTACAGCGGCAAGCTTCACGGCTCTATCCATGGGCTCACTCCAAAACCGAGAAATGCAGGAAATCCCTTACCCGATTGACCCTAGGCCAGGAAATCGCTCAAGCAGCCAATACGCGATCATCTGGAGCTGGCCGGTCATCATCAGCAGGCCCATGACGATCATCACGCCGCCGGCTGCGACGTTGAGGACATGCCCGGCATATCGAAGTCGCTTCAGCGTCGCCGCCATGTTGGCGAACAACACCGCTGCGAGCAGAAATGGCACGCCCAGACCCAGACCATAAGCTGCGAGGAGGATTGCGCCACTGCCCGCCGAGAGCGCCGAGACGGTCAGGATGGAACCAAGAACGGGGCCTATACAGGGCGTCCAGCCAAATGCGAAGGCAAGACCGAGCACATAGGCGCTGCCCGGCCCCGAGACCGAATTCGGGCCCAGCGATCGAAATTCCTGCATGAGGACCGGAATTCTGATCAGGCCAGTCATCAACAATCCAAACATGATGACCAATGCCCCACCGACCAGATTCGCTTCGGCGCTGTAGCGGATAAACAAACCGCCCAGTGCCTGCGCGCCAAGGCCGAGAAGCACGAAGACAGTCGTAAATCCCGCCACGAACCACAGCGCCGGCCATGTCACGCGAAGGCGGTCGATCATGCGGGTGGATGACGGGTCGACCCCATTCGATACGAACGAGAGATATCCGGGGACAAGAGGAAGGACGCATGGCGAAACGAACGAAATCGCACCGGCCAGTGCGGCGGTTGCCAACCCTATAGCCGAGACCTCGATCGCTACCACTTCTCAGCTCGGCCCGAATTCGCGGTTGCTTGCCGCGCGGGCTCCCAATGTACTGCGGGTCTCCGATGCGATCACTTCAGCCCACGCCAGCCCAGGAGCCTCATTGCGTTCGCCGTGACAATGACCGTCGCCCCGGTGTCGGCCAGAATCGCCGGCCAAAGGCCGGTTATCCCCATGACTGTGGTGACCAGGAACACCGCCTTTAGCCCGAGCGAAATTGTGATGTTCTGCATGATGTTGCTCATGGTCGCCCGCGACAGCGCTATCATGTTGGCGACATCCTTGACCCGGCCGTGCAGAACGGCGGCGTCAGCGGTCTCCAGCGCGACATCGGTTCCGCCGCCCATGGCGATGCCGACATTGGCGGCGGCGAGCGCCGGCGCATCATTGATGCCGTCACCCACCTTGCCTACGATATGTCCGGTCTTCTGCAATTCGCCGACGATGCGCAGCTTGTCCTCCGGCAGCAGCTCGGCCCTGGGTTCGAGACCGAGACTCTTGGCGATGGCAGCGGCGGTACGCTTGTTGTCGCCGGTCAGCATCACAGCAGTGACGTCGAGGCGTTTCAGCGCTTCAATACCCTCCTTGGCGTCCTCGCGCGGCTCGTCGCGCATGGCGATGACGCCGGCGACCACCTTGCCTGCAAGCAGCACCGAGACACTCTTGCCTTCGTCATTGAGCTTGGCGATGCGATCCCGCAGATCCTGCGTGAGCGCGCAGCGCTTTTCTGCCGCCTTGGGCGAACCAAGGAAAAGTTCAACGCCGCCCACTTTTCCGACGATGCCCTCGCCGCCTATGGCCCTTGCCTCGCTGGCTGAAGTGGGATTGATGTCCCTCTTTCTGGCTTCATCCAAAATGGCCACGGCGAGCGGATGGCTGGATCCGATCTCCAAATCGGCCGCCAGTGCCAACGTCTCGGCTTCGGTCCGCCCGACCGCAACGATATCGGTGACCTTGGGCTTGCCTTCGGTGAGCGTGCCGGTTTTGTCGAACGCAACCTTGGTGATCTTGCCAAGGGTCTCCAGAACCGCCCCGCCCTTCATCAGCAATCCCCTGCGGGCACCGGCCGAAAGGCTCGCCGCGATGGCGGCCGGGGTAGAGATGACCAGCGCACAAGGACAACCGATCAGGAGGATGGCGAGGCCCTTGTAGATCCACTCGTTCCAGACGCCGCCAAAGACGAGCGGCGGGACGATCGCCACCAGCGCCGCGACGATCATGACGGCGGGCGTATAGTAGGTTGAAAAGCGGTCGATGAACCGCTCGGTCGGCGCTTTCGATTCTTGTGCCTTCTCGACCAGTTGGATAATGCGCGCGATCGTGTTGTCCGCGGCAGCCGCGGTTACCTTGACGCGTATCGGCGCATCCTGGTTGATCGTGCCGGCAAAAACCTGATCTTCGGGAATCTTCCGTTTCGGCACGGACTCGCCCGTCATTGGGGATTCGTCGATCGAGCTTTCGCCGGAGATGATCGTGCCGTCGGCAGGAACGCGGTCGCCGGGGCGCACCAGTATGGTTGAGCCGACGGCAAGGCTCTCTGCTGGCACTTCCAATGTTTTTCCGTCGACCTCCAGCAGCGCGGTCTTCGGCACCAACGTCGCAAGCGCCTTGATGCTGGCACGGGCGCGGCCAGCGGCCACCCCTTCGAGCATTTCTCCAACCAGGAAGAGGAAAACGACAGCAGCGGCTTCCTCGCTGGCATTGATGATGACGGCGCCGACGGCGGCGATCGTCATCAGCGTTTCGATGGTGAACGGCGACCCGTTGAGAGCGGCCATGATCGCGCGCCGCGCGATCGGGATAAGTCCCACCGCCATGGCGGCGATGAACGCCCATGGCGCGGTTTCCGGAACAAGCTTGGCCAGGACGAACGCCGCGGCGAGCGCGAGACCGCACAGGATCGTCAGCCGCACCTTCGAGGTTTTCCACCACGGACCCTCTTCACTTCCGTGATCGTGGCCATGAAGGCCAGCCACCGCGCCGTCCTGGGCATCGGCCTTCTTGCCATTGTCGTGACTCGAATGGTCGTGATCCGAATGGTCATGGCCAAGATGATCGTGATCCAGGTCAGTGGAGTTTGCGGGATCGCTCCTGAGCGCCGCGCCGCCAACAGCTTTTGCCTGCCCTAACGCAATTGGGGCGACCTTGTAGCCCAAGCTTTCAACGCGCTTGGCAAGCTTTTCCATATCCGCTTTCGACGAATGATCGACGGTCATGGTTCCGGCGGTCACCGAAACCGAAACATCCTGGACGCCTTCAACCCGCCTCGCCGCGGTGTCGATTTTCTTCGCGCAGGCGGCGCAATCCATGCCCGCTACCCGGTACCGGCTTTGCAAGGTCGTGTTTGCGTTCGCTGCAATCAGGCCGGCCGCATTTGCCCGCTGCTCCAGCGTTTTGCCATGCGACGCATGATCATGGTCGGCATGATCATGATCCGAATGGTCGTGGCCTGAATGGTCGTGGCCTGAATGGTCGTGATCAGCGTGATCGTGATCCGAATGATCATCGCCAGCATGATCGTGATGGTGATCGGGGTTGGTGCAGCTTGCGTCTTCGCTCTTCGGCGCCGCGCCGGCAGTTGCCTTCACCTGCGCCAAGGCGAGCGGGGCGACCTTGTAGCCCAGGCTCTCCACGCGCTTGGCGAGTTTTTCCATATCCGCTTTCGGCGAGTGGTCGATGGTCATGGTTCCAGCTGTAACTGAAACCGCGACGTCTGCGACGCCGTCAATGCGCCGTGCAGCCGTATCAATTTTCTTCGCGCAGGCCGCGCAATCCATGCCCGCTACCCGGTAACGGCTTTTGAGAACAGCTTCATTCATCGCATTACGCCTTCCGAATGCTCTTGCGTTTCCTAGTCAACGCGACGCTAATTCCTCTAGCAACTAGAGGAGCAAGCGTTTTTTTCGGCTGTCCCCCATAACTTGGCTGCCTTCGCGGGCTCGTGGGCAAGTCGCCTTGGGATCGGCAATCCAACGTCAGCCCCGAATTCGGCATGAGCGATCCACACTCCAGCGTTGGTACGATCTTTCCCTCTTGTTCAAAGTCTGGCGTTACCTCCAACAAAGCCGCCGACCTTCGGATGATGGCACCAACGGTTGGAGCTGCGTTTGAACCAGCGGTTGCTCCGGCTTTGCCTTCCTCTACCCGCGGCTCATCAATAATCACCAGCACGACATATCGCGGCGCATCGATCGGAAACGCCGCTACACGCAGAGGCCGCGACCCCGTCAGGCTGGCGGCGTTAACCTGGTATCAAGGTTAACAATTCATTTTTGCCGAACCAAGGTACAGATTTTCGGGGGTAAGCGTGCAACCTAGTCGCCGCTTGAGGCTGCTGACATTGCTTTGTCTGGCGTGCTTTCCGCTTGCATTGATCGCCGGCGGGCTGTCCACCCTATTCGCCGTACCGTCCCTTGCCGCGCTGCAGGGTTTGCCGGATTCGAAAGTGGATGGCAGAGGCGCCCCGGGATGGGTCTTCCGCCTCGGCAATTGGACAAACACCCATCGGGTGGATCTTCCAGTTCCGATTATTCTGCGCAGGATTGTCGCGGACACGAGGGTATCACGATCGGTCGGGTTTCGCGTCGAAACGGCAAGATTGAGAGAATCTTTGGATGAGGCCAGCATTGGCCGCGACGACAAGCAGCCACGAATTCCAAATGCGGTCGCGGACCCGCCAATCAAGACGATCTCCGCGAATCTTGTTCCGATTTGGCAGAGTGTAGCTCTCCGGCCGGGCCTGGATGCGGAGGCCCTTTCAACGCCCCTTGGTGGTAGCGGCGAGATGGCCATAGCCGCCATATTTCATAGCAAGAAGGATGATCGCTACGCCGGCGTGCCGGCCAAATTGGCTGAACTGGTTACCAACGACCAGGCTGACATCCTTGCGACCGCCTATGCCCCGACAGACCCGCTTCACGAGGCAACCTCGCCATTTGACAGCCTGCTGAAAGAGGCCAATGACGGGGGCGGCCGCTTCATTCCGCCGCTTGCAAAGGGTGATCATGATTGGATGAGGCGGCCTCTCCCGGCAAGCGTGTTCTCGAAGACAGAACAGCGTTGCCTCGCGACGGCGGTCTATTTCGAAGCGAGGGGCGAAAGCGCCAAGGGGCAGGCTGCGGTTGCGCAGGTGATCCTCAATAGGGTACGCAATCCCGCATACCCGAATACTGTCTGCAAAGTCGTCTACCAAAACGACGATTGGTTCAATCGCTGCCAGTTTTCCTTCGCCTGCGACGGCATTCCGGACCGGATAACGGATAAAGCCGCCTATGCTCTGGCCGCAGACGTCGCCATGGCCGTCGCCGCCGGGAAAATCTTCCTTCCGGACGTCGCCTCGTCGACGCACTATTACGCATCATATGTGAATCCGGGCTGGGCTCGCGCGATGGAGAAGATGACCCAGATAGGCTCACATCTCTTCTATCGAACCTACGGGGGAGGCTTGAGTTAGGGCGAAGGAGCGGCCCCCGCAACACGCCATCGCCGTTGAAGCGGCGGCGAATACCTTGGCGCCACCCTTTGCACACCGGCGAAATTCCGGCTCGACGAAACCTCGCCGGACATCAGCACAGCCGTTATCGGTACGCGATTTTGTCCCACAATGGCCTTCGATCTTTGCCAGCGACGTGCGGCAACCATTCCGGTTTTGGGGCGAGCAGTTGGAGAAGCTGTCAAAAGTCGAAAAGCTCCCCCAGAAGGGACTTCTTTTTTCTTCCGCGATACGAGTAGGTGTCACGATGCTCGCCGTGACCTGTGGATTGTTCGCGACCGGGCGGCTCGCCAGAATCTTGTGCCTGCATCTCGTTCGTGGCGGAACGTTCGATTATCTTGTCGAGTTCGCCTCTGTCCAACCATACGCCGCGGCATTTGGGGCAATAGTCGATCTCGATACCCTGACGCTCTGACATGACGAGTTCTGCATCATCGATTGGACATTTCATCTTTAAATCCTGATACGTGTTCTAGCCCGCTGCGGCGGATATGGTACCGTTCGCCAACTCGTTCAACCGACGCGCCCGATTTTCACGGCACTCACTCCCTCTATCGTGGAGTTTCGTGCCGTTCGCTCTTCATCAGCGCGTCACCTTCCGCGCGTTGGTCCTTCGACCACCAGGCGCGTCCCCATCGCGCCTCGTCAGCGAATTCACCGCCCAGCTTTACGATGAGAGGAACGCATATCGCCCAGCTTCATCGAAAGCGAGCCGCTCTGCGCGTGTGTAAATTGCCACAGCCGACACCATCTGCGCTGCCCGTCACCATCACGGTCGCGCCGATGTCGGCGAGGATCGCCGGCCAGAGCACGTGCATTCTCTAGCGACCAAAGGGATTGTCAGACCTCGGCTCATTCGAGAGCAAACGGCTTGGCGTCGGCGTCATGCTGGTCCTGAGCTTTCTCTGCCGTCTCGACGATCTGCCTGGCAGCGTCGTTGAGCGATTCCTCAAGGGCATTGCATGGACCGGCCGCTTTGACGCCATGTGCTATCTGGTTGATCTTTTCGGCCGCATCCACAGCGATGGTTTTGTGGCCATCTTCATGGGCCTTTAGCTCCTGAAAGTAGCTATTCCAGACGGTGCGCACACTTTCGTCCGCGCGCGCTTCATCGACCCAGGTGGGCAGCATGACGCTCAGCTTGAGGGTAATCTCGCCGGACGTGACATGGCAGGAGTTGTCCGCTACCGCAAACTTGAACTTCCAGGCCAGATCGTCATTCACCTCGCCTTCGATAATGCCATCGCCGTCCTTTCTGGCAACGCGGTGCATGTCCTCATGGATCGCTTCACGGCTCAGGCCGCGCAGTTCGTAGGTTGACTGCGTAACCTCCACTTTCACATCAGCCGACGCCGGCGCGGCACACACAAGGATGGCAATGCCGCTTAACTTGACGGCGCGTCCGGTCAGGTTGCGGTTTGAGAATGGGCTATTCAAAGTCGTGCTCCTTTGTGTTGCTGCGCTCCGTGTGCTTCCAATGGCTAGCCACTTTGACTCACAGCGAACGCGCGCGCCAACCGCCTGATCCTAATCACCCGATTGATCTCGCCGCCAAATATCAGAACCAACGCAGAAAGATAAAGAAAGTACAACGCGGCAATGAGGCCCGCCAGCCCTGCATAATAGCTCGCATAATTGGCGAAACGGGCCAGATATAAGGAAAATGCTGCTGCTAATCCCATCCACACCAAAACGGTAAAGAGGACTCCCGGCCAAAGGCTGGAAAATCGGGTCCGACGTGCCGGCAGGAAGATATGTGCCGCGAACAAGGCGGATGTCAGAATTGCCGCCGCGGACGGATAGCGCACCAAATCGAGCGTTAGCAAGGCCGGCTGGAAGCCGGACAATAGCCGGTGCGCTGCTGTGCCAACAAGGGAGCCCATCACCAGGAGGTACGCGACAACCACAAAGACCAGCGCACCGCCAATTACCACCACGACTTGCAGCGCAAAGATCGCCAAGGTCGGTCGATGCTCCTTGATGTCGTAGGCGCGATTCAATCCCACACGAACGCTGTCGACGCCGCCAACGGCAAACCAGATAGTCAGCAGGACACCGATACTTGCCACTCCGCCGCGTCTTACCGCCAAGACCGCGCGAACCTCTTCGATCAACGTGTCCACCAAGGGAGCTGGAACAATTTGGATCAGAAATTCGATAAGGCGATTAGCCATGCTCGGATCGCCTATGAAGGCCGTAAGCGAACTGACGAAAATGAGAAACGGAAACATTGCAAGTACCGCGCGGAACGCGATGTTTCCGGCGAGCGGCAACGCCTCGTCATCCCAGAGCCGGAGCAGGGCCTCACGAAGCACCGCCCAGATGGCAAGCCAGCCGGACCCGCCGACCAAGTCCGACGGCTGATCGCTGAGTATGCCTGAACGCTTATGATCGGCCGAACTGTCAGGCATGGCATCTCTCGTCCTAGGGCCGTCGACGCGCGGTTGTCGATCATTTCGCCCACAGGGGGCCATCGTTGGTTCCAAGCAATAGCGCTTTGATCCGGATGGTGCCAAGTGAGGCTTTTGTAAATGCGGTGGGGCAGGAAGGAAACCGTTTTTGTCCTGCGTCGGCCTTTCTCGCTCGACTGCCAAGCGCGCCTGCGAATTGCGATTTAGATGCTATAGCGATAAGAGAGATCCCTCCCACGTTCGCAAGCAATGTATCTTGGAGGAGGATCTTCATTCATGAAACCGACAACCATCGACTCACCTCCCAACCTTCTCACAGGCGAGCCCCTGCAAGGGAGCCTTCCCGCGATACCGATGAATACGGGCGCCATCGTGCTCAGCCCGGCGCAGGTGCCGGAAGCGGAGAAGGCTCTGGCCACACTGGATTTTCCCGCCATGCAGTCAGGCGACGTCATCAAGATCGGCCTGGAGGCCGAGCGGGCGCTGCAGCGGACGCTCGACGGATTCCTCTCGCGGCTCGACAAAAACAGCGCGGCCGCCGTATTCGCACTATTCGGCCGCCTCGAACAGGGCGTCGAGGATGCTGATCTCCCGGAAATTCTCGACAAATTGCAGAACGGCGAAAAGCCCGGTTTCATAGGCTCGCTGCTGGGAAAGTTTCGCGGCAAGCAGCCAGACGAGGTCGCGGCGGCATTTCTCGCGGAAATCGGCGACCTCATCACCGGGCGAACAAAGACGCTCGCCGACCGGATGATGAAGCTCGAAGGCGAACTTTCCAGCGAAATGCAGAAGCTGTTCGGCGAGTTGCAGGCACTCGATGCACTAAAGCAGAGCTATGGCGACCATTTCAGCGATTTCACCGTGGCCGCGGCTGTCGCCCGCGCTTTCCTGGACAAGGCGCGCGCCTATGTCGCCGACGAGGAGGCGCGGCTCAATCCAGCCGATCCTGTGGCGCAGACCAGGATGATGGAATTCAAGGACAGGCTCCTGCTGCTCGAGAGCCGCGCGCTGGCGCTGGAAGGCACCTACACGCGGCTGCCGGCCGACCAGTTGGTAATCCAGCAGATCGAACAGGCCGGAATAGCGACCTTGCAGGAAACCGCCACCACGGTAGCGTCGCGGTTCGCGTCGATCAAAATGACGCTGCTGTCGATCCATGGCGCGTTCGCGGTGAAGAGTGTGCAGCAACTGGCCGGCCGCCAGGCCAAGCTCGACAAGCAGCTGACCGAGATGCGCGGCCGCGCCCTGAAGGACGTCGCCGTCACCGCCGCGCAGGCGCCGGGGGACAACCGCCTCGCTCAGGCGCAGCAGATCGAGCAGATCATTGCCACCACCAACGAGATCCACGGTCTCGTCGCGGCGGCGCGGAAGTCGACCGAGGAAAAGTTCGAGCTGGCGCGACAGAAATTCGCAGCCGCACGTCAGGAACTCGCGACCCTCTCGTCGCGCTAAACTGCGTCCATCGGCTTCCTTGCCTCAACCATGCAAGTAGTCAGATCAAAGGAATTTCACCAGCATGCTGACCCTCTCCCTTGAAAAGCCCGGCACCGAGACGCCAAAGCTCAGACTTTCCCTCAACAAGGGAGCGCAGTTCACCGTCAAGGTCGAGTGGATATGCGATGCCGACCACGCCGATGATGTCGACGTCCATGCGCTCGAGGCGCGCAATGACGGGAACGGCGCGAAGGTGACGGATCTTGCCAGCGTGCTGTCAACCTACAACACCACGCGGATGAACCCGAAGGGCGGCGCCTTGCCGTCAAACCCCGACGGATCGTTCCAGACGCCCAACGGCGGGCTCTTCCACAGTGGCGACAAGAGAGTGCAAAACAACACCGAGTCCATCGTTATTGACGGCTCCAAGCTGTCGGCGGGGATCAACGAGATACCGATCTTCGTCACGGTGCATGAAGCCGAACATGGAGGCAGCCACGAGACCGAACAGGGCGCCGAAGAGGAGGAGGAAGCGGCGTTCGGCGACATCGACGTCTGCACCATCACGCTGTCGGACGACACCGGCAAGCAACTCGGCGCTTACAAGCTGTCGGACGAATTCAAGGAATTCAATGTCGTCCAGCTGGGCAGCATATTGCTCGGCCCCAATGGCTGGGAATATGCGGCCGTCGGCCGTGGCTTCAACGGCACCTTCAACGACGTTCTCGCGCATTTCTCTTGAGACAGCGATGCCCCAGAACAAGACCCCTCCCTCACGTGGTTCCATGCTGGTCGATGACCAGGGGAGGCTTCGCCCCACCGTGATCATTCCGCCAGCCGCGCGGGCACGGACCCTAAAGGCCAAGGCAGCCGAAGCTGCCCAACACGACGCTCCCGCCGGGTCGACCGTGGTAGCGCCCGCCGGCGCCCGCGACCGAACCCGCAGCGCGAATGCGGCGGAGCCTGAAACGCCCGTGCGGACGCCGCCGGTGGCCAGGCCGACGGCGATTCCCGGTGTGGAACGCAAGCGGATCGCTGTCGGGCTTTCCGACATCGGGAAACTGTCGCCACTGGCAAAACCTGCCGTGCTGGAACAGGCGCTTCGGCTGATCCAGTCCTTCGTGGTGGAAAGCGCGCGGGACAGGCAGGCGGTGCTTTGGGGCCATCACCTCCAGCTGGACTACAGCGATCTGGTGTCGCGCACGCTCGAACTCTCGCAGGCCGATGTGCTCAAGAAGGCGACGGGCTATATCGGCCGCATGACCGATATCCTCGGCTCGATCGACATTGAGGCCGTCTGCGGCGCCCCTTCGAGGGCGGGAATTTTCGGCGAGTACTTCAAGAAGACGAACAGCAGGATCGATACGGCCGGCGAGCTTGAAACGGCGCGCATCGAGCTCGACCAGTTGGTAAGGCTGATGGGCGAGGCACTTGAACAGCTCTTGTCATTCAAGGAGACGCTGGAGCAGCATGCCCGTCGGATCGAGGGCATTGGGGACGAGGCCGAAGCCTCGGCACTGGCGGCGTCTTTCCTGTCGGATCACCTACGCGCAATCCGGCCGCCGCTCTCGCAACGGTTCCTGGAGCGCGGCATGAGCCTGACACAGACCGTGGCGCAGATCCGTAGCGGCGCATCGATGCGCGAGGTGCAGATTGAGCAGCCGCTGCGGCTCATTGAGGCGATCCAGAATGTGGCGCTCGTCACAGTTCCCGGATTCTTGGGAAGCATCGCGGCGCTGACCACGATGCTCGACAGCAACCGCAAGCTGACGCCGACCGAAGCCGGCGAACTTGCTTATCAGCTTCGGAACATCCTGCAGCAACTCAAAGAGTGAGGACCGATCGGCCATGGCACTGCAACTCAACCTCAATAAGTCGGCGAAAACGCTGCGTCTTTCTCTCGACAAGGCGGGGGTCGCGGCGGACATCAAAGCCGAATTGATCTTCGACATGGATGTCTCCGGGTCTTTCGAGCACGAGCACGAGGAAGGCACCACGAGCAAGCTCGTCGCACGGCTGGTGCCCTACGGCATGGTGCTCGACCCCGACGGAAAGGTGGATGTCTTCAGCTTCAGCAACGGCAAGGCGCACGTCCACCATGTCGGGACTGTGACGCCGGACGATTGCGAGAACTACATCGTCCGAAACGTGATCGACAAGGTGCCTGGCTGGAAGGGCGGGACCACCTACAGCTATGTGCTGGAGCGTAATCTCCAACACTTCGGCTGGCTGCCGGGCGAGGAGACGGGAGGCTTCCTTAGCCGGTTCTTTGGAATTTCCAGGGAGGCGCCGGTTTTGGAAAAGAAGCGGTCAGTCGTCATCTTCGTCACCGACGGCGATAACGACCCTTCCGACGAAGATCGGACCATGCGTGTTCTGGAAGAATCCGAGAAGCGCGGCGACCAGGTGTATTTTCTGTTCATGGGAGCCTGCGAGCACACCGTCGAATTCAAATTCCTCGACACCATCGCAAAGCGTTTTAAGAACACCGGCGTCGTGATCGTGAGAGATCTCGACAGCTTCGTGGACCTTTCCGACGAGGAACTGAACGCGCAGCTTCTTGGATCCGAATTGCTGCAATGGCTCCGATCCTGACGGCCGCGTATCGGGCGTCAAGTTAGAGCCAGTTCGACTCACAAATGCGGCTCCCCGCGAAATGCGAGAAGCCGCATAGAATTCAACCTGTCAAAGCTACTTCTTGGCCGCCCCACTCTTGTCGCGGTGGCCGTGCTGATCGAGATCGCCAGGCTCGTGGCCGGGATGATCGTGGTGTTCGCCGGCGACTTCCTTCTGACCAGCCTTGTCGCGGTGGCCGTGCTGATCGAGATCGCCAGGCTTGTGGCCGGGATGATCGTGATGTTGGCCAGGTTTTTCCTGCGGCATTGTTTCCTCCTTGGTTGACGTGCTCGTACCTTTAAGCAGCCCAAAGCAACGCACGATTTCGTCCTTTGTTCCTCGCCTGGACACAAGCGGTCGAAGTCGCAGACCTCGCACGGACTGTTCGCAAGCCGATCTGTGGATTAAGAAGAACGGCGTATAAGCCGCAGTCCTGCGCGCGTCCGCAACGACGGACGATTGTCGCGCGTAGGATGGAGGAAATTCGCCCCCGCCGCAGACAGTGAACGGGACAGGGAGCGTCAGCATAGCGCCGGCCGCAGGACGGGACGCGGGACCGACTGTCCCCGTCCGTGGTGGTCCGCATGTTGCGCCAGGATGGGGGCCGAACGACCGGTCGCGCGTGGTTACGATTCTCGATAGCCAGCCGCCGATCGGCGACGATGCTCTGCCCTTCGCCGGCTTGGCTTTTGACAATGCTCATCCTGTTAAGTTGAATTGCTCTTCATCGGGCAAGCACCAACGGATCTCGCCACCTGTCACCCAATATGCCGGAGGTCCGTCACGCAGCCGCCAAAGCCAAACTCTGCGTGCCGATAGCTGTCGATTGCCAACGAATTGATTTATTTTTATTTTCAATGCCTTGTGGCGTACCATAGCGTAGTTTCGGATGCGTCTGGATAGGCCTGAATCATTCCCACTCGATTGTTCTGAAGCATCATAACGCATTGATCCATCGAGGAAAATTTTTCCGCTGACGACGAAGAACCGTATCCCGGATCCGTCAGAAATTCTCGCTCTTGAATTCAAAGGAGAATTTCGGCGATCCGCGATTTGCTCGGTTTCAAAGACTATCGATATAGGTTGGTCTATTTTCG
>NZ_CAAF010000031.1 GCF_000359125.1 Mesorhizobium sp. STM 4661 | reverse complement strand
CCGCGCCCTACGAAAGCCCCCTCTCCGGCCGCTTCGCGGCCACCTCTCCCCCGCTTCGCGGGGGCGAGGAACCTAGGTCTTGAGAGGCACGGCGCAAACGGAAGCAGGCCGAACTCAGTCCGGCCCAAAGCCCGGGCTTGTCGCACTGTCATCATCCAGCTTCGACAGCCATTCGACCAGCGTCGGGCGGTAGCGGGTCAGGCCCTTGTAGGTGGCGAGCTCCTCCGGCAGGTCGCGGATGACGCGATGCAGGCGCCGCGCCCATTTCGGCTGCGTCACCAGATCGTCCATCTTGATCAGATAGCAGCGGATCGGGAAGACGATGCCGTTCGAGCGCGGCAGCCGCCAGAAGCTTTGCAGTTCGACGCGCAGATGCACCTTGTCGCCGACGTTCTCTGGCGTGACGGTCGCCCGGTCCGGTCCCCATATGTGATAATTTTCCGGGCTGGTATCGAGCCGCGGATTGATCGTCATGGTCCAGTTCAGGCGTCGCGCCGGCTTGCCCTGCTGGATGTTGGTGAGGAATTTCAGCGCCCTGATGAAGATCCCCTTTTCATGCGCCAATGGCACCGGCGCGTGCCACTCGAAGAAATTCATGCCGATGTCGAAATCCAGCGACCAGTCGGCCTGGGTGGTAACCATGCCGGCGTCCATCCACAGATTGCCGTCGCGCTGGTCGAGGATGCAGAAATCGCCCTGACTCTGCCTTGTGATGTATTCCATTGGCCCATAGGGCAGCGTCGAGACATCGCCGAAGGTGAAGGTGTCGTCGATGCCGAGCGGCCGGTTGATCCACCGCCATCTGTCGCCGTCGCGCGTCAGCGTGAAATGCTCGGGATAGCCCAGCGCCTGCTGCTCCATCAGAAGTTCGAGCAGATCCCAGCCGGCCAGCGTCATGTGCGGCAGCGACTGGCAGCGCAACGGGTCCTCGGCCAACACCAGAGCGCGGTCCTGCATCTCGGCGACATAGTGCTCGTCGACGTCGATCAGGTTTTCCAGCACGCTGCCCTTCGGCCCAACGACATGCGGCTCGATGTTGACCGCATACATGTAGCTGTCTTCGTGGAATGGAAACGGAAACCGCCTGATGTGCTCAGGGCTGTTCCTGAAGGTGAAATCGTCGCGGAACGTTTCCTTGCGAAAGGTGATTCCCAAGCTCGCCTCCTATCTTTCCAAGACCAGCGATTTGCCCTCGAAGCGCGACACGCACGGCATGATCTTGCAGCCGGAGCGGTGGTCTTCCTCGCTCAGCCAGTGGTCGTTGTGGATGAACTTGCCGTCATGCGAGATGACGTTGGTCTCGCACTGGCCGCAGACGCCGCCGCGGCAGAGATAGGGTGGATCGACGCCGGCCGCCTCGATCGCTTCGAGCAGGCTCTGCTGCTCATCGACGCGGATCGTCTTGCCGGTGACGGCCAGCGTCACGTCGAACGGAGCGCCGGGCAGGGGCGCCGCGAAATGCTCGAAATGCACGGTTTCCGAAGGCCAGCCAAGTGCGGCGGCGCGGTCGCGCACCCAGCCGATCATGCCGGACGGACCGCAGACATAGAGATGCGTGCCGAGCGGCTGCGACGACAGCAGCCGGTCGAGCTCGATGCGCTCGTCGCGGTCGTCGTGATAGAGCCTGATACGGCGCCCGTAGCGCTGTTGCAGGACATCGGCATAGGTGCCGAGCGAGGCGGTACGGCACGTGTAGTGCAGCTCGAAATTACCGCCTTCCGCGGCCAGCTGCGCGGTCTGCGCCATGAATGGGGTGATGCCGATGCCGCCGGCCAGCATCAGGTGTTTTTTGGCGCGCAAATCGAGCGAGAACAAATTGACCGGGTAGCTGATCACCATTTCCAGGCCCGGCTTGACGCTCCGGTGCATGAACAGCGAGCCGCCGCGGCCGACATCGTCGCGCCGCACCGAGATGGTGTATTCGCCGGTATTGAGCGGCGAGCCCATCAGCGAATAGGGATTGAGCCTGGTGCGGTCGCCATCGCGCATTTCCACCACGACATGAGCGCCCCCGGAAAATGTCGGCAACAGCTCGCCGTCACGCCGGCGGAAATGGAAGCGCGTCACCAGATCGTTGACCGGAACGACATCGCTGACGACGACATCAAGCTTGGTGGTGCCGGTGCTCATCGAAAGATCTCCTCCATCGGAGGAATTTCGCTGCGGTCCTCGGCATTGATGCAGACGCCCTGGAACGCAGCAAGACGCCGCGAGTAGTGATCGCGTACCAGAAGAAGCAGGCCACAATGCGAACAGGTCGCCGGCTGCGTCGTCACGTTTTCGGTGATGCCCTTGCAGTGGACGCATTGCATGCGCCGCGCCAGCGAGCCGCGATGCTCGGTCTGCATCGAAGTGTGGTCGATGCCGGCTTCGAGCGCGACCTGCATGGCCTGGCCGATCAGCCCTTCGGTGCCCGCGAGATAGAGGCGCAGCCCCATATGCGCGTTGGCCAGCGTCTGTTTCAGCCGCGGCAAGGCACTGGCGAAGGAATAGCCCTGGTAGAACTGCGCCGGCCTCAGCGCCTCGAGCGCTGCGATATGAGCACCGTCAGGGCCGGGGATGTAGATGATGTGGGCGCCATCAAAGAACCCGACCGGCGCCGTCGCGGCCATGTCCGTTATTGCGAGCGCGCCCTCGGCATCCGCGATGAAAAGATGGTGCTTGCCAGGCTGCGGAGACAAGGTTCCGTAAACGGGCCGGCTAATGATACTCTTGGCTGCCATTCTCTCTTTGTGCCTCGAACCCCTCGCCTTGACTATGCCTCAGCCTTTCGCCGTGCGCTTGGTCTTCTTCGGATCATCGAAGGGAAGCGGCTGCGCGGTGGCCTTGATGGCGCCGCTCTTGTTGCGGATCTCGAGCTTGGTGTCCTTGACGGCACAGTCGACATCGAGCCTGGCGATGCCCATCGATTTCTTGACCAGCGGCGAATACATGGCGCAAGTCACTACGCCGACTTTTTCGCCGTCGCGGTAGACCGGCGCACCTTCGTCGGCCGGCTCCTTGCCATCGAGCAATACGCCATAGATCTTGAAGCGTTCCTTGCCCTTCAGCCGGTAGTGTTCCTCGGCGCCGCGAAAGCCTGTCTTGCCGGGGCTGACGGTGAAGTCGAGACCGAGTTCCCACAGCGTGTCGCCGGGGCCTTCATTGTCGAACGGATACTTTTGGGAATTATCGTAGGGGTAGAAGAGCAAATAACTTTCGACGCGCAGCATGTCGAGCGTGGTGAAGCGGCACGGGATGATGCCGGCGCTCTTGCCCTCGTCGAGAATCCTATCCCAGATCGTGCCGGCGTCCTGGCCACGGCAGAAGATCTCGTAGCCGCGCTCGCCGGTGTAGCCGGTGCGCGAGATCATCACGGGCAAGCCGAACAGCTGCGTCTGCATGTGATGGAAATAGTTGAGGTCGCGGATGCCGGGCACATGCTTGGCCAGATAGTCGACGGCAGTGGGGCCCTGCAGGGAAAGATCGTGCAGATTGTCGTCGAAGCGCAGCGAGACGTCACGCCCGACGGAAGCGCGCTGCAACTCCTCATGGCCGGTGCCCGAACCGTGCACGACCATCCAGCTATTCGGGCCGGTGCGATAGAGGATGCAATCGTCGGTGAACTTGCCGGCCTCGTTCAGCATGCAGGCATAGGCCGACTTGCCGGGATATATTTTCTCGACGTCGCGCGTCGTGGCGAGATCGATCAGGTGCGAGGCGTGCGGCCCGGTGATGTGGACCTTCTTCAGACCCGACACATCCATCAGGCCGGCCTTGGTGCGGATGGCGGTATACTCCTCGTCGGCATCCTTGTCGTAGGTCCAGGCGGTTCCCATCCCGCTCCAGTCTTCGAGCTTCGAGCCGAGCGCGCGATGGCGATCCGCCAGGGTCGAAAATCTCCAGGATGCCGTCATGGGCTTGCTTCTCCTCAACACAATTGCCGACTTTTCGCCGATTCAGGGCACTGGAGGCCACGCGACGTTCCGCGCCATATTGACTCAAAACTCCAAAAGCGCGCAATACTAACATGCAAAAAGTTTTACTGAGAGGCAAGGAGTGCGACTGAACGGAGGGGACATGAAATGGAAGGGAATCTCAACGCTCTAACGACCATTTTCACCGAATTCTACTACTGGGTGACCATCGTCATGATGTTCCTCATCCATGTCGGATTCTGCACCTACGAGGTCGGCGTCTCGCGCCGGCGCAATCACCTGAAAACGCTTATGAAGAACGCGATGGCGATCCCGCTCGTCACGGTTACGTTCTATTTTTTCGGCTGGTGGATCTATTTCGGGTTTCCCAACGGACCGGGCATGGTCCCGGGCGGGCTTGTCACGGCACCATTCGCCGAACCGTGGAATCCGTTGATGGGCACTCATCTCTCCGGCGTCAATCCAGGCGAGACGGGGGTCACGCCTGCCGACGCCGCGCTCTGGCATCGCCTCAACGGCGTGTTCTGGGGCGCCTTCCTGCTGTTTTCCATCACGACGGCTTCGATCATCTCGGGTTCGATCATAGAACGAGCGCGCTCGGGTGCGTTCTGGATCGTCGCGGTGCTGATCGGTTCGGTACTGTGGATTCTCGGCGCGTCCTGGGGCTGGCATCCGCAGGGATGGATGGTGAAGCTCTGGGGTTATCACGACGCCTATGCGTCGGGCGTCGTGCACGCGATCGCCGGCGGGGCGGCGCTTGCCTTCCTCATCGTGCTCGGCCCACGCATCGGCAAGTTCAGGCCTGACGGCACGCCGCGCGACATCCCGCCCCACAATGTTTGGCTGGTCACGATCGGCCTGTTTCTGATTTACACCGGCTTCTGGGGCTTCTATGCGGCGTGCAACATTCCGCTGATCAGTCCGGCCACGATTGCCGGCCAGATCACCGGCGACACCTGGACGGCGACCAACATCTATCTTGCGCCGACCACGCTCTCGGCGATCACCTTCAACTTCCTGATGTCGCTGTCGGGCGGCATGATGGCCGGCTACATCGTCTCGAAAGGAGACCCGTTCTGGACGTTCTCGCTGGGGCTTTGCGGCATTATTTCAGCCTCGGCCGGCAACGATCTCTATCATCCGATCCAGGCGCTTCTGATCGGCGCTATCGTCCCGACAATCTGCTACAAGCTGCACTATTTCGTCGAGCGCCGCTTCAAGATCGACGATGCGGTGGGCGCCGTTGCCGTGCACGGCTATGGCGGATTCCTCGGCGTCGTGGTGGCGGGTTTCATGCTGTGGGGACAGCCGTCATCGCCCTATGAGGGCTTCGCGTACATCAACCCGCTCGGCAATTTCGCGGGTGCGGTGCTGATGTTCGCGCTCGGCTTTGTTCCCACCTTTGTTGTCTGCAAGATCCTCAACAGCATGAACCTGCTGCGTGTGCCGGCCAAGGTCGAACTCGAGGGCGTCGACTTTGCCCTCAACCATGAGTTCGAAGCGTCGGTGCGCGAAGTGGGAACCGCCGAAAAGGCCACGATCAAATAGCCAAGCGACAGGAGAACTCGCATGTCTACCAATGGTATGGAAAGCTGGGCCGTCGACCTCAAGGACGTCGGCGCAATCTACCCGTTTCAGGGTTCAGAAGTCCTGATGGTCATCATCGGTCTCGTCTTCTGGATTGGATGGCATGTCCTCCAGACGCGCCACGAGAATGCTGAAATCGAGGCCGATATGGCCGCGGACCGCAGCGGGGACGAGACAAGAGAGGCGATCGACCGCTATTAGGGCTGTGCCCGGTCGCCTGGCGCCCTGCCGCGCCAGGCGATTTGTTTGTCATGAAAAAAAACTTTCATGTGAGTTGAATAAGTCCCGTGAAGCTGGTAGCACCGAAATCACACTCACCATCGGAGGCTGACATGTGTGGAATCGTCGGACTTTTCTTGAAGGACAAGGCGCTGGAGCCGAAGCTTGGTGCAATGCTTTCGGAGATGCTGATCTCGCTCAGCGACCGCGGCCCGGACAGCGCCGGCATAGCCATCTATGGCGCCTCCTCCGGCAATGAAGCCAAGATCACCATTCAGTCGGCCAAGCCGGAACGCGATTTCCGCGGTCTCGATACCGAGCTTGCCAAGGCCATTGGCGTGCCGGTGAGTGTCGCGGTAAAGTCGACGCACGCGGTCGTCAGGACCAGGCCCGACAAGATCGACGAGGCGCGTGAAACCATTCAGGCACTGAGGCCCGATATCCGTATCATGGGCGCCGGCGACGTGGTGGAAATCTACAAGGAAGTCGGCCTGCCGGAAGCCGTCGTCGAGCGTTTCGACGTGCGTTCGATGACCGGCACGCATGGTATCGGCCACACCCGCATGGCGACGGAATCGGCGGTCACGACGATGGGCGCGCATCCGTTCTCGACCGGCGCCGACCAGTGCCTGGTGCACAATGGCTCGCTGTCCAACCACAACAATGTCCGGCGCGAGCTGGTCCGCGAAGGCATGAAATTCGAGACCGAGAACGACACCGAAGTGGCAGCCGCCTATCTCTCCTCGCAGATGGCGCACGGCAAGAATCTCGGCGAGGCGCTCGAAGGCACGCTCAGCGATCTCGACGGTTTCTTCACCTTCGTCGTCGGCACCAAGAACGGCTTCGGCGTGGTGCGCGATCCGATCGCCTGCAAGCCCGCGGTGATGGCCGAGACCGACCAGTATGTCGCCTTCGGCTCGGAATATCGCGCGCTCACCAAACTGCCCGGCATAGACAATGCGAGGGTCTGGGAACCCGAGCCCGCGACCGTCTATTTCTGGGAGCATTGAGTTTCATGCCGGCAACCAAGCTTTCAAAGACGGCAGCGCACGATAATGCATCACGGGTCTTCGACCTCGACGCAATGTCGCTGCGTGAGTTCAACCAGGCGCTTCACAAGCTGACCCCCGGTTCGAACGAAACGGCGTGGGAAGCGTTGAACCCGAAAGGCAACCACTCGGTCGCCGTCGGCGTCGACCAGCCGGTCACCATCGATGTGCGCGGCAGCGTCGGCTATTATTGCGGCGGCATGAACGACGGCGCCGCGATCACCGTCCACGGCTCGGCCGGACCGGGTGTCGGCGAGAACATGATGTCGGGCTCCATCACCATCAAAGGCGACGCCAGCCAGTATGCCGGCGCCACCGGCCGCGGCGGCCTGCTGGTGATCGAAGGCAATGCCTCGTCGCGCTGCGGCATCTCGATGAAGGGCATCGACATCGTCGTGCACGGCAATATCGGCCACATGTCGGCGTTCATGGCACAGTCCGGCAATCTGGTGGTGCTGGGCGACGCCGGCGATGCGCTGGGCGATTCCATCTACGAGGCGCGGCTGTTCGTGCGCGGCAAGGTCGAAAGCCTCGGCGCCGACTGCATCGCCAAGGAGATGCGGGCGGAACATCTGGACCTGCTCCAAGGCTTGCTCGACCGCGCCGGCGTGACCGGCGTCAAACCGGCTGAGTTCAAGCGCTACGGCTCGGCGCGCACGCTCTACAATTTCAATATCGACAATGCCGACGCATATTGAGGCAAAATGACCTATCGCAACCCGCCGACGACGCCGCGCAAATCCGCGACCTTCGACGACTACACGCTGTCTGAAATCCGCCGCGCCGCGGCGACCGGCATCTACGACATCCGTGGCGCCGGCGCCAAGCGCAAGCTGCCGCATTTCGACGACCTTCTGTTCCTCGGCGCCTCGATCTCGCGCTATCCGCTCGAAGGCTATCGCGAGCGCTGCGACACCAGCGTTGTGCTGGGTTCCCGCCATGCCAAGAAGCCGATCGAGTTGAAGATCCCGATCACCATCGCCGGCATGAGTTTTGGCTCACTATCCGGACCGGCCAAGGAAGCACTGGGGCGCGGCGCGACGCTGTCCGGCACCTCGACCACGACCGGCGACGGCGGCATGACCGAGGAAGAGCGCGGCCATTCCAAGATGCTGGTCTACCAATATTTGCCATCGCGCTATGGCATGAACCCGCGCGATTTGCGCCGGGCCGATGCGATCGAAGTCGTGGTCGGCCAGGGCGCCAAGCCCGGCGGCGGCGGCATGCTGCTCGGCCAGAAGATTTCAGACCGCGTCGCCGAAATGCGCACGCTGCCCAAGGGCATCGACCAGCGTTCGGCCTCGCGTCATCCCGACTGGACCGGCCCCGACGATCTCGAGATCAAGATCCTGGAACTGCGCGAGATCACCGACTGGGAGAAGCCGATCTACGTCAAGGTCGGCGGTGCGCGGCCCTATTACGACACCGCCCTTGCGGTGAAGTCGGGCGCCGATGTCGTCGTGGTCGACGGCATGCAGGGCGGCACCGCGGCGACGCAGGAAGTGTTCATCGAGAATGTCGGCCAGCCGACGCTCGCCTGCATCAGGCCGGCAGTGCAGGCACTGCAGGATCTCGGCATGCACCGCAAGGTGCAGCTGATCGTCTCCGGCGGCATCCGCAACGGCGCCGATGTCGCCAAGGCGCTGGCGCTGGGCGTCGATGCCGTGTCGATCGGCACGGCCGCCCTTGTCGCGCTCGGCGACAACGACCCGCGCTGGGAGGCCGAGTATAACGAGCTCGGCACCACTGCCGGCGCCTATGACGACTGGCACGAGGGCCGTGACCCGGCCGGCATAACCACGCAGGACCCCGAACTGATGAAGCGCGTCGACCCGATCGCGGCCGGGCGGCGTCTGGCGAACTATCTCAAGGTGATGACGCTCGAAGCACAGACCATCGCCCGCGCGTGCGGCAAGAACAGCCTGCACAATCTCGAGCCCGAGGATCTCGTCGCGCTCACCATCGAAGCCGCCGCCATGGCCGGCGTGCCGCTGGCCGGCACCAACTGGATACCGGGGAAGAACGGCTTCTGACAGAGACTGCCAATACCACATAAGCGAGGAACTATAATGGGGAACGATCTCGCCGCTTTCGCCAAAAAGAACGGCGTCAAGTATTTCATGATTTCCTACACCGACCTGTTCGGTGGGCAACGCGCCAAGCTGGTGCCGGCGCAAGCGATCGCCGACATGCAGAAGGACGGCGCCGGCTTTGCCGGCTTCGCCACCTGGCTCGACCTGACGCCGGCGCATCCCGACATGCTGGCGGTGCCGGACCCGGATTCGGTCATCCAGCTGCCGTGGAAGCCCGAGGTCGCCTGGGTCGCCGCCAACTGCATCATGGACGACAAGGAGGTCGACCAGACGCCACGCAACACGCTGAGGCGGCTGATCGCCGAAGCCGCGACCGACGGCATGCACATCAAGACCGGCGTCGAGGCCGAGTTCTTCCTGATCTCGCCCGACGGCAAGGCAATCTCCGACGAGTATGATACGGCATCAAAACCCTGCTACGACCAGCAGGCGGTGATGCGCCGCTATGACGTGATCGCCGAGATCTGCGACCATATGCTGGCGCTTGGCTGGGGCGCCTACCAGAACGACCATGAGGACGCCAACGGCCAGTTCGAGATGAACTGGGCCTTCGACGACGCGCTGGCGACCGCCGACAAGCACTCCTTCTTCAAGTTCATGGTCAAGTCGGTGGCGGAAAAGCATGGGCTGCGCGCCACCTTCATGCCCAAGCCCTTCCAGGGCCTGACCGGCAATGGCTGTCATGCGCACATCTCGGTTTGGGACAAGGCGGGCAAGATCAATGTCTTCGCCGACAATGCGATGGAGCTTGGCCTGTCGGCGAAAGGCAGGAACTTCCTCGGCGGCATCATGAAGCATGCCTCGGCGCTGGCCGCGATCACCAATCCGACGGTCAATTCCTACAAGCGCATCAATGCGCCGCGCACCATCTCGGGCGCGACCTGGGCGCCGAACACGGTGACCTGGACCGGCAACAACCGCACCCATATGGTGCGTGTGCCCGGCCCCGGCCGCTTCGAACTTAGGCTGCCCGACGGCGCTGCCAACCCCTATCTCCTGCAGGCGGTCATCATCGCCGCAGGGCTGGACGGCATCCGCTCGAAGGCCGATCCCGGCAAGCGCCATGACATCGACATGTACCAGTTCGGCCATACGGTGAAGGGCGCGCCGAAGCTGCCGCTCAACCTGCTCGATGCGCTGCGCGAGTTCGACAAGGACAAATCGCTCAAGACGGCGCTGGGTGAGGAATTTTCGTCGGCATATCTAAAGCTGAAGCACCAGGAATGGAATTCCTATGCTTCGCACTTCACCCAGTGGGAGCGCGACCACACGCTGGATATCTAGAGCATCGGACCGAAAAGTGTGAAACGGTTTTCGGGTAAATCCGATGCGCAAAGAAGGGTCCAGCGCGATGCGAGCGACCTCGGAATGACCCTATGAAATACTCGATCTTCTCGCTCGCCCGCGCCGCCCTTTCCGGCCACAAGAACTGGCAACGCACCTGGCGCGACGCCACCCCGAAGGACCGCTACGACGTGGTGGTCATCGGCGGCGGCGGTCACGGGCTGGCGACCGCATGGTTCCTCGCCAGCGAACACGGCATCAGGAATGTCGCCGTGCTGGAAAAGGGCTGGATCGGCTCCGGCAATGCCGGCCGCAACACCACCATCATCCGCTCCAATTACGGCCTGCCCGGGAATACCGGCTTCTACGAATTGTCGATGAAGCTGTGGGAGCGGATGGAGCAGGACCTCAACTACAACACGATGGTCAGCCAGCGCGGCGTCATCAACCTCTATCATTCCGACGCCCAGCGCGACGCCTATGCCAGGCGCGGCAACACGATGCGCATCAACGGCATCGACGCCGAACTGCTCGACCTTGCCGCGGTCAAGAAGATGATGCCGTTCCTGAACTTCGACAATGCGCGCTTTCCCGTGCAAGGCGGGCTCTTGCAGCGGCGCGGCGGCACGGCACGGCACGATGCGGTGGTCTGGGGCTATGCGCATGCGGCGAGCGCGCTCGGCGTCGATATCATCCAGAACTGCGAGGTCACCGGTTTTGTCAGAGACGCCAACGGCAAGGTGACCGGTGTCGAGACCTCGCGCGGCAGGATCGGCGCCGGCAAGGTCGGCATGGCCGTCGCCGGCAGTTCCTCACGCGTCGCCTCGATGGCGGGACTGCGCCTGCCGATCGAAAGCCATGTGCTGCAGGCCTTCGTCTCCGAGGCGATCAAGCCGCTTTTGCCCAACGTCATGACCTTCGGCGCCGGCCATTTCTATGTCAGCCAGTCCGACAAGGGCGGGCTGGTCTTCGGCGGCGACATAGACGGCTACAATTCCTACGCCCAGCGCGGCAACATGCCTGTGATGGAGGATGTCTGTGAGGGCGGCATGGCGCTGATGCCGATGATCGGCCGCGTGCGGCTTTTGCGCCAATGGGGCGGCGTCATGGACATGTCGATGGACGGCACGCCGATCATCGACAAGACGCCGGTGGACGGGCTCTATCTCAATGCCGGCTGGTGCTATGGCGGCTTCAAGGCGACGCCGGGCTCCGGCTTTGTCTTTGCCCATCTTCTGGCGCGAGATGAATCGCACGAGGAAGCGGCAAGATTCCGCCTCGACAGGTTCCGGCGGGGTGCTGCGATCGATGAAAAGGGTGTCGGCGCCCAACCGAACCTGCACTGAGGACGGTTAGGAAATCATGCGTATTGTCTGTCCTTTCTGCGGCGAACGAGAACTCGGCGAGTTCACCTATCTCGGCGATGCCAAGCCGCAACGCCCGGCGGCGGATGCCAGCGAAGACGCGGTCTACGACTATGTCTATCTGCGCGACAACATCGCCGGCGTGATGAGCGAGCACTGGTATCATGGCGGCGGTTGCCGGAGCTGGCTGAAGATCACCCGCAACACGCTGACGCATGAGATTTCGACGGTCGAACCGGCGGCGGGTGCTGGCGCCGCAAAGGTTGGCGCGTGATGGCCGGCGTGCAGGCAAACCGGCTGGCCAATGGCGGTCTCATCGACCGCTTGGTATCGCTGAATTTCCGTTTCGACGGCAAGAGTTTTTCGGGCTTCCAGGGCGACACGCTCGCCTCGGCGCTCGTCGCCAACGGCGTCAAGCTGGTCGGCCGCTCGTTCAAATACCATCGCCCGCGCGGCATCCTCACCGCCGGCTCGGAAGAACCCAACGCACTGGTCGAATTGCGCAGCGGCGCCCGGTGCGAGCCGAACACCAAGGCGACCACGGCCGAGCTCTATGAAGGGCTCGAGGCCGCGAGCCAGAACCGCTGGCCGTCGCTGCGCCACGATTTGATGGCGGTCAACCAGCTGTTCGCGCCGATCTTCGTGGCCGGCTTCTACTACAAGACCTTCATGTGGCCGGCGAAGTTCTGGGAAGCGATCTATGAACCGGCGATCCGCCGCGCCGCCGGCTTGGGACGTGCCGCCGGTATTGCCGACCCCGACCATTACGACAAGGCCTGGGCGCATTGCGATGTGCTGATCGCGGGCTCCGGCCCGGCAGGCCTGGCGGCAGCTCTCGCAGCTGGTCGCTCTGGCGCCCGCGTCATCCTGTGCGAGGAGGATTTTGCGCTTGGCGGCCGGCTGCTGTCGGATGGCGGCACCATCGATGGCATGCCGGCGGCCGAATGGATTTCGCGCACGCTCACGGAACTTGTCGCGCTCCCCGACGTCCGCATCATGACCCGCACAACGTTGTTCGGCGTCTATGACGGCGGCACGTATGGCGCACTGGAGCGGGTCAACGACCATCTGCCCTCGCCCCCGGAGCACCAGGTGCGCCAGCGGCTGTGGCGGATCGTGGCCAAACGTTGCGTGGTCGCGGCCGGCGCCATCGAGCGGCCGATCGTCTTTGCTGGCAACGACACGCCCGGTGTGATGATGGCGTCCGCCATGCGTACCTATGTCGCGCGCTATGCGGCGACGCCGGCAAGACGCATCGCGCTGTTCACCAACAATGAGGATGGCTGGCGCACGGTCGAAACCGCGCTTGGCGCGGGATTGCAGGTCGCAGCCGTCGTTGACGCACGGCCTGATGTATCCCCTGCTCATCGCTCGCTCGCCTCGAAAGGCGGCTTTCCCGTGCTGAACGGGTCGGTCAGCGCAGTCGATGGCGGCAAGGACGGCGTCAGCAAGATCTCGGTATCTCTGACCGGCGGCGCACGCGCCGAAGTCGAAGCCGACGGGCTCGCTGTCTCCGGCGGCTGGAACCCGGCAGTCGGACTGACCTCCTACCATCGCGGCCGGCCGAAATGGCAGGACAATATCGCTGCCTTCGTGCCGGACGGTGCGCCTCCCGGGATGGTGGCGGTGGGTGCCGCCAACGGCGCCTTTACCCTCGGCGCCTGCCTGAGCCAGGGCTTTGCGGCAGGCGCGCAAGCGGCGCGGGATGCCGGGCGCAGCGGCAAGGCAGGTTCGGTGCCGGTTGCCGCGGATGAGGCGTTCTCGCTGACGCCACTCTGGCATGTCGCGGGCAAGGGCAAGGCCTTTGTCGACCAGCAGCACGACGTCACGGCTTCAGACATCGAGCTGGCGCAGCGCGAGGGTTTTGAATCGGTCGAGCATCTGAAGCGCTACACGACGCTCGGCATGGCCACCGACCAGGGCAAGACCTCGAATGTCGCCGGCCTGGCCATCATGGCTGCGGTCACAGGAAAATCCATTCCCGAGACCGGCACGACGATCTATCGGCCACCCTATGTGCCGGTTGCCATCGGCGCCTTCGCCGGCCATCACCGTGACGAGAATTTCCATGCCACAAGGCTGACGCCGTCGCATCACTGGGCGGCCGAACAGGGCGCGATTTTCGTCGATACCGGCCTGTGGAAACGTGCGCAATGGTATCCGCGCGCTGGCGAGAAGGACTGGCTGGAATCGGTGACGCGCGAGGTCAAGGCGGTGCGTTCCGGCGTCGGCTTCTGCGATGTCTCGACGCTCGGCAAGATCGATGTGCACGGCCCCGATGCCGGCGCCTTCCTCGACCGTGTCTACATAAACACCTTCTCCAATCTTGCCGTGGGCAAGGCACGCTACGGGCTGATGCTGCGCGAGGACGGCATGGTCTATGACGACGGCACCACGTCGCGGCTGGCCGAGGAGCAATATTTTCTGACCACCACCACCGCCAAGGCCGGGCCGGTGATGCAGCATCTCGAATTCTGCCGGCAGGTGTTGTTCCCTGAACTCGACGTGCAGCTCACATCGGTCTCCGACCAATGGGCACAATTCTCGATCGCCGGACCGAAAACCCGAGACCTGCTTAGGGAGATCGTCGATCCGGCCGAGGATCTGTCGAACGAGGGCTTTCCCTTCATGGGTGCCCGCGAAGTCGCGCTGCGTGGTGGCATCAAGGCGCGGCTGTTCCGCATCTCCTTCTCCGGCGAGATGGCGTTCGAGATTTCCGTGCCGGCGCGCCATGGCGACGCGCTGGTGCGCAATCTGATGCAGGCCGGCGCGCCATTCGGTGTGACGCCCTACGGCACTGAAGCGCTTAGCGTCATGCGCATCGAGAAGGGCCATGTCGCCGGGCCGGAACTGAGCGGCACGACGACCGCGGCCGATCTGGGCTTGGGCAAGATGATGTCTACCAAGAAGGATTTTGTCGGCCGTGTCATGGCCGGGCGCGAGGCGCTCGTGGCAGCGGACCGGCAGGTCGTCGTCGGCATCAAGCCAACGGACAAGGCAAGCCGCCTGCGTTCCGGCGCGCATGTCATTCCGAAAAGCGAAATCCCCGGCCCTGGCAACGACCAGGGCTACGTCACCTCGGTCTGTTTCTCGCCGACGCTCGACCAGTGGATCGGTCTCGGACTGGTCGAACGCGGCCGCGAACGCATCGGCGAGATCGTCCATGCCCATGATCCGCTGCGCGGCGAAGACTATGATGTCGAACTCTGCAATCCCGTCTTCTACGATCCGGATGGAGGGCGCCAGCGTGGCTGAGTTTTCCTGGGCTTCCCGCAGTCCGCTCGAACAAGCGCTGGTCACGGGTGTGCACGGCGCACGCGGTGTCGAGGCCGGCATTTTGCTGACCGAGATCCGCAATTTCGACCTGATCCAGGTGATGGCGCGGCGCGGCAAAGGAGCCGAACTGGCAAAGGCCGCCAAAGCTCGTTTCGGCATGGCGGCACCGGATACGCCCAAGGCGGTCCAGACCAAGGATGCTACGCTGATCTGGTCGGGCCCGGACCAGTTCCTCGTGCTGTCGAAAGACGGCAAGTACGCGATGAACACTCTGGCGCCAGCGTTCTCCGGCCTCGCCTCGCTGTCGGACCAGTCGCATGCGCGCGCCCTGATCAGTATTTCCGGCGCCAAGGTGCGCACCATGCTCGCCAAACTGTTGTCGCTCGATCTGCACCCTGCGGTATTTCAGGTTGGCGCTGCCGCCGCGACCTCGATCGACCACACCAGCGTCACTCTCTGGCGCGGCGCCGATCAGACGGATGGGCGGGCTGTGTTCAACCTTCTGGTGTTCGCGACTTTCGCCGAAAGCCTTTGGCACACGACGCTCGATGCCGGCGCCGAATACGGCATCGACATCCGATACTCCGAGGAATTGGCGTAGCGTTTCATCCGCGCCGACGGCGAGTGCGGCGGGAGGTTCGCCTTGCCAACTCGAGCCTTGCTGCCTATTCTTGCTGCTAAAGTAATTTCACGCATAGGCAAACTTGTTTTTCGAACCGCAAGGCTGAGATGAGCCAGTCGCCCTACCCCGCCATTGCAGCCGGACCGCCCCGGCCAAGCCTGATTCTGCGGCCCGGCCAGATCGCGCTGCCGCCGGGCATGGAGCGCTACACGATCCAGGGCAACGGCGCGGCGCTCATCGAGGTCGAGGCCGGCGATACCTTCACGGTACGCAATGTCGAAGGTGGCCAGGCTTGCGAACTGCTGGCCTGGGACAAGACCGGCGTGACCGATCCCGGCATCTTCGGTGAAAAATCGAACAGCAATGCCGCCGGCATCAAGGCGCTTTTGGCGGAGGGCGGCGACAGCCTAGCTTCCTTGCGCCACGGGCTCGAGCGCCGGCAGGTGCAACTCGATCAGGCCAGGGCGGTGCGCATCTTCGGCGGCGTCACCCCTGCCGGCGCCGAACAGGGTTTTACCGTCGCGCGCGACGGCACGATGCTGATTGCCGCGCCGGGCGGGCCGATGCTGGTCGACGGCCACGACACGGCGACGCCGCTCACTGTCATCGTCCGGCGCGCCACGATCCGGCCGGCGGCAAAGTCGCGGTTGGCCGATCCGCTGGCCGATCCGGTACTCGACCTGCGCGTCCATTCGGCGACGGCGGAATCCTATTTCGTCAAGGCCGGCGGCTATCTCCAGATCATCGATGTCGACGGGCGCCAATGCACCGACTTCCAGTGCTTTTCGGCGCGCAAGCTGGACAAGGGCCGCGACCATCCGCTCGACGTGACGACGACCCGCACGCTGATGGGGTCGAGCTATCCGATGCCCGGACTGCATTCGAAATATTATGACCAGGACATGGAGCCGCTGGTCGAGGTGGTGCAGGACACGTGCGGCCGGCACGATGCCTTCGCGCTCGCTTGCGCCGCCAAATATTACGACGACATCGGCTATCCCGGTCACACCAATTGTTCGGAGAATTTCAACCGCGCACTGGCCGACAAGGGCGTCACGCCCCGCGCGGGCTGGATGGCGATCAATTTCTTCTTCAATACGGCAATCGACGCGCATGGCGTGATGGTGTCCGACGAGCCGTGGTCCCGCCCCGGCGACTATGTGCTGCTGCGCGCGCTGACCGACATCGTCTGCGTTTCCTCCGCCTGCCCCGACGACACGACGCCGGCCAATGGCTGGAACCTGACCGACATCCATGTGCGCACCTATTCCGGCCAGCACAAATTCTCGCGAGCGATCGCCAGACGCATGACGCCCGATTCGGAACCGAAAATGACCCGCGAGACCGCCTTTCATTCGAGCTTTGCCAAGCACACCCGCAACTTCGTCGAATACAGGGGCTACTGGCTGGCCAATTCCTTCGCCAGGGAAGGCGCCATCGCCGAATACTGGGCCTGCCGGCAGGATGCCGTGATCATGGACTTGTCGCCGCTGCGCAAATTCGAGGTCACCGGCCCGGATTCGGAAGCGCTGCTTCAATACACGCTGACGCGCGACATCAAGAAGCTCGGCGTCGGCCAGGTCGTCTACTCGGCGATGTGCTACGAGCATGGCGGCATGATCGACGACGGCACGCTGCTTCGGCTCGGCAAGGACAATTTCCGTTGGGTCGGCGGTGACGATCTTTCCGGCGAATGGCTGCGCGAGACGGCATTGAAGCTCGGCCTCAACGTCCTGGTGCGCTCGTCGACCGACCAGATGCACAATGTCGCCGTGCAAGGGCCGAAGAGCCGCGACATATTGAGGGAGGTTATCTGGACCTCGCCGCTGCAGCCCTCGATCGACGAGCTCGAATGGTTCCGCTTCGCCGTCGCCCGCATCGGCGGCGGCAACGGCATCCCGGTCGTCGTCTCGCGCACCGGCTATACCGGCGAACTCGGCTACGAGGTCTGGTGCCATCCGCGCGACGCCGAAAAAGTGTTTGATGCGATCTGGGAGGCCGGCCAGCCGCACGGGCTGAAGCCGATGGGCCTGCAGGCGCTCGACATGGTGCGCATCGAGGCCGGACTGATCTTCGCTGCTCACGAGTTCTCCGACCAGACCGACCCGTTCGAGGCCGGCATCGGCTTCACCGTGCCGCTGAAGACCAAGACCGACGATTTCATCGGCCGCGAGGCGCTGATCCGGCGCAAGGAACATCCACAGACAAAGCTGGTCGGCCTCGACATCGATGCCAATGCCGCCGTCGGCCATGGCGACTGCGTGCATGTCGGCCGCGCCCGGATCGGCGTCGTCACCTCGGGCATGCGCTCGCCGCTGCTGAACAAGAACATCGCGCTGGCAAGGCTCGATGTGACCCATGCGGCCATCGGCACCGAGGTCGAGATCGGCAAGCTCGACGGCCATGCCAAACGGTTGCCGGCGCGCGTTGTGGCCTTCGCCCACTATGATCCGCAGAAGACCAGGCCACGTTCCTGAGGAGTGCCTCCGGGGCGACCCCGGCGGCATCCATGGCGGCTTCGATGCGGTCTCACACACGTGATGTGTACAAGCTCACAAAACGCTTGACGTGAAAGCGCGGCGGATCAATCTTCACTGTTAAGAAAAAAATACGACTGAGCGGAAACACCCGCAGTCGTTGAAATGACGATGAAGCCTCGCGCAGCCGGGGCCGTCGCCACGGGAATAGCAAATGGGGAAGCCAAACACATGAGCACGATAACCACTGCCATGGCGCAGCCTGCCGAAGGGCAGTTGCACCGGAACATCGACTGGCGCGGCGCCTTCTGGGTGGCAAGCGGCGTTCCCGCCCTCGTCCTGTTTTCGATCGGCGGCATTGCCGGCACCACCGGCACGCTGGCCTTCGCGATCTGGATCGCGTCCATGATCATGGGCTTCCTGCAATCCTTCACCTACGCCGAAATCGCCGGCCTGTTCCCGAACAAATCCGGCGGCGCCTCGATCTACGGCGCCACCGCCTGGCTGCGCTACTCCAAGTTCATCGCGCCGCTCTCGGTGTGGTGCAACTGGTTCGCCTGGTCGCCGGTGCTGTCTCTCGGCTGCTCGATCGCCGCTGCCTACATCCTCAATGCGCTGGCGCCGGTGCCGCTGTTCACCGACACCTCGCCGGAAGTGGCTGCCTATATCGTGGCCCATGCCGGAACCAGCGCTGCCGACGCCATCACCGCGGTGACAGCGGCTGCCACGCCGGCGATCCGCGGCTGGACGCTTTACAGCCATACGCTCGGACCAGTCTCGTTCACACTCAACGCCACCTTCTTCATCGGCGCGGTGCTGATGCTGGTCATCTTTGCCATCCAGCATCGCGGCATCCTCGGCACGGCCAACGTGCAGAAATATATCGGCCTGCTGGTCATCATCCCGATGCTGATCGTCGGCCTGGTGCCGATCTTCACCGGCCAGATCAACTGGGCGAATTTTTCGCCGCTGGTGCCGCTGGCGGCGGCCTATGCGCCCGAGCCCGGCGCGTGGAACATTGCCGGCTGGACGCTGGTGCTTGGCGGCATGTTCATCGCGGCATGGTCGACCTACGGCTTCGAGACCGCCGTCTGCTACACGTCGGAGTTCAAGAACCCCGGCACCGACACCTTCAAGGCCATCTTCTATTCCGGCCTGCTCTGCATGCTGCTGTTCATCCTGGTTCCCTTCACCTTCCAGGGCGTGCTCGGCTTGAACGGCATGCTGGCGACGCCGATCGTCGACGGCTCCGGTGTTGCCGATGCCTTGGCCGGCATGGTCGGTGGCGGACAGCTCATCCACAGCCTGCTGGTGATGCTGATGATCCTGGCGCTGGTGCTCTGCATCATGACGGCGATGGCTGGCTCCTCGCGCACGCTCTATCAGGGCTCGGTCGACGGCTGGCTGCCGCGCTATCTCAGCCATGTCAACGAACATGGCGCGCCGACCCGGGCAATGTGGACCGACCTGATCTTCAACCTGATCGTGCTGGCCATCGCCTCGGCCGACGCGACGAGCTTCTTCTTCATCCTCGCCGTATCGAATTGCGGCTACATCATCTTCAACTTCCTCAATCTCAACGCCGGCTGGATCCACCGCATCGACAATGGCCATATCGCGCGGCCATGGCGCGCGCCGAGCTGGCTGCTCGGCGTCGGCGCGATCTTCGCCTATGTCAACATGATCTTCATGGGCGCCGGCGCCAAGGTCTGGAACCCGATGGCGCTGTGGGCCGGGCTGATCACCGCTGCCCTGATCATCCCGGTGTTCTGCTTCCGGCACTACATCCAGGACAAGGGCAAATTCCCGGATCACATGCTGGCCGACCTCGGCATGAAATCGTCCGATCTCGCGGTAAGAAAGGCGGGGATCCTGCCCTATCTGACGCTGATCGCCGGCGTGGTGGTGATGCTGCTGGCCAACTGGTTTTTCGTCATCTGACGGCAGACTGAATGGATCGCGCGCGTGTCGGCGCACTCGATCCGACCTCCCCTCTGAGCCCACCCTGATAGTATCGGGGTGGGCTTTTTCGTCTCGGGGTAACGGATCGAAGTCCGCCAAGTCACGCAGACCATTGCGTTCCACGACCGGTGCGAATATGCTTGTTGTACGATCGTTCAACAAGCATTTTGCGAAGCCCCGATGCAGTGCAATCCCCGCTACGAGATCCTGTTCGAACCGGTGCGCATCGGGCCTGTCACGGCGCCGAACCGCTTCTATCAAGTGCCGCACGCCAGCGGCATGACAAACGCGCTGCCCCGGGTGCGCGCGGCCTTTCGCGAAGCCAAGGCCGAGGGTGGATGGGGCGTGATCTGCACCGGGGCCTGTTCGATCGACCCCAGCTCCGACGATGCACCGCTGCCTTTCGCCACGATGTGGGACGTCAACGACATCCGTGCGCATGCGCTGATGACGGAGGCGGTGCACCGCCACGGCGCGCTTGCCGGCGTGGAGCTTTGGCATGGCGGCGCGTCGGTGATGAACAGGACGAGCCGCCTGCCGCCGCTGTCGCCGTCCGGAATTCCATGGATGGCCACCCATGTCGGCTTCATGGGCAATCAGCGTCCGAAGACGATGGACAAGGCCGATATAAGCGACGTCTTGAGATGCCAGGCGGACGCGGCGCGCAAGGCGCGCACGGCCGGCTTCGATGTCGTCTATGTCTATGCCGGCATGGGCTATCTCGGCTACGAATTCCTGCTCCCGGAATACAATCATCGCTCCGACTGTTATGGCGGCTCGATCGAGAACCGGGTGCGCTTCGTGCGCGAGATGATCGAAGTCACCAAGGATGCCGTCGGCAAGGACTGCGGCGTCGCCTTGCGGGTAAGTCTCGAGGAATTGCGCCGCAGGCCCGGCCGCAACCAGCTTTCCGAGGCGCATGAACTGGTCGCACTGCTGGCGGACGTGCCGGATCTGTTCGACGTCAAGATGGATTCCAGTCCAACGGACTGTTCGGCGTCGCGCTTCACCGGCGAAGGCAGCCACGAGCCGGTGATCGATTTCGTCAAATCGCTGACGAAAAAGCCAGTGGTCGGCGTCGGGCGCTTCACCTCGCCCGACACGATGGTTTCGCAGATCAGGCGCGGCGTGCTGGACTTCATCGGCGGCGCCCGCCCGTCGATCGCCGACCCCTTCCTGCCCAAAAAGATCCGCGAGGGCCGCGAGGCCGAGATCCGCGAATGCATCGGCTGCAACATCTGCATTTCGAGCTGGCATGACGGCGTGCCGGTGCGCTGCACCCAGAACCCGACCGCCGGCGAGGAATGGCGGCGCGGCTGGCATCCCGAACGCGTCGAACGCACCGACCAACCCGAGCGGATACTCGTTGTCGGCGGCGGACCGGCCGGGCTCGAATGCGCGCTGACGCTCGGCCGTCGCGGCCATGAGGTGACGCTTGCCGACAGCAGCCGCACCTTCGGCGGGCGGCTGACCTTCGAGAAGACGCTGCCCGGCCTCTCGGCCTGGAACCGCGTCGTCGACTACCGCCTCGGGCGTCTCGACGAGATGAGCAACGTCTCGCTCTATGCCGAGAGTGCTCTGGGCGCGGACGAGATCATCGAGCTTTCGCCGGATCGCGTGGTGCTGGCGACCGGCGCGCGCTGGACTGATATGCTCTATTCCTCGCTGGAGATTCCGGTCGGCCGACTCGATCATCCCGATGTTTTCACTCCGGACGACATCGCCGGCGGCCGGCTTCCAAAGGGGCCGACGCTGGTCTTCGATTTCGACAACTACACCATGGGCGGCGTCCTCACCGAGCATCTGGCAGCACACGGCATCCCGGTCAGCTACGTGACCCCGGCAGGCCAGGCTTCGGCCTGGACGATCATGACCAACGAGCTGCCGCTGGTGCATCGGGCGCTGGCGAGACGCAAGGTGGCGGTGACCACTCTGCATCTGCTGAAGGATTTCGACGGCGAGACGGCGACGCTGGCGCATCTGTTCACCGGCGAGGAGGCGCGCGTGGCCTGCCGCTCGGTGGTGATCGTCGGGTTGAGATTGCCGCGCGGTGAGCTCTTCGAAGCGCTGACGGAACGGGCGGACGAGCTTGCGGCCGCCGGCATTCGCAGCGTCGATCGCATCGGCGATGCGCTGGCCCCAGGCGCCATCGCTCATGCGGTCCACAGCGGCCACAAGCTCGCACGCGAGATCGGCGCCAATGTCCGCTGGCAGCCCTACCGCCGCGACACGCCGATCGTCGACGCGGTGGCGGATTTCGACATGCGAACGGCAGCCGAATAGGAGGACGCCATGGAACGCATCACGGCCCGTCGCAGACCCGGCCGCCCGCAGCGCGAGGTTGGCGGCATCGAACAGCGGCCGTGGAAGCAATTGACGCGCCCCTACGCGCCGATCGAGATCCTGTCGGCCGACCAGGTACAGACCATCCACGAGATGGGCCTTACCATCATCGAGGAGATCGGCATGCGGGTGCTGCAGCCGCAGGCGCGCCAGCTCTATCGCGCGGCCGGCTGCGATGTCGACGAAGGCGAGATGCGGGTGCGCTTCGACCGCGCCATGGTCATGGAGCGCGTCGCCATGGCGCCGTCATCGTTCGAGTTGCGCGCCCGCAATCCGCAGAAGAACGTCAAGGTGGGCGGGCGGCACTGCATCCTGTCGTCGGTCGGCGGACCGGCCTATGTCATGGACAATGATCGCGGCCGCCGTCCCGGCACCTATGCCGAGATGTGCGACTATCTGAAGCTGATCCAGTCCTTCAACGTGCTGCACCAGGAGGGCGGCGGGCCGTTCGAGCCGCTCGACCTGCACCAGAACACGCGCCACCTAGACCTCTACTATGCCGAGATCACGCTGCTCGACAAGAACTGGCAGCCGCAGGCGCTGGGCCGCGGACGCGCCATCGATGCGCTGGAAATGGTGGCGATCTCGCTCGGCACGACACGCGAGAACCTCGCCCGGGAGATGCCTGTCTTCACCGGCATCATCAACACCAATTCGCCGCTGCAGCTCGACGAGCCGATGGCCGAAGGGCTGATCGCGCTGGCCGAGCATGGCCAGGTCAACGTCATCACGCCGTTCACGCTGGCCGGCGCGATGAGCCCGGTGACGCTGGCCGGCGCGCTGTCGCAGCAGCATGCCGAGGCGCTGGCCGGCATCACGCTGACCCAGATCGTGCGGCCCGGCGTGCCGGTGATGTATGGCGGCTTCACCTCCAATGTCGACATGAAGACCGGCGCACCGGCGTTCGGCACGCCTGAATACACTCAGGCCGCGCAGATCACCGGCCAGCTGTGCAGGCTGATCGGCGTGCCGTTCCGTTCGAGCAACGTCACCGCCGCCAATTCGGTCGACGCGCAAGCGGCCTATGAGAGCGCGATGTCGCTGTGGGGCTGCCTGATGGGCGGCGCCAATCTGGTGCTGCATGCGGCAGGCTGGCTCGGCGGCGGGCTGACGGCGTCGTTCGAGAAACTGGTCATCGATGCCGAGATGTTGCAGATGATGTGCGCCTATTTCGACCCGCCGGTGGTCGACATCGATACGCTGGCGCTGGAGGCGGTGCGCGAGGTCGGTCCGGCCGGGCACTTCTTCGGCGCCGCGCACACGATGCAGCGCTACGAACGGGCGTTCTATTCGCCGCTGGTATCCAACTGGGACAATTACGACACCTGGGTCGAACGCGGCCAGATCACGGCACGAGAAAGGGCCAATGTCGTCTGGAAACGCATGGTCGCCGAATACGAACAGCCGCCGATCGATCCGGGCATCGACGAGGCCTTGCGCGACTATATGGAGCGCCGCAAGCGCGAGGGCGGCTCGCCGCTGAATTGAGGCGCGAGAAGTTGCGAAGCTGATTTTGAGGCCTTCGCCTGTACACCCACTCTGTCCTGCCGGACATCTCCCCCCAAGGGGGAGATTGGCAGCTTCGCGGACAGCACCCATCCAACAAAGTTGGAGATTGACGAAAGCCGAAGTGACATCCGATCTCCCCCCTTGAGGGGGAGATGTCCGGCAGGACAGAGGGGGGCGAAAGCCACCAACCGACAATCGTTCAAGCGCTCCGAAGCAGGCCCACCTGCGCCTCGAGCATCTCGAAGCCAGCGGCCTCCGCGGCCTGAGGCGTCACCACGCTTTCGTCGAGGCACCATTCGAGCCAGAGCCCGTCGACCAGAGCGATGAAATTGCGCGCCAGTGTCGGGGCATCGACATCCCTGCCGCGCGGCACTGCCACCGCCGCGATGTCTTCAGCCAGTTCAGCCCGGTAGGCATCATAGAGTTCGCGATGGGCCGCCTTGAGACGCGGGTTGACGGCGATCTCACCCCATAAAGAGAGCCAGATCAGCAGGTTGTCGCGACTGAAATAGTCCGGCGAGAAGTTGGACTGCACCAGGGCGGCGAGCGACGCCTCGGGCGGCCAGTCGGATTTCTCGGCGCGGCGGTGCTTGGCCTCGGCGATCTGGTTGTTGACGCTGGCGTAGAGCGAGGATTTGTAAACCTCGACCAGAAGGCCGTCGCGGCCTTCGAAATGGTGGTTGATGAGGCCCCGCGACACGCCGGCCTCCTTGCAGATGCGGTCGACCGTGAAGGCGCCGATGCCGCCGACCGACAGGCACCGCGTCGCCGCCTCGATCAGCATGGCGCGGCGCACATCCGGCTGCTCGCGACTGAAGCGCGGCGGCGATTTCTTCGCGCCGCGCTTCCGTTTGGCAATTGCTGGTCCGGCTTCCGTCATAGGCTCCAGCTAATCGATCATGGCTTTCGTGTCCACGGGCGACAAGAGCTGATTGACCATGATCTTTTCCGAAAACCGGCTTCCACTTTTCGGGATCATGGTCATGCCTTCTTCTTGAACAGCACCGGATTGGGATGGCCGTCGGGATAGATCACCGGCTCGAAACTGGTCTTGTGGATGACGACCAGCGGCTGGTGGCAGATGAAGACGAAGCCGCCGGACTGCTCCATCAAATCCTCCATCCGGTTGGACAGGGCGACGCGCTTGGCCTGATCGCTTTCCCCCACCAATTGCTGGTAGCTGGTCTCGAATTCGGGGCTGTCGAAGCCGGACCAGTTGTAGGCGCCGATCTGGTCGGGGCGGAACCAGACCAGGTTTTCGGACGGGTCGACGCCGCCGGCGAAATCCATCAGCGCAAGGTCGATGTTCTTGTAGCCGTCGCCTTGCGTCTTGTCGCCAACACCCCAGAAGGCGGCCTCGTCATAGGGCTGGATCTCGACCTTGATGCCGGCCTGCTCGAGGCTGGCCTGGATGATCTGCGCGGTCGCCGTGCGGATGGAATCGTTCATCACGGTCAGGGTCAGAGACAAGCCGCTGACGCCGGCTTCAGCGAGCAGTGCCGCTGACTTTTCATAGTCCGGCGCCGCGATCAGATTGCTGGCCCGCGCGAATTTGGTGCCGGGCTGGACGACGCCGGTGGAGCGTTTGGTGAGGTCGTCATAGACGCCGGTGAGAACCTGGCCGACGTCGACGCCATATTGCACCGCTTGGCGCATCTTCAGGTCCTTGAGGCGCGGGCTCAGCATGTTGATGGTCAGCCAGACATAGCGGGTCGACTGCGCCTCGATCACCGTGGTGTTGGCGGGTGGGCTGGCCTTGACCGCCTTGGTCGCCGAAATGGCGATCTTGGTGTATTCGAAGGCGTCGGCCTCGTAGGCCAGCTGTGCTGCCTGATCGTCGGCGACGATGTAGATCTCGACCTTGCCGAAATCCGGCTTCGGCCCCGGCCAATCCGGGTTGGCGGTCAGCGTCACCTTCTGCTTCTGCTCCCAATTCGAGAAAAGATAGGGGCCGCAAGTCGCCGGCGGCTCGGTGGTGAACTTGCCGCCGGCCTTCTCGGTGCCGGCCCGGCTGATGATATGGCCGCCATAGTAGGGCAGACTGGTCACGAAGATCGGCTGGTACGGGTCCTTCAGGTGGATGATGCCGGATCTGGCATCGACGACTTCGACCCGTTCGAGCTTTTCGAACTGGTAGGCCCAGGGCGACGAAAGCTTCGGATCGGCGATGCGCTCGTACGAGAATTTCACGTCTTCGGCGGTGACGGGGCCAAGACCGTTCGACCATTTCAGCCCGTCGATCAGGGTGAAGGCGATCGTCTTCGGGTCGGTCAGCTCGAGTTTCTCCGCGCCCCAGAGCGACCATGGCGAGCCTTCCCTGAGGTCGCCAAGACGGTTCAGCGACACGTAGATGCCGCGCATCATGACATCCTCGATGCCGCCGATCATGAAGGCAGGATCGAGCGTCTGCAGGTCGCCCTCCATGCGGATGCGCAGCGTGTCGCCGTCGGCCGACCAGGCAAAGCCGGGTTTCATAGCGAGGCCGGCGCCGAGCGCGCCGGCCGCTTTCAGGAATGCACGTCTGTCGATGTTCCATCGTGTCATGTCAGTTTCCCCTTTGGTTGGTGGAAGCGCGTGAGAAGGCTTCCCGTTCTTGCCCGCCTGTCTCCAGCGGGAAATGGCAGCGCACCATTCGGTCCGCGCCGATCTTTCGATAGGCTGGCGCCTCGGCTTTGCAGCGGTCGCGCGCGATCGGGCAGCGTGTGTGGAATTCGCAGCCCGAGGGCCGCCGAAACACGCTCGGAATCTCGCCGTTGACGGCGGGGTTCTGGCCGCGCCGGCGCGGATCGGGTATCGGCTCGGACTGGATCAGCGTCGCGGTATAGGGATGCATGGGCGAGGAAAACACGTCTTGCGTCGGCCCCGTCTCGACCAGCCGGCCGAGATACATAATGGCCAGCCGATCGCTGACATGGCGGATCATGGCCAGATTGTGGGTGACGATGATGGCGGCGAAGCCGAGTTCGCGCTTCAACTCGCCGATCAAATTCAGCACATCGCCTTGCACGGAGACATCGAGGCCGGCGGTCGGTTCGTCGGCAAGCAGCAGATGCGGCTTCATCGCCAGCGCGCGGGCGACGCAAACGCGGCGCGCCTGCCCGCCGGAGAGTTCATGCGGAAAGCGGTCGACGAAGGAGGCAGGCAGGCCGACCAGCGCCAGCAGTGCCCTGCCCGCGGCACGGCGGTCCGGCATCGGCACGCCTTGGATCACCTGCGGTTCGGTGAGCAGCGTGCCGATGCGCAGGCGCGGACTGAGTGAGGCGACCGGGTCCTGGAACATCATCGCCGAGCGCCGGCGCATGGCGCGGAAATCGGCCTGGGTCTTGACGTCCCTGCCCTCGAAGGCGATGCGGCCGGCGGCGGCTTGCACAAGGCCGAGGATGGTGCGGGCCAGCGTGGTCTTGCCGGACCCGGATTCGCCGACCAACCCAAGCGTCTCGCCCGGCATCAGCGACAGCGTCACGCGATCGATGACGTTGAAGCTCGGCAACGGGAACGGATTGATCAGTCGGTTGAGCAAGCCACCACGGGCGAAACTGACCGACAGGTCTTCGACGGCGAGCAAGGGGCTCATGGCGTCACCGCATGGCAGCGAGCGACATGCGAGGCGGACAGCTTCACCAGCGGCGGCGCGATAGTGCCACATGGGGCAAAGGCACGGTCGCAACGCGGTGCATAGACGCAGCCGCAGGGCGGCGCGGTGAGGTTGGGCAGCACGCCGGGGATGGTCGGCAGCCTGTCCAGCCGCTCGTGAAAGCGAGCCGGATCGCAGGCGAGCAGCGCTTGCGTATAGGGGTGCCTGGCGTCGTGGAAGATCGCATCGACCTCGCCGCCCTCGACCACCTCGCCGGCATACATGACATAGACCCGGTCGCAGAGTTCGGCGATGACGCCGAGATGGTGCGAGACGACGATGATGATGCCGTTGTATTCGCGCCGGAGTTCGCGCAGCAAATGGATGATCTGCGCCTCCATGGTCACGTCGAGCGCCGTCGTCGGCTCGTCGGCGATGAGCAGGCCGGGATCGGTCAGCAGTGCCGCGGCGATCGCGACGCGCTGGCGCATGCCGCCGGAGAGCTCGTGCGGATAGCTCTGCATGCGCCGTTCCGCGTCCGAGATGCCGACGCGGCCAAGCATGGCGGCGATCCGCGCCCGCTTCCGCGCCCGGCCGATATCCTTGCGGTGGTGCTGGAAGTCGACGAGCTGGTCGCCGATGGTCAGCACCGGGTTGAAGGCGGTCATCGGGTCCTGGCTGACCAGCGCGATTTCGTCGCCGCGCAGCAGGCGCTGGCGGTGCGCGTCGAGCTTCGCCAGGTCGACGCCGTTCCAGGAAATGCAACCATCGATGCGCGCGTTGGCCGGCAAAAGGTTAGCCAGGGCGGTGACCAGCGTGGACTTGCCGCAGCCGCTTTCGCCGACGATGCCGATGACCTCGCCGGGATGCGCCTCGATGTCGACATGGCGCAGTGCGTGCACGCTGCCATGTTGCGTCTCGTAGCGGACGCTGAGATCGCGGGCGGCGAGCGCGCCGGTCATGCCGGCCTCCGCAATTGCAGGCGCGGATCGAGATAATCGCGCAGGCCCTCGCCGAGGAAGGTGAAGCCGAGCGTGGCGAGCACCAGCGGCAGGCCGCCGAAGATGACCATGAACGGTGCGGCGCGGATGCTGGTGTAGCCGTCATAGAGGATCGAGCCCCAGGACGGCGTCGGCGGCCGCACGCCAAGGCCGAGGAAGCTCAGGCCGGCTTCGACCATGATGACGACCGGAATATCCATCGACAGAAGGATGATCAGCGGGCCGACGACATTGGGCAGCAGGTGGATGAAGATGATGCGCGCCGCACTCGCATCGAGCAGGCGCTCGGCGAGGATGTAATCGCTGTTCCTCAGCGCCAGCGTTTGCGCCCGGATCAGCCTGGCATAGCTCGGGAACGAGGTCGCGGCGATGACGATGATCAGCGTGCCGGTGCCGGCGCCGAGCACGGTGATGATGGCGAGCGCGAACATGATCATCGGCAGCGAGTTCAGGCTGTCGAAGGTCAGCACCAGGATGGCGTCGAGCCAGCGCGGCCCGTAGCCGGCTATCAGCCCGAGCAACAGGCCGATCGCACCGGCTATCGCGACGGAGACCATGGCGATCGTCAGCGCCGTGCGTGCGCCGTGGATGACGCGCGACAGGAGATCGCGGCCGAGATGATCGGTGCCGAACCAGTGCGCGAGCGATGGCGGCTGTAGCTTGTGCAGGACATCGATCTTGATCGGCGAATAGGGAGCCAGCCACGGCGCGAAGACGGCGGTGATGAGGAAGCCGGTGACCAGGATCAGCGCCACGCAAGTGAACGGATCAGCGAGCAGTGCGCGCAATAGCGGAAACCGTTGTCGGTCCGGCGTGGAGAGCGAGGCGTCAGCCACGGAAGACATCGCGGACCCTCGGATCGAGCCGCGCGATCAGAAGATCGGCGGCGATGGTGATGGAGACATAGATGGCGGTCATGATCAGCACCGTGCCCATGACGACCGGATAGTTGCGGGTGTTGACGGCGTCGGTGATCAGCTTGCCGATACCGGGCCGGGCAAACACCGCCTCGACGAAGACGGCGCTGGACAAGATGCTGCCCAGGCCCACCGCCACCAGCGAGATGGTCGGGATGATGGCGATGCGCAGAGCGTATTTGGAGACGATCTTCCATTCCGGCAGGCCGAAGGAACGCGCCGTGCGGATGTGCGGTTCGCCCATCACCTCCATCATCGAGGCGCGCACCATGCGGGCGATGTAGCCGATCCAGCCGAGCGCGATGGCCGCCGCCGGCAGCACCAGCGCCCTGGCCTGGCTGGCGATGTCCCCGGCCTCGCCGGCGCCGATCGCCGGCAGCCAGCGCAAGGTGACGGCAAAGAGCAGCAGCGAATAGATGGCGACGACGAAGGACGGCACGGCGATGACGCCGACGGAGAGCACACCGATGACAGCATCGGCAAGCGTGCCGCGCCGCATGACCGAAAGGCAGCCAAGCGGCACGCCGATGAGAAGCGCGACGGCGAGCGCGGTCAGGCCGAGGATCAATGTGTTCGGCAGTGCCTCCATGACCAAGGTCGACACCGGCCGGTTCGACCAGACGTCGTAGCCGAGATTGCCGGTCAGCGCGTTGCGGAAGAATTCGACGATCTGCCACCACACCGGCTGGTCGAGCCCCATGCGCTCTATCAGAAGCCTTTTCAGTTCCGGCGTGGCGCGCGGACCAAGCGCTACACTGGCAGGATCGCCGGGGACAAGGAAGACGGCCGCATACATGGCGACCATGACGAGGACGAGTATCAGGAGGCCGAGACCGATGCGCTTCACTGCATATGCAAGCATGGCCTCCCTTCCCTCCCCTCAGGCAAAATCGCGCCTGATGCGCCGCGTTGCCGAGGCGCTGTGGACAAGCTTGCCCCGTTCTCGCGCCTCGAGGCGCCAACTCAGATTGAAATGCGTCTCGTCCGCCGTCAGTTCGGTGCGCGCTGTCGCATCGGTGTCGGCATCGGCGCTGGCGATGGCCCAGCGGTATTCGGTGACGAGCCTGGCCGACTGCGGATCGTCGGCGCATATGCTCATCGTGTCGCTGTTGGCCGAGGACACGGTGATGTTGCGATCGTCGTAGCGCCTGCTGCCATGGTCGGAGGTCAGCGCGATGGTCTGGACGCCAGAGCCGACATCGTCGGTGACGATGCGGCGATCGAAGCCATCTTCCAAAGTCGTGGTCGGAACCGGCGGCGCGGTTTCGGCCGGCTCGAAGCGAACGTCGCGGTCGCGCGGCGATGGCGGGCGCACCGGCAGAACCATGCTGCTGTCGCCGCTGACGATCGACAGCGTCGACAGTTTCGGCTGCGGCCACAGGATAGGCCAATGCTGGTTGGCCAGCGACAGCCGGATACGATGACCCTTGGGCACGGTGCGGGCAAAATCGTTGAGCTTCAGCCGCACGGGGAAAGGCGTTCCGACCGGGCATGGCGCCGGATGCTCGTGGCTGTCGCGATGGCTGAGGTTGAGCACACCATAGGTCATCAATGCCGAGGTGCCGTCGGGATAGACGTCGCAGAGCCGGGCGGCGAGGTTGACATGCGGCTGGTCGACGGCGACGAGCAGTTCCAGTTCCGGCGCGCCGAGCAAGGTCATGTCGTCGTCCAGCGGTCCCGTGTCGAAGCACAGCGCCAGACCGTCTTCGCGGCGCTGGTCGATCGCCATATCAGGACAGCTGCCGCCATAGCCGCCCCAGCGGCCACAGTCGCGCCCGGCGGTGGCCGGCGAGCGCACGGAAAGCGTTGTGCCGGGTAGAGCCTCACTGCCCAGCCCGGCGGCATTCAGATGCAGCTTGCGGCGCTCGATGCGCGGCGACGGCCACGCGTCCTCCGCAGCCCACGACCCGGCATGATCCGGGAGATAGAAGGATTGTGGACGCTCTTCGCCGGTGATCCAGACGCGGTAGGGCGGCTCATCCATGATGCCGGTCTCCTCATCGCACAGCCAATGACGCCACCAGCGCAAAGCTTCCTGCAGATAACCGATCAGCGGACCCGGCGCGCCGCGGCAGGGATAGGCGTGCGACCACGGCCCGACGATGCCAAGCTTGGGTCCCGGCAAATGTTCGAGCAGACGCGGCACGAAGTTGGAGTAGCTGTCTTCCCAGCCGCAGACGGCCATGACCGCGCATTCGATCGCGGCATGATCTTCGCAGACCGACCCCTGACGCCAATAATCGTCGCGGCGCTGATGCGCGAGCCAGATTTCCGACAGCGAGCTTGTTGCCTCAAGGCGCCTGGCCCACATGGCGCGCCAGGCGTCGCCGACAATCTGCGGATCGGGCGCCATCGCCTTCTTCACCAGCATGAAGTTGGACCACATCTCCTGCTCAGTCAGCAGCGCGCCGCCCATGTAATGGATGTCGTCGGCATAGCGGTCGTCGGTGGCGCAGTTGATGATGATGGCCTTCAAGGCGAGCGGCCGGCGCGCCGCCACCTGCAGCGCATTGAAGCCGCCCCAGGAAATGCCGGTCATACCGACATTGCCGTTGCACCAGGGTTGCGCGGCCAAATGGGCGATGATTTCGCAGGTATCCTCCTGTTCGCGCGGCAGATATTCGTCGGCCAGATCGCCGTCGGAATCGCCGGAGCCGCGAATGTCGATGCGCGCGCAGGCGATGCCATGGCCGGCGAGCCAGGGATGGATGTCGATGTCGCGCGCCACGGTGCCGTCACGGCGGCGATAGGGCACCATTTCGACGACGACCGGCACCTGGGCGTCGGTGCGCGGGCGCCACAGCGTGGCGGCGATGCGCGTGCCGTCGAGCAACGTGATCCAGAGCGGATCGACGGTCTCGACGGCAAACGGGAACTCGGTTCGTACCACGGCAGGTACTCGTTAAATCACCTTGTTGAACGTTCGTACAACAAGGTGATTCAAGGCGCAATCCCGCTGCCCGCTTTTTGTCCTTCCGGTGCGACTGCGCGTCCCGACCGCGCCCGCAAAAGACGCGGCAGGCCGGTTTTGCTTCACATAGTAGTCAGTGATTAAGTGCGGGATGGTTACGGCAGGCCTAAGCGCCGGCAGCTATTCGGCGGCGACCCTTGCGCGCGACCGGCCGGCAAGCGCTGCACCGACATCATCCACCGCCAGTCCGACCCGTGCCCTGATGGCCTCGGAGGCCAGAATGCCGTCGACGAAATCCTTGTCCGAAGCATAGACGGCGGTCGGCAGCGCAAAGGCCTCGAAGAAACCGAACAGCGGCCGCAACTGATGCTCGACGATCAGCGCATGCCGTTCGCCGCCGCCGGTCGCCGCCAGCACCACCGGCTTGCCCTTGAGCGCCGTGGGATCAACGAGGTCGAAGAAATGCTTGAACAGGCCGGTATAGCTGCCCTTGTAGGTGGGCGAGCCGACGACGAGCACGTCTGCCGCGGTGATGCGCTTCAGGATCAGGCCTGCCTGCGCATCGAGGTCGCGCGCCCATTTCGCACCGCCGAGGCTGGGGCCAAGGTCGACGACGTCATAGGTGCTGGCCGCCAGGCCATATCTACCCGAGATCTCCGTCACGATATGATCGACGAAGCCGCGGGTCTTCGACGGCCGCGTGAAATTACCGGAGAAACCGACGACTGCCGGATTGGTCATGGCGGAAAGCCTCACGATCATTTTGGGCTACCGCCCGACTGGGATTGGGCTGCCAGCCCGACTTCAATGTCCATAATTTTTATAGACATTCCGATCGAGTGAAAGGAATGGATGCTCGCCACGGCCGAAAACCGTGGATAATTTTTCTGTTTGCGGCGGCGTCGAAAAAAGAGAGCCGCCGCTTGCCTGCGTATGGGTGACCCATATCTCGATGCCGTCGACGCCATCCGAGCAACGCATTTCGTTCGGTCTCATCCCGCCTTGCGGATCGCGGCTTCCTCGCCTTCAAAGAAGCGGTTCGGCGGACGCTTCAGGCCGAGATTTTCGCGCAGCGTCGATCCCTCATACTGCCGCCTGAAAATGCCGCGACGCTGCAGCTCAGGCACCACCTTCTCGGCAAAGTCGTCGAGCCCGGCGGGAAGATAGGGGAACATGATGTTGAAGCCGTCGGAACCTTCCGTGGTCAGCCATTCCTCCATCCCGTCGGCGATCGTCTTTGGCGTGCCGACGAAGGCGAGGCCGGAATAGCCGCCCAGCCGCTGCGCAAGCTGCCTGACGGTCAGGTTTTCCTGGCGCGCCAGTTCGATGACGCGTTCGCGGCCACTCTTGCTGGCGTTGCTTTCGGGGATTTCGGGCAAGGCTGCGTCCGGGTCGAAACCCGATGCATCATGGCCGAGCGCGATCGACAGCGAGGCAATGCCGCTCGCGTAATAAACGAGGCTGTCGAGCCTGGCCCGCTTGGCCTGCGCTTCCTCGACGGTGTCGCCGACAATGACGAAGGCGCCGGGCAGGATCTTGATGTCGTCGCGCGACCGGCCAAGCCTTTGCGCGCGACCTTTCACATCGGCGAAGAAGCGCTGCCCGGCCGCGAGATCGGCATGGGCGGCAAAGATGACCTCCGCCGTTTCGGCCGCCAGTTGGCGTCCCGCCTCGGAGGCTCCGGCCTGAACGATGACCGGCCAGCCCTGCACCGGCCGCGCGATGTTGAGCGGCCCCTTGACCGACAGATGTTCGCCCTTGTGGTCCAGCACATGCAGCCTGGCCGGATCGAAATAAAGCCCGCTTTCGGTGTCGCGGATGAAGGCATCGTCGGCAAAGCTGTCCCACAGGCCGGTGACGACATCGTAGAATTCGCGTGCGCGCCGGTAGCGCTCATCATGCTCGACATGCTCTTCGAGGCCGAAGTTCAGCGCCGCATCGGGGTTGGACGTCGTCACGATGTTCCAGCCGGCGCGACCGCCGCTGATATGGTCCAGCGAGGCGAAACGGCGGGCAATGTGGTAGGGCGCATCGAAAGTTGTCGATGCAGTTGCCACCAGCCCGATATGATCGGTGACGGCGGCCAGCGCCGATAGCAGCGTGAATGGCTCGAACGACGTCACCGTGTGGCTGCGCCGCAGCGCCTCTATGGGCATGTTGAGCACGGCCAGATGGTCGGCCATGAAGAAGGCGTCGAACTTCGCCGCCTCCAATGTCCGCGCGAAGCGCTTGAGATGCGCGAAGTTGAAATTGGCGTCGGGATAGGCACCCGGATAGCGCCAGGCGCCGGTGTGAAGGCTGACGGGCCGCATGAAGGCGCCGAGCCGCAATTGCCTGATATCTGCCATGGGAAACCGCACCGGATGAGGACTTGCTGGATGAGGGCGGGCGTTGCCGCTCCTATATCAACGCAGGATCGGACGGCTTTGCGGCCCTGGGAAGGAATTCTGTTTTGCAGAACCTGCGATGCGGAGTATTTTTCTACGGGCAGAGCGCTCAATCGATCTTGATGAACACGCTCTTGGTGTTGAGATATTCGTCGAGGTGCTCGGCGCCACCCTCGCGGCCGTAGCCGCTCATCTTGTAGCCGCCGAAGGGCACGGCCGGATCGATGGCGTGATAGGTGTTGACCCAGACCGAGCCGGCGCGGATCTTTCGCGACAGCTGATGCGCGGTCGAGACGTTGCGGGTAAAGACCCCGGCGGCGAGGCCATAGGGGGTGTTGTTGGCCCGCTCGACTGCCTCCTCCAGCGTATCGAAGGGCAGCGCCGAAATGACCGGGCCGAAGATTTCTTCACGCGCAATCTTCATGTCGTCCGAGACGCCGGCGAAGACTGTCGGGGCGATAAAATTCCCGGCGGCGAGCGCACCTTCTGTCAGGCGGGCGCCGCCGGTGACGAGAGTCGCACCCTCCGCCGCTCCGACGTCGAGATAGCCAGTGACCCGCTGCAACTGCTTCTCGGAAACCAACGGGCCGATTTCGGTTGCCGGGTCGATGCCGTCGCCGATCCTGAGGCCCTTGGCGTAGGCCGCCAGCCGCTCGACGAATTCGTCATGGATGGAGCGCTCAACGAACAGGCGCGAGCCGGCGATACAGATCTGGCCGGAATTGGCGAAGACCGACATCGCCGCCACGGGCACGGCTTTCTCAAGATCGGCATCCGCGCAGACGATGACCGGCGACTTGCCGCCGAGCTCTAGCGAAACGCGCTTGAGATTGCCGGCCGAGGCACGGACGATCGACTGTCCGGTCGCCGTCGAGCCGGTGAAGACGATCTTGTCGATGCCCATATGCTCGGCAAGCGCGGCTCCCGCCTCGGCGCCGGTGCCGGTGACGATGTTGACGACACCTGCCGGCACGCCGGCCTCGTTCATGATCTCGGCGATCAAAAGCGGCGTCAGCGGCGCCTCTTCCGACGGTTTCAGCACGATGGTGCAGCCTGTCGCCAGCGCCGGCCCGATCTTCCAGACCGAGGCGGCGGTCGGCGCGTTCCAGGGGATGATGGCGCCGACAACGCCGACCGGCTCCTTGCGGGTGAAGGAGACGATTTCGCCCGGCAGCGAGTTTTCGATGGTCTCGCCATGCAGCGCCGTCGCCATGCCGGCATAATAGCGCAGCATGCCGATGACGCGGTTGCGGTTGGCCAGGGTGCGCACGATCGGCATGCCCATGTCGGTCGTATCCGACCGGCTGATCTCTTCCCAGTGCTTCTCGAAAAGGTCGGCAGTTCTGAGAAGCAGCACCTGCCGCTCATAGGGCTTGAACCGGCTCCACGGCCCGTCGAAGGCCTTGCGCGCCGCGGCCACCGCCAGGTCGACGTCCTGACGGTCGGCGCGCGGCACGGTGGCGATGACCACGCCGGTCGCCGGATTGCGGGTCTCCATGGTCTGGCCGGAGCGGGCATCGACCCAGGCGCCATCGATGAACATCTGGCGATGGCGTCCGTCGATCGGCAGGCGAAGTTCTGTCGAGGTCTGAGCCATGGTCAAGATCTTCCTCCTTGTGACAGGCGGGCACATGGCCGCCCTGCAATGGAGGACGCCACAACGCCGCACGTCAGACGTACGGCGTTCTAGCATTTTTTTGATCGGCGCATCCTATGCGCCAGCAGGGATCACTCGGCCGCGAGGGCCAGTTGCGGCCTTTCGCTTTCTTCCGCCTGCCCTGTCTCGGGCGCCTGCTCGGCAGCCTTCTTGGGCTCCCTGCCGAAGAACAAGGCGTAGCCCGCCGGGAGGACAAGGATGGTGAGCACGGTGGCGACCAGGATGCCGCCCATCATGGCATAGGCGAGCGGACCCCAGAAGACGCCGCGCGAGATTGGGATCAGTGCCAGCACCGCCGTCAGCGCCGTCAGCACGATCGGCCGGAAGCGGCGGACCGCCGAGCCGATGATGGCCTCGGAGCGCTCCATGCCGGCGGCGATGTCCTGATCGATCTGGTCGACCAGGATGATCGAGTTGCGCATGATGATGCCAAGCAGGGCGATGACGCCAAGGATGGCGACGAAACCGAACGGCGCGCCGCTGATCAAAAGTGCCGCCGCCGCGCCGATGATGCCGAGCGGGCCGGTCGCCAGCACCAGCATCGCCTTGCCGAAATGCTGCAACTGGATCATCAACAGCACCACGATGACGGCCAGCATGATTGGAGCTTTCGCGGCAATCGAGGCCTGGCTTTCCGCCGAATCCTCGGCACCGCCCTGGATCTCGATGTTGTAGCCGGGCGCCAGACCGTCGCGCAGGCCCTTGATGTCGTTGTACATCTTGGTGACGACATCGTTCGACTGGACGCCGTCCGGCAGCGTGGCGCGCACGCTGATGGTCGGCAAGCGGTCGCGCCGCCATTCGATGCCCTGCTCCAGCACCGGCACGACCTTGGCCACCTGCGACAGCGGCACGAAGCCGCCGAAATCGGTCGGGATGTAGACCGAATCGACCGACGACAACAGCTTGCGGCTTGCCTCCGGCTCGCGGGCGACAATGGAAACCGTCTCCTCGCCGTCGCGGAAATCGTCGAGCGGCGCGCCGGACATCGTCCCCTGCAGCATCTGGCGGATGCGCTGCGAGGTAACGCCGAGAGCGCGGGCACGATCCTGGTCGATGACCAGCTTCATCGCCGGCACCGGCTCCAGCCAGTCGTCGTGAACGGCGCCGAGCAGCGGATTTGCCTGGAACTTCGCCTTCACCTCGTCGGCGATGCGGCGCACCTCCTGGCGGTCCGGACCCATGACGCGCATCTGCACCGGCCAGCCGGTAGGCGGACCGAGGAACAGGCGGTCGACCTTGGCGCGGATCGACGGGAAGTCCTGCGCCAGGATCGTCCGCAGCTTGACAATCAGCCGTTCGCGGGCCGGCTCGTCCTTGGCCATCACCAGGAGCTGGGCGAAGTTCGGATTGCGCAGCTGCTGGTCGAGCGGCAGGAAGAAGCGCGGCGCGCCCTCGCCGATATAGGTGGCGATGAAGCGCTTGTCCGGGTCGTCCATCATCCTGGCCTCAAGCGCCTTGGCCTGCGTTTCGACCTCCTTGATGCTGGTGCCTTCCGGCAGCCAGAGGTCGACAAGGATTTCCGGACGCGACGATTGCGGGAAGAAGTTCTGCGGGATGAACTGGAATGCCCACAGGCTGGTGGCAAAGGTCATCAGCGTCATGACCAGCACGATGATGCGGTGGCGCACGGCCCAGCCAACGGTGGCACGAAGCCGGCGGTAGAAGCTTGTGTCGAAGGCATCGTGATGGCTGCCGGCATGCTTTCGCTGCTTGAGGATCATGTGGCCGAGCCATGGCGTGAAATAAACCGCCACGAACCAGGACACGACCAGCGCGATGCCGACGACGTAGAACAGGGTGCGCACATATTCGCCGGCGGTCGAGGCGGCGAAGCCGACCGGAATGAAGCCGGCGGTGGTGATCAGCGTGCCGGTGAGCATCGGGAAGGCGGTGGAGGAATAGGCGAAGCTCGCCGCTTCGATCTTGACCAGTCCTTCCTCGAGCTTTCGTTCCATCATTTCGACGACGATCATGGCATCGTCGACGAGAAGGCCGAGCGCAATGATCAGCGCGCCGAGCGAGATGCGCTGCAGATCGATGCCGAGTTCGTACATGATGGCAAAGGTGGCGGCCAGCACGAGCGGAATGGTGATCGCGATCACCAGGCCCGAACGCCAGCCGATCGTCAGGAACGAGACGATGAGCACAATCAGCAGCGCCTCGCCAAGCGCCGCCATGAACTCGGTCACCGCATCCCTGACGACTTCCGGCTGGTCGGAAATCTGGTCGACCGCAACACCATAGGGCAGCGCCTCTTCAAAGCGCTGATAGGTCGCCTCGACGTCGTTGCCGACATCGGTGACGTTGAAGCCCTTGGCCATGACGACGCCGAGCTGAACGCTGTCGTGGCCGTTGTAACGGTACTTGCGCTGATAGGGGTCTTCGAGGCCGGAGGTCACGGTCGCGATGTCGCCCAGCCGCGTCACCTGGTTGCCGGCGCGCAAGCGAAGTTCGCGGATGTCGGCAGCCTTGGTCACGTCGCCCTCGACCGAAATGCGCACCGAGTTCGTGCCGGTTTCGACCGAGCCCGCCGGATCGACATTGTTCTGCCCCTTGATCGCGTTCTGCAGATCGGTGAGCGTCAGGCCGCGTTCGGCCAGCGTCTTTGACGAAACGTCGATATAGAGCTTCTCGGGCTGGTCGCCGATGATGACGGCCTTTTCGACACCGGGCGTCGTCAACAGCATGTCGCGCGCCTGGATGGCGAATTTCTTCAGCTCGGGATAGCTGTAGCCATCGCCGCTGATCGAGTGGAGCGTGATGAAGGTGTCGCCGAACTCGTCATTGAAGTACGGGCCGAGCAAGCCTTGCGGCAAGTCGCCAGCGATATCGCCGACCTTCTTGCGCACCTGGTAGAAGGCATCCGCCACCTGCGCCGGATTGGTGTCGCCCTTGATCTGAACGGTGATGATGGCGCTGCCGGCGCGGGTATAGGAGCGGACGAAATCGAGAGCCGGCGTCTCCTGCAGTTTGCGCTCGATCTTGTTGACGACCTGGTCCTCCATCTCCTGGATCGAGGAGCCCGGCCAGACGGCCTGGACGACCATGACGCGGAAGGTGAAATCCGGGTCTTCCTTCTGGCCCATGCGCATCAGGCCGAGCGCGCCGGCAATGATGATCAGGCCGAACAGAAATCGCGCAATGCTCGGGTGGCCGATTGCCCAGCGCGAAAGATTGAAAGGCCGCTTTTCAGTGCTGTCGGTGGTCATGACGCCAGTCCTGTTCAATTGTTCGGCAGCGCACTCGGCTTGCTGCTCATGAATTTTCGATCTGGCTTCCGGGCGGCGAGGCTTTCCGAGCGGAGAGACACTCGTCGTGGTGGGGCACGAGGATCGATGTGGGGGGTACATCGACCTCGCGTCTCGACAATCGGGCACTCGCCGCCCGGAAACCATGACCCACTCAACCCGTGGCTTGCGCCTGGACGTTCACAAGTGGGGCTTTCATTTCGCCTGAGCCTCAGCGCAAGCTGCTGGTGGTGTCGCCGTCATTCTCGGCCGACGCGGACTGCTGTGCTGCATCGCCGGAGAGCTTTACTTTCAGATTCTCGGTCATGAACTGCGTTCCGGCGGCGACGACGACGTCGCCGGGCTTCAGCCCTTCGGCAACACGCACGCCGTCGGCCGCGAATTCGGCGACCTTGACCGGCCGTGCATGGACGGTGTCGCCGTTGCGGTCCACGGTCCAGACGATCTGTTGGCCATCCTTCTGCGCCAGTGCGCTCAATGGAATTGCAACGCTTTGCAGGCTGTTAGCCACCGAGGCTTCGATCGTCGCGGTCATGCCGAGAAGCACGCGCGGATCGTTTGGCAGGCTGACACGAACGGCAAAGGTACGCGATTGCTGATCGGCGCTGCCCGCGACCTCGCGGACCTTGCCGTCGAGCGTCAGCGCGTCATCGGACCAGAAGCCCGCCTTGACGTCCTTGCCCGGCTTGAACTGGGCGATATCCATTTCCGGGACGGCGATCAGCACTTCCTTTTCGCCATCGACCGCAACGGTTACAACCGGACTGCCGGAGCCGACCACCTGGCCGACATCGGCGGCAACTGATGTGACGATGCCGTTCCTGTCCGCCTTGAGGTCGGTGTAGAGGACCTGATTTTTCGCCTGATCCAGCGATGACCGGGCGGAATCCCGGGTGGCGACCGCCTGATCGTAGCTGAGGGTCGCCTGTTCGAGCTGCGATTTCGACGAGACGTTCCTGGCAAACAACTGTTCGGCGCGGCGGCGGGCAAGGCCTGTTGTCTCGACGGCCCTTTCGGCGGCATCAAGTGCCGCCTTGGCGCTGCTGACCGAGAGCTCGTAGTCGGCGGGATCGATGCGGGCGAGGACATCGCCCGGCTTCACCCGCTCGCCGATATCGACCAGGCGCTCGGTGATCTTGCCGTTGATGCGGAAGCCAAGATTCATCTCGGTGCGGGCACGCACCGAGCCGGAGTAGGAGAGCTCGCGGGTGTCGTTCGCCTTGGCGATCTCGACCACCTTGACCGGGCGGATGATCTCCTTGACTTCCGCCTTTTCCTGCGAGCAGCCGGCGAGCCCGAGCGTGGCGACGATCAGGCCAGCGACTGGCAGCCTGCGGATGATGGAACTGGACAAAGACACTTTAGCACTCCTGACTGGAGATGAATTGTCGACACCGACGCCCGGCGGGCGGCGGCTATTTCTTTAGGGCTTTGATCGCATAATCGATGAGATCGTCGGGCATTGCCCGGTTGGTCTTGGCAAGACATTGCGCCACCATCTGCGGGTGGCACAGAATGACCGTGGCGGCGCCGAAGCAGCGCGACGCGATCACCGGATCCTGCTCGGCAAACTCGCCGGCTTCGATGCCGTCGCGGATCACCTCGGCGAACAGATCGTGGATGCTGTCGACATGCTTGTCGATGACGCCCCAATCACGCTCGAGAGCGACGATGACCATCTCGTGGACCTTCTGGTCGTCGAGCATGACCTCCATCGTCATCTTGTACTGCGCGTGCACGTAGCGCCGCAGCCGCTCCTCGGCACTGATCGGCAGACGGGAAATCTCGTAGGCCATTTTGTAGCTTGCACCGAGCATCCGGCCGCACACGGCCTGGTGGATCTCGACCTTGGAGGCAAAGAAACGATAGATGTTGGCCGGCGACATGCCGAGTTCGCGCGCGATGTCGGCGACATTGGTCTTGCCGTAGCCATAGTGACGAAACAGGCGTTCGGCGCAGTCGAGAATGCGCGTCACATTCTCCTGGCGGGCGGGGTCGGCCACGATGTGGGCTGCGGCTTCAGACATGGTTCTCTGTCGCTTTACGAGTGACGAATTTCAACTTTCATCACTCGTAAATCGAAATTCATCACTTGTCAACGCGGATTCGGCGTACTTGTACGATTGGTGACAATTGGTGACACGGACTGGCGTGAACCCATGCCTGCGAGTGGCTCTGCTGCGGAAGAGCAAACCGGGCACTTCGCGTTGCACTCCTTCGCACCCCTCTGGCCTGCCGGCCATCTCCCCCGCAAGGGGGGAGATCGGCAGCTTTGCCGGCGGCATTCTTCCTGCAACGTTGGCGATTGGCGAAAGCGGAAGCGACATCCAATCTCCCCCCTTGCGGGGGAGATGTCCGGCAGGACAGAGGGGGGTGGGCGGGAACTCGGCGGAGGCGTTCTTCCCACTCCGCAGGAAGTTACGCCCCCTTCGCCATTTCCCGCAACCGGAACTTCTGGATCTTGCCGGTCGAAGTCTTCGGGATCTCGGCGAAGGTCACCGCTTTCGGCACCTTGAAGCGGGCAAGAAGTGAGCGGCAGTGGTCGATGATCTCGGCCTCGGTCGCCGTCCTGCCTGGCTTCAACTCGACATAAGCGACCGGCACCTCGCCCCATTTGTCGTCGGCTCTGGCGACCACGCCGCAAGAGGCAACGGCCGGATGCTTGTAGAGCGCCTCCTCGACCTCGATCGAGGAGATGTTCTCGCCGCCGGAAATGATGATGTCCTTGGAGCGGTCCTTGAGCTGGATGTAGCCATCGGGATGCATGACGCCGAGGTCGCCGGAGTGGAACCAGCCACCGGCGAAGGCCTCGTCGCTGGCTTTGCGGTTCTTCAGATAGCCCTTCATGACGATGTTGCCGCGGAACATGACCTCGCCGATCGTCTCGCCATCGGCCGGGGTTTTCTCCATCGTCCCGGGGTCCATCACCGTCAGGCCCTCGAGCGCGGCATAGCGCACGCCTTGCCTGGCCTTCTTCGCCGCCCTCGAACCCTTGTCCAGCCCGTCCCACTCGCCATGCCATTCATTGACGACCGCCGGACCGTAAGTCTCGGTCAGGCCGTAGAGATGGGTGACGGCGAAGCCCGCATCGGCCATGCCCGACAGCACGGCTTCCGGCGGGGGCGCCGCGGCCGTGTTGAAGGTGACGGTCTGCCGGAATTCCCGCTTGTCCTCATCCCTGGCATTGATCAGCACCGACATGACGATCGGCGCGCCGCACAGATGGGTGACGCGATAGTCGGCGATCGCATCGTAGATCGGCTTTGGCCGCACCCAGCGCAGGCAGACATGGATGCCGGCCTGCACGGCCAGCGTCCAGGGAAAGCACCAGCCGTTGCAGTGGAACATCGGCAGTGTCCACAGATAGACGGCGTGCTTGGCCATGCCGGCATGGATGGTGTTGGTGTAGGCCATCAGCGCCGCGCCGCGATGGTGGTAGACAACGCCCTTCGGATTGCCTGTGGTGCCGGAAGTGTAGTTGAGCGATATCGCGTCCCATTCGTCGTCGGGCATAGACCAGGCGAAATCCTCATCGCCGCCCGCGACAAACTCCTCGTAGTCGAGCGTGCCGATCCGCTCGCCCTTGGGATAGGGCGCGTCGGTGGCGTATTCTGGATCGTCATAGTCGATGACCAGCGGCTTGACCTTGGCCATGGCCAGCGCCTCCTTGACGACGCCGGCGAATTCCCGATCGACGAAGAGCACTTTCGTCTCGGCGTGGTCGAGCTGGAATGCGATGACCGCGGCATCGAGGCGGGTGTTGAGCGAATGCAGCACAGCCTTGGTCATCGGCACGCCGAAATGCGCCTCCAGCATCGGCGGCGTGTTGGAGAGCATCACGGTGACGGTGTCGCCCTTGCCGATGCCATGTTTTGAAAGCGCCGAGGCGAGCCTGAGGGAGCGCCGCCAGAAATCGCGATAGGTGGTTTGCCGGCGGCCATGGATGATGGCGACATGATCGGGATAGGTGCTTGCCGCCCGCTCCAGATAGGTCAGCGGCGTCAGCGGCTGGTGGTTGGCCGCGTTCCTGTCGAGATCCTGTTCATAGGGATTGCCCATCCCGTCCTCCCCGTTTTGTCGAACGCTTCCAACGACGGGACGCCGCGAACGAGGCCCCCGCTACTCCTGACGCCGTTCCCCGCCCTCGCCCTCCGACCATAAACTATCGATGTCCCGATGCCCTTCGACGATGTTCGCCACCTCTAGCCAATCGCCGTCATAGCGCAAGAAAATCACGTATCCTCTGAACGCGAAACTTCGGACATCCGGCCGGAGATCGGGACGAGCACGGCCAATCGTCGCCGGCAAGCTCGAAAGATCACGGCATTTCTGGCGCAGAGCATCCACAAAACGTCGACCGATCGCCAGGCTGCCGCTTTCGCGAGTTATGTATTCAAGGATATCGACCAAATCTGTCTGTACCGACGGCAACATGCGCAGCCGTGGCACTCCTAGAAGCCTTCCTTTGCGAGTTGCTCAGCCTTGGCTTCCATGGCCGCATCAATATCCTGCTCAGTCGCTTCGCCGTTATCGGCAAACGATTTGTCCAGCATGGCGCGCAGCGCCTTCAGCTTTTCCTCGCGCTCCTCGACCAGGCGCAGGCCCTCGCGCACGACTTCGCTGGCAGAGCTGTAGCGGCCACGCTTCACAATGTTGGACACAAAGGTTTCCCAGCGGTCTCCCAATGATACGTTCATTCTCGAACCTCCTGTTTGACCAAATGGTATGGCAATAACAATAAATGCGCAATTGCTGACATAGCGGGAGTCTGTTTGACTTTTGTCGAGAGCCGTGAATAATGTCAGCGAGGAGATGGCATGGCGATCCGACCGGCAGAACAGCTTATCCACAAGGCCGCCTGGCTCTATTATGCCCATGGCCTGCGCCAGGACCAGGTGGCCAGCCAGCTCAAGATTTCCCGCGCCTCGGTCGCCATGTATCTGCGCAAGGCACGCGAAACCGGCATCGTCAACATCTCGACCTCGACACAGCTCTTCACCGACGACGTGCTGGCGCGCCAGCTCGAAGACGCGCTGAAGCTCGATGCGGTCTGGATCGCGCCCGAGAATGACTATGTCGCCGATCCCTCGACCGATATCGCGGTGCTGGCGGCGAGCGTCTTTCTCGAGCTGGTCAAGAAGGGCGACCGCATCGGCGTCGCCTGGGGACGCACCGTCTATACGATCGCCGACATCATGTCCTATGCCGACCTGCAGGACGTCACGGTGGTGCAGCTCTGCGGCAATCTGGGAGCCCCCTATTCGTACCGGCCCGACCAATGCACCATGGAGATCGCGCGCCGGCTCAATGCCAAGGGAATCAATTTCTATGCGCCGCTGGTGCTGACCACGGAAGAACTGGCGCGCGGCCTGCGCGCCGAGCCGGTGATCCGAGAGCAGCTCTCGAGCATCCACGAATGCGACCTGGCGCTCTATTCGGTCGGCACGGTCGACGCCGACAGCCATGTCGTCAAATGCGGCGCGCTGACAGCCGAGGAGATGGGGGCATTGCGAAAGGCGGGGGCGGCCGGCGTCATTGCCGGGCAGATCATCGACGCCGAAGGCAAGGCGCTCGACTGCAGCTACAACCGCCGGGTCATTTCGGCGGAACTGTCATCGCTGCGCAAGATCGAAAAGCGGCTCATGGTCGTGCAGGAGGACAGCAAGTTCGAACCGCTGATCGCGGCGATCACCGGTGGGCTGTGCACACATCTCGTGGTCGGCGCGCGAATGGCACGGCGGCTGCTGGACCATGCCGGGCCGGCAGCAGAAAAGGCCTCATAGCAAACGCATTTCTTGCCGCGAGCGCGTTGTCATCAAAGCGTCGCGGCATTCCTGTTCACAACGACAAAGACAACAATCGGACCGAGCAAAGATGAAGAACCTGTGGAATGACGGCGATGCGGAAAAGCTCGTTGCCGACTATGCGAAGAAGGGCGTCAGCCGGGATCTCGCGCTGCGCGTCTACACAACACGGCTTCTGGGCGGCGAACCGCGACTTGTCCTGCATGGCGGCGGCAACACCTCCTGCAAGACCAGGGCGACCGACCTCGTCGGCGACGAATGGGACGTGCTCTGCGTCAAGGGCAGCGGCTGGGACATGGGCGTCATCGAGCCCCAGGGCCTGCCGGCGGTCAAGCTCGGCGCGCTCCTGAAGGCGCGGTCGCTCAAAAGACTCTCCGACGAGGACATGGTTGCCCTGCAGCGGGCGAACCTCATCGATCCAGCCTCGCCGAACCCCTCGGTCGAGACGCTGCTGCATGCCTTCCTGCCGCACAAATTCGTCGACCACACGCATTCGACCGCCATTCTGGCCATCGTCGACCAGGACGACAGCGAAGCGCTGAGCGAGAAGGTCTTCGGCAGCAAGATGGGCTACGTGCCCTACATCATGCCGGGCTTCGACCTGGCGAAGGCGGCTGCCGATGTCTTCGAAGCCGACCCGACCGTCGAGGGCCTGATCCTCGACAAGCATGGCATCTTCACTTTCGGCGACGATGCCAAGCAGGCCTATGACCGGATGATCCATTACGTGAATGTCGCCGAGGATTTCATCGCCAAGCATGGCAAGCCGCGCACAGAGAAAGCCACCTTGCCGGCGAGACTGGCGACGGCCGCGGATCTTGCACCTATGCTGCGCGGCGCCGTGGCCGTGGCGCGCGGCGAAGGCCGCTTCGACCGCATGATCAGCGATTTCCGCACCTCGGATGCGATTGTCGATTTCATCAACTCGGCCAGGATTGCCGACTATGCCGGGCGCGGTGTGTCGACGCCCGACCTGTCGATCCGCATCAAGACCGGGCCGATGGCGCTGCCGGCGCCCGATGCCGAGAAAATCGACGGCTACAAATCCGTCATCCGCAGCCACGTCGAGGCATTCGCCAAGGATTATCGCGCCTATTTCGAAAGCAATGACGGGCTCGACGATGTGAAGCGCACGATGCTCGACCCGATGCCGCGTCTGACGCTGGTGCCGGGCCTCGGCATGTTCGGCCATGGCCGCACGCTGAAGGATGCGAGGATCGCATCCGATGTCGGCGAGATGTGGATCGAGGCGGTGCGCGGCGCCGAGGCGGTCGGCGACTTCCGGCCGCTGTCGAAGGCCGATTTGTTCCCGCTCGAATATTGGTCGCTGGAGCAGGCCAAGCTCGCCTCCAACAAGCCGAAACCGCTGACCGGCCAGGTAGTGCTGGTCACCGGCGGCGCCGGCGCCATCGGCGCCGCCACCGCAAAGTTGTTCGCCGACAATGGGGCGCACGCCGTCATTGTCGATCTCGACGCGACGAAGGCCGCCGAAGCTGCAAAGAGGGCCGGCAACAACTCGATCGGCATCGGCACCGACATCACCGATCCGGCTGAGATGCGTGCCGCCTTCGACAAGGCCGTCGCCGTCTTCGGCGGCGTCGACATCCTGGTTTCCAACGCGGGCGCTGCCTGGGAAGGCCGGATCGGCGAACTCGACGACGCCACTTTGCGCAAGAGCTTCGAGCTCAATTTCTTCGCCCACCAGTCGGCGGCGCAAAACGCGGTGCGCATCATGCTCGAACAGGGCACCGGCGGCGTGCTGCTGTTCAACACCTCCAAGCAAGCGGTCAATCCAGGTCCGAAGTTTGGCGCCTATGGCATCCCCAAGGCGGCGACGCTGTTCCTGTCCAGGCAATATGCCCTCGACTACGGCGCCCATGGCATCCGCTCCAATGCCGTCAACGCCGACCGCATCCGTTCCGGGCTGTTGACCGACGCCATGATCGCCAGCCGTTCGGGCGCGCGCGGCGTATCGGAAAAAGAATACATGTCCGGTAATCTGCTCGGGCAGGAAGTGACGGCCGAGGACGTGGCCCAAGCCTTCCTGCATCACGCGCTGGCCGAGCGGACCACCGCCGATGTGACGACGGTGGATGGCGGCAACATCGCGGCGGCGCTGCGGTAGGCAAACCTCTGCCGTGAGGCATGGAGGATCAAGACACGGACGCTAGAAGCCTAACAAATATTGTTAGTTCTTGTGAGGTATGATATATAGTCGGCATGAAAACCGAACCGATGCGCACCCTAACAATATCTCTCACCCCGCAGCAGGCGGCCCGCCTGCAAAGCGCTGTCGAAGGCGGGGGATATGCCTCCAACAGCGAGATTGTCCGTGACGCCTTGCGCCTGTGGGAACAGCGCGAGGAATTGCGCGCCTTGGAGTTGGAACACTTGAAACGGGCTTATGCCGATGGCATGGCCAGCGGCAAGCCGGTGGAAGTCGAACCCGCCGAGTTCATACGCGGTTTGAAAGCAGAACGCCGCGCCCGTGGCTAGATATAGGCTCACGCCACGCGCCTCGCAGGATTTGCAGGATATTTGGCGCACCATCGCAATCGACAATGAAAAGGCGGCCGACAAGCTGCTTATGCGCATTTTTGACAAATTGGAGCTGGCGGCGGAACATCCCAAGATGGGCACAGCCAGGCCAGAGTTGAGCGTCACGGCCCGCGTGCTCATCGAAGGCCGCTACATCGTCATCTACGAACCGCAGTTGGAGAGCATCCTGGTCGTGGCGATCGTCCACGGGATGCGCGATCCGGAGCACTGGCTGTAAACCGGAGAGGCGGAAGGATCGGGCATTCAGATCTGGAAAAGAGCGGCCCGCGAGCCGCTCTTTTCTTTTGCCTGTAGCTGAAAGCTACTTGGCGTTCGGGTTCGGCATCCAGGCCGGCATGGCGACATCGGCATGGGCGAACTGCGGCAGCTTGGCCGACAGATCCTCCATGTTCTTGATGTCCTTGTCGATCAGTTCCTTCTGGGTGATCAGCGTCGGCGGCACGATGACATTGTGGCCGGGGTCTTCGCCGGCCAGCAGCTGCGCCAGCGCGCGCACCGAGACCTGACCGACGACGGCCGGGTTGGTCGCTGCGGTTGCCGCCCAGGCGCTGTCGGGCTCGCGCATCGCGGCGATGTCGGATGTCGAGATGTCGGCCGAATAGATCTTGATGTCCTTGGACAGACCGGCTTCGTCGACGGCGATCTTCACGCCCTTGGCGAATTCGTCATAGGGCGCGAACATCACCTTGATGTCGGGATTGGCCGACAGCACCGAGCGGGCCTGGTTGGCGACCGAATTGGCGATCGGATTGTCGAGCGTGCCGAACATGGCTGCCTCGTTGATGCCCGCATATTTTTTCTTGAAATCGACCCAGGTCTCGTTGCGGCGGTCGAGCGGCGCGATGCCGGCGACATAGACGTAGCCGGCCTTCCAGTTCTCGCCATTGTCCTTGACAGCCTGTTCGAGCGCTAGGCGCGCCAAGTCGCGGTCGGACTGTTCGATCTGTGGGATCTTGGGGTTCTCGACATTGACGTCGAAGGCGACGACCTTGATGCCGGCGTCGACCGCGCGCTGGGCGGCGTCCTTCATCGATTCCGTCAGGCCGTGCTGGATGATGATGCCCTGTACACCGAGCGCGATGGCCTGGTCGACCATGTCGGCCTGGAGCGCCGCATCCTGGCGGCTGTCGAGCACGCGCAAGTCGACGCCGAGGGCCTTCGACTGTGCCTCGACGCCGGAGAGATAAGCCTGGAAAAAGTCGCCGGTCGAAAGATAGCGGACGAGCGCAATCTTGACGCCCGGCTTGTCGAAGGGCGCTGGCTTGTCCGCGGCAAGCGCCGGGACCTGCATCAGCATTGTTGCGCCGGCCAGCCCGAGTGCAGCCTTGCCCAGAAGTCTTCTTGTGATCTTCACGTTGTTTCCTCCACTTGTTGAACTCAAAAATCTGATCCGGTCGAAAAGCTAATTCCTGCCCCTGCCGGAAAGGGCGAAGGTGAAGACAAGGGCGACGACCAGAACCACGCCCTTGACGAAATCCTGCGTGTAGTAAGGCGCGTTCATCATGGTGAGGCCTTGCAGCAGGATGCCGACGAACAGCGCGCCGACGGCCGTGCCGAAGGCGTTCGGCTTGGCGGCCCCGAGGACCGCGTAGCCGATGAGCGCCGCGGCGACAGCGTCGAGCAACAGATTATTACCCGAGGCGATGTCGCCGCGTCCAAGCCGGGCGGCCAGCAAAATGCCGCCGATCGAGGCAAAAACTCCTGAAATAATGTAGGCCCAGATTTTGTATGCCTTGACAGGCGCGCCGGCGAGTTCGGCGGCCCTTTCATTGCTGCCGACCGCATACATCATGCGTCCGAAGCGGGTGTATTCGAGAAAGAACCAGATCAGCGCCGCCAGCACGAGCAGCACGACGACCGACACCGGAATGAGATTCGGGATGAAGAAATCGAAGCGGTGGCGACCGAGCGCCAGGAAGGCGTCACTGAACTTGCCATTGGCGACCGATCCGTCCGGCATCGTCATGCCGGTGGCGATCGAGCGGCCCTCGGTTGGAATGCGCTGCAAGCCGACAAGCAGGAACATCATGCCGAGTGTCGCCAGGAGATCCGGCACGCGCATGTAGACGATCAGCCAGCCATTGATGAGGCCGACGACGGCGCCAATGAGCAAACAGACGATGACCGCGACGAGTGCATTCTGCTCCAGCACCACCATCACATAGGCGGCCGCCATCATGGCGCTGGTGGCGACGGAACCGATCGACAGGTCGAAGCCGCCGACGACCAGGGTGGCGGTGACGCCGAGCGCCAGCACGCCGGTGATGGCGACCGACTGGAAGATGAAGACGGCGCTCTGCGGCGAGACGAAGCCGTCGGCGGCGATGGCGAAATAGGCGACCAGCCCGAACAGCAGAAGGATGAACCCGTAGCGAATGGCGTAGTCGCGCAGCGTCATTCCGCGCTCCCGCGCGCTGCCGCCATTTCCACCCAAACTGAACTCATGCCTTCTCCATTCCACGTCTCATCGTCTGCCGGTGATATCTACGCCGCGCTGTGCAGCGGCCCACCCGCCACCTCGGCCAGCAAACGCTCGAGATCGATGTCGGCGTTGCGATGTTCGCCGACGATCGTCTGCTCCGACATGACCAGGATACGGTCGGCCGTCTCCAGCGCCTCGTCGAGTTCGGTGACGAACAACAGCGTCGCCCGGCCGTTGGCGCTTGCCCTGAGCTTGGCTGCGATGTCGCGTCTGGCGGAAATGTCGACGCCCTGAAACGGCTCGTCCAGGATGAACAGTTTGGCGGCCTGCGACATCCAGCGCGCCACCATCACCTTCTGCTGATTGCCGCCCGAAAGCGCCGCCATTTCGTCCTTCTCCGAGCGGCAGACGATGCCCAGCTCCCGGATCTGCCGGCGGGCCGTGGCGCGTTCGATACGGCGCCTGAGAACACCGAGGCGCGAGGTCCGCTTGAGGAACGGCAGGCTGACATTCCGCTCGATGTTGAAGTCACCGACGATGCCGCTTGTCGCGCGGTCCTTGGCGACCAGGAACACGCCGGCCGCGATCGCCTCACCGGCCGTTTCAGGTGCATAGGGCCTGCCGTTCATCGTCATGGTGCCGGCGAGCGGCCTGCGCACGCCAAACAGCGTCTCGGCGAGCGCGGTCTTGCCGACGCCGACGAGGCCGGTGACGGCAACGACCTCGCCGTCACCGAGCGTCAGCGAGAATGGCCGGGCGCCTTCCGCAATGCGCAACCCATCGACCGTCAGGACGGCCTTGGCCGAGTTCCTGGCGACGATGCGGTCGAGATGGATCTTGCGGCCGAGCATGGCGTTGACCGCGCCTTCATAGTCGAGCGGCTTCTGGTCGAAGACGCCCGAGATGACGCCGTCGCGCATCGAGACGATGCGGTCGGCAAGCCGCCTGATGTCCGACATGCGGTGCGAGATATAGAGGATCGCCACGCCTTGCTCGCGCAGCCGGTCGAGCAGCGCGAACAGCCGGTCGGCCTCGGCGCTGGACAGGGAAGAGGTCGGCTCGTCGAGGATCAGCACTTTCGGCTGGTGCGCCATGGCGCGCGCAATCGCCACCATCTGACGGTCGGCCAATGAGAGATCGCTGATGCGGGCCTTGAGATCGATGACCAGCCCCATACGGTCGGCAACGGCCTTCGCCTCGCGGCGCACCCGGCCCGGATTGAACAGGAACGGCGCGCCGCGGCCGCTCAGCCGGTCCAGCGTCAGATTGGTGGCGACGTCGAGATCGGCGACGACGCCGTCATTGATGTTCTGGTGAACGGTGACGACGCCGGCACGGATCGCTTCCGCCGGTGTGTTTGGCGCAAAGGCTTTGTGCGCAAAATCTGGGCCGGCGAGGCTCATCGTGCCGCCGCCGCGCTCATAGACGCCGCTGATGATCTTGACCAGGGTCGATTTGCCGGCGCCATTGGCGCCCATCAGAACGGTGACTTCGCCGGCATGCAATTCGAGCGAGACGCCGCCAAGCACCTCGATATGGCCGAAGGATTTCCTCAGGCCGTCCACGCGGAACACGGCATCATTGCCCATTCGTTCCTCCCTGACCGAGACGCTATGGGCTCCATAGGCAATTGTCAACACGATTGACAATTGCCAGAGGGCTTCCTAGCTTGGACCGACCGCCATGGCTCCACTATGATCGGAGCGCATAAGCGGGAGGGTGAGGAATGACGCAAAAACTGCCGTTCGAAGCACTGACGGTCGAGACGCTCTCGGCACGCCTCGGCGCCAATGAGGCCCTGTGTTCGCATATCGGCACGGACGCGGCCCGCTGGAAGGTCCGCGAAGTCGGCGACGGCAACCTGAACCTGGTGTTCATCGTCGAAGGCGACAAGGGTGCGGCCGTCGTCAAGCAGGCCTTGCCCTATGTCCGCCTGGTCGGCGACAGCTGGCCGCTGCCTTTGAAGCGTTCCTTCTTCGAGTATCACGCGCTGACACGGCAAGAGGCGCGCGCGCCCGGTTCGGTGCCGGCCATCCATCACTTCGACGAAGGCCAGGCGCTGATCATCATGGAGTATCTGTCGCCGCATATCATCCTGCGGCGGGCGCTGATCGAAGGCCGGCAGCTTCCGAACATTGGCAGGAATATTGGCCTGTTCATGGCCCGCACGCTGTTTCGCGGTTCCGACCTCAGCATGGTGACCAAGGATCGCAAGGCGGATCTGGCGCTGTTTGCCGACAATGTCGAGCTCTGCGACATCACCGAGAACCTGGTATTTTCCGACCCCTATTTCGACGCCAAGATGAACCGGCATACGAGTCCGCAGCTCGACAGCCTGGTTGCCGAGCTACGCGCCGATCGCGACCTCAAGGTCGAAGCGCAGCGGCTGAAGCATCTGTTCGCGGCCAATGCCGAGACGCTGCTGCATGGCGATTTGCATTCCGGCTCGATCATGGTCACCGACTCAGAAACGCGGATGATCGATCCCGAATTCGCCTTCTACGGACCGATGGCCTTCGACGTCGGCATGCTGCTCGCCAATTTCTGGATGGCCTTCTTCTCGCAGCGCGGCCATGAGCAGGAGGAAAAGCGCGACGCCATGCGCGCCTATCTGCTCGATGTCACAACAGAGACGTGGTCCGTCTTCCGCGCCGAGTTCTCGCATCTGTGGCGAACCGAGCGCACCGGCATGCTCTACCAGAAGAGCCTGTTCGAGGATCAGGGCGACAGGCTCGGCGCCGAGCAGGCGCTCGACCATGTGCTGCATCAGATCTGGGACGACCTTCTGGGCTTTGCCGGCATCGAGATCCACCGGCGCATCCTGGGCCTCGCGCACAACGCCGATTTCGAGACCATTGCCGACGAGGACCTGCGTGCCAGATGTGAGACCAAGGCGCTGAAATTCGGCCGCCACCTCGCCGTCAACCGGCGCCAGATACACAGCATCGACGAGGTCAACAATCTGGCCGCGCTGATCGAACAGGAGAGCAGGATTTGAACGTCGGCGACCGCCATTACCGCACCATCTGGCTGAGCGACGACGAGCGTTCGGTGGAGATCATCGACCAGCGCTGGCTGCCGCATGATTTCCGTATCGAAAAAATCGGCACTGTTGCCGGCATCGCCACGGCGATCCGAGATATGTGGGTGCGCGGCGCGCCGCTGATCGGCGTCACCGCGGCTTACGGCGTCGCCATGCAGATGGCCGACGATCCCTCGGACGTGGCGCTCGACGCGGCCTGGGAGACCTTGCACGAAACCCGCCCGACCGCGATCAATCTGCGCTGGGCGCTGGATGAGATGCGGCGTTTCCTGCGACCTCTGCCACTTGCAGAACGCGCCGCTGCCGCCTACCGGCGCGCCGGCGAAATCGCCGATGAGGATGTCGGCCTCAACCGCGCCATCGGCGCCAACGGTCTTGAAATCATCAAGGCGATCGCGGCGGGCAAAAAGCCGGGCGAGCCGGTCAACATCCTGACCCATTGCAATGCAGGCTGGCTGGCCACCGTCGACTATGGCACCGCCACGGCGCCGATCTACCTGGCAACCGAAGCCGGCATTCCGGTCCACGTCTATGTCGACGAGACGCGTCCGCGCAACCAGGGCGCCCAGCTGACCGCATGGGAGATGGCCGGGCACGGCGTGCCGCACACGCTGATCGTCGACAATGCCGGCGGCCATCTGATGCAGCGCGGCGAGATCGACATGGTCATCGTCGGCACCGACCGCACGACCGCCGACGGTGATGTCTGCAACAAGATCGGCACCTATCTCAAGGCGCTGGCCGCCGCCGACAATGATGTGCCGTTCTATGTCGCGCTGCCCTCGCCGACCATCGACTGGACGGTGGGCGACGGGCTCGCCGAAATCCCGATCGAGCAGCGCTCGCCAGATGAGGTTTCGCTGGTCTGGGGCAAGACCGCTGCCGGCGAGATCGCCCAGGTCCGGGTCTCTCCGGAGGCGACGCCGGCGGCAAACCCCGCCTTCGACGTGACTCCGGCGCGGCTGGTGACCGGGCTGATCACCGAACGCGGCGTCGCCAAGGCCTCGCGCGATGGCCTGAAGGCGATGTTTCCCGAACGCGGCTGATTCAGTTTCGCGTCGACAAAACATCACCACCGACCCCTTTCGAAGCGAAGCGCCCCGGCACCGATGTCGGGTGCAATAGATTGCGGCAGCGCCGAGCGGTTGATGCCAACGCCACCTCGGCCAACGCAACCGCCTGATCTCATGGCATGTGCGAAGCTGTGCGTCGCGCGCTAAGCCAATTTGGACCGCCCCAGCAACTACTCAATTGCAAAATTTTGGTAAACTGATTATACCAGTTAATGAGATGACGATTGGCGATGCCATCGTTCGAGGATCAGGAGTACGGCTAGATGACAACGATTGCGCTGTTTGGTGCCGGCGGCAAAATGGGTTACCGCCTGTCGACCAATTTTCGCGGCTCGCCCTACACCATACGCCATGTCGAGGTCAGCGACGCCGGCCGCGAGCGGCTGAAGACCGGACTGGGTTTCGATACGGTCGGCCCCGACGAGGCGCTCAAGGGCGCCGATGTGGTGATCCTGGCGGTCCCCGACACGCATATCGGCAAGGTGGCGACCAGCATCGAGAGCAAGCTCGCCCCGGGCACGATGGTCGTCGTGCTCGACGCCGCCGCCCCTTTCGCCGGCCATCTGCCAAAACGGCCGGACCTGACCTATTTCGTCACCCATCCCTGCCATCCGCCGATCTTCAACGACGAGACCGACATGGCGGCCAAGAAGGACTATTTCGGCGGCGTCAAGGCCAAGCAGCACATGGTCAGCGCGCTGATGCAGGGACCGGAAGAGGATTACGCCAAGGGCGAAGCGATCGCCAGGATCATCTGGGCCCCGGTGATGCGGTCGCATCGCGTGACGGTCGAACAGATGGCGTTGCTCGAGCCGGGCCTTTCGGAAACCGTTTGCGCCTCGCTGCTCGTCGTCATGAAGGAAGCCGTCGACGAGGTCGTGGCGCGCGGTGTCGAACAGCAGGCCGCGCTCGACTTCCTGCTCGGCCACATGAATGTGCTCGGCGCCGTCATCTTCGGCGAGACCAAGGGCGTGTTCTCCGACGCCTGCAACAAGGCCATCGAGTTCGGCAAGCCGGTGCTGATGCGCGACGACTGGAAGCGGGTGTTCGAGCCGGAAGAGATCGCCGCGAGCATTCAGCGGATCACCTGAGCGCTGCCGGATCCTGATCCTGAATGACTGATCAGGTACATGTCATCTGAATTTGTCATTGACTCATTATACCAGTTAGCTTAGCTGTTTGATGGCTCGAACCAATCAGGCTTCGCAGAAAATTCAGGCCTGAACGGGTGGAGGATGGCTGGGGAGCGACGATCCGCTGGTGAAGCCGGCAAACGGCTTTTGAACTCGAGGCGATCCGCAGCCAGCCTGACGAATTGAATGCAGACAGTAGCCTTGGGTTGATCGAGGCACATTTTTCAACGGGAGGACTTCATGAAACTCACTCGCAGAATGACACTTGCGGCCTTCGCCGGCATGTTGGCGCTCGGCACCGCCGCGCCCGCCTATGCGGCGGACCTCATCGCCATCATCACGCCTTCGCACGACAATCCGTTCTTCAAGGCGGAAGCCGTCGGCGCCGAAGCCAAGGCCAAGGAACTCGGCTACGAGGCCCTGGTGCTGGTCCATGACGACGACGCCAACAAGCAGTCCGAGCTGATCGACACGGCGATCGGCCGCGGCGCCAAAGCCATCATCCTCGACAATGCCGGCGCCGACGCCACCGTTGCCGCCGTGCAGAAAGCCAAGGACGCCGGCGTGCCTTCCTTCCTGATCGACCGCGAGATCAACGCCACGGGCGTCGCAGTCGCCCAGATCGTCTCCAACAACTACCAGGGCGCCCAGCTCGGCGCGCAGGAGTTCGTCAAGCTGATGGGCGAGAAAGGCAATTACGTCGAGCTGGTCGGCAAGGAATCCGACACCAATGCCGGCATCCGCTCGAAGGGCTATCACGACGTCATCGACGACTATCCGGACCTGAAGATGGTCGCCCAGCAATCGGCCAACTGGAGCCAGACGGAAGCCTATTCCAAGATGGAATCGATCCTCCAGGCCAATCCCGACATCAAGGGCGTGATCTCCGGCAACGACACGATGGCGATGGGCGCCTATGCGGCATTGGCGGCTGCGAACCGCAAGGACGTCATCGTCGTCGGCTTCGACGGATCGAACGACGTGCGCGATTCCATCACCTCGGGCGGCATCAAGGCGACCGTCCTGCAGCCGGCCTATGCGCAGGCGCAGATGGCGGTCGTACAGGCCGACGACTTCATCAAGAACAAGAAATCTCCCGCCGAGGAAAAGCAGTTGATGGACTGCGTCCTGATCAATGGCGACAATGCCGCCAAGCTGGAGACTTTCGCGCTCACCAACTGAGCCGGCTGTCATCAATCGCAAGGGACGGGCCTCAGGCTCGTCCCTTGCCGCCATTTTCACGGGATGCTCCGCGACCGCCATGCCGAACAGTCTGACATGTCCAACAAACTGAACTGGCTGACCCTTGCCGGGGTGGTCGGCCTCAGCCTGACTGCCTGCAAGATCCTGCCGACACCATCCGGGGAAAACAGCGGCGACGCGCCGGCCTTCAATCCCGACAAGATGGTCGAGGAGATCTGGGCGGCGAAGGTCATCCCCTATCTGCAGCAGAAGGCCGGACCGTTTGCCGAGGTCCATGCGCTGGCGAAAACCGATCCGGCCGCCGCTGGCGCCAAATACGGCAATCCGAAGAAACAGGCGAATTCACCATGGACTTTCGCGGTTCGCCTGGAGGGCAAAATTGTTGCGGCAAATACGCAGTCCCGCGCGGCGACTGTCGACATCGATGCCGACGGCGACGGCAAGGCGGATGCGCGGGTGCAGATCGGCCCCGCCATGCGCGGCACCGCACTGCGCGACAGCCTGGATTTCATCCAGTTCAACGATTTCACCAACCAGATCGACTTCGCCCAGTTCGGCAAGGCCTTCAACGCCCATGCCGACAAGACGGTGCTGTCCAAGCTGCCGCGCGAGGCGCTGGAGGGCCGCACCGCCAAAGTGCTGGGCGCCTATACGCCGGGCAGCGGCCAGGACCTGCCGCTGGTGACGCCGGCGGAGGCAGAGATCGGGCCGAAGCCATGACTTCTGAGCAAAAGATGGGCGCGACCGGTCATGACGTCATCCTGAAGCTGGAAGACGTGTCGAAGGTCTATTCGGGCACCGTTGCGGTCAAGCGCGCCAATTTCGAGGTACGCAAGGGCGCGGTCAATGTGCTGGTCGGCGAGAACGGCGCCGGCAAGTCGACATTGATGAAGATCATCGCCGGCGTCGAGCAGCCGACGGCCGGCCGCATTCTGCTGGAGGGTAAAGAAGTTTCGTTCTCGTCATCCGGAGACGCGATGAACCGCGGCATCGGCATGGTGTTCCAGGAGTTGAACCTGTTTGGCAATATGAGCGTCGCCGAGAACATTTTTGCCACCCGCGAAATCACCAATCGCTTCCGCAAGATCGACCGCAAGGCACAGGAGCGTCGCGCGGCGGAATTCCTGGAGCGGCTGGAAGCCGGCATACGTCCGGACATGCTGGTCGAGGATCTGCGCATCGGCCAGCAGCAACTGGTCGAGATCGCCAAGGCGGTTTCGCTCGATGCGCGCATCCTGATCATGGACGAGCCGACCTCGGCCTTGAGCGCGGCGGAAGTCGAGATCCTGTTCAAGGTGATCGCCGACCTCAAGGCGCGCGGCGTGGCGATAGTCTACATCTCGCACCGGCTGGAGGAGTTGATCCGCATCGGCGACTACATCACCGTGCTGCGCGACGGCCGCATCACCGGCCAGGAAGAGATGAAAAACGTCGACACGCAGTGGATCGTGCGGCAGATGATCGGCTCGGACGCCAAGGATTTCGCCAAGGCCGACGGCCATGTCCCGGGCGAAGAGATCTTCCGCGCCGAGGAGATATGCTTGCCGCGCGCGACCGGCGGTCTTGCCGTCGACCACGTCTCGCTGTCGCTGCGCGCCGGCGAGATCCTCGGCATATACGGGCTGATGGGCGCCGGACGCAGCGAGCTGTTCGACTGCATCATGGGCCGCCACGGCCAGGCGACCGGCGAGATCTTCATCGCAGGCAGACAAGTGCGCGAGCGCGACACCACGCGGCGCATCCGGCGCGGGCTGGCGCTGATCCCCGAAGACCGCCAGCGTGAGGGGCTGGTGTCGATCCTCTCCGTCGCCAGCAATCTGACGCTGGCCAGCCTGTCGCGGTTCGCCCGGCTGTTCCACATCAGCGGAGCGGACGAACGGCAAGCGGTGACCGGCATGGTGCGGGAATTGGCAATCAAGGTCGCCGACCCGGCGCAGGAGGTCTCGTCACTGTCGGGCGGCAACCAGCAGAAGGTGGTGATCGGCAAGGCGCTGCTCACCGGGCCGAAGGTGCTTTTGATGGATGAGCCCAGCCGCGGCATCGATGTCGGCGCCAAGGCCGATGTGTTCCGCACCATGCGCAGGCTTTCGCGAGACGGGCTTGGCATACTTTTCGCCACCTCCGATCTCGACGAGGTGATGGCGCTGTCGGACCGGATCGCCGTGATGAGCAATGGAAAACTGACCGGCATGTTCGATCGCGCCGAAGCAACGGAAGCCGCGATCGTCGCCGCCTCGGCGCTTGGCCACGGACCGGTCCCGCACACGGAGAACAACGCCCATGACTGACATTCCGGCCAAGCCGGCTGTCTCCTCCGCTTCGAGCGGCTCGGTGCTGCTGACGCTGATGAAGGCAAGGACCTTCATCGCGCTGATCGCGGTGCTGGTGTTCTTCTCGATCGCCGCTCCCAATTTCCTGTCGACCGCCAATTTGATCCTGATGGCGAAGCACGTGGCGCTGAATGCCTTCCTGGCGATGGGCATGACCTTCGTCATCATCACCGGCGGCATCGACCTGTCTGTGGGCTCGATCGTCGGCCTGTGCGGCATGGTTGCCGGCTACCTCGTGCTCAACGGCATCGACCTGCAGATCGGCTACACGCTCTATTTCAACGTCTTCGAGATCGCGCTGATCACACTGGCTGTCGGCATATTGATCGGCGCCGTCAATGGGTTGCTGATCACCAGGCTGAACGTGGCGCCGTTCATCGCCACGCTCGGCGTGCTCTATGTTTCGCGCGGCCTGGCGTTGCTGTCGTCCGACGGCCGCACCTTCCCCAACCTCGTCGGCAAGCCGGAGCTCGGCACCACCGGCTTCGGTTATCTCGGCGCCGGCCGGCTGCTCGGCCTGCCGGTCTCGATCTGGATCCTGATCGTCGTCGCCCTGGGCGCGGCCTATCTCGCCAAATACACGCCGCTCGGCCGCCACATCTTCGCCGTTGGCGGCAATGAGCGAGCGGCGCGGATATCGGGCGTGCGCGTCAACATGGTGAAGATGTTCGTCTACATGTTCTCCGGCTTCTGCGCCGCTATCGTCGGCCTGATCATCTCGTCCGAACTGATGGCCTCGCATCCGGCGACGGGCGAAAGCTTCGAGCTCAACGCCATCGCCGCGGCGGTGCTCGGCGGCACTTCGATGTCGGGCGGCCGCGGCACGATCGGCGGCACCATCGTCGGCGCCTTCGTCATCGGCATCCTTTCCGACGGGCTGGTGATGATGGGGGTGAGCTCGTTCTGGCAGATGGTGATCAAGGGCCTCGTCATCATCGTCGCCGTCGTCGTCGACCAGGCGCAGCGCCGGCTGCAACAGCGGGTTACGCTGATGCAGATGGCAAAGGCGGGTTGAGCATGGCGGAATTGCGGGGAGCGCTGATCGGCTGCGGCTTCTTTGCCGTCAACCAGATGCATGGCTGGCGCGATGTCAAAGGCGCTGCGATCGTCGCCATCTGCGACCGCGACCCGGAGCGGCTCAGGATTGTCGGCGACCAGTTCGGCATAGCGAAGCGATACGCCGATGCTGCGGAAATGTTCGCTGGCGAGAGGCTCGACTTCGTCGACATCGCCACCACGGCGCCCAGCCACCGGCCGCTGGTCGAGATGGCCGCCAAGCACCGCGTGCCGGTGATCTGCCAAAAGCCATTCGCGCCGACGCTCGCCGACGCCAAGGCGATGGTGAAGGCATGCGCTGAGGCCGGCGTGCCGCTGATGGTGCATGAGAATTTTCGCTGGCAGTCGCCGATCCAGGCGGTGCGCGCCGTAATCGACAGCGGCGAGATCGGCACGCCCTTCTTCGGCCGTATCTCCTTCCGCTCGGCTTACGATGTGTTTTCCGGCCAGCCTTATCTCGCGACGGGCAAGCGCTTCATCGTCGAGGATCTCGGCATCCACATCCTCGACATTGCCCGCTTCCTTCTGGGCGACGTCTCTGTCATCACCACACGAACAGCGCGCATCAATCCCGCCATTGCCGGCGAGGATGTCGCCACCATGCTGATGGACCATGTGGGCGGCGCGACCTCGGTGGTCGACTGCAGCTACGCGACCAGGCTCGCCACCGAGCCGTTTCCACAAACGCTGATCGAGATCGACGGCAGCGAGGGCACGATCCGGCTGGCGCAGGACTATCAGCTCACCGTCACCGGTAAGAGCGGCACGACGGTCCGCAACGTCTCGCCGCCATTGCTGCCCTGGGCCTCGCGTCCCTGGCACAACATCCAGGAAAGTGTCGTCGCCATTCAACAGCACTGGGTCGACTGCCTGGCGAAGGGGATCGAGCCCGCAACCTCGGGCGCCGACAATCTCAGGACATTCGCGCTGGTCGAGGCCGCTTATGCCGGTGCTGAGAGCCGCGAACCGATGCAACTCGAGAGCTTGCTGAGATGACGGCCGATGGCTTTTTCCTCTATGGCACGCGCGCCGTCGAAGCCGAGCCGGTCAGGCTGAGGGCCGGTGCGCTCAGCGCCGATTTCGTCAACGGCAATCTGCGCAGCATCCGCCATGGCGGCATCGAAGTGCTGCGTGCCATCGCCTATATCGTGCGCGACCGCGACTGGGGCACCTACGAGCCTGAACTGACCGACCTTGTCATCGACCAGGACGCCGATGCCTTTTCCGTCAGCTACTCTGCGAGCTGCATAGGGCCGGACGGGAGCCGGCTCGGCTTTCGCGCCATCATCAAAGGCTCCGCCGACGGCACGCTGGTTTTCGACGTCAGCGCCCTGCCCGAAAGCGATTTCGAGACCAACCGCTGCGGCTTCTGCATCCTGCATCCGATCGCCGGCCTGGCTGGCAGCCCGGTCACGGTCGAGCATACCGACGGCAGCGTGGTGGCGACAAAACTTCCCGAACTGATCGACCCCTGGCAGCCTTTTAGGGATTTGCGCGCCATCACTCACGACGTCCGGCCCGGCGTCACCGCAGAATGCCGGATGGAAGGCGACACTTTCGAGATGGAGGACCAGCGCAACTGGTCGGACGCGTCCTACAAGACCTATGTGCGGCCGCTGGCGCTGCCATGGCCTTATAGGATGCCTGCCGGACGACCCAACAGGCAGACGGTCAGCCTGCGCATCACCGGCGATAGCGCCGTGCCCGCCTCGGCGGCTGCCCCGCCGGTCCGTGTCGAACTCGGCGAGGCCGGCGCGAGGTTGCCGGATATCGGCGTGGTCATCTATCCCGACGAGGTCGAGACTGCGCTTGCCAACCTGCCGACGCTGGCCGAACTCGGCCCGCAGCAGTTGATCCTCCACTATGATCCGACGCGCGGCCACGGGCTCGATGCTTTGCGGTCCTTTGCGCGGCTTGCCGCCGCCTACCCGGCCGGGACAACGCTCGAATGCGTCGTTGCCTGCACAGGCGATCTCGATGCCGAGCTCTCCGATGTCGCCGGCATGGTGCGCAGGGCCAGGCTGAAGCTTTCGGCCATCGCCGTCTCGCCTTCCGTCGACCGGCAGTCGACGCCGCCGGGCAGTCAATGGCCCGAGTGTCCGCCGCTCGAAGACGTCTATGCCGCGGCGCGGCGCGCCTTCCCCGATACCCGTCTCGGCGGCGGCATGTTCAGCTATTTCACCGAGTTGAACCGCAAGCGCGTCCCGGCCGGCCAGCTCGATTTCGTCACCCACTGCACCTGCCCGATCGTGCATGCCGCCGACGATCTCAGCGTCATGCAATCTCTGGAAGCGCTGCCCTTCATCACGAAATCGGCTCGGTCTATCTTCGGGACAAAACCGTACCGCATTGGCCCGTCAACGATCGCCATGCGTCAAAACCCCTATGGCGGCGCGACCAAGGACAACCCCGGCGGACAGCGCATCGCCATGGCCGACCGCGATCCGCGCCATGCCGGCCGGTTCGCGGCGGCTTGGATGATCGGCTACGCCGCGCGCGTGGCGCCGGCCGGACTGGAACAGCTCACGCTGTCCGCCTTCACCGGGCCGTTCGGCGTTCTGGCGGCGTCGGGCGAACCCGTCGCGGAGGGCAAAAACCGGCCGATCTTTGGGGCCATCAAGGGGCTTTGCGAACTGGCCGGCCTCGCGCATGTGGCGACACGCACGAGCGACGAGACCAAGGTGGCGGCGCTGGCCGGGCGCTCTGCTTCAGGCGAGACCGTGATGTGGCTGGCGAACCTGACGGCGGACGACGTGACTGTTGATGTTTCCGTGCTTGGCCAGAGCCATCTCATGATATCGCCTTACGCGACTGCCCGGATCGGCTAAACCAGCGGGGTCACTTGTCAGCATTCATGACATAGAGCGCGCGCGAGCGTTCGAGATGCTTGATCATCGCCTTCTCGGCGCCATCGGCATCCCGCTTCTCGATGCGGTCGATGATCTCTTCGTGCTCGGTCAGCGTGAACTTTTCCTTGCCGGTCCAGATCAGCATTTCGGTGTGGTATTCCTTCAGCCAGCCCAGCATCGCCTCGCTGACGGCGACATAGATCGGGTTGCCTGAAATGGCAGCGATCTGGGTGTGGAACTTCATGTCGGCGGAGATGAAGGCCTCGGAATCGCCGCGCGCGGCGCGCTGCTCGGCAACCGTTGCCTTGAGCCGCTGCACATCCTCGGCGGTAGCCTTTTCGGCGGCCTCCTTGACCATGCCGCGTTCGAAGAAGATGCGCGCATTCTTGAGATGCTCCAGCGTGTCCTTCGACGACGACAGGATGATCTTGGCCGCGCCGTCGACCTGCCTGATGATCGATTTGGCGGTCAGTTGCAGCACCTTGGCGCGCTCGCCGTGCGAGATCGCGACCAGCCCCATATTGCTCAATGCCTGCATTGCCTCGCGGATCGCCGGCCTGCCGACTTCGAAACGCTCCATCAGCTCGCGCTCGGACGGCATGTCGTCGCCCGGCTGCAATTCGCCGCTGGTGATCAGGCGCTTCAGCCGGACAAAGACTTCGTCGGAAAGCTTGCGCCGGACGATCGGCTCCGAACGGTTCATCGTCGCGAATCACTCCCTTGACCGGTGTCTATTTAGCATTGCCGCCATGATTCCCGGAATGCCCGCCGGGCAGGATATCGCTTGCAATACTTATGTACTCATTATACCAGATTTCGAAGATCAGGGAACCTTTTTCGAACTCCTCACGACCTGAGACAGCGGATCATGATCACCCTCACCTATCGCATCGAGACCTCAGGCAGCATCGAGGCATTAGCGGCCAAGATCGCCAGCGACCAGTCGACCGGCACCTTCGTCGCACTACCGGGCGAGACCGAGGAATTGAAGGCGCGCGTGGCTGCGCGCGTGCTTGCAATCCGGCACCTGCCCGAGGCGGAACAGCCATCCATTCCCGAGGCCGGCAACGGACCGTTCAAGCGCGCTGATGTCGACATCGCCTTTCCCTTCGACGCCATCGGCACCGACCTGTCGGCGCTGATGACCATCGCCATCAGCGGCACCTTTTCGATCAGGGGTCTGTCCGGCATTCGCATCGTCGACATGAAGCTGCCGCGGCAATATCGCGGCGCCCATCCAGGCCCGCAGTTCGGTGTTACTGGAAGCCGTCGGCTGACCGGTGTTTCGGACCGTCCGATCATCGGCACCATCGTCAAGCCGGCGCTGGGGCTGAGGCCGCACGAGACGGCCGAGATGGTGGGCGAGTTGATCGCCGCCGGCGTTGATTTCATCAAGGACGACGAGAAGTTGATGAGCCCGGCCTATTCGCCGCTGTCGGAGCGGGTGAAGGCGATCATGCCGCTGATCCTCGACCACGAGCAGAAGACCGGCAAGAAGGTGATGTATGCCTTCGGCATTTCGCATGCCGATCCGGACGAGATGATGCGCAACCATGATCTGGTGGCGAAGGCCGGCGGCAATTGCGCCGTGGTCAACATCAACTCGATCGGCTTTGGCGGCATGTCGTTCCTGAGGAAGCGCTCCAGCCTGGTGCTGCACGCCCACCGCAATGGCTGGGATATCCTCACCCGCCATCCCGGCCTCGGCATGGACTTCACGGTCTGGCAGCAGTTCTGGCGGCTGCTTGGCGTCGACCAGTTCCAGATCAACGGCATCGCCTCGAAATACTGGGAGCCCGACTGGTCCTTCGTCGAATCCTTCAAGGCGGTGACCACGCCGATCTTTTCGCCTGATGATTGCGCGCTGCCGGTAGCAGGGTCCGGCCAATGGGGCGGACAGGCGCCGGAAACCTACCGGAGGACCGGCCGGACGGTCGATCTGCTCTATCTCTGCGGCGGCGGCATTGTCAGCCATCCTGACGGGCCGGGGGCCGGCGTGCGCGCCGTGCAGCAGGCCTGGCAGGCGGCGGTCGATGGCATTCAGCTTGAGGATTTCGCCAAGAGCCATGTCGAGCTGGCACGCTCGATCGAAAAATTCGGCGATGGCAAGGCGGCCTGAAATCATGCAAAGCCTGCTGCTCAGCTATTATGGCGACGACCTGACCGGCTCGACCGATGTGATGGAGGCGCTGGAGCTCGGCGGCGTGCCGACCGTGCTGTTCATGCGCCAGCCGGACGAGGCGCAGCTTGCGCGGTTCGCGCATTGCCGTGCCGTTGGTCTGGCCGGCACCAGCCGCAGCGAGACGCCGCAATGGATGGACACGCATCTCAAGAGCGCCTTCGGCTGGCTGAAGACGCTCAACGCCGAGATCTGCCACTACAAGGTCTGCTCGACCTTCGATTCCAGCCCGATGATCGGCAGCATCGGACGGGCGATCGAGATCGGCCGCGAGGTCTTCAAGCAGGACAGCGTGCCGCTGGTGGTCGGCGCACCGCAGCTCAAGCGTTACACCGCCTTTGGCCATCTCTTCGCGGCCTATCGCGACAAATATTTCCGCATAGACCGCCATCCGGTGATGAGCCGCCACCCGATGACGCCGATGGATGAATCCGACCTTTTGGTGCACCTGTCGCGGCAGACCGGGCTTGCCTCGGGATTGTTTGACCTGGCAACGCTGCAGTCGGCCTCGCGGTCGCAAGCGTTCGATCGCCTGGTGGAGGGTGGCGCGGCCATCGTGCTTGTCGATGTCGACAGCCGGGAGACCCAGGCACTTGCCGGCAAGGAGATCTGGCGCGCCCGCAAGGCCGGCGGCTATTTCGTCGTCGGCTCATCCGGGATCGAATACGCGCTGCTTGCCGAATGGGCGTCGAATGAGACGGTCGGCGCTGGATCAGGCTTCGCGCCGCCAGGCGCTGCCGACCGCATCGCGGTGGTGTCGGGCAGTTGCTCGCCGACCACCGAAAGACAGATCCGCCATGCCCTGAGCGACGGTTTCGACAGCATCGAGGTCGATCCGGTTGAACTGGTCTCCGAGACTTCCGAACAGGCGATCGCGCGCGCGGCAGCAAGCGGCCGTGCCAGCCTGCAAGCCGGACGCAGCGTCGTCCTCTATACCGCGCTTGGCCCCACCGCCGACCGGGGCGCCGAGATCGACCGGCAGGAAGGCGCGCGCCACAAGCTCGGCCGTGGCCTCGGTGCGCTGCTGCGCGAGCTTACGATCGAACAGAGCCTGAAGCGTGTGGTCATCGCCGGCGGCGATACGTCGAGCCACGCGCTCGGCCAGATGGGCGTCGATGCGCTGACGGTGCGAATGCCGCTGCCGGCCTCGCCAGGCTCGCCGCTGTGCGTCGCGCATTCTCGTATCGAAGCGATCGACGGGCTGGAGGTTGCGCTGAAGGGCGGGCAAGTCGGGACCGACCGCTATTTCTCAGCCATCCGCGACGGCCTCGGCGGTTGACAGAACAGCCCCGCCCTTCCATACAAACGCCGTCAATGTTCTCAGGGCGGGGTGAAAGTCCCCACCGGCGGTAAGGGTTTCGACCCAAGCCCGCGAGCGCTTTCCGGCTAGCCGGAGGGGTCAGCAGATCCGGTGCGATTCCGGAGCCGACGGTCATAGTCCGGATGAAAGAGAACGAAACGGAAGACGGTTCGCTCGCGCGGGTCGGATTGCGTATCGTGCGTCCTGATTCTGGTTCGAAACGGAAGGATGGACCCATGAATCAGCATTCCCACAAAAACTATGAAACTGTTCGCGTCGCCGTTGTTCGCGCGCGCTGGCATGCCGACATCGTCGACCAGTGCGTGCAATCTTTCGAGGCCGAACTGGCCGTGCTTGGGGAGAACCGCTTTGCCGTCGATGTCTTCGACGTGCCGGGCGCCTACGAGATCCCCTTGCACGCCAAGACGCTGGCCGAGACCGGTCGCTATGCCGTAATCCTCGGCACGGCATTCGTCGTCGATGGCGGCATCTACCGGCATGAATTCGTGGCGAGCGCCGTCATCGACGGCATGATGAATGTGCAGCTCTCGACCGGCGTGCCAGTGCTCTCGGCGGTGCTGACACCGCACAATTATCACGACAGCGCCGAGCATCACCGCTTCTTTTTCGAACACTTCACGGTCAAGGGAAAGGAAGCGGCCAATGCCTGCGTGCAGATCCTGGCCGCGCGCGAAAAACTTGCGGCGTGAAATGTTCCCAGCCGGGTGGAAATCGCGATAACACCCGGTAGTATTTGCAAAAATGCCGAGTTGGGGAGGATGCCGGTGCAGACCAAGAAGATCATCAACGACGGCAACCGCTCCGTCGACGAGATGCTGGAAGGGATTCTCGCCGCGCATCCCCGCCACCTTAAAAGCGCTGCCGGCAGCCAGCGCTCGATCATCGCTCGCGACGGGCCGCGCCCCGGCAAGGTCGGGCTCGTCATCGGCGGTGGCTCGGGCCATGAGCCGACCTTTCTCGGCTTTGTCGGCAAGGGACTGGCGGACGCCGCGGCAATTGGCAACGTCTTTGCCTCGCCGCCGCCGGACCCGATCCTCGAATGCGCCAAGGCGGTCAGCGGCGGCGCCGGCGTGCTGTTCATGTATGGAAACTATGCCGGCGACGTGATGAATTTCGACATGGCCGCCGAAATGGCCGCGATGGACGACATCGAGGTGCGCACTGTGCTGAGCACAGACGACGTTGCATCGGCACCGCGCGACCAGCGGCACAAAAGGCGCGGCGTCGCTGGCAATTTCTTCATCTTCAAGGCCGCGGGCGCCGCCTGCGACCGCATGCTCTCCTTCGACGAATGCGAGCGTATCGCCAAAAAAGCCAACGACCGCACCTTCACCATGGGCGTGGCGCTGTCGCCCTGCTCGCTGCCGCAGACCCGCCGGCCGAATTTCGAGATCGGCCCGGACGAGATGGAGATCGGCATGGGCATCCATGGCGAGCCGGGCATTGCGCGCGGAAAGCTGAAAACGGCCGACGAGATCACCGACGAGATGCTGGACAAGATCCTCGACGAGATGGCGCCGGCGCGCGGCGACAAGGTTGCGGTGCTAGTCAACTCGCTCGGCTCGACACCGCTGATGGAGCTCTACATCATGAACCGCAGGGTCAAGCAGAGACTCGACGACATCGGTGTCTCGGTGCACGCCACCTGGGTCGGCAATTACTGCACCTCGCTGGAGATGGCCGGCGCCTCGGTGACGCTGATGCATCTCGACGGCGAATTGCAGACCATGCTCGACCACCCTTGCGATTGCGCCATGTTCCGCGCCGGCTGAGAGCAGTTCCATGACAGCCATCGATACAGCCGGCCTGAAGACAATGTTCGATGCCATCGCGGTGGCGATCGAGGCCGACAAGGACCGGCTCTGCCAGCTCGACGGCGTCATCGGCGACGCCGACCACGGCATCGCCATGGTCCTCGGTTTCGGTGCGGTGCGCGATGCGCTGGCCGCGCTCGACCTTTCGGCGATCGAGCCTACGGCATTACTCAACACCGCCGCGAAATCGTTCCTCAACGCTGTCGGCGCGTCGTCCGGCCCGCTCTATGCGACGGCGTTCATGCGCGCTGCCGTTGCCGTCAAGGGCAAGGTGACGCTGGCGGACGCGGATTTGGTCGCCATGTTCCAGGCGATGGCGCAAGGCATCAGGGATCGCGGCAAGGCCGAGATCGGCGAAAAGACGATGGTCGACGCCTGGCAGCCGGCGGCTGAAGCGGCGGCCGCCGCGCATGCCGCCGGCAAGACGCTGGCCGAAAGTCTCGAAGCGGCCCTTGAAGCGGCTAAGCGGGGCGCCGAGGCGACCAAGGATATGATCGCCGTCAAGGGCCGCTCGTCGCGGCTCGGCGAGCGCTCGCTCGGGCACATCGATCCGGGCGCCGCGTCGGCCGTCACTGTCATCGGCGCGATGCGGAAAGGCCTGGCTTAGAGCGACGAATCCGCTTGCCGCTCTAACTCTTTGTTTGAGAGTCGGAATTTCCCAAAATCGTTACCCGCTTTTGGGTCCGATGCTCTAGCCTGCCTTCGCCGCGTCGAGCCTGTCGATTGCCTGGACATTGCCGGCCGATGGGCCCTTCTCATCGAACTCCGAGGCCAGCCAGGTGTCGACGATCGCCTTGGCCAGTTCCGGGCCGATGACGCGGGCGCCCATGGTGATGATCTGCGCATTGTTGGATTTCGCCGCGCGCTCCGCCGAATAGGTGTCATGGGTGAGCGCGGCGCGAATGCCGGGTACCTTGTTGGCCGAGATGGAAACGCCGATGCCGGTGCCGCAAAACAGGATGCCGCGATCATTCTCGCCATCGAGGATGGTCTGAGCGAGCTTCCGCGACAGGTCGGCATAGTAGCCGGCCTGGCTGAGATCGCTGACGGTGAGGCCGGGCTTGGTGGCGAGATGGGCGGCGATGACGTCGAGCAGCGGCTTGCCGGCGCTGTCGGCTCCAATGGCTATTTTCATTTTTTTTTGTCCTTTCCTGTTCTATCGATTTGAGATCGCCGCCGAGGCGCGGCCGAGGATGTCGATATAGCCCTCGGCCTGCCAGGCCGAGCGGCCGATGAACAGGCCGTCGACATACGGCTGGCCGATCAGTTCGGCGGCATTCCCGGGATTGACGCTGCCGCCATAGAGCACCGATGGTGTGGATGGCAGCACCGCGGCGGCCACTTCCTTGATCAGCGCCTGCTGCCTGTCGGCATAGTCGGAGCTGGCCGGAATGCCCTTGTCGCCGATCGCCCAGACCGGCTCATAGGCAAACAGGATTTTTTCTCCCCTTGCCTCGCCTTCGAGGAATTGCAACGCGCCTTGCACCTGCGCGGTCAGCACGGCCTCAGCCTTGCCGCTCTCGCGCTCGGCAAGCGTCTCGCCGACGCAGATCAGTGGTATCAAACCATGCTTCACCGCCGCCGCGGTCTTCAGGCCGACCGCATGGTCGGTCTCGCCGAAATGCTCGCGCCGTTCGCTGTGGCCGAGCTCGACAAGATCGAGCCCGCAATCGGTCAGCATCAGCGGCGAGATCTCGCCGGTCCAGGCGCCCGCGTCTGCCCAGTGCATGTTCTGCGCACCAACCTTGATCCGCGTCGACGACAGCGCCTGCTTGACCTCGCGCACCGCCGTGAAGGGCGGAATGACGAAGGGCTGGATACGATCGTCGAAGCCCGGCACGAAGCCGGCCAGCGCTTTTGCGAAAGCAAGCGCCTCGGCGAGCGTCTTGTTCATTTTCCAGCTTGTACCGACCCAGTAGACCACGCGTCCTCCTCAGTTCTTATCGACTACTGTTACCGAAACGCCGGCGGCATCCAGCGCCTGGCGCATTTGCGGCTCAGGCTCACGGCCGGTGAAGACGGTGTCGAATGCCTTGAGATCGGTCAGGAAATGCAGCGCCGTGCGGCCGAACTTGCCATGATCGACCAGCAGATAGTTGCGTGCGGCGGCGGCCATCATCAGCCGCTTGGTCTGGACCACCTCCTGGTCCTGATGGAAGGCGGAAGCGCCGTGGATGGCCGACGACGACAGGAACGCCACGTCGGCGCGCAGTGATTTCAACGTATCCTCGGCAAGCAGCCCGAAGAAGCCGTGAAACTTCTTGCTGTACTGGCCGCCGAGCGCGATCAGGGTGATGCCGCCGACGCCGGCCAGCTCCTGGATGACGGCCAGATTGTTGGAGATCACCGTCAGCGGCCGCAGGTCGGCCAAATGTCCGGCAATGCCGCCCGCCGTCGAGCCGTCATCGATGATCACCGTCTGGCCGGGTTCGATCATCGCCACCGCGGCAGCGGCCAGGCGTCTCTTCTCTTCGCCCGCCTGTTTCTGGCGGTAGCGAAAATCGCTCTCGAAAAGGCCGCTCGACTGGATCGAGGCGCCGCCGCGCACCTTGCGCAGGAAACCGCTTTCCTCGAGCTCGTCGAGGTCGCGATGGACAGTCATCTTGGACACGCTGAAACGCGAGGCAAGGTCGTCGACACTCGCCGTGCCCGCGTCCATCAGAAAATCCATAATGCCTTGCCGCCGGCTGTCGCTCTTCATTGCCGAGCCTATTTTTGCGAACCTCGGCTCGCCTGAAGCCATCGGAGCCAAGCCCCGATGTGATATCATCATAACAGAAAAAATCGCACTTCCACCAAATTTGTTGTGATAATGTTATATTTTCTTGGGATATTTTTCTGCCTTTGATCGCTGTCCTGTAACAAGAATTGCTGCGGGCGGCATGTCCAAAGGTTGCGGTTCGGTGGAAATCCGGCCAGAAGCATCAGCGGGCCGAACGACGACCGGACGGCTCGCAACCACAGGCCTGAAACCAGCTACGGGAGACTATTGGGTGGCTCGCATCACACTGAGACAATTGCTCGACCATGCCGCCGAACACGGCTATGGCGTGCCTGCCTTCAACATGAACAACATGGAACAGGGCCTTGCCATCATGGAGGCCGCCGAGGAGACCAAGTCGCCGGTCATCCTGCAGGCGAGCCGCGGGGCGCGGGCCTATGCCAACGACGTCGTGTTGGCCAAGCTGATCGATGCGCTGGTCGAGATCCACCCCGATATCCCGGTCTGCATGCATCTCGACCACGGCAACAACGAAGCCACCTGCGTGACCGCGATCCAGTATGGCTTCACCTCGGTGATGATGGACGGATCGCTGAAGGAAGACGGCAAGACGCCGGCCGACTACGCCTATAATTCCGGCATCACGCGCCGCGTCGTCGACATGGCGCATTGGGGCGGTGTGTCGGTGGAAGGCGAGATCGGCGTGCTCGGTTCCCTGGAGATGGGCGGCGGCGAACAGGAGGACGGCCATGGCGTCGAAGGCGCCGTCAGCCACGACCAGCTTTTGACCGATCCGGAACAGGCGGTGGGGTTCGTCAAGGACACCCATGTCGATGCGCTGGCCGTTGCCATGGGCACCAGCCACGGCGCCTACAAATTCTCGCGCAAGCCGGATGGCGCGGTGCTCGCCATGAACGTCATCGAGGAGATCCACCGTCGCCTGCCGAACATGCATCTCGTCATGCACGGCTCGTCCTCGGTGCCGGAAGAGCTGCAGGAGATCATCAACAAATATGGCGGCCAGATGAAGCCGACCTGGGGCGTGCCGGTCGAGGAGATCCAGCGCGGCATCAAGCACGGCGTGCGCAAGATCAACATCGATACCGACAACCGCATGGCGCTGACCGGCGCGATCCGCAAGGTGCTGACCGAGAACCCTTCGGAATTCGATCCGCGCAAATATCTGACGCCGGCCATGGCGGCGATGCGGAAGCTGTGCAAGGAGCGCTTCGAGCAGTTCGGCACCGCCGGCAACGCGCCCAAGATCAAGCCGCTGCCGGTCTCGGAAATGGCCAAGCGCTACAAGTCGGGCAGCCTCGATCCGAAATTCGGCTGAGAGCTTTCTCGGGCAGGAGCTGTTTCGGCTCCTGCCCGATTTCGCGGCAGAATTGCCGCCCTGCCGGCGTCGATGAAAGGCGCCCAGTAGTCGACCGACTCGCGGATCATGGCGACGACCTGGTGATCGACCGGCTCGCGCTCCCTGAACGACAATTCGAGGCAGATCTCATTGTCGGTGCCGCCGCCGCGCCGCACCGTCTCCAGGAATTTTTCCGGCGCGATGCGGCCATCCCTATTGTAAGCGGCGGTAAAGGGCCAGTGTCCTCCCTTGTTCATCGACGACTGCTTGATGTGGATGATCGGCGACTCCAGGGGGAACGCTTCGGTCCAGGCATAGGGGTCGATGTCGGCGGGATTGCTCGAAGTGACGTCGCCATGATCGATGTCGACCATCATCTTCAGCGGAATGGCCATGCCGGCCGCTTCGATCTCCCGGTGCAGCGCCCGGCAGCTCTCGATCGTGTGGCCGAATTCGCGGCCGACCGACATCGGCTCCCAGAACAGATAGGTCAGTCCGGCCGCTTTCGCATGTTCGGCAACCTCGCGCCAGCATTCCATGGCGATGTCGAGAAGCCGGGTACGACGCTCCGGATCGTCATAGTCCCGGTGGGTGAAGATCGCGAATTGCGTGCCCATGCCGCTGGCGCCGAGCTCCGCCGAAATGTCGGCGAAAGTCTTGAACCAGTCGACATAGTAGCGGCGCACATCAGCGTCGGGATGGCCGAAATGATTGAGCCGGCCATAGGGGCCGGTCATGCCTGACGTCACACGCACGCCGGTGCGGTCGAGCGCGCCGCGGAACAGCCGGACGAATTTCGCGATCGTCGCCGCCGGCCAGCCGGGATTGACGAATTCATGCGTCAGCTGCACGTCCCTGATGCCGATGTCGTAAGCGATCGTGTCGATCAGATCGTCCGGATCGGCAAAACGGTTGACCAGCGGATTGGTGTTGAGGGACAGCGTGAAGGTCATCAGCCCGCCTTTGCCAGCCGGCCGACGCACCAGTCCTCGAATGCGGTTCTTTCCGCGGACGACAGATGCAGGCCATGCTTGGTGCGCCGTTCCAGAATATCGGCTGATGTCAGCGCCCATTCATGCTCGAACAGGTAATTGGCTTCGCGCTCGAAGAAATCCTTGCCGAAACGCCGCCCCAAGTCGGCGAGCGAGCGCGCCGAACCGACCAGAACGCGCGTCCTTGTGCCGTAGAGCCGGCCATAGTGCTTGGTGAGGGATGCCGGCATCCAGGGATAGTCGCGGCCGAGGTCGCCGAGGAATTGCTCGAAGTCGGCGTTGGCGATGTCGCCGCCGGGCAGATGCCCTTTCGATGTCCAGGGCTTGCCCATCGCTGGAAAGAAAGGGGCGATCCGGTCCAGCGCGTGTTCGGCCAGCTTGCGGAAAGTGGTGATCTTGCCGCCGAAGACCGAGAGCAGCGGGGCCTGCCCCGACGATGCGTCGAGCTCGAAGATATAGTCTCGGGTCACCGCGCTCGGATTGTCGGCGTTGTCGTCATAGAGTGGCCTGACACCGGAGAACGAATGGACGACATCGCTGCGGGCAGGCCCGCGCTTGAAGTAGCGATTGACGACCTTGATCAGATAATCGATCTCGCTGGTCTCCGCCTTGACGTCTTCCGGTCGCCCTTCGTAGGGAATGTCGGTGGTGCCGATCAAAGCGAGATCGTTCTGGTAGGGATTGATGAAGATAACCCGCTTGTCGCTGTTCTGGATGAGATAGGCCTGCCGCCCCTCCCAGAACTTCGGCACGACGATGTGGCTGCCTTTGACCAGGCGGACATTGCGCCTGGAATTCTGGCCGGCAACACGGTTGATGATGTCGTTGACCCAGGGTCCGGCGGCGTTGATCAGCGCCCGTGCCCGCACCGTGGTTTTGACACCGGTCCTGCCGTCGCGCATCTCGACCGACCACAGGCCGTTCTCGCGGCGGGCGGCGGTGCAGGCGGTTCGGGTGAAGACCCTGGCTCCCCGTTCCGCGGCGTCGAGCGCATTGAGGAGGACGAGGCGGGCGTCGTCGACCCAGCAGTCGGAATATTCGAAGCCGCGCCTGAACGCCTCCTTGATCGGCGCGCCTTCGGGCGCGGTGCGCAGGTTCAGCGTGCGGGTGGCCGGCAGCCGCTTGCGTCCCCCAAGATGGTCGTAGAGGAACAGGCCGAGCCGGACCAGCCATGCCGGCCGGTCGTCTGGGCTGTGCGGCAGCACGAAGCGCATCGGCCAGATGATGTGCGGCGCCGATTCCAGCAGCACTTCGCGCTCGATCAGCGCCTCCCGTACCAGCCGGAATTCGTAATACTCGAGATAGCGCAGACCGCCATGGACGAGCTTGCCCGACCGCGAGCTGGTGCCTTCGGCGAGATCGTCCTTTTCGCAAAGGATGACGGAAAGGCCACGGCCGGCGGCGTCGCGCGCGATGCCGGCACCGTTGACGCCACCGCCGATGACGAAGAGGTCGGCGACCTCGGTATCGCCGCTCATCCCGCCGGACCCTCGATGCGTAGCAAATACTTCATGGCTCCTGCGACTTTCAGCACGGATTGACCGGTGGCAGTCCGGCGATGTAACGGCGCACCTCCTCGGCGGCCTGTTCGGCGGCATAGGTGACGGTGCGCACCGAGGCGCCGGCGATGTGCGGCGTCAGGGTCACGTTCGGCAATTGCAGCAGCGGCCAGTCGGCGGGCACCGGCTCGACCGCGAAGGTTTCCAGCATGGCGCTGGCGATCTGGCCGGACACCAATGCCTCGTAGAGCGCGTCATAGTCGACCAGCGGCCCGCGCGCGGTGTTGATGAAGATCACCCCCGGCTTCATCCGGGCGATGGTGTCCTTGTTGATCAGGCCGCGGGTCTCAGCGGTCACCCGGGAATGCAGCGTCACCACGTCGGAGCGAGCGAGAAGGTCGTCGAGCGCGACGAGTTCGACGCCGGCATTGCGGTCGTCCGCGCTCAACTGCACATAGGGATCGGAGACCAGGATATGGCAGCCGAAGGCGCGCAGCAGGCGGACCAGCCTGGTGCCGATATTGCCGTAGCCGATGACGCCGACGGTCATTTCGCCGAGCTCGCGGCCGGTGCGGTCGGCCCGGTAGAGATCGCCGCGCCATTCGCCCTTGCGCAAGGCTTCATGCCCAACGCGGATCAGCCTGGTCTCGGCAAGGATGGCGCCGATGGTGAATTCGGCCACCGCACTGGCATTGCGGCCGGGAACATTGACCACGGTGATGCCGTGCGCTTTGGCGGCGGCCATGTCGATGTTGATCGGGCCGCCGCGCGACACCGCAACCAGCTTGAGCGCCGGCAAGCGCCGCATCATGGCTTCGGAGAGCGGCGAGAGCTGAGTGACGAAGATTTCGGCATCGCCGATGAAAGCCACCACCTCGTCCGGATCGCCGAAATATTCCTTGACCTTGTCGAGGCCGAGGGCGGCGTTGCCGAATTCCATCGGCTCGTCGGGCCATGCCGTCTCAAGCGTCCGGATGTCGAGACTGTCGCCGCAGGCTTGCTCGATTTTTGCGCGGAACACTTCGGGAAGCATGAAACGGTCGCCAATGATCGCTATCTTCTTGCGCATACTCGACTTCTCAGTTCGTCAGATCAGTTTTGGCCCTGGGCGCGGCCATCGAACGCCAGACCGGCCGCAGCGCCTCATGCGCCAATGTGTAGGATGGAACAAGCCGCTCGTAGATGGCGGCAAGTTTTTGGTCGCTCGGCTCCGCCGCGCCAAGCAACGGCGTGACCCATTCGCCGACACAATCGTCCATCGATGCGTACTGGCCAACGCACACCGCCGCGATCATGGCGGCGCCCGCGGCACCCGCCTCCTCGCGCTCGCTGGTGCGAATATCGGCGCCGATCGCGGCGCCCAGGATCTTGCGCAAGGCTGGGCTCCTGGCCGCGCCGCCGGTCAGGCGGATTTCTCGTGGCAGCGGACCCATGGCGGCATAGCAATCGCGCGCCGCGAAGGCCAGCCCTTCGAAAACGGCACGGACCATGTCGGCATAGCCGTGCCGCGACGAAATGCCGACGAAGCCGGCCCTGGCATTGGCATCGACGAACGGGCCCCGCTCGCCGGCCTCAGACACATAAGGCTGATAGAGCAGCGAGGCCGGCTGCGATGACGATATCCACTCGTCGACCAGCGCGATCATCTCGCCATTGCTGCGGGTGATGCCTTGCGAGGCGAGAATGCCGGAGGCCAGACCAAGCACCCAATCGATGTTGAGCGTCGCCGCCATGTTCGACTGCAGCTGCGCAAAGACGCCCGGCGCCGGCATCGTCATGGTGTAGCCGGTCGCCGCCTCGTTCAGCACCACCTCGTCAGCCGTCTCGGTAAGCCGCATATGCATGCCGGTGGAGCCGATGATGCTGCAGCCGGGTTTGTGCTTTCGATCGAACAGGCCGGCACCGAGCGCGGTGCAGACCACGTCGACATAGGCGAGCACGACAGGCGTGCCGGCGATGAGCCCGGTGGCTTCAGCCGCCGCTTGCGACAGGCCGGCGCTCTGCCTGGTGCCGTCGACGATCGGCGGCAGCAGATGCCGGAGATCGGCAATGCCGAGCACATCGAGCACCTCGTCGCTGTAACCACGCGTGCGGAAGTCGCCGAAGGTGAAGGTCCCCTCCGACGGGTCGGTGGCGCGCTCGCCGGTCAGCTTGAAATAGAGCCAGTCCTTGCAGTGGAACGCTGTCGCCGCCTTGCCAAGCATTTCGGGCATGTTGCGCTTCATGAAGGCGAACTGCGATCCTTGCTGGCAGGCGGCGAGACCGCTGCCGGTCTTTTCGAAGCGCAGCCGATCCTCCGGCCGGGCGCGGATCTCCTCGACCACTGCGGCCGCGCGCGCGTCGAGCCACAGCCAGCCCTTGGCAACAGGCTCGCCGTCCCTGTCGATCAGCCAGGTGCCGTCGCCCTGCCCGGTCACGGCGATCGCAATGGTCCGGCTGGCGAGGTTGGGCACCTTGTCGGCGAGCTGGCGCAAGGTGGTCGCTGTATCGAGCCAGGTGCGCGCGAGATCCTGCTCGGCGCCGCCGCCCGGCAATGTCTCATATTTGTTCGGCAGCGCCGCAGCCGCGAGCTGCCGGCCCGCCGTGTCGAAGGCGACGGACTTGATGACAGACGTGCCGGCGTCGATGCCGATCAGCACATCCCGCATCAGGCCAGCTCCATGCCGTGCGAAATTGCCTTGCCGCTGGCCTGGTCGAAGACGTGCAGGTTCTTCGGATCGATGCTGACATTGATCGGCGCGCCAAGCTCCAGGCGGGTCCGGTCATGCTCGACCAGCACCAGCGAGCCGCCGGCGAAATCGGCGGCGATATGCGTCTGATCGCCGAGCCACTGATTGGCCGAAACCGTGGCCGGCACGCCGTCCTTCGACCGGCGCACCGCATAGGGCCTGACACCGATCACCACTCGCTCGCGATTGAGCAGGGCATCGCGGACCGGACCGCTGAAGGCCTCCCTGTCATAGTCGAGGGAAAGCCCGTCGGGGAGCCTCAGATTGATCTTGCCGGCCGCCGTGCCGACATAGGCTTCGAAGACGTTCATCGGCGGTTCGCCGACGAAGGTGCCGGTGAACAAATTGGCCGGCCGCTGCTTGATCCTGTCTGATGTATCGAACTGTTGCAGCACGCCACCCTCCATCACCGCGATGCGGTCGGCTAGCGCGTTGGCCTCGGTCTGGTCGTGGGTGACCAGGATCGCGGTCAGGCCGCGCTCCTTGATGAAATGCTTGATGCGGCCGCGCAGCACAGCGCGCAACTGCGGTTCGAGCTGGCCCATCGGCTCGTCCAGGAGATGCAGATCCGCCTCGCGAATCAGCGCCCGGCCAAGGCTGGCGCGCTGCTGCTGGCCACCCGAGATGGAGCTTGGATAACGCTCGAGGATGTCCTCGATCTCGAGCAATTTGGCGATGCTGGCGACCTTGGCGTCGACCTCGCTCTTCGGCAGCCTGGCCGCCTTCAGGGCGAAGGCCATATTCTCGCGCACGGTCAGCGGCGGATAGAGCGAATAGCCCTCGAACGCCATCGCCACATTGCGCTTTACCGGCGCCAGCCTGTGTACCTGGCGGCCGGCAACCGAGATCGCGCCGCGCGAGACCTCTTCGAACCCCGCGATCATGCGCAATGTCGAGGTCTTGCCGCAGCCGGACGAGCCGAGCAGCGCGACGATCTCGCCCTTGCCGATTTCCATGGTCAGATTCTGGACGGCGTGCACGCCGCGGTCGATCGGGCCGTAGAACTTGTCGACGCCGGAAATTGTGAGTGCGCTAGCGCTCATGCCGCTTCTCCGTTGCGCAGGCTGACAACGTTCGTCGAGCCTATCCGCTCGCCGCTTGCATGATCAAACAACAGCGCGCTTTTGCTGTCGACGGCGATATGGGCCTTGCCCTCGGTCTGGCCCGGCGTTCCGGCCGGACGCGAGACCAGGATTTCGCGGCCACGCACCGTGCGCACCAGGGTAACGATTTTTTCGTTGAGCGGCGTCTCGGCCTCGACCGTCACCGGAATGGCGCCGGGCGTTCCCTCGTCGACGAAACTCAGCGCTTCCGGTCGCAAACCGATCACGCAGTCGCGGCCGACCGCTGCCTCATAGGTGCCCGGCAGATGGACCTGGACATTCGACAGGCCGACATAGATACCCCTGGTATCGCGCGACGGCTTGACGTCGAGCAGATTGATGGTCGGATCGCCGAACAGCCGTGCGATCTCGATGTTTGCCGGCTCACGATAGATCTGCTCCGGCGTGCCGAGCTGCTTGATGACGCCTTGGGACATCACCGCGATGCGATCGCCGAGAGCCATCGCCTCCTTGTAGTCCTGGGTGACGTAGACGACGGTCGCGCCACGATCGGCCAGAAGCCTCGGCAGTTCGAGCCGCATTTCGAAGCGCAGTTTGGCATCGACGTTGCGCAAGGGATCGTCAAGCAGCAGAAGCGGCGGCGCGCCGACCAAAGCGCGGGCAAGCGCGGTACGCTGCTTCTGGCCGTTGGACAGTGCGCGCGGCCTGTGGCTGAGCACATGGCCGATCTTGAGCAGCTTGGCGACGCTCTCGACGCCCGCCTTGATCGTCGATTGCGACGAGTGCCTGGCCTGCAGGGGCGTCGCAATGTTGTCGAAGGCGGTCATATGCGGAAACAGCGCGAAGTTCTGAAACGCCATGCCAACGCCGCGGAACTCGGCGTCGACATCGGTCATGTCCTCACCGCCGATCAGGATCTTTCCCTCATCAGGGTCGACGACGCCGGCGACGAGCCTGAGCAGCACCGTCTTGCCGGCGCCGGACGGACCGAACAGGACCAGGGTTTCGCCATCGGCGACGGTCAGCGACAGATTGTCGAGGACGGTCTGGCTCTTGTAGCGCTTGACGATGTTTTTCAGTTCAAGGCTTGCCATCCGAATTACCCCTTGACCGCGCCGAGCGACAGGCCTTCGACGAGATAGCGCTGTGCATAAAGCGCGAGCGCCAGCGTCGGCGTGATCGACAGCACGATCGCCGCCGAGATCTGGCCATACTGGATGCCGGAAGAGGTGATGAAGGCAAGCGCGCCGACAGTCACCGGCTGCTTGTCGGCCGAGGCGAGCACCAGCGCGAAGACGAAATTGTTCCAGGCGAAGATGAAGGCGAGCAGGCCGGCCGCCGCAATGCCGGGCCCTGCAAGCGGCAGCGCGATCTTGCGGAAGGTGGCGAACCAGGAATGGCCGGCGATGCGGTAGGCGTATTCGATGTCGGCCGGGATGTCCTCGAAATAGCCGCGCACGATCCACAGGATCAGCGGCAGGCAGATCAACTGATAGACCCAGATCAGTCCGATATAGGTGTTGGCCAGTCCAAGCTTCTGGAAATAGAGGGTGAGCGGCAACAGCACCAAGAGCGCCGGCGCGAACCTGAACGACAGCAGCGTGAAGGCGATGTCCTCCGAGCCGCGGAACTTGTGCCGCGCAAAGGCGTAGGCGGCGGGAACGCCGAGCAGCAGGGCGACGGCGACCGAAGTGGTCGACAGGAACACCGAATTCCAGAGGTTGCGCATGAAGGCGATGTCGAGCGTGCCGGACGCCGTCGTCAGCTTGCCGGTGATCAGCGCGGTGTAGTTGGCCAGCGTCGGTTCGAAGACAAGCTGCGGCGGAATGCGCAGGATGGTCTCGTTGGTCTGGAACGACATCATGAAGATCCAGACGATCGGGAACATGAAGAAGATCACGACCAGCGTGAGTGCCGCGCCGCGCAGGATGCGTTCGAGAAGCGAGGTATGTTCCATCCCGGCCTCCTATGCCAGGCCACGGGCGCGCTCGCGCAAGCGCAGCCAGTTCTTGATGAAGATGTTGGACAGGAAATAGGTGATCGCCCACAGGATGATCATCAGCGCCGCCGAGCGGCCGACATTGGTCGACTGGAAGAAATTGAGATAGGCCTCGACCTGAAACACGGTCAGCGTGTCGCCCGGCCCGCCCTGGGTCATGGCGTAGATAATGTCGAACTGCTGGATGGAATCGAGCAGGCGAAACAGCGTCGCCGTCAGGATGTAGGGCGTCAGCATCGGCAGAGTGATGCGGAAGAACACGAAGCTCCTAGGCACGCCGTCAAGTGCGGCTGCCTCGAAGGGCTGCGTCGGCAGGCTGCGCAGGCCGGCAAGCAGCAGGATCATGATGAAGGGCGTGTAGACCCAGATATCGACCAGCACGACGGTGAAAAGTGCGGTCGAGGGCGACGAGGCCCAGCGGAAATCCTGCAGACCTATCAGGCTGGCCAGGTAGCTCAGCACGCCGAAGCCGGGATTGGTCATCAGCTTCCACATCAAGGCGGCAAGTGCGGGCGCCGTCATCAATGGCATCAACAGCATGATCGAGATGAAGTTGTTCAGCGTCGTGCGCTTCTGCAGCAGCATGGCGATGGCAAGGCCGAGAAGCAGCTCGAGCAGGACGGTGATGCCCGCATAGAGCAGTGAGACCTGGAGCGTGTTCCAGAACTTCGGATCGGTGAAGAAGTTGAGGTAATTCTCGCCCCAGTTGAACTGCCGCGCCCAGGGCTGGCTCAGCCGGTAGCGCTGGAACGAATAGACCACCGAGGTCAGGAACGGGATCAGGATACCGATGCAGACGAGCAAGGCCGGCAGGCTGAGCACATAGGGCAGCACCCGCTTGCTGATCCTGAAGCCGGAAGGCCTGTTTCTTTGCATTGTCGCCGCAGTCATCGTGGCTCACCCGTCATCCCTGTGCTTCGCCCTGCCGGCCGCCCAAGGGAGCAAGGCGGCCGGTTGGGCGAATGGCGGCGCCGCTCGGCACCGCGTCGCAACCATTCGACATCGTGAGGCTGGCGAGCAAGGCAGGCCAGCCTCGCAGTGGCTTAGCCGAGCCCGGCTTCCTTGAGCTGGCCGTTGATGCTCTCGGCCAGCTTGTCCAGACCTTCGTCGACCGGCACTTCCTTGGCCACCATTTTCTGCAGTGTCGCCGCCCATTCGGTGGTGAGATCGAAGAACAGCGGCTGCGGCGTGAACTTGATGCTGGCTCCCGGCGCCGAGGCGTCGAACATCTCGACATAACCGGGATAGCTCTTGTTGAGCTTCTCGCGGAACATATCGTCCTTCCAGACCGACTGACGGACCGGATTGACGAAGTCCATCTTGGTGGCGCCGAACAGAGCATGCTCGGGTCCGGAGGCCCATTGCATGAAATACCAGGTGGCGTCCTTGTCCTTGGAGAAGTTGGACATCGACAGCGACCAGATCCAGATGTTGGGCGTCGGCGCCTTGGCCGCCGGATTGGCCTTGAAGCCGGCGAAGGCGAGCTTGCCGGCCATCTTGTTGTCGCCGCCATTCATGAAGTAGCCGAGGATATCGGCGTCGAAGATCATCGCCGAGGCGCCGGCGCCGAGATCGGTGCCGACCTGATACCAGGTGTAGGTCGACCAGTCCTTGGGGCCGCTCTCCTGGATCATCTGAACCCACTGCTTGTGGAAGGCCTTGGATTCGGTGGTGTTCATCGCGGCCGACAATTTGCCGTCGGCCGAAACATTCAGGTCCTTCTGGTCAAAGTTGGCGTAGGCCGACAGGAAGCCTGGATGGATCGTGGCCCACGAACGCGAGCCGCGCACGCCGATGCCGTAGACGCCGCCACCGACATCCTTGGTGAGCTTGGCCGCCGCGGCGACCATCTCGTCCATATTGCCGGGAACGGCGACGCCGGCCTTGTCGAACATCGCCTTGTTGTAGGTGATGTTGTTCTGTTCGAAACCCCACGGAATGCACCACTGCTTGGCGTCTTCCGACCCGAGCACTCCGCCCGGTTGACCGTTCCAGGCGCAGGAATTCCTGACGCCGGGCAGGAAGTCGTCCCAGGCATAGTTCACATTGGTCTTGGCCGGATCCTTGATCCATTCGTTGAGGTCGGTGATCCAGCCGGCCGGACCGTATGTCCAGGTCATGTAGGCGCCGGTCATGAACGCATCGTATTCGGGCGAGCTGGCCGACAGCGCAGCGGTGACCTTGTCGAAATAGACGTCTTCCGGGAACACGTCGTAGACGACTTCCATGCCGGTCAACTGCTTAAAGTTTTCGAGGTTGGCAATCATCGCATCGGCGTAGGGATGCTTGTTGAGCAACAGCTTGATGGTCTTGCCCTTGTGCGCCTGCCAGTCGAAATCCGCAGCCAGGGCCTGGGTCTGCCCCAGATTGAGCAGCGTGCCGGCCGTGCCGGCGGCAAGGCCCATTGCGCCAAGGCCCTTGATCAGCCCACGGCGATCGACTTGTCCGCGCAGGAACGCGTCGATCAGGTCTTTTTCTTTCTCATGCATTTTTCTTCTCCTCCACAGGGTAGTTTCAACTTGATGTTGCCGGCTACCCGACCGGCGTCTGCTCCGCGAGCGCTCGCGCCGTCCGCTCGTCGGTGACCAGGCCCTTGAGATAGCGGCCCTCCAGCACCGATTTGATGGCACGAACCTTCACCTTGCCGCCGGCAACGGCGACAATCCTGCGATTGCTGATGTCTTCGCGCGCCAGCGCCAGCGCCCGGTTGGAAAGGGTCGTCTCGACTGCCTTTCCGGCATCGTCGAAGAAATGGCCGAGCAGTTCGCCGACGCCTCCCTTGCGGCGGGTCTCCTCCATCTCGCCCTTCTCGATCATCCCGGTGGCGACGAGCGAGGCCTCGCGCTCGGCGGTGCCGATCCCGGCAATCAACAGGTCGGCCGATTTGGCGAGATCGAAGACCTCGCTGATGCCCTTCTGCCCGAGCAGCACGGCTCGATCCTCGACCGTGTTGGCGAACATCGGCACCGGCATCACATAGGCTTCCGCGCCAGTGCGTTCGGCCAGGCGATGAATGACGTCGTGCGGATTGGCCGAGAACTTGCGCGTCAAGCCGCCCAGCAGCGACACAAAGCGGACCCCATCGGCCGCTATGCGCGGCAGATATTCCACGCAGGCGGCAAGCGTGCGGCCATGACCGACGCCGATCAGCGTGTCCTCGCCGCGTTCGATCTCACGCTTGAGAAACTGCGCTCCGGCGATGCCGAGCGCCTTGAGCGGCAGATCTTCCGCATCGAAATCCGGGACGACTTCGCAATAATCGAGGCCGTAGCGCCCGGACAGTTCGTCTTCGAGCGCGACGCATTCCGACACTTCGCCGTCGATATAGACTTTGACCAGACCTTCCTGATTGGCCTTGGTGATGAGGCGATGCGCCTTGAGGCTGGTCAGGCCGAGCCGTTTGGCGACCTCCGACTGGGTCAGCCCGCCGGCGTAATGAAGCCAGGCGGCCCGGGTCGCCATGCTGGTTTCATCGTCGCGCAGGAGACCGTTGCCAAAACCAACCATTTCCGCCCTATGATATTTTTATCAGTTGATGCAAAATTTTTCATAGAGTTCCGTCGAAGTCAAGCGCCGTGTGGTCTTGGAGACCAAAAACAGCGCCATCTCGCAGCAGCCAGGCGATCCTGGCGCAAGTGAAGACATATCGGCGAAACCGGCGGCTGTTTCACCTGGCCCGCGCAATGGCGATCGAGTTGCCAAAGGTTTGACAAATAGCCGGCCACCCCTATGGTCGGCTTGTTACAGGAGCGACGCATGGCGAAGGCAACCGGCTGTATTCTTGGCGGTTTTTCCCCACATTTGCCGGACGGTAGAAATCAGCCGCAGCCGCTTTCACAGCCCTCGCCTTTCCCTCGTCCGGCCGCGTCGAAGCGTCCGGGCCATTCAAATCCTTGAGTCTCATGTCCCAGAGGATTGCCGAGCTTCTGTCGCGGCTGGAAAAGCGGCTGGACAGGTCGGCGATTGTCTCGGCCGACGAGGCCGGACCGCGCTATCAGGAAGACCCCGACGGCAAGGACGGCGCGCCACCGGCGATCGTCTTGCGTCCACGCACGACCGGCGAGGTATCGGACATTCTGCGCCTGTGCAACGAGGCCGGGCAGAGGCTTGTCGTCCAGGGCGGCCGCACCGGGCTTGCGGGCGCGGCGCGCATTCAAGCCGGCGAAGCGGTGCTGTCGCTGGAGCGCATGACGGCGGTCGCGGCGCCCGACCGCGAGGCGGCGACGATCATCGCCGAGGCCGGCGCGCCGCTGCAGATGGTGCAGGAAGCGGCGGACGCTGCCGGCTTGCTGTTCGGCGTCGACATCGGCGCGCGCGGCACATCCACCGTCGGCGGCAATATCGCCACCAATGCCGGCGGCATCCGCGTGCTGCGCTACGGCATGTACCGCGCGCAGGTGCTCGGGCTGGAAGCAGTGCTTGCCGACGGCAGCGTGCTCACCTCGCTCAAGGGCTTGCCCAAGGACAATTCCGGCTATGACCTCAACCAGCTCTTCATCGGCAGCGAAGGTACGCTCGGCGTCGTCACGCGCGCCTGCCTGCGGCTGCATCCGAAACCGGCCACCGAGGTCAACGCCTTCTGCGCGCTTGCCTCGCTCGATGCGGCGATTGCGCTGCTTGCGCTGCTGAGGCGCAAGCTTGGGTCGTTGCTGTCGGCCTATGAGGTGAATTTCGCGCCGCTCTACGGCGCCATGGTCGCCGGCATGGACGCGCCGGCGCCGCTGCCGGTCGGCTCACCCGTCTATGTGCTGGCCGAGATACAGGGCAACGAGCCCGACCGCGATGGCGACCGCTTTGCCGCGGTGCTGATGCAGGCGGTCGAGGACGGCGTGGTCGACGACGTGGTCGTCTCGCAGTCGCCGCGCGAATTCCGCGCGCTGTGGGCCGTGCGCGAGGACGCCAACCGCTTCCTGTTTTCGATCAAAGGCCTGATCGGGGTCGACATCAGCATCCCGCTGGTGAGGATGGGGACCTTCCTGCGGGAGGCGGAAGCCGCGATCCGGGCTGTCGACCCCGGCGCCGAGATCTACGTTTTCGGCCATCTCGGCGACGGCAATCTGCACTATCAGGTCGGCACCCTTGATCCGGCGGCGGCGTATGACATCGTCTATCGTGGCGTCGCCGCGGCCGGCGGCGGCGTCTCGGCCGAACACGGCATCGGCCTCGACAAGAAGCAATGGTTGCACCTGGCGCGCAGCGATGCCGAGATCGCCGCCATGCGGCGCTTGAAAGCAGCCTTCGACCCGAACAATATCCTCAATGCCGGTCGCGTCTTCGACGTCGCATCGGCGGATGGCGCATCGGCCCGAAAATCGGAATCGATTTTCGGAAAGCACGATGCGTAGATACAAAATATTGCGTGAAGGAGTGCCCGGATGACAACGGCTGCCGCTCTCCCGAAAGCCGGCCAGGCGAATGCGGTCCCAGTCAGCCTCGACGATCGTTATGCGCTCGAGCGCGGCCGCATCCTGGTCTCTGGCACGCAGGCGCTGGTGCGGCTGCCGCTCGTCCAGCGCCAGCGTGACCTTGCTGCTGGCCTCAACACGGCCGGCTATGTCTCGGGCTATCGCGGCTCGCCGCTGGCCGGTTTCGACCGCGAGATGCAGCGCGCCGGCAAATATCTCAGGGCGAACCATGTCGTCTTCCATCCCGGCCTCAACGAGGACATGGCCGCGACCGCGGTCTGGGGCACGCAGCAAACCGGCATGTTCGCGGGTTCGCGCTACGATGGCGTGTTTTCCATGTGGTACGGCAAGGGTCCCGGCGTCGACCGGACGATGGACGTCATCCGCCACGCCAATGCCGTCGGCACCAATCGCCATGGCGGCGTGCTGCTTCTGGCCGGTGACGATCACGGCGCCGTCTCCTCGACGCTGCCGCACCAGAGCGAGCACAATCTGATCTCGGCCATGGTGCCGCTGCTGTCGCCGGGCGGCGTCGGCGAATATATCGACTATGGCCTGCTCGGCTGGGCGATGAGCCGCTATTGCGGCGCCTGGATCGGCTTCAAGTGCCAGACCGAGATCGTCGAATGCACGGCGACCGTCGATGTCGACCCGGCACGACTCGGTATCGTCATGCCGGACCTGGCGTTGCCCGCCGATGGCCTGTCGCTGCGCTGGCCGGACGGCCCGCATGCAATGGAGCGCCGCATCGAACACAAGATGGCGGCGGTGCATGCCTTTGCCCACGCCAACGGCATCGACCGCATCGTGCATGGCGGCGGCAAGGCGCGGCTCGGCATCGTCTCCACCGGTAAGTCGTGGCTCGACCTGCTCGGCGCGCTGGCAGCGCTCGGCATCGACGAGCGGCGCGCGGCCGAGCTTGGCATCCGGCTGTACAAGGTCGGCATGGTCTGGCCGCTCGAGCCGCAAGGGCTCAAGGCTTTCACTGAGGGGCTGGAGGAAATCCTCGTCGTCGAGGAGAAACGGCCGGTGATAGAGGACCAGATCAAGGCGCTGCTGTTCAACGCACCCGATCGCCCCCGCGTCTTCGGCAAGACGGACGAGCGCGGCGCGCCGCTGCTGCCTTCGATCGGCGAGATCAGCGCCGTTTCGGTCGCGCGCGCCATCGTCTCGCGACTCGGCGCGCCGGACGCGGAGCTTGGCCGGCGCATGAAGACGATCGAGGCCGTCGCGGCGTCGGCACCCGGCGAGGTGATCGCTTTAAAGCGCGACCCCTATTTCTGCTCCGGCTGCCCGCACTCGATCTCCACCGTGGTGCCCGACGGCAGCCGCGCCTCGACCGGCATCGGCTGCCACATGATGGTCATCGGCATGGAGCGCGAGACCTCCACCTTCACCCAGATGGGCGGCGAAGGCGGCTCGTGGATCGGACTGTCGCCGTTCACCGACGAGAAGCACATTTTCGTCAATATGGGCGACGGCACCTATTTCCATTCCGGACTGCTGGCCATTCGTGCGGCGATCGCCGCCAAGGTCAGCGCCACCTACAAGATCCTCTACAACGATGCCGTCGCCATGACCGGCGGCCAGCGCCATGACGGCGAGGTCTCGGTGCCCTCCATCGTCGAGCAGACGCTGGCGGAGGGCGCGAAACGCGTCGTCGTCGTGTCCGAAAAGCCCGAGGCCTGGGCGGGCGTCCTGCCGCGGTCCGTGACCGTCCACCATCGCGACGAGCTCGACGCCGTGCAGCGCGAGCTCAGGGAGATCGAGGGCGTGACGGTGCTGGTCTTCGACCAGGTCTGCGCCGCCGAAAAACGCCGCCGGCGCAAGCGCGGCGCCTATCCGGTCTCGCCAAAACGCGCCTTCATCAACGAACTGGTCTGCGAAGGCTGCGGCGATTGCTCTTCCGTCTCCAACTGCATTTCGATCGAGCCTGAGGAAACCGAGTTCGGCCGCAAGCGCAGGATCAACCAGTCGAGCTGCAACACCGACCTGTCCTGCATCAAGGGTTTTTGCCCGAGCTTCGTGACGGTGGAAGGGGGCGCTATCCGCAAGCCGAAGGCACGTACGGTGGCGGCTGGCTCCGACGGCCTGCCGATGCCGGCGCTGCCGGCGCTCGATCGCCCCTACAACATGCTCCTGGCCGGCATTGGCGGCACCGGCGTCATCACGGTCAGCGCCATCCTGTCCCAGGCGGCCCATCTCGACGGGCTCGGCCTGCTGACCCTCGACCAGACCGGGCTGGCGCAAAAGAACGGCGCCGTGGTCTCGCATATCAGGCTGGCGCGCGATCCTGAATTGCTCAACACGGTCAGGATCGGCCCCGGCGAGGCCGACCTTGTGCTTGGCTTCGACATCGTCGTGGCGGCGGCGGCAGCTTCGCTTGCGACCTTCGCGCAAGGCCGCACAAGAGCCGTGCTCGACGATCATTTCGCGCCGACGGCGTCCTTCGTGCAGAACACCGCGATCGACTTCCGCCAGGAAGCGACGCTGAAGCAATTGCGCCGGGCGGCCGGCGAAGAGGCGATCACGTTGATCCCTGCGACCAGGCTCGGCCTTGCGCTGATGGGCGATGCCATCGCCGCCAACATGTTCCTGCTCGGCAATGCCTGGCAGCGCGGACTGGTGCCGATCAGCCTGGAATCAATCGACAGGGCGATCGAGATGAACGACGCCGGCGTCGCCATGAACCGCACCGCTTTCGGCTGGGGCCGCCGCGCGGCGATCGACCTTGCGGCGGTACTGGATGCTGCGCGGACGGGCAGCGCCGAGGCGCCGCAACCGGAGACGCTCGACGCCATGGTTGCGCGCCGGATGGCATTCCTGACCGGCTACCAGGACGCCGCCTATGCGAACCGTTACCGCAGGCTGGTGGAGACCGCGCGCGCCGCCGAAGCCGGGATCTCGGCCGACGCCGAGGACTTCGCCAGGGCCGTGGCGGTCGGCGCCTTCAAGCTGATGGCCTACAAGGACGAATATGAAGTGGCGCGGCTGCATCGCGACCAGTCGTTCAGGAAAAAACTGGCCGAGCAGTTCGAGGGCGATTTCAGGATCAGGCATCATCTTGCACCGCCGATGATCTCGCGCATCGATCCACGCACCGGCCATCCAGGCAAGATCGCCTTCGGCGCCTGGATCAATCCCGTCTTCGCGGTGCTGGCGCGATTGAAGGGCGTGCGTGGGACGCGCTTCGATCCGTTCGGGCGCACCGAAGAGCGGCGGATGGAACGGCGGATGATCGCTGATTATGAAAGGCTGATATCGGATCTTTCGGCGCGGCTGACGCAAGGCAACCATGCCGTGGCGACCGAGCTTGCGCGGCTGCCGGAAGAGGTGCGCGGCTTCGGCCACGTCAAGATGGCGGCGGTCGAACGCTTCGAGAAGAAGAAGGCAACGCTGCTGGAAAGATTGGGCAAGGAAAGCCGCCTGGAAACAAAGGCTTAAGCGCCTCTGGAGATCACCAGCGCATCGAGGACGCTGACGCCTTTCTCGAAGACGACGACAGGATTGAGGTCGACGGCCTCGATCAGATGGCCGTAGCGGCCGGCAAAATCCGACAGCGCCATGATCGTCTCGACCAGCGCTGCCCGGTCGGCTTGTGGCGCGCCACGAAAACCCTTGAGCAGAGCGGCCAAGCGCGTCCGGTCGATCAGCGCCTCGGCCGACACGCGGTCGATAGGCAAGAGATCGAAAGCGGCGTCCTTGACCAGTTCGACCAGAACGCCGCCGACGCCGACGACAATTCCGAGGCCGAACGGCTCGTGCCGGATCAGACCGACCAGCGCTTCCACGCCGCGTCCGGCCATTTCCTGCACCACCACGCCGCGCAGTTCCGCATCCGGCGCGTGAGCGCGAGCGCTTTGCATGATCGCCGCGAAGGCTTCGGCAGCTTCGGCGGCACTGCCTATGCCGAGCCGCACGCCGCCGGCTTCGGTCTTGTGAGGAATGTCGGGCGATTCGATCTTCAGCACGACCGGAAAGCCGATCGCCTCGGCCGCCTCGACTGCCTCTTGCGCCGTGACCGCCAGACGCTCGCGAGTGACCGGCAGCCCGTTCTCGGCCAGCAACTGCTTGGCCTCCCGTTCGGTCAATTTCCCACCGGTGGCGAGGCGCTCTGCCCAGGGATCGTTTTCGCCGGCCGATTCGATCGCCGGGGCGTTCGGTATCGTGACGCCGGTCGCGTCCAGAAGCCGTCGCACGGCATTGAGCGCAGCGCGCGTGCCGTTGAGCACCGGGACGCCGGCAAGCCGTTCCCTGACAGCTGGATGGTGTCCGGAGGACAGGTTGCTGATGAAGGCAACCGGAACGGTCGCGTCCTTTGTGTAGGCGGCGACGGCATCGGCAATGCCGGCATATTCGGCGGCGCCCGCAGCATCGAGGCCGACAGGCGCGTCCTGCGCGGCGACGATCAGGCCGACGGCGGGATCCTGCGCCAGGATTTCGAGCACGCCGCGATAGATCCCGCCATCGGCGAAAACGACACCCGTGGTGTCGACCGGATTCCGCGGCGTGGCGAAAGGCGGCAGCACGGCCTTCAGCCGCGCGATGGTGTTTTGCGAAAATTCCGGCAGGTCGATGCCGACCTGCTCGGCGATGTCGGAGACATGGGCGACACCGCCGCCGCTAACCCCAACGACCGCGACGCCCTTGCGCGCGAGCCTCGCCTTCAACGACAGGCAAAGTGCTGCGGTCTCGACGAACTCGTCCATGTCGGCGACCTCGATCACGCCGGTCCGCCGGAAGAAGACTTCATAGGCTTCGTTGGCGGCAGCGAGCGAACCGGTATGCGCGGCGGCGGCTTCCGCGCCCTTGCTCGACTTGCCGGCACGCAGTGCAATCACCTGCTTTCCGGTGGCATGCGCCGCCCGCATCGCTGAGGTGAACGCGGCGGGATCGCGGATCGCTTCCACGACAAGTCCAATGACGCGCGTCGCCTCATCATCGGCGAGATAAGAGAGATAGTCGGGAAGATCGGTCGCCGCGCTGTTGCCGCAGGAGACGATGTGGCTCAGGCCGAAGCGCCCGGTGTTGGCGAGCGCGATGGCGCTGGCGCCGGAATGCGACAGGATGGCAAGCTGGCCTCTCCTGAGGTTGGGCGACAGCGTCGAGGAGTAAAGCGCCGCACCGCTTTGCAAATTGAACAGGCCGAGGCAGTTCGGCCCGCAGATCGCCATGCCGTATTTTCGCGCGATCCCGACCAGCGCCTGCTGCCGCGCCTTGCCTTCCCCGTCGGTTTCGGCAAAGCCGCTGGCCAGCACGACGGCCGCCTTGACGCCGGCCTTGCCGGCATCTTCGAGCGCGCCCAGCACGTGCGCCGCGCCGATGCCGATCACCGCCACGTCGGCCGGCGCGTCGAGCCGGTCGAGCGACGGGATGGCCGCAATGCCGAACACCGTTTCGGCCTTCGGATGCACCGGGATGATGGCGCCGGAGAATCCGAACGCCTTGAGATTGCGCATGACATAGCTCGACGACGCATCGGCGCGTTCCGTCGCGCCGATGACGGCGACCGAACGCGGCGCCATCAGCGCCCGCATCGCCTCACGCGAAGCGGCAAAGCCGATCACGGCTCAGTCGAGGCCCTTGAAGGGGCCGTCGCGGAACGCGAGGTATTCCTTGAGGCTCATCTTGGCGAGGTTCGCCATCCATTCGCGGCCCTGCTTGGTCACGTGCAGCGCCGCGATCGCCTCGATATTGTACTGGAAGGACGGCAGCAGCCCGGCCACCATCTGCTGGTTGTTGATCGACGCCTTGGTGAATTTAAGCGCCGGCACCGGCATGCGCGCCAGCTTGCGGGCGAGGTTTTCGGTCTTTTCCTTCAACTGATCGGCCGGCACGATCCTGTTGATCAGATGCATGCGCAGCGCCTCCTCGGCATCGACCAGATCGCCCGTATACATCAGCCAGCGCACGTCGCGGGTGGCGAGCAGCCAGGGCATCATCAGCGCCGGCGGGCCGGAATTGTGGCGCACCTCAGGCTCGCCGAATTTTGCATTGTCGGCGGCGATCGCCATGTCGCAGCACATCATCAGCTCCAGCGCACCGGCCAGCGCATATCCGTTGACCGAAGCGATGACCGGGATCGGCGCGCGCCAGATGTTGAGCAGCGCTTCGGCGTTCTCGCCCATGTCCTCGCGCCAGAAATCGATGTCGACGTCGAAATCGCCACCCTGCAGATCGTAGCCGGAGGAGAAGGCGCGGCCGGCGCCGGTGATCACCAGCGCATTGACGTCCGGATCGGCAACGGCGGCGGCAAGGGCCTTGTCGATCTCGCGGATCACCGTCTTGTTCATCGCATTGAGCTTGTCGGGACGATTGATGGTGATCGTCGCGAACTTGTCGGTCGCATCCTTCTCGTAAAGGATCGTCTCGTAAGTGGCCTGCGCGCTCATGCGGTTCTCCTGGGTATGTCGAAATCAGAGGGACGTCACAGCCCGCAAGGCGCTGACTGGTCTTCGCCTCTACGCTGCCTCGCGCTTCGATCCCGCATGCGCCACGGCGATGCGGGCGGCGAGTGCGGCGTTGTTGCGGACCAGCGCGATGTTGGCCTTCAGGCTGCGGCCTTGCGAAAGCTCGTTGATGCGGGCGAGCAGGAACGGCGTCAATTCCTTGCGCCCGATGCCGCGTTTTTCGGCTTCCGCCACCGCGGCCGCGATCGTGCCGTCGATGAAGGCGGGATCAAGCGCGTCCGCTTGCGGAATTGGATTGGCGACGAGGATGCCGGTGCCCGATCCCATCTGCTCGTGCAGCAGCATTGCGCGTGCAATCTCCTCCGGCGTGTCGAGGCGATGATCGGCCTTGAGCCCGCTCGATCGCGTGTAGAAAGCCGGGAAGTCGTCGCTTTGAAAGGCGATCACCGGCACGCGCTGGGTTTCCAGATATTCCAGCGTCTTGGCGATATCGAGGATCGATTTCACGCCGGCGCAGACGACGGTCGTGCCGGTCTGGCCGAGTTCGGTCAGGTCGGCCGAGATATCGAAGGTGGCTTCGGCGCCGCGATGCACGCCGCCGACGCCGCCGGTGGCAAAAATGCCGATGCCGGCGAGCGCGGCAATCCGCATCGTCGCCGAGACCGTGGTTCCGGCCGAGCCGCCGCGCACCATGATGGCGGCAAGGTCGCGCCCGGATGCCTTGACCACGTCCTTTGCCGCCGCCAGCTTTTCCAGTTCACCGTCGTCGAGCCCGACCTTGATCTTGCCCGCGACCACGGCGATCGTCGCCGGCACGGCGCCATTCTCGCGCACCACGGCTTCGACGCCGCGGGCGGTCTCCAGATTGGCCGGATAGGGCATGCCATGGGTGATGATGGTCGATTCCAGCGCCACCACCGCGCGGCCCTCTCGAAGTGCCGCCGCAACCTCGTCGTTCAGGTGAAGAAGGGAAGATTTCATCGTCGTTTCGCTTTCAGGTCTTCTCGCTTTCAGGCGGGAATGCGGTACATGCCGGCGGTGAGGAAGCGCGGCGACAGATCGGGATGGACGCTGGATTCGCTCTCGGTGGTCAGCGTGGCGAGCAGCGCGCCGGTGCGCGCGGCGTGAGGCACGGGATCTCCGGAAAGGACTTTGTACATGGTCCCGGCGATCATCGCGTCGCCGGCGCCGGTGATGTCGACGGCCCTTGCCGGGACGGAGCGCATCGTCGCCACGCCGCTCTCGGTCGCCACCGCAAATCCATGCGCGCCCATGGTCACGATCACTTCGGCGGCACCTGCCGCGCGTAGCGCCGCTGCCGCCTCCTTCGGCTTCAGCCGTTTGTCGGCATCGGCGATGCCGAGCATCGAATTGGCCTCGTCGTGATTGGTGAACAGAAGGTCGATGCCGGTCAGGTCCTTCGGCAGGCGCGCCGATTTCGGCGACGATACGGTGTCGACGGCGAGCTTGAAGCGCGCGCCCTGCTTGCGCGACATCAGCGCTTCGATGGTGGCTGCCGGCAGGTTGCAGTCGATGAACACCCAGGTCGCCGAAGCGAGATGCGGCCAGAAGCGGTCGAGATAGGACGGCGAGAACAGATCGAAGATCTCCATATCGGCAATGCCGAGCACGAGATCGTTGTTGAGATCGAGAATGGCCGCGTATTCAGCCGTCGGCCGCTCCGTGGTGGTGATGACCTGGCTGACATCGGCGCCAAGGTCGCGCAGATGCCGCACCAGCGAGCGACCGGTTTCGTCATCGCCGACAATCGAGACGAAGCTGACGTCGACGCCGAGGCGGACAAGGTTCTCGGCGACGTTGCGGGCGACGCCGCCGAAGCTGCGATAGCCGTCGACCGGGTTCGACCTCTCGAAGATCAGATCCTTCTTGGCGTGGTACTTGCGGTCCAGAACCGCGCCGCCGATGCAGATCATGCGCTTGGAGGCCGGCAGGACATAGCCGCGGCCGAGGATGTAGCCCTTGTTGACCAGCTGCATGATGTGGGCCGCGACGGTCGAGCGGGCGATGCCGAGCGCGGTGGCTATGTCCTGCTGGCCGGCGAACGGGTTCGCCGCGATGAGATCCAGAACCGCCTGTTCCTGTGCTCCAAGGTCGTCCATCGTCCCTGTCCAATTCGTGGCTGAACATTTTCGATATGGACAACAACAGATGATCTTGTCAACATTCGTTTGTAGCTATAACGTTTCGTTCAACCGGCGTTTCCACCGTCTGTCCCGAAGGCGGAACAAGGCAACAGAAAGGTGATCGCGATCATGCAGCCCGCGCCTCAAGCCGAAGCAACAGATCAGGGAATTCCCGTCGTCGATGTCGGGCCTTTCATCCGCGGGGAGGCCGGCGCCGGCGCTGTCGTCAAAGCCATCGAGACCGCCTGCCGGGATACCGGGTTCTTCCTCGTCACCGGCCATGGGGTGTCGCCGGAACGGACGATGCGGCTATACAATCTGGCGCGCGCCTTCTTCGATTTGCCCGAGGGCTACAAGCGCGGCCATGGGCGTGGAGCCGCCCTGACCGGCGGGATGGCCTTCTCGCCGATCGCCGATGAGGCGCTGGCCGCCACCAAGGGCATCAAAACGCCCGGCGACTACAAGGAAAGCCTGAATTTCGGCCTGCGCCTCAAGGGCGACACATGGCCCGACCAGCCCGAAGGTATCGAGAGCGCCTTTCGCGATTATTTCTCCGAAATGGAGACGCTGGCGAGGCACCTGCGCCGCATCTTCTGCCAGGCGATCGGCTTGGAACCCGACTATTTCGAGCCGGCCTTCGAGAACCATCTGTCGGCGCTGCGTGTCATCAATTATCCCGAGCAGGATGTGGATCCCCTGCCCGGCCAGCTTCGCGCCGGTGTTCACAGCGACTACGGCTTCATGACCATCCTGCGTTCGGAGGCCTCGTCCGGTGGCTTGCAGGTGCAGACCCGTGACGGCCGCTGGCTCGATGCGCCGTCGATCGACGGCGCCTATGTCGTCAACATCGCCGACGCCTTCATGCGCTGGAGCAATGACGAATGGGTGTCGACGCCGCATCGCGTCGCCAATCCGCCGCGCAACAAGAAAGGCAGCTCGCGCCGCCAGTCGATCCCGTTTTTCGTCAATCCCAGCAAGGAGACGCTGATCTCCTGCCTGGAGCCGTTCTGCACGGACGGCAAGCAGGCCAAATACGAGCCGATCACCTATGGAGACTATATCGAGCTGAAGACTAAACAGGCTTTCGGCCGCTGAACGATGGAGGGCTTCGGCCGTCCCAAAGAACGAATTGATTAAAAGAAATCAACAAGGGGAATTGTGATGACGAAACTGACCAGACGACAGACGCTTGCCGGAATGGGCGCGCTCAGTGCGGCCGGGCTCATCGGAATGCCAGCCATCGCCCAGGAAAAGACGCTGATCGTGCCGACGCTCGGCGGCGTCTGGGAGCAGTTCTGGCGCTCGACCATCGCACCGGCCTTCGAAAAGGCCTCCGGCGCCAAGGTGACGCTCGACGTCGGCAATGGCCGCGTCTTCGGCGCCAATCTGCGCGCCGCCGGCGTCGACAAGCCGCCCTATTCGATCATCATGACCAACGAGGTGTTCGCCTCCGGCCTGCGCAAGGAGGGCTTCTTCGAGAAGCTCGATCTGGCGAAACTGCCGAACTACAACGACCTCTATCCGCTGGCCAAGATCGCCGACGGTTTCGGCGCCACCGGCGCCATCTCCCCGATCGGCATCGGCTACCGCACCGATCTGGTGAAGACGCCGCCCAAGGCCTGGAAGGATCTGTGGAACAACGAGGAATTCAAGGGCAAGATCGGCCTCTACAATTTCGCCAACAGCGCCGGCAAGATGGAGCTGCTGCTGGCCTCGAAGATCTTCGGCAAGGACCAGTACGATGTCGATGCCGGCTTCGACGCTCTCGCCAAGCTGGGCCAGGTGATCCAGGTCGACTTCAACCTTTCCACGGCCCTGTCCTCGGGCGAAATCGTGGTCGCGCCGTTTGATTTCGGCGAGATCGCACGGCTGCGCAAGCAGGGCCTGCCGGTCGACTGCGTCGTTCCCGAGGAAGGCATGTTCATGTTCGACCAGACGGTCTCGATCCTAGCCAACGGTCCGGAAAAGGAGCTGGCCTATCAATATGCTGACTTCCTGCTGTCGCCGGAAACCCAGATGCTGATGGCGAAGGAATTCTTCGTGTCGCCGACGAACTCGAAGGTGATCATTCCCGACGATCTCAAGGCCGACGTGCCGGTGTCGGGCGAGGCGATGACCAAGATCCTCACCTGGGACTGGGATTTCGTCAACGAGAAGCAGGGCGAGCTGGCCGAGCGCTGGGCCAAGACGATCCTTTAAAGGCTGATAGTGAACCGGGATGACGCGTCTTGCTTTCGAGACGCGTCTCCCGCCAGCCGCGCCTCCGGTGGCGGTCGATCGCCCGTGAAGTGGAGCATTCATGACAGAGGTTAGCATCGAGCGGCTGACCAAGACCTTCGGCGGCGCACGCGCGGTCGACGGCATCTCGATCCGCATCGCCGATGGCGAGTTCATTTCGCTGCTCGGCCCGTCGGGCTGCGGCAAGACGACGACGCTGAAGATGATCGCCGGCTTCGAGGAGGCCAGCGAAGGCGCGATCCGCTTCGACGGCAAGGATGTCGTCAACGTCCCGGCCGAAAAGCGCGACATCGGCATGGTGTTCCAGAACTACGCGCTGTTTCCGCATATGACGGTGGTCCAGAACCTCGCCTTCGGGCTGGAGATGCGCAAGATCGCCAAGCCCGAGATGCTGAGCCGCATCGCTGAGGTGCTCGACATGGTGCAGCTCGGCGGCTATTCCGACCGCTATCCGAACCAGCTTTCCGGCGGCCAGCAGCAGCGTGTGGCGCTGGCCCGCGCGCTGGTCATCGAGCCGAAGATCCTGCTGCTCGATGAGCCGCTCGCCAATCTCGACGCCAAGCTGCGTGAGGAAATGCGCGTCTTCATCCGCGATCTGCAGCGCCGCGTCGGCATCACCACTGTCTACGTCACGCATGACCAGGCCGAGGCGATGACCATGTCCGACCGGGTGGTGGTTATGTTCGGCGGCCGTATCGCCCAGATCGGCGCGCCGTCCGACATCTATGAGCGTCCCGAAAACCTCGAAGTGGCGCAGTTCGTCGGCCAGGTGAACCTGGTCAAGGGCACGATTCTTGGCGGCACGATCACCGGGGCGGCCGGACCGGGCAAGAGCCGCGTCGCGTCGGTCTTTGGTGAGGTCGCCGTCGACAGCCGCACGGACCACGCGCCGGGCGCCGCCGTCACGCTGTCGCTGCGCCCGGAGGCGATCGAGCTCAAAACCGCGAGCCAGGGCGGAGCGCAGGGCAAGGTCACGGCGCGCTACTATTCCGGCAGCATCATCGACTACCGCATCGCGCTGGATTCGGGCGAGACGCTGCACGTCCAGACCTTTCCAAACATCAGGATCGCCGAAGGCGACCGTGTCAGCGTGCATGCGCCGGCGGATGGGTTCTGGCTGCTCGGGGCGGCAAAATGACGGCAACGCGCCGCAAGGGGTTTGGCCCGCTGATCCTGATCGCGCCGGCGGCCGTGCTGCTCGGCGTGTTCCTCGTCCTGCCCTATCTCAACATCGTGGTGATGAGCTTTCGCATGCCGGGGCAAGGCACGCCTTACGGTCCTGGCTTCACAACAGGCAATTACACGAAGTTCTTCGCCGACAGTTTCTACCTGCTCCAGGTCGCCAACACGCTATGGATCGGCCTCATCACCACAGCGCTCTGCCTCGTCGTCGGTTTTCCCGTCGCCTGGCAATTGGCGCGCGGCAACATGCGCTTTCGCGCACTGGCCTATGGGCTGGTGCTATCGCCGCTGCTGGTCGGTATCGTCATCCGCTCCTATGGCTGGACGATCCTGCTTGGCAATAACGGCCTCATCAACCGCACGCTGACCGGCATGGGTCTGATCGATCGCCCGCTGCCGCTGATGTACAATGCGCTCGGCATCGTCATCGCGCTGGTCCACGTCTTCCTGCCCTTCATGATCCTGCCGATCATGGCGGCGATCCAGGGCGTCGACCCGTCGCTGGAATCGGCCGCGCGCTCGCTCGGCGCGTCGCGCTTCACCGCCTTCCGCCGCATCGTCCTGCCGCTCTGCACGCCTGGCATCCAGGCCGGCTGCATCCTCGTCTTCGTCTTGTCGCTCAGCGCCTATGTGACGCCGTCGCTGATCGGCGGCCTCAGGGTCAAGACCATGGCCGTCACCGTCGTCGATGCGCTGATCGACACGTTCCAGTGGCCATGGGGCTCGGCGCTGGCGCTGATGCTGTCCGTCACCGGCGCGCTCTGCGTCGTCATCTTCGCGCGGCTGACGCGCATGAAATGGAAAGTGGCGCGGACATGAAGCGGCCGGTGCTCACGCTCTACTGCCTGCTGGTCTACGCCTTCCTGCTGGCGCCGATCCTGGTCGTCGTCGGTGCCTCCTTCAACGCCGGCAATTTCCTGACGTTCCCGCCGCAGGGCCTGTCGCTGCGCTGGTATGTGACCTTCTTCCACAACGACGTGTTCATGCGCGCGATCCGCACCTCGCTCTGGGTGGCGGCGATGGCGACCGTCATTTCCGGAACCATCGGCACCATGGCCGCGCTCTACTATGTCCAGCATGCCGGCCGTTGGAAGGAGGCGGTGCGCATTGCCATGCTGGCGCCGCTGCTGCTGCCGGAAGTGCTGACGGCGATCGCGCTGCTGTTCTTCGTCTATGCGGTCGGCATCGGCACCACGACCATGATCGGCATGGTCGCCGGCCATGTGCTGATCACGCTGCCCTTCGTCTTCATCAACGTCTCGGCCTCGCTGGAAAGCTTCGATCCGTCCTGGGACATGGCGGCGCGCTCGCTGGGCGCCGACCGCCTGACAAGGTTCCGGCGCATCATGCTGCCGCTGATCAAGCCCGGCGTCATCGGCGGCGCGCTGTTTGCCTTCATCATATCCTTCGACACCTTCACCATCTCGTTCATGCTGAAGGGGATCGGGACGTCGACGCTGCCGATCCAGCTCTTCGACTATCTGCGCACCAATTTCACGCCGGAAGCGGCAGCCGTCTCGACCGTGTCGATCGTGCTGACTCTGGTGGTGGTGATCGTGTCGGAGAAGGTGCTGGGGCTGCGCATCCATCGCTTCTGACGGATTCGCGCATCTGCGCCCATGCCGCAGCAGCACCAAGCAGGCAAATCTCGCTAGCGGCACTTGCAGGCGCGTTCGCGCTCTGATTCCCTGATGGTGGGGAGCATGGCCTGATTCGCGAGCTTGCCGGCATCGGATCCCAGACGGTTTCGGAAAAGCATCTGATTGCTTGCAGCGCCCAGAATTTTCAACGGAGGGACGGGCAGTGAACGCCAAGAAGAGGCCGGAAATCTCCGAGATGAGACCGAAGATAACGGTTGTCGGAGTCGGCGGCGGCGGCGGCAACGCCGTCAACAACATGATCGCCGAAGGCCTGCAGGGCGCGGAGTTCATCGTCGCCAACACCGATGCCCAGGCGCTTACCATGTCGAAGTCATCCCGGCTGATCCAGCTGGGAGCCCATGTGACGGAAGGCTTGGGCGCCGGGTCGCTGCCCGAGGTCGGCCGTGCGGCAGCCGAGGAAACGATCGACGAGATCATGGACCACCTTGCGGGAACGCATATGTGTTTCGTGACGGCAGGCATGGGCGGCGGAACCGGTACTGGAGCGGCACCCGTCATCGCGCATGCTGCGCGGGCAGCGGGAATTCTGACGGTGGCGGTCGTCACCAAGCCCTTTACCTTCGAAGGAAAGCGCCGGATGCAATCGGCCGACGAAGGCATCGAAAGGCTGCGCGAGAGCGCCGACACGGTGATCGTCATCCCGAACCAGAACCTCTTCAGGGTCGCCGACGCCAAGACGACGTTCGCGGACGCATTCATCATGGCGGACCGCGTCCTCTACGCGGGTGTCGGCTGCATCACCGACCTCATCGTCAAGGAAGGGCTGATCAACCTCGACTTCGCCGACGTAAAGTCCGTGATGCGCGACATGGGCCGCGCGATGATGGGCACAGGCGAAGCCACGGGCGAAGACCGCGCCAGGAAAGCGGCCGAAGCGGCAATCGCCAACCCGCTCCTGGACGAAGCCTCCATGGCTGGAGCCAAGGGGGTTCTTGTCTCGATATCGGGTGGCACCGACATGACGCTGTTCGAGGTCGACGAAGCGGCTACCCGTATACGAGAAGAGGTCGACACCGACGCCGATATCATCGTCGGCGCCATTTTCGACAAGGCGCTGGCAGGAAAATTCAGGGTCTCGGTCGTCGCGACGGGGTTGCGCCAGGGCACGGAGGTGTTTCAACCGAGGCGGATGACCGCTTGAGCGTTTCCGCCGGCAGCGCTTGATAGCAGCTGTTCAGCTATCGATCGGTGGGTCGAATGCCGACACTAGCGGGGCTGCTCCCTCGAACCTTCTTACCTCGACCAGAGTGCTCTGCGCCGATGGGCCTTGCGCCAGCTTCGACGTGCCCCTGTCTGGCGTCAGCACATTGGGATTGCCGTGCTTGTCGAGGCTGCCGATCTCGCCCGGCGTCTCGGGGTCGTACCAGGCGCCGGTGGCGATCTGGATCACGGCTGGCCGGATCGCGTCGGTAACAACCGCGCCGACGAGAATAGCGCCGCGATCGTTGAAAACGCGCACGATGTCACCATCCCTGATGCCGCGAGCGGCGGCGTCCGCCGGATTGATGCGCATCGGCTCGCGGCCGGCGACCTTGCTCGCCTGGCTGACCGTGCCCATGTCCATCTGCCCATGCAGGCGGGTGGCCGGCTGTGTCGTCAGCAGATGCAGCGGAAACCGCGCGGCGAGCGGACCGCCCAGCCATTCCAGCGGCGCCATCCATGTCGGATGGCCGGGGCAGTCTTCGTAAGCAAACCCGGCGATCGCCTCGGAAACGATCTCGATGCGACCCGACGGCGTGCCGAGCCGGTGTAGGGCGGGTTCCTTTCGGAACGCCTCGAACAGCACATAGGGTTTTTCAGCCGCGGGGATTTCCACAAAGCCCTGGTCCCAAAAGGCGTCGAAATCCGGCCATTGCATATCGGCTTGCGTGGCGCGCTCGCGGGCGCGCTGATACATCAGCCGAAGCCACTCCCCTTCGCCGCGACCTTCGTGAAATGCCGCGCCAAGGCCGAGGCGCTCGGCAAGGCCGCCGATGATGGCGAAATCGCTGCGCGCCTCGCCCAGCGGCTCGATGGCTTTCCGCATCGCGACCATGAAGCGGTCGAGCGAGCTCGCGCCAATGTCGTCGCGCTCGAGCGGCGAGGTTGCCGGCAGCACCACATCGGCATGGCGCGCCGTCGCCGTCCACCAGGTCTCATGAACGATGACCGCCTCGGGACGCCGCCAAGCCGCGATGAGCCGGTTGAGATCCTGGTGGTGATGGAACGGATTGCCGCCGCACCAATAGACGAGCCGGATGTCGGGATAGGCCAGGTCGCGGCCGTCATACTGGAACGGTGCGCCGGGCTTAAGCAGCATGTCGGCGATCCGCGCCACCGGAATGAAGGCCTCGACCGGATTGCGCAAGGTCGGGAATGTCGGGCGCGGGGCCGCGCGGCGCTGCCCGCCGAGACCCTCGATACTGCCATAGCCGAAGCCCAGGCCGCCGCCCGGCAGCCCGAGTTGGCCGAGAGCTGCTGCAAGCGCGATCGCCGCCCAGAACGGCTGCTCGCCATGCTCGCTGCGCTGCAGCGACCAGTTGACGACAAGAAACGTGCGGGTGGTGGCCATGCGCCGCGCCAGCGCGCGGATCGCCTCGGCCGGCAGCTCACTGAGGTCGCTTGCCCATTGCGCGGTCTTCGGCACACCATCCGTCACGCCCATCACATAATCGGCGAAACGTTCGAAGCCGGTGGCGTGGCTGGCGAGGAATTCCCGGTCGTGCAGGCCTTCGCTGATCAGCGCGTGGATCAGGCCGAGCATGATGGCCGTGTCGGAACCGGGGCGCGGCGCCAGCCATTCGGCTTCGAGGAAAGCGGCGGCATCGTCGCGGATCGGACAGATGTTGACGAAGGCGACGCCGGCCGCCTTTGCCTTTTCGAGACCGTCGCGGCTGGTGTGCTCGCCGAGCCCGCCCACGGTGATCTGGGTGTTGCGCAGCGGCATGCCGCCGAACATCACGACCAGCCCGGCGTTCGCGGCGATGCTCGACCAGCTCGTCCCTGGTCCGTCGATAGCCTGGATGGTGCCGAGGATGCGCTTGGCGATCACGGTGCCGGCCGCGTTGCTGTAGGTATCGACGGAATCGGTGAAGCCGCCCAGCACGTTGAGGAAACGGCGAACCTGCGACTTGGCGTGATGGAAGCGGCCGGCGCTCGCCCAGCCATAGGATCCGCCATAGATCGCCTGATTGCCGAAACCGGCGACGACCCGTTTCAGTTCGCCTGCAACCAGGTCCAATGCCTCGTCCCAATCGACTTCGACATAGCGGTCGCTGCCACGCCGTTCAGGGTGCGCGCCAGGCCCGCTTTCGAGCCAGCTTTTTCGCACCGCCGGGCGCAGCACGCGGCTCTTGTGATGGATCGCCGAAGGGACCGACTGCAGCAGTTGCGACGGGTCGGGATCGGCGGCAAATGGCTCAGCGGCAACAAGCCGTCCATCACGGACAACCGGTCGGAAAATGCCCCAATGGGAACTGCTCAGCATTGTTTAACCGGCTCGAATTTCGTCTGGACGACCGCAGTGCAGCATGATAGCGTTTTCGAAACTTAGTACAAGTTTCGAAAGTTTTGCCGATGCCTTTCGGAATGCCCGCGATTACGGATTTCTGCTTTCTCGTCGAGGACGTCGAGCGCTCGGTCGCCTTCTACCGCGACAAGCTCGGCTTCAAATTGCGCACGCGGGCCGAGGGTTTCGCCGATTTCACCACCGAACATGTCGCCTTGGCGCTTTGGGAAATCGACCACATCGCCGCCACCACCGGCATCAGCAACAAGCGCTCGGGACCGGGTGTCCACAAGGCGGTCGCGGCCATCGAAGTGGTGAGGCCCGAACAGATCGACGAGCTCTACCAGCAACTGGTCGCGCAAGGGGTGAGCTTCGTCTCGCCACCCAGGGATTACCCCTGGCGGGCGCGCTGCGTCTATTTCACGGATCCTGATGAGAATCTCTGGGAGATCTACTCATGGCTGGATGGCAAGCGGTTTGGAGAGGTGTCTGAATGAGCGAGATCGAAAAGGGCTGGGCGAAAAATCTCAGCCGCCGCAATTTCCTGAAGACCGGCGCCGCCATGGGCATGATCGCCGCCGGTCCCGGCATCGGCCTGGTGATGCCGTCGCGCGCCCGCGCCGACACCGCCAAGGTGGTCATCCAATATGACTGGCTGATGAGCAACGGCCAGATCGGCGATGTCGTGGCCGTCCACAACGGCTACTTCAAGGATGCCGGCATCGAGGTCGAGATGATCCCCGGCGGGCCGAATTCGGCGACGCTGGCGCCGGTGATTTCAGGCCAGGCGCAGCTCGGACAGTTCTCGGGCTCGTCCCAGCTTCTGCTGGCGCGCTCCGCCGGGGCGCCGATCAGGATGTTCGCCACCGGCTACCAGCAAGGACCGTTCGCCTATTTCTCCTTGCCCAAGGCGCCGGTGCACAAGCCGGAAGACCTGATCGGCAAGCGCATCGGCATCCAGCCGACGGCGCGCTCGTCGCTCGACGCGCTGCTGGCCAAGACCAAGATCGATGCCTCGAAGCTCGATATATCGACCATGGGCTTCGACATGACGCCACTGGTCGCCGGCGAGGTCGACGTCGTCACCGGCTGGGTGACCAACACGGCCGCGCTTGCGGTGATCGGTCCTGACCGCATCACCATGATGCAATCGGCTGCCGGCGTCATCGACCCGGGCGATGTCTATTTCGCCACCGAGACCGCACTCGCCGACAACAAGGATCTTCTCGCCCGCTTCCTCGGCGCCGTCGCCAAGGGCTGGGGCTACACGCAAGAGCATCCGCAGGAGTCGGTCGAGATCACGGTCAAGGCCTACCCCAACCTCGACCTCGAAGTCGAAAAGAAGACCATCGACATGGTGCTCGGGCTTTCCTTCGACGCCAATACGGCGAAAGGCGGCTGGGGGTCGTTCAAGCCGTCGGACATTGGCGACCAGATCAACCTGATGGACGAGATCGGCATGTTCAAGGGCGCTACCAAGCCGGTCCTTGAAGAGTCGGCGACGACCGAGATTCTCGATATGACCGCCGCGGACCGCCCGAAATACGGATGACGACAGGCTTGCAGCCGAGCCCCGAAGTCGTTTCCACGACGGATTCAGGACCGCTCGCGATCCGCGCGCGCGCCCTCGATGTCGGCTATCCCGCCAAGGGCAGCGTCAATTTGGTGCTGACCGGCCTCGACCTCGAGGTGCGTGAAGGCGAGTTCCTGACGATCATCGGCCCTTCGGGATGCGGCAAGTCGACATTGCTGCGTGTTGTCGCCGATCTGCTCAGCCCGGCAGCCGGGTCGCTGGAGGTTTTCGGCGACACGCCTGCCGCGGCACGCCGGCGCCGCGACATCGGCTTCGTCTTCCAGGATTCGACGCTGCTGCCCTGGCGCACCGTCATGGAGAATTTGCGGCTGCCGGACGAGGTCGGCAAGAAGGCGCGCGCCGGGCGTTCGGGCGCCGAGGGGCCGGATGCGGCCGAACTGCTGCGGATGATCGGCCTGGCAGGCCGGGAAAGCGCCTATCCGCACCAGCTTTCGGGCGGCCAGCGCCAGCGCGTGGCGATCGCGCGCGCGCTGCTGTCGCGGCCACGCATCCTGTTGATGGACGAGCCCTTCGGCGCGCTGGACGAGATCACGCGCGACCGCCTCAACGACGAATTGCTCGGCCTCTGGCAATCGATGAAGATGACGATCCTGTTCGTCACCCACAGCGTCATGGAGGCCGCCTATCTTGGCGACCGCGTCGCGGTGCTCGCCTCCAACCCCGGGCGTCTGCGCGAGCTGGAGGATATCCGCACTGTTAAGGCCGCGGCGGTCGGGCCGATCCGTGAAGATCCCGGTTTCGTCCAGAGCATGGCGCATTTGCGGGCGGTGTTGCGGACGTGCTGAATTCAAGTTCCCCAGGCGCGGAAGGCTCCGCCCTCGCCCGTATCGCGCTGCCGGCCTTCGGCGCGTTGTCGCTGCTGGCGATCTGGCAGTTTCTGCTGCCTTGGCTCGGCGTGCCGAAATTCATCGTGCCGACGCCCGCGCAGGTCGCGCTGCGCATCGCGGCCGATCCCTATCTGCTTTGGCAGAACCTGCTGCCGACGCTCATCGAAAGCGTCAGTGGCTTCTTCATCGGCAATTTGGCTGCGATCCTGCTCGCCATCGCCTTCGTCTACAGCAAAACCGTGGAGCGGGCCTATTTCCCCGTCGTGCTCTTCCTCAACACCATTCCGGTGCTGGCGATCGCACCGATCATCATCCTGATCTTCGGCATCGGCATCTTCCCGAAGATCATCATCGCCTCGATCATCTGCTTCTTCCCGACGCTGGTGAACATGACGCGGGGCCTCGACGCGGTCAGCGCCAATGAGCGCGAGCTGATGCACGTGCTTTCGGCAAGTCCGCTGGAAATCTTCTGGAAGCTGAGGGCGCCGCGCTCGCTGCCATTTCTGTTCGCGTCGCTGCGCATCTCGTCCACCGCCTGCGTCGTCGGCGCGATCGTCGGCGAATGGATCGGCGCCAACAAGGGTCTCGGCGCGCTCATCATCCAGTCCACCTTCAACTACCGCTCGGACCTGCTCTACGCCGCCATCATCCTGTCGTCATCGCTCGCCGTCGTGATCTTCATCATCGTCACGACGATCGAGCGTCGGGTCATACGCTACCAATAGGAAGAACGGCTCCGCCGATCGGACGGACCGCATCTTTCGAGGAAAGACGCTTCATGCGCAGGCATTCCGCGGTCCAGAAAAATCCGGAGGACAATCGGCAGACGCTGGCCGAAATTGTCTCCGAGAATATCCGAAACGACATCATCACCGGCATCTTCAAGCCGGGCGAACGCCTCGCCATGGGAGCGCTGCGCCAGCGCTACGGCATCAGCATGAGCCCGCTGAGAGAGGCATTGGCGGGGCTGGCGGCCGAGCAGTTCATCGATTTCGAGGGCCATCGCGGCTATCAGGTCGGTGCGATGTCGAAGGCCGATCTCCACGACCTCACCGAGACGCGCAAGCTGCTGGAGGCCGACATAGCGCGGCTGGCGCTGCGGCACGGCGACGAGGTGTGGGAAAGCAACATCATCGCCGCCTTTCACCAGCTTGCCCACACCGAGCGGCGGATGATCGAAAAGGGGCTGCGCGGCGACAGGGAATGGGAGGAGCGCAATGCCGCCTTCCATGGTGCGATCAGCGAGGCCTGTCCGCTTCACTGGCTCAAATTCCTGCGCGCGCAGATATTCATGAAGGCGCAGCGCTACCGTTTCCTTGCCTGGTCCGCCCTGCCCGGTCCCGAAACCGTCGCCGCCGAGCACCGCGAGATCTTCGAGGCCACGATGGCGCGCGACGAGACGCGGCTGATCCGGGCCATAAACGTCCATATCGACAACGTCGCGGTCTACGCCCGCGCGCTGATGCCGAACTGAATGTCCAAACCGATTTCTGGAGAACGACAATGGCGCTTGGCCTCGATCATCCGATAACCGATGTCTGCCTTCTGGTTGGCGATCTCGACCGCTCGATCGAATTCTACGAAAGGATCGGCTTTCGCCTGCGGCGCCGCAACGAAGGCTTTGCCGACTTCGACGCCGCGGGAACCACGCTCGCTTTGTGGGAGAGCAAACACCTGGCCGAGCATGTCGGCTTTCCCGCCGCCGGCGCCGAGCGGCCGGTTCACAAGGTGATGACGGCCTTCCGGGTGGACAGCCCCGACATCGTCGACGCGGTCCATGCCGAACTGGTCGAGAAGGGCGTCACGGTGCTCGCGCCGCCGAAGGTCTATGAATGGAACGCCTTCTGCCTCTATTTCTCCGACCCCGACGGCAACACCTGGGAAGTCTACGCCTGGCAGGAACAAGGACCGTATGGCGCGGGCCTCCCGCCCAAGAACAAGGATCTCTAGTGCATGTCGCCCAAAAGTGTGCAGCGGTTTTGGGGCAACGACATGCATAAAACAAAGACCTAAGGCGAGGCTACGAGGACCGATCGGCCTTCAGCACCGAGACCGCCAGCTCGCTGTTGTGGACATAATCATTGGCGTCCGGCTGCTTTTGCACGAGCAGGATGAACAGCAGGTCGGTCAGCGTGAGCTGCGCATCGCGCGCGGTGATCGAGGAGGAGCGCGCGCGCTCTTCGTCGGCGATGGTGTAGAGGCGGATGTCGGCGACGCGGCTCAGCGGATTGTCGTGCAGGCCGGTGACGGCGATCACCGTGGTGCCGCGCTTGCGGGCAAGCTCGGCGATGCGCAAGGTTTCGATGCTGGCGCCGGAATAGGAGAGCGCGAACAGCACGTCGCCGGGGCCGAGCGTCGAGACATTGGCCATCTGCACATGGCTGTCGCTGTCGTGCAGCACATTGCGGCCGAGCTTCATCAGCTTGTAGGAGAAATCGCGCGCCACCAGCGAGGAGGCGCCGACGCCGACCAGGTGGATGCGGCGGGCGCCGTCCAGTTTTTCCAGCACCCTGGAGATGATCCGCTCGCTGTTGGCGGCGACGGTCTGCTGCATCGACAGAAGCTTGCTGCCGATCAGCTTCTTCAAGATCACCTGGTAGCTGTCGCCGACCTCGATCGAGCCGTGGATCACGCCGGCCGGCACCTGCCATTCCTGCGCCTTGGCCTCGGAGACCGCGAGCTTGAGCTCCTGATAGCTGGCATAGCCGAGCTTCTGGCTGAATTTGACGACGCTCGATTGGCTGCGGCCGATCTCGGCGGCGAGTGCGGCCGTCGACAGGCGCAGCATCTGGTCGGGATTGCCGACAATGTACTGGCCGATCTCGCGATCGCCTGGCGCCATCGCTTCGAGCTTGGCCTCGATCTTCTTCAGGACGGACATGCATTCCCCCGCGGCGTTGACGATGCCGGGCCGATGGCCGGCTATCGGCGATGCTATTTCAAGGAATAATTTATTCCAAATCCAATTGACAGCCAAGAATGATCGATCGACTGTCAAGCGCGTGCGGGGTTAGGTCAAGAATCGACCTCGAAACCGCGCTTTGAGTTATGCATGTCGTTATCCCAAAACCGCTGTGCACTTTTGGGCGACATGCATTGGGCACGTCGGATCGGGTTCAGAGCCATGGACAAATTGCGGATCGTCGGCGGACAGCGGCTTGAGGGCGCGGTGACGATCTCCGGCGCCAAGAACGCGGCGCTGCCGCAGATCGCGGCCGCCCTGCTCAGTCCCTATCCGCTGGAGCTGACGAACCTGCCTGGTGTCACCGACGTCGCAAACATGCTTGGCGTGGTCGGTCTTCATGGCGCCGTGGTTACCCGGTCGGCCCATGCCGCGACGATCGACACCGGCAAGGCCGTTTCCAAGGAGACATCCTACGACACGGTGCGGAAAATGCGGGCGACAGTGCTCGTGCTCGGTCCGCTGCTTGCCCGCTTCGGCCATGCCAGGGTTTCGCTGCCGGGCGGCTGCGCGATCGGCGCGAGGCCGGTCGACATGCATGTCGCGGCACTCGCGGCGCTTGGCGCCGAGATTGCCATCGAAGGCGGACTGATCGTCGCTGCCGCGCCGAACGGGTTGAGAGGCGCGCGCATCGTGCTGAGCTCGCCATCGGTCGGGGCGACCGAGACCGCGATGATGGCGGCGACCACGGCCAAAGGCGAGACGGAAATCCTGAATGCGGCGCGCGAGCCGGAGGTGGCCGATCTCGCCGCCTGTCTCAACGCCATGGGAGCGCGGATCGAGGGCGCCGGCACGCACCGCATCCTGATCGAGGGCGGCTCGAGCTGGCGCGCCGCCACGCACGACATCATCCCCGACCGCATCGAGGCCGGCACCTATGCGGTCGCCGCTGCCATCACCGGCGGCCAGCTCGAGCTGACCCATGCGCGGCTCGAGCACATGGCGTCGGTCGTGCAGCTTCTCGAGGCCACCGGCGTGAAGATCTGGCCAGGCGATCGCGGCCTGATCGTGTCGAGGGGTGGGCCGCTCAAGGCGGCCGACGTGACGACGGAACCCTATCCGGGTTTTCCGACCGATCTGCAGGCCCAGTTCATGGCCTTGATGTGCTGCGCCGAGGGCGCCTCGCTGCTGCGCGAGACGATCTTCGAGAACCGCTTCATGCATGTACCCGAACTGATGCGGCTCGGCGCCAACATCAAGCTGCAAGGCACCATGGCGCTGGTGCGCGGCGGCGAGAAACTGAGAGGCGCGCAAGTGATGGCCACCGATCTGCGCGCCTCGGTTTCGCTGGTGCTGGCGGCGCTGGTGTCGGAAGGCGAGACGACGATCAACCGGGTCTATCATCTCGACCGCGGCTATGAGCAGCTCGACCGCAAGCTGCGCCTTTGCGGCGCCGAGATCGAGCGGATCAGCGCATGAGCGACGCGGCACCCGCGCCTTATTTCCTCGGCGTCGATGGCGGCGGCACCGGCTGCCGGGCCCGCATCGAGGACGAGGCAGGCACGATGCTGGGACAAGGTCTGTCAGGCCCGGCAACGACGCGGCTCGGCATCGCAGCAGCCTGGAGTTCGGTTGCGAAAGCCTTTGCCGCGGCGATCGAGGAGGCTGGTTTCGGCAAAGGCGAGATCACCCGGATCCGGGCCGGCGTCGGCCTTGCCGGCATCGGCCGCAAGGGTGCGCTGGAGGCGCTCAAGGCGATCGCGCATCCCTTCGCCAGCATCGCCTTTGTCAGCGACGGCGTCGGCGCCTGCCTTGGCGCGCATTCCGGACGCGACGGCGCCATCGTCATTGCCGGCACCGGCTCGATCGGCCTCGGATTTGTCGAGGGACGCGATTTGCGCGTCGGCGGCTACGGCTTTCCGATCTCCGATGAAGGCAGCGGCGCCGACCTCGGTCTGAAGGCGGTGCAACTCGCCCTGCGCGCCCATGATGGGCGGCATGAGCGGACGGCGTTGCTGAGCGAAGTCATGCAGCGGTTCAAGGACGACCCGGTCGAGGCAGTCGCCTGGATGGACCGCGCCACCGCGACCGACTACGCGGCCTTGGCGCCGATGGTGATCCGCCATGCCGACCAGGGCGATGCGGTCGGGCGCCGCATCGTGCAGAGTGCCGCCGAACAGGTCGACACATTCGTGCGGGTGCTGTTCGAGAAAGGCGCGCCACGAGTGACGTTGCTGGGAGGGCTGTCCAGTCCGCTCGAACCCTGGCTTGCGCCCGACGTGCGTCGGCGGCTGAAGCCAGCCGATGGCGATGCCGTCTCGGGGGCAATCATCCTGGCCAAGAAGTCGCTCGCTGCCGTTTAACGCCTATCAGGATAGGAATATTTTATTCCAGTATCTCGTTGACACTATGAATATCCAATTCTAGAAAGTTAACGAGACGGAAACCAAACCGCCGACACGAGAAGTCAATGTTTCGCCGGTACTGGTCAAGGTCGCGCTTTGCGTCACATTCCTGCTGACGGCATGAAGTTTGAAAGCAAGTGGATGAGCGAACAAGCGTTGATGTCGGAGCTGGAGCGGCTGGTTTCCGAAGACCGGAATCCAAGGACGATGGATATCGACCTGCTGCCAACCGTCGACGTACTGCGCAGGATCAATGACGAGGACAAAGGCGTTGCAGCCGCGGTTGAGAAAGTCATCCCCGAGATAGCGGCAGCGGTGGACCGGATCGTGCTCGCGTTCCAGAAAGGCGCGCGGCTGATCTATCTGGGCGCCGGCACCAGCGGCCGGCTGGGCGTTCTCGACGCTTCTGAATGTCCGCCCACCTTCGGCGTGCCCGAGACCATGGTGATGGGCCTGATCGCCGGCGGCTCCGACGCGCTGGTGCGGGCCGCGGAAGGCGCCGAGGACGATCCAAAGCAAGGTATGAAAGACCTTCAGGACATTGCACTGACGGCTGACGACGTGGTGGTCGGCATCGCGGTCAGCGGCCGCACGCCCTATGTCATCGGCGGCCTGGACTATGCAAGAGAAGTGGGCGCGACGACCGTGGCGCTGTCCTGCAATCCGCGCTCGACCATCGCCGGTATTGCCGACATCGCCATCTCGCCGGTCGTCGGCCCGGAGGTTCTGACCGGCTCGACCCGGCTGAAGTCGGGCACCGCGCAGAAGCTCGTCCTCAATATGCTGACCACCGCCAGCATGATCCGCATCGGCAAGAGCTACCAGAACCTGATGGTGGACCTGAACCCGTCCAACAAGAAGCTGGTTGCCAGGGCAGTCAGGATCATCATGCAGACCAGCGGCTGCACGGCGCAGGAGGCGCGCCAGGCACTTACGGCGACCGGCAAGGATGTCAAGCTGGCGATCCTGGTGGTGATCACCGGCATGGAGGTAGAGGAGGCGCGCGATGCGCTCGGCAGAGCGGGAGGCTTCCTGCGCAAGGCAATCGGCGAAAAGACGGTGTGAAGCCGCACGGAAATTCTGGGCCGACATTCCGGGGCGCGTGTCCCTGTGAAGCGGTCCGGGGAACTGCAAATCAAGTTCGAACACTATGGGAGACGACAATGGTACAGCATCTCACCAGGAAACTGCTTTCCGGCATGGCGTTGCCTGGCATCGCCTTGGCGGTAATGCTCGGAACAGCGGCGGTGCCAATCCAGGCAAATGCTGCGACGCTGCACATGGCCTGGTCGCAGGACGCCACCGGGCTTGACCCGCACAAGCAGACGGCCTTTTCGTCGCTCAGGCTGCTGGAGCTGATCTACGAGCCGCTGGTCAGGGTCGACGCCAACCTGCGGATCGTGCCGGCCATCGCCGATTCCTGGCAGTTCTCGGCCGACGGCAAGGAACTGACCTTCAAGCTCAATCCGAAAGCGAAATTCCAGAACGGCGCCGCCGTCACCTCGGCCGACGTGAAGGCCTCCTTCGAGCGTATCCTCGACGAGAAGACGGGTGCCGCCGCCCGCGCCAATTTCCTGTCGATCGCCAGCATCGATACACCGGATCCGGCAACCGTCGTCTTTCATTTGTCGCAGCCGGATGTGCCGATCCTGACGGCGATGAGCGACGTCAACGCGGCCATCGTTCCGGCCGGCGAGATTGCCGCCGGCTCGGTCGGCACGAAGGCGATCGGATCCGGGCCGTTCAAGCTCGACAAATGGGATCCGAACGCCAAGGAGGTGCTCAGCGCCAACAAGGACTGGGCCGGCGGCGCGACAGGTGTCGACGGCATCGAAATCTCGGTGCTGCCGGACGAAACGGCGATCCTGGCGGCGATGCGCACCAAGCAGATCGACTTCGCGCTGCTCAACGACCCGCTTGTCGCCACGCTGGTGCCCAAGGACGCCAGCCTGCAGCTCAACCGGGTGCCGGTCCTTGCCTATCACGTGCTGCAGCTCAATCCGTCGCGCAAGCCGATGACCGAGCTCAAGGTTCGTCAGGCGATCTCCTGCGCCATCGACCGGCAGGACGTGCTGGACACCGCCTCGCTCGGCGAGGGCAAGGTCACGGGGCCGCTGACCATCCCTTCGCTGGCCACCGATCCGAGCCAGCTGTTCTGCTACAAGCGCGATGTCGAGAAGGCCAAGCAACTGATGAGCGAAGCCGGTTATGCCGACGGCTTTTCAGCGACCGTGATCGGCGCCACCGGTGAGCCGCCGACGGCTGCGGCGGAAGCCCAGGTCATCCAGTCGCAGCTCGCCGAAATCGGCGTCAAGCTCGACATCAAGATGATGGAGCTCAATGTCTATGTCGACGCCTGGCTGAAGGGCGATTTCGACATGGCCATCGCCTTGAATGGCGGCAGGGCGGACCCCTACACCATGTACAATCGCTACTGGACCAAAGCGGGCAATCTGCAAAAGGTGGCCAACTATATCGACGACACGCTGGACAGCCAGATGCAGCAGGGCCGCGCCGAGACCGACCCAGCCAAGCGCAAGGCGATCTTCGCCGAGTTCGAGAAGCACCTCGCCGAGGTGTCGCCGTGGATTTGGCTCTACACTTCCTACAGCTACACGGCGCAGCAGAAGAACATCGCGGGGTTCGTGCCGACGCCGACGGGCACGCTGTTCAGTCTGAGCAAGGTCACGATCCAGCAGTAGCGACCTGTGTGATCGGACGAGAGGTATTCTTCGCGTGACCTATCTGCTGCGACGCCTGGCGGTGTTTCCTCTCGTTCTGATCGGCGTCTCAATCGTCGTGTTCGTGGCGATCCGGATGGTTCCGGGCGATGCGATCACGGCGATGCTGGGGACAGAGGCCGGGCTGCTGACGCCGGCGCAGCGTGAGGCGCTCGCGGCCTATTTCGGCATCGACCAGCCCTGGTTCGTCCAGTACGGGCGTTGGCTGCTCGGCCTGCTGCACGGCAATCTCGGCATCTCCTCCACCTATGGCAAGCCGGTGCTCGACGTCATCATCGAGCGCTTCCCGCTGACGCTCGAGCTTGCGCTGCTGTCGATGATCATCGCGCTGGCGGTCGGCGTGCCGGCGGGCGTCTTTGCCGCCACGCACAATGAAAAGCTCTCCGATCTCGGCGTGCGCGTCGCCGCCATGATCGGCCAGTCGACGCCGAACTTCGTGCTGGCGCTGCTGATCATCTACACACTGTCGGCCGGCTTCGGCGTGCTGCCGGCGATGGGGGAATTTTCGCCGCTCTGGCAGGACCCCTTGCGCAATCTTAGCCAGTTGATCCTGCCCGCCATCACGCTCGGCTTTGCCTTCGCCGCTTCGGTCACCCGCGTATCGCGCTCGGCCATGCTCGATGTGCTCAGCGACGACTATGTCCGCACCGCCCGCAGCAAGGGGGTGTCGGCACGCGGCGTGATCTGGCGCCATGCCTTGCCCAATGCGCTGATCCCGGTGGTCACGCTGAGCGGCATCGAATTCGGCTATCTCCTGGGCGGCGCCGTCATCGTCGAGCAGATCTACGCGCTGCCCGGCCTCGGCCGGCTGGTGCTGGACGCGATCCTGCAGCGCGACTATGCGCTGGTGCAAGGATGCGTTCTGTTCATCGCCTTCAACTTCATGATCGTCAATCTCCTGGTCGACCTCGCCTATGTCGCGCTCGATCCGCGCATCCGGCTGGGGGAACAGTGATGCGCATGCCGCGGGCCATCTTCGCGCACCCAAGCGGCCGCATCGGCGGGTTCATCGTCGGGCTCTATCTGCTGCTTGCCGTGCTTGGCCTGCTCGGGCTGACGCCGCACGACCCGCTGATGCAATACCGGATCGACCGGCTGCATGCGCCTGACAGCACCTACTGGATGGGCACCGACCTGTTCGGCCGCGATGTGGCGAGCCGGCTGATGATGGGCATCGGCCAGTCCTTCACCGTCGCTTTCTTCTCGGTTGCTTTCGCCGCGCTCGCCGGCACTGTTCTGGGGCTCGCCGCGGCCTGGTTCGGACGCCGCTGGGACGGCATCGTCATGCGTGTCATGGACGTGCTGCTGGCCTTCCCGGCAATCCTTCTGGCGCTGCTGATCGTCGCCGTCGCGGGACCGGGAACGTGGACCAGCATTGTCGCCATCGCCATCGTCTACACGCCGATCTTCACCCGCGTCGTGCGTGGCCCTGCTCTGTCGCTCAAGGCACGCGAATTCGTCGACGCCGCGCGCACTTTCGGCAGCAGTTCGAGCTACATCTTGACGCGGCACCTGCTGCTCAATCTGGTGGCGCCATTGACCGTCCAAATTACGCTGGCGCTGGCCTGGGCACTGCTGACCGAAGCCGGCTTGAGCTTTCTCGGCCTCGGCACGCAGCCGCCCGCGGCGTCGCTGGGATTGATGCTGAGCGATAGCCGCAACCTGATGGAAACGGCACCCTGGCTGATGATCTTCCCCGGGCTGGCGATCATGATCAGCATCCTCGGCTTCAACCTGCTTGGCGATGCCTTGCGCGACATATTCGACCCCAGGATGCGGAGGGCGATCGCGTGATCCCGCTGCTTTCCGTGTCCGGTCTCAGCGTCGGTTTCGGCCGTGCGCCGCAAGCCAACGAAGTGGTGCGCGGCGTGAGCTTCGAGCTGGCCGACGGCGAAACGCTGGCCATCGTCGGCGAGAGCGGATCGGGCAAGTCCGTCACCGCGCTGTCGATCAACCGTCTCGTCGATTTCGGCGGCGGGCGCATCACCGCCGGCTCGATCAAGCTCAAGCGCGCCGACGGCAGCGTCCTCGACCTGACGGCGGCAAGCGAGCCGCAGTTGACAAGGATCCGCGGCGCCGAGATCGGCATGATCTTCCAGGAACCGATGACCTCGCTCAACCCGGTGCTGACCATCGGCACGCAGATCGAGGAATCGTTTCGGCTGCACCGCGGCCTGACCGGCCGGCAGGCGACGGCGGCGGCCAAGGACGCGCTCGACCGCGTGCGCATTCCCGACGCGGCGCGGCGCCTGAAATACACGCCGAACCAGCTTTCCGGCGGCATGCTGCAGCGGGTGATGATCGCCACCGCACTTGCCTGCAATCCACGCCTGCTGATCGCCGACGAGCCGACGACGGCGCTCGACGTCACTGTGCAGGCGCAGATCATGGCGCTGCTCGCCGAGTTGAAGCGCGAAACCGGCATGTCGATGATCTTCATTACCCATGATATCGGTCTCGTCGCCGGCATCGCCGACAAGATCATGGTGATGCAAAACGGACAGGCGGTCGAGCAAGGTGAGTTGAACCAGATCCTCGACCAGCCGCGGCACGCTTACACCCAGCATTTGCTGCAGGACGTGCCGCATTTCGCCAGCGGCCGCGCGACGCGTTTGGATGGGTCGCGTGAGAAGGCGCCGGCCGCCGATCCAGCGCTGAAGGTGAACGACCTCGTGGTGCGATTTCCCGTCAAGTCGGGGTTTTTCGGCCGCGCCACGGGCGCCGTGCATGCCGTCGATGGCGTGGATTTCGACCTCATGCAAGGCGAGACGCTTGCCATCGTCGGCGAGAGCGGTTCGGGAAAATCGACGACGGCGCGGGCAGTACTTGGGCTGGTGAGATCGACGCGCGGCAGCTTCTCGGTCAGCGCGCGCAAGGCCGCCGCCGGGCAGAGCGCGCTGCCCATCCAGATGGTGTTCCAGAACCCCTATGCCTCGCTCAATCCCAGGCTCGCCATTGAGAGCATTCTCGCCGAGCCGGTGATCGCCACCGGCGGCCGCGTGGATGCGGCGGCGCGGGCGAAGATGGCGACGCTGCTGAAACGCGTCGGACTGCCGGAAAACAGCCTCGAGCGCTACCCGCATGAATTTTCGGGCGGCCAGCGGCAAAGGCTGTGCATCGCGCGCGCATTGATGCTCAACCCTTCGGTCGTCGTGCTCGACGAGGCGGTCTCGGCGCTCGACGTTTCGGTGCAGGCCAGGGTGCTGGAGCTTTTGGTCGACCTGCAGCGCGAATACGGTCTGGCCTATCTCTTCATCTCGCACGACATGGCCGTGGTGGAGCGGATCGCGCACCGGATCGCGGTCATCTATGCCGGCCAGATCGTCGAGATCGGCGATGCCAAGTCCGTGCTGTCGGCGCCGAAGCATGCCTACACGAAGAAGCTTATTGCGGCTGTTCCAACCATCGACCGGCGGCGTGAACATTTCGAACTGGATACGCGGCAGGTGCCTTCGCTGGTGCGCCCGCTTGGCTTTGAGCCGGTTCCGTCGCGATGGGAGCAGTTCGGGGCGGATCATAGGGTGAGGGTTGAGGCGTGATGGGCGTTGTCATGGGATATACGAGGTCGGCAGGACAGAGGGGGGTGGGAAGGATCGCCGCTTTTCAGATGGAGGTTGGCGTTGACCGCCCTCGCCCACCTCTTCGACCGCGCTTTCGCCCCGCTCGAAGCGGCGGTGGCGGCCGCCCGCATTCCCGGTGGCGTGCTAGGCATTATCGACCGCGACGGCCCCCGCATCGTCCGCGCAATCGGCTCGGCTCAAATCGTGCCCGACGTCCGGCCGATGCATGAAGGCATCTGGTTCGACCTGGCGTCGCTGACCAAAATCATCTTCACCACGCCGCGCATCCTCAAGCTGGCGGAGGACGGCGTCATCGATCTCGATGCGCCGCTGATTTCAGCCCTGCCCGATCTTCGCCAGTATGACGAAATGGCGTGGGAGCGGAAGGTGACGTTTCGCCAGTGCCTCGGGCATCAGACGCCGATTCCCGCCGTCGCGCCGATCTACACTTACGGGCGAGACGCGGATTTGCTGCGTGCCTTCATCCTGCAGCGCGAATGGCAGGCCGGCCAGCCGGTCTATTCCGATATCAATTTCATCCTGCTCGGCTTTGCGCTGGAGCGGCTGTCGGGAAAGACCATTCGCGACATGGACCCCGGCCCAGGCTTTGCCTTCTCCGCCGAGCCGGATCAAGCGGCGGCAACGGAGGACTGCACCTGGCGCCATCGCGTGCTCTCAGGCGAAGTCCATGACGACAATTGCTCGGCCTTGCAAGGCGCGGGTCACGCCGGCCTGTTCGGCACCGCGGCCTCGATCCTCGATTTCGCGCAAGGGCTGCTGGACGGAACCGGCGCTTCCGAGCGCTCCATCGCGCTGATGCGCACGCCGCTGTCCGCCACCCGCACGCATGGCTGGGAGCACGCTTACGAAAACTGGTCCGGCGGCGGGCTGTGCAGCCCCGGCACGATCGGCCATACCGGCTTTACCGGCACCGGGTTGTGGATCGACTTCGACGGGGGCAAGGCATGGACCTTGCTCACCAACCGAATCCATCCGACACGTCATTTCAACAGCGGAATCGCGGAGCTTCGCCAGACGGTCGGCGATCTCGTCAACGGAGACTAGAGCATGATCCCGAAAAGTGGGAACCGGTTTTCGGATAAGATCATGCTCAAACAGGGAATTTGAACATGGGACCAATCTGGGCCGTCGGCCTGATGACCGGCACCGTACTGGACGGCAATATCGACGTCGCGCTGATCAAGACCGATGGCGAGCGGATCGCGGATTTCGGCACCTACACGCTGGCGCCTTACCCTCAATCGATACGCACCTTGCTGGAAGAAACGCTGCGCCAGGCGCGGGTGTGGAACTTCACCGGGCCGGAGCCGGCGATCTTCCGCGAGGCCGAAGAGGCGCTGACGCGGGCGCAATCGGCGGCGGTCAAGGATCTCGTCGAAAGCCATGGGCTGACCATGGCCGATATCAGCGTCGTTGGTTTCCACGGCCAGACCGTGCTGCATCGCGCGCCGCAGGCCGACCGGCTTGGCGAGACTCGCCAGCTCGGCGACGGCGAATTGATGCACGCCATCCTGGGCACCAAGGTGGCCTATGATTTCCGCTCGGCCGACATGCGCGCCGGCGGACAAGGCGCGCCCTTGGCGGCCGCCTATCACACCGCGCTCCTACGTGCGGCGGACGCCAGCGGCGACATGGCGGTGCTCAATCTCGGCGGCGTCGCCAACATCACCTGGTGGGACGGCAAGGACAATGTCATCGCCTTCGATACCGGGCCGGCCAATGCGCCGCTCAACGACTTCATCAAGTCGAAAGGGCTTGGCGAGATGGACCGCGATGGCGCGCTCGCGCTGTCCGGCAGCGTTGACGAAGCCAAGTTGGCCAAGCTGCTGCAACATCCCTATTTGACCAAACCCTGCCCGAAATCGCTCGACCGTTTCGACTTTGGCGCGGCGATGGCCGACGGCCTCAACGCCGAGGATGGCGCAGCTTTGCTGACGGCCTTCACCGCCGCCACCGTCGGCAAGGCGCTCGACCTGCTGCCGCATCGGCCGGGCAAGCTGGTGGTCAGCGGCGGCGGCCGGCATAACCCGACGATGATGGCAATGCTAGCGAGCCGCGCCGGTGTCGAAGCCGTGCAGGCCGAGACGCTTGGCTGGAAAGGCGATGCGGTCGAGGCCGAGTGTTTTGCGTTCCTGGCGGTGCGCGTGCTGCGCGGCCTGCCGATCAGTTTCCCCAGCACGACCGGCGTGCCGCAGCCGATGCGGGGCGGCCGGCTCGCCGGTTAGCCAACCAGTTTCTTCTGCAGGAAGACGCGGCTGCGGCCGACAGGAAAGTCGGGAAGAATGCCGAAGGGCCGATAGCCCTGGCGTTCATAGGCTTTCTCAGCCTTGGGATTGAACGTGTCGATCAGGGCGCCGTGGCAGCCGCGCGCGACCGCCTCCCGCTCGGCGGCGTCCAGCATCCGGCCGGCCATGTGCTGGCCGCGCAGTCTCTCATCGACCCAGAGCCATTGCACATAGAGCCAGCCCCAGGCGGTGTAGCCCGAAATTCCGGCGACGACCTTGCCCTGTTCGTCGCGGACGAAGACGGCGAGCGCCTTTCGCCTGGAAGCGCCGACATCGCTGTCGTTGAAGGCGCTCAGCCGCTCGCCGAGAACGGCGAGTTCTTCCGGCAAGGGGTCGGCGGTGGTCTCAAGCGTCGTCTTCATCGCACCTCGGCTCGGTCGTACGCCAAGCCTTATCCATGGACGGGACGAGGACGCAAGCTTTACGGCAGGATGGATGGTGGCGAACGCCATGCCGCCGCCAAGGCCGAGACCAGCATCAGCAACGCTGCGACCATCGCGCAGGCGGCGAAACCAAAGCCGGTGTAAAGCGGCCCGAAGCCGGTCGTGCCGACAAAGACTGCGAGATAGGTTACCGAACTGTTCAGGCCCATGATGGTGCCGCGGCGCGTCGGATCGAGCGCGGTAAGGCGCATCACCAGCACGTTCAGCCCGAAATGGTTGGCAAGGCCCCAGATGGCCACCATTGCCAAGGTCGGGCCGAAGCTGCCGCTGGCCGCGGCCATCGCGACATAGACGAGTGCCACCAGCAGGTAGGCGAAGGGCATGACGCGCCGCGCGCCGAGGCGATCGATGACGCCATCAAGAAGCGCCGCCATGCCGAAGCCGACGCCATAGGCAAGTGCGGCCCACCCATTGGCGCTGACGGGCTCGCCCAGGCCTTGGTGAAGATGATCGCCGAGATAGCCATAGACGCCATAGAAGGCGGTCATGAAGGCGCCACAGGCGACCAGAAGCGGCACGATGCCGGGAACGGCCAGGGCGGCGAGCGGCGTCGGCGCCGGGCCGCTCTTCCTGGCGTCGCTCAGCGAGGTCAAGGTCAGGCCGGCCACGGCAAGGGCCGCGAGCAGCGCGACAGCGGCGAAAACGGCTCGCCAATGCACCAGATCGGCAAGCACGGCCGACAGCGAGACGCCGGCCACCATGGAGAGCGTCCAGCCGGTCAGCACGACGCCGATGGTGCCGCTTTCGCGGCCAGGCGGCGCGATCGCCGCGGAGCTGGCGTAGATGGCCGGCATGGCGACGCCGGCAGCGATGCCGGCGACGGACTGGGCGGCGACAAGCGCGATCACCGTCGGCGCCAGCGCGCTGGCGACAAGCGCTATCGCCAGCAGCAACAGTGCGCCCTGGAGCATGCGGCGCGCACCGACCCGGTCGATATAACGCGCCAGGAGCAGGGCGCTTGCCGAGGTGCCAAGGCCGAAGGCTGCGGAGGCGATCATGACGGCCGGGACGCTTGCTCCAAACGACGTCGCCACCGCCGGCGCAATCGGACCGAGGACCAGCGAGTTCGAACCGATGACGGCGATGCAGCCGGTCAGGAGATAGGCGAGCGCCGGAATGGGCGGCCTTGCTGCCAATGTTACGACTTGATCACTGTTCGACATACGACAATAATGGCCGTATCAAATTCTGTATCAACAAGGAATTTCGATATGGATGAAGAAACAGATGGCATTCCGCAGAACAGGCCAGTCGCACGCGACCTCGACGCGACCGACCGAAGAATATTAGGCGTTCTGGTCGACGACGCCACGATCAGCTATGCCGAGCTCGGCGATCGCGTCGGCCTGTCGCCGCCGGCGGCGCATGAACGGGTGAAGCGGCTTCGACGCAGCGGCGCCATTCGCACGACCGCGGCAATCATCGATCCCAAGGCGGTGAAGAAGCCCCTGCTCGCCTTCGTGCACATCGACACCAAGGGTTGGGGCAAGACCCCCGAACTGATGGCGATTTCCGAGCACCCGGAAGTCGAGGAGATCCATTCGGTGGCCGGCGACACCTGCATGCTGATCAAGGTCCGCACCGAGGACACAAGGGCGCTCGAAGGCCTGTTGTCGCGTCTCTACGAAACGCCGGGCGTCACCTCGACGCGAAGCTATGTGGTTCTATCGACCTATCTCGAGCGGCCGGTGCAGCCCGGCATCACGACGCAATGGCCGACGCCCCGGCACATGGCCAAGCCGCTTTATTAGCCGGCATCGCCGACGCACATTAACTGACGCTCAGCCAAGCTCCAGGGTCGTTATCGCAAAGACCCCGGACTGCATGAGCCGCGGTGCTTTTCCCCGGTACATTCTGGCCGTTTCGAAGCCCGGCTGCAGGCCCACCGACGACAGCAAAGCTGCAAAATCCACATTGGTCTCGGGAACGTCGAGATGGATATTTCCGGCGCCGGAGAGGCTGGCAAGTGCTGCGAAAAGATGGCTTGCCGCATCCAGCTGATCGGCATGGAGCGGGCCGATCTTGCAGCCGTCCCGGCATTGGCGCGCGACACCGTATCCTTCGATCGCGCCATCCCTGACGATCGCAAGCGCCATGTGCGGCGGGCGCAGCCAGGGTTCCAGGAACGACCGCCTCGGACCGGGAAAGAACCGGCGATCATAGGCCAGTATATCCGGCACGAGTTCCGGCCCTATGGTGCGGATGCCACTGCCGGTATCTGCCAGGCCATCCGGCGGCCCGGCGAACCTTATCGTCCGGTAGAGCGGCGCAAAACCCATGCTGCGGTAGTTTGCCTGTTGTTCGACAACGCCGTCGAGGCCGATCGTGCGGTTGCCGAGCCGCGCCATGCCGGCGTCCCAGACCGCCTTGCCATGACCCTCGCCACGCCTTTCCGGGCGACAGATGTAGAGGCCGATGAAGCCGAAATCGTCGCCATAGGCGACAGCGGAAATGCCGGCCACCATCTCGCCATCGACAAACGCGCCGATGAAACCTTCGGGATCAGCCGCCTGGAAAATTCCGGCATCGCCGAGGCCGGGATTCCAACCTTCGGCCGCTGCCCAGTCGACAAGCGTTTCCACTTCGTCACGTGCGAGCGTTCGGATCGTTCGGGGCATTGGGATTCACTCGGCGGCGAGAGTACCGGGGGCGAAGGATTTCAATGCGCCACGATAAGGCTTTGCCAGCGGGTTTGCATAGGCGCCACGCTTGGAAGTCGACAGGCCAAGCGCGATCAGCGCCTCGGCCTGCTTCACGGCGGCGCCGACACCGTCGATAACCGGAACGCCGAACTCCCGCTGCAGCTCGGCCGCGAGGTCGGCCATGCCGGCGCAGCCGAGCACGATCGCTTCGGCGCGATCCTCCCCAATGGCGCGCGCGATCTCGCCCCGCAGTTTCAGAACTGCGTCCGATGCCGGGTCTTCGAGAGCAAGAACCGGAATGTCGGCGGCGCGCACGCGTGCCCGCCCCGCCATGCCATAACGTTGCACCAGCCCTTCGACCGGCACGCGCGAGCGCCCGGTCGTGGTGACGACGGTAAAGCGCTGCGCGATGAACGAGGCCATGCTGAGCGCCGCCTCGCAAATGCCGATGACCGGAATGTTGGCCATGGCGCGCGCGGCATCGAGGCCGGTGTCGTCGAAACAGGCGATGATCGCGGCCTGCACGCCGGAGCGCTCACCGGCGGCGATCTCGACCAGCAGGCCCGGCACGGCCAGCGCCTCGTCATAATAGCCTTCGATCGAAGCCGGCCCCATCGACGAGGTGACGGCGACGATCTCCGTCCGGGCCCCGGCGACCGAGCGCGCCGCGGCGCCGATGGTTTCAGTCATGCTGGCGGTGGTGTTCGGATTGACAACGAGGATCTGCACCGCGGTTCTCAAGCACGCGCCCGGCGGCGGCCGACATAGACGATGGCGCCGAGCGTCAGCAGGATCACCAGGAAGGAAAACACGGTCGTCACGGTGCCCAGCGCATAGAGCACCGGCGTCGTCACATTCGTCGTCATGCCGTAGATTTCGAGCGGCAGCGTGTTGAAGGTGCCCGAGGTCATCAGCGTGCGGGCGAACTCGTCATAGGACAGGGTGAAGCCGAACAGCCCGACGCCGATCAGGCTGGGTGCGATCATCGGCAGCACGACATGGGCGAAGGTCTGCCAGGACGACGCTCCGAGATCCCGCGCGGCTTCCTCATAGGCCGGCGAGAAGCGGTTGAAGACAGCGAACATGATCAGCACGCCGAAGGGCAAGGTCCACGTCAGATGCGCGCCGAAGGCGGAGGTGTACCAGGCGGGGCGGAAGCCGATCTGCTGGAAGACGACACCAATGCCGAGCGAGATGATGATCGACGGCACGACGAGGCTGGCGACAGCAAGATAGAACAGCGCGGTGGCGCCGCGAAATTTTTGGCGGAAGGCAAGACCGGCAAGCAGCGACACGACAACGGTCACCACCATCACCATCAGGCCGAGGACGAGGGAGCGCTTGAAACTGCCGCCGAAATCGCCGACCGCCTGGCGCTCGAAAAGGTTGGCGAACCAGTGCAGCGAAACGCCATTGAGCGGGAATGTCAGGCCGCCATTCTCGCCCTGGAACGACAGGATGAGGATCGCCGAAAGCGGACCGTAGAGAAACAGCACGAACAGGGCGAAGAACACCGCCAGCACGTAGAATTCAAAGGTGCGCTTTTCGTGGCTCATCGCGTCACAGCTCCTTGCGGATATCGACGATGCGCAGGATGCCGGCGACCATCAAAAGCACCAGCACCAGGAGCACGACCGCATTGGCGGCGGCGGCCGGATATTGCAGCAGCGACATCTGGTTCTTCATCATCAGCGCGACAGAGGCGCTCTGCCCGCCAGACATCACCTGCACCGTCGAGAAGTCGGCCATCACCAACGTGACGACGAAGATGGTGCCGATCGCCATGCCGGGCTTGGCGAGCGGGATGATGACGTTCCACAGAACCTGCCAGCCGGAAGCGCCGGCGTCGCGCGCGGCTTCGATCAGCGACTTGTCGATGCGCATCAGCGTGTTGAAGATCGGGGTCACCATGAACAGCGTGTAGAGATGCACCATGGCGAGCACCACGGCGAATTCGGAATAGAGCAGCCACTCGATCGGCTTCGGGATCAGTCCCATCTGAACCAGCGTCGAGTTGACCAGGCCGTTGCGGCCAAGCACCGGAATCCACGAGATCATGCGGATGATGTTGGAGGTCAGGAACGGCACCGTGCAGACAAGAAACAGCACCATCTGCATGGCCGTGGTCCTGATATGGAAGGCGAGGAAATAGGCGACCCAGAAGCCGATGACGAGCGTCAGCGCCCAGACGATGGCGGCGTATTTCAGCGTATTCAGATAGGTCTTCCAGGTCACCCAGGAGCCGAGCACGTCGGAATAGTTGGTGGCCAGGAAGTCTGGATACATCGACGCGAAGTCGTAGTCCCAGAAGGAAACGACGATGATCATGATGATTGGCAGCAGCAGGAACGCGCCCAGGATGAGAGCCAGCGGCGCCGACTGCAGATAGGGCGTGATGGCGCCGATCGAGAAACGACGGCGCTTGGCGGGCTTGGCCACTGCGGTGGTTGCAGGCTGGTCGAGAGCCACGGTCATCCGGAACAGCCCGGGCGTGTCGCGGAGGGCCGACAATCTGGCAAGCTGTGATCCTTCGCCCCCCCCTCTGTCCTGCCGGACATCTCCCCCTCAAGGGGGGAGATTGGCAGCTCCGCCGATGGGTTTCCGATAACAGCGTTGGCAATTGGCGAAAGCAGAGATGACTGCGCAATCTCCCCCCTTGAGGGGGAGATGTCCGGCAGGACAGAGGGGGGCGCGAAGGAATGCAACATCTCAGCTATTGCCTGCCTTGCATCACGCCGCGATGAACTCGTTCCAGCGCTTCACCATGTAGCGGTCTTCGTCCATCACCGAGTTCCAGCAGGCAACCTTGCCCATGCGGTTTTCGAACGAGCCGCCGTCGCGCACGGCACCGGCCTTCTCCATGACCTTGCCGTCCGGCGACAGGATGTCGCCCTTTGCCGGCTTGCCTTCGATCCAGTAACCCCACTCGTCCTCGGACATGAATTTCTTGGCCGAAACCATGTTGGCGGAGTAGTAGCCTTGGCGGTTGAGGTAGCCGCCAACCCAGCCAGACGTGTACCAGTTGATGTATTCGTAAGCGGCGTCGAGTTCGGCGCCCTTGAGATGGGCTGCGAGGCCAAGTCCGCCGCCCCAGGAGCGGTAGCCTTCCTTGAGCGGCTGGAAGCGGCAGGCGATACCCTTGGAGCGAACGGCGGCCACGGCCGGCGACCACATCGACTGAATGACCACTTCGCCTGAAGCCATCAGGTTGACGCTCTCGTCGAAGGATTTCCAGAAGGCGCGGAACTGGCCGGCCTGCTTGGCCTTGATCAGGAAGTCGATCGTCTTGTCGATCTCCTCCTTGGTCATGTTGCCCTTGTCGGCATATTTGATGTTGCCCGTGGCTTCCATGATCATCGCCGCATCCATGATGCCGATCGACGGGATGTTGAGGATCGCTGTCTTGCCCTTGAACGCCGGGTCCATGATGTCGGCCCAGGTGGTGATGTCGCGGCCGACGAGGTCGGGGCGGATGCCCAGCGTGTCGGCGTTGTAGATGGTCGGCACCATGGTGAACCAGTTGGTCGGCGCCTTGGCGAAGACCTTGCTGTCCTGTGCCTCGACATAGCCGACCGTGTGCGGCGCGGTGCCCTGGGCGATGACGCTGTCCGGCGTCAGCTTGCCGTTTTTGAACAGTGGCACCAGTTCGTCGTAATATTTCAGCTTGCTGACGTCCATCGGCTGCAGCACGCCGGTGGGAAACACCTTCTTGGCGATCCAGTATTCGATGTCGGCGATGTCGTAGCTGTCGGGTTGGGTTACCGCGCGCTGGGCGGCGGCGTCGGAATCGGTCGCCGTCATCTCCAGCGTGATGCCGAGATCGGCCTTGCACTTGTCGGCGATGGCGTTGAGGTTCGACACGCCGGTGCCGAACTGGCGCAGCGTGATGTTCGACTGCGCCCAGATGGTCGGGAAGCCGGTGATGGCGCCCGAGCCGGCGGCAAAACCGACGGCGGCGGCGCCTGTCTTGAGCAGCGAGCGGCGGGAAATTCCTGTCTTCCTGGTGGTGTTGGTCATGGTCAGTTCCCCTGTTCTGGTTTGGTCGTGATGGTTCAGGAATCGAGACGGCCAAGGACGATCGCGTCCTCGGCATCCCAGGCGATCGGCACCGCGTCACCGACGGCAACCGGCTTGGCGAAGAAGCTGGTGTCGTCGACGATCACCGTGAAATCCTCGATGCCGGCGCCATTGACCGAGAGCTTCACGGTCGAGCCGCGGTACTCGATGTTGGAAACGATGCCGGTGAAGCCCAGCCCCGTGGCCGGCGCGTCGCCGATCCGCACATGATCGGTGCGAATGGCGATATCGATCGGCTCGCCGATCCCCCTGCCCTGCCCGCTGGCCGCAAGCGAGACGCCGCCGGGAACATCGAAAACAACCATGCCGTCGCGGCTGCCGCTGACGCGGCCGGAGACGACGTTATGGGCGCCCATGAAACGGGCGACGAATGCGGTGGCCGGCCGCTCGAACACGATGCGCGGATGTGTCGCCTGCTCGATACGGCCGTCGTTCATCACCACGATCAGGTCGGCGAGCGCCATCGCCTCTTCCTGGCTGTGGGTGACATGGACGAAGGTGATGCCGAGCGACGTCTGCAGCTTCTTCAGCTCGGCCCGCATGCGGATCTTCAGGAACGGATCGAGTGCCGAGAGCGGTTCGTCGAGCAACAACGCCTCGGGGTCGGTGATGAGCGCGCGGGCCAGAGCGACGCGCTGCTGCTGTCCGCCCGAAAGCTGTGCCGGGCGGCGGCTGGCATAGGCTTCCATCTGCATCAGCTTCAGCATGTCGAGCGCCTTGGCGCGACGCTCCTCCTTGCCGACGCCCTTCATCTTGAGGCTGAACGCGACATTGTCGATCAAGTCGAGATGCGGAAATAGCGCGTAGGACTGGAACATCATGGCGGTGCCCCGCTTGGCCGGCGGCAGGTCGGTGACCACAATGTTGCCGAGCCGCACGTCGCCGCTGGATATGCTCTCGTGCCCGGCGATCATGCGCAGCGTCGAGGTCTTGCCGCAGCCGGACGGGCCAAGCAGGCAGCAATAGGTTCCCGCCGGGATTTTCAGGCTGATGTCTTCGACGGCAGTCGTTGCGCCATAGACTTTCGAAACGGACACGATGTCGATTTCGGCAGCTTTGGACATCCGGCTTCCCCTTTGGTCGAGATAACCAAAGCATCATGCGTGCCAGTTGCGCACTGCTGCCCCAAGCGATTGAATTCTTGGGAAAAACATCATCGCAATCGCATGCCCCCAAAACGCCATGTTTGTGCGATGCACAAATTATGGGCGATTGTAGGCGATACTCGCAAAAATCGTATGCAATCTTTTCTAACCTCGTATTCACTTTGGCTCTCGTCCAAACGATCCGATTCAGGATAGAAAGGCGTTAAGGATCCGCTGCCATGAACATCGCCGACCAGACTTTCCCTGCTGCCGACAGCGCCAATGAGGATCGCGCCCAGGCCATCCGCGACCAGTTGCGCGACGCGATCGTCGACCGCCGTCTGGCGCCTGGAACCAAACTGTCCGAAGGCGAGGTCGGCACCTTGTTCGAAGTCAGCCGAACCGTGGCGCGCGCGGCACTGCAGATGCTTTCCTTCGAGGGCCTGGTACGAACCGAGCGCAATCGCGGCGCCTTCGTCGCCAATCCGTCACCGGAGGAAGCGCGCCAGGTCTTTGCCTCGCGCCGGCTCATCGAACCCGGCATCGCGATTGCCGCAGCCGGGCGCATGACGCCGGCGCATGTGGTTGCCTTCAAGGCCCAGCTCGACGAAGAGGGGCGCTTCATTGTCGAACGCGGACCGAGCGCGAGACGATCGGAGATCAAGGCGTCGGGTGATTTTCACCTGCTGCTGGCGTCGGTCGCGGGAAACGTGATCCTCCAGCGCTTCATGGAGGAACTGGTGGCGCGGTCGTCGCTGGTGATCGCGCTTTACGGCCGTTCCGGTATCTCGAGCTGCGGACACAGCGAGCATATGCAGATCCTGGAAGCGCTTGAAACCGGCAACGCCCCACGTGCCAGCGCATTGATGCTGCACCACATCGACCATATCGAGGCCGACCTCGATCTGCGTGTCAGGGGCGGTCCGGCGCTCAGACAAGCTCTCGAACTCTGACGATTGCAGCGAACTTTCCTCTTCCTTCGCCTGTGGCCAACTGATCGACTTGACAATGCTGAAGCGGGCCCGCCAGCGTTTACGATGAGGCTGGCGAATTAATGCCAGTCATAGTGGATGCCGTAAGCCATCCGTATGCGCGCGCGTTTCAAAGATTCCGCGACAAGCGAAACCTTGGTGCGCGGTTCACCGCGCCCACCGTTTGGTGGATGTGGCAGGGATGTAAGCCCCGTTATCCTTATGCGGATCAGGCGGCATCCGTCGACACCTCGGCCTGACCGGAGTGGAAGGCAGCATGGTCGATTGCAGAGCCGCAATCTTGCGGTCCGCACACGGATGCATGAGAGATGGCGGAGACGTCGCGATGCGAAAAGACCGTGCGGTGGCCGCCACAGATTTCGTCGGACCCTCCCAGCGATGGTCCGTACCGTCGGCTTGTTCCGCTCGCCGGTACACGGCAATGGCGGCGGCGATGGCCTTCAGCCTGCTGCCGACCCAGGGGCTCGCGGACGATCGGATCCCCGATTGGCGCCTAAGCGCTCGTATCGTCGCGGTCGGGCTGCCCGACGTGGCCGGCGTGCGCGAGGTGGGGCGTTTCCACGTCGGCGGACCGATACCGGGAAATCCGGAATTCCTGATGGCGACACGCGAGGGGCGGGTGCTCGACCCGCGGAGGGTTCTGGTGGCGGTGGGCAGCAATTTTGGCGCCCCGCCAAGCGATGGCACACATGCGACCGGCGCGATCCTGTCCATCGATCCGCAGGGGACCGGGTCGGGCGGCGCGATCGTCGTTCCGCAAGACCTGACCGGCGACGCCGGAGAGGGCCGGGTCCAGCTCTACACGGCGCAGAGCGATGCGTTTCTCAACCGCCATTACAATGGGGGGGCCCGAACCGCCCTTTTCGCGGCCGCGTCCGGGCCACGATACATTTCCATCAACAATGCGTTCGGAAGGCCCTGGATCGCGAACGCGCCGAACGGGATGGATGGCGAGGGCAGCGTCAGCGTTGTCGATCCCGACGGAGCCCCGCTCGCCAACGCGCCGAGCCGCGAGGCCGGTGGCGTGTTCGCCGGCCGGTTGACCGACCGCGAACGCACGCCGAAGGCGCAACCCAGCGGATGGCTCGCCAAGCTCATGAACTACCGGGCAAGCGGCCAGCTGACATCAGGCGGATTGCAGACCGGCGCGCTCGGAACCGCATTTCTCGGTCCGTCGCCGGACGGCAGCGGTTTTGCCGTGTTCGCCGCCGTCACAGCCGATGGCGGCGTGGTCCAGATCCATGTCCAGGATGGCGTCGACGGCCTGGCCGGTCCTGGCACGGTAAGCGCCGGCAACGGCACGGTAAGCACCGGCCAGGGCATCGGCGACGACCCCGGCGTCATCGGCGTCGCCTTCAAGTGGAATCCGGACCGTGTCCTCTATGTCGCCGATCCCGGCCGCGACCGGCTGGTGCTGCTCGACCTCGAGGACGACCGGCGGCATTTCACGGTCGCCCGGACACGCACGATCGCACTGCCGCAATTCGACCGTCCGGTCGACATCGCCCCGGCCATCCCCGAAATCGCCAATCCGCAATTCTCGAGCCACACGACGCTCGCCGGCGGCTCCGATCTCTTCGTCGCCAATCGCGGCGACGGTTCGCTGCTGCGGCTCAGCCAGGACGGTCGGCTTCTCGCCCGGGCGACTATCGAGATTCCCGACCTCGGGCCTCTGGGACCCGATCGCCTCCGCGCGATCGCGACCTCGGCGGACGCACAGCGGATCTGGATAACGATAAGCGGCAAGCTTCCCGGATTCCCGGATCGCGACGGCGCGCTCATCGAGATCCCCACCTTCGACGAGCACGGCGCATCGGCAACGACGCCGGAGACGCAAGGCAAAGCCGCCGACGCCGATCTCGCGGCGCGCGGCAAACAGCTGTTCCAGACCGATTTCACCCCGCGCGCGGGCCTTGGCCCGTTGTTCAACGCAACGTCCTGCGTGGCCTGCCATCCCGGCCCCGGCGGCGCGAGCATCGATGAAAGCCATTTTGCGCGCAGGATAGCCCATATGGATCCAGGGTCCGGGCGCACGGTTGCGATCGATCATCCCAACAGCCCGGTCGCCAGGCGCTATGCGTTGGGCGACGGCAACGCGACCGTACCGGCGGCGATGCCGCGCCAGGCCAATGTGATCTCGCTGCGCATGCCGCCCGCGCTCTACGGCATCGCCAGGATCGACGAGATACCCGACAGCGTCATCGAGGCCCAGGCGGTCAGCAAGGGCGACGGCATCAAGGGCCGCGCGCATCATGTCGTCGACGCCAACGGGGCATCGCGGGTCGGCCGCTACGGCTGGAAGGCCGACATCGCCAACCTCGAAGAGATGGTGGCCGATGCTTTCGCCAAGGAACTCGGCGTCACCAGCGCTATCGGGGCGCAGGCGCAGCCGGCCGAGCAGGATGCCGCGCAGATCGACGCGGTGGCTGCCTATCTGCGAACGCTGTCCGACGAGGCCAGGCCATGAGCCTCGCCCTGACGCTGTCGCACGCGCCGGGAAAGGCGCGCCCGGTTCTGTCTGGCGTCATCGTTGCCGCCGCGCTCGCCCTTGCGGCCGGCTGGATCGCCGGCGGACTTGGCGAGCCGCTGTCGCGCAATCCGGTCCTCGTCGCCATGCTTTTCGGACTGCTGATCGGCAACAGTTTCGCCTGTCCGGACGCCTTGCGCCCGGGGCTCGATTTCACCAAGCGCTATCTGTTGCGGCTTGCCGTGGTGCTGGTCGGCTTCCGCATCACCACGCGGCTGTTCCTGGATCTGGGCTTCATGCCGCTTGCGGTGGCAGCCATCGAGCTGGTCCTGGTCCTGAGCCTGCTCTACGCCATCGCGCGCAAACTGTTCAGGCTGGACGCCGAGGTCGCGCTGCTTGTCGCTACCGGCAGCGCCGTCTGCGGTGCCGCGGCGATCCTTTCCATGGCCGCGCTGGTACGCGCGCGCGACCAGAGCGCCGGCATCGCCATCGCCCTGATCACGCTGAGCGGCACGGTGGCATTGCTCGTCTATCCCGTCCTATTCCTGAGTGGTTGGCTACCGCATCTCGACGACCGCCTCTATGGCGTGTTCGTCGGAGCGAGCATCTTCGAGCTGGCGCAGGTTTACGGCGCCTCCTTCGCCATCTCGGATGGGGCGCTGAACACCGCCACGCTGGTCAAGCTCAGCAAGGTGCTGATGCTCATCCCGCTGCTGCTCGCCGCCGGCCTGGTCCTTCGCGGCCGAAACAAGGGACAAGAGGCGGCGCCGATCCCGTTCCCGTGGTTCATCGCCGCGTTCGTTGGCGTCGTGCTCATCAATTCCGCGATCACCCTCGATCCGCAACTGCGCCGCGCGATCCTCGACGTCGACCAGTTCCTGTTCCTGATGGTGATGGTCGCGCTTGGGATCACCACACGCATCGGGCGGCTCGGGGAGGCCGGCGGCGCCTGGCGTCTGATTGGTGTCGGTTTTGTCGGGGTGGTTCTGTCGGCGGCCCTGGCCTATGGTGCGCTGCTCCCCTTCTCGGCGGCCTTCCAGGCCGCAGCGCCTTCGTCGAGCGAAGGCGCGATGCTTGGCAGCCAGGGCGGAAGGCTGTTCGCCTCGACCGGTTGCGCCAAATGCCATGTGCCGGCGCTGGAGGGCGTCAAGGGCGAGGTACGGCTCTACTCGGACCTGCTGCTGCACGACATGGGGCCGGCGCTCGACGACAAGATCGTCCAGGGCGACGCCATCGGCGCCGAATGGCGGACCGCACCGCTCGTCGGCATCCGCCTGCGCGAACGCTATCTGCATGACGGCCGCGCCACCACGCTGCGCGACGCGGTTCTCGCCCATGGCGGGACGGCGCAGATCGTGCGCGACCGCTTCTTCGACCTTGGCGACGCCGACCGGCAGGCGATCCTCGATTTCGTGGCAAAGCTATGAACCGGCTGCCTCCCGCTGTTGTTGATCGGTCGAACCGCCATGTATGAGGCCGTCATCGCAGAGCTGGATGATCTCGACGGGCCAGACCTGCTGGCGCCACTCGTCGCCGGGCTGTTTTGTGGAAATATCGCGCTCGTCTCCTCGTTCGGCGCGGAATCGGCGGTGCTGCTGCATATGGCCGCTTCGATCGATCGTTCGCTTCCCGTCATCACGCTCGACACGGGAAAGCTGTTTGCCGAGACGATCGCCTATCGCGCGCAACTGATAACGCTGCTCGGCCTGACCGATGTGCGCGTGGTGACGCCCAACGCGGATGCCTTGCGGGCGTTGGACGCTGCGGGATCGCTGCACTCCCGCAATCCGGACCGGTGCTGCCACATCCGCAAGGTTCTGCCGCTCGAAGGAGCCCTGGCTGGGTTCAAGGCCTGGATTTCCGGCCGCAAGCGATATCATGGCGGGCTGCGCACGGATGTGTCGACGCTTGAGGAAGATGACGGGCGCCTGAAGATCGACCCGCTCGCCCGCTTCACGCGCCCTGAGATCGAGGCCTATCTCGATCACCATCGCCTGCCCCGGCATCCGCTGCTCGAAAAAGGCTACTTCTCGATCGGTTGCGCGCCCTGCACGGTCGCGGGCGGCAGCGCGGACAACCCGCGCGCGGGCCGCTGGAGCGGATTGCCGAAGCTGGAATGCGGGATCCACCGGTCGCCCGCCGCCTCACGCAACCCGGCGCCATCCGCATCTTGATTTCGCGACTGCGTGGACATTGAGGTCCGTGCGTCGGATCGGCCATGCCGCTTCACCCTGCAAAGCCACTAGAATTGTCGCATGATTGCGTTACGCTGGGGAAAGATGTGGGCGGCGGAACGGTCCTGGCGGCACGACCGGCGTCCGAGGATTGGTCGAACGGGAGCCCCCATGACCCCCCTAGACGCCGTCGAAACCGAGGCGACGCGCCAGCTTCCGGGCGAGGGCCTGATCGCCAAGCTGGCGGCGCCGCGCAGTGCTGCGATACTGAGACGCAACCGTGTCCTCGAAGCGATCGACCGGCGGTCGCGATCGAGCGTGTGCTGGGTAGCGGCGCCGGCCGGCTACGGCAAGACGACCGCGGTCATCGACTATCTCGAAAGCGTCGAGACGCCGCATGTGTGGTTCCGCGTCGACGAGGGCGACCAGGACATTGCGCGCTTCTTTCAATATCTCACTCAGTCCCTCGCCTCGGCCGCGGACATGCCGGTGTTCGGCGTGGAATATGCCGAGCAACCGAAGGAGTTCGCCAGGCGCTTCTTCAGGGCCTATTTCGCGCGGCTGAAACCCGGTACCATTCTGGTCCTCGACGATCTGCACGATGCCGACACGCCGGAGTTTCGTGGGGTGCTTTCGGTGATGTTCCGCGAGCTTCCGGACACGGTTCGGTGTATTTGCGCCTCGCGAACGCTGCCACGGGAGGAACTGGGCGACCTCATCCTCAGGGGCCAGATGGCAGTCGTCGACAGGTCGGCGCTTGAATTCTCGACCGCGGAAGCGCGCGATCTCGTCCAACTGCGTTCAAAGAACGTCGCAGTCGATGTCGAAGCCGCACGCGGCTGGGCGATCGGACTGGTTCTGCTCGCGGATCACGGCTCGACGGTCGGACCTGATGACACGAGCGGCGGGCAGAACCCACTGTTGGATGTTCTTGGCCGCCACTTCTTCCTTTCCCTCCCCGCCACCGACCAGGACATGCTGCTGAAGCTCAACCTGCTGCCCGAAATCAGCGCCGAACTGGCGGACGAGATGATAGGATCGGGCGAGGCGGGAAAGCTGCTCGACAGGCTCTACAGACGGCAGTTGCTGGTCACACGTACGGAAAGCAGCCGCGACGTCTTCTACCTGCACGATTTGTTGCGGGATTTCCTCGATCGGTGTTTCGCGCAGCGCGTGCCATGGGAAGAGTAGAGGTTGCTGAAACGAAAGGCGGCGACGATCCTCGTCGAGGCAGGCCGTCTGGATGAAGCCATACCGCTTGCCTTGCAGGCCGAGGACTGGGGCCTTGCCGGCAAACTCATATTGAGCCGCGCGGAAAGTGTGCTGGCGCAAGGCGGCCGGGCGACTTTTATCGACTGGTGCGGCCGATTGCCGGAAGCGCTGATGAACGGCTGGCATTTTTATTGGCTGGGCGTGGCCCATGTGCCGGACGACGTCGCCGCGGAGCGCTGGCTGGCGAAGGCATGGCAGGCCTTTGGCGAGGCCGACGATCCGCGCGGCCTGTGTCTCACCGTGTCGCGCGCGGTGCTGGTCAAGACGGCCAGTTGGCGGACCTACGAAGGCCTTTCCGTGTGGACCCGCCGGGCGTTCGAGCTGATCCAGCGCGGCCTGCCGGAACTGCCTGCCGAGGAAGCGATGCTGGTGCGCATCGGCATGATGCGGGCGCTGAACTTCGCCGAGGACTACTACCGCAGCAGCCCGGCCGGACAGGCGCTGGAAACCGACCTGCTCGAGCGGTTGACCAGGAATGCCGGGCAGGATCCGAGCGGATTGCGGTTGCTGGCGAGCGAAACGCTGATCGATCTTTCGGCGTCGACCATGCGGGCCGATCTGTTCGCCAAGGCCGTCGACAGCGTCATCGACGATTTGGGCGACAAGGATGTTCTGCCCTGGATTCTCGGCATGTGGCTGGTCGCCTTCGGCGCGGAGAGTGGTCGTTACTTTCCCTACAAAAGAAGGAATTTTCCCTATCCGTCGTCCGAAGCGGCGTTGCGGGCGGCGATCGCCATTGGCGAGCGTGAAGCGCTCAAGAGCGTGGAATTCGGCGGGCTCTACCATCTCCAGATGCAGATGAAGGTCCGCAACGATTTTGCCGAGTTCCACCAGGTGGTCGGACGATTGGCCGAGATCGGCGACAGCCGCTTCACCACGCAGGTGGCCGTCGTTGCCGATTGCCACGCAGCGCTGCATGCACGGCAAGGCGATTTCACGGCCGCCTACCGGGACTGCGAGCGCTTCATGGCGGCGATCGAGGCCGCCAACGAGCCCATGGTCGAGCGCTGGCCGCATTACATCACGAAGTTCCAGGTGCTGCTCGCCGACAGGAAGCCGCGCGAAGCGGCCATGCTTCTTGGCGAGTTGCTGCCCAGGCTGGACGGCGGCGCCCACAAGCGGAGCGAGATATGCATCCTGGCGGCCGGCGCCCTGGAAAGCTTGTGGGACGACGATCCACATTATGGCGACCGGCTGAAGGCCTTCCTGGAGGCGCTGCGCGAAATCTCCTGGCCGATGGTGCTCCTCAACGTCCCGGAGCTGCTCGGCGAATTGCTTGGCGATGCGCTCGAGCGCGGCATCGAACCGGAGCTCTGCCGCTCGTTGATCCGCGAACGCCGGCTGGGCGTGCCGCAGCGGCGGCCGGCGGCCTGGCCCTGGCCGCTCAAGGTCCATGCTCTCGGCGGCTTCCGGCTCGAACTCGACGGAGAACCCCTCCCTCTCGGCGCCAAGCCACCGACCAAGGCGCTCGACATATTGCGGGTGCTGGCGATCTCGAAGGACAACACCTGTTCGATGGAAACCCTTCAGGACTGGTTGTGGCCCGACCTTGACGGCGATCAGGCGCGGGCGGCGTGCGAGCAGGCGCTGCACCGGCTGCGCAAGCTGCTCGGGCGGACCGACCTCATTGCCCAGCGCGAAGGCAAGCTTCGCCTGGCGTCGGACAGGGTCTGGGTCGACCTTGCCGACTGGGATGCTCGGCTCAAGGCCGTCGCGACAGCCAATGGCGGGGCACTGCGCCTCGACGTTGAGGCGCTCTTCCTCGCATTCCCCGGCCCGTTGTTTGTGCACGAGCGAACCAGTTCCTGGTCGCTCGCCGCTTCCGAAAGAGTGCGTCGCGACCTGATCGATCTGGGGTTGCGGATCGGCCAGCGGATGGAGGCGACCGGCAACGCCGATCAGGCGCGTTCCGTCTATCTCAGGGTCTTGGATTTCTATCCGGATGCCGGCCCGATCTGCAAGGCGCTGATCAAGGAGCGGCTGTCGCGCCGTGATTTCGAAGGCGCGGTCGACGATTATGCACGCTACGAGCGGGCGCTGCGTGCCGCCGGAGAAGGCGGGCCCGCGGCCGAAATCCGCGCCCTGGTCGATCCGCATCTCGCGCGGCAGGCGCGCTGACGAAAATTCTCCGCGCGGCCCAGCAAAACTCCGGGTAATCGTGAGCCCGGCTATCACTCAAGCGCCTTTCAGGATGTTTGCAGCCAAGACAAGGGCGGCGAGGATCAGAACGAGGCCGGCGACAATGTCCATCCGCTTGCGATGGATCGGGCGGTCGAAACGGCGGGACAGGCTCAACCCGGCCAGGCTCCAGCCATAGAATTTGATTGCGGAGGCGGCGAGGAACCCTGCGGCGAAGCCTGCCTGTTCCTCGCTGCCATAGCTGAATGAGAGCACCCCGACGAGAAACATCGCCTCGAGCCAGACCAGCGGATTGAGCCAGGTGACGGCAAGCATCGAGCCGATCGCCTGAAATCGCGACTTGCAGCCTGCCGCAACCTCCACGCGGGATGTCCCGTTGACCGCAAGCAAGATGCGCGCTCCCCACAAGGCAAGAAATCCGGCGCATGCCGCCTGCAGGATGCCGGAGATCGCGGGATTGTGCGTCAGCAGCGTTCCAAACCCGCCAATTCCCATAGTCACCAGGGCGATCTCCGAGACGTAGCCGGTGGAAGCGACCGCGAAAGGATGGCTGCGAGTCAATCCCGCCTGGACAAGCATGAGGTTCTGGGGCCCGAGGGAAAAGATCAGCCCGAGGCCGAACACGAAGCCGGACACCGTTGCCGGCGACAACAGGGCGTCGGCCGTCATGCGACGCCACCCGGCTTTTTTGCTCGTGCATTCTTGCGCATTTGCTGCCTCCCACGCATCGCAGTGTGGAAGGCAGGCACATATGGATGACTTACGGGATAACGCCGGCGGTGCTTTTTTCAGGTTCACGGCTCCCGAATTCAACCGGGCACTGATCGATCTGTTCAAACAGGCAGCGCGGCTCCTATCCAGTCCAGACGCGCGGCGGGGACGAGGCCGTAATTATAAAAATTGATGCCGTCGACATCGGGCGCCAGCGCCGGCTTGACCTTAGCGGCAAGGATGTCGGGGGCGGCCATTTCCGGATAGAATAGCCGGTAGCCGGCGCCGAAGAATTTCCCGGTTCCGAGCGTGGCGCGGCCGGCCGCCATCAGGCTTGCGACATCGCCGGCCTGCATGTCGTATGCACACAGGATCGCCCCGTCGCAGACCTTGCCGAGTGCCGCCAGATCGCAGCCGCCGAGCCAGCCGTCCTTAAGATCGATGATGACGACATTCGTTGCGGGATGGGCCACCTCGCGCAGTTCCGCGACCAGGCTGGTCACCGGCTCGAAGCGCCAGATGAGATAGGCATGGAGTTCCGGCCAGGGCAGAAAGGTGTCGAGGCCGCTGGCGGGAAAGTCGGGAAAGCGCCGTTCGGGCACCGCGCGTTCGCAGGTCTCGACGATCCACTGGCCGACGCGCCTGCGCGCCGCCTCGCCATCGACGCCGGCGCCGGCCGCACGGGCGAGGCAGGACGGGCAGAAGCACAGCGACAGCAGAAAGTCGTCTTCCGGCGTCAGCCCGACACCATCCTTCTCGTGGTGATACTCATGGGCAAAGCCCATGAAGGACGGGCTTTCAAGCTCGATCCTGTCCGGCCTGTAGCTGTGCGTGACATCAGCGACCAGCGCGCGGACATAGGCGCGCGCATCCGGATGCGACGGACAGAGATTGTAGTAGTTGGCATCGCCGAAGGCATTGCGGGTGACCGCCTGCGGATGCAGCATGCCAAGGCGGGTGTTGTGCAGGCAGACCGTCCAGCAGGAAACTCCGAGCCCGCCCGCATCGCGCCTGCGGACAAGGCTACCAAGCACGTCGCCACCTTCGGCGATCACGTCCGCGACCTTGGGCTGGATGGCGAGACTGGCCCAGCGTGCCGCCGTCGGCCTGAAATAAATGGTGCCGTCTTCCGGGAAATAGGCCTTCCGGCGCGGACTGCGCGGCTGCAGGAAGCGGCCGGCATGATAGGAGGTGGCGAGGCTGATCATGTTGAGCCCAGCGCGCTCGACAAGATCGCGTTCGACCGTTTCCAGGCCCATATCCTGAACATCCCAGGGGTAGGTCCACATCGAAAGCTGCATGAAATATCCTCAGTTTCTGAAAAGACGTCACGGGCGGACGCCGGGTTGGATTCCCATCAGCCTTCCACCGGTTCGGCGACCTGCATGAGACAGTCTCCCGCCTCGCACATCGTATGCAGCCGGCGCGACAGCACGATGCCGCTTTCGGCGAAATACAGGGCTTCCTCGACAAGGTCGAGCCGTTCGAGATCGTGATACCAGCCGGCTAATTGTCCTGAACTTACACTGTCGCCAAGCTTCACGGCGGGCTCGAACCAGCCGCGACGGGTGGCGTAGACGCCCTGGCTGTGCCGGGACAGCGAAAGCAGCCGTGTCGGCGCCGAAGGTTTCGATGCCGGCGCCAGAACCGGCGCGTCGACCACGCCCAGCGCGACCATCAGGCTGTCGAGCGCCCGGGCGGTGATCGCCATCGAATCGACCGTGGCGGTGCCACCGCCGCCGAACTCGCCACTGATGCCGATGGCGCCGGCCCGGCGCGCCGCACCCATCGAGGTTGGCGAGGCCTCACCATTGTCGGCCACGAAGCCGTAAGGCATGCCAAGCGTGCGCATCAGCTCGACCCCACGCCGGTGGCGCTCGGGATCGGAGTTGCGCTCGACAAGTGCTGTCGGCAGATGTTCCATCGACGTGCCGCCGGAATGGATGTCGAAGACGACGTCGTGGCGTGGGAACTGCTCCGTCTCGAGGAAATTCGCGAGCCGGCTGGTCGGCATGCCGGACGGGTCGCCCGGAAAGGCGCGATTGAGATTGCCGCCGTCGAGCGGCGAACAACGCTTGGCGGCCATGACCGCCGGCGCGTTCGCCATCGGCAAAATGGTGATGCGGCCCCTGATGCGCTTCGGATCGAGCCGGCGGATCAGCTTTGCCAGCGACAGCTCGCCCTCATATTCGTCGCCGTGATTGCCGGCCATCAAAAGCAGCGAGGGACCTTCGCCATTGCGGATGAGGCAGATCGGCACCTTGACCTGGAAATAGGGCGAACGGTCGACCGAAAAGGGAATGCTGAGATGACCTGATGTCTTGCCATCCCGGTCGAAGTCGAGCGTGTGGGCGAGGCCGGTGTGCATGGCGCCGGCTCAGACCGCGGCGACCGCTGTGACCTCGATGCGCAGATCGGGATCGGCCAGACGCGCCTCGACGCAGGCGCGCGCCGGCAGGCGCTGAGGGTCGACCCAGGCATCGTAGATGCCGTTCATCGCCTCGAAGTCGCCGATCTGCGGCAGGAAGATGTTGACCGCCACAAGCTTCGACTTACTGCTGCCCGCCTCGGCCAGCAGCGCCTCGACCTTGGCCAGCACGTCGCTGGTCTGGCTCTCGATGCCGGCCTTGCGGTCGTCGGCCACCTGGCCCGCTATGTGCACGAGGCCGCCATAGACGACCGCCTGCGACATGCGGGAGCCGGACTGGAAGTACTTGATCATATCGGATCCTTTCGAGGTTCTCTTTTTGGCGGCCGCCGCACGATCCGGTCAGCCGAAATAGGTTGGGAAAGCGTTGCGGACATGCCCGGTCGCATCGACGCCGAAGATCACGCGGTAGCGATCAAGGCAGGTGCAAGGATGGGAGATGCCGAATTCGACAACGTCGCCGACGGCGAGGTCGGCGTCAGCGCCGAGCGACAGGAAGGCGTGCTGGTCGTTGAGCTTGACGACCTCGGCGCGCGCGCCCAGCTGCGGCAGCGGCCTGCCGTCACGGAAGACCGTCAGCACCGTTGGAAAGCCCTGATCGAACGACACGTCGCGCATGCCCATGCCGCAGATCGCCAGGCCGGGTTCGGGCCGCGACAGCACTTCGGCCCACAGGCGCAAGGCCGGGCGAAAGGAACTTCGCGCCGAGGCGCTGACGCCACCGACCGCAAAACCCTTGCGGGAATCGAGCGCGCCCAGCGAGCGGTCATAGATGCCGTGGTCGTGGAAGAAGATGGCGCCGCTGCGCAGCACCAGCGTCGCATTGCCGTCCCTGGAAACAACGGGCGAAAGTGCTGCGACCACCTTGTCGAAGAAGACCGAGCCGCCGGCGGTGGCGATCAGCGGCACATCGCCGCCGAGGCGGGCGCGAAGCCGCAGGAACATGTCCGACACCATCGTCAGCAAGGCGGATATCACCTCGTCGGTGCGGCCAGGCTCGGGTTGCGCCGCTGCGCCTTCGTAGGTGGCGACGCCGGCGATCAGCAGCCGTCCGCCCGCCGCTGCTATCGCATCGGCGATCGCCTCAGCCTGCGTCGTGGTCCGGGCACCCGCCCTGCCCGCGCCAAGTTCGACAAGCACGCGCAATGGCGGCAACGCCGCATTGGCGCGCCACGCATCGGCAAGCGCGTTCACGGCGTCAACCGAATCGGCGAAGACATGGAGTTCGGCGTCCGGCCAGGCGGAGGCGAGCGCGGCAAGCCGGTTCGCACCGCCCAGTCCTCCGACCTCGTTGGCGATGATCAGCCGCGTCAGGCCGGCTCTGAGCATCACCGTGGCCTGCCTGATATCGGCGACAGTCGTGCCCCACGCTCCGGCCTCGACCAGCGACCGGGCAAGGTCGGGCGCCATCGGCGTCTTGGCATGCGATGCGATCACGGCTCCCTGTTCGCGCGCATAGCGCAGGAACAGGTCGCGATTGGCGGCAAAGGCCGCCTCGTCGAGGGTCAGCACCGGCAGCGACATGCGTCCATCGGCCGGATGCCATTGCTCGGATGCGACAAGGCTGGCATCCAGCCCTGCGGTGCCGGGAGGCACGCCACGGATGCGATCGTCGAGCGAAAATTTTTCCTGGGCCGCGAGCGGCGGGACCGGTGCGTTTTCTATCATACGATGCTAGCCCTTTTACCCCTACGGAACGACAGCCGGGCCGATTGCCGGCGCCGGCCGCACCCTGAGAGCGATGCATGCCAAAGCCTTACTCCGGACCGATCATCGATGCCCATCATCATCTTTGGGATCTCGGCCTTGGGCGGCATCCCTGGCTCGCCGCCACCGCCGACGAACGCGGCGGCCTTGGCGAACTCGGTCCGTTGCGCCGCAACTATCTGCCCGACGACTATATGCGCGACGCCAGCCGCCACGATGTCGTCGCCACCGTCCATGTCGAAGCCGGCTGGGCGAGCGACGACTGCGTCGGCGAAACGCGCTGGCTTGAAACGCTCGACAAATCGCGGGGCGTGGCCGCGCGCTATGTCGTTCACGTGCCGCTGGCGAGCCCGAGCGCTCCGGCCCTGATCGAGGCGCAGGCCGCTTTCGATCGCGCCGTCGGCGTACGCGACATATTGAGCTGGGATCCCGATCCTGCCCGCCGCTTCGCTGCCCGCGACGGCATCATGGACGACGCGGCCTGGCGCGCCGGCCTTGGCCTGCTCGGCGGACACCGGCTTGCCTTCGACCTGATGGTGTTTGCGCGCCAGCTCGCCGATGCGGCGCGGCTTGCGGCTGCCTTTCCCGACCAGCAGTTCGTCCTCAACCACTGCGGCAGTCCGATCGACCGCGACGCCAACGGCATGCAGGCGTGGCGCGACGGGCTGCGGCTCTTGTCCAAGCGCGAGAATGTCGCCATCAAGATATCGGATCTGGTCGCCTACGATCATGACTGGACGCTGGATAGTTTGAGGCCGGTGGTCCTGCATTGCATCGACTGTTTCGGCATCGAACGCGCCATGTTTGGCAGCGACTTCCCGGTCGCCGGCCTGCACGCGTCGTTCGATGCGGTATATGACAGCTTCAAGGCCATTACCGAGAACTTTTCCACGGACGATCAGACGGCGCTGTTCTTCGGCAATGCAAGGCGCATCTATCGGCAGGGCGATGTGTCATCGGCGGGCCTGCTCCCTGCCTGAGAGCAGCAACAGGCCCAGGATGAGCGAACCGAACATGACACTGCGCCAGCCGGGCGAGGCGTTGACGACGGTGATCAGCGCGGTGATCGTGACCAGCAGGATGGCGCCAGGGATGGTGCCGGCATAGGTGCCGAGCCCGCCGAGGATCGAGGTGCCGCCGAGCACCACGGCGGCAATCGAGGCGAGCAGATAGGGATCGCCGATCCCGACATAGCCTTGTCCGTTCATGCCGAGCACCAGCACGCCCGCGAGCCCTGAAGTGAAGCCGCTGATGCCGTAGACCGCAAGCGTCGTGGACGTGACCGGAACCCCCGACAATGCCGCGGCCAGCGAATTGGCACCCATGGCGAAGATGCGGGCGCCAAAGGAGGTCGCATGCATTGTCGTCAACACGATCACGGAGACAAGCACCCATAAAAGCACGCCTGCCGGAATCCCGGCCGGCCGCGCATTGCCGAGCCAGCGGACCACAGGGTTCTCGGCGGTCACGGCGCTGCCGCCGGCGATGATGATCAGCAGACCCTGCAGGAATGTCGCCATCGCCAATGTCATGATCATGGGATGAACACGCAACAGCGCCACGCCCAGCCCATTCACCAAGCCGATCGCCGTCGTCAAGACAAGAACGGCGAGGATGCCGGTAACGCCGGTCGGATCCGCCTGCCACGACAGCAGCGGCAGGCTGACGGCACTGACCGTGACGATGGCCGCGACGGAAAGATCGATGCCGCCGGCGATCACCACGAAGGTCTGGCCCGCCGCGACCAGGCCGATGACGGCGCCCAGCTCGACCAGATAGCGCAAATGGCCATAGGCGCCGAAGCCGCGCGAAGCAAAGCTTGCCGCGATCCAGACCGCCGCAACGATGGCAACCGTGAGGAACGGCCGGCTGCGCAGGATCGTCAAGGCGCGCCTGCCATACGCGCTGTCTTTCCATGCTGTCATTGCTGCACCTTGCGGAATTGCGGGATGGCAACCGCCCCGATGATGATGAGGCCCTGGGCGACATACTGGGCGACCGGCGTGAAGCCGAGGAAGAACATGACGCTGATCATCAGGCTGAGCAGCAGGCTGCCGGCAAGCGCACCGCGCATCGTGCCCTGGCCGCCGAGGAAGCCGATGCCGCCGAGCACGGCGGCGGCGATGGAGTTCAGTGTGAAGGCGGCGCCGATGACCGGATCGCCCGAGCCCGTTTGCGCGGCGACGAACAGGCCGGCGCCGGTGGAAAGCAGGCCGCTGATCGCGTAGGCCGCGATCCGCGCACCGTCGACCGGCACGCCGGAGCGATAGGCGCCGACCGGATTCTCGCCGGCCGCATAGAGGCTCAAACCCAGCGGCGTGGCGAGATAGAGCTTCCACAAGAGAACGATGAGCACCAGCACCACGAATGCCGCGGGCGTGTTGCCGGCAAGCAGGTCGGAAAGCCATTCCGGAATGGCGCCGCCGGGCCTTGGCAGGATGAGCAGTGCCGCACCGCCGATGATGAACGAACCGGCGAGCGTCACCACGATGGCCGGCAAGCGAAGCCTTACAACGATGAAGCCGGTCGCGGCACCAATACCAAGACCGGTCAGCGCCACCGCGGCGGCGCCGCCGGCTACGCCCAGCGGCCCGGTCATCGTGGTTGCGGCGATGACCGCACCCAGGCTGACCATTGCGCCGATGGCCAGGCTGATGCCGCCAGTGAGCATGAGGATTGCCTGGGCCATGGCGACCAATGCCAGCGGAAACCAGCTCTGGGTGAATTTGGCGAAGCCGGAAGCGGTCAAGAGCCCTGGAAAGAGGAAGCCGTAGGCGAAGAGGAACGCCAGAACGACCGCAAACAGGCCGCGCACACCGACATTGCGGCGCGCTTGCACTGGCCAGTAGAGCGCACCGGCCTGGCCTGCAGAAGGAACTGTGCTCATGCCGCAACCTTCCGCTGTTCGGCGCCCATCGCGGCGGAAACGATGGCTTCCTCGCTCAATGCCCCGCGATCGAGCATGGCGACGATGCGGCCTTCCCGGACCACAGCGACGCGGTCGCAAAGGTGCACCAGCTCCGGTGTGTCGGAGCTGAGCAGCACGACCGCCTTGCCGGCCGCGGCGAAATTTCGAAGCATCATGTAGATCTCACGCTTGGTCTCGACATCGACGCCACGCGTCGGATCGTTGAGGAGCAGCACAAGCGGATCGTGCGGCATCCATTTCGCCAGCGCCACCTTCTGCTGGTTGCCGCCCGAGAGCGCTTGCGCCGGCCGGTCGAGGTCGCCCTTGATGGCAAGCTGGGCGGCGAGGCCTCTTGCCGTCTCGCGCTCGGCGCGGCGGCTGCGCAGCTTCAGCGCCGGCAACCTTGCGAAGGCGGGCAGCATCATGTTGGCGATGATGGGGTGGATCAGGTGCAGGCCTTCGCGCTTGCGGTCGGCGGGCACATAGGCGAGGCCGAGCGCGTTGGCTTTCGGCACGCCGCCGGGCAAGCCCGAAGCACCGTTGACAGTCGCCGATGCCGTGCCGGCCGGGATCGCGCCATAGAGGCCGAGCAGCAAGTCCTCCTGCCCCTGCCCGACCAGGCCTCCAATGCCCAGCAACTCGCCCGCCCTGATGTCGAGATCGACGTCGCGCATCAAGCCGGCCGAAAATTTGCGAACCGAGATAACGTCGGCAGGCGGTGCCGAAGGTTGCCATCGCGGAAACAGATCACCGGGATCGCGGCCGACCATCAGCCGTACCAGCCCGGCAGCGTCGGTTCCTTCCAGGGTGCGGTCCGCCGTACAAGTGCCATCCTTCAGAACGGTGACATGCTGGCACAGCGTCATGACTTCGTTCAGCCGGTGCGAGATATAGAGAATGGCGATACCCTCGCTGCGCAGCCTCTCCAAAAGGTCCGTCAGGATCTTTGTTTCGGTTGCCGACAGCGACGAGGTGGGTTCATCGAGAATGAGCACGCGTGGCGTGCGGTAAAGCGCCTTGGCGATCTCCACCATCTGCCGGCGGCCGAGCGGCAGATGTCCGACCGGCGTCGACAGCGGCTCATGAAGCCCGACAAGATCGCAGGCTGCCCCGGCCCGCGCGGCGAGTTCGGGATAGTCGATCAGGCCGAACCGCTTGGGATAGGCACCAAGGCCGATGTTTTCGGCGATGGAGAGACTGGCCGTCAGGCTGAGTTCCTGCTGGACGACGGCGATCCCGGCCTGTCGCGCATAAGTGGGGGTCATGCGCGACACAGTGTATCCATCGACCTCGATCGTCCCGCCGTCCGGGCGCAAGGCGCCGGACAGGAGGTTGATCAGCGTCGACTTTCCGGCGCCGTTCTCGCCGAGCAGCGCATGCACGCGGCCCGGCTGGAGAGCGATGGAAACGTCGCGCAGGACGGGGTTGCCGAAGAAGGACTTCGACACTCCCCGCGCGGCAAGAAGCGGAGCCCTGGTGACCAATTTCTGCGGCCTTTCTGGCTTATTTTCCAGCCAGGAGCTTCTTGAACAGATCCTCATCGTAGGGCGAATAGATGTAGCCGTCAGCCGGAAAATCGGCCGCCCGGGCGAGGTATTGATCCATGTTGGAGTTGTCGATCACCGGCAGCGGTATCTTGACGAAAGCCGGCACGTCCTTGCCTTCGAGCGCCTGGACGGCGGTGTAGGTGGCAAAGGCGCCCAGCCAGTTCGGCTGCATGGTCGCCCAGCTCTTGAGGCCCTTTTCCTTCCACAGCTCGAGGAACTGGCGGGCGTTCTCGCCAGTGATCGGCACCTGTTCGCGACCCTGCTTGTCGAGGGCGAGCACGGCGCCCGCCGAGAGAGCGCCACCGAGCGACAGGATCCCGTCGATCTCTGGATTGGCGAAGAGCAGGCTGGTGACGGCTTCCTGGGCAGGCGCGACATTGTAGGGCGTGTTGGTCTCTGCCAGGACCGTCACGTCAGGATGGGCCTTGAGTGCCGCGTCGGCACCCTTGCGCCTGTCATCGCTGACCGAAACGCCGGCCGGACCGTTGAGGATCAGGATCTTGCCCTTGCCGCCGATGGCGTCGATCAGGAACTTGGCCGCCTGATCACCCCATTGGGCGGAATCGGTGTTGACCTTCGCGGTTACGTCGTCGGTGTCGACGAGGCTGTCGAAGTTGATGATGGCGATGCCCTTGGCGCAGGCGTCAGCCAGCACACGCGCCGGTGCTGTCGACGAACCGGCAATCAGGATGATGGCATCGACATCGGAGTCGATCATCGACTGGATCTGCTGGATCTGGACGTTGGCGTCGCCCTGGGCGTCGGTCACGACGAGCTTGTCGACCAGCCCCTGCTTCTTCAGGGTCTCGACTTCGGCTTCGATGGTGCCTTGCGTCTGCTTCATCCAGGTCGGCACGGAATAGATGTTGGCCCAGCCGATCGTATACGGCGCCTTGCGGTCGCCCTTGATGCATTTGGCGGCGGCATTGGCCTGCGAGCCGGCCCCTATCGCCAGGAGAAGACCGAGGCAAAGGGCGCTGGCGGATGCGAAAAACGATGATTTCATCATGATTGTTCCCCTTCTGTGGTTGTGTCCGGACGTGCGGGTTCGGGACGAGAGAACCCGCCGGTTGCCGCGTCACGGAAACCGTCTGTTCTCTCGTCAGGACCTTCTGCGCCTGGCTCATTGGTGTCTGATATTTCAGACAATGTGTCTGTATATCGGACAAATTGGATGCTAGACTCAGCCTTGACATCTTTCAAGCGTCTTGAGACGAGGACCGAAATGATTTTAGCGCGGGTACGGCTGGCATGAGCGATGGCGCCATGGGTCGAATCGAAATGGAAGCCGGCGCGGAGCCGCGCAATGGCGAACGGCGGCGCGGCATCGACCGCGTCATCATGCTGCTCGAGGCCTTGCTGAAGCACCGGGCGCCGATGCGCGTCGGCGATATCGCCAGGATGATCAACGCGCCGCGCTCGACCACCTATGAAATCGTCAACAGCCTGCTCGAAGCCGAAATGCTCGAGAATGTCGGAACCGAAGGCTACGTCTATTTCGGGCGGGCGATGCATCTGTTCGGCTGGGCCTATTCGCATCACAACGCCCACTACCGGCGCATCATCGAGACGCTGGACAAGATGGCCGCGGAGACCGGCGAGACCGTCCAGTTGTGCGGCCTGCGCGGCAACAAATATGTCGTTCTGGACTGCCGGGACTCGCCCGGTCCGTTCCGGATTTCAAGCGATGTCGGCGTCGAGGTGCCGATCCCGTGGACGGCGTCGGGGCGGCTGCTGGTCGGTCATATGAGCGAGGAGGCGTTGAGGACCTTCATTCCGGCGGGCGACTACAAGCTTCCCGACGGCCGCACTATCGCGCCCGACGAGTTCTTCACCGACGTCGCCCTGGCGCGCCGGCAGGGCTTCAGCGAGACCGCTGCTCTGGCCGACCGCTTCACCTGGTGCATGGCAGCGCCCATCCGCGACGGCCACGGCGCCGTCAACAGGACGCTGTGCTTCGTGCTGCCCGTGGACACACCGGAAGCACGGCGGAGCGAACTGCTCGCGCTGCTGCGCGAGCGTGCCGGCGGATTGTCATTGGTGGGAAGTTAGAAGCGAAGAACAGCATCAAAACTTTCACCGAAGGCGATTTGCACGGGGTGCAGAAAAATGGCCGGGCTCGAATGCGGCCCGGCCAAAGGAAGGTTTACAACCTTCAGAGG
>NZ_CAAF010000032.1 GCF_000359125.1 Mesorhizobium sp. STM 4661 | reverse complement strand
ATTGGCAGCTTCAGCGCTCCGCTCTCACCCCAACAAAAAAGCCGCCAGGTTGCCCGGGCGGCTTCGATTGTGCGACCGTTATGGCCGCCTAGTTGAGCTTTGCCTTCACGTCCTGCAGCGAAGCCTTGAACAGGTCGGCGCCAGCCTTGGCGTCCGTCTTGGCGGCAAGCAGCGCACGCGCTGCCTCGACGGCGATGTCGACGGCGCTGGCGCGGACTTCCCCGATTGCCTCGCGCTCGGCCTGGCCGATCTTCTGCTCGGCAAGCGCGGTGCGCCTGATGACATAGTCCTCGCTCTTCTTGTGCGCCTCGGCGGCAAGCATGTCGGCCTCGCGCTTGGCGGCAGCGACGATGTCGGCGGCTTCCTGCTCGGCTTCCTTGCGCTTCTTCTGGTATTGGCCGAGCAGTTGCTGGGCCTCCTCGCGCAGCCGGCGGGCCTCCTCAAGCTCGGCGCTGATCTTGGCGGCCCGGGCATCGAGCGACTTGGCGATCAGGCCCGGCACCTTGATGTAGATGGCGATACCGAGGAAAATGACCAGGGCAACCGTGGCCCAAAGCGTTGCGAGAGATGTGGCGTCCATGATGCGCTCCTCACCGGGCCACGGATTTGACCGCGGCCGCGATCTCGGCCTTGCTGGCCTTGCCGCCGACCAGCGCCTCGACGATGGCCGAGGCGGTGTCCTCGGCGATCGTGCCGACCTCCTTCATGGCGTTGGCCTTGATGGAGGAAATGCGGGCCTCGGCTTCGCCAAGCTTCTGGTCGAGCGCCGCCTCGATCTTCTTGCGGGCGGTCTCGGCCTCCGCCTTGGCGGCATCGTTGGCCTGCTGGCCGATCGCGTTGGCCCTGGTCTTGGCTTCCGCCAGTTCCTGCTCATAGGCGGCAACGGCGGCGTCAGCCTCGCCCTTCAGCCTGGCGGCATGGTCCAGATCCTGGGTGATCCGGTCATTGCGAACATCGATGATGCCACCGACGCGCGGCATCACCACCTTCTTCAGGAACAGGTAGAACAGCCCGAAAGTGATTGCCAGCCACAGAAGCTGCGACGGGAATGTCGCCGGATCGAATGGCGGGAACGTGCCGGGCGCCTTCGCGGGCACGCCGGTGCTGGATTGCGTAGCGCCTTCCGTCCCGGTATTGCCACCTTCGACGGCGGGCGCGGCCTCTTCTGCAAACGCAGATGTCACGAACATGGACTATCCCCTGATGTCAGGCCTGCCGCGGGCTTGCGGCCGGCCCGTCCAATTCCCAATATTAGCCGAACAGGGGCTCAGCCGAACAGGGCCAGAAGCGCGATGAGAAGGGAAAAGATGCCCAGCGCTTCGGTCACAGCGAAGCCGAAGATCAGGCGGCCGAACTGGCCATCGGCGGCCGACGGGTTGCGCAGCGCGCCCGACAGATAGCTGCCGAAGATGTTGCCGAGGCCAATGCCCGCGCCACCCATGCCCAGGCACGCGATGCCGGCGCCGATGTACTTTGCTGCTTCTGCTTCCATGTGTTCAACTCCTTTGGATCTAAAATTCCGTTGCAATTCCATCCGGCGGCAATGTCGAAACGCTTGGGCCGGAAACTCTTGATCAGTGCCCGGGATGCAGGGCGTCGTTGAGATACATGCAGGTCAGCACGGCAAAGACGTAGGCCTGCAGGAAGGCGACCAGCAATTCCAGCGCCGTCAGCGCCACCGCCATCGCCAGGGGCAGGACCGAGCCGGCCACGCCGACCGCGCCCAGCGCGCTCAGGCTGACGACAAAGCCGGAGAACACCTTCAGCGTGATGTGGCCTGCCAGCATGTTGGCGAACAGACGAACCGAGAGGCTGACCGGGCGCGACACGAAGGAAATCACCTCGATCAGCACCACCAGCGGCAAAAGGTAGACGGGAACGCCATGCGGCACGAACAGCTTCAGGAAACCGAGGCCGTGCTTCATGAAGCCGTAGACGACGACTGTTCCGATCACCAGCGCGGCGAGACCGAAGGTGACGATGATGTGGCTGGTGACGGTGAAGAAATACGGGAAGAGGCCAAGCAGATTGGCGACGAGCACGAACATGAACAGCGAAAACACGAAGGGGAAGAACTTCATGCCCTGTGTTCCGGCCGCATCCCTCAGCATGTTGCCGACGAATTCGTAGGCCATTTCGGAGACCGACTGAAGACGGCCGGGAATGAGGCTGCGGCTCGATGTCGAGAGGTAGAGGAACGCCGATGCGACGGCCACGGTCGCAACCATGAACAGCGCCGAATTGGTGAAGGACAGGTCGTAGCCGCCGATGTTGATCGGAATCAGCTTGACGATATTGAACTGGTGGATCGGATCGACCTTGTCAGCAGTCACTTAATAATCCCCATCAAAGCCGCGCGCGACTTTACTGTCCTGTTCATCGCGCCGGTCAGCGGCGCTTCGTTCATTCTTTCGGATCGCGCGGTTTCCCGTCCTGTCCGAATTCTGCCATAAGCCCTGCGGAGCGCATGACATTGAGCACACCGGCGCCAAAGCCCAGCAGCAGGAACACGATCAGACCCCATGGCGATGTCCCCGCCAGACGGTCGATGATCCAGCCGACGCCGGCACCAACCACTACCCCGGCGATGAACTCGCTGGACAGTTTGAGCGCCTGGCCATATCCGGCCACACTGCCCGCTTTCGCGTCGTCTTTCCCCTCGAGCCGGTCCGGCCGCCTTGTCGCAAGCGATGCTTCAAGGTCGCGCCGGCGGCGCTCAAGATCGTCGTCACGGATGTCGGCTTCATGCTGCTTGCCGCGGCCGGTTTCTCCGGTTCCGTCTGGCCCATTCTTGCCGGCCATCGAACCCCCCTGCCCGGTCAGACCGTCGCCGTCCGTCCGCTTCCTAAAGTCGCCGGCAACATAGTTAGAGGGTCTGCCTCCGTCAAGCCACGCGCGGAACTTCGGTGCCATGTATTTTTTATAATAAAATCAACACTTTGAAGAGGTGCGACATCGTGCCCGGCACAGCCACGTCGGCGCACGGGCCGAATCCGTCCGACGGTTGGTCTTCGATTGCCGATGCCCAAGGCCTTCCGGCCCGACCGAAAGCGCCGCAGAAAATGCTTAGCTCCAGCCGCCGCCATAGGTTCGGTAGAAGATATGCAGGCCAATCTTCGTCATTCTTTTCATCGACCGCGCCCAGCCCGGATTGACATAGTTGGCGTAGTAATGGGTCGACGATCCCACTTCCGGGATGAATATCTTGCCGGCGGTGACCGCCATGGCGACATCCTGAGCGATCCTGTAATTGGCGGGGCTCTCGATGCGCTTCTTCCTGCCGTCGCAGGCGAAGGAGAACTGGCAGCGGTTGAACCATTTGTCGTTCTGGTAGACGACGCCGCAGATCGAGTTCGGATAGGCCGGATTGCGGACTCGGTTGAGGATGACCTGGGCGACGGCGGCCTGGCCGCGCACGCTCTCGCCGCGCGCCTCGAAATAGATGCCGTTGGCAAGGCAGGCCTGCTCCGGCTTGGAGAAGACGCTCGCCGGCAACGGGTTCTGCATCCAGGAATGGTCGCCCTTGGCCATCGGCGGAATGAAGCGGCCATCGTTCGGCTTCTCGTCCTGCAGCAAGGCCTCGAAGGGCGATGCCTGCGCGTAGTCGGGCGCCGCCGATGCATAGGCAGTCGCGAGCACGTCGGGACGATCGTTGTTGACCAGCGCCGCAAGCATGGGCGGCACGCCGGGATCGGGCTTCTTGTCGACGCGCGCGTGGAATGCGGCGGCGATCTCGATCTCCCTGCCTTTGATCTCGGGCTTGGCGAAGGCCATCCTCAGGCCGCTGTCCATGCTCGGGCGAAGCAGCGAGGAGGTGCGCTCGAAGATCGAGCCGGCATTGAAGTTCTTCGGCGGCGCCACCGGCGAGACCTGGATGATGCGGCCCTTCTTGTCGGCGCGCTTGACGCGGTCCTCGTCGGGCGTCGTACCGGCCACGGCGCCCTTGCCGCGAAACGAGACGGCGCCGATGCCGGGCAACCGCACGCCTGAACCAGAGATCGAACCGGTGGTGTCGGAATCAAGAAAAGGCATCTCGGCGGCATGGACCGAACCGGCGACGGATTTCTCGACAAAGGCGCTCCAGCGGGCGTTCGGCGCTTCGAGGCCGGAGATCAGGCTCGTCATGTCCTGATAGGCAACGACATTGGGAAAGCCGACCCAGATGCCAAGCCCAATGACCAGAGGAGACAGGAAGGAACGCTTCTTCTCACTGGCGACGGCGACCAGCCACTTCAAGTCACCGGCGACGGCGACCAGCCGCTTCAAGACACGTCGATGCACGGAACTCTCCAGAAACGCGACTGACCCCACTGGAGAGCCAAAATGATGCATTAACCTTGATGGGCGGTTAACGGGACCGATCGTGTTTTTTTGATGTTGATCCGAAACGAGACGTCTTTTGCGCCGTCGAGCCAGGCCGGAAAATTCAGTTCGGCCGGAGAGGAAGGGCGCTTAGCCTTCAGCTTCGTCATCCTGGGGCGAAGCAAGGAGCGAAGCGACGCGGCGCAGACCCCGGGATCCATTCCGTGACCTTGGCCGAAGAATGCAGCGGAACAGAATTCTGCACCGTTGCAATGCTCTGAAGTCGCGGCATGGATCCTCGGGTCTGCGCCGCGTCGCTTCGCTCCTTGCTCCGCCCGTGGATGACGAAGGATGGCCGTCTCCGCCAATCGCCAAGGCATTGCCGCTCAGCGCTTCTTGGCCCTGCCGGCGAACGGATTGTCCGAGGTGCGCAAGGCGATGCGGATCGGCACGCCGGGCATGTCGAAGGCCTCGCGCAGACTGTTGGAGAGATAGCGGACATAGGATTGCGGCATCGCGTCGGGCCGCGAGCATTGGACGACGAAGCCCGGCGGCCGCGTCTTGGCCTGGGTGACGTATTTGACCTTCAGCCGGCGGCCGGCGACGGCGGGCGGCGGATGATGCGCCAATATGCCTTCCAGCCAGCGGTTGAGCTTGCCGGTCGAGACGCGGCTGTTCCAGACCTTGTGCGTCCTGATGACGGCGTCCATCAATTTGTCGAGGCCGCGCCCGGTCTCGGCCGAGACCGGCACCGCCTGGATGCCGCGCGCCTGCGGCAGCAGCCGCTCGGTCTTCTCGCGCAATTCAGCCAGGAGTTCCTGGGGGCGGTCGATCAGGTCCCATTTGTTGAAGGCGATCACCGGCGCGCGACCCTCGCGGATGATCAGGTCGGCGATCTGCAGATCCTGCTTCTCGAAGGGGATGGTGGCGTCGAGCACGATGATGACGATCTCGGCAAAGCGGATGGCGCGCAGGCCGTCCTGCACCGACATCACTTCCAGCTTTTCGTGGATCCTGGCCTTGCGGCGCATGCCGGCGGTGTCGAACAGTTTCACCCGCCGGCCGCGCCAGTCCCAGTCGACCGAGATGGAATCGCGGGTGATGCCGGCTTCCGGTCCGGTCAACAGCCGCTCCTCGCCGATCAGCGCGTTGATGAGCGTCGACTTGCCGGCATTGGGACGGCCGACGACGGCGATGCGCATCGGCTTGGTGTCGTCATAACCGGGTTCGGCATCGGGGTCGGTGATGTCCTCGCCAATCAGCACCTCGCTGGCGGCGATCTCGTCATCTTCATCCTCTTCCTCGCCGAAGGCACATTCCTCGCCGAGCGCCGCCACCACCGCGTCGCGCAGGTCCGGCAGGCCCTGGCCATGCTCGGCCGAGACCGGGATCGGTTCGCCAAGCCCAAGCTCCCAGGCCTCCAGCATGCCGCCCTGCGCGCCGCGCGCCTCTGCCTTGTTGGCGACCAGCACCACGGGCTTGCCGGACTTGCGCACGATCTCGGCAAAGGTCCTGTCGTCGGGCAGCAGGCCGGCTTTGGCATCGATGGTGAAGAAGATCAGGTCGGCCTCGCGGATGGCGATCTCGGTCTGCGCGCGCATGCGGCCGGGCAGCGTCGCGGCGCCCGCATCCTCGAAGCCGGCGGTGTCGATGACGTCGAAAGCGAGGTCGTAGAGCTTGGCGGCATGGACGCGGCGGTCGCGGGTGACGCCCGGCGTGTCGTCGACAAGCGCCAGTTTCCTTCCCACCAGCCGATTGAAAAGGGTCGATTTGCCGACGTTAGGCCGGCCGATGATGGCGACTTTGAAACCCATCCGACTCTACCGCCTATTGTGCATGTCGTTGACCCCAAAACCGCTTCGCACCCTTGGGTCAAGCCCGAGGGCATGCTTTTGGGCGACATATACTACGACGCGTTGCCCGGCCCGCGTGCACTACGACGCGCTGCCCGACCCGCGGATCAGCTCGGACATCAAGGTCGCCCGCTCGCGCGCGTTGCGCGGGGCGCCGTCATCCGCGGCGATCTGGTCGAACAGTTTCAGAGCATCCTGTGCCTTGCCTTCCTTCCAGGCGGCAAGGCCGAGCGCCTCGCGCGCGGTGTGGCGCAGCGTGTTGGTGTCGGCGGTGAGCGCCTCGACGCGGCTGGAGACATCAGCGAAGGTGCCGTGGTCGACCAGCAACAACGCTGCCCTGAGGCGCGCCATGTCGCGAAGGCCCTGAGGAATGGCGGTGTCGGCGGCGACCTCGTCGAAATCCTTGACGGCGGCGGCGACGTCGCCCTTGTCGGCCTTGACCGTTGCCGCACGCATGCGGGCGAGCAGTGGATAGGCGCCGTAGCCGTCCTTTTCCAGGGAATCGAGCGCAGCCAGCGCCTCGTCGCTCTTGCCGTCATTGGCAAGCTTCAGCGCCTGCGAGAAAGCGTCGCCCGAACGGTTGGCGCGGGTCTCGTCCCAATAGCGATAGCCGACGACGGCGGCGGTGCCGAGCACCACCAGCACCGCGAGCACAATCAAGGCAGGACCAAAACGGTCCCATAGAGCATGTGCCTGTTCGCGGCGAATCTCTTCGTTGACTTCGCGGATAAAACTGTCGTCGGACATCAATCAAAACCATTGCTGCCCCGGCCGGGGCGCTTCATGAGCCCGCGTTTTAGCGAAATTTCGCCGGCATGGAAGGGGTTCACCAGGAAAATCGGCTGATCGCGACGCAGGTGAGCGAAAGTGCGACGGCAAAGGCGACCGTACCCGTGCCACATTTCGCCGATAGCCGATCCTCAACCGTTCCTGTGCCAGACCGGGTGAAGATGGCTCGTTTGTCCCGCGTTGTTGCGTTTTCTCTTGCCTCGCTTTCTCTAGCCACGCTTTCTCTGGCCTCGCTTGCCGCAGCCGGCACGGCTTTCGCCGATCCGCCGGCAGCACCTGCGCCGGCAAGGCAAAAGCAGGTCGTCATCATCTCGTTCGACAGCGCCCGCGACATTTCGCAGTGGAAGCGCAGCCGGGCGCTGGCGCAGCGCACCGGCGCGCATTTCACCTATTTTCTCTCTTGCGTCTTCCTGCTGTCGCCGCAGTCGCGCGGGCAATACACCGCGCCCGGCAAGAGTGCCGGCAAATCGAATATCGGCTTTGCCGCCTCCAGGCAGGAGGTGGCCGAGCGGCTCGAACAGATCGGGCTCGCGGCTTCCGAAGGCCACGATATCGGCAGCCATGGCTGCGGCCATTTCGACGGCAAGGACTGGAGCAAGGCAGATTGGCTCGCCGAGTTCGGCTCGTTCGAGCACATTCTCGAGAACGCCTATTCGATCAACGGCATTGCGCCCGAACCCCAGGGCTGGCGCGATTTCGCGCGGCATGAGGTGGTCGGCTTTCGGGCGCCCTATCTGTCGACGAACAAGGCGCTCTACGAGGCGTTGCCAAAGGCCGGCTTCCTGTTCGACGCCAGCGGCGTTTCAAAAGGCCCGGTCCAGCCGCCCACCAGCAACGGCGTCACCCATTTTTCGCTGCCGCAGATCCCGGAAGGGCCTGACACAAGGCCGGTGATTGCCATGGACTACAATCTCTATGTCAGACATTCTGGCGGTTTCAAACGGCCAAGCAAGGCGGGCGAGTTCGCCGGCCGGACCTATGACGCTTTTCGCGCCGCCTTCGACACGCAATATCAGGGCAAACGCCTGCCGCTGGAACTCGGCTTCCATTTCACCTTGATGAATGACGGCGCCTACTGGAACGCGCTGGAGCGCTTTGCCGGCGAGGTTTGCGTCAAAGCCGACGTCGAGTGCATCAGCTTTCGCGACTATGTCACGCGGCAACGCGGCGGCGAGAGACAGGCAACGGTGGGCGGCTGAGCCGGCAAGCGATCACCGCCTCTTCTTAGCTTGCCGGCTGATCCTCAGGACGCAAGCCGGCTTGCTCACGATCCAGATAATGCTGATCAATCGCCGGCAGCGGCGCACCTTCAAGCGTCGCTTCGAAGGCTCTCAGTCGTTTATAGATGGATATCAACTCGACGATCGTCGGCCAGGAATTCACGAGATACTGGAATGAACTGGCAACCTGGGAGAAGGCGGAGACGACTTGCTGAAAGGCACCAAAGCTTATCTTGCCGATAGCCAATGTTGGAACGAGAATAAGTGTAGCAAAGACGTTGTCTGCTTGAAGATATAGATAGCGCACCATGTCAAAATAAACGTAGTGAGCATATAACGTGAAATAATTCTTTCTAACATTTGAGAAGAGTTCCGCCAACGTCGGCGGCTGCGCGCGTGCGGTATCGTCTTCTCCGAGCACAAGTTCCTTACGCAGAGCGGCTTCAACCCGCTGATTTCTAAATTCCAAGCCGGGGAGCTTGATCCCCACCACGGCCAACAAACTGGTGCCGAACAACGACCAAACGATCGCCGCGATGACCAGCGGATAAGGAATTGCTCCGACTATGGGGAGAGTTTGAACGTGAACAGAAAGAGACGCCAGCAAGGGCAGGAACGCAATCAGCGTCATAATGGAATCGATGAAGTTCACTCCAAGCCCCTGCATGGTGCTTGAGAAACGCATCGTATCGTCCTGAACGCGTTGCGACGCTCCTTCAATATGGCGAAGTCTCGACCAATAGGCTGTAAAATAATCGTTCATCGCCGTACGCCAGCGGAAGACATAGTGCCTGACGAAGAAAACGTTCAGGACCGCAATGCTCATATAAACCAGCGCCAAAGACAGGAACTGCCATACTCCGTAGTAAAGCTCTGCGGGAGTAACGGAGCCGGGCGTGGTCAGGGCTCTTTGGACCATGTCGTAAAACATGCCACGCCAATCATTTAGCGCCACGCTTATCTGCACGATAAAATTGGTGACGAAAATGATCAGACCGGAGCCAAGGATCGACCAGTTTTGCCAAGGATGTGGCGAATAAACCGCCCAGAAAAGATAGAACAGGGCGATCCCCGCGAAAAAGTAACCGTAAAACCAGAGGAATGACGGCACCAGGAATCTCACTGGGCTTATGATAGGCGCAGCCTGCGGATCGACCGGCGGCATGCCAAGCATCGTGCCAAGGTGTTCGCCACCGAGGAACCATAGGATAACGAGCACAAGGCTCCAGACGGCGGCCGAGGTGAAAAACAACTTCGGCTGCGGAAAAAACGATACGAACACTGTGGGGAAATCCTCGCTCGGTGCGCAAATCAGCGGCGCTGCTGTTCAGCGGGCATAAGGTCACACATCGACGGCAAAGAAAATGGTGGTGCCGGATGCCCGGCGCCGAGCAAGACCACAATCATGGCGATTTTGGCGCAGCCGACCAGGCGACGACGCCTGAGAGGAGCAAGACGACGGCAGCCATGATCGAGGCCAGGAAGAAGCCGCCCGACGCTTGCGCCAGCAGCCCGGCGACGAGCGGGCCGATAATCTGGCCGAGGCCGAAGGACGCCGTCATGACAGCAAAAGTCCGGCGCGGCGCCTGCGGTGCGAGCTGCCTTACGGCCTGCAGGCCGAGCGCGGTCATGGCCATGAATGTGGCGCCAAGCAGAAATCCGCCGAGCAGCGGCCCGGCGCGGCCGCCCATGGCGACGCTCGCGGTGACGCCGACCGCCTCGATGAGACAACCCGCAAGGCAGGCCGCATAGAGGCCGATCCTTTCCGAGATCTTCTGCCACAGCCAGACCGAGGGAATTCCGGCAAGGCCGGTGACCATCCAGACGACCGCCTCGAAGACGCGGCCGCCGCCGCCCTGGCGGACGATGGCGACGAGAAACGTCGCCGTCACCACATAGCCGAACCCGAACAGGCCGTAGGCGACAATCATTTTCACCAACGACCGGTCCTTCGGCAGCGCCGGCTCGCGGCGCGCGACGCCGTTGGTGGTCGAGGCAGGCCCGACCAGCAGCGCCACGACAGCGAAGCCGCAGCCACAAATCGCCGCCGACCACAGCCATCCCGCCGCCCAGCCGGCATGTCCGGTGACGAGAACAGCCATCAGCGCCGAGGAGGCCGCGATACCGAGGCCAACGCCACCGAAATGCAGCGCCTGCAGGTCGTTGCGGTTGGCCGCGGTGAGATGGCCAAAGACGATGCTGGACATGAAGACCATGACGAGCGCGCTGGCGACGCCGCCAAGAAAACGGATGACGAGGAAAGCCGCCACGGTGTCGGTCAGCCCCATCAGCGCGGCCAACACGGCGCTGGCGGCAAGGCCGGAGAACATCAGCATGCGCTCGCGCCCATGCGCCCAGCCACCGGCTGCGGCAAGCGCGCCGACGAGGTAGCCGAGATAGTTGGCCGACGCGATCCAGCCGGCGTCGGCCGGCGACAGGCCGAGCTCCTCCATCATGCCGGGCAGGATCGGCGTATAGACGAAGCGACCGATGCCCATGGCGACGGCAAGCGCGACCATGCCGGCGAAGGCGAGACGTAAAGGAGATGGCGAAGCGGCTTTCATTGCGGTGCACAATAAGTGCGCCGGCCGGTGAAACAATCCGCTTATGTTGGGCCAGAAGGGGCTCACAAGAACCTATTCGAGCGCCGCGATATAGAATGAGCGTCGACGATCCTTCGCGCCCCCCTCTGCCCTGCCGGGCATCTCCCCCACGAGGGGGGAGATCGGCAGTTTCAGCGCCGGCTCTCCTTCTTCAATTGGAGATTGGCGAAAGCGGAGATGACGGCCAATCTCCCCCCTCGTGGGGGAGATGTCCGGCAGGACAGAGGGGGCGCTGTCCCGTCGACGTCTCGGCAGCGATCCGCTGTGTGAAGGATTTCAGCCGCAGCCGACCCGCGCGGCGCCCGTCTCATAGGCAGTGCGCCGTGCCGTCAGCCGGAACGGCACATCGCCAAGCTCGCGCTCCGACATGGTGTCCAGAACGGGGTGCGACAGCGGGTCAGTGACCCACCTTGTGGTCTCGCTTTCATGCGACCGGCCTTGTTCCGCGCCAGCTACGGAGAAAGCCCTCAGCAATGATAAAATCTTCATCAGCTTTGCTCCAAAGATCGGGTTGCCCGTTAAAATCTGCCGTTTTTTTTGCGTATTTCAATTGAGATTTCGGCCATACCAGTTTAGAAAAACTGAAATGGCCATGCTGAACCGCGTCCACCTCAACGGCCTGCGCGCCGTGGAAACCGTCGCCCGCCTGGGCTCGCTGGCGGCCGCCGCCGGAGAGCTCAACGTCTCTGTCAGCGCCGTCAGCCAACAGATCAAGCGGACAGAGAAACAACTCGGTCAAGCGCTGTTCGAACGGACGGCAAGCGGCCTCGTGCCGACAGAGTTCGGCACGGTGTTCACGGCGCGGCTCGGTGCGGGTTTTCGCGAGCTTGCCCAGGCGGTGGCTCTGGCAAACGAAGCGAGCGCATGCACGCTGGTGGTTTCCGTGGCGCCGGCCTTCGCCTCGAAATGGCTGCTGCGCGGCTGTCGCGGCATTTCGCCCGGTATCCCAACGTGCTGTTGCGCATCGACGCCTCGGTCAGGATCGCCGATCTCGACCATTCCGATATCGACATCGCCATCCGGCTGGGCGACGGCAAATGGCCGGGCGGGCGGGCGGAACTTTTGCTGGCGCAGGAGGTGTTCCCGGTCTGCGCCCCGGTGATCGCCGAAAAACTGAGATCGATCGACGACCTCGCGCTGACCTGCGCGATCACCGACGAGAGGGCGATGATCAACTGGGAAAGCTGGTTCGAGGCTGCCGGGGTGAAGCCGGTGACTTTCCTCAAGGGGGCGCGCTTTACCGACCCGATGCTGTGCCTGGAATCGGCGATTGCCGGCCATGGCGTGATGCTCGGCTGGCAGTTGCTGACCGCCGACGCGCTGGCCGACGGGCGGCTGGTCGCGCCCTTCGGCGTGCGTGCCCAGAGCGGACTGGGCTACTGGCTGGTGACCTCGACCACCAACAACGAAAGCCGCAAGGTGCGCGATTTCAAGGCGTGGATCCGCGAAGAGATCGAGGCGACGGTGGCGCGGTTCGGCGCGCTCGACAGCGCGGCCTGAAACAGACCCGGTTGATCGCGGTGGAAAGGCCGACGGCTTCGGTCTATGTATGAACCGAACCCCACATCACGGCAGGCAGGACCATGACCACACATTCGCGCGGCGTTTCCGCATCGATCGACCCGGTGAAGCTCGATAAATTGGCTGAGGTCGCCATCAAGGTCGGGCTGCAATTGCAGCCGGGACAGGATCTGGTGCTGACCTCGTCGATCGCCGCCCTGCCCTTGACGCGGCGGATCATCGAGCATGCCTACAAGGCCGGCGCCGGCCTGGTGACGCCGATCTTTAATGACGACGAGATCACGCTGGCGCGCTACCGCTACGGGGCCGATGCCGGTTTCGACCGCGCCGCCGGCTGGCTCTATGAGGGCATGGCGAAGGCCTTCGCCGGCAATGCGGCACGGCTAGCGGTGCGCGGCGAGGACCCTTCGCTGTTGTCGGCGCAGGACCCCGCCAAGGTGGCGCGCGCCAACAAGGCGAATTCGATCGCCTACCAGCCGGCGCTGGAGAAGATCACCGGCTTCGACATCAACTGGAACATCGTCGCCTATCCCGACCTCGCCTGGGCCAAACAAGTATTTCCAAGCGATGCCGACGACGTCGCGGTGGTGAAGCTCGCCGACGCCATCTTCGCGGCGTCGCGGGTGGATGTGGAGGACCCGATCGGCAACTGGACGGCGCACAACGCGGCATTGAAGAGCCGGACCGAATGGCTGAACGGTCACAATTTCCATGCACTGCATTTTACCGGACCGGGCACCGACCTCACCGTCGGGCTGGCGGACGGCCATGAATGGATGGGCGGCGCTTCGACCGCCAGGAACGGCATCACCTGCAACCCGAACATTCCGACCGAAGAGGTCTTCACCACGCCGCATGCAAGGCGTGTCTCGGGCCATGTCTCCTCGACCAAGCCGCTATCTTATCAGGGCACGCTGATCGACGAGATCTCGGTGCGCTTCGAGGACGGCAGGATCGTCGAGGCAAAGGCTTCGAAGGGCGAGGACGTGCTGCAGAAGGTGCTCGACACCGACGAAGGCGCGCGCCGGCTCGGCGAAGTGGCGCTGGTGCCGCATTCCTCGCCGATCTCGGCGAGCGGCCTTTTGTTCTTCAACACGCTGTTCGACGAGAACGCCGCCTGTCACATCGCGCTCGGACAGTGCTATTCGAAGTGCTTCGTCGATGGCGCCTCGCTCAGCCAGGACGAGATCGCGGCGCGCGGCGGCAACAAGAGTTTCATTCATATCGACTGGATGATCGGCTCGGACAAGATCGACATAGACGGGCTCGGCAAGGACGGTGGCCGCGCGCCGGTCATGCGCAAGGGCGAATGGGCTTAGGGGCCAGCAAACTGACGAGGCGCACAACAACGCGTTGGCGCTGGAGAGCTATTTGCGCGGGTGGATTGAGCCGGTCAGAATTTTTGGAGGCCGGCGGGACAGCGCCCCCCTCTGGCCTGCCGGCCATCTCCCCCTCAAGGGGGGAGATCAGCAGCTTCGCCGGCGGCGACTTTCTTCCAACGCTGAAAATTGGCGAAAGCACTCGCGACATCCGATCTCCCCCCTTGAGGGGGAGATGTCCGGCAGGACAGAGGGGGGCGCGAAGGATCGCGACGGATGTGGACCACGTCTACTTCCCGCCCACCACCTGCTGATAAACATCAGGCTTGAAGCCAACCAGGATACGGTCGCCAAGCTCCAGCACCGGCCGCTTGATCATCGTCGGTTTGGCCAGCATCAGCGCCTTGGCCTTGTTCTCGTCGAGGCTCAGCTTGTCCTTGTCCGACAGTTCGCGAAATGTCGTGCTCGCCTTGTTGAGCAGGATTTCCCAGCCGACCTTGCCGGACCAGCCGTCCAGCCGGTCCGCGTCGAGCCCTTCGACCCTGTAGTCATGGAATCGATAGGCGACATCATGGCTTTCCAGCCAGATCCGCGCCTTCTTGATCGTGTCGCAATTGGTGATGCCGTACATCGTGATCGTCAAAACTGTGGTCCCTCGGACTGATCGCTGGTCGAATCTGGCCGCACCCTAAAACCACGCTTCTCGCTTTGCCAGCGGCCAAGCCGGCATTGGCCGACGCGGTGGCGTGAGGAAGACGACCGTGGCAACAAACCGCAGACCGCAAGTCCCCCGCCGATCGACGGCATTTTCCGGGCGCTGGCCGATCCGACGCGCCGCCGTGTGGTGGAGCGGCTGAACAGAAACCCCGCCTCGGTCGGTGAACTCGCCCAGTTATTCGACATGGCCCTGCCCTCCTTCATCGAACATCTCAGGGTTTTGGAAGGCTGCGGACTGGTGCGCTCGCAAAAGACCGGTCGTGTCCGGACCTACCAGCTCGCGCCCGAGCCGCTGAAGCTCGCGGAAAACTGGCTGGCCGAACAGCGCACGCCATGGGAACGCCGCCTCGATCAATTCGACGCCTACGTCATGAAACTTAGGGAAAGCGACAAATGAATATGACCCCGCCGTTCAAACCCGATCCGAGACTCGACCTCGTTCTCGAACGCGTTGTCGATGCGCCGCGAGAACTGCTCTGGACCGCCTACACCAAGCCCGAGCATGTCCGCCAATGGTTCACACCGAAGCCGTGGATCATCACCGATTGCGAGATCGACCTCAGGCCCGGCGGCCTGTTCCGGACCCGCATGCAGTCGCCTGATGGCAGGCAAGTGAACGACCGCCATTGCTGCTACCTCGACATCGTGCCGAACGAGCGGCTGGTGTGGACCGACGCATTGCTGCCTGGCTATCGCCCGTCGGGAGACCCATTCATCACCGCGGTCATATCGTTCCAGCCGGAAGGCAAGGCGACGCGCTATACCGCGACCGCCATCCACCGCGATGAGGCCACGCGCAACAACCACGAGGAGATGGGTTTCTTCGACGGCTGGGGCACCGTGCTCGACCAGCTTGCGGACTATGTCAAGACGATCTGAGGCGGCCTTTCCGAGCAATGGCAAGTGCCCCCTCACCCGGATGAGGGGGCCTCATAGGTATTCTCACATAGCGGCTACCGCATCGTCCTGGCCGCTCAGTCGCCAGCGGCCATAGAGTCGGTACCGGCCGCGCCCCAGGAAACTGTGGATGAGCACGAAGTCCCGCACCGTCCAGCCGATCGGTTCGATGACCCGTTCGCCTAGCTTCGCGACACGCGTCCTGTCGCGCAGCAAGGTGACATGGGGTTCGAAGGAATTCGCCATGAAGGGCTTCAGCGGGCTGTCGGCGAGCGTGGCGCCGAGGCTGCGCCAAAAGGCTTGCAACGGTGGGATGCCGCCGCTGCCGCGCAGCACCAGTGCGCCGCCGCCGAAGGCCGACAGACGATCGAAGGAAACATCGAACGATGCCGCCTGAACGAGCTCACCGGCACGGCAGGCGGCTTCGACAAGGGACATCGGCAATCCGTCATGGTCGCCGAGCCCAACCAGCGAGATATGCAACTGCTCCGCCGGAATGAGCGCGCCGCGCAGGCCCAACTCACGCTGCCAGCCAGCCGCCCTCGGCGCCAGCGATGCGGCGATCGTGCTTTCCAAAAGAATGGCGAAAAACAGCCGATCGTTGCGACGCTGGTCCGGCTCGTCCCAGCGGAAGAAAGTCTGGCCGTTCTTGCCGATTCCGAATGAAGGCAGCTCGTTCACGGCTGATCCCGTCCGGCATTCCTATCCGACGGAACAGACTAGAACAAATCAAGAACATACTACAGTGGAAAATAGCACCCCCGCTCGATGGCAAGGCGGCGTACCAGCGCCAGCACGCTGTCGATGGTGGGTGTCGGCTGGCCGGTCAGCCGGCCGAGTTCCTGCACCGCCGTCACCAGCGCGTCGATCTCCATGGGACGGCCGCGCTCCAGATCCTGCAGCATCGAGGTCTTGTGCTCGCCGACGTCGCCGGCACCCTTGATGCGCCGGTCGACCGATATCGGGAAACGGACGCCGAGGCTTTCGCCGATCGCCTGCGCCTCCAGCATCATGGCGCGGGCAAGCGCGCGGGTCGCCTCGTCGCCGGCGATCGCGGCAAGCGTGCTGCCGGTCAGCGCGGAAATCGGATTGAAGGAGAGATTGCCCCAGAGCTTCACCCAGATTTCGCCGCGGATGTCGTCACGGACGGGCACCTGCAAACCCGCCGCCATCATTTCCTCGGCAAGCCGCATGACGCGTTCACTCTTCTCGCCCGAAGGCTCGCCAAGCGAAAAGCGCGTACCCTCGACATGGCGGATCAGGCCGGGCGCATCCACTTCGGCGGCGGGATAGACGACGGAGCCGATGACGCGCTCCGGCCCGAGCCGGTCCCAGATCGCGCCGCCGGGATCCACCGCCTGCAGCCTTGTGCCTTCCAGCGGCCCGCCAACGTCATGGAAATACCACCAGGGCACGCCGTTCTGCATGGTGACGACGGCCGTGCCCGGCCCAAGCAGCGGCGCGATCTTGTCAAGCGCTGGGGCGACGGAATGGGCCTTGAGCGCCAGCACGACATAGTCCTGCACGCCAAGCTCCTCGGCCCGCACAGCCGCCCTGACAGGAGCGACGGATTCGCGGCCGTCCTCGATCAGGCGAAGTCCGTCCGCCCTGATTGCGTCGAGATGCGCGCCGCGCGCCACGATCGAAAGATCGACGCGGCCGGCCATGGCAAGCTTGGCCGCGAGATAGCCGCCGATCGCGCCGGCGCCAAAGACGGTGATCCGCATCGTCAGCTAAGACCAAGTTTGGCGGCGAGGCCGATGCGCTGCAGCTTGCCGGTCGCGCCCTTGGGGATTTCTTCCAGGATCAGGACCTTGCGCGGCACCTTGAAATCGGCGAGCCGCGTTGCGGCAAATCCGCGGATATCGGCCTCGGTCGTGGCCATGCCCTCGCGCAGCACGATCGCGGCGGCGACATCCTCGCCGAGCTTGTCATGCGGCATGGCGAAGGTGACGACCTGCGCCACCGCCGGATGATCCATCAGCACCTCATCGACCTCGAGCGGCGAGATCTTCTCGCCACCACGGTTGATGATCTCCTTCAGCCGGCCGGTGACGCGCAGATAGAAATCCTCATCGAGCACGCCCTGGTCGCCGGTATGGAACCAGCCATGCGCGAAGGCGCTGGCATTGGCGTCCGGATTCTTCTCATAGCCAGCGGTGACATTGGGACCGCGAATGACGATCTCGCCGGTCTCGCCGGCTTTGAGCAGTCGCCCGTCCGGCGCCATCACAGCCACTTCCGGCCCGGCGGCGGCGCCGACGCTGCCCGGCTTGCGCTGGCCCGGCGGCAGCCGGTTCGAGGCCATCTGGTGCGCGGCTTCCGTCATGCCGTAGGATTCGATCACCGGGCAGCCGAAGGTCGCTTCTAGCTCGGCCATCACCTGCGCCGGCAACGACGCCGAGGATGAGCGGATGAAGCGCAGCGGTGCCGCCGCCAGTTGATCGGCATTGCGCGCCGCGCGCGGCAGGATCGCCTGATGCATGGTCGGCACGGCCGTGTACCAGCTCGGCCGCGCCTCGCCCAGCCAATGGAAGAAGCGCAGCGCATTGAAGCCCGGCGTGCAGAAGACGCTGCCGCCGGCGGCAAGCGAGGACAGCACCGCCGCGATCAGCCCATGGATGTGGAACAGAGGCATGATGTTGAGGCAGCGATCATCGGCCGTCAGCCCGAGCGTCGCGCCGATATGGGCGGCAGAGGCGGCGAGATTGGCATGGCTGAGCGGCACCAGCTTGGGGCGCGACGTGGTGCCGGATGTGTGCAGCAACAGCGCGATGTCGCCATCCCCGGCCAGGCCGGACGAAACAGACGGACCAACCGGTTTGCCGTCGATGCCGAAGCTGCCGGCCGGCGCATCACCCCGTGCCGCGAGCCTCAGCACGCCGATGCCCAGGCGCTCGGCGACGGCGACCGCCGGACCACTCTCGTCCTCGGCGACCAGGATTGCCCTGGCGCCGATGTCGGAGAGATAAAAATCGAGCTCGTCGGCCCGGTAGGCGGGATTGAGCGGCGCCGTCGAGGCGGCGGCAGCCACGGCGACAAAGGCCGTCGCCATCTCCGGCCCGTTCGGCAGCACGATGGCCACCCGGTCGCCACGGCCGAGGCCGAGCGCATTGAGCCGCGCGGCTGTTTCGGAGATCAGGCGGCGCAGCCCGCCATGGGTGAGCGTGGTCCTGTCCGGCGCCGCAATCGCCGGCGCATCATCGGCACCGGCAATGAGCCGCTCAACAATCGATGCTGCTTCAGACAACGCGAACCTCTAGGTCGCCGACGCCCTCGACATGACCGAGCAGAGCGTCCCCGCGAACGACCGCCCCGACGCCTGCCGGCGTGCCGGAAAGAATGATGTCCCCCGGCATCAGCGTGAAAAGACCTGAGAGATAGCTGATCATTTCGGGAACTTTCCAGATCATCTGATTGAGGTCGCCAGTTTGCTTTCGTTCGCCATTGACGTCCAGCCAGATCGCTCCCCTGTCGGGATGACCGATCGAGCTGGCCGGAACCAACGGCGTGCATGGCCCTGATGCCTCGAAAGCCTTGCCGACTTCCCATGGGCGGCCCATGTCCTTCGCCTTGCCCTGCAGGTCGCGTCGGGTCATATCGAGAGCCACACCATAGCCGAACACGCAGTCCAGGGCCTTTTCGACCGGGATATCCCTGCCGCCGCTTTTAAGCGCCACGACCATTTCGATTTCGTGATGAACATCATTGGAGGCCGGAGGGTAGGGAAATTCTCCTGACGTATCAAGGTTGTCGGGGTTCTTCTGGAAGAAAAAAGGCGGCTCCTTGCTGGGGTCGTGTCCCATCTCGACAGCGTGCGCGGCGTAATTGCGCCCGACGCAATAGACCCGGTGCACCGGAAACCTCTTGTCGGTTCCCGCCACGGGAAGGCTCGGGATGGCGTTCGGTTCGATGACGTAGGTCGTGCCGTGCATGTTCACTGTCTTGCTCCTGCGTAATATTCGACTTTGGCTTCGGCCCGTTCGATCAGTTCGGCGATCACCAGGGCGAAGGCGAAAAGGATGATGGTCAGGGCCCAGAACTCGGCCATGCGGAAATTGCGCGAAAAGGTCTCGAACAGCGCACCGTAACCGACGATGGCGACGAGCAGCTGGCCGATGACAACGCCCTTGACGCCGCGGATGAGGCCAAGTCGGATGCCGGCAAGGATTTCCGGAAGGGCCGCCCAAAGGATGATCTTGGTGTAGAGCGCCGGGCGCGAGGCGCCATAGGAACGCGCCATTTCGATCAGCGACGGCGAGATATGGCGGACCCCGGCGCGCGCGTCGAGAACGATGATCCAGATCGCGAACAGGAACACCGCCGCGACGATCGTCTTCTCGCCGAAGCCGAACAGGATCATCAGCACCGGAACGATCGCCGAAAGCGGTGCGCTGGAAAAGATGTTGACCCACATGCCGAGCAGATCGTCGGCGATCTTGAAGCGCCCCATCAGTATGCCCAGCGGCACGCCGATTACGATCGACAGGGCCATGCCCATGGCGAAGGCGCGGAGGGTCGTGACCGTCGCCGTCTGCCAGGACGGGGTCTGCACGAGATCGACCGCTGCAATCAGCACGTCGCTAAAGGGCGGGAGCAGAAAGACAAGGTCGAGCCGGCCGACGATTTCCCACACGACGCACCAGACGAGCAGGGACGCCATCATTGGTATGCGATAGCCAAACAGGGTCATTGCCGATCATTCCACATATTGCTTGAGCCCCTGCCATATCTCCTCGACGGTATCGAGATAGTGCCTGTCGCGATGAATGCGCTCGGGGTCGCCGGAGCGATCGATTTGCGGTTCGATGATCTGCGAAACCCTGCCAGGCCGCGGCGACAGCAAGACGATGCGGTCGGAGATATAGACAGCCTCCTCGATCGAATGCGTGACGAAGATGAAGGTCTTGTTCTGATTGGTGCGCAGCCGGATCAAATCTTCCTGGAACTTGCGCCGGTTCTGCTCGTCGACCGCCGAAAACGGCTCATCGAGGAGCAGGACATCGGCATCGACCGACAATGCCCGCGCCAGGCCGACGCGCTGGCGCATGCCACCGGAGAGTTCGTGGGGATATTTGTCCTCGAAGCCGGCGAGACCCACCTCGGCGATGTAGCGGTGCGCGGTCTCCTCGCGTTCGGCCTTGTTGGTGCCGCGCAATTCGAGGCCGAAGGCGACGTTGCGTGTCACCGTCGCCCAAGGCATCAGCGCAAAGTCCTGGAACACGAAAGCGCGCTCGGGGCCTGGTGCGCTGACGCGCTTGCCGTTGATCGCGACGGTTCCGCCATCGGCCTTTATCAGGCCCGCGATGATCTTCAACAGCGTCGTCTTTCCGCAACCACTGGGTCCGAGAAGGCTGGTCAGCTTGCCTCTGGGAAAGTCGAGGTCGATGCCGCGCAGCGCCTCGACGTTGCCGTAGGTCTTGGAAAGTCCCCTCACTTCCACGATTGAATCGATCGGTGCCGGCACCGGCGACGGTCCATTTCGCAATGCGGTAGCATGCATGTCAGGTACCTCTGCTTTCGGGCCTGAAAACACGAACTTCCACCCACTGCAGAAAGACCAGTGTCAGGGTGGAAAGAGCAATGATCGAGGCAATTGTTGCATACATCTCGGCGTAGTCCGCGCGCGAGCGGTGAAATGTGATGAGGTCGCCGATGCCGGTCGGGGTAATCAGCAGTTCGGCGAGCACCACGCCGACGAACCCGGCAGCGACGCCGAGGCGCAGGCCGGCGAAGATAACCGGGCTGGCGTCCGGAAGAATGATCTTGGCGACCGTCTGCCACGGTGTGCCCAGGAACGACCGGCACATGATGAGCAACGATTGGTTGACGTTGCGCACGGCCTTGTAGGTGTTGAGCACGATGACCGGCAGTGCAAGGATGATGACAGCAAGCGTCTTGGCGGTCATGCCTATCCCGTAGACGAAGGTGACCATCGGGATGAAGGCGGCGACAGGAGCAGCCTGAAGCACGATGAACACGGGGATCAGCAGCCATTCGCCGGTGCGCCAGAGGCCACAGATCGTGCCGAGGCCGACACCCAGGAACGCCGACAGGACGACGCCGAGCACCAGTGGCTGCAGTGTCGAGAGATAGGCGTTGGCCAGGCTGCCGTCGGCGAGCAATCCGAAAAACGCGATGATCGTGTCGGAAAAGGTTGGAAAGGCGAAGCTGACGGGAATGCGCCCGGCCACCTCCCAGATCCCCGCGAAAGCAGCGATCGAGATGAGCCTGAGCACGACCGGCTGGTCCCACCAGGCGCCCGTCGTGCTGCGGCTGGAGGGGGCAGCGAGGCCGGCGGCCTCGCCGTCTGTTCTGATGCTCAGGGCCATCCGCCAGGCCGCCTATTTCTTGCCGAGCTTGGCGACGGCGCGGTCGAGGGCTGCGACATCCCAGAAGTCCGCGACCTCGAGGCTGGCGGGATCGCCTTCGATCTGGCCGGCAAGGCTGAAGAAGGCGAAGTCGTCGGCGGCCGCATCCGCGCCGCCGCCATTCAGCGCAAGGCTGCCGGCTGCCGCGGTTTCCTTGTAGTATTCAGTGATCTCGCCATCCGCTTCCGCGCCGAGATCCGGCAGCAGCTTATACTTGTTGCGGAATTCAACCGCGACCGTCGGGTTCGCGGCTATTTCCCGCCCGGTCTTCATCAATTCCTCGACCAGGATGTCGACGTCGGCGGCGTTGTTCTTCAGATAGTCCGCCGTCGCGAAAAGCGCTTCATCGGAGGCGCCGAGGTCCTCGACCGGCAGAACAATGAACTTGCCGGGGGCTTCGGCCTCGAGCGCGCGCCTGTTGGCGGCATCGACGATCGACGCCTTCAGCGTCCCCTGGAGCAGCGCATTGCGGCGCACCTCGGAGCCCGGGACGTAGCTGATGTTGCCGAGCTTGATGCTTTGGTTCTTCGCCATCAGCAGCATGACCGCCTCGGTGCCGGAACCGCGCGCCTGAACGGCGACGTCCTGCCCGTCCAGATCCTTCCATTCCTTGTAGAATTCGCTGTTCACGACAGGAAAGAAGCGCAGTGTCGAAATCTGCGCAAAGATGCGGATCGGCACGCCCGCCTTCTGGATCAGCGTATAGGGCGCGCCGATACCGACATCGGCCTGGCCGCCGACGATCGCCTGGGCAGCCAGGTCCTCGTCATTGAGCACGATGAGCTCGACATTCACGCCGCGCTCCTTGGCGCGCTCTATCGCGGCGAGCGTCTGGATGGATTCGATGCCGGGAAGGTCGCCGAATGCGATGCGCATGTCGCCCGCGCTTGCCGCCGACAGGGGCGGCGCACTTAACAGGACCGCCGCGAAAGCGGTGGCTAGGATGGTGCGTCTGGATAGTCTGGCCATTGTCATTCCTCCCGTTTTTTGTAACCATTTTCCTAATTGGTTAAGCAAATTAAGCCGATTGGTCAAGGAGAAACATCTTCACACGATGCCCGTTAGCCGAGAAAACTTGGCAGTTGACGGTTTGCGGCAATCGTTTTAACACCAGCAAAGGGAAACAATAGGCGGATTGGTTAAATTGATGGACGATGCCGGCAGTGGCGGCCAAGCCGCCCTGGTTCAGCTTCAGGCCTATCTGGCCCAGATGGACCATTCCGGTGAAACCCGGCTGCCCGCGGAGCGCGAGCTGTGCGAGAGCCTTGGCGTGTCGCGCGGCGATCTGCGCAAGGCGCTGGCGGTGCTCGAGAAGGACGGCCGCATCTGGCGTCACGTCGGCAGGGGCACCTTCGTCGGCAGGGGGCCGGTCGAGGAGACGATCGGGATTTCCGAAATCGCGGGCCGCACAAACCCTGCCGACGTGATGCGCGCGCGCCTCATCATCGAACCCGAGATCGCGCGCGAAGCGGCGCTGCACGCCACGCTTTCCGACATCGCGGCGATGCGGCAATCGCTGGCGCAGACGCGGGAGGCCGTGACGTGGCGGCAATACGAGAACATCGACAATCTGCTGCACCGGCAGATCGCGCAGGCCAGCCGCAACAATGTGCTGCTTGGCCTGTTCGATGTGCTGAACGCCGTGCGCCGGACCGTGGTCTGGGGGCGTCTTCGCTCCGAAGGCGCGCGCCCGCCGCCGGATCATCACAGCTTTGCCGACCATGAACGGATCGTCGAAGCAATCGCCGAGCGCGACCTCGGCGGCGCGGCGGCAGCCATGCGCCTGCATCTCCAGCAGGTCGAGCGGCGGCTGATACCCGTTCGCGAGGCCGCCGAATAGCCGGGCTACCACCGCGCATCAATGGTTTTGAACGACCTTTCCATCTCACCATTGGGACAAATCAAAGTCGATTGAGGTCCAGGGGCGCAGAGACCGCCAGATAGCAGATCTCGCCTTGAGGACGGGATAGACCTTTGGCTGGAATTTGTTGAAAGTGCCGCGCCGCGCCGATCAGGCCGGCTTGATTGTGGCGCACGGCCGGGACGACTGCCGCGGCAGGACGAGACAATGGAGGATTTCAAGGCATGACCAACCCGACGCACCTACCCGCCGAGGGCCTCTTCATCGGCCGCGCCAGGACGAGCGATGCGTCGCATCCGCTGGTCGTCACGGTGCGCGACGGCACTATCTTCGACATAACGTCGAGCGCCGCACCGACCATACGCGACATCTGCGAGATGGCGGATCCTGCCGGACATGTGCGCTCGGCCAAGGGCAGAGCGGTCGGCTCGCTTGACGCGATCGCCGCCAACAGTTTCCAGGCCGCGCGCGATCCGGCACAGCCATACCTGCTGTCCCCCGTCGACCTGCAGGCGGTGAAGGCATCAGGGGTGACCTTCGTGGTATCCCTGCTCGAACGCGTCATCGAGGAACAGGCGCGCGGCTCGGCGGAGAAGGCGGACGCCATTCGCGCCGACATAGCCGGGCTGATCGGCCATGATTTGTCGAAGCTCAGGCCCGGTTCGCCGGAGGCGATGGAGATCAAGGCCAAGCTGATTGCGCGCGGCGCCTGGTCGCAATATCTGGAGGTGGGCATCGGCCCGGATGCCGAGATCTTCACCAAGTGCCAGCCGATGGCCTCGGTCGGCTTCGGCGCCGATGTCGGCCTGCATCCGGTGTCGACATGGAACAATCCCGAACCCGAGATCGCGATGATCGCCGCCAGCAGCGGCAGGATCGTCGGCGCCACGATCGGCAACGACGTCAATCTGCGCGACGTCGAAGGACGCTCGGCTCTGCTGCTCGGCAAGGCCAAGGACAACAACGCCTCGGCGGCAGTTGGCCCATTCATCCGGCTGTTCGACGCAACATTTTCCATCGACGACGTGAAGCAGGCCATCGTGCACCTGAAGGTCGAGGGCGAGGACGGGTTTTCGCTGGAGGGTGCGAGCTCGATGGCCGAGATCAGCCGCTCGCCGGAAGAGCTGGTCGCGGCCGCGATGGGACCGCATCACCAGTACCCGGACGGGCTGGCGCTTTATCTCGGCACCATGTTCGTGCCGTCGAAGGACCGCGGCGAAAAGGGCAAGGGTTTTACGCACAAGGTCGGTGACATCGTTACCATCTCGTCGGAGAAATTCGGCGCCCTGGTCAACCGCGTGCGGCTGTCGCCCGATTGCCCGCACTGGACCTACGGCGCCAGCCATCTGATGCGAGACCTTGCCAAAGCAGACCTCATCTAGAGGAGGATTTATGACGCATGTCGCCCAAAAAGCGGGCAGCGGTTTTGGGCGAGCTGCGCCAGGTTGCGAAATACACGAGCGGTCATAGCGACATCACCCCGGCTGTCACCTGTTTGTCATCCGCATTGGTTAGCGGGGCATGAGACAAAACTGGCTTTAGAACTGGCTTGGGGCCTCCATCATGAACCGCTTCTTCTCGTCGTCGGTGAGCTATCTTGCGCTGCTCGCGGCCGCGACTGTCCTGTCCGTTCCTTTCACCGCCCGCGCCGATTCCTTCACGGTCGTGACAGGCACGACGCAGACCGGCCAGCAAACCGTCTCCGGTACCGATATTGGGCAGATCGAAGCCGGCGGCACACTTGATGTGCCAGGGAGCGCCATCATCTGGAACGGCGCGGCCACCGGCCCCGCCGGCGTCAGCATCGTCAATGACGGCAATATCATCAGCGGCAGCCGGGCCATCGACACCAGCGGGACGGTAAGCGGGCCATTCACGCTGCGGAACGATGGCAGCATCGAATCCGCGAATGACACCTTGCGCATCAACAATGCCTTCAATAACGGCAATCTGCATGTGGTGAACACCAGTTCGATGACTTCGAACACCGGCCAGGTCTTCGATCTCAATGGCGCCACATCGGCGACAGCCACGGTGCTGATCGAGAATGCCGGCACCATCACCGCGCTGGAAAACGACGCGATCCGCTTCGGTGCCGGCACCATTACGCTGATCAACTCCGGGACCATAGAGGCGCAGGACGGCAACCGCGCCCTCAGCTTCGACGATGACGGCAATGTCGAGACGCTGAAGTCCTTTGAACTCGTCAACCAGCTCGGCGGCAAAATTCTCGGCACCGATGACGCCTTCAAGATCAGCGCCGACAACAATGGCTCGAGCGCGGTGATCAGCATTGGAAACCATGGCCTGATCGACGGCGGCGAAGGCCAGGCGCTCGACTTCGCCGACCTCACGTCGCCGGACAATGTGATCACCGTCACCAACCATGCCACCGGCATCATCCAGTCGCAGAGCGCCGACGCCATGCGCCCGGGCGCCGGCGCGACCGTGACCAATTACGGCCTCATCCAGTCGGTCGACCTGACCAGCGATGGCGACGGCGTCGATTTCCAGGACGCCGGCGGCACGGTGGTGAACAAGGCCGGCGGCCAGATTCTCGGCGCCAAGCACGGCATAACCGGCGACGGTGAGATGAATGTGGACAATGAGGCCGGCGGCCTCATTGTCGGCCGCAATGGATCGGGCATCAACATCGACAGTTCCGGCGACACCGTCGTCACGGTGACCAACCACGGCGCCATTCGTGGCGCGGTGACCGGCCTCCTCGACGACGATGGCGATCCCGCGGTGCCGGACGGCGATGGCGACGGCGTGGATGTCGACGGCCAGGTCGCGCTCGACAATTACGGCCTGATACAGGGCACCGGCGCCACGGGAACCAAGGACGGCGATTTGAACACCGCCGATGGCATCGCCGCCGGCGCGGCGGCGTGATCGACAACCATGCCGGTGGTGTCATCGAGGCCTATGACAATTATTTCAACGAGGGCGTCGACAATGTCGGGCGTGCCATCCTCATCGACGACAGCGCGCAGGGTCCGGCGCCCTTCTCCACCACGCTCACCAATGAAGGCGTGATCCGCTCGGACGGCGTTGCCGTCACGTTCATCGGCGCCAATGACGATATCATCGACAATGCCGGCCTGATCCAGAGCGGCAATGCCAAGGCCGTCGACATGGGCGACGGCGACGACTTGTTCATCTATCGCTCGGGCAGCCAGATGGTCGGTTATGTCACCGGCAGTACCGGCAGCGATACGTTCGAGCTGGGTGGCACCGGCGGTATCGATCTCGGTCTATTGGGCAACGACGCGCAATATCGCGACTTCGAGACGCTGCTCGTCGGAGCCGGCTCCAGCTTCACCGCCACCGGCACCAGCAGCTTTGCCGGCGCGGTGACGGTGAACGGCAGCCTCATCCTCAACGGCTCGCTCGCCTCGGCCAACGTCAGTGTCGGCAGTGAGGCGATGCTGGGCGGCAATGCGACCCTCGGCGGCCTCACGGTGGCGGCGGGCGGCACCGTTTCGCCTGGCAACTCGGTCGGCGCCATCACGGTGGACGGCACGGCGACATTCGACGCCGGTTCGACCTACGCTGTCGAGATCAGCGGGAGCAGTTCGGACCAGATCGTTGCCGGCACCTCGGCGATCAATGGCGGCACGGTCGAGCTGTCCGCCCTCGGGTCGCTCTCCTTCGGAACCTACACCATCGTCTCGGCCTCGCAGACCACGACGCCGGACGGACAATTCGACGCGCTCGTCGCCCCTGACTTCCTGTTCACGAACGCGACACTGGGGCGCGATGGCGCTTCGATAACGCTGGAGCTGGCGTCGAACGGCGTCTCCTTCGCCAGTTTCGCCAAGACCGCCAACCAGGCGGCGGTCGCCGACGCTCTCAGCGCAGCGGGCGGCGGCACGCTCCATTCCACGCTCGCCGCCGCGACCGCCGGCGAAGAAGACGACATCGCGACAGGCTACGACCTGCTTTCAGGCGAGGCGCATGCCTCGCTCGGCAACACGCTGTTCAATCAAAGCACGCTGGTCGCCGACACGTTGGTCGGCCGCCTGCGCCAAGCCTCGGCCGGCACGTCGCCCGCCACGGCGGCGCTCGCCTTCGACGGTCCCGTTCTGGCCTATGGTCCGACCTCGCCGGCCAGCCCGTTTCCGATGAATGCGCCGGGAGCCGGGGCGACGGGACCGGTCTACTCCGCCTGGGCTCAAGGCTTCGGCCAGTGGAACAGCGCCAACGGCAATGGCGACGCGGCCAAGCTCGACAGCTCCCTTGGCGGCTTTCTCGCCGGCGCGGATGTGACCATGGGCTATGCAACGTTCGGCATTGCCGCCGGCTACGCCTCGGCCAGCAGCGATGTCGACGCGCGGCTGTCGAGCGCCGATGCCTCGACGGTTCTGGTTGCGGCCTATGCGGGCGCCAGCTTCGACGATTTCCGTTTGCGCGGCGGCGCCAGCCATGGCTGGAGCGACATCGATACCAAGCGCACCGCCGGCATGCTCGGCGTCGCCGAACAGCCGATAGCTTCCTATGACGGGTCGACCACCAATCTCTTCGTCGAAGCCGCCTATGCGGCGGAAGCCGGCGGCATGGGTTTCGAGCCTTTCGCGCAGATGGCCTGGAGCCGGATCGAGACGGACAGCTTCAGCGAGACCAATGCGCCCGCCACCGGCCTGAGCTCGTCCGGCCTTTCCTTTGACGTGCCCTATTCCACGCTTGGCCTGCGGCTGGCGAAAAGCTTCGTCGTCGGCGCCGGCACCTTGACCCCGCATGCCACGCTCGCCTGGCGCCATGCCTATGGCGACGTGACGCCGGAGCTTGCCATGTCGTTTATCGAGACCGGCGGCAGCTTCAGCGTTGCCGGGACGCCGATCGCCAGGGACAGTTTCGTTCTCAGCGCCGGCTTCGACTTCAATGTCAGCCAGAACCTCTCGCTGAACGTCGACTATGAAGGCCAGCTGGCCAGCGAGACCAGCACCAATGCGCTCAAGGGCGGTCTGACCTATCGGTTCTGAGCAGGCACCGGCGGCAGGCCGGCTTTCAATATGCATTCCCCTACCCGGCACCGCAGCAGCGCCTGAGGCGCTGCTGCGGTGCTTCCCGCTTGGAAAATATCAGCCAAACTGATGCAATCTGATGGGATTGCTGATGGCGCCGTGCCTTGCGCCAACATCCTTTGGTGGATGGAGGCTTGCCATCGACCGAAAAAGGGGATGCTCTTGGAGCGTCCGGATCGGCGATGACAGGAGGTACGGTCAGGGCTTTGCCCGGATCGCCCGATGTGGAGGTCACTTTCAAAATGGGAGGAAATCAAATGCTGACAAGACTACGACTGCTTGTATTCGGCTTGATCATGGCGCTGGCCATTCCGGCGGCGGCACAGGCCAAGACCTTCTACTGGGTCTCGCATGGCGGCCCGGCCGACCCGGTCTGGACCTATTTCCTTGCCGGCGCCAAGCAATGGGCGACGGACACCGGCAACACCGTCAACACCTCGTTCCACAATGGCGACGTGGCGTCGCAGCAGGAGGCGGTGCGCGCGGCGATATCGGCCAAGGCCGACGGCATCGTCACCACCAGCCCCGATCCGGGCAGCCTTGTCGAGATCGTTGGGGAAGCCCGCGCGGCGAACATCCCGATCATCAACTTCAACACGCCCGACCCGAAGGCGAATTTCAACGCCTATGTCGGCGGCGACAACGTCACCTTCGGCAGGCACTGGGCGCAGTATCTGGTCGACAAGGGCCTGGTGAAGAAGGGCGACTTCGTCTGGATGCCGGTCGAAATTCCCGGCGCTACCTATGGCGTCCAGGAAGAGGAAGGCATCAAGAGCGTCTTCGAGCCGCTCGGCATCACCTATGAGATCACCGAAGCCACGCTAGACCAGGCCGAAGTGATCAACCGCATGGTCGATTACCTCACCGCCAACAGGGCCAAGGTCAAGGCGATCATCGGCCTCGGCGACCTGGTCACCGGCTCGATCAAGCGGGTCTTCGACCAGGTCGGCGTCAAGCCGGGCGAAATCCCGGTCGTCGGCTGGGGCAACTCGCTCGACACCACCCAGGAAGTGCTGAACGGCTACGTCAATGCCGCGCAGTGGCAGGATCCGCAGGCGACCAGCTATGTCGCGCTTTCGCTGGCCAACATGGCCGCCAGCGGCATCCCACCCGGCTTCAACGTGATCACCGGCGCGCTCTACGAGAAGGACACCGCCGAGGTTTACGACAAGATCCTGGCCGGCAAATAATCCGCAATCAGAATAGTCGCGGCCGCACCTGCGGTCGCGACTGTCCTTCCCTTCCGCCGACCTGCCGGATGCGGTGCAGGTTCCAGGCAATTCCACTCATTTTCGCGGGTCCAAGGTGGAAAATCGTTCCCTCATCCAACGCCTGATCGCGAGGCCCGAATTCGGTCCCTTCGTGCTGCTCGTCGTCGAGATCGCTGTCTTCTGGAGCATCAACCCCAGCTTCCTGTCGCCGCAGAACATCTCCAACACGCTGGCCTTCACGGTCGAGCTCGGCCTGATCGCGCTGGCGATGACGCTGCTGATGACCTCAGGTGAATTCGACCTCTCCGTCGGATCGGTATTCGGCTTCTCGCCGGTGTTGATGTGGACCCTGTTCAACAGCGGCGTCACCTCGCTGGAAATGGGCTTCCTCATCGCGCTGGTGGTCGCCGCCTTCATCGGGCTGGTCAATGGCTGGTTCGTCACGCAGCTCAAGATCCCGTCCTTCCTGGTGACGCTCGGCATGCTGCTTGTCGTGCGCGGCACTGCCCTGTTCGTCACCGACGGTTTCCCGCAACGCACCTGGAGCGCCGAAGGCAGCTGGCTCGCGGAAGTGCTGGTCGGCGACTTCTTCATCGGGCCGTTCCGCATCTACATGTCGCTGTTCTGGTTCATCGCAGCCGCAATCGCGCTTGGCTATGTGCTGACGCAGAGCCGCACCGGCAACTGGATCCAGGCGGCGGGCGGCAACCCCAACGCGGCAAGGGCGCGCGGCGTCAATGTCAGCGGCGTCAAGATCGGCCTGTTCATCCTGTCGTCGCTGATGGCTTCGCTCGCCGGCGTCATCTCCTCGCTGCGCACCTCGGCGGCCAACCCCAACAGCGGCACCGGCTACGAACTCGAAGTCATCGCCATGGTGGTGATCGGCGGCACCGCGCTGACCGGCGGGCGCGGCACCATCATCGGAACCGTGCTCGGTATCCTGATCCTGCGCGTCATGCGCAACGGCATCGTGCTGATCGGCGTGCCGGGCCTTGCCTACAACATCTTCATCGGCGCCATCATCCTCGGCATGATGGCGCTCCACTCATGGCTGGAACGCCGGCATCAGGCAGGGACGTGAACCGTGGCCGAACCGCTTGTCCGCATGGAAAACATCCGCAAGTCCTACGGGCGTGTGCAGGCGCTGGTGGACGCCAATTTCCATGTCAATGAAAGGGAGATCGTCGGGCTGCTCGGCGACAATGGCGCCGGCAAGTCGACGCTGATCAAGGTGCTGTCGGGTGCGGTTCCGCTGACCAGCGGCGACATCTTCATCCGCGGCAAGAAGGTCGACTTCCGCAGCACCAGCGACGCCATCGCCCACGGCATCGAGACAATCTATCAGGACTCGGCGCTGGTCACGCAATTGTCGATCGCCCGCAATTTGTTTCTCGGGCGCGAGCCGATCAAGCCACCGCGCTTCCTCAACCGAATGGATCAGGAGGCGATGAACGTGGTCGCCCGCGATCTGCTGAAGCAGGTCGGCATCTCGAAGAACATCCCGCCGACGACGCCGATCGGCTCGCTCTCCGGCGGCGAACGGCAAGCGGTGGCGATCGCGCGGGCCATGCATTTCGACAGCGACCTGATCATCCTCGACGAGCCGACCAACAATCTCGGCGTCGCCGAGACGCAAGGCGTGCTGAGTTTCGTGCGCAGCGCCCGCGATTCGGGCCACTCGTGCATCTTCATCGCCCATAACATCCACCATGTCTTCCAGGTGGTCGACCGCATCGTCGTCATGCGCCGGGGCAAGGTGGTCGCCGACGACATCGACCCGAAGACGACCAACGTCGCCGAGGTCGAGCGGATCATCACCGGCATGTCCGACAAGGAGATCCGCGACGCCATCGCCGACGGCAAGCATTCGGGAGCCTGAACACCTCAACCAGAGCCGGTAGCCGCATGTCTGGCACGGGATCGCATCCGCTCCTATGACTGGGACCATGAAAGCCACCGTTTCGGATATAGCCAGGAGCTGCGGACTGTCGACCGCGACGGTCGACCGGGTCTTGAACAACCGGCCGGGCGCAAGTGCCGCCAACCGGCAGCGCGTGATGGAAGCGGCCAAGCAGCTCGGTTATCTGCCGGTGGTCGACCAGGTGGCGCTGCCCTCGCGGCCGGCGCATCTCGAATTCTTCCTGCCGATCGGCTCCAACGCCTTCATGATGGACCTGGCAAGGCACATCGAGGACTACGCGGCGCGCCTGCCGCTGGTCGCCTCCTGCCGGATCCACAACCTCGCCGGCATTTCGCCCGGAGCATTGCAGGCGGCGATCGAAAACCTCTCGCTTAGGGCAAACGGCGTCGGCGTGATCGCGATCGATCACCCGCGAACCCGCAACATCCTGCGCGAGATCGTCGAGGCCGGCATCCGCCTCGTCACGCTGGTGTCCGACGTGCCGGGCGCGCCACGTTCGGCTTATGTCGGCATCGACAACCGCGTTGCCGGCCGCACCGCGGCCTTGTTGATGGGCCGTTTCCTGGGCGGACGCCCAGGCCATCTGGCAATGGTCGTCGGCTCACGCTCCTATCGCGGGCACGAGGAACGCGAAATGGGCTTTCGCTCGGTGCTGAGCGAAGAGTTCCCCAATCTGACCGTGACCAGCGCCGTCGAGATCAACGACGAGCCTGATATCAGCTACACCGCGACGATGCAGGCACTGCACAACGAGCCGGAGCTGCTCGGCATCTATTGCGTCGGCGCCGGACGCTCGGGCGTGGCGAAGGCGCTGCTGGAAGCCAGGCCGCAAAGGAAGCCGGTGTTCATCTGCCATGACCTGACGCGGGCAACACGCGGTTATCTCGTCGACGACCTGCTCGATGTCGTCATCGACCAGAATGCGCGGCTGATCGCCGAGCAGTCGGTCATTCGCCTGCTCGGCTCGATCGCGTCCTCGGCGCCCTATCTGACCCGAAAATTCATCGAGCCACGCCTGATCTTCAAGGAAAACGTCCCGGTGCAATGATGCCGTTCTCCGGCTTCAGCGGTGATACGGCAAATCTGCACATCTGCTATGCATCTTTTGCAATTGCCGAATCGTTAGGCAATCCGTAAGTTCGCAGGTGTCGGCCATCTACTCCTCCCAGATGCGATGCCGGCCTTGAATTCGGTGCACCTCCTCCCGCGCCGTGTTCGAAATCAAGCCCGCTGCCACCTCCTCCCGGCAGCGGGCTTTTTTCATTTTCGTTCCTGGAGATGTCGTCCGCGGCAAAAACGCGGAGGCGCAGGCAGAGCCCTATCGCGCCTTGAACGATGCGATCAGGCCTTCAGCCATGCGGACGAACTGCGCGCTGGGGCCTTCGGCGCCGACGCTCTGCAGGCTGACGCGGGCGCCCTCGAGCAATAGCGACAGCGTGTCGGCGAGAAGCTCGGCCTGGCCAACACCGGCCTCCCGGCACAGGTTCACCAGGCGCTCGCGCTGGGCATCCTTGAGTTCCTTGATTACACGCCTTGCCGGATGATCGGTCTCGCTCAATTCGATGGCGGCATTGGCCATATCGCAGCCGCGGCTGTCGGCGCTGAGCATCTCGGCGGCCTTGCGAACCCAGGCGTGCAGTTGCGCGAGCTTGTCGCCAGGATATTCAGTCTCGAATGCATCCCACATCGCGCCGGCCTTGGATGCGGTGGCGCGCAGGCACTCGATGATCAGATCGTCCTTGGATTCGAAATGACGGTATAACGTCATCTTGTTGGTGCCGGCGGCTTCGGTGATGGCGTCGACGCCGACGCCCTTGATGCCATGTTTGTGAAACATGTCCTGCGCCGTCTCCAGGATCCGATCCCGGGGCCGGACGCGTTCCGAAGTGCCATCTGCCATCGAAGTCTCCTTGGTTCCCTAAGAATGGGGGCTCCCTAAAAATTCGGCACACCTCTTGACTAGGGTGTTACCGATCTGTAACTTCACGAATGTTACTTACTGGTAACACCTATCTTGCACCCCGTCAACGATTGGCATCGCCGTTAGGCACAGCCGGGACGGAACCAGGGCAAGGACTGCCTGTCATGCGGCTTCGGCCGGTGAGAACGACAAAAACGATTCGCGATCATTCGATGCGAATCGCCAGCAAGGAGCCGCTTCGATGTCGCAGCGCAAGGATTTGACAATCGATGAAGCCATCCGGGATCCGATGATCCGGCTGGTGATGAAGGCGGACCGCGTCGACCCGCGCGCATTCGAGAGGATGCTGCGGTCGCTGGCGGAAGAGCAGTATCCGGACAGCAAGGCGCCGCCGTCTCGTTTTTCAGCAGACGCGGGATCCGGGCACAGCCGGCGGCTGTCCAGGATTGCCAAGGCATTTGGCGAAGCAAAAGCATTTAACGAGGCGTGCGTTTCATGGTGAACTTTTTCATCCACCGTCCGATCTTTGCATCGGCGATCGCCATCATCATGGTGCTCGCCGGGACGATCTGCTATTTCCTGCTGCCCGTCTCGCAGTTTCCCGACATCACGCCGCCGCAGGTCGTGGTCAGCGCCCAGTATCCCGGCGCCAGCGCGCAAGTGGTCGCCGACACCGTCACGACCCCGCTCGAACAGCAGATCAACGGCGTCCAGGGCATGACCTACATGTCGTCGTCGAGCTCCAATGACGGCTCCTCGACGATCACCATCACCTTCGAGGTCGGCTATTCGCTCAGCACCGCCGCCGTCGATGTCCAGAACCGGGTGTCGCAGGCAGCATCCTCGCTGCCGGCCATCGTCAACCAGGGTGGTGTGACGATCAGGAAGCAGAACCCAAATTTCGTCCTGATCGTCAACCTAACCTCGCCCGACGGCTCCGTCGATCCGGTGGCGCTCAGCAACCTCGCCTACCTGCAGGTGGTGGACCCGCTGAAGCGCCTGCCCGGCGTCGGCGACGTGCAGATCTTCGGCGAGCGGCGCTATTCGATGCGCATATGGCTCGATCCCGACAAGCTTGCCAATCTCGGCATCACCGCGGTCGATGTCCAAAACGCCATCGCCGAGCAGAATGTCCAGGTCGCGGCCGGCAAGATCGGACAGTCGCCGGCGCCGGCCGGCACCGCCTTCGAGATGCAGGTCAACGCAGTCGGCAGACTGAGCGATCCCGAGGAATTCGGCGACATCGTCGTGCGCGCCGATGCCGCGAGCGGCTCGCTGGTCAGGCTGCGCGACGTTGCCCGCATCGAACTCGGCGCCCTGCAATATTCGTCGTCGGCCTTCTTCGGCAAGGATCCGACCGTGGTGCTCGCGGTCTACCAGATGCCGGGTTCGAACGCGCTCGATCTGCAGCAGCGCGTCAAGGACAAGATGCAGGAACTGTCGGGCCGCTTCCCGAAGGGCGTCAGCTACGCCATGCATTACGACACGACGCGCTTCGTCTCGGCTTCCATGCATGACGTGCTGGTCACGCTTGGCGAGGCGCTGGTCCTGGTTGTCGCCGTCGTGTTCATCTTCCTGCAAAGCTGGCGCACCACGATCATCCCGACGATCGCGATTCCCGTGTCGCTGGTGGCCACACTGGTCGTCATGTACATGTTCGGCTTCTCGCTGAACATGCTCAGCCTGCTCGGCATGGTGCTGGCGATCGGCCTCGTCGTCGACGATGCGATCGTCGTCGTCGAGAATGTCGAGCGCCAGCTGGAGGCCGGCCTTAAACCGCTGGCCGCCACGCGCGCGGCAATGGCCGAGGTCACAGGCCCGATCATCGCAACGACCGCCGTGCTGATGGCCGTGTTCGTGCCGGTCGCCTTCATACCCGGCGTTTCCGGCCGGCTCTACAACCAGTTTGCCCTGACGGTCGCGATCTCCTTTGGCATCTCCGCCTTCGTCTCGCTGACGCTCACTCCGGCGCTCAGCGCCGCCTTCCTGCGCCACCGCCCGGAGACCCAGTTCGTGTTGTTCCGCTGGTTCAATGCGGGCTTCGAACGGCTGTCGCATGCCTATGCCCATGGCGTGCGCTTCCTCATCCGCCTGCGCTGGATCATGCTCGGGGTGTTCGCGGCCGGACTCGTCGCGACCTATTTCGTCTGGCAGCGTCTGCCCTCGACCTTCCTTCCGGTCGAGGACCAGGGCTATTTCTTCGTGGTTATCCAGTTGCCCGATGGGGCGTCGCTGGAGCGCACCGACGCGGTGGCCCGGAAGGCACGCGACATCCTGCAGAACACGCCCGGCGTCGATATCGTCGGCTCGATCAGCGGCCTGAACTTCCTGACCAGCGCCGCCCAGTCGAACTCGGCGGTCGAATTCGCCATCCTGAAGCCATGGGACGAGCGCGGCCCTGACCAGAGCGCCTCGAAGCTCGTCGCCGACGTGCGCTCGAAGCTGATGGAAATTCCGGAAGCGTTTGCACTAAGCTTCGATCCGCCTTCGATCCCCGGCATCGGCACGACCGGCGGTTTCGAATTCCAGGTCGAGGATCTGACCGGCCGCGGCAGCGCCGCCCTCAACGACGCGACGCAAGCCGTGCTCGCCGAGGCGCGCAAGCAGCCCGAGCTCAACCCGCAGCAATTGTTCTCGTCGTTCTCGACCTCGACGCCGCAGTTCAACTACGACCTCGACCGCAACAAGGCGAAGCTGCTGGGCTTGAGCCTGCCTGATGTGTTCAACACGCTGCAGATCTATCTCGGTTCGCTCTATGTGAACGATTTCAACCTGTTCGGTCGCACTTTTCGTGTGACGATTCAGGCCGACAAGGATGCGCGCGCCGGTGCTGCCGACATTTCGCGGCTCTATGTGCGCAACGCCGCCGGCGGCATGGTGCCATTGAGCACGCTTGGCAAGCTGGTGCCCATCGTCGGCCCGGAAACCGTGCCGCACTACAACAACAATGCGTCGGCCCTGATCAATGGCGGCGCCGCGCCCGGCTTCTCGTCCGGCCAGGCGGTGGCGGCCATGGAGCGCGCCGCCGCCACGGCACTACCGAGGGATTTCGGCTACGAATGGACCGGCATCACCTATCAGGAGCTCAAGGCCGGATCGATCGCCTCGATTGTCTTCGGTCTCGCCATGATCTTCGTCTTCCTGATCCTTGCCGCCCAATATGAGAGCTGGGCCATGCCCTTCATGGTACTGCTCGCGGTGCCGCTTGCCCTGTTCGGTGCCTTTGTTGCCTTGTTGGTGCGTGGCATGCAGATCGATGTCTATTCGCAGATCGGCTTCGTCATGCTGATCGGGTTGGCGGCGAAGAATGCCATTCTGATCGTCGAGTTCGCCCGGCGTCGGCGCGAGGAAGGCCTGAGCATCGTCGATGCCGCTATGGAAGCGGCGCGGCTCAGGCTGCGGCCCATCCTGATGACCGCCTTCGCGTTCATCCTCGGCGTGCTGCCGCTGATGTTCTCCACAGGCGCTGGTGCAGCGAGCCGTCAGTCGATCGGCACCACCGTCTTTGGCGGCATGGTCGCGGCAACGATCCTGTCGCTGGTGTTCGTCCCGGTCTTCTATGCGGTGATCGAGCAACTGCGCGAGGGCCGCGGGCAGAGCAAACCCGCGGCCGAACATGAACAAGACCATATTGAACCGACTGCCGAACCAACGCCTGTGCGATTGGCGGAAGCGGCCGAATAGGATTGGAGACATCGATCATGCGCAAATGGAAAATCGCGTTGGGAGCGGCTGTCGCGCTGGGGGCGATCTCGATGGCGAGCGTTCACTGGCTCGACATGGGAAATCTCAGCCTCAATGCCGGCACAGCGGCCGCGACACCTGCGCCGGCAGCGTTCGTCATGCCGGTGCCGGTGGTGAACGTCGTCAAGAAGACGATCCCGATCTACCTCGACTATGCGGCCCGGGTGGAGTCGATCCGCAGCATCACGCTGCAGGCGCGCGTGCCGGGCTATCTCGAGGAGCAGGCTGCCGCCGACGGCAGCGATGTCAGCAAAGGCGATCTTCTCTACAAGATCGCCCCGCAGGATTTCGAGGCTGCCCTTGACCAGGCGAAGGCTCAGGTCCAACGCGACACGGCAACGCTTGACTACGCACGCTCCAATCTCGGCCGCGGCACCGAACTCGCCAAGAGCGGATACATCGCCAAGGATGCGTTCGACCAGCGCACCAGCACCTTGCGCGAGGCCCAGGCGTCGCTCGCTGTAAATCAGGCCGCCGTCCGGACCGCCGAGCTCAACCTTGGCTATACCGAAATCCGCGCCCCGTTTGCCGGGCGCATCGGCCGCAATCAGGCCTCGATCGGAACGCTGGTCAGCGTCGCCGGCACCGTGCTCAACACACTGGTGCAGCTCGATCCGATCTATGTCACCTTCAATCCGAGCGAAACGGATCTGGCACAGATCGAGGAAGCCCGCGCGGCGGGGCCTGTCGATGTCGATGTGCTGCTTCCAGGCGATACGGAACCGCGCCAGAGAGGTCAGCTCACCTTCATCGACAACACGATCGATCATTCGACCGGCACCATCACGGCACGGGCGACGATCGGCAACGCCAAGTTCACGCTGCTGCCTGGCCAATATGTGCGTGTGAGGCTGCACATCAAGCAGCAGCCCGATGCGCTGATGGTGCCGCAGACGGCACTGGGCTCGAGCCAGCTCGGCAAATACCTCTATGTCGTCGGCAAGGGCAACACCGTCGACCAGCGCATCGTTTCGCTCGGACCGATCAATGGCGATCTCATCGCCATATCGAGCGGCGTGTCGGAAGGCGACCAGGTGATCACCGGCAATCTGCAGAAGATCGGACCGGGAATGCCGGTTTCGCCCCTGCCACAACAGAAACCGGCTACCTGATAACCCCCATCAGACCCGGTCCTGTGGCGCCCTCGACCCCCACGTCGAGGGCGCCGTTTTGCTATGTTTGTTTTTACGCAATTCCCTGGGAAAAGCGTTGCGCGCTTTTCCCAGGAAAACCGCTGTGCACTTTTCCTGGAATTGCTCCAAGCAGCTCGACCAGACCGGCCACGTCGGCGCGCTCGGCCTTGGCGGGAGCCATGAAGGCGCAATAGGGCTGGCCGAGACGGACCGAAACGGACGAGAGCGCGATGAGACGCCCTGCTTCGAGATCGGCACGGGCCATGACCCGCTGGCCAAGCGCAATGCCGAGACCCAGCCTCGCCGAGGCGATCGCCAGGCTGGACAGGCCGACGCGCCGTCCGTGCGAGGGATCGGGCGCGCGGCTGCCGCCGGCGGCCGAGAACCAGTCCGCCCAGCTTGGGTGCGAGGCATAGTTCGGCCCCCAATTGGTGTGGATGAAAAGACTTTCATGCAGCTCCGCCAGGCCGGAGACGCCGTTGTTGTGACGCTGCCAGAAATCAGGCGCCGCGACCGGCAGCACATCGTCATGGACAAGGCGGACCATCCTGAGCGCAGGATAGTGATAGTCGCCATAGCTGATGCGCAGATCGATGTTCTGGCGCACGACATCGACTGGGTCATCCTCGACGCGGATGTCGATCGCCATCCGCGGAAAGGCATCGAGCAGCACGGCCAGCCGCGGCGCCAGCCACAGTTCGGCCAGCGAGAACGGCACGCTGACGACAAGACGCGTTCTCAAGCCCCCTTCCAGCATGCGCCGGCCAATGGCCGCGATGTCGCCCAAGGCGCGTGCGGTCTGCGGGTAGATCGCATGGCCGGCATCGGTCAGCGCGATGCGGTTGCCGCTGCGCACGAACAGCTGCTTGCCGAACCAGTTTTCCAGATTGCGGATCTGCTGGCTGACCGCCGCCGACGACACGCCGAGCTCCGTGGCGGCCAGCGTAAAGCTGCCGGCTCGCGCAGCAACTTCGAAAGCCTTGATCGCATTTAGCGGCGGGAGTTTTTCCATCCTGCCCTCTCCCAAGTTTTCCTTATGCAAGCCTAACAATTTTCCGCGTTGAGAGAAAGATTTCCTTGCTGTCTAGTCGCTGCAGGATTTCACGAGGACGCAACGATGAAAGACATTCTCGACCTGGACCGCTACCCGCTCGACCGCGAGGGCGGTGCCGAATGGAAGCGCCTCGTGGAAACCTCGGTCGCGGCGCTGGAAGCCGACGGCATGTTCAATCTCGAAGGTTTCCTGCGCCCCGGAGTGGCCGAAAAGGCGGCGCGGGAAATCCAGCCTGTGATGGCCACGCGATCGCACATGCACAAGCGGATGCATAACATCTACTTCAAGCCATCGATCCCGGAGCTGGCGCCCGACCATCCGGCGCTGCGCAAGGTCGAGACGATCAGCCACACGGTCTGCGCCGACCAGATTCCCGGCAGCGTCGTGCTTGCCATATATGAATACGAACCGCTGCTGCGCTTCCTGGCGGCGGCGATGGGCAAGACGAAGCTGCATGTCATGCAGGACCCGCTGGCGCGCACCAATGTGATGGCCTACCGCGCCGGCGAGGCCCTGAACTGGCATTTCGACCGTTCGGAATTCACCACGACCCTGTTGCTGCAGGCATCGCAACGCGGCGGCGATCTCGAATACCGCACCGACCTGAGGTCGGAAGACAATCCCAACTACGAGGGCGTCGCCAAGCTGCTTGAAGGGCGTGACCCCGAGGCCAAGATACTGCGCATGAAGCCAGGCACATTGAACATCTTCCGCGGCAGGAACACCGCGCATCGCGTCACCACTGTCGAGGGCGAGCGCGAACGCATGATCGCGGTGTTCTCTTATTACGAGAAGCCAGGCGTGATGTTCAGCGACGAAGAGCGGGTCGGCTTTTACGGCAGGGCGGCCTGAGGCGCTCGGGTTTCTAGGTTTGCGATATCAATCGTCGAAGCCGGCGCCGCCCCTCATCGCCCTGCGGGCCCTTCTCCCCGTGGAGAACGGGGAGAGGGTAAGGGTGAGGGGGCAGCGCCAACGCCCGGAAAAGTAAAGGGCGGATTCAATCCGTCTTGGGTTTCCGGCTCGGCCCAGCCTGAACATCAACAGACCTCAAAACCAGAATCCAGAAATAACCTCTTGTTAGATTGTCGACAATCTGCTTGTCTAGCTTTCGGTACCTCTGGAGTAGCCGAATGGGCAAGCTGGATTTCAGTCCGATCGCGGATACGACACGCAGGGCCGAGATCGTGGCGCTGCTGCGGCGCGCGATCCTGACCGGCCAGCTCGAACCAGGGCAGAAACTCAACGAACTCAGGATTGCCGAACAGATGCGGGTGAGCCGCGCGCCACTGCGCGAGGCGATGCGCGAGCTGGTGCAGGAAGGCATACTGACCAGCATTCCCTATGCGGGAACCTTTGTCATCGACGTCACCGCCAAGGATATCGACGATGCCTATTCGCTCAACAAGGTGCTGGACGAATTCGCCATCGAACTGACCTGGAAGCTGCGCGACCAGCGCTTCTTCGCCGAGCTCGATCGGCGCCACGAGGCGGTGAAGCAGGCGACCCGCGACCTCGACACTACAAGGCAGATCGAGACGGCGCTGCAATTGCACGGCCTCATCTACGAATGGTCGGACAATTCGGTGCTGCTGGAGACCTGGCAGCGGCTGACCAGCCGGCTGCAGATGTATTTTGCCCTACACCAGCATGCACGCAACGAGCCGGTGCCGGCCGAAGACGTTCACGAAACCTATGTGCGGCTCTTGAAAGGCAAGGACATGCGCGCCGCCCAGCGCCATGCCCGCGAGCACATCGATCTCGATTTCGAGGAACTGCTTGCCTATGCGCGCAGCCTCGAACAGCGGGCATCCAAGGGCGCCAGGGCCGATCGTGCCGGCCACGCGCGCGGCCGGCCGGAAGGCGGCTGAGACCGACGGAAGCCGCCATGGACGGCTAGGCCGACAGAAGCCGCCAATTGGCGGCTTCGTCGGGGCATCACAGACAATGGACAGAGAAACGTGCGGATCAAAACCATCAAGGCCTACCATGTCGTGCAGCCCTTCGTGGACGGACCCTACCGCATGTCCAAGGGGCGCGTCGCCGACGCCTTCGACGCGGTGATCGTCGCCATTACTTCCGACAGCGGGCTGACCGGTTGGGGCGAGATGGCGCCGCTCGGGAATTTCTACTCGCCCGCCTTCCCTGCCGGCACCCGCGCCGGGGTCGTCGAAATCGCGCCGCATCTGATCGGCCAGGACCCGCGCGGGCTGGCCAGCATCGGCCGGCTGATGGACACGGTGTTCAAGGGCCATCCCTATATCAAGTCGGCGCTCGACATGGCCTGCTGGGATTTGGCGGCACGCGCGGCCGATGTGCCGCTGGTCACGCTGCTCGGCGGGCGCGAGAGCGAGACGGCCGAACTCTACAAGGTCGTCACGCATGGCACGGTCGATGCCATGGCGGCACTCGCCAGGCGCATCGTCAAGGATGGGTTCCACCGGCTGCAGGTAAAGGTCGGCGGCAATGTCCATGACGACATCGAGCGGGTCAGCGCGGTCGCGGCTTCAGTGCCGAAGGGCACCGTCATCTTCTGCGACGCCAATGCCGGCTGGACGCCCTATCAGGCGCGTCAGTTCGCCGATGCGACGCGCGCCATCGACTACACGTTCGAGCAGCCCTGCACGACGATCGACGAATGCATGTCGGTGCGCCGCTCGCTCGACAAGCCGATGGTGCTCGACGAATCCGTCGCCTCGCTGGACGACATGCTCGACATCCACCGCAAGGGCGCGGCCGACGGGCTGACGCTCAAGATCTCGCGGCTCGGCGGCGTGACGAAGACGCGCCAGATCCGTGACCTTGCCGTCGATCTCGGCTTCATGATCACCGTCGAGGACACTGGCGGCGCCGAGATCGACACATCAGCCATGGCGCATCTGTCGCTGTCGACGCCGCAGGAACGCCGGCTGCATGCCATCGCCTTCCATGAATGGGTGACGGTGCGCACCGCATCGAACATGCCGCCGGTCACGGGCAGCCGCATGGGCATTCCCGACGGACCGGGCCTCGGCATCGATGTCGTTCCCGATCTGCTTGGCAGACCCTTCTTCGAGGTCGGCAGTTGAGATGAAGATCCGTCGCATCCAGGCCACACCGATAAACCTCCGGCTGGAGGCGCCATACGCCTGGGTGTTCGGCGAGCTCGACGGGTTTTCGCCAACCATCGTCGAAGTCGAGACCGAGGACGGGTTGATCGGCCTTGGCGAGGCGCCGACGCCGGCGGCCGCGGCGATCATCAATGACAATCTTGCGGCACGATTGGTCGGTCGCGACGCCTTCGACATCGCCGGCGCCGAAGAAGCCTGCCTGCCCTACTGGACCGGCGTGCAGTCAATCAACGACCGCAGCCGCATCATGGCCTTCGGCGCCATCGAGATGGCGCTGTGGGATCTGCGCGGCAAGGCGTGGCGGCAGCCGCTCTACCAATTGCTCGGCGGCGCGGTGCGCAAGGAGATCCCCTTTACCGACTATTTCTCGCTGCGCGGCGATGGGCCTCAGGTGAAGGGCGAGAAGACGCCAGAAGCGGTCGCCGACTATTGCGTCCAGCTGCATGAGACACATGGCACGACCTTCTTCGAGGGCAAGTTTTCGACCGGGGATACGAAGGTCTCGCTGAAGATGGTGGAATCGATCCGCCAAAAACTCGGCGACGACGCGATGATCCGCATCGATTCCAACCAGGCCTATTCGCTGGCGACGGCGCGACGGCTGGCGCGGCCATTGGAGGAGCTCGGCGTGCGCAACTGGGAAGACCCGGTGGCGACCATCGAGGAGATGCGCGAATTGCGCCGTCATTGCTCGATCCCGTTCTCGACCCACAATATCGACATAGCGCGCGCCATGGAGACCAAAGTGCCGGACGCCTTCGTCGGCAATCCGACCATGCATGGCGGCATCGGCCGCATGCTGCGCTTTGTCGGCGCCTGCGAGCATGCCGGCATCGATTTCTGGTGCTACAGCGGCGACAGCGGTATCGGCAGCGCCGCCTATCTGCATCTGTGCGCGGCACTCGGCTGGATCAGGGAACCGAACCAGTCGCTGTTTCGCATGCTGCCGATGGATGTCATTGAGGAAGGGCCGTTTTCGCCGAGGAATAATGTCGTGCGGGTGCCCGAAGGTCACGGCCTTGGCGTCACCCTGTCGCGCGAAAACCTCGCCGCCTGCCACCGCGACTTCATCGAGAACGGACCGTGCAACAAATATCATGACCCGGCAAAGCCGGGGACCTATCGGCGCCTGCCGTTGAACTAGGAGTGATCACACGAACCGACAGGAGACAGATACAACAGGAAAGCCGCAGCCACGAATGGGAATGAACAGGTAGAAGCAGTGCCTTAAGAAAAACCGGCCCCTCCGCCGCAAGGACGGGATGGACCAGCCAAGACCGCATGCTACAGTCTCGACAACCTCGTTGACGGCCGGGATACGGAGAACATCCTGAATTCGTCAATCACAAGAACACAGGGGAAAGGGTAGAACCCATGAGCAAGAACTATCGCATTCTCGATCTCATCCGGCGCAATCGCTCGCCGCTCGAAAACCATCTCATCGACGGTCTTGTCGACGGCCGTGTCAGCCGCCGCGATTTCGTCCGCCACGGCAGCCTGCTTGGCCTGTCGCTGCCGCTGCTCGGCCGCATTGGCATGGCCGCGGGCCTAGGCGCCGCGCCCTCGCTCGCCCGCGCCGCGGGCGCCGCCGGCGCCACCATTCGCGTAGCCAGCAGCGTGCCCGCCGCGGCCATCGACCCGGTGACCATCGCCGACGCCGGCGGCCTTGTCGTGCTGCAGCAGGTCGCCGAATTCCTCTGCATCGACGGCCCGGACCTCGTGCTCAAGCCGGCCTTGGCCGAAAGCTGGAAGCCGAACGACACCGGTACGGTGTGGACCTTCACGCTGCGCAAGGGCGTCAAGTTCCACAGCGGCGGCGAGATGAAGGCGGATGACGTGGTGGCCAGCATCGACCGCCTCGCCGATCCTGCCAATTCGTCCAACGCGCTGTCGGTGTTCACCGGCATCCTGCAGAAGGGCGCCACCAAGAAGGTCGACGACTACACCGTCGAATTCCACCTCGACGCGCCGAACGGCAATTTCCCCTACATGGTGTCGTCCGACAACTACAACGCCGTCATCATCCCGGCGAGCTACAAGGGCGACTACGAGAAGAGCTTCGACGGCACCGGGCCTTTCAAGCTGGAAAAGTACACGGCGAAGGTCGGCGCCTCCTTCGTGCGCAACGACGATTACTGGGGCGACAAGGCGCTGCCGGATCGCACCGAGTTCACCTTCTTCGCCGACACGCAGCCGATGATCCTGGCGCTGCAGGGCGGCCAGGTCGACATCATCAACCAGCTGCCGGTGCTGGCCGGCGTCGGCCTGCTCACCGATCCGGCCATCGACATCATCAGCCTGAAATCGGTTGCGCACCAGCAACTGCACATGCGCTGCGATTCCGATCCGTTGAAGGACCCGCGCGTGCGCCGTGCCATCGCGCTTTGCCTCGACCGCAAGAAGCTGGTCGCCGGCCTGATGAAGGGGCGCGCCATCGAAGGCAATGACAGCCCATTCGCCTCGGCCTATCCTTCCACCGATCCGACCGTGCCGCAGCGCCAGCAGGACATCGCGCAGGCCAAGCAGCTGATGGAAGCAGCCGGCGCCGGCAACGGCTTCAAGGTGACGCTGACCACCGAGCGCTATCTGGAAATCCCTGAATATGCCCAGCTCATCCAGAACTGGGTCAAGGAGATCGGTGTCGAGCTCGAACTCAACATCCTCGACCAGGGCGCCTATTACGGCGATGCGGTGTTCGGCAAGTCGAACTGGCTGGACTCGGTGATGGGCATCACCGACTACGGCCATCGCGGCGTACCCAACGTCTTCCTGGCCGCACCGCTCAAGAGCGACGGCACCTGGAATGCGGCGCACTTCAAGAACAAGGACTACGACACGCTGGCGACCAGCTACATCGCAGCCCTCGATCTCGAAGCGCAAAAGGCGGACGCCGGCAAGATCCAGAAGCTGCTGCTCGAGGAAACGCCGGTCATCTTCGGCTATTTCTACGACTATCTGACGGCGACCACGAAGGGCCTGACCGGCGTGCAGCCGACCGCCATGTCGCAGCTGTTCCTGGAAAAGGCCGCGAAGGCCTGACCGGGAGGAAGAGCTGATGCCCGCGACCGCCAGCCCCGAGAAAGGGGCTGGCACTTCGCGACCAGCCGGGACAGGGTGGTCGGCGCCTTGCCCGGCATTGGCCATGGCGGGACGATGATCCAGCATTGACGCATCCCATGGAGTCCAGAACCCTGCTCACCACCATGCATTGGGGGACATACGAGGTCAGTGCCGAGAACGGCAAGCTTGTCGGTATCGAGCCGTGGAGCGGCGATCCCGATCCGTCGCCGATCGGCAGGTCCCTGCTCGGCACGACCGAGGGAGATATGCGCGTTTCGCGCCCCGCCGTCAGGCGTGGCTGGCTCGAAGGAGACAGATCGACCGGCCGCGGCCGGCGCGGCGGCGAAGCTTTCGTCGAAGTCCCCTGGGAAATGGCACTGGATCTTGTGGCCGCCGAACTGGACCGGGTCCGCGTCGAGCACGGAAACGCTGCGATCTATGCCGGATCCTACGGCTGGGCCAGCGCCGGGCGCTTCCACCATGCCCAGAGCCAGGTGCACCGCTTCCTCAACACGGTTGGCGGCTACACACGCTCGATCCTCAGCTATTCCTACGGTGCGGCCGAGGTGATCCTGCCGCATGTGCTTGGCGGTACCGACGGCCTTACGGGCAATCATTCCACCTGGGACGGCATCGTGCGGCATAGCGAATTGATCGTCGCCTTCGGCGGGCTGCCCTGGCGCAACGCGCAGATCCAGGGTGGCGGCACGGGCCGGCACGAGGCTTCCGCCGCCTTGCGCAAGGCGGTTGGCAACGGCGCCCGGCTCATCAACGTGTCGCCCGTACGCGATGATGCGCCGCGAGGCGTCGACACCGAGTGGCTTGCGCTGCGGCCGAACAGCGACACCGCCCTCATACTGGCTCTGTGTCATACCCTCATCAGCGAGGGCCGCCACGACGAAGCGTTTCTGGCGCGCTGCTGTACCGGCTTCGAGATCGTCCGGGCCTACATCATGGGCGAGAGCGACGGCCAGCCGAAAGACCCGGCATGGGCGGCATCCCTGACCGGTATGGCCGAGGACAGGATGGTGGCGCTGGCGAGAGAGATGGCGGCCAAGCGCACAATGGTGATGGTCAGTTGGTCGCTGCAGCGCGCCGACCATGGCGAACAGCCCTACTGGGCGGCGATCACGCTCGCCGCCTTGCTCGGTCAGATCGGATTGCCGGGCGGCGGATTTGGCTTCGGCTATTCCTCGACCAACGGCGCGGGAAGACCGGAGCTCGGATTTCGATGGCCGTCCCTGCCCCAGGGCCACAACAAGGTATCGGGCTTCATACCCGTCGCGCGCGTAGCCGACATGCTGCTCAATCCGGGCGGATCGTTCGAGTTCAACGGCGCCGCTCTGTCCTATCCCGATATCAGGCTGGTCTACTGGGCCGGCGGCAATCCGTTCCACCATCATCAGGACCTGAACCGGCTCGTCGAGGCATGGCAGCGTCCGGAGACGATCATCGTCCACGAGCCCTTCTGGACGGCGACGGCGCGGCATGCCGACATCGTGCTTCCGGTCACGACGACGGTGGAGAGAAATGATCTCGCCTTCTCGAATCGCGATAATCTCATGGTCGCCATGAAACGGATCATCCAACCGGTCGAGGAAGCGCGCGACGACTACCGGATCTTTGCCGATCTGGCCACGCGGCTTGGCGTGCGGGAACCCTTCACCGAAGGGCGCGACGCGGACGAATGGATCCAGCTTCTCTATTCGCAGGCAGCGAAGAACGCGGCCGCCGTCGGCATCGAGATGCCGCCATTCGAGCGCTTCTGGCATGACGGCCATGCCGAGCTGAGGCGGCAAATCAACTCGCAGACATTCCTCGGCACTTTCCGCGCGGATCCCGAGCGGCACCGGCTGGCGACCCCATCGGGGCGCATCGAGCTGTTTTCCTCGACGATCGATGCCTTCGGCTATGATGACTGTCCAGGCCATGCCGTATGGCGTGAGCCGCTGGAATGGCTGGGCAGCAGCCTGGCTGGACAGTTCCCGCTGCACTTGCTGTCGCCGCAGCCGGCCGACAAGCTCCACAGCCAGTACGACCATGGCTCGGTCAGCCGCGCCGGCAAGGTGTCGGGCCGCGCCCCGCTGTGGATCAACCGAACCGACGCAGCAGTGCGCGGAATTCAGGACGGAGAGGTCGTTCTCGTCTTCAACGATCGCGGATCGTGCCTGGCCGGCGCCATATTGACGGAGGGGCTGATGCCGGGGGTCGTGCAACTGCCGACCGGCGCCTGGTTCGATCCTTCCGAACCCGGGCGGTCGCCCAGTCTGGAAAAGCACGGCAACCCGAATGTGCTTACGGCCGATCGAGGCACGTCGCGGCTGGCCCAGTCGCCGACCTGCAATTCGACGCTGGTCCAGGTGTCGCGCTTCTCGGGGACCGTTCCGCCGGTCACGGCGTTCGATCCGCCGGCTGCGCTGAGTTTGTCCGACATCCCCGACTTGTCTCGAACCACGGGGCTTCATAAGGAGTCGGTGCCATCCTAAGCTTCCTCGTTCGACGCATCGCCCTGTCGCTCGTCACATTGTTCCTGTTGAGCATCATGGTGTTTCTGGGCGGCCAGGTGCTGCCGGGCAATGTCGGGCGGGCCATATTGGGTCCGTTCGCCGACCAGCGCGCGGTCGATGCGCTCAATCATTCGCTCGGCGTCGACCGCCCGCTGCTGACCCAATATGGCAGCTGGATCTGGAACTTCATCCAGGGCGACATGGGCACGTCCTATATCTTCCGCTCGCCGGTGGCGCCTTTCGTCATCGATGCGCTGGGCAATTCGATGAAGCTGGCGGCGGTCGCCTTCGTGCTGGTGGTGCCGATCGGCATTCTCGGCGGCGTCATTGCCGCGCTCAACCTCAACCGGCCGCTCGACCGCATCATCAGCCTGGGCGGATTGTCGGTGACGGTGCTGCCGGAGTTCGTCACCGGCATCATCCTCATTCTGATCTTCGGCGTCTGGCTGCGCTGGCTGCCGATTTCGGCCGCATGGCCAAGGGATGCCGGCTTCTTCACCCAGCTCTATTATCTGATCCTGCCGTCGCTGCCGCTGTTTCTGGTGCTGTTCGGCTACATCGCCCGCATGGCCCGCTCCGGCATGATCGAGGCGCTCGATTCCGACTATACGAGAACCGCCGTGCTCAAGGGCCTGCCATGGCGAACGGTGATCTGGCGCCATGTGCTGCGCAATGCGCTGCTGCCGACGATCACCGTGATTGCCACCCAGACCGGCTATCTCATCGGCGGCCTCGTCGTCATCGAGACGCTGTTTCGCTACCAGGGCATCGGCTCGCTGATCTTCACCGCCGCGCGCGGCAAGGATTTTCCGGTGCTGGAGGCCGGCATCCTGACCATCGGCATCGTCTATGCCGTGGCAACCCTTGCCGCCGACTTTCTTTACTCGGTGCTCAATCCGCGCATCCGGCTGGGGACAGACCAATGAGCGCCACCGACGCCCAGACCAGCATGCCCGACAATACCGGCCGGCGCGGCCCCTGGGCGGAGGTCTTCTTCTCGCTGCTCAGGTCCGGCACGTTCCTCACCGGCCTCGGCATCGTACTGTTCTGGGTCGCCTGCGCGCTGTTCGGCGAACATTTCGCGCCCTACGATCCGCTTGCCGACGACATCATCAACGCGCTGGCGCCGCCTTCGGCCGAGCACTGGTTCGGCACCGACCAGATCGGCCGCGACGTCTTCTCGCGCGTCATCGTCGGCTCGCGCGATATCCTGACCGTCGCCCCGCTGGCCACCTTGCTGGCGACGATAGCCGGCACCGCGCTCGGTCTGTTCACCGGCTATTTCCGCGGCATCGTCGACGACATCGTCAGCCGCATCCTCGAAGCCTTCATGGCCATCCCGGTGGTCATCGTCGCGCTGCTTGCCATCGTCGCGCTCGGCACCTCCAAGGCAACGGTCATCGTCGTCATCGGCCTCAGCTTCGCGCCGATCATCGCCCGCACGGTGCGCTCGGCCGTGCTTGCCGAACGCGAACTCGACTATGTCGCCGCCGCCCAGCTCAGGCACGAAAGCGCATTGCATACGATGTTCGTCGAGATCCTGCCCAACGTCATTCCGCCGATCCTGGTCGAGACGACGGTCCGCCTCGGCTATGCGATCTTCGCGGTCGCGACGCTGAGCTTCATGGGTTTTGGCATCCAGCCGCCCTCGCCCGACTGGGGGCTGAGCATCTCCAGCAATTACGGCATGATCGGCGGCGGCTTCTGGTGGACGGTGCTGTTCGACGCGCTCGCTATCGCCTCGCTGGTGATCGGCGTCAATCTGGCGGCGGACGGTGTCCAGGGGGCGCTCAATGACTGAACCCGCCAAACCCGCGAACGCGCTCGAATTGCACGACCTCTCCGTGGCCTACCGCGTCGGCGGCCGCAACCGGGCGGTGCTGCGCAACCTCAGCCTCGGCATCGGCCAGGGCGAAGCCTACGGACTGGTCGGCGAATCCGGCTGCGGCAAATCCACCGTGGCGCTTACCGTCGTGCGCTATCTGCCGCGCAACGGCTCGATCACCGGCGGGGCGATCTCGCTCGACGGCCAGGATGTCATGAAGCTCGACGCCGAAGCGCTGCGGCGGGCGCGTGCGGAAAGCGTGTCGATGGTCTATCAGGACCCGGGCAAGGCGCTGAACCCCTCGCTGCGCATCGGCCGCCAGCTGACCGAGATTTTTGAGCTTGGCGGCGTCTCGGGACAGGCCGCGAGCGACAAGGCCATCGCCATGCTGAACCGCGTGCGCATCTCCGACCCGGCCAGCGTCATGCAGCGCTATCCGCACCAGCTTTCGGGCGGCATGCAGCAGCGCGTCGCCATCGCCATGGCGCTGGCCAACGACCCGACCATGCTGATCCTCGACGAACCGACGACCGGCCTCGACGCGACGGTGGAAGCCGAAGTGCTCGACCTGATCGCGCAGCTGCGGCAGGAACTCTCCGCCTCGATCCTGTTCATCAGCCACAATCTGGCGGTCGTCTCCAACATGTGCGACCGGGTCGGCGTGCTCTATGCCGGCATGCTGGTCGAGGAAGGGCCGACGGACGTCGTCTTCAACGACCCGCGCCATCCCTATACGGTGGCGCTGCTGCGCTGCCTGCCGCGCGGCGGACAGCGCAAGGATCACGGTCGCCTCGACACCATTCCAGGGTTCCTGCCCGGCATTGGTGCTGCGATCAGAGGCTGCGCCTTCGCCGATCGCTGCGCGCTGGCGACGGACCGTTGCCGCACCGAATTGCCGCCGCTCTATGATCTGGGTGGCCGGCTGTCGCGCTGCCACTATCATGAACAGGCGCAATCGCTGCCGCGCGCGACGCCGAGCGATGCGGCGGCTTCCACGCCGAAAGCAGCAGCCGAGTCCGTATTACGCGTCGAAGGATTGAACAAGACCTATGCCAGCCATGGCCATGCGCTGCGGGCGGTGAAGGATGTATCGGTCAGCCTGAGGCCTGGAGAGACGCTAGGCCTGGTCGGCGAATCCGGCAGCGGCAAGACGACCATCGCCAGGCTGCTGCTCGGCCTGGTGCCGCCCGATGAAGGCGGCAGGATTGAACTCGAGGGCAAGCCGCTGGCAGCGCGTCTGGACAACCGCACCGCGGACCAGATCAAGGCCATGCAGATCGTCTTCCAGAACCCGGATTCGGCGCTGAACCGGTCGCATTCGATCCGCCACCTGATCAGCAGGGCGCTGAAGCGGCTGGCGGGCTTGAGCGGCGCCGCCCTGCAGGCCCGCCTCGATGAGCTCGTGCGTTCGGTCCGGCTTACCGACCGGCATCTCGCCGTCAAGCCGCGCCAGCTCTCGGGCGGGCTGAAGCAGCGCGTCGCCATTGCGCGGGCCTTCGCCGGCGAGCCGCGCATCGTCGTCTGCGACGAACCGACTTCCGCGCTCGACGTGTCGGTGCAAGCGGCGATCCTCAACCTGCTCGCCGACCTGCAATCGAAGGAGCATGTCAGCTACATCTTCATCTCGCATGATCTCGCTGTCGTTCGCTATCTCTCGGACCAGATCGCCGTGCTCTATCTCGGCCGCATCATGGAGCTGGGGCCGTCCGAGAATGTCTTTGCCGGGCCGCATCATCCCTATACGGAAGCCCTGCTGTCGGCCGTGCCCAAGCTCGACCAGACGGAGACGTCGCGCATCCGCCTCGACGGAGAAATCCCCAGCGCCACCAATCCACCATCGGGCTGCGTGTTCCATACGCGCTGCCCGCGCAAGCTCGGGGCGATTTGCGAAGAGCAGGAGCCGTCGCTGGCCGAGGCTGAGCCCGGACACACGATCCGCTGCCACATCCCCTATGCCGAACTGGCAAGATTGCAGAAGCAGAAGGCGGTGCAAACGGAACCGGCCTGAAGACACCTCGCGTGTATCTCAATCCGCCATGCTGAAAGCGCGGTCGCCTTCCGAAAAACCCTGGCCACCCGACCAGTCTTTTGCCAGCGTCCGCAGTCCCGCAAGCGCGATATCCAGAACGTCCGACGAGGCGGGATTGCCTGGATAGGCGAGGTAGATCGGCCGCTGGAACACCGGCGCACCCTCGACGCGCTTCAGTTCGCCGTGCTCGATGTGGCTGCTCACGGCGCTGAGCGGCAGATAGGCGGCCGCCTGCTGCGAAAGCACATGCTGCAGCCCGATGAAAACCAGCCCGGCCGATATTGCCGGCTTCACCATCGCCGCAAAGGCCCGGTCGTGCTCGATGCGGAATTCCAACCCCCAGTCCATAAGAATGTAATTCTCGGTCCATGACCCGGTTTGCGCGGCATGCTGGACGAGGACCACCTGATCGATCGCCAGCGTCTCGTAGACGATGCCGGGATGCGGCCGCGGCAGATAGAGGATGCAGATATCGAGCAGGCCCTCGGCCATCTGGTCGATCGCCAGGTCAGGGAAACTGCCCTCGAGCCGCAGCGCAACGTTCGGCCGCCTTTCGCGCATCCAGGCGATCCAGGGCGAGGTGATGCGGTCCCACAGATAGGCCGGAGCGGTCAGCCTGAGCAGCGTCTCATAGCCGTCGGGAACGGCGATGTCCTGTCTCGACTGCTCCCAGGTGCGAGTGATCGAGGAGGCATGCGGCAGGAACTGCCGCCCTGCCGGGGTAAGCGCGACGCCATCGCGGTCGCGAACGAAAAGCCGGCGTCCCAATTGCTCTTCCAGGCCCCTGATCCGCGCGCTGACGGTGGACTGGGCAAGGTTGAGCCTGTTGGCCGCGACAGTGAAGCTGCCATGGGCGGCAACCTCGAGAAAGCTGCGCAGATTTTCGGTGTCCATCTCCGGCCCCTCGCATCGAAAATTTCGATGACCCCCATCAAAAAATATCGCTTTCCGGGTGCGGTCAACAGTGAACTAGATGGCGGAGCCCCCACGATAAGCAAGGAATGCCGCCATGCCAAAGCATTTCCAGACGATCGATACCGCCCGCAGAAACCTCACCGCAATCGAAAATTCCGCTATCGACGAGTTGCTGGCCGGCAGGATCGGCCGGCGTGAATTCCTCAGGCATGGCAGCATGCTTGGCCTGTCGCTGCCGTTTCTCGGCGGCATCGCCTCGGCGGTTGGCCTTGGAGCACCGCAGGCGCGCGCCGAAGGCAAGCCGGGCGGCACCGTGCGCGCCGGCGTCGCGACGCCGGGCGGCGCGATCGACCCCGTCACCTATTACGACAGCGGCAGCTACCAACTGGTTTTCCAGACCGCCGAATTCCTCTGCATCACCCAGCCAGACCTCACCTTGAAGCCGGTGCTGGCCGAAAGCTGGTCGCCGAACGAGGACGGCAGCGTGTGGACCTTCAAGCTGCGCAAGGGCGTGAAATTCCACAATGGCGAGGACTTCAAGGCGGACGATGTCGTTGCGACCTTCGACCGGCTTTCGGACACCGGCGGCTCCTCGAACGCGCTGTCGGTGTTCAAGGGGCTGCTGTCGAAGGGCGGCACCCGGAAGGTCGACGACCATACCGTCGCCTTCCATCTCGACGCGCCGAACGGCAGCTTTCCCTATTCGGTGTCGATCGACAATTACAACGCCGTCATCCTGCCGGCGAGCTACAAGGGCGACTACGAAAAGACCTTCGAGGGCACCGGACCGTTCCGGCTGGAGAGCTACACGCCGAAGGTCGGCGCCACCTTCATCCGCAATCCCGACTATTGGGGCGAAAAGGCGCTTCCCGACCGCCTCGAATTCAAGTTCTACGGCGACGTGCAGCCGCGCATCCTGGCGCTGCAGGCGGGCGAGGTCGACCTGCTCGATGCCGTCCCGCTCGATGTCAGCCAGGTGGTGATGAACAGCCCCGATATCACCGTCTTGCGCGTCGCCTCGACCGCCCACCGTCAGTTGCACATGCGTTGCGACATGGCGCCTTTCACCGACAAGCGCGTGCGCCAGGCCCTGGCGTTGTGCATCGACCGCGGCAAGCTGGTCGATGGCCTGTGCCGCGGCATGGCGGCGACCGGCAATGACAGCCCGTTCGCGCCAGCCTTCCCGGCGACCGACAAATCGGTGCCGCAGCGAGTGCAGGATATCGCCAAGGCAAAGCAATTGCTCGAAGCGGCGGGCCTAGCCAGCGGCTTCGACATGACGCTGACGACGCTGCGCTATTCCGACATTCCGGGCTATGCCCAATTGTTCCAGAACTTCGCCAAGGAGATCGGCGCCCGCATCGCTCTCAACATCGAGGACCAGGACAAATATTACGGCAAAGCGGTGTTCGGCCAGTCGGACTGGCTGGACAGCCCGCTCGGCATCACCGACTACGCGCATCGCAGCGTGCCGAATGTGTTCCTGAAAAGCCCGCTGGTCAGCGACGGGCCATGGAACGCAGCACATTTTAGGAATGCCGCCTATGACGGCCTGGTCACCAGCTATCTGAAGGCGCTCGATATCGGCGCGCAACAGAGCGCAGCGTCAGACATCCAGAAACTGCTGCTCGACGAGACGCCGGTCATCTTCAGCTATTTCCCCGACCTTTTGGTGCCGGTGCGCAAGAATGTCAGCGGCCTGCCGCCGATCGCCGCCGGACTGCTGCTCGACCGCGTGTCCATAGGCTGACCATGACCGCGCACCAACGCCCAGTCACGAAAGAAAAGAAACGGGAGACTACCATTCGCAAGCCTCATCTGCGCGGCCGCGGGCCGCATTTCCCCTTGCTCGACACTATCGCGCAGTATGAGTTCGAACCGGGCTACGTCGCCTTCACCATGCCCTCCCCCAAGCGGCTGCGCGTGCAGGTCGGCTCGATGACCGTCGCTGACACGACCAAGGCGCTGGTCTTCTACGAATCCGATCATTTGCCGGTCTATTACTTTCCGATCGGCGATGTGCGCGAGGAGTTCCTGCTGCCGAGCAAAACGACGACGGAGGACCCGTTCAAGGGCGTCGCCACCCATTTTTCGCTGAACACCGGCATCACGCTGGTCGAGGATGGCGCCTGGCGCTATCTCGACCCGGTCAAGGGCTGCCCGCCGATAGCGGATTACATGTCCTTCCATTGGAGCAAGATGGGCCACTGGTTCGAGGAGGACGAGGAAATCTTCGTCCATGCCCGCGACCCTTTCCGCCGCGTCGACTGCCTGCTCTCATCAAGGCGCGTGCAGGTGATCCTCGACGGCGAGCAGGTGGCCGATTCGCGCCGCGGCGTGTTCCTGTTCGAGACCGGCCATCCAGTGCGGCATTATTTGCCGATCTCCGACACCCGGCTCGATATGTTCGCGCCCAGCCGCTACATTTCGCGCTGCCCCTACAAGGGCATTTCCAACTATTATCACGTGACGACCGGCAAGAAGCGCCACGAGAACCTCGTCTGGTACTATCCCGAGCCGGTGCACGAAGCCCAGCGCATAAAGGGGCTGGTGTGCTTCCATCATGAGCTGGTCGACAAGATCCTGGTCGACGGCGTCGAAATCCCGAAGGAAGCCACGGCTGCGTCGGACGGCTATTTCTGACCCACGCTTATGCCACCGACGCCTTGCCGAGGAAGATTTGCCCCATGGCTGTCGCCTCGATGCCGGAAACGCTGGCCCGGCTAAAGTCTCTCTAGCCGCTCAACCAGTAGGGCGAAGACACCGTCGGCATCCGCTTCACTTATCACTATGGCGTTCTTCGGCCGATCCGTGACACTCCACCAATCTGCTACTGTCATGCCCATCGTGAGATCTGACACAGTTTCGATACTCACGTTGACTTCACGGCCCGCGAAGAGTTCCGGTTTGATCAGATAGGCAATGACACAGGGGTCGTGCAGCGGCCCTCCTTCACCGAAGCGCCTCCCTGTGTCAGAGCGCTCGAACAGTTCCAGCATATCAGCCGTCGCGGTACCGACTTTGGTGCCTAGACGACGAAACGCAGCTACCCGCTCTCGTGTTGTAAGCACCTTGTTTGTAGCATCGAGCGGCATAACAACGATCGGCACTCCCGAGCGAAATACGATGTCGGCAGCATGAGGATCGACATAGATGTTGAATTCGGCGGCCGGGGTCACATTGCCTCCCGTGAAAAAGCCTCCACCCATCAGTACGATCTGGTCGATTCTGCTGGAGATGAGTGGCTCTCGGATCAAGGCAAGCGCCATATTGGTGAGCGGCCCAAGCAGGCATAGCGAGACCGTGCCAGGATCCTCGTTCATTAGCGCTTGTACGATGAAGTCGACCGCGTGAAGCTTCTGAAGGGGCATCAAGGGTTCAGGCAGTGTTGGTCCGCCAAGACCTGCCTCCCCATGCCACTCCTCCGCTGTCACCAACGGGCGCACCAATGGACAACTTGCGCCAGCGAAAACTTTGGTCTCCGTTTTGCCGGCGAGCTCGCATATTTTCCTGGCATTCTTTTCGGTAAGAGCCAATTGCACGTTGCCCGCCACTGTAGTCACTCCCAGGACCTGGATTTCCTGACTCGCCAGGGCAAGCAGGATCGCGACCGCGTCATCCTGCCCCGGGTCGGCATCGATTATGATTTTTCGCGGAGTGTCCTGAGATCGCATGAGATGCCTTCCGAGCCTTGTTCGTCTCGCAAGTTCCCTTAAGGCGTCAGGTTGTGCGACTTGGGAAGGAATGCGAGCAATCATAGCCACCGCAGAACCTTTAGCCCTTGCCGGTGATCGGCTACCTGACTACAAGCAAAATGTTTCAGTATCACCGTGAATCTGGTCAAAAACCGTGCGAATCCGATCAGGCCTATCGTACCCCATTGAGTTTGCTCCGATCCACCTCGAGCCGAGCTTTCCGGTACTTGGCGGCGGTCCGCTACATCAGCACGCGGACCATCCGATCAACTATCTCGAACTCCACGAGGAGTTGGAGATAGGCTACTGCCATGCTGGCTCCGGCATCTTCATCGTTGCAGGGAAGGTGATGCCCTTCATGGAAGGCAGCATTTCCGTTATCAACGCCGCCGAGCCGCACTGTGCCCGCAGCACGCCTGGGACCGACAGCTATTGGAGCTGGATAAATCTCGATCCTGTCCGACTTCTCGGGCCATCGACCGATGCGGTTCTGCTTGATCCGAGTCCACTAGCCGGCCCAAACTTTATCAATGTCCTTGATGGGGACAGAGCAAAGCCGGTGCAGCCGCTTGTAAGGCGGTTGATCTCCGAGCTGACCGACCACCGCCCGGACTACCAATCGGCGGTCAAGGCGCTCACCTGGCTCATCATGATCGAATTGAAGCGGCTCGCACCAAAGGACCAGCCGGCGACCATTCCGCACGCAAACTTCCTGCGCGTGGCCCCAGCCCTGAACTATCTGGCAAGTCATCATGCTGAACCGCTGCGCGTGTCCAAACTGGCTGCCCTTTGCTGCTTGAGTGAGCCTCATTTCCGGCGCCTGTTTGCACAGGCAGTGGGCAAATCACCCCAAGCCTATTGGCTCAACCTACGGCTCCAATCCGCGTGTTCTCTCCTGCGGTCGACAACATTTTCGATCTTGGACATCAGTCAGCAGGCAGGCTTCGATACCCTGTCCGGCTTCAATCGAGCATTCCAGAAATCATTTCGGATGTCGCCGCGTGAATGGAGACGTCTAAATTAGGTTGCCAAGATCGAGACTCCCAAACCGAACATGGCCGTCTGCGGTCCCGATCGTTTTGTCTCATTCGTCCAGCCAGACTTTGGCGTATTCGTGGACATAGGTGGGATGCATGCCGCCGTTCTTCACTGCCTTGACGGAGTGATTGAAAAGCTTGCGCCAAAACGGTTGGATAATGATGCCGGAATCCTGCAGGATTTGCTCGATGTCCTTCATCATTTCCTTTCGCTTTTGGGCGTCGGCGACTGCGAGTGCCGCGTCCAGCTTTGCGTCCCATTCAGGATTGGACCACCCCGTCTCATTCCACGCTTCGCCCGTGCGATAGGCAAGAGCCAAAACCTGAACCCCAAGCGGCCGCATGTTCCAACCGGTCATCGAATACGGATATTTGGTCCAATCATTCCAGAAGATTGACCCTGGAAGCACAGTTCGCTTGACCTTGATTCCAGCCTCTCTCAATTGTGCTGCAATGGCATCGCCAGAGGCCTTTATCCAATCCTCGTCAGGGGTAATGAGTTCATGCTCAAAGTCCGACTGGCCGGCTTCTTGCATTAACGCCTTTGCTTGAACCTTGTCTGTGACTACTTTTGCGAGCTCGAAATATTCTGGATGTATCGGGCATACATGATGATTTTCGGCAACTTGGCCGGCGTTTCCGTAGCCAAGCTCTAGTACAACCGAGTTGTCGACCGCGCGTTGCAATGCATTGCGAACTTTTTGGTCACCATATGGCTTGTTGTTGACGTTGGTGCGGGCCACGACCGTTCCGGCCGAGATTACCTCCGACCTAACCAGCCCAAGTCCGTCGAGGATCGACACATAGTCAGCCGTCGTCTCGTAGTTGATATGAATTTCTCCCGCCTCGAAGGCCGAGACCGTCGCAGCGGGGTCGGTGCCGTAGTCTATGAATTCGATGCCGTCGAGCAGCGCTTCGCCGCCCCACCACTTCCCATCCTCCCGCCGCTTGTAAACCACTTTCTGACCAACGTCGTAGGACACGAGTTCGAACGGGCCTGTACCAATTGGGCACGCGGCAAAATTGCCGCCCTTTGCGTCGAAGCTCTTGTGTACGATGAGGGCCGGATAGTCAGAAAGGTTCGGGATGATCGAAATGTCAGACTGAGACAACTTCAGCCGGATTGTCATATCGCCGACCTTCTCGACAGCTCCTTTGCGCAGCTTGCCGGTTGCATCATCCATGAGCGTGCCGATCCTGCCGGGCATGGAATTGCCTTCTGCGCTTTTGTCGGCCCAACGCGTTATGTTGAAAATCACGTCGTCGGCGGTAAACGGCGTACCGTCAGTCCAGGAGACATGCGGACGCACATGCAATATGTATTCCGTGGCGTCTTCGTTTACTTCCCATTTTTCGATCAAGCAGGGTTCGAAGGTATAGTCACGCGTGTATTCGACGAGCGGCTCGAGTGCCTGTCGTTCCGCGTTCGAGATTTCCGACCAATCGGCCATCCGAGGATCCTTCGGATCCTTGACCCACATCGCCACCTTAAGGATTCCGCCCTTTTTTGGTTCTTGAGCTATCGCCTTTGTCGGAACGGGCAGCCCCAGCATGCCATATGCCATTGCGGTCGTGGCACCGAACACGCTCGCCGTAGCCAAGAACTCACGGCGGTCCATGTTGCATGCCTTCGTTTCTTCCGCCAATTGCCGAATGTGATCAGGAACGCGGTCCTCACCGCTCTTGTAGAATGTCATGACAGGCTCCCATTGTTGGCGTTCTGCCGGTTGTTATTTCGAAAGTTTCTCGCATTTTTCAGGGCCTTTGCAGGGCCATAGGCGAGCGTCCGCCTGGCCTAGCTGGCGCGCCTACCAGCGCGATTTAACTTGGATCAGGGGCGTCGACTTGAGCGTGTAGCAGAATAAAACCTAGGGCATAATCTTCGGCATTTCGCCGTCAATTTGGTCAAAAACTATGCGCAACCGATCAAAGATTGGCTGCTGCTGACCTCAGTGGCCCGTGATCAAGAGTGCTTAGTTTTTGACCGGATTTGCGTAGAGATAGCGAGAGTCGCTCTCTAAGTTGCTCGACTATTGGCCACGCCGACATGAGGGCACAAATGAGTGAGCAACGCAGCGCCATCATCGTGAACTCTTACTTCGATGGCATCTGGCCCTTCGCGGCGGAATACTGGAAGGCCCTGTGGGAGCGAACCGGCGCGGTGGAGTTCGTCCGGATTGGCGGTGCCGAACCTGTGCCCATTCCAAAAAGCTCGGGCAGCCTGCGTCGCCTCGCTCTTCTCGGCGTCGACCTCGATCTGGCGGGCCTGGCGGCGCTGCCGCGACTGGAGGAGATCGGGCTGGGAGAGTCCGAGCTTGGCGAGGCGGTTCGCGCCGAGGCCGAAAGACGGTCAATCCGCATCTACAGGTCGACATCCGAAGGCTATTGGGGCCAGTCCGTCGCCGAGTTCGCGCTGGGGCTCAGCCTCGCCGCCCTGCGGCGGATTCCGCAGACGCACCGGCAGATCCTGAGCGACCTGGCGCCCTGGGATTACAGCCCGCCGGCTTCCGGTGCGGGCCATGGGCAGCGGGGCAGCCAGTTCGGCGACGATCCGCAATTCGCCAACGGTACAATCGCCGGCAAGCGCGTGCGTATCGTCGGCGCCGGCAATATCGGCAGCCGCTTCGCCTCCTTCTGCCGGATGCTCGGCGCCGATGTCGCGTCCTGGGATCCGTTCGCGCAGGAACCCGGCTTTCACCGCGCCGGGGCACGGCGCGAATGGCATCTGGCGGAACTGGTGCGCGACGCCGAGATCTTCGCGCCGATGCTGCCGCTGACAGACACGACCCGCGGCCTGGTGACCGCGGCGCTGATCGATGCCTTACCGCGCGGTTGCCTGGTCGTGCTGGTGACACGGGCGACAATCTGCGACATGGCCGCCGTGCGCCGCCGTGTGCTGGAGGGCGAACTGGCGCTCGCCGCGGATGTGTTCGACGTCGAGCCGCTGGCTTTGGACGACCCTCTGCTCGGGCGCGACAACGTGGTGCATACCCCACATAATGCCGGCCGCACCATCCACGCCAACGAGCAGTTCGTACAGAACATCGCCGGACAGTTCCCGCCGCTGGCGCGCTGATCCCGCAATGACAGCTTCGCGAAAACTCAACATTGCCGTTGTCGGGCTCGGTTTCGGCGGCCGCTTTGTCGATATCTACCGGCAGCATCCCGATGTGGGTCACGTCACGCTTTGCGACAGACGGCAGTCGCGCCGCGTGGAACAAGGTGCGACGTTCGGGATCGGCCGGCTCGCCGAAAACCTCGATGCGGTTCTCGACGATCCCGACATCGACGCGGTGCACCTCGCCACGGGAATCCCCGACCATGCGCGGCAGACCATCCAGGTGCTGGAGGCCGGCAAGCATTGCGCCTGCGCCGTGCCGATGGCGACTTCGCTCGAAGATATCGGCGCCATCATCGCGGCGGTGCGAAAATCCGGCAAGAACTACATGATGATGGAAACGCAGGTCTATGCGCGAGAATTCCTGCATGTGCAGACCCTTGCCCGGCAAGGCATGTTCGGCCGCCTGCAATTCCTGCGCGGCGCGCACTACCAGGACATGGAGAACTGGCAGCCCTATTGGGCCGGCCTGCCGCCGATGTGGTATACGACGCATGTGATTGCGCCGCTGCTGGCGCTGGCCGGGACCCGCGCCAGCAAGGTCCATTGCCTTGGCTCCGGCCATCTTCGTGACGAGCTGCATAAGCCCTACGGCAATCCCTTCCCGATCGAGAGCGCGATCTTTGCGCTGGACCGCGACGAACCGCTGGCCATGGAAGTGTCGCGGGCCTTGTTCCATTCGGCGCGCGGCTATACGGAAGCGTTCAACATCTACGGCGAGGACGCCACTTTCGAATGGCAGCAGCTCGAAGAGGAAAGACCGGTTCTGTTTCGCCTTTCGAAGCTTGGCGAATTCCCTGGCGCCCGCCGCTCCGAGGCCGAGCGGATCAGCGTGCCTGATTTCGCGCAGCTGCTTCCCGCCGAAATCGCCGGGCATGCAGCGGACGACCATGGCGGATCCTATCCACACCTGGTCCATGAATTCGTCCGCAGCATTATCGAGGATCGCAAGCCCGCCATCGATGAAATAACTGCCGCCGACTGGACGGCTCCGGGAATCTGCGCCCATCAGTCGGCCCTGCAAGGCGGCGCGGGCGTGGAGATACCTCGCTTCGGCTGACAGAAGCGAGACGGACGAGCTGCCAAGCCCGAAGAAACGGTCTTCCCCACTGAGTGCGCGCTGGCCAGCGTCGCCGTCCAGGCAGCGGGCCACCACGTCAGCCTAAAGAACGGCTTCACCTGCAAATCGGCGCATGCTTGCGACCGCGCTGCAAGCAGAGATCGCAATTTTGGGCTGCAACCGCCGATTTGACCGTTGAAATATTTTTCAAATGGAAATAGGAATGTTCAAAAGATGAATTCGGCGCGGCGGCGCGTCAGGAATTGGAGGAAGCGACATGTCCCATCCGCAATTCGCAGCGGAACTTTTGCAGCGCGCTGAAAAGCAGGGGCCGATCACCATCGGGCTTGCCGGCGCCGGGCAGATGGGCACCGACATCGTCGTTCAGGTGGCGCTGATGCCGGGCATGCGGATCGGCGCCATTTCAGAGGTCCGGCCACAAGCGGCGATCGACGCGGCGCTGCTCGCCGGCCACGACGGTTCCGACATCGTGCAGGCGGCCAATGCCTCGGCGATCGATCGCGCCATCGAGGCCGGCAAGCTCGCGGTGACCGAAGACCTGCATGCGCTGGCCGCCGCCGGCCGCATCGACGTCATCATCGATGCCACGGGCAATCCCAATATCGGCACGCTGTTTGCGCTGGAAGTGATGAAGAACGGCAAGCATATCGTCATGCTCAATGTCGAGGCCGACATCACCATCGGGCGTTTCCTGAAAGAAGAAGCGCGCAAGGCCGGCGTGGTCTATACGGGTGCGGCCGGCGACGAGCCCGCCTGCACGCTGGAGATCATCGGCTTTGCCAGGAGCCTCGGCTTCAACATCATCGCCGCCGGCAAGGGCAAGAACAATCCGCTGAAGATCGACGCCATGCCGGCCGACTACGAGAAAGAAGCGAGCGAGCGCAACATGAATGCGCGCATGCTGGTCGAGTTCGTCGACGGCTCGAAGACGGCGATCGAAATGGTGGCGATCGCCAACGCCACCGGCCTGGTGCCCGATGTGCCCGGCATGCACGGTCCGGCGGCGACGCTGGAGGAACTCGCCAACGTGCTTTGCCCGCGCGAAGATGGCGGCGTGTTGCATCGCAAGGGCGTGGTCGACTATTCGATCGGCAAGGGCGTGGCGCCCGGCGTGTTCTGCATCATCGAGACCCGGCATCCGCGCGTGCTGGAGCGCATGGTCGACCTCAAGGTCGGCAAGGGCCCCTATTTCACGATCTTCCGCCCCTACCATCTGACCAGCCTGGAAGTGCCGCTGTCTGCGGCGCGCGCCGTGGTCTACAAGCGCGCCGACATGGAGCCGCTCGACCATCCGGTGGCCGAGGCGGTGGCGGTGGCCAAGAGCGACCTTGGGCTCGGACAGTCGCTCGGCATGATCGGCGAGAACGACTATCGCGGCTTCGCCATGACCTGGGAGGACGCGCGCGCCAAGGGTGCGCTGCCGCTCGGGCTGGCCGAGCGCGCCAAGGTGGTCAAGCCGGTCAAGACAGGCGACTTCCTCACCTATGAAAATTGTGTACCCGACGATTCGATGGTGATAACCCAGATCCGCCGTCGTCTCGACCAGTCGGACGGACGGTTCGTTACCAACGCCGCCTGATCTCAACCGGATCTCCACCTGATGGACGATGTCGTAATCGGGATCGACGCCTCGACGACGGCCGTGAAAGCGATAGCCTTCACGCGTGACGGCAAGGAACTGTTCCAGGCGCGTGAAACCTATCCGCTTTCCAATCCCAAGCCGGGCCATTTCGAGCAGGATGCCGAACATTGGTGGACGGCGCTGCTCGGTGCGTTGAGAGCGGTCACCGACAAGGTCGGCGCCGCGCGCGTAGCGGCTATTTCCATCGCCCACCAGCGCGAGACCTTCACGCTGATCGACGGCGGCGGCAAGCCGCTGATCCCCGCCATTCTTTGGTTGGACGAGCGCGCCCGCCCGCAGGTCATCAGGCTTTCGGCCGAACTTGGGCGCGAGGCGATCCGCGACTGGAGCGGCAAGCCGCCGGACCCGACGCCGGCGCTCTACGCCATCGCCTGGCTGGCGGAGCACCAGCCGCGGGCACTCCACAACGCCGCTGCAATCGTCGACGTGCACGGCTTCTTTGTCCATCGACTAACCGGACGGCTGGTCACCAGCACTGCCAGTGCCGACCCGCTTGGGCTTCTCGATGTCGAGAACGGTAGCTGGCACCCACGCCTTGTCGAGGCCGCCGGGCTGCGACCGGACCAGTTGCCGGAACTGGTGGCGCCGGGCACGGTGTGCGGCGGACTTAGTAAAGGCGTTGCGGGACTAACCGGTCTGAGGGCAGGCACGCCAATCATCGCCGGCGCCGGCGATGGCCAGGCGATGGGCCTCGGCATGGGCGTTCATGGCGCGGGCAAGAGCTACCTCTCGCTTGGCTCCGGTGTCGTCTGCGGCTGCTATTCCCAAGAGGTCACCACGTCCGACACGTTTCGAACGCTGGTCTCGCCAACCGGCTCCGGCTTCATGCTGGAGACGGTGCTGCGCTCCGGCATGCAACTGGTCGACTGGATCGTGCGCACGACCGGCTCGGCCTCCGCGGCGGCGTTGGAGAAAGCGGCGGTCGATGTCGCCGCCGGCAGCGACGGCCTGCTTGTCATGCCCTATTGGGCCGGCGTCATGAGCCCCTATTGGGACGGCGCGGCGCGCGGCGCGATCGTCGGCCTGTCGCTCGACCATGAGCCGAAGCATCTTTTCCGCGCCGTGTTGGAAGGCATCGCCTTCGAGCAGGCCATCGCCAGCGAAGCGATGGAGGGCCAGACCGGCGGCAAGCCAACGGCGATGATCGCGGCCGGCGGCGGCACCAATTCGGAGCTGCTGATGCGCATCATGGCCAGTGTGCTGGAACGACCTCTTTCCGTCTCGCCAGTCAACGAAGCGGCGGCGCTCGGCGCTGCCATGCTTGCAGCCTCGGCTGTGGGATGGTTTGCCTCACCCGAGGCTGCGGCGGAAGCGATGACGGCAGCGCCGACCAGGCATGTCGACCCGGTCGGCGATTTGGTCCCTTTCTACCGCACGCGCAAAGAAATCTACCGCGACCTCTATCACGCGACGCGCGATATCCACGCGCGTCTCGGCGAAGTTGGCGAAGAAGTTTAGAGATTTTGACAGGTCGAAGACCTTTCGGACAGCCTTTGCGTCGGCGGGACAGCACCCCCCTTCTGGCCTGGCGGCCATCTCCCCCCAAGTGGGGAGATTGAGCCCTCATCACCGTTTTCGCCAACCACAAGCGTTGCAGGATGAGCGACGGCATCGCAATTGCCGATCTCCCCCCTTGCGGGGGAGATGTCCGGCAGGACAGAGGGGGGTGGGAAGGATCGCTACAGAGCGAAATTCTGCGCCGCTGTATTTGAGATCGGCTGCGACAGCCTTGATCTCTTTCAAATCCTCAGCGCCGCGATATCTAGCGGTTGAGCAGGCCCTTGGCTGCATCCTCATCGGTGATCAGCACCGAAACCCTGGCGTTGGCAAGGGCTGCCCGCATGACGGCCACCTTCTCCTGTCCGCCCGAAACCAGGATGATGTTGGGAATGTCGGAGAGGTCCTGCAGCGGATAGGCGCAGACCCGGCGATTGACCTCATGGTCGACCGGGCGGCCTTCGGCATCGATGAAATGGCACAATATGTCGCCAACGGCGCCGGCCGCCTGCAATTCCTCGAGTTCGCTGGGCTTGATGAAGCCGTAATTGGCGATCGGGCTGTCGTTGGAGAACGAGCCGACGCTGAGCACGGCGATGTTCGCCCTGCGCGCGCGGAAGACGACATCCTGGACGCTGCGCTGGCTCATGAAGGCGTCGCGCTGCTCCGGCCTGTCGGCATAGACCGGCACCGGCAGCAGGAAGCATTCGGCGCCGATCTTTTCGGCGAACTCCCAGGCGCTCTCGGTCGGGTTGAGCGGCTGGGCATGAGTGAGGCCGCCAAGCATGGAGACCACCGTGGTTCTCGCGATCGGCCGCCGCGGCAGTTCGTTGATGGCGAATTTCAGCGTGCGGCCCCAGCCGAGCGCGATGACATCACCAGGGTTCACATTGTCGGCCAGATAGGCGGCCGCGGCGTGGCCGATCATCAGCGGCGCGTTGCTCCTGTCGGCGGCGGACGGCACGACGACGGCCTGGCTGAGGCCGAAGCGCTGCTTCAGGCTCTCTTCCAGTTGCACGCATTCGACGACGGTGTCGCGGATGCGGAACTGGACGATGCCCTCCTCGCGGGCGGCGGAGAGGATGCGATGCACCTTGATGCGGCCGACGCCGAGGATCTCGGAAATCCTCTCCTGCGTCAGCCCCTCGACATAATAGTGCCAGGCGGCGCGGGCCTTCAGCTCGCCATCCGGAAAGCGCGAGGCTTTTTCGTTCTCGATCACCGCCATCCTCGTGCCCTCCCACGGCTGCCCACAGCCGTCCTACCTTGTCCCGGCCGCCGTCCCCCCATGACCAGGAGACGTGCGAACCGGGGAACCCGATTCCGGCAAGGCATCATGCCTTTGACTTCCCTGGAGGGCAAACCGTCTGGCGGCGCAAACGCCGCCGAATGGCGCAACGGCCCTTGACAATTTTCTAATGAACAGTTTAGCTGAACAAAATTGCATATCAAAGATAAATTGTTCACAGGGAGGTGCCTGGTGAACAAGGCGGACGGCGGGCCATCGCCGCTTCGCTGACGGAGGAGACGAAGTGGCTGTGAGCAATGATGCGAGCGATTTGAAAGCCGGGACCGGCGTACAGGCCGCGGCCGGCGCGAAGCTTTCGGCGCTGTTCGCCGGAACCATGGGACCGCTGATCGGCCTGGTGCTGCTGTGCCTGGCGCTGACGCTGACCACCGACACGTTCCTGACGGTGCGCAACGTCCTCAACGTGCTCGACCAGATCACCGTGCTCGGCATCATGGCGATCGGCATGACGCTGGTCATCCTGATCGGCGGCATCGATCTATCCGTCGGTTCCGTGCTGGCGCTGGCATCCATGGTGATGGGCTTTGTCGCCCATCCCGACTATCTCAATCTCGGCCTGCCATCGGGCATCGCCGCAGCGCTCGTCGTCGCCGGCCTGTGCGGGCTGGTGTCAGGCCTGCTGGTGACGGTTACCAAACTGCCGCCCTTCATCGCCACGCTGGCCATGATGTCGGTGGCGCGGGGCCTCGGCAACATGATCACCGACGGCTCGCAGATCGTCGGCTTTCCCGACTGGTTCACCAGCCTGTCGATCACCCGTCATTTCGGTTTCCTGTCGGTCACCGTCGGGCTGATGATCGTACTCGCCATCATCTTCGCGATCTTCCTGAACTATCGCGCCACCGGCCGCAGCCTCTATGCGATCGGCGGCAGCGCCGAGGTCGCGCGGCTCTCCGGCATTCCGGTCAAGTCGCTGACCAACTGGGTCTATGCGATCTGCGGCGTGCTCGCCGGTCTCGCCGGCATCGTGCTCGCGGCGCGGCTCGATTCCGTGCAGCCGAGCTCCGGCCTCGGCTATGAGCTCGACACGATCGCGGCGGTGGTGATCGGCGGCGCCAGCCTGTCGGGCGGCGTCGGCTCGATCGGCGGCACCGTTATCGGCGTGCTCATCATCGGCGTGCTGCGCAACGGGCTCAACCTGCTCGGCGTCTCGCCCTTCATCCAGCAGGTGGTGATCGGCGTGGTGATCGCGCTGGCGGTCGCCACCGACACCTGGCGGCGCAGAGCGCAATGAAGAGTGGGGCGCAATGAGATTCGCCTGGGATGTCCGGGCGGAAACGGATCGGTCGATCCGAAACTGGGAATGTTCGGCCAAGGGGCGCCGTGATGCGCAGGCGGGACAGATTGAACATCAACGGAGGAAACACATGCTGACCAAACGTTCACTGCTGCTTGCCGCCGCGGCCGTCATTCCGCTGCTCGGCCTCACCGACATGGCCTCGGCCAAGGAAGCCAAGAAGCTCGGCCTCGCGGTCGCCAATCTGCAGGCCGACTTCTTCAACCAGATCAAGCAGTCCGTCGAAGCCTACGGCAAGGAGAAGGGCATCGAAGTCGTCACCGTCGACGCCAAGGGCGATTCGGCGACGCAGGTCAGCCAGGTGCAGGACCTGATTACGCAGAACATCGACGCGCTGATCTATATCCCGGCCGGCGCCACTGCCGCCACCGTTCCGACCAAGACCGCCAAGGCTGCCGGCATTCCGGTCGTCAATGTCGACCGCAACGCCGATGGCGCACCGGGCGACACCTTCATCGCCACCAACAGCGTGGCCTCGGCCAAGGCGGTGTGCGACTACATCGCCAAGCAGGCCGGCGGCAAGGGCGAGCTGATCATCATCCACGGCCAGAAGGGCACGACGCCGGAAGTCGACCGTTCGAAGGGCTGCGGCGAAGCGCTGACCGCCTATCCCGACATCAAGGTGGTCGGCGAGCTGTGGAGCGAAGGCTGGCACCAGGACGAAGGTTTCAAGCTGACGCAGGATCTGCTGCAGGCGCATCCCGATGTCTCGATCGTCATCGGCCAGGCCGACGCTCTTGCGCTTGGTGCTGCCCAGGCGGTCAAGGTTGCCAATCCCGGCCACAAGGTCTGGGTTGCCGGCTTCGACGGCGACGTGGCGGCGCTGAAGGCGCTGAAGGACGGCGTCTTCGACGTCACCGCGACGCAGCAGACGCAAGGCATGGGCCGGCTTGCCGTCGATGCGGCGATCAAGCTGGTGGCCGGCGAAACCATTCCCGCCGAACAGCTGCAGGACGCGACGCTGACCACCAAGGACAATGTCGAGCAGTTCATCGCCAAGCATCCCTAGGGCCTGGCATTCCCAAGAGTTGACGAGCGCAACGATGTCTCCTGATCCTCACCATGGCGAAAGCCCGCACAACGGGCTCTTCGTCAGCGGCCTCTGCAAGAGCTATGGACCAGTCCAGGTTCTGGCCGATGCAAGCTTCGAGGTGCGGCCGGGTGAGGTCGTGGCGCTGCTCGGCGAGAACGGCGCCGGCAAGTCGACCGTCTCCAACATCATCGCCGGCTCGACCAAGCCCGATGCCGGCACCATCACCTGGCGGGGGAAACCTTATTCCCCCGCCTCCCCCGCCGCGGCCATCGATGCCGGCGTCGGCATGATCCACCAGGAACTGAAGCTGCTGCCTGACCTGTCGGTGGCGGAGAATGTCTATGTCGGGCGCCTGCCGATGCGCGGCGGCCGCATCGACCGCGCGGCGATGAACGCGCAGGCGTCGGCGCAGTTGAGGCGCCTCGGCCTCGACGTCTCGCCGGAGCGCAAGGTGCGCACATTGCGCATCGCCGCCCAGCAGCAGGTCGAGATCGCCAAGGCGCTGACGCTGAATGCCGAGCTCTTGATCCTTGACGAACCAACGGCTGCCCTTGGCGGCGAGGAAACGGAACTGCTGTTCAAGCAGATCCGCAAGCTCAAGGTGGAAGGCATGTCCTTCATCTATATCAGCCACCGGCTGGACGAGATCGCCGCGATCGCCGACCGCGTTGTGGTGATGCGCGACGGGCGCATCGTCGCCCGCCACGAACGCGCCGACGTCCCGGTGCGCGCGATAGTCGAGCAGATGGTCGGCCGCAGCGTGGAGCGGATGTTCCCGCAACTGTCGCCGCCGGGCGACCAGACGCTGCTTGAGGTCGAAAACCTGTCCTCGCCGGAGAAGAGCTTCAACAAGGTGAGCTTTTCCGTGCGGGCCGGCGAGATTCTCGGCATCGCCGGACTGATCGGCGCCGGACGCACGGAACTGGTGCGGGCGATCGCCGGCGCCGATCCGATCTCGTCGGGCTCGGTGCGCGTTGCCGGCAAGCCGGTGCATCTCAATGGCCCGGCGGCGGCGATCAAGGCCGGCGTCGTGCTGGTGCCCGAGGACCGCAAGGCGCAAGGCGTGGTGCTCGACCAGACGATCGGCGAGAATTTGGCGTTCGGCAATTTCGACCATGTCGCGCCGAAGGGCTGGGTGTTTCCAAAGGCGGTGCGGAAATTCGCCGAGGCCGGCATCTCCAGGCTCGGCGTCAAAGGCAAGCCGAACCAGGCGGTCAGCAAGCTTTCCGGCGGCAACCAGCAGAAGGTGATCATCGCCAAATGGGTGTCGCGGCCGCCCAAGGTGTTCATCCTCGACGAGCCGACGCGCGGCATCGATGTCGGGGCGCGTGCCGCGATCTACGACGTCATCGCCGACCTCGCCCGCTCCGGCATGGCGGTGGTGGTGGTGAGTTCCGACCTCGAGGAAGTGCTCGGCCTGTCGCATCGGGTGCTGGTGCTGAGCCGCGGCCGCCAGCGCGGCATTCTCGACCGCAGCGAGGCCAGCAATGTCGCGGTGATGGAACTCGCGACGAGTTGAGGCACGGCAAGGGAATCGGAACAAAGCGCAGCAGGTGATACCCTCCCAGGCACCGGACCGCGCGGGGCGCCAGCAGGACTGGCGCCCCTTCATTTCAGGGAGATCCGGCGGTTGGAGCAGAGGGACCGACGATGACACTATTCGATCTTCACGGGGACGTGGCTCTGGTGACGGGCGCCGGCAGCGGCATCGGCCAGGCGATCGCCATTGGTCTCGCCGAAGCCGGCGCCGACATCGCCTGTTTCGGCCATGCCTCCAAAGGCGGGCTGGAAGAGACGGCGCAGAAGATCACGGCGCTTGGCCGCAAGGCGCTGGTGCTGACCGGCACGGTGACTTCCGAAGACGATCTGGCGGCGGCGGTCGAGCGTACGGAGAAAGAACTCGGCGCGCTGAGCATCGCCGTCAACAATGCCGGGATCGCCGGGGCTGAGCCGGCCGAGACGCTGTCGCTGGAAAAATGGCGGAAGCTCTATGACGTCAATGTCAGTGGCGTGTTCCTGTCCTGCCAGGCGGAGGCGCGCACCATGCTCGAGCGGCGCAAGGGCTCGATCATCAACATCGCCTCGATGTCGGGCTCGATCGTCAATCGCGGCCTGACCCAGGCGCACTACAATTCGTCGAAGGCGGCCGTCATCCACATGTCGAAGAGCCTCGCCATGGAATGGGCCGATCGCGGCCTGCGCGTCAATGTGGTCAGCCCCGGCTACACGCTGACGCCGATGAACAAGCGGCCGGAGGTCGCCGACCAAGTCAAGATATTCGAGCGCGACACGCCGATGGGGCGCATGGCGACGCCGGAGGAAATGGTCGGCCCGACCGTGTTCCTGGCCAGCCGCGCTTCGAGTTTCGTCACCGGCATCGACCTGATCGTCGATGGCGGCTTTGTCTGCTGGTAGGAGAACAGGAAAGTGCAGAAGCGGTTTGAGGGAAAGACGGCGGTCATCACGGGCGCCAGCGGCGGCATTGGCGCGGCCATGGCCAGGCGCTTCGCGGCCGAGGGCGCTGCCGTCGTCGTCGGCGCCATCGACCCGCGCGTCGACGAAGTCGCCGCCTGCCTGAAAGCGGAAGGCGCCAAGGTGGCGTCGCTGCGGATGGACGTGACCAGGAAGGACGAGGTCGCCGCGCTCTACGATCTGGCCGAACAAGAATTCGGCCGCGTCGACATCTCGGTGCAGAATGCCGGCGTCATCACCATCGCCAGGATCGAGGCAATGACCGAAGCCGAATGGGACAAGGTGATGGCGGTAAACACCAAGGGCGTGTTCCTGTGCTGCCAGGAGGCGATCGCGCGCATCCGCAAGCATGGCGAAGGAGGCCGGCTGATCAACACCGCATCCGGCCAGGCGCGGCAAGGTTTTATCTACACGCCGCACTATGCGGCGTCGAAATTCGGCGTCGTCGGCATCACCCAGAGCCTGGCAAAGGAGGTGGCCAAGGAGAAGATCACCGTCAACGCGATCTGTCCCGGCATCATCGACACCGACATGTGGGCCTATAACGACGCTGCCTGGGGCAAGCTGATGGGTGATTACAAGCCCGGCGAGTTGATGGCCGAATGGGTGAAGAATATCCCGATGGGCCGCGCCGGCAGCGGCGAGGACGTCTCAGGCCTGGTCAGCTTTCTGGCCAGCGACGACGCGGCCTACATCACCGGCCAGACCATCAATGTCGATGGCGGCCTGATCATGTCGTGAGGACACTCGAACAGCAGCGAATTGCACGCAGAAATAGCATTATGCGTTGCATGATATGAACCTTGGTATATATAATTTCATCCCATGAAACGGCTTTGGCGGGCCAGATGGTTTGCCGAGCCAGGGATCATGGGACCTTGATGGCTCGCAGGTTACAGAGCACCGTAAGACCGGCGATCGATCCACGGCTGACTGCTACTGCTCGCGCAGCAATCCATGGGCAGCCATGAGGCGGCCCCATCCCGCACGACATCCTCATCAAATCGGGCACCACGCCTTCCGCGCCGGCATCAGTTCCGGCAGCAATGTGGCGCCAACGGCCTTGCGCAACGACCAGCGTTTCCAACACAATCAAAAAAGACGCAAGAAGGGAATGGACGATAATCTTCACCAGAGTTTGACAGGGGAACTAGCATGTCATTTCGGAGTTTGATTTCGAATTTATCAATGGGAGCCTTGGCACTTGCCGCGGCAAGCGCGCTGACGCCGGCGGCGCAAGCGGCCGCACCTGAATCCAACGACCCGATCAAGATCGCGCTGTTCGACTGGACCAGCGTCAATCTGAACGCCAAGATCCTCGGCGGTATCCTTGAAAAGCTCGGCTACACGGTCGAGTACCCGACCGCCGATTATCTCTCCAGCCTGACCACCGGCCTAACCAATGGCGATCTCGATGTCGGCATGGAGTTCTGGGATACGACGGCCGGCGAAGCCATGAAGGCCTCCGATGCGACCGGGCAGACCGAGCGGCTCGGCGCGCTCGGGCCGAAGGCCAAGGAAGAGTGGTGGTTCCCCGAATACATGAAGGAAAAGTGCCCCGGCCTGCCGAACTGGGAAGCGCTGAAGGAGCCGAAATGCGCCGAGGCATTTTCGACGGCGGAAACGGCGCCGAGCGGTCGCTATCTTGGCGGACCCGTGACATGGGAAGGCTACGACGACGAGCGCGTCGTCGCGCTGAAGCTGCCCTTCACCGTCATCCATGCCGGCACCGACGCGGCGATGTTCGCGGAGCTCGATTCAGCCTATCAGCGCAAGGCGCCGATCATGCTTTGGGTCTATTCGCCGCATTGGGCGCCGGCCAAATACAAGGGCGAGTGGGTCGAATTCCCCGAATATACGACGGAGTGCTACAACGACCCGAAATGGGGCGCAAATCCCGATGCCAAATATGACTGCGGCAAGCCGCATGGCGAGATCTGGAAATATTCCTGGGCCGGCATGAAGGACAAATGGCCGGTCGCCTACAAGGTCGCGAAGGCCTACACGGTCGACACCGACGAGCTCAACAAGATGAGCGGCGAGATCGATCTCGGCGGCAAGACGCCGGAAGACGTCGCCGCCGCCTGGATCGCGGCCCATGAGGCCGACTGGAAAGCCTGGGCGCAGTGATCGTTCCGACTGGAAACCAAGAGATCCGGCCCTCGGGGGCCGGGTTTCTTGCTCCAGGCTCTCGCATGTGAGGCCCCCTCATCCGGCCGCTTCGCGGCCACCTTCTCCCCGCTGGGGAGAAGAGGCAAATGTCGGCGCCGGCGACCTCTTCTCCCCTCGGGGAGAAGGTGGCCGCGAAGCGGCCGGATGAGGGGGTCTTTGCCAATGTGACTTCTTCGGATTCCAGAAGGCCGACTGCATGAGCGAAGCGACTGAACTGGGTCTCAAAACGGCCGGCAAGGATGCCCGGCCGATCAAGCTTGCCTGCCGCAATGTGTGGAAGCTGTTTGGGGCGAACGCGGCCAATTTCATCCGCGAGCGCGACGGCAAGGCCAGCATGGCGGAGGTCGCGGCGGCTGGGCTGGTCGGCGCGGTACGCGCCGTCGACCTCGAAATCCGCCAGGGCGAGATTTTCATCATCATGGGCCTGTCCGGCTCCGGCAAATCGACGCTGGTGCGCTGCATGTCGCGGCTGGTCGAGCCGACGCATGGCAAGGTCGAGTTCGAGGGCAAGGATCTGCTGAAGATTTCCGATGCCGCGCTGATCGAGCTCAGGCGCCACCGCATGGGCATGGTGTTCCAGAATTTTGCCCTGCTGCCGCATCTCAACGTGCTGGAGAACATCGCCTTTCCACTCGGCATCCAGGGACAGGACCGGCCAACGCGCGAAAAGCGGGCCCGCGAGGTCATCGAACTTGTCGGCTTGAGCGGCCGCGAGCATTTCTATCCGCGCGAGCTGTCCGGCGGCCAGCAGCAGCGTGTCGGCATCGCCCGCAGCCTCGCCACCAAGCCGGAGATATGGTTCCTCGACGAGCCGTTCTCGGCGCTCGATCCGCTGATCCGCCGCGAGATGCAGGACGAGCTGATGCGACTGCAGACCATGCTGCGCAAGACCGTCGTCTTCATCACCCATGATTTCGACGAAGCCATCCGGCTGGCCGACCGCATCGCCATCATGAAGGACGGCGAGATCATCCAGATCGGCACGCCGGAAGAGCTGGTGGTCAATCCGGCGACCGATTATGTCGCCGAATTCACCCGCGACGTCCACCGCGCCAAGGTGATCTCGGCAAAGAGCCTGATGCGCGCCTGCGACGGCTCAGAGCATGGCGGTGTCGTGGCGCCTGATGCCAAGATATCAAGCTTCTCGGCTGATATCGTTGCCGCCGGCAAGCCATTCGCCGTGGTCAACGGCACCGGCAAGCCGATCGGCGAAGTGACGCCGCAAGCGGTGATCGATCTGCTGGCCGGCATAGAGCGCCCGAGAGCCGGCGCATGACGGTGACGGCAAGCGCCAGCGAATCCAGGCCGCCGGTTCAACGCTGGCTGGCGATCTGGGCCTGCGCGCTCGCCGCCGTGCTCCTCGTGTTCCTGCTGCAAGAGAGCCTGCCCTGGGCCGTCAACTATCCGGCTGAGGCGGTCGTTCCGGTCGCCGACTGGGTCAGCGCGCTGATGCGCTGGATAAAGTCGAACTTCTCCTGGCTGACCCGCTCGATCACCGCTGTGCTTGGCGTGCCGCTGGATTTCGCGCTCAGCCTGCTGGCCAAGAATTTCAAGATCGGCCATGGCGCGGACATGTTGGTGCTGCCGCGCCTGTCCTGGGTCGGCGTCTGCGCCGCCGCATATCTCGCCGGACGCGCCGCCGGCGACTGGAAGCTCGGCGCGCTGGTCGGCGGCTGCTTCCTTTACATCGCGCTATTCGGCCAATGGACCAGCGCCATGCTGACGCTCGGGCTGATCTCGATCGCCGTGCCGTTCTGCATCGTCACCGGCCTGTTCGTGGGCATCTGGGCATGGCGCAAGCCCTGGGCCGAGAGGCTCATCATCTCGCCCGCGCTCGACCTGATGCAGACGATCCCGACCTTCGCCTACCTGATCCCGATGCTGCTTTTGTTCGGCAACAGCCCGGTTTCGGCGATGATCGCGACCGCCATCTTCGCCACGCCGCCGATGGTGCGGGCGACGATGCTCGGCCTGTCCAGGGTGCCGTCCGAGATCGACGATTTCAGCGAGATGGCCGGCTGCACGGCGCGCCAGAAACTTTGGAAGGTGCTGTTGCCGTCGGCGCGGCCGACGCTGATGGTCGGCGTCAACCAGGTCATCATGCTGGCGCTGAACATGGTGATCATCGCCTCGATGATCGGCGCCGGCGGCCTCGGCTACGACGTGCTCCTGGCGCTGCGCGCGCTGAAGGTCGGCGAGGCGATGGAAGCCGGCCTGGCCATCGTCGCGCTGGCCATCGCGCTCGACCGGCTGAGCCAGGCTATCGCGCACAAGCAGGCAAAGGGCAGTGTCCATCAGGAGGCCAGCCGAAGCTTCTGGCGGCGCTATCCCAATCTGACGCTTGCCATCGCCATCCTCGCCATCACGACGCTGCTTGGCCTGTTCGTGCCAGCGTTCGCGGCGCTGCCGAAAGCGATGACCCTCACCACCGCGCCGCTTTGGAAGGCAGCGGTAAACTGGATCACGCTCAATTTCTTCGACACGATCGAAGCCTTCCGGGTGGCGCTCATCCTCAATGTGCTGAACCCGGTGCGCGCCTTCTGCGAAGGCTTTCCGTGGCTAGGAGCGGTATTCCTGCTCGGCCTTGCCGGCTACCAGCTTTCAGGCTGGCGCCTTGCTGCTCTCGTCGCCGCGCTGACCGCCTTCTGCGCCGTCACCGGTCTCTGGGAAAAGACCATGGCGACGGTCTATCTCTGCGGCATCTCGGCCTTCATCGCTTGCCTGATCGGCATTCCGGTCGGGCTGATGGCGGCGCGCAGCGACCGTTTCGAGAAGATCGTGACGCCCATCATCGACACGCTGCAGGTACTGCCGTCCTTCTGCTTCATCATCCCGGTGGTGATGCTGTTCAGGGTCGGCGACGTCACAGCGATGATCGCCACCGTCGCCTTCGCCGTGGTGCCGGCCATCCGCTACACCAATCTCGGCATCAGGCAGGTGCCGCCGGCACTGATCGAGGCGGCCAAGGTGTCGGGCTGCACCAAGCGCCAGACCTTCTTTCGCGTGCAACTGCCGCTGGCGCTGCCGGAGATCATGCTCGGCGTCAACCAGACGATCCTGATGGCACTGGCGATGATCATCATCTGCGCCATGGTCGGCACCCGCGATCTCGGCCAGGAAGTGTTCATCGCGCTGTCCAAGGCCGATTCCGGCCGCGGCATCGTTGCAGGGCTGGCCATCGCCTTCATCGGCATTGTCGCCGACCGGCTGTTCAATGCGTGGACGGCGAAGGCGCGGGCGAGATTGGGGTAGCGCTTCAGATTTGTCGCCTCGACTTTACTGCAATTCAAACGTTAATGTTCTCTGCGGATTCGAGTAGAGTCACCTATCTTTATTCATTAGGGGGAACGATCAAAATGTCTAAACTTAGCGTATTCGTAGCCTGCCCTTACAAAATTTTTCCGCTAGATGACTACAAGGCGACGTTTTCTTCTGTTTCGAAAACCTACCCTGTAACCTTCAAATTTGCGGACGAGCAGATTACGAGCGATCATATACTCCATAAAATCACAGAATATATAAGAAGCTCTGACATTTCACTCTTTGACATAACAGGATGGAATCCTAACGTTGCCCTTGAACTTGGTATAGCTATTGGATTGTCTAAGAGATATTTTATACTTTTGAATCCTAGACTAGATCAGAACCAGGAAGTACCATCGGATATAAAAGGAATAGATCGAATTCAGTATATCTCGAATTCTGACCTCGAAGCAAAACTTATGATTCTGATTCGGCAAGAGGCCCCACCACTTACAAGTCGGTCGGACTCTGCTTCTGATACACTCAAGATACGAATCAACGACGCTCTGAAAAATGTGCCCGGCTTAAACTTAGCGAAATTGGCCTTGGCAACATCAGAGGACAAAACACTGGTACAATCTACTGTTCGTGCTATGGTGTCATCCAACGAATTAAAGACAAAGGGAAATAATAGAGGAACTACTTACTATACACTCGAAACAGACCTCCGGAAATTTAGGAAGAAACGCTAATCTAAAACTGAGATGCCTCTACTAGCAGCCAGTCGTCGATTAAGCAGAACCGACTTTATCCTCAACGTAACCTACTCCGCCGCCACGCCCTTCACTTCGAGATAGCTCTCCATCGAATCGTCCATGGCCTGCAGCCAGGGCGTATGGTGCAGAGGCGCCATCGTACCGGTCATCAGCGAGCGGTAGGCATTGTCGCGGAACGTCATGATGTTCTCCATCTTGTGGTGTTCCCACTCCATGAAGGTCTGGTTGACAGCCTCGACGTCGAAGCCGGGATAGTCGGTCTGGTCCATCAATTCCTTGGTGTAGTCGCCCTGGAACCAGATCATCTGCTCGGCGTCTTCCAGCGTCTCCTCGCGCGCCCGCCATTTCGCGCCGTGCGCGGTCATCGCCTCGGCCGAAGGCAGCTTGATGCGGCCCATGATGACATCGCGGGCAAACCAGGCCTGCGCGTCGAACATGTTGAAGGTGTAGAACTGGTCCTGCATGCCGATATAGGAAAGCTTCGGGTTCTTCTCCCAGACGACGCCCTCATAGAGACTATCCGGCCACATGCGGTTGGCGGTCTTGAGCTTCAAATCGTCGGTGAGGAACGGGAAGGCGTGGAGGTAGCCGGTGCACAGGATGATGGCGTCGACCTCCCTGGTGCTGCCGTCCTTGAAATGCGCCGTCTTGCCGACGACCTTCTGCAGCAGCGGCACTTCCTTCCAGTTCTCCGGCCATTTGAAGCCCATTGGCTTGGAGCGATAGCTGGAGGTGATGGATTTGGCGCCGTATTTGTAGCATTGCGAACCGATGTCCTCGGCCGAATAGGAACGGCCGATGATCAATATGTCCTTGCCCTTGAATTCCATGGCGTCGCGGAAATCATGGCTGTGCAGGATGCGGCCGTTGAAGGTCGAGAAGCCCTCGAAATAAGGCACGTTGGGCACCGAGAAATGCCCGGAGGCGACGACGACATTGTCGAACTCCTCGGAGTAGGTGACGTCGTTGGCGCGGTCATGCGCGGTGACGGTGAACTTCTTCGTCTCGTCCGAGAAAGTGACCATGCGCACCGGGCTGTTGAAACGCACCCATTTGCGCACGCCGGATTTTTCGACGCGGCCCTTGATGTAGTCCCACAGCACGGCGCGCGGCGGATAGGAGCCGATCGGCCGGCCGAAATGCTCCTCGAACGTGTAGTCGGCGAATTCGAGACATTCCTTCGGCCCGTTCGACCAGAGGTAGCGGTACATCGAGCCATGCACCGGGTCACCGTGCTCGTCGAGGCCGGTGCGCCAGGTGTAGTTCCACAGGCCGCCCCAGTCGGACTGCTTTTCAAAGCAGACGACCTCGGGAATATCGGCGCCCTTGTCGGCCGCCGATTTGAAGGCCCTGAGCTGCGCCAGACCGGACGGTCCGGCACCAATGACGGCAACACGACTTTTCATTGCGGACCTCCCGTTCTGATTTCCCTAACGAAACAAATTTCACTGACAGGGACAGTAATTGGCGCTCCCGCGCTGTCAACAGGGCTTGCGTCGAAACAGCGTTGCACGATCGCAACTTTCGGGGAAAAGCGGTCGCGGACCAAACATCGGGAAAACCGGGCAATCCGTCGCGCAGGGCTTGTTGCGGCGGTTGCGCTCATGTATCGGCAACGAATATGTTCACCTTGAGTGAAATAAATCCACAGGGTTCGGGGCGGCGACATGGCGAAAAAGTCTTCAGATTCCAAGCCTGGCATCGCCGCGGCCAAGACCAAGCCATTGCCCAAGGCAGCCGACGGGCGAACCATCCGCACACCGCTCACCCAGAACCCGCATGCCATTCGCGATACTCGCGAAAAGGTGCTGGAGGTTGCGATCGGCCGCGAGGTGCGGGCGTTCCGCAAGAAGCTCGGCATCACGGTCGCCGATCTTGCCGTCGCCACCGATATTTCGCTCGGCATGCTGTCGAAGATCGAAAACGGCATCACCTCACCGTCGCTGACGACCTTGCAGGCGCTGTCGCGCGCGCTCGGCGTTCCCGTCACCGCCTTCTTTCGCCGCTTCGAAGAGGAGCGCAGCGCTGTCTTCGTCAAGGCCGGCGAAGGGCTTGATGTCGAGCGCCGCGGCACGCGCGCCGGCCACCAGTACAATCTGCTGGGACATATCGGCTCGAATACCAGCGGTGTCGTCGTCGAGCCCTATCTGATCACGCTGACCGAGGATTCGGATGTCTTCCCCACCTTCCAGCATGAGGGCATGGAGTTCCTCTATATGCTCGAAGGCGAAGTCGTTTACCGACACGGCAGCAACCTCTATCCGATGAAGCCCGGCGACAGCCTGTTCTTCGACGCCGATGCGCCGCATGGGCCGGAAGTGCTGACGGTTCTGCCGATGCGCTATCTCTCGATCATCTGCTATCCGCAGAACAGCGCGGGTTGAGAC
>NZ_CAAF010000033.1 GCF_000359125.1 Mesorhizobium sp. STM 4661 | reverse complement strand
TCAAGGGGGGAGATCAGGCGCGTCGTCACGAAACATTTCTGGTTGGCGCGGATGGTCAGCCGGATCACCTCGGCGGGTATCGCCAGGAAATCCCGCTCGAATTCGCCCATCAGCACGACCGGCCATTCGACCAGCCCGGACACCTCTTCCAGCAACCCCTCGTCCTCAACGAGATCGAGCCCGTTGGCGAAAGCCAGATTCCTGGCATCGGCAAGGATGATCTCCTTGCGCCGGTCGGCATCGAGCACGACCTTGGCCGCTTCCAGCTTGCTCACATAATCATCGAAGCGGCGCACGGTGATTTCGCCCGGCGCGAGAAAACGGTGCCCGTAAGTGATATTGCCCGAGCGGATGCCGTCGATCTCGAAATCGACCACCACCGGTTCCTCGGTCTCCGGGCCGAAGGTGCATAGGATCGATTGCAGCGGCCGCACCCACCGCAATGACCCCGGCTTCGCCGAGGCCGGTCCCCAGCGCATCGATTTCGGCCAGGGGAAGCTGCGAATGATGCCCGGCACCAGTTCGGCAATAATTTGTTCCGCCGCCCTGCCCGGCCTGGAGATATGGGCGACATAGAAATCGCCCTTCTTCGGGTCGGCATGGACATGCGCCTCGGCGACCGAGGCAAGGCCGGCCTTGCGCAGAAAACCCTGGACGGCCTGCTCGGGCGCCTTGGTCGAGGGGCCCTTGATCTCCTCGTTGATGTCCTTCGAGCGCGCGGTCAGGCCGCGAATGTCTGCCGTGAGACGCCGCGGCGTCCAGTATTCGCGCGCCGCCTCATAGGTCAGGCCCGCCTCGACCAGACCGTCGGTCAGCATCTTCCTGAGATCGCCGGCAGCCTTGCGCTGCATGCGGGCGGGGATTTCCTCGGAGCGAAGTTCGAGCAATAAATCCGGCATCAGAGTTTCCCTCCCCGCATGCCTTTTCTTTCTTTGCACGTCCTCGCGCCTGCGGCGCTGCGGGCGTGCGGCTGGGCAGGGATCTCTTCCGAGCGAAGTTCTAAAAGCAGGTCGGGCATTGGTGGGGCTCACGCGGCAAATGGTCCGGGCGGGGCATAGCAACTCGGCTGACCGCTGTCACCCTTCCGCGCAACATCGGGGCATCTACCGGCGATTTCAGAAAAAATTCGGCGGACTGTCGGGCCGAAGCGAGCCCGCTCGTCCTTGGATCAAAGATTTCCATGAACCGAATGCAGCGCTGAAGCGACCCACGCTCAGGCAGAGAGCTATTGGCTGAACGACCATGAAGACCGCATCGACATTCCTGCAGATCCTCGCGCTCAGCGCGTGCTTTGCCGCGCAGGCCCATGGCACGTTCGCGATGCCGGGCGTCAGGCAGGCGCTGCGGACAATGGACGGTGCGAACAGCCAGAGCATACCGCCGATCTCGCTCGAAATTGCACAAAGCGCCTTGAACTAGGCCGCCGACCCGCCCGCTTGCGTCAGCAAAAACGCCTCGCCACAGGCCTTGGCCAGATTGCGCACGCGCAAGATGTAGCTTTGCCGCTCGGTGACCGAGATCACGCCGCGCGCATCGAGCAGGTTGAAGACGTGGCTGGCCTTGATGCACTGGTCATAGGCGGGAAACACCATGCGATGGTTCCCCTCCCCCTTGAGGGGAGGGTGGCCAGACGAAGTCCGGCCGGGAGGGGTCGCTCGGGCAGTGCTCGACGTACTTGTGGTGCCTCCTGAGGCTACCCCCTCTGCCCGCTTCGCGGGCATCTCCCCCTCAAGGGGGGAGAAAGGCGCGCCCGCATCGAGCAGCGCCTTGCACTCGGCTTCGGCGTCGTCAAAGTGCCGGAGCAATATCGACGTGTCGGCGAATTCGAAATTGTGGCGCGAATATTCCTGCTCGGCCTGCAGGAAGACGTCGCCATAGGTCACCTTGTCGGCGCCTTCACGGCCGTTGAAATTGAGGTCGTAGACATTGTCGACGCCCTGCACATACATGGCCAGCCGCTCCAGCCCGTAGGTGAGCTCGCCCGCCACCGGCGCGCATTCGATGCCGCAGACCTGCTGGAAATAGGTGAATTGCGACACTTCCATGCCGTCGCACCAGCATTCCCAGCCCAGCCCCCAGGCGCCCAGCGTCGGGCTTTCCCAATCGTCCTCAACGAAGCGGATGTCGTGCAGCAGCGGGTCGACGCCGATGGCCTTGAGCGAGCCGAGATAGAGCTCCTGAAGATTGGGCGGGTTCGGCTTCAGGATCACCTGATACTGGTAATAGTGCTGCAGCCGGTTCGGGTTCTCGCCGTAGCGCCCGTCCTTGGGCCGGCGCGAGGGCTGCACATAGGCCGCGTTCCAGCGCTTGGGCCCGAGCGCGCGCAGCGTTGTCGCCGGATGAAAGGTGCCGGCGCCGACTTCCATGTCGTAGGGCTGGAGCACGACGCAGCCATAATCCGCCCAGTAATTGTGCAAGGTCAGGATCAGCCCCTGAAACGAGCGGCTGGGATGCAGGGCGGGAACAGCAACAGTCACGGCGGCCTCGACGGGAAAGGCGGGGATGCGGCCCTCCCTAGATGCCTGCACCTCAGGCGTCAAGGCAAAGAGGGTCAGGCCTTTGAGGGTGTTCCCTTCTCCCCTTGTGGGAGAAGGTGGCCGAGCGAAGCTCGGTCGGATGAGGGGTGTTCCAGCTTGGCATCGCCGGCACTCCGGCCAACACCCCTCAACCGTCTCGGCGCTGCGCGCCAATCCACCTTCTCCCACAAGGGGAGAAGGAGAGAAGGGTCAGCCCTTCGGCGCAGGCACCGGCTCGGGCTTCACCTTCGGGGTTTCCTGCGCCGTGTTGGATTCGATCGGCGGCAGGCCCTTCAAAAGCTTCTGCTGCACGGCGGCCAGCACGTCGGGGTCCGGCTTCAGGTCGCGGGCCTGGTTCCACTGGAAGGTGGCTTCCAGCTTGCGGCCGACGCGCCAGTAGGCGTCGCCGAGGTGATCGTTAAGCACCGGATCTTCCGGCTTCAGCGATACGGCCCGCTCCATTTCACGCACCGCGTCGTCGAACCTGCCAAGGCGATAATAGGCCCAGCCCAGCGAATCGACGATGTAGCCGTCGCTTGGCCTGAGATCGACGGCCTTCTGGATCATCTGAAGGCCTTCCTTGAGGTTCATGTTCATATCGACCCAGGAATAGCCGAGATAGTTCAGGACCTGCGGCTGGTCAGGGAACAATTCCAGCGCCTTGCGGAAATTCGGCTCGGCCTTCGGCCATTCCTTCAACCGCTCATAGGCGATGCCGCGCTGGTAGAAGATGTTCCAGTTGGCGCCGGTCGGCGTCTTCAGCACGTCCACCGCCTTGTCGTAGAGATTGGCCGCGGAACGGAAATCCTCCTTCGAGGCGTAGACGCCGCCGAGCGCCAGATAGGCGCGCATGTCGTCGGGATGCGCGTCGACCAGGGCCTTCAGATGGGTGACCGCCTCGTCTTGGCGGTCGAGATCGGCAAGGTTGAGGCCGAGCTGCAGGTCCGAAAGCTCCTTCAGCGGCGAACTGGCCGGAATGCGGCGGTACAGAGCGATGGCGCCTTCGCCATCCTTCAACTGTTCGGCGACGGCCGCAAGCTGGACAAGCGCCGCGTCGCTGTCGGGCTTCAGCGCCAGGGCATATTGCAGATAGAGGCGCACGAACGGCTCGCCGCCGCCGCGATTGAGCGCAGTGGCGAGATCGAGCAGGATTTCCGAGGCGCCGCCCGACGGGCCGGCAACGAAGGGTTCAACCTTCTCGCCCTTGGTGATCTTGTCGCGAAGGGCCGAAATCTCGACCTTGCCGGGCGCGAACGTCTCGGCCTGGTCGAGCACGGAAAGCGCCTTGGCCTTGTCGCCCTTGCGGGCGAGGAAGGAGACGTAGGCCTGTGCGTTGCGCAGCCAGGTTTCGGGCGCGGCACCGCCGGCCGTGGTGTCCTGCAGGGTTGCCGCATAGAGTTCATCCGCCTTTTCGGGCAGGCCCGAGGCGTCGGCGATCAACGCGCGATGGAAGGATTTGAACAGGCCGAACCAGTCGGGCCCCTGCAGCTTGTCGACGAAGGCCAAGGCATCGCTGCTGTCGCCGGCGCCCTGCTTGGCCCAGCCGGTCATGACGCCGGAGATCAGCCGGTCGAGATCGGATTCGAGCGAAAGCTTGAGCCAGTATTCGGCCTTGGAGAAGTCTTTCTTGTGGAAGGAATCGACGGCCAGCGCCAGGCGCGAGAACCGCTCGACGTCGGGAACCGTCTTGAGCTTGTCGGCATAGACCAGGGATTCGTCGAAACGTCCCTGCGCGATCAGCGACAGCATCAGGCTTTGCTGCAACGAGGTGTCGCCGGGGTTGAAGGCGAGCGCCTGCTTGTAGTAGGTGATGGCGTTGTCGAGATCGTTGTCGCCTTCGGCGATCCGCGCGGCGAGATAAGCGCCCGAGAAGGATGTGATCTTGACCGGTTCGGTGGTCTGTTTGGCATAGGCCGGCAGATCGGACACCGCCATAGCCGTCACAATTGCCAGCCCTGCCAGCCAGCGCGCACATCCTTGCCGCATCATATCCCTTTCAGCCTGAGCTCCCGCATCAGCGGGGTCACCGTAGACTCGATCTTTTCCGGGCAAAGCATGGCCTTTTTTGGGTCAAGCATCAATCCGGCCCGAATTCACAATCGGGTCATGCGATTAAGAAAGCATGCGACGAGCGAAACCGCGCCTTCGAATATCGCCATGCGACGTTCCGATGTGACGTTGCTCACTTCGATGCCTCCGATGTTCCCGTAAGCGATGCGTAAGCGGCAGTGGCTGAGAACTGCCGCGACGGAAACGACGCGTGGTGCGTGCAGATGGATGCTCTTGCTTCGCCCAGGAAGGTGCCGATGCTGGAAATGCCGCATGACGGGCAAGCCATTGTCGATTTGATCTACGAAGCGGCCTTCGCCGCCGAGATGTGGTCGGATGCGCTGGAAGCGGCCAGCGCGCTCTCGCGCTCGGCGGGCGGCGCGATTTTCGTGGTCAGCGATCATTCTCCGGTTCGCGCCATCGGCGAGGCGCATATCCAGCCCTTGCTCGACGCGTTCATGGCGAAGGACAACTGGGCGCTTTCCCAGAGCGCGCGGCGCATTTTGAGCGCCCAACCCGCAAGCTTCGTCCGGATCGACGATTTCATGACCGGCGACGAGATCGAGCACGATCCCATCTACACATCCGCCAGAAATTTCGGCGTCGGGTCGCTCGTCTGCACATCGATTTCCATACCCGGCGGAGAGCTTTTCTTGTTTATGTTCCTGCGCTGGCTGAAGGATGGCGATTACGATCAGGCCACGATCGATCTGTTGAACAGGCTGCGTCCTCACCTGGCACGCGCTGGCCTCATTGCCCAGCGCCTGGGTCTGGAACGGGCAGGCACGGCCGTGTCCGTCCTCGGCGACATGGGATTGCCGGCCGCCGTCACAGGCGGATCGGGCCGCGTGCTGTTGGCCAACAGCCTCCTGGACGGGATGGCGGACGTCTTCCTGTCCCTGGCTCATGGCGGCATGGCGCTTGCCGACGAACCGGCAAACGCGCTTTTCCAGCAGGCCGTCGTACTGAACAGGGATAACCGCTTCGTGCGATCCATCCCCGTTTCGGCCACCAAGGGGCGGCCCGCGCTGATCGTTCACCTGTTGCCGTTGCGCCGCGCCGCGCAGGATATTTTTTCGGGCGCCGAAATTCTGGTCGCCGCGACGACGGTAAGCGTCGACACCATCGTTCCGTCGCCGAGCATGCTTTCAGCCCTGTTCGATTTGACGCCGGCGGAAGCCCGGCTCGCCACCGCGCTTGCCTCGGGCCGTTCCACGCAGGAAGCGGCCATGGAAATCGGCGTCGCGGTCAAAACGGCCCGCAGCTATCTCGAACGAATCTTCCGAAAGACCGGGACCAACCGCCAAAGCCAGCTCGTGGCGCTGCTGAAGAGCGCACGATCGTTTTCGTGATCCCGTAAAACTGTTTCCGTCGAAATACGGATGCGCCGACGCCGGAGGTCAATCCGAAAAGGTCGACCGAACAATCCGGCAACTGAGCAAACCCTCGGCTTGCTCAGTTCACCCGGCTGATGCAGAAATCGATGACGTCGATCAGCGCCGATTTCTGCGGCGTTGCCTCGAGCGGCGCCAGCGCGTCGCGGGCGATCTCGCCGAAATGGCGGGCGCGCCCGATCGTGTCGGCGATCGCCCCGTGGCGGGTCATCAGGCCGATCGCCTTTTCCAGCCCGGCGGCGTCGGCGACATTGTCCTCGATGGCGCGCTTCCAGAAGGTGCGCTCGGCCTTGGTGCCGCGCCGATAAGCGAGGATCACCGGCAGCGTCACTTTGCCTTCGCGGAAATCGTCGCCGACATTCTTGCCCAGATCCTTGCTGGTGCCGCCATAATCCAGTGCATCGTCGATCAACTGGAAGGCCAGGCCGAGATTCATGCCATAGGAACGCAGTGCCGCGCGATCGTTGCGCGTCGCCTGGGCGATGACGGGACCGACCTCGGCGGCGGCCGAGAACAGGGCCGCGGTCTTGGCCTTGATGACAGCGAAATGCTCATCCTCGGTGGTTTCAAGGTTCTTGGCGGCGGCAAGCTGCATCACCTCGCCCTCGGCGATGATCGAGGCCGCACTCGACAGGATGTCGAGCGCCTCCAGCGAGCCGACATCGACCATCATGCGGAAAGCCTGGCCGAGCAGGAAATCGCCGACCAGCACGCTCGCCTGGTTGCCCCAGATCATGCGGGCGGTCTTCTTGCCGCGCCGCATGCCGCTCTCGTCGACGACATCGTCGTGAAGGAGCGTGGCCGTGTGCATGAATTCGACCGATGTGGCGAGCTTGACGTGGCCCTCGCCGGAATAGCCGAACATCTGGGCCGAGGCGAGCGTCAGCATCGGCCGCAGCCGCTTGCCGCCGGACGAGATCAAATGGTTTGCGACCTCCGGGATCATCTCGACGTCGGAACCGGCCTTCGACAGGATCAATTCGTTGACCCTCGCCATGTCGGCCGCCGTCAGATCGATGAGATCCTTGATGGACGCAACTTCCCGCTTCCCGTTTTCAATGTTGAGAACGACACCCACGACAAAACTCCCAACCTCAATATGCACGACGGCATGCTGGTCCCTTGAGGGGACTCTAGGGCGGTACACACGGGGGCGGCAAGAGGCGAATTGGCGCGGGTGCTCTGGCGCCTGGGTCCATCCACATTTACATCAACGCTGCAAACTGCGAACCTCGCCCGATGATAGAGCTCATCCGCACCAACGATGCCGTGATCATCTCCTTTGTCGAATCGCTGATGCGCGACGCCGGCATCGGCTGTTTCGTGGCCGACCAGAACATGAGCGTGCTCGACGGGTCGATCGGCATCCTGCCCCGGCGCATCATGGTCGACGCCGATCAGGCAGATGCGGCGCGGCGCATCCTGACGGATGCCGGCATCGCCAACGAAATCCGCGGAAAATAATGTCCGTATCGCGCGCCACCCTTGTCCGCGATACGCCGGCCCATACGGTCGATGCCTTCCATCGCGGGCGCTTCTGGCTGGTGCAGCCGAAACAGGCCGGCCATCGTGCCGGCATGGACGCCATGATGCTGGCCGCTTCAGTACCGTCCGCCTTCAATGGCCGCCTCGCCGATTTCGGCGCTGGCGCCGGTGCCGCAGGCCTCGCGGTGTTGTCGCGCTGTCCGGCGGCCGAGGTGGTGCTCGTCGAACGCTCGCCTGAGATGGCGGGCTTTGCCGCAACCACGCTCGCCCACCCCGGCAACGCCCATCTCGGCGACCGCGCCTCGGTGCTCGCCGCCGATGTCACCTTGTCGGGCCAGGCACGGACGGCCGCAGGTCTTGCCGACAATTCCTTCGATTTCGTCATCATGAACCCGCCCTTCAACGCCGCCGAGGATCGCGCCACGCCCGACGCGCTCAGAAAGGCGGCGCATGTGATGGAAGACGGGCTGTTCGATCACTGGATCCGAAGTGCCGCGGCAGTGGTCAGACCGCGCGGCGGTCTCGCTGTTATTGCCCGGCCGGAGCAGCTCGGCGCCATTCTGGACGCGATGTCGGGCCGTTTCGGCGACGCCGAGATGCTGGCCGTCCACCCGCGCCCCGCGGCGGCGGCGATCCGCATCATGGTCAGGGCAATACTGGGGGCACGCGGAAAACTGTCGATCCGCCCGCCGCTGATGCTGCACGCGCAATCGGGCGACGGCCCAACGGAGCGGACCGAAATGATCAACAATGGACTGGCGTCGCTGTTCGGCGATTGATTGATTGCTGCTGGCCGGCATTGCGGTTGGCCGGCGAATCCCTACATGCCTTCAACTTGTTGACCTGGAGACCTCGTGAAACGCTTCCTCAACCGCCTGCTGCCGAAATCCTGGCGCTCCACCGACGTCGTCATCCCTGTCATCCGGCTGCACGGCACCATCATGGCCGGCGGCGGCCAGTTCCGGCCGAGCCTGTCGCTGGCTTCGACCGCCGGCCTGATCGAAAAGGCGTTCTCATTCGCCGCACCCGCGGTCGCCATCTCGATCAATTCGCCGGGCGGCTCACCGGTGCAGTCGCGGCTGATTTTCAGGCGCATCCGCGACCTGGCGAGCGAGAAGAACAAGAAGGTTCTGGTGTTCGTCGAGGACGTGGCGGCGTCGGGCGGTTACATGATCGCGGTCGCCGGCGACGAGATCTTTGCCGACCCCTCCTCCATCGTCGGCTCGATCGGCGTGGTGTCGGCCTCGTTCGGCTTCCCCGAATTGATGAAGAAGATCGGCGTCGAGCGCCGCGTCCACACCGCCGGCCAGAACAAGGCGGTGCTCGACCCGTTCAAGCCCGAGAAGAAGGAAGATGTCGAGCGGCTGAAGGCGTTGCAGCTCGAGGTCCACGAGACCTTCATCGATCTCGTCAAGGACCGGCGCGGCACAAGGCTCAAGGACGATCCCGACCTGTTCACCGGCCTGTTCTGGACCGGCAAGAAAGGACTGGAGCTCGGCCTTGTCGATGCGCTGGGCGATATGCGCAGCGTGCTGAAGACCCGTTTCGGCGCAAAAACCCAGCTCAAGCTGATCACGGCGCCGCGCGGCCTGTTCGGCCGGTTCGGCCTGTTCGGTTCGCGCCAGGGCTTTTCGGCACCCGATATCGCCGCCGCTGCCGCCAGCGGCGTGGTCGATGCGGCGGAAGAGCGCGCGCTGTGGGCTCGCTTCGGGCTTTGAAAAACCAGTGAAAGCGTCTAGCATAGGCCCCTTAACCGACCCGACCGGCCGCCTTTGCCGCCTTGCGAGGGAGGAGTTTTGACATGCAGATCATTTTCTTCGCCGCCGTCGGGATGCTCGCCTATGTCGGTTACCGCTCCTTCGTCAGGGAAGCCCAGCGCGTGACGGCCAAGATACGGCGCACCGAAAAGCAGGCGGCCAACGGCACGATGGGAACGCTGGTCAAGGATCCGAAGACCGGCGAATACCGCCTGGCCAAGGACTGAAAATCATCTCCCTCGCCGCCGAGACAGTGAATTCCGATCTGCGGACGTGGCATGCGCATGCCAAGATCAACCTTGCGCTGCACGTCACCGGCAAGCGGCCGGATGGCTATCACCTGATCGAGAGCCTCGCCGTGTTCACGCGCTTCGGCGACAGGGTCGAAATCGAACGTGCCGACAGCGACGGGTTTTCCGTTTCCGGCAAATACGCGTCCGCCGTCCCGCTCGATGGCGGCAATCTGGCGGTGAAAGCGCGCGACGCCTTGCGGCAGGAGGCCGGCCTCCAGCACGCGCCGCCGGTTGTTATCCGGCTGGAGAAGAACCTGCCGGTCGCGTCCGGCGTCGGCGGCGGCTCGAGTGATGCCGCGGCGGTGCTGCGCGGGCTCGTGCGGACCTGGGGGCTCGACATCGGCGGTGTCGACCTGGCGCGGATTGGCCTCTCGCTTGGCGCCGACGTTCCGATGTGCCTGGCGGCAAAGCCGCTGATCGCGCGCGGTGTCGGCGACGAGCTGTCGGTCGTGCCGGATTTTCCTGCCCTTGGACTGGTGTTGGTCAATCCGGGTGTCGCCGTCTCCACGGCCGAAATATTCACGGCACTTTCGCGCCGTGACAATGATGGGCTGCCGCCGCTGCCACGCAGTTTCGATTTCCACAGCGTCCGCAACTGGCTGGAAATCACCCGGAACGATCTCGAGCCCGCCGCGCGCGCCATCCAGCCTGCCATCGGCAAGGCGCTTTCGGTGCTGAACAGGGCCGGAGCGGGGTTCGCCCGGATGTCCGGTTCCGGCGCGACCTGTTTCGGGCTGTTCGAGACCGGCAACGTCGCCAAGCGCGCGGCCGTCGATATCCGCAGCCGCCATCCCGACTGGTTCGTCGCCGCGACGCGAAGCATGACATCGGAGGCTGACCGAGATGGCCAGGATTGACGAGAGCCGTCCCTTCATTCCCGTGCGCATCGCGGTGCTGACCGTTTCCGACACGCGCAGCCTTGCCGACGACAAATCCGGCCAGACGCTGGCCGACCGCATCACCGAGGCCGGCCACATCCTTGCCGCCCGCGACATCGTCACCGACGACCGCGAAAAGATCCGCGACACGGTCCTGGCGTGGTCGAGGGACAAAAATATCGATGTCGTCATCACCACCGGCGGCACCGGCTTCACCGGCCGCGACGTGACGCCGGAGGCGCTGGAGCCGATCTTCGAAAAACGCATGGACGGCTTTTCCGAAGTGTTCCACCGCATCTCCTACGACAAGATCGGCACTTCGACGATCCAGAGCCGTGCGACCGGCGGCGTCGTCAACGCCACTTTCGTCTTCGTGCTGCCGGGTTCGCCCGGCGCCTGCAAGGATGCCTGGGACGGTATCCTGAAGCCGCAGCTCGATTACCGGCACATGCCCTGCAATTTCGTCGAGATCATGCCGCGGCTGGATGAGCATCTCAGGCGCGGAAAGACCGGATAGGCAGCGCCTTTAGCGAATGACCGGCTCGCCATGAAAGCGCCGGCGCGAAGGTGGCGAAACACCGAAGCCGACTTCCATCATCAGTCGCGGCGCGCGCGTCGGCACGGTGCCCATGTGGAAACCGAAGGGATCCTCGACAAAGCCGAGACCTGCCTCGCCGGTCAGCGTGACCGGGCTGTCGTCGCCGTAGACCTTCAGAACCTCCTCAGCCGGATGGCCGACGAGAAGCGTCATCTGATGCTTGACGATGCGGCGGTTATGACTGCCCCTGACGTAGACATGCGGACCGGTGCCATCGTCGACCGGCACAAGGTAGAAGAAGAATTTCAGCATGCGCCAATCGTCGAGGTCGAAGTGGTATTTGCCGAGCGAGGCGAGGTTCTTCTCGGCGTCTGAGACCCCGCCCGTCGGAAAGCTCCACCAGACGCGTGTCGTGATCAGCTTCGCCTGGCTGCCGAGATAGTGGGCGGCGATGTCAAGGAGCAGCGGATCACGCTGCACGGCAAGGGCCGCGCCACAGTCGAGGATCCGCTCGAAAAAATGGCCGCTGAGCAGCGGACGGCCGAAGTGCTTCTCGGCCTCGGCATGTTTGGCCGGCAGAAACTCCAGCCTACGGTCGAAATTGCCGAAGCACGACGTGCGTTGCGCAAAGCTGGCGATCTCCTGGTGGATCGGTGACGGCAGGACCAAGCCGGAAAAGAGGCCGTCCGAACGGAGCGCGCCGACGACTGCTTCACGATCGACGCCGGCAAACATCGTTTCCCGGGCTTTTTGTGCCGGCCGAACCGGTTTTGCGCCACGCCAATGCAGCCGGCGCGCCGGCATGGTGCGCGCCAGCACGAACATCGGCAGCCATGCCGGGTTCTCGCGAAGATCCGTCAGATAGGTCGGTATCCGCACCGCGATACGGCGCAGCAGGCTGCCGTTTCGGGCGATCGCCTCGAGGCTCGCAGCGCCAGACTTGTCAGGGCTTGAAAGGGTCATCGGGGTCCTCGGCTATCAAAACAGCATCGACTAAGCACCGTCGCTCACCGCTCCGGCATTGCCCAGACCCTGATATCCCGCATCAAAAGAATGGTAACCCGAGGTCAGATATTGTGCAATGCACAATAGTCGATGGCCTTGGCAAAAGTTCCCCTCCCTGCTTTCGCGGGGGGTAGGAGAAACCTCACTTCGCCGGCGCGACGGAGATCTCGGCGGGGAGCCGCTTTGTCGCGAGGCCGCGTGCAATGGCTTCGGCGCCGCGGGCGCTCTTGGACAAGGCGGCGGCCTGACGCTTGCTGATCACCAGCCCTTCGGCCAACGCCCGGTTTCCCGAAAAGACCCGTGACAGAAACGGCGTGCGGCTGGCACGCGCGCGCGAGAACCGCGCCGGCATGGTTTGCCTGGCCGTATGGGCGGCGACATCGTCGATCCAGCCTTCCGCCAGCCGCGCGCCGGGCTCCAGCATCAGCAGCCAATCGCCCTTGGCCTGCCTGATGCCGGCGGCAATGCCGCCCGTCACATAGTGGCAGCCGGCATGGTCGGCGACGCGATGCGTCTGGTCGGTCGAACCAGTGTCGCAGACAATGACATCGCGCACCACGCCCTCGACCGCGCCGCCAATCAGCGAGGCGAGCGTGCGGGCAAGGCCCTCTTCGTCATTCAGGGTTTCGATGAGAACGCTGAGCATGCTTAGCCGAATAGCGGAAAGCCGGAGGAAGCGCCAGTTTTTGCATTGCAGCACAAAAAGTTCTTGCTTTGTTCTCATCAACGAAATAGGAATAATTTCATGAACAGAGCGATTCGACAACCTGCAGACAGTCCCTGGGAGAGGGCGAAAATGGAACAGATCGTGCGCGCGGACATTGCAGCCTTCGGAGCAGGAAGAGCCGAGATGGCCAATGCGATGATCGAACAGAGCGGGATGCGCGTGCGTCCGGACCGCAATCGCGGCCGTTCCGCCGGCATCAATCCGTCCGGCCGCTTCGAGCCGGTCAGCCGGCATGTCTTCGACGACGGCTGGAATTCGCTGGAGGAGCTGCCGCCGTTCAAGACCGAGGTGCAGGTGGAGAAGCCGCGCACCATCATCACCCGCAACGAATCGCCCGATATTTCCTTCGACCGCTCGATCAACCCCTATCGCGGCTGCGAACATGGCTGCGTCTACTGTTTCGCCAGGCCGACGCACGCCTTCATGGGCCTGTCGCCGGGGCTGGATTTCGAATCGAAGCTGTTCGCCAAGCCGGATGCGGCGCGCATGCTCGACAAGGAACTGTCGAAGGACGGCTACCAGCCGCGCACCATTGCCATCGGCACCAACACCGATCCCTATCAGCCGATCGAGAAGCAGTACCGGATCATGCGCGAGATCCTCGAAGTGCTGGAGGCGCGCGGCCACCCGGTCGGCATCGTCACCAAATCGGCGCTGGTGACGCGCGACATCGACATTCTGTCGCGCATGGCCGAACGCGGGCTGGCCAAGGTGGCACTGTCGGTGACGACGCTCGACCGCATGTTGGCGCGCACCATGGAACCGCGCGCGTCGACGCCGACCAAGCGGCTGGAGGCGATCAGGCAGCTTTCGGATGCCGGCATTCCCGCCTCTGTCATGGTCGCGCCGATCGTCCCTGGCCTGACCGACCAGGAGATGGAGCGCATCCTCGATTCGGCCTACGCGGCTGGCGCCCGCGAGGCCGGCTATGTCCTGCTGCGCCTGCCGCTGGAGGTGGCGCCGATCTTCAAGGACTGGCTGCTGCGCCACTATCCCGACCGCTATCGCCACGTCATGTCGCTGATCCGCTCGATGCGCGACGGCAAGGATTACGATTCGGAATGGGGCAAGCGGATGAAGGGCTCCGGTCCCTATGCCTGGCAGATCGGCAGGCGCTTCGAGATCGCCGCCAAGCGGCTTGGCCTCAATGCCGAGCGGCGGTCGCTCAGGACCGACCGATTCGTCGCCGCCGCCAAGGCAACGGAGCAGTTGATGCTGCTTTGAGGACATCATGTGCCGCCATTGCCGGCGGCATATGAAAAAATTCCGTCCGGCCTGTCTTGTCCCCGGGCTTGCAGACGGTGCCCTCCGGGTCCGGTGCCCCACCTGGCCCGGAGGGGCTTGCGGAGAATCGGAGCTGATGCGAACCTCGCCGCACCATGGCTCGCCAGCATTCCGATTCTCCGCTTCTCTTTGAAATCGTCGAGAGACCCGACTTCTCCTTCGAGACGAAGGCGATGGCCGAAGGCCTGTGGCCGGTGGCGGGCATGGACGAGGCTGGCAGGGGGCCGCTCGCCGGGCCGGTCGTGGCGGCGGCGGTAGTGCTCGACCCCGCCAACATTCCCGATGGTCTCGACGATTCCAAGCGCCTTAGCCATTTGCAGCGCGAGGCGCTGTTCTCGAGAATCCTCGGCTCCGCCTTCGGCGTATCGATGGCCTCGGTCAGCGCCGAAGGCATCGATGACAGCAATATCCTCAGGGCCAGTCTCGAGGCGATGCGCCGCGCTTTGGTCGGCCTGCCGGTGCAGCCGAAACTGGCGCTCGCCGACGGCCGCGACGTGCCGCCGGGCCTGCCCTGCGCCGGACGCGCGCTGATCAAGGGCGACCAGCGCTCGCAGTCGATCGCCGCCGCCTCGATCGTCGCCAAGGTGATGCGCGACCGCATGATGCGCGGCTGCGGCAGCCATCACGCGCTTTACGGTTTCGAGGTCCATATGGGCTATGCCACGGTCCGTCACCGCACGGCCATCGAGGCGCACGGGCCGGTGGCGCGGCTGCACCGCGTGTCCTTCGCCCCGTTCCGGCTCGGCGGGACGGAAGTGGTGGAGGAAGAGGGTCTTGCTGGGTTGGAGTGAGGCGAAGCGGCGGTGACAGCCAATCTCCCCCTTGTGGGGGAGATGTCCGGCAGGACAGAGGGGGGCGCTGTCCCGCCGGCCTCTCAATCATTCATCATTGCGCCATCGGATTTGTTATCGCTCGTTCGCAGGAGACGAAGGCTGGCGATCCTTCGCGCC
>NZ_CAAF010000034.1 GCF_000359125.1 Mesorhizobium sp. STM 4661 | reverse complement strand
CGGCATTATCTACCCCGCCCGACTATGTCGAGTGACTGTGATGGCAAATCTCTGAGGAATAAGGAAATTTCGGGCCACCCCACATCGTCAGCGCGATCTGCAGGCTGTTCAAGAACTCCAGCAGATTGTGGGGCTGGAATCGGGATGACTTACCGGAATATGGGGACGTCTTTGCCAACGCCGCCTCCTTCATCGCCAAACACCGCCTCAAGATAGATCTGTGTGGTCTCGACGGATTCATGGCCGAGCCACAGAGCGATCGACGCCCGCCTGCAGGAGGTCCAAGGCCATCATGTGCTTCAAACGATGAACAGTAAGGCGCGCTCCATTCAGCGACAGGCAAATGGCAGAAGCGGTCTGGCGGTGTTTGATCAGCATATACTAAACGCCATGAACGCTCAGCCGTTCACTGGCGCTGGGAAACAGGATACTCTCCTCTCCGCGCTGAGACTCTTTCAGCCAGCTTCTCAAGACCGCGGTCGTAGACTTGGCGAACGGGGTGCAGCGTTTCTTGCGCCAATGACGCGCAGGTGGGCGCCCGTGCCGAAAAACAGATCGTCGCGCTTGAGACCAGTGATCTCCGATAGCCGCAATCCGGTGTGGAACGCGTGATTACGTCGACCGGACCAGGTCGCACCAGTCCGGTGCGGCCAGCAAGGCATCGACCTCAGGACGGGTCAGGAAATTAGCGAGGGTTCGAATGAAGCCGGTACTCTCCTGGGTTTTGTGGTGGAGCTGAGTTCCCCCTCTCAACCGCTATCTTAAGCCAGCTTCCCCGACGCTTTCTCCATCGGCTTCGGCTCGCCGCGGAAGCCAAGGAATTCGGGTCGCGGTTTCTTTGCGCCGAACGGCTCCTCGAGCCGGTTCGACACGGCGTTGAACACGAAAAACGCGTTGGAACGAGCGAACGGCGTGATGTTGCCGTTCGAGCCGTGCATCGTGTTGCCGTCGAACAGAACCAGCGTGCCGGCCTTGCCGGTGGCCGTTTGGATGCCGGGCTCCTTGGCGAGCTTGGCTAGCGCCTCGTACGAGGGCATGCCCACTTCCTGCTTCTTGAGCGAGGATTTGTAGTTGTCCTCCGGCGTCTCGCCGACGCAGGCGATGAAGTGCCTGTGCGAACCGGACATCAGCATCAAGGGGCCGTTCAGCGCGTCGTTATCCGTCAAGAACAGCGATGCTGAGAGGGCGCGCATGCGCGGCATGCCGTCCTCGGCATGCCAGGTCTCGAAATCGGAGTGCCAGTAGAACTCCTTGCCTATGAAGCCCGACTTATAGTTCAGCCGCGACTGGTGGATATAGACGTCGTCGCCAAGCAGATAGCTGGCGATGTCCACCACGCGGCGGTCGCTTGCGAGCCGGTTGAAGAGCGGACTGTACTCGGGCAGCTTGAAGATGGTGCGCACCTCATCCGAGCCTGGCTCCGTGATGACGATGCCCTCTTCCAGCTCGCGCTCACCGCCGCGCAACGCCGCCGATTCTTGGATCAGCGCCTTAACTTCCTCATCCAAGAAGAGGTCCCTCAAGACAATGAAGCCGTCGCGGTCGAAGTGTTCGGTCTGCTGCGCTGTCAGCGGCGCGTCGCGGCACCACTGGCTCCACACTGTCTTATCCTGGCGGGGCAGCCAGCGCTCTTCGGGAAGCCGGCTCGGATAGGGGTCCTGTCTTCGTTCAGCGGTGTAGGTGATAGCAGACATCTTCTTCTTCTCCTCTTCTTACGGTTTTGTCGGCGCGGACTGCGCCACGCCTACTCTGCTTCCAGTGCGCAGGAGCCATCCTCCTGGTGAATTTCGCTGCCCGTGACCGGCGGGTTGAACACGCAGGCCATGATCATGGGCTTGTATACGTCGGCACGGGGGATATGGCTGTTGTGCTTTTCGAGCGTGTAGTCCGCGACGGGCGGATCGGGTGGATCTCGCCGATCGCGCATTCCTCGATGGAGCAGCAAGCCCGAAGCGGCTGCGCCGTTTTCGGTGCGGGGTTCGGAAGGTGATTTGTTCAGATAGTTTTCGTGCAGGCTGTGCATCGTGCGTATTGTGTAGTTTGCTAATCACTCCATCCATGGTCAGATCCTTCTCAAGTAAGTACTTCAATGAGCGCACACTCTCTACAGGGTGAGTTTCGGCGGGAATTGAAACTACGGGACGCGGGTTCCCGAAACTCCGCTGACCTACCTCAGGAACGAGAACGAAAAAACTACCAAGAGTGGTAGGTCTTCGCGATCAAAGTATAACTGCCATGTAGGCACGAGTGGTTGATCATCGAAAAACTGAAGCGCTTTGATATTTCGCTGAGCGGTGTCCGAGCTCGGGAGTCGTGAGCCATTGGCTGGGATGTGTCGGCCGACATGAAAACTGCCCCCATTGCCTTACCGGAGAATGTTACCGAGCGTTGTGAGGAACACGACGGCGAATTGTGTCCTGGCCTCGAACCATTCGCCCGGAGCCCGTTTCCAATCCTCAGCAGTGTGGTTTAGAATGAGGTATAGCAGCCTCATTGCGGCGTCGTCGTTTGGAGACCGGCCACGCGTTCGCACGGCCCGCCGTAGCTTTGAGTTCACCGCCTTCTCGGCCATGCGACACGGTTCTAGAAGTTGGAGCCTTTGCTGAGCTTGGGGACGGGCAGCTCGACGGTGCCGGCGCGCATCTCCCTGGAGCCAGACGAATAGATTTGACATTGTTCGTCTTAGGGGTGGCAAGGAGCATAGCTGGTTGCCCAGTAGCATCCACTATAGTCACTGCCAGCGGAACAATGAGTTCTCTCGTGTGATTGTTTGGGCCTGATCGCACATTCGACCGTGCCGGAGAGCACGGCGACCAATGCCGCCAGCTACACCACGCCGCGGGACACGATCCCTCGCCAGCAAGCCTCCGATTGACGAGCTCTGATGTCTGCCCCGGATTTGGGAAACGTTGGCGCCGGCGGAAGAAACATCGCCGAAGGCAGGTATTTCAATGCTGCATGCGCCTCTCCGGCTAGCCATACGACCTTCTTGATCGACACGGCGGCCAAGATCATGAAAAGCCAGGTCGTCAAGGACCCGGCCCACTGCGCTCGAAAGGCAGCATGAAATCTGCAGGCCGCCGCCGCAACTCGCTTCAGATAGGGTGTCGAGCCGCGTGGCTGTTGGCTTGCCGTCGAGATGCGGATATGCGCCATTCCACAAAAGACCTGGTGCGAAAGAGCGGCTGGCTTCTCCACGAAAAAGGGAATGTTAGCAGATGCGTATAGTTTAGAGCCTTTCTTCAGCGTGCGGAATCCGGGCTAATCGCGCAAGGATTTTCGCGCTGCACACGTTTACCTCGGACCAACCGGTTGTTAATCGCGGATGCGACTACTGCACGATGTTGAGAATGGGTCGGTATTTCGAGGCATGACCGAGCATCCGCTTTCACATTTTGCAGATGCCAATCAGCACGAGGGCATTTAATGCAAGCAGCCGACACGCAGCAAGATTGATCGCCCAGCAGGAGCCTGAGTTCGCTGCTGGGCGTTGCGCCTTGGGAGGTGGCGTACTTGGGAAACCTTGCTACCTTCTCTGATAGCGCCACAATTGTAGCGCGTTCAATGGACCGATCTGCGCGAATGATGCTTCATCAACGCAGGAGTTCGGCGTTGAGGCCGCCGCATGTGCATAATAAGGGCAAATGGGCGGGCGCCATTGTGCCTTTGCGCGCCGTGGCGAATGCGGCTCCCACGGTCTGGTGACGAGGGTTCGGTCAAGAAGGGAGCTAGATTGCTGGCGCACGAGGCCCGTGTCGCTTTAGAAACGAGCATCGATCAAGTGCGCAAGTTGGGCTCCCACCTCAAAATAGTTCTCCTTCAGCGCACGGAAGGCCGGGATTTCCGGGGTAGTGACGGGAAGTGGCAGATCCGCGTCTGCGACATTCCCAAGAATATGGTCGACCAGTACACGCCCAAAGACGGTAGCTGGCGAAATTCCACGGCCATTATAGCCGCAGAAGCTGGCTGCATTCGGTGCGAAGCAATGAAAGCGAGGCAGATGATTGCCAGTTGTCCCGATTATGCCATACCACTCGAACTCCAATTCGACGTCCAAAATTTGCGGGAAGAGCTCGCGAATGGCACGCTTGGCCCATGACCGGTGAATCCTGGAACCCATACCTCCGAGCGCGCCGATACTGCCGAAAATCAACCGCCCCTCGCGGTCAAGCCGAAACGAACTCAAGATTTTCTTTGTGTCCCAGTAGCCCTCGCGGTTGGGAAGAATGGACTTCTGTAGTTCGTCCGGTAGCGGCCGCGTCGCTACATTGAAATAAGGAACATGTATCTGCTCATGCCTCAGCTCTGGCCAAGGAGCTTTCGTATAGGCATCCGTTGCAACTACGACCCAGTCGGCCTCGAGTGATCCTCTGCTGTGTGCAATGTCCACTTGCCGTTTGATCGCTCGGCCCCGGTCACCCCACTTGAATGATATATTTTTGCTCCTGCGGAGATAGCCGCGCGAGCAAGTCCTAGTGCATAACCGAGTGGCTGGATAGTTCCGGCGCGCAAATCGAGAAGTGATCCGGAATAGGCGCTCGTACCAGTGCGTGCCGCTGTCTCCTCTGCGGTGAGAAGACGCACGGGTGCGCCCCGTTTCTGCCACTACTGCTCGCGTTCCTGGAGCTCATTTAGTCCCGTGTCGCCGACCGCGCAATGAAGCATGCCGTTCCTCACAGCCTGGCAGTCGATGACGTGCTTGTCGATCAGAGACCAGACCCGGCAGGCCCGTCGCCAAGAAGTTGCAAGACCTGTTCACCGAAAGGTGCGCCTAAACTTGATTTCACATCCTCGGGCTTCATCCGTAGGGCGGCATTGACTAAGCCAGCGTTACGCCTCCGAGGCGCCAAAGCCAATTTCCACCGTCTCAAGGACGCTGACCTTCATACCGGCTTGCGCCAGGTGCAGTGCCGTCGAAAGTCCCGTGGATCCGCCGCCCACCACAGCCCTTGTTTATGGGGTATCCGAGGATGCTTGTCTGCGGGGCGTCTGGTGCGCTGCGCTCCCAAAGCCCATGGGAACGACAGTTGTTCAGCATTTTCGCCCTTTCCAACTCTCACATAAGGGCCGCCCTTGGCGGCAAAAGGCCATTGGGTTCGTTTTTCGGCGGCGGCAAATTCATGCATTCTCAGAGAGACGGGTATCTCGAGGGGGCAGTCGAACACTAGGTGAGCCGCATCAAAAAATTTCGGGCAGAGTCACAGAGGACGACAGCCCCTATCGACAGCGCCTGTTCATCGACCCGAAATCGCGGATGTTGGAGCGGATAGACCGCTCCAAGTTTCTCGTTGCGGACGCCCAGGCGGAAATAGACCGAGGGACGCGGCGAGCCGCCGGTGATCAACCACCCGGACATGGTCGATATCATCCGCAGAACCGGTGCCGGCCTGCTGGGACAGGAGAACATGCTCAGCGCGCCGGGCTGGACCGCAGCCGACGACTTTGCCTTCTACAGCGAGAAATGCAGATCCAGTTCGGCGCCAGAATTGTGGCTTGTTGCCACGCCGTCGACGATCTGGCGCAGTCTCTTCCAGGCATGCTGGCGGGTCGCTTCGTGGTCGCTGCGGATCGTGCCCTTCAACCTAGCCTCGGCGGCAGTCACATTGTACGCGCCGCCGCCCTCGATGCCGGTAATGGATATGACCAGCGGGTCGTAGGGATCGATTTCACGCGATACGATCACGATCGAACAAGCGACGGCAATGGCGTCAACGCCTTCGGACGGTTTGGCGGCGTGCGCCGAGTGGCCGGTGACGGTGATGTCGAACGTATCGCAGGCCAGCGTGTACGGGCCTTCGCCGACCGCGATCTTGCCCGTCTCGGCATACGCATGTATGCCGATCGCGGCATCGAGATCATCCAGAAGCCCTTCATCCACGACCCGCCGGCCACCGAGGGGCTCTGCCTCCTCGGCGGGCTGGAAGATGATCCTGACGGTGCCGCTAAAGGATTGCTTCTGCCGTTCCAGAAGGACACTCGCCGCATAGCCCATCGCGGCGTGGGCGTCGTGGCCGCACGCGTGCATCACGCCCGGACGCTCGGAGCTGAACGGCACGCCGGAAGCCTCCGTGATCGGCAGCGCGTCGATATCGGCGCGAATGACGACCTTGCGGTTCGACGGGCCGGCCGTGCTGACCACGTCGACGGCCAGACCGAAGCCGGCCACGGGCCTGATCCCGCTCAGCCCGGCGTCCTCCAGCGCCTGTTTCAAATAGGCCTGCGTCTCACGTTCTTCGTTCGACAGCTCCGGGTTGCGGTGGAGATGGCGCCGGACCTCCAACATCCGCTTCTCCAGCTTAGCGTCCATCAATGCGTCGCCGGCTTCAGCGTTTGACATGGATCTCTCGCGGGAACCGGGTCAGCGTTTCGCAGCCATTGGCGGTAACGAGAATCGTTTCGCTGACTTCGATCCCCCAGCCGTCCATCCACATGCCGAGGATCGAGTGTAGGACGTTGCCGGGCTTCAGGATCGTCTTGTCACCCCGGCGCAGGCTGATCGTGTGTTCGCCCCAATCTGGCGGATAGGCGGCGCCGATCGAATAGCCGATGCGGGATTCCTTCTTCAGGCCGTAGCGCTGGATGACCTTGCGCCAGCTCGCCTCGACATCTTCCGCGAGTACGCCAGGCCGGATCGTCTCAAGCACAGCCTCCATGCCTTCGAGCACCGCCTTTCCGGTGTCGCTAACCTTGACGGGCATGGCGCCGAGCTGAAGCGTGCGGGCCAGACCGGCGGCATAGCGGCGCACAACCCCAGCGAGTTCCAGCGCGACGGTTTCGTTCTCGCCGAACCGGCGGTCGCTCCACATGATATGCGGCGCCGACGCATTCTCACCCCCCAAGATGGTCGGCGGGAGGGCAGTAATGTCGCCAGCGAAATCCGGCGAGCCCGCTATTTGTGCCCGCTGGATTCTGGCGATGGCGTCGCACTCGCGCACGCCCGGCGCAATAACCTCGTAGGCCGCCGTAACCGCCGCCTCGGCAAGGCGCGCAGCCTTGCGCAGATACCCGATCTCGGTATCCGACTTGACGCTGCGTATCCAATTGACCAGGAGGTCGGCGTCGTGGAAGGCCGCGTTGGGCAGGCCGGCGGTCAGGCGGGCATGCGCCTTTGGCGAATAGTAGTAAGCCTCCAGCTCGATGCCGATATTGCCCCGCCCCCACCCTCTCTTCTCGATCCATTCGGCGATCCAGTCCATCGGATGGCGATCGGGGCGCTGGACATGATCTTCCGGGAAACCGACGATGTTCTTCGGCTTCATCCATGCCGTCAACAGCCCGCCCGCAGCATCCATCGCGCGCCCGATCCAGACCGGCTCCTCGTCGCCAAGCGGCACCAGAACAACCTGCGGTGTGTAGAACGACCAGCCGTCGTAGCCGGTGATGTAGTGCTGGTTGGCAACGTCGTTGACGATCAGAAGATCGAGGCCGCGGCGCGCCATGTCCGCGCGGATGGCAAGAAGCCGGCTTTGGTATTCGCTAAGCGCAAAAGGCAATTGAGTCATATAGGATCATCCTCCTCTGATCGCGTCCCCGTGTCTTCACCTAGCGCTAATGTCAGTAATGCGGGCGCGGGCCGCCCCGGTTTGCAAGGGACAGTCGACAAAAGTTGATCGAAGCCAGGCTTTCTTTGAACACCTTCCCCAAACTGGCTGACACCATTCAGGGCCTACCCCAACTTCTGAGAACAACACGGCGCTCATGCTAGTGGCAGTTAGGTATTCTTTCGTTACTTAGCCTCCGATCGATTTGCCGAGTTCTACTTTCCTCCGGCCGGTTCGATCGCATTTCTTTTCGTTGGTAGACCGGTAGTCGTGATTGATGCGGAGCGCATCCATAGGCATCGCGGTACGCTTTTGAGAAATGCGACGCGGAGACAAAGCCGCAAGCCATCGCGATTTCAACGACCGGCAGACGCGAGCTGACGAGTAGCAGGTGCGCACGTTCCAGACGAAGGTCCAAATAGTAGCGACTCGGAGAGCATCCCAGTTCCCGCCTAAATAGTCGCTCGATTTGACGGCGGGATAGGCCGGCTGAACAGACAAGTTCGTCCAATAGCAATGGCTCCGTTAGATTTGCCTCCATCTCCTCGATGACCTTGATGACCGCCTGATGGTTTAGTTGCACTCGAGAATGAAGAGGTAGACGTTGGCGGTCACCCGCTGAACGGGTCCTGTGTGCGATGGCTTTTTCGCAAATACGATTGGCGACTATCGTCCCATGATGGCGGTCAACCAAATCCAGAAACATGTCGAAGGGGGCGTCCCCCCCGGCGCAAGTGTATAGGTCTCCGTCCCGCTCGAAGGCGGTTTGAGTTGCTACCACATGTGGGAACCGCTCAGAGAATATCGGAAATTGCTCCCAGTGAACCGCGCAACGCCGCCCTTCGGCAAGCCCCGCCCGAGCAAGTACAATCGTACCGCTACATATTCCTACAAGGCTGCCGCGGCGGTTGCGACACTCTCGTAGCCAGGCGTCAAGCTGCTTGTGGGGACTTGGAGCATTGCGGCCGCCGACGATCACGACAGCCGGTGCTGAGATCGATCGGCGAATTCTTTCACGTTCGAAGGACAACGAAGAATCGGCGCAAACCAACAACTCGCAACTCGAGGCTGCAGGTTGCCCGTCGTCCGAAATGACCTGCCAGCTATATACGGCCCGCCCCAACACTTCGTTAGCGAGCCTCAGGGCTTCTACTGCTGACGAGAAGGCCTGGAGCGAAAAGGCCGGCAGGAGGTAAAAGCAAAAATGTCGGCATGTGGACTGTAAGTCTAGCATCCCTGGGGTGCCCTTTCTCCTGCCTTGATCGCTCAATGATTCCAGCGACGATGCCAAAACTGCGCGACCCACTTACTTCGTTGGGGACCAGCCCCACCACGCAACACGAAGTGTCCAAGCCATTTGAAGCCGTATTCGGCAGCACCCGAAGGTGTGCCAGCAAGCGTCGGAAGGCTGGAGGCGGGAGCGCCGTAGTGGGCCTTTAATGCGATCCCACCGCGGTCTAGGACCGATGCTCTCCTACTCGGTCTCGCTCGACATACCCGCTCGCGTACCAACCGGTGATCCGATCGGTAGACCGGGCAGGCAGCACTTGTCGAAGGTTGGCAGATTGTTTCTAGGGCGTACTGTGACCGCAGGTTCGACTGTCATCCGCCTCATATGCTAAGCCCGTCTCGTGTGAGCTCATCCATGACGGAACGCACTGCACTCTCAGCGATGCCAACGATTTCTTCAACTTCAGCCTTCGTTGTAACCAAGGGCGGAGCGAAGCCCAGAATGTCCCCATGCGGCATGGCGCGAGCGATAAGGCCGCGTTCGCGCGCTGCCTTAGAGATTCGTGCACCAACCCTGAGCGTGGGATCAAAACGCTTTTTCTTGTCGCGATCGGCCACGAACTCGATCGCGCCCATAAGGCCGACGCCGCGCACTTCGCCGACGATCGGCAACTGCGCGAATTTCTCCTTCAACTGCGCTTGGAAGAAAGCGCCGACCTCGCGAGCGTTTGCCGGGAGGTCTTCTTTCTCGACGATGTCCAGCACTGCGTTGGCGGCGGCAGCCCCGATCGGATGACCTGAATAGGTGTAGCCGTGCGAGAACGCGCCGACCTTGTCGGCCCCGTCCTCTAGGACCTTGTAGACATTTTCACCAACGATTGCCGCCGAAAGTGGGAAATAGGCCGAAGTCAGACCCTTTGCGATCGTTATGAGGTCTGGCTCGATGCCGTAGTGATGCGAGCCGAACATGGAGCCAGTTCGACCAAAACCGGTTATGACTTCATCTGCAATGAGGAGCACATCGTGCTTTTTGAGCACGAGCTGGATTGCTTGCCAGTAACCTTCCGGCGGAGGTGTGATGCCGCCGGTGCCGAGCACCGGCTCGCCGATGAAGGCGCCCACATTCTCCGGGCCCAGGCGTTCGATCAACTGATCAAGTTCCTCGGCCCGCCGCGCTGAAAATTCGCGTTCGGACTCGCCTGGGTTTGCGCCCCAGTAGTGATGTGGAACACCGGTGTGAACGATCTGCGGAAGCGGCAGGTCCATGTGGTCGTGATAGAAGCTCATGCCCGTCATTGAGCCAGACACGACACTGCAGCCGTGATAGCCGCGTTCACGCGAGATGATCTTCTTCTTGTTCGGCTTGCCACGCAGATTGTTATAGTACCAGACAAGCTTGGCCTGGGTCTCGTTGGCGTCCGAGCCGGACATCCCGTAGAACACTTTGCTCATCTTGCCAGGTGCCATCTTCACGAGGCGATCGGAAAGAATCGCGAGCTCGTCCGTCGTGTGCGCCGCATACGAGTGGTAATAAGCGAGCCGATAGGCCTGACGCGAGATCGCTTCTGCTACTTCGGTGCGGCCATAGCCGACATTGACGCAGTACAGACCGGCAAAACCATCGATAAACTTGTTTCCATGCGCGTCTTGAATGCGGATCCCCCTCCCGGTCTCGACGATCGTTGGCTCGCCAAGCTTGCCGGTGGCAAAGTCCTTGAGTTGCGTGAAAGGGTGTAGGACAGCGTTTCTGTCCTTCTCGCTGATATCCTTGATGTTGATAGTCATGGCGCTTTCCTTTCAGGCTGCGATGTTGCCGATGCACACGTATTTGGGTTCGAGATATTCGACGAGACCATGTCTCGATCCCTCGCGGCCGAGGCCGGATTGCTTCCATCCGCCGAATGGTATGGGAGCCCCGGTAAATTTCGGGGTGTTGACTGCGACCATACCGTACTCCAGTTGATCGGTCAGCCGCAGGGCGCGGTTGAGGTCCCGCGTATAGACATATGCCGCAAGGCCCATTTCCGTGTTGTTGGCCCGGGCGAGCACCTCCGCCTCGTCATCAAAAACCAAGATTGCCGCCACCGGGCCGAAAGTTTCTTCCTTGGCAACCAGCATGTCGTCTGTGACGTCCGCGAGTACAGTCGGGGTGACGAAATTGCCCCCTAGTGGACTGTCCTGTCCGCCAACAACGATGCGGGCTCCAGCACAAAGAGCTTCGGAAACCTGTCGCCTGCACTTTTCGGCGACGGAAGGTTTGGTCATTGGACCAATATCCACCCCAGACTCGAAGCCGTGCCCGACTTTCAGTTTACTGGTGGCCTTCGCGAATTCTTCCACAAATCGGTCATAGCTTCTCCTTTGGACATAAATCCTATTGGCTGCCAGACAATCCTGACCGGATGTCGCGAATTTGGCTGACACACACCCTGTCACGGCAGCCTCCAACGGAGCGTCATCGAAAACTATGAAGGGAGCATTGCCACCGAGCTCAAGTGAAGCCTTCTTCATGGTCTTCGCGGACTGCTCAAGCAGGATCCGACCCACTTCGGTCGAGCCCGTGAAGGAGAATGCCCGCACATCGCTATGCTCGAGCAGCCGCTTCGCAAGCACGGGAGCGTCTCCCGTGATTACTTGAAACACGCCGGCGGGGAGTCCTGCGTCCTCGGCAAGACGGGCAAGGGCCAGAGCTGACAAGGGCGTTTCCGGGGCGGGCTTGACAATCATGGTGCAGCCGGCAGCCAGCGCGGCCCCTGCCTTCCTGGTGATCATCGCCGATGGAAAGTTCCAAGGAGTTATGGCGACCGTCACTCCGACCGGCTGCATCTGCACGGAGAGTTGGCTGCCCCTAAGATGACTCGGGATAGTCTCGCCATATGCCCGCTCGCCCTCGGCTGCAAACCAGTCAAGAAAACTAGCGGCATATGAAATCTCACCGCGCGCTTCGGTCAACGGTTTGCCTTGCTCGGCGCTCATGATGATGGCGAGATCTTCCGCGTTCTCGCGCATACCTGCGGCCCATTTCCGCAGGTATGTACCCCGTTCCGAAGGAATAACATCGCGCCACTGTTGATATGCGCTTCTTGCGAAGTTGACGGCAGTGTCCACATCGGAAATCTCACAGGCTGCTACCTGAGTCAGTTCCTCGCCAGTAGCCGGGTCCACCACCGAGATTGTTTCGATCTTGGAGAGCCAAGCACCATTCACATAGGCGCATTTTTGCAGGAGGTCTTGCCGTTTGAGCCTCTCTAATGCGGCGGTTGCTAAGCCTCTCATCTTTAACTCCAAATTCGACCATTCGCTTTCATCAAACTAGCTCGGTAGCTGCGGTTATTGGCGGCGCGATGCAGGGCTGCCAGGGCGTTCTCCTGCGAATAACGCCGTTCTGCTGAGTTTTTCTCCGTTTGCTCTCTTTGAGCTTTGTTAGGGCGTCATCGAGCAAAAAGGACCCTATTTGCCGAGCTCGATATACAAGGCATCCGTTGAGCCGGCCTCGCCATGCGAGTATGGACATGATCAAGATGGGGCCAACCTCTTCAACATCGGGGCGGAGCCTCCTCCAGGTGGATGGCGGAATCGATCAGCGGCGTGCGATGCGATAAGAATGTTGAGCTCATCCTCGTCAACAGCTTCGCCGGCACCCATCCCTGCGACTAAGTTGCCGAGGCGATCCGCAAGGTCAGCGTCAACGTGCGATGCGGGTTCCGCACTCGGGCACCAGGTCCAGTAAAAATGCCTCATCATCCCCAACCGTGGCCGAGGCGGTAATCGTCGCGAAGACATTCGCCGAAGATCGGTATTAGCGACGAGCCGATCAACCGCTTGTCCTGCTCAGAAAGCCCCGACTCTTCCAGACCAGGAAGCTAAGCTGCGGGCAAAGTCACAAAAACGCAGGTTTTCTGCACCCGAAGAGCCGGGTCCTCGCGAAGCAGTGCCCTGAAGCATGCTAGGTTGTCGATTAGTACGGATAGGCATGGACAACGCTTGGTCCGGCAACCACCCACTGCAGAGGACGATTACGAATGGACTTTGACAAACCCTTCCTGCCTGCGGAGTATCGACGCCGTGTTCATGACGTTAAGACACGGATGGAGGAAGCAGGACTGGACTTGCTAATCTGCCAAGATCCCGCCAACATGTGCTGGCTGACCGGCTATGACGCCTGGTCCTTCTACACGCCTCAAGTGGTCCTGCTACACCTCCAATCGGAAACACCGGTGTGGATCGGACGGCTGGTGGACGTGAACGGGGCTCGAGCTACGACAGACTTGCCTCCTGAGAACATCATCAATTTCTCAGATGACCGACTCCATCATGTGGAACTGCATCCCTACGATGAAGTCGCCGAAATCATAAAATCGCGGGGGTGGGGATCTGATCGGATCGGGGTTGAGCTTGATGCGCATTTCTATACTGCGCGAGCACACCAGCACCTTGTTAAAGGTCTTCCCAATGCAAAGTTTTCCGATAACCGTGGGCTCGTCAATTGGGCGAGACTCGTTAAATCTGACGCTGAACTCGTCTATATGAGGGAAGCCGGCCGGATTGTAAGCTACACTATGCGCATGGCGATCGAAAATCTGAAGCCGGGTGTGCCGGAGTACGAAATTGCCGCTCAGATTTACGCTTCTCAAACACGAGGTATTGACGGAAAATACGGTGACTATGCGAGCCTCTGTCCGTTGATTCAGGTTGGTGAAAAAACGAACGCGCCGCACCTCACATGGTCGGATAAACCGTTGCCGTCATCGGGGCTGGTTCTCTTGGAGATTGGCGCAGCGAGACGTCATTATCATGCGCCGCTGACACGTACGATTTACATGGGAAAGCCACCTGAAGAGGTCAAGCAACTCGCCAATGCCATCGTGGAAGGTGGCGACGCTGTACTCGAAATAGCAAAGCCGGGAGTAGTCGTCGAGGAGCTGAATGCCGTCTGGCATAGTGTCCTTAACCGGCACGGGTACATCAAAAAAGGCCGTTCCGGTTACTCAATCGGCATGAACTTTCCACCGGACTGGGGCGAACGTACCGTGAGCATTCGCGCCGGTGAAAAGGCTGTGCTCCAGGCCGGCATGTGCTTCCATTTCCAATCCGGGGTGAGACCTGCTGCCTTCGGAGCCGCAATATCAGAGTCGTTTGTTGTTACCGAAAAGGGTGGTGAGAGGCTGGCCGATGTAGCCCGTGAGTTGATCGTCGTGGACTAGCCGCAAGCTCCATTATTTACACTCCGGATTGGGAAGGTGTACCGAGTGATAGCTTCCCGATTCATGAGCTATCATTTTCACCCAAGTGATTCTGACAACCGAGCTTTAGCGAACGGCCCCAAGCAAATTGTTTCCATTGGTCGGTGATGTGATACCGAGAAATCAATGGAGGGCGACCACCTGGCGCGAAGTGTGGCCCTTGGGCGCCGTCGTCCTGTCTAGAAACCACAGGGCATGACGGAACCTTACAAGCCGGCGCATTTTGTTGCTGGAAGACGATGCGCGTTGGGAGTCAACCACTTTCGCATCCATTGGGACATAGCTCGACCACTTCTTTCTCGCCTATCCCTTTCCTCGGTCCCGCCGGCCAGGACGCCAGAGCAGTTCGCGCCGACGTTAGGTTGATCGAAGGCGGGGCGTCTCGATGAAAAGCGCCAAGCCGAAGCGAGCGTCCTCGGTCGCAGCCCCAGAGGACGGCTCAGGTGAGCCGCCGGTTGGGCCATCACCGGCCGCAGTTCCGCGATCGATGGGCATGACCCCTCACGGCGATCTGCCGTCGGCCAGCGCATAAGGACGTGCATCGAGAACGTTAGCCGCCAAGCAAAGAGGCAGCCTCTGTTCGCAGCATCCAGACCACACCGAGGGCATCGATAATAGTCCACCCCAGCACACCGCTGGGCACTTGGCGCACATATTCGGCGGAAGAACCGCGAAATACGCAGAACGAAACCATCCTGGCCCCCGATTAGCATGATTCCGCCCGCTCCCGTCCCCTAACCTGTTGGAAAATGACCGGCTCTGGAACGTTTGGCGGATACAGCGGAAGCGATTCACAAAGCTCAAGCTGTCCTGCCCGCGAGTGAAAACCGAACAGGGATACATATGACCATCAATCCGCCCTTCCGTCCTCGAGAAGTTCCCACTCGCCACCACGAGATTGTCATAGTTGGCGGAGGTATTGCGGGTGCGAGTGTCGCCTTTCATCTTGCAAAGAACGGCAAAAAAGACATTGCGCTTTTGGAGCGCAACACTCTTACGTCTGGCACCACTTGGCATGCTGCTGGTTTGATCATGCAGACGCGTGGTACTCATGCGCTGACGGAGATCGCAAAATATAATGCAGAACTCTACTCCACACTTGAGGCGCAAACTGGACAAGCGACAGGGTTCAAACGAAATGGCACGCTTGGTGTCGCCAGAACCAAAGAGCGCCTCCATGAAACCGCGCGCAATGCCTCAATCGCTAAGAGTTTCGGTCTTGAGGCCAACATGATTTCGCCGAGCGAGGCGAAGAGGCTCTATCCAGCCCTCAACGCGTCAATCATCGAAGGTGCAGTCTTTATCCCAGGAGACGGCCAAACCAACCCCGTCGACACATGCATGGCCCTGGCGATTGGCGCCAAGAAAAATGGGGTAAAGATCCTTGAGAACACTGGAGTCACGGACCTTTGGCGAACTGCAGACGGCCGATACCAGGTTCGAACTAACGCAGGTGTCATTGAAGCTGAGGTTCTCGTACTCGCGTGCGGACTTTGGACCAGAGACCTGGCATCCAAGCTGGGCGCGCGGATCCCGATCTACGCGGCCGAGCACTTTTATGTGGTGACCGAAGCGCTGGATTTTGCGTCGCCCAACCTACCTGTCCTGCGCGATACCGATGGCCATGTGTATCTGAAAGAAGATACCGGCAAGATCCTCGTGGGTGCCTTCGAGCCGTGGGGGAAGCCTTTGCCGATGGGGAAGCTCCCGAAGGAGACAGCCTTCATCGAACTCTGGGAAGACTGGGAGCACTTTGAACTTCCCATGACCAAGGCGATAGAAATTGTTCCTGACCTCGCCAACGCCGGCATCGCAAAGTTTTTTAACGGCCCAGAGAGCTTCACCCCCGACCTCCTGTTTATGATCGGTGAAGTTCCCGGATCGAAAAATCTGTACGTTTCGACCGGTTATAATTCGGAGGGTATTGAATACGGCGCGGGAGCAGGGCGGGCCCTGGCTGAGTGGATCATTGCCGGCGAGCCTCAGATGGATACCAGCTTCGTCGATGTGGCCCGATTTCATCCCTTCCAGATCAATAAGACATATTTGCATGATCGTACTGCCGAAGTGTTGGGGCTTCACTACAAGATGCACTGGCCGAGCTACCAACCCGAGACTGCACGCGGTGTGCGCAAAAGCGTACTACACGATCGGTGGGCTAAGCTTGGAGCTAGCTTTGGGGAGGGCATGGGCTGGGAGCGGCCCATGTGGTTCGCAGGCGAGGGAGCACGGACGGAGAACGTCTATTCCTATGACGAGCCGAATTGGTTCGAATATACCAGTCAGGAATGCCATGCCGCTCGAAATGATGCAATTCTGTTAGACCAGAGCTCGTTCGGAAAACATCTGGTTCAGGGGCACGACGCCTGTCGGTTCCTCCAGTGGCTTTGCGCGGGAAATGTGGATGTGCCCGTAGGGAAGCTTGTGTATACACATATGCTTAATCAAAAAGGCGGGATTGAAACAGACATCACAGTAAATCGCCTGTCCAAGACTGAATTCCTGATCATCTCGTCGGCCACAGTCCATCCGAGGGACAAAGCGTGGATTGAAAAACACATCACCAGTGAGTGGAACGTCACGATCACAGACGTCACGTCGGCCTACGCGGTTCTATCGCTGCAAGGGCCAAAGTCGCGCGAGATTCTGTCCCAGGTTACTGATACAAACCTTGCGAACGAAGCCTTTCCATTCGCGACCAGTCAGGAAATCGACATCGGGTACGCACGGGTCATAGCCAACAGGCTGACATATGTTGGAGAGCTTGGTTGGGAGCTTCATATTCCGACCGAAATGGCTCAGCATGTCTTTGATGTTGTGTGGGACGCGGGTCGAGGGCTTGGGCTTAAGCCTGCAGGCTACCATGCGCTCGAACATCTGCGGTCTGAACGCGCATATCGGGAATATCAGTTCGATCTTACTCCAGTGGATACGTTGCTCGAAGCGGGCCTGGGATTTACAGTCGATTGGGATAAAGAGTATGGCTTTCTCGGTAGGGACGCTTTGAAAGCCCAAAAGGACGCAATGCCCCTGAGAAAACGGCTGGTATCATTTAGACTTCGTGATCCCAAACCTGTTCTCTTTCACGAAGAGCTTATCCGCTGCGACGGCCGAATTGTCGGGTATATTTCGTCTGGCGTGAAGAGCTTTACGCTCGGAACGTCAATCGGAATGGGATATGTAAGCGATCCCGCCGGTGTCACGAAGGAGTTGATCGAAAACAGTCGGTGGGAAATCGAGATTGCCGGCAAGCTTTATGAATCCGATGCGTCGCTCCGGGCGTTTTTCGATCCGAATGGAGATCGGGCCAAGCAATAGGTTTTCGCCACTGTGGAGGCGGGACGGAATGGTTCTGTCCCGTTTATAAAACAGGTCTAGACGGGCTCAAACTAGCGCAACGCGCGTCAGTGACGTGCGAACGGGTGGTCGAAATGCCGTCCCATCCTCTAGATGAGCGATCCACGAGAGATTCAACGCTGACACGGCGTCCACATTACAGCTGTGCTACCAAAAGCTTGGAGACATGGGGCTCAGTTACTAATCGATTTTGCCAACCAGGGCGAAGCCGGCGGCACCTTGCAATAATTCTTCGCGCCTGGTGCTACAGCCCCATATTAGTCTAGAACAAGAGGGCACGGAAGCTCGACCCTGAGCCCCACTGTCTGGGTTGGGCGATGAGCTTCTGCCCAGCCGCCGCACACGGGCGCGGATGATGGCTTCATGGTCGTCAAAGACGCGGTCGGAAAGGCCATCAGT
>NZ_CAAF010000035.1 GCF_000359125.1 Mesorhizobium sp. STM 4661 | reverse complement strand
AGCCCACAAGGGGAGAAGGGAGAGCGCTCACCATTATTCGTCGCGCGAGATGATTTCCTCGCCGCCGATGACCAGCCTGAGGCCGAGGTGGCCGGCGCGGCGGCGGGCGAGGAAGCGCGGGCGGCGCGTGGTCGAAACGCGGCCCTTGCGGCGGTCCTGCGCCGGCAGCGTCTTGATGGCGGCGCCGAGCGATTCCTCCAGCGTGCGGGCAACGCCGTCGGCTTCGATCAACAGCATCGGCAGGCGGTAGGCGTCGGCCCAGGCGCGCCAGTCGGCGGCGACATCGTCGAGATCGTCGGCCACCAGCAGCGGCACCGACAGCATCGGATCATTGTGCAGGAGCTCAAGGGTCACCGTGACATTGCCATCCGGATCCTCCATCGCGCGGGCGGCCACGCCGCGAAACGCATTGGCGGGCAGAGCGATGATCGCCGGCACGCCGCTCATCTCCAGCGTGCGGCGAATGACGGCGCCACGCTGGTCGATGGTGAAGGTAACGTCGCCATAGTCGTCGCGGGTGGCGTAGCTTGCCACCTGCGGCAGGCGGAATGGGTCGAGGCGCATATTGCACCCGGCCCAGACTGGCTTCAGTCCGGTGTTCATAGATTGCCTTTCCTGTTTCTCCTGAGAGCCGGCTTGCGGTTCTCTCCGGGCCGGTTTGTCCAGCCTCGTTGTGGAGAAACATTAGCGCGCGCTTCTTACCGCGGCGCTTAAGAAAGTCAGTTAAATTTTGCTGATCTCAGGCGATGGTTATCGGAATGCCACCGGGCTCACGCTGACGAAAGGATCAGATAACCTTACCGGGGTTCATGATGCCGGCCGGATCGAAGGCCGCCTTCACCCTGCGCATCAGCTCGATCGCCATCGGCGGCGCCGTCGCGATCAGTTCGTCACGCTTCAACTGGCCAATGCCGTGTTCGGCCGAGATCGAGCCGTGAAAGCTGCGCACGACGTCGTGCACGGCCTTGTTCATGGCGTGGTAGAGACCGAGAAACGCCTCGTCATCGCCATCCACCGGCCGGGAAATATTGTAGTGCAAATTGCCGTCGCCCATATGGCCGAAGCAGACGACGCGGGCACCCGGGCTGACGGATTGTACCGCGCCGGCTGCCTTGTCGATGAATGACGGGATGGAGGCCACCGGCACCGAGATGTCGTGCTTGATCGAGGCGCCCTCCGGCTTCTGCTGGTCGGGCAGCACCTCGCGGAAATTCCAGAAGTCGTCGCCCTGCGCGATGCTTGCCGCAATCACCGCATCGCCGACGATCTCCTGCTCGAGACCTTCCGACAGCACCTCCTCGATCAGCCCCCGTGCATCCCCGGCCGAACGGCCCGACGATATTTGCATAAGCACATACCACGGCCAATCCTCGGCCAGCGGTCGCACCACGCCTTGCGTGTGGGCAAGCGTGAAGTCGTAAGGCCGCTGGCCGATCAGCTCGAAGGCGGTGAGTGCGGCGCCGGCGCGGTCCATCGCCAGGCTGAACAGGGAGAGTGCGGCTTCGGGCGAGGACATTCCGACAAAAGCCACCTCGCGCCCCTTGGGCTTCGGGAAAAGCTTGAGCACGGCGGCGGTGACGACGCCGAGCGTGCCTTCCGCGCCGACGAACAGGTTCTTCAGATCGTAGCCGGTGTTGTCCTTCTTCAGCTTGCGCAAATCGTCGAACACTTCGCCCGTCGGCAGCACCACCTCGACGCCGAGGCAGAGCTCACGCGCATTGCCATAGGCAAGCACGCCGGTGCCGCCGGCATTGGAAGAGAGATTGCCGCCGATCTGGCAGGAGCCCTGCGCGGCGAGCGACAGCGGAAACAGCCGGTCGGCGGCATCGGCCGCTTCCTGCAAAGTCTGCAGGATGACGCCGGTCTCGACGGTGACCGTGTTGGACAAGACATCGATCTCGCGGATGCGGTTCAGCCTGGACAGCGACAGCACGATCTCGCGGCCGGACCTGTCAGGCATCTGGCCGCCGACCAGCCCGGTGTTGCCGCTTTGCGGCACGATCGGCGTGCCGGTCTCGCTCGCCAGTTGCATGATGCGGCTGACTTCTTCGACACTGCCGGGCCTCAGCACCAGCGCCGTCCTGCCATGCCAAAGGCCGCGCCGCTCGGTGAGATAAGGCGCGATATCCTGCTGGTCGCGAAGCGCATATTTGTCGCCGACGATTGTCGCGAAGCGGTCGATCAGGGTGGGGTCGAGATCCCGGGATATGTCGTTCATGGGCTAGAAACCTCAATCAATGTTGTCACGCAATCTTGTCACGCGGGGCGGCGGCGCGCGACAGCCGGTCGTTGATCGCCTCGCCCAGCCCGTCGAACGGGATGGGCTCGACGGCGATCGTCCTGGCGCCGGTGCGATCAAGATCCTGCATATGGGCGAAAAGGTTGCTCGCCGCCTCGCGCAGATCGCCTGTTACCGACAGGTTGCGCAGGGCGGCAGCGCCTTGCCAGCCTTCGGCGCGGCGGCCGCCAAAAGCCAGCAAGGCCTCGCCCCTGGCGATTTTCCCGGCGTTGACCCGCACCGCGGCGCCCGGCGCGTAATGCGAGGCGAGCATGCCTGGCGCCTCGATGCCTTCGGCGCCACGCAGCAGCGCCATGCCAGCAACGGCCTCGATCTCCCCGGCGGCAATGCCGCCCGGCCTCAGCAGTCGCAGCTTTGCGCCTTCGACCTTGACGATCGTCGATTCCAGCCCGACCGGCGTCGCCCCGCCATCGACCACTAATCTGATCCTTGAACCGAGATCGGCTGCCACGGCTTCAGCGGTCGTGGCGCTGATCTTGCCCGAGGAATTGGCGCTGGGCGCCGCAAGCGGGCGGCCGAGCCTGGCGATGAGCTCGCCGCCAAACCCCCGGGGCATGCGCAGCGCGATGGTGTCGAGGCCCGCGGTGACCAGCGGATGAATGTCGTTGCCGCGGCGTTGCGGCAGCACCAGCGTCAGCGGCCCCGGCCAGAATGCCCGCGCCAGCCGTTTCGACAGCGGGTCGAACAGCGCGATGCGTTCGGCCATCGCCAGGTCGGCGACATGGGCGATCAGCGGATTGAAGCGCGGCCGGCCCTTGGCCTCGAAGATGCGGGCAACGCCAACGCCATTGGTCGCGTCCGCGGCCAGCCCGTAGACGGTTTCCGTCGGAATGGCGACGACGTCGCCGCTTTCCAGCAGCGCCAGCGCCATTTCCATCGCATCGCCGACGGCGCGTATTTCAACCACGGTCGTTACCTCACAGATGCCGGCTGCGTAGTACGGCGGCGGCCGTGGGGCAAGTCCGGGCGTCAGTGAATCATCAACCGCTAAAATGCGATGTTTCCCCGCAAGCCCGCATCAATCCCCGCAAAGTATGGTGCCGGCTTCTTGGGCAAGGGGAATTATCATGGTTTCGGTGCGCATTCTTGGAGCGCTTGGTTTCATCCTGACGGCGGGCGAAGCGCAGGCTTCGTCCATCATTGTTTTCGGCGCACCGTCTTCGACGCCATCCGTCGTCAAGCTCGGCGCGCCCGAGACGGTGGCTATGGCCGAGAGCACAAAGCCCGGTCTCTCGACGCCGTCGATCGTGGCGCTCGGCGCCGCTGTGCCCGACGTCACCTATGAAAAGGTCGCGGCGATCCCGAACCAGCCCGAGCACAAACGCGGCTTCATGCCAGGCCCGATGATCATTCGCGGCGGTATTGTCGGTGGCGACTTTTCTGTTCCGACACCGGCCACCGCTGCGGCTGCACCTCAGGCAGGGTCCGACAACAAGACAGAAGCGGCGAACAGCCCGCCCGCGACGCCGCAGCCGACACCCATCCCCGAGACCGACAAGGCCAAGTAGCCGTTCGGCGACCCTGGTCCAGGTCGACGTTTACACGAACAGCGTGCGCGTCAGGACCAGGGCGGCGCTCGCACGCCGTCCTGATCCGTCGACAGAAACTTCGTCGGTCCAAAGGCCTCAGGCAGCGACTTCCTCATCCTTGTCGTCGGTGGACGCCTCGTCGGACTCGTCTTCTTCGTCGTCGTCATCGTCCTCTTCGTCAGCGTCGCCTCCTTCGGCCTTCACGCTGTCGTCGTCTTCCTCGTCGTCACCTTCTTCATCTTCGTCGTCGTCATCGTCATCGTCATCCGAGAGGGTGGCGGCTTCTTCGTCTTCAGCGCCTTCCTCGTCCGTAGCTTCGCTGTCTTCGTCGTCGCCTTCCTCGTCTTCCGACAGAGTGGCGGCCTCGTCGTCCGCAGCAGCGGCGGCCTTGTCGAGGGTCGTTTCGGCAACGGATTCAAGCGCCTCGGCGGGGGCCGGGGTTTCTTCTGTCACTTCGATTTCGTGAGCGGAATTCATGGAAGCCTCCGTGGGGTTGGGGAACATGTCCCTTTTGCCACGGAGAGATCATCGTCATATGACTGTAAGCCGGCTCGAACGGCCGGCTGGAAAGAAAATTTTGTTCGCTTCAGCCGGCGATCCTGGAGAAATCGGCGACCTGATCGGTGGCTGCGCGAATGCGGGCAAGCAACGCCAGGCGATTGGCGCGGACCGCCTGATCCTCGTCATTTACGAGCACTTGCTCAAAGAATGAATCAACCGGCTCGCGCAACACGCTAAGCGCCAGCATGGCAGCGGAAAAGTCTTCGTTTCGAATCGCTTCGCCGGCTTGCCTCTCAGCTTGATTCACTGCCGCAAACAGCGATTTCTCGGCCGCTTCTCGAAACAGCGCCGGCTCAACATGGTCGGCAATCGCCGTTTTCTTCTTCCCCTCGGCGGCCAGGATGTTTGCCGCACGCTTGGTACCGGCAAGCAGATTCTTGCCATCCTCGGTGCCGAGGAAGGAGCCGAGTGCTTCGACCCGGCGGACGATTTGCAGGAGGTCGTCGTTCGGCGATTGGCCAATCTCCCCCCTTGTGGGGGAGATGCCCGGCAGGGCAGAGGGGGGCGTGACAGAATGAGACGTTGGCGGGACAGCG
>NZ_CAAF010000036.1 GCF_000359125.1 Mesorhizobium sp. STM 4661 | reverse complement strand
CTAGCGTGCGCACACATCTGCTTCGGCGGGGTGTCAAGGGGAGTTTTGGTCGGGTAGCAGGTTTGGCTTGCGGGGTTGGAATCCTATGTGATTCTGTAGCTGCCATTGTTGATTCGGGAGGTTCGACGATGGCTTTGCTGCTTGGATACTTCGGCGACCTGCGCCTGCAAAAAAGGGGAGCATGGTGCTGGAGCGCATGTGCACGCGCGTTAGCGCGGGCCTGCGCAGGCTGGCCGATACGCGCGCGGAACAAGTTGCGTTCACGCGGCTGTTTCGCAATCCCCAGGTGACGGTGCAGGAGATCGTGCGCACGGCGGCGGCGCGAACGGGCGCGGCGGCGGCCGGCCGCCATGTGCTGATCATCGAGGATAGCAGCGAGATCAACTATGAGGCCAAGGCCTCGCGCAAGCGCGGCCTTGGCCGTGTCGGCAACGGCAAGGATGTCGGGCTGTTCGTCCACCCGGCGCTGGCCGTGGATGCCGCCGACGGCTCAGTGCTGGGGCTTGCGGCTGCCACGATCTGGCGGCGCCGGAGGCAGAAGGCGCACGACTACCAAGCCCTGCCGATCGAATCCAAGGAAAGCTACAAATGGATCGCCACCGCCAAGGCGGCCCGCCAGGCGCTGACCGACACGCCGCTGGCTACCGTGATCGGCGACCGCGAGGCCGACATCTACGAAGTGCTGGCAAGGCTGCCTGACGAGCGCACGCATGTGCTCATCCGCGCCGTGCGCGACCGGGCTCTGGGTGATGAGGGCGGCCGTCTGTTCGGCGAGATCGCCAAAACGCCGGAAGCCGGCCGGATCGCCTTCGAGTTGCAGGCGCGTCCCGGCCGACCGGCGCGCGAGGTGCAACTGGCCGTTCGCTTCGCCGAGGTCGCCTTGCGCCAGCCGCCCCTTGGCGCCGACCGCCGCGATCCGCGCGAGACCACGCTCAACATCGTCGAAGTGCGCGAGATCGATCCGCCTTCGCCCAAGGAAGCAGTGATCTGGCGGCTGTTGACCACTCACACGGTCAAAACGCTCGCCGACGCTTGCCGCATGGTCGATCTCTACCGGTTGCGCTGGACCGTCGAACAGCTGTTCCGAACCGTGAAGTCGCAGGCCATCGATCTGGAGGAAAGCCTGCTTGCCGATGGTGAGGCACTCGAACGGCTGGCCGCGACCGCGCTGATCGTCGCCACCAAGGTCATGCAACTCGTGCACGGGCGCGGCGCCGCCGGCCGGGCCTTCAAGGCTGCACGCCTCTTCAGCCCCACCGAGATCACCGTGCTGGAGGCGCTGATTGCCAGGCTCGAAGGCAAGACCCAAAAGCAGAAGAACCCGCATCCCCAACACACGCTCGCCTGGGCCGCTTGGTGCATCGCCCGGCTGGGAGGCTGGAACGGCTACGCCAAAGAGCGGCCGCCAGGTCCCGTCACCTTCTCCAATGGCCTAAAACGATTCCACGCCATCGCCGAGGGCTTCGCTCTTGCAAATCCAAACTAATCCCCGCCAAATCAAATGTGTGCGCACGC
>NZ_CAAF010000037.1 GCF_000359125.1 Mesorhizobium sp. STM 4661 | reverse complement strand
GGGGGGAGATCAGATATCATGCCCGCTTTCGCCAACCATGGATTCCAGGGTCTCCGCTCCGCTTCGCGTTCGCTCCGCCCCAGGACGTCAATCGAACCGCAAAAGTATTTCCTTAACCATGGCGGTTCAGGATCGGCCTTTGGTCAGCAAGGATCCGCTGTTTGAAATCGCCGGCGCACCCTCCTCCTCTCCGCTTGGCGCTTCTCGCCATCACGGCTGCGATGGCGCTGACGCCGGCGGCAAAGGCCTCGGATTTTTCCGAGCCGTGGAAGGATGCCGACCGGGCGCTGGTCATCGACGCCTACGAGTACAATCCCATCGACTGGGGCCAGCTTGCCACCGACAAGCGGATCGTCGGCTTCATCAACAAGGCGTCCGACGGGATGCCGCCACCCTATTTCTGTTTCGGCGCCGAGACCGAGGCGCGGCTCTGCAAGACGCTGTGGAAGCGCTACGCGGTGGCGCGCGAGTTGTTCCAGACGCGCAAGGTGGTGGCCAAGGCGCTCGGCCTGAAATGGGGCGCGTATCACCTCGCCCGCCCCGGCAACCCGATCGGGCAGGCCAACAACTTCATCGATTTCGCGCAACCCGAGCCTGACGACCTCCTTGCCCTCGACATCGAGGACGACGATCCCACGCAATGGATGTCGCTCGAGGATGCCGAGGAATTCGTGCGCCAGGTGCATCGGCGGATCGGCCGCTTTCCGGTGCTCTACACCAACGGCAGCACCGCCGGGCACATTGCCGACAACAGGTACAAGTACCGGCTCCTGTCGCGGCTGCCGCTCTGGTATGCGCGCTACAAGCCTGACATCGGCGTGCACTTTCCGATGGGCAACTGGCAAGGCTACGCGCTCTGGCAATTTTCGGCGAAAGCAAATTGCGGCCGCTTCCGCTGCCCGTACCGGGTCGCCGGCACGCCCACCGACATCGACGTCAACGTCGCGCCGGTGGATGCCGCGACACTGCGCGCGCAATGGCCCTTTGGCGGCCTGATCGACATGCAGCCGGATTACCTGGCCTCGATACCGCTACCGCTTTCGCGCGAAGCCGCGCTCGCGGGCAATGTCACCATCACCTACGCCACCGTGGCGACGCCACCGACTTTCGACGAGATGGTTTCCGTGTTCAGCGCGCGTTGGGCCAAATTCCGCGACGGCTTTCAGATGCCAGCGGTGACGGCGGCGCCGCGCCTGCCGCGCGGAATTGCCGAATATGTGGCCTGGATACGGAAGGAAAAGCGCACCGCATCAGCCTTTGAGGCCGCGCCTGCCACAAGCGATACGGTCAGCACCGCCTCGACCGAGTCCGATCGTGGCCTGCGCTGAAAGCGCGTCGCATTTGAACGGAACCATGCGACGCGCTTTCAGCTCTTGTTTTTGTGCATGTCGTTATCGCAAAACCGCTACACACTTTTGCGCGACATGCATCAAAGCGCCCACCTGATCAGCGGCGGCTCCCCATGCTGGCGTACATGCCGGTGGTGCGGAACTGGCTGGGCGTAATGCCGTAGCAGCGGCGAAAGACCTTCGAAAAATAATTCGCGTCCTCGAAGCCGCACATGATGGCGACTTCCTTCACCGGCAGGAAATCCGCCTTTGTCAGCAGCTTCGCCGCGCGTTGCAACCGCTGCTGCAACACGAACTCGGCCGGCGGGATGCCTTCGCTGTCGGCGAAACAGCGCGAGAAATGCGCGCGGCTGAGTCCACTGATCTGGACGAGGTCCGCCACCGGCAAGGCCTTGTCGAGATTGGCGTTGATGTGGTCGATGACCGGCTGCATGGCGCTTTGTTTTTCGGCAAAGGCATGTGAGCCGAAAACATCGTCATAGAGGGCCATCGCCGCCTCATAGGCGACGGCGGAAGCAGCACCCGGCGAAGCGGCCCCCTTGATCAGACGCAGGCTGCAATCGGCAAGATGATCGATCGTCGCCGGCTGCAGCCGAAACACGGGGCCCGAGACGCCAAGGATCGATTTGTGGATGCGCAGCGCCTCCTCGCCGTTCATCGAGATCCAGAAATATTCCCAGCGGTCGCCCTTCTCAAGCCAGTAGCGATGGTTGTGCGGCACCAGCACCAGCAGCGTATCGTTCTTCTGCAGGCGGTAGTTGCGGTTCTCGTAGCGCAACTGGCCGGTTCCGCTGATCGTGTGCTGCAGCACGGTGAACGGTGTCTGGCCGCGCCTTCGTCCATCCCAATCGTAGTTCTCGTCCTCGCGCACTTCGTAGCCCGTGCTTGTCGGCATGGCGTGCAGGCGCTGGCGGCCGCGCGGTAGCGAGATCGTCCGCATCGACTGTCCGTTGGCGATCAGATCTTGCAGCACAAAATTACCCCTGAAAGCACAATCCTTCTCTGTTCGCGCTTGCGAATAAGCGCATAATCCCTCCCCAGAGAACGCGAAAGACCCGCGGTCGAGGAGCGGGCGGGGAGGAGAAGAAGCCGGATTCCGGCTTAAATGGCACCTGCGCCATGGCGCATGGCCATATCCTCCCTTGTTGCTCCTTGCCTAGCATTCGATTGGATCGAGGTGAAGGTGATGAGCTTCAAAATCGCTATTATCGGCGCCGGCAGCGTCGGATTCACCAAGAAGCTGTTCACCGACATTCTGTGCGTGCCGGAGTTTAGGGATATCGAATTCGCGCTGACCGACGTCAGCGAGCATAATTTGCAGATGATCAAGGCGATCCTCGACAGGATCGTCGAGGCGAACAAATTGCCGACAAAAGTGACGGCGACCACCGACCGCCGCAAGGCGCTCGAAGGCGCGCGCTACATCATCAGCTGTGTCAGGGTCGGCGGCCTCGAAGCCTATGCCGACGACATCCGCATTCCGCTGAAATACGGCATCGATCAATGCGTCGGCGACACGATCTGCGCCGGCGGCATTCTCTATGGCCAGCGCAACATTCCGGTGATCCTGGATTTCTGCAGGGACATAAAAGAGGTTGCCGAAACGAACGCGAAATTCCTCAACTATGCCAACCCGATGGCGATGAACACCTGGGCGGCGATCGAGTATGGCAAGGTCGACACGGTCGGGCTTTGCCATGGCGTCCAGCATGGCGCGGAACAGATCGCCGAGGTGCTGGGAGCAAAATCGCCAAGGGAACTCGACTATGTCTGTTCCGGCATCAACCACCAGACCTGGTTCATCGATCTGCGCCTCAACGGCCACCCGATCGGCAAGGACGAACTGGTTGCCGCCTTCGAGGCGCACCCAGTCTATTCCAGGCAGGAAAAGCTGCGCATCGACGTGCTGAAGCGCTTCGGCGTCTATTCGACCGAAAGCAATGGCCACCTTTCCGAGTACCTGCCCTGGTACCGCAAGCGGCCGGACGAGATCACGCGCTGGATCGACATGTCCGACTGGATCCATGGCGAGACGGGCGGCTATCTCCGCTATTCGACCGAGACCCGCAACTGGTTCGAGACGGAATATCCGCAATTCCTCGAAGCGGCATCGAAGCCGATCGACGCGTCCAAGCGCTCCAACGAGCATGCGAGCCACATATTGGAAGCGCTTGAAACCAACCGCGTCTATCGCGGCCACTTCAACGTCAGGAACAATGGGGTGATCACCAATCTGCCGCAGGACGCCATCATCGAGTCGCCCGGCTTCGTCGATCGTTTCGGCATCAACATGACCGCCGGCATCACGCTGCCGGAAGCCTGTGCCGCCACCTGCATGGCGTCGATCAATGTCCAGCGCATGTCCGTGCATGCCGCGATATCAGGCGATATCGATCTCTTGAAGCTCGCCGTGCTGCATGACCCGCTGGTCGGCGCGGTTTCGACGCCGGAAGAGGTCTGGCAGATGGTGGATGAGATGGTCGTCGCCCAGGCCGACTGGCTGCCGCAATATGCCCATGCGGTTCCGGCCGCCACGGAGCGGCTTTCGAAATCTGGGGTGAAGACCCGCGAATGGGCAGGCGCGGCACGGCGCAATGTTCGCTCGATCGAGGAATTGCGCGCCGAGAAGGCCGCGCTGAAGCAGGCCGGCTGAGACTTCAGACGCGGGACGATCCACGGAAGGTAGGCTCGCCGCGATGCACCGTCCTGCTTCGAGGAGAAGCGGAGCAGCAGCAAAGACTTCGAAACATCTGGGAGGAGACCATGAGGAATTTACGCAGCATCGGCATTGTCGCGGGACTGGCGCTGGGCGTTTCCGTCCCGGCACTCAACGCATTCGCCTCGGAGCCAACGGTTCCACCGGCGCCGGCGCAGTTTCCGGCCGAGGGCAAGATCAGCTACGTGCCGCGCGACTCCATCCTGGAGTTCAAGGCGCTGCCGCAATATCACGAGCCGGACTGGGTCACCCAGAAATACGTCAAGACCGGCAAGCTGCCACCGGTGAAGGACAGGCTGCCGAAGGAGCCGCTGGTCTTCAAGACAGGCAATATGCCAGACGGCGTCGGCGTCTATGGCGATACGATGCGCCATGTCATTGGCGGCCGGCCGGAAGGCTGGAACTACGGCGCCGGCCAGACCCAGGGCTGGGGCGGTATCGATATCGGCCTTTCCGAATGCCTGACGCGCACCGCGCCGCTGTTCCAGGTCGAGGCGAAGGACACCGAACCGCTGCCGAACCTGGCCAAGAGCTGGGACTGGTCGAGCGATGGCCACAAGCTGACCATGCATCTGATCGAAGGCGCAAAATGGTCGGACGGCGCACCCTTCAACGCCGACGACGTCATGTTCTACTGGGACGACGAGGTCGTCGACCCGAACGTCTCGCCGCTGAACGGCGCGACGCAGGAGACCTTCGGTGTCGGCACGACGCTGAAGAAGATCGACGACTACACCGTCGAATGGACCTTCAAGGACGCATTTCCCAAGCAATACCTCTACGCTATGGCCTATGGCACTTTCTGCCCCGGCCCGGCACATATTTTGAAGCCACAGCATCCGAAATATTCGAAGAACACCTACGACCAGTTCAAGAACGCCTTCCCGCCGGAATATATGAACATGCCGGTCATGGGCGCCTGGGTGCCGGTCGAATACCGGTCGGACGACATCATCGTCATGCGCCGCAATCCCTACTACTGGAAGGTCGACGAAAAGGGCAACCAACTGCCCTACCTCAACGAACTGCAATACAAGCTGTCGACCTGGGCCGACCGCGACGTCCAGGCAGTGGCAGGCTCGGGCGACTTCTCCAACCTGGAACAGCCGGAAAACTTTGTCGCCTCGCTGAAGCGCGCGGCGGAGGCGAATGCGCCGGCCAGGCTTGCTTTCGGCCCACGCCTCATCGGCTACAATCTGCGCTTGAACTTTTCCGCTAATGGCTGGGGCAACCCCGACGAACGCGGCCAGGCGATCCGCGAGCTGAACCGCAACGAGGACTTCCGCAAGGGGGTTACCATGGCGCTCGACCGCAAGGCGCTCGGCGACTCGCTGGTCAAGGGGCCGTTCACCGCGATCTATCCCGGCGGCTTCTCCTCGGGCACCAGCTTCTATGACCGCAATTCGACCGTCTACTATCCCTTCGACCTCGAGGGCGCCAAGGCCGAACTCGCCAAGGCCGGCCTCAAGGACACGGACGGCGACGGCTTCGTGAACTTCCCGGCCGGCACCGCCGGCGGCAAGAATGTCGAGATCGTGATGCTGGTCAACAACGACTACACCACCGACAAGAGCCTCGCCGAAGGTGTCGTCGCCCAGATGGAGAAGCTGGGGCTGCGGGTCGTGCTGAACGGGCTCAACGGCACCCAGCGCGATGCCTCGCAATATTCCGGCCGCTTCGACTGGCTGATCCGGCGCAACGACCAGGAGCTGACCTCCGTCGTGCAGAACACCGAGCAGCTTGCTCCCGTCGGTCCCAAGACCAGTTGGAACCACCGCGCGCCGGAAAGCGGCGAAGTTGATCTGATGCCGTTCGAGAAGGACCTCGTCGACATCGTCAACAAGTTCGTCTCGTCCGAGGACAATGACGAGCGCGCCAGCCTGATGAGAGAGTTCCAGAAGATTTCGACCGAGCATGTCTACAATGTCGGCCTGACGGAATATCCCGGCGCGCTGATCATCAACAAGCGTTTCTCGAACATTCCGCAGGGCACGCCGATCTTCATGTTCAACTGGGCCGAGGATTCGATCGTCCGCGAACGGGTGTTTGTCGCGGCCGACAAGCAGGCCAAATACGAGCTGTTCCCCGAAGAGCTTCCGGGCAAGCCCGGAGACAAGGGCCCGATGGACTAGGTTTACCTCCCCTGACTGAGAACTCCGGCCGCGCCAGCTGGCGCGGCCGGACAAGGCCAACCCCCGTACGCTCAAAGGGAGCGACCGGCGAGACAAGGAAGCGGACCGTCCGATGCTGCGATTCCTGCTCACGCGCATAGCGTCGGCGATCCCGGTCCTCGCCATTTTGAGCCTGGTCACCTTCGCCATCATCCAGGCGCCGCCGGGCGACTACGCCGACTACATCCGCTCGCAGCTGATCAATCAGGGCGGGGCCTCATTCGCCGAGGCCGACGCCCAGGCCAAGGCCTATCGGATCGAACATGGTCTCGATAAGCCGCTGCCCGTCCAATATCTCAACTGGATCGGCGGCATCGTCACCCGCGGCGATTTCGGCTACAGTCTCTACTACAACAAGCCGGTGGCCGATGTGGTGGGAGAGCGCCTGCCGCGCACGCTGCTCTTGGCGCTGGTGTGCCATCTGCTGGCCTCGGTGCTGGGCATCACCTTCGGCATATGGGCGGCGACCCGGCAATATTCCTGGATCGACTCGACGCTGTCGGCCATTTCCTTCCTCGGCATGACGGTGCCGCGCTTCCTGATGGCGCTGATCATCGTCTACCTGCTGGTCTTCCAGTTCAACGTCTCGGAGATCGGCAGCTTCTTCTCGCCGCAATATGGCGGCGCGCCGTGGTCGTGGGCCAAGTTCGTCGACCTGGTCAAGCATGTCTGGCCGGTGGTGGCGATCGCGACCTTCGGCGGGCTCGCCTACAACATGCGCGTCATGCGCGGCAATCTGCTCGACACGCTGAACGCGCAATATGTCGAAACGGCAAGGGCCAAGGGCCTGACCGGCAGCGCCGTCGTCATGCGCCACGCCGTGCCCAACGCGCTGCACCCGCTCGTCATGTATCAGGGCGTGGTGCTGCCCTACATGCTCACCGGCGAGATCGAGACGGCGATCATCTTTGCGCTGCCGACCGTCGGCCCGGCCATCGTCGGCTCGATGGCGGTCGGCGACGTCTATGTCACCGCGACCTTCATGATGGTGCTGTCGGCGACGCTGATCGTCGGCAACATCATCGCCGACATGCTGCTCGTGCTGCTCGATCCGCGCGTGCGCCAGTTCGGGGAGAGGTAGATGCTGGCCCGCGACACATCGCTGCCGCCGCTGCCGGCCGAGGGAGCCGCGAGCAAGCCCGCGCGCGGCAATGAAAGCTACATAGCGCTTGTCTGGCGCCGGCTGAAACGTTCGTGGACCGGCATGGCCGGGCTTTGGCTGGTCGTGCTGCTGCTGGTCATGGCGGTGTTCGCCGAGTTCCTGGCGCCGATGGACCCGAAGGCGACGGATGTCGGCTTCGCGCCGCCGCAGATGCCTGTTTTCCACGACAAGGACGGCAATTTCGTCGCACGGCCGAGGGTCTACGCGCTGGCCGATTCCGCCGATCTCGATCCGGTCACCTTCCAGCCCATTGTCGACCCCGACTATGACAATCCACGGCTGCTTGGATTCTTCGTCGAGGGAGCGCCCTACAGGCTGTTCGGGCTCATTCCGGCGAACCGGCATTTGTTCGGCTCGCTGGACGGCCAGCCGGTGCATTTCCTCGGCACCGACAAGTTCGGCCGCGACGTGCTGTCGCGCGCCATCCAGGGCTCGCGCGTCTCGCTGATCATCGCGCTGACGGTTGTCTTCATCATCACCATCATCGGCACCACGGTCGGCATGGTCTCCGGCTATTTCGGCGGCAGGTTCGATGTCTGGATGCAGCGCTTCGTCGAACTGGTGCTCGCCTTCCCGCAACTGCCGCTCTATCTGGCGCTGACGACGCTGATCCCGGTCACCGCTCCGACCAACGTCTTCCTCGCCTTCGTCATCATCGTCATGTCGGCGCTGGGCTGGGCGCAGATGTCGCGCGAAGTACGCGGCAAGACGCTGGCGCTGGCGCAGATCGAGTATGTGCGGGCCGCCATGGCGGTCGGCGCCACCGACCGGCGCATCATCATGCAGCACATCTTCCCCAATGTGATGAGCCATGTCATCGTCGCCGTGACGCTGGCGATCCCGACGGTGGTGCTGCTGGAATCCTTCCTCGGTTTCCTCGGCTTCGCCGTCAAGCCGCCGCTGATCTCGTGGGGCCTCATGCTGCAGGACACCGCGACCTACTCGGTCATCGGCACCTATCCCTGGATCCTGTCACCGGTCGGTTTCGTGCTCGTCACCGTCTTCGCCTTCAACGCGCTTGGCGACGGCCTGCGCGATGCCGTCGATCCGTATTGAGGTGGCAGAGATGACCGTCGCGCTCACTGAGCCCTTCGCACCAACCGTCCGGCACGACCATGACGGACGCCAGGATCAGCCCGTCATCGACGCTCGCAATATCGAGGTCGCGTTCAAGGTCGAGCACGGCATCGTCGAAGCGGTCAAGGACGTCTCGTTCCAGCTCTATCGCGGCGAGACGATCGCCATCGTCGGCGAGTCCGGTTCCGGCAAGTCGGTAACGGCGCGCACCGTCATGGGGCTGCTTTCCCGGCGAGCCACGGTGTCGCCCAAATCGAGCGTCTGTTATGACGGGCAAGATATCCTGAAGTTCCCCGAGAGCGCGCGGCGCAAGCTGCGCGGCAACCGCATCTCGATGATCTTCCAGGAGCCGATGAGTTCGCTCAACCCGATCTACACGGTCGGCAGCCAGATCGTCGAAGCGATCAGGGTGCACCGCAAGGTGAGCCGCGGGGAGGCCTGGGCGCGAGCGCTCGAACTTTTGCAGCATGTCCAGATTCCCGACCCCGCCGCGCGGCTCAAGCAATATCCGCACCAGCTCTCGGGCGGGCAGCGCCAGCGGGTGATGATCGCCATGGCGTTGGCCAACGATCCCGACGTTCTGATCGCCGACGAGCCGACGACGGCGCTCGACGTCACTGTCCAGGCGCAGATCCTGAACCTGATCCGCGCCCTTCAGAGAGAGCTGCGCATGGCGGTGATCCTGATCACCCACGACCTCACCGTGGTGCGCCAGTTCTCCGACTATGTCTATGTCATGCAGTACGGCGAAATGTGCGAGCACAACGTCACGGAACGCCTGTTCGCCGATCCGCGGCATCCCTATACGAGGCGGCTGCTTGCTTCCGAGCCGCGCGGGCGGCCGAAACCGCTGCCGGAGGGCTGCGGCACCATTCTCGAGGCGAGCGGCGTGCGCGTCTGCTTCATGCTGCGCCATGGCAGCTTCCTGAAACCGGACTGGCGCGAGTTGGTCGCCGTCGACGATCTCGACCTCAGCCTGCGCCGCCATGAGACGCTGGGACTGGTCGGCGAATCCGGCTCGGGCAAAACCACCTTCGGCCAGACCCTGCTGCGGTTGACCGACGCCAAACGCGGCGAGATCCGCTTCGACGGCAAGCCGATCCACGACCTGTCGCGGGCCGAGATGCGGCCGCTGCGTTCGCGCATGCAGATCGTCTTCCAGGATCCGTTCTCCTCGCTCAATCCGCGCATGACGATCGGGCAGATCATCGAGGAAGGGCTGATCGTCAACAGCATAGGGTCGACGCGGCGCGAACGCATCGAACGGGTCGCAGAGGCGCTGGTCAGCGCCGGCATGCCCGGCGATATACTGTCGCGATTTCCGCACGAATTCTCCGGCGGCCAGCGGCAACGCATCGCGATCGCCCGCGCCATCGCGCTCGAACCCGAATTCATCCTGCTCGACGAGCCGACATCGGCGCTGGACCTCTCCGTCCAGGCGCAGATCATCGACCTTTTGCGCAAGCTGCAGGACGAGCGCGGCCTGAGCTACCTTTTCATCTCGCACGACCTCAAGGTGGTGCGCGCGCTGTGCCACCGCGTCATCGTCATGCAGAACGGCAAGATCGTCGAGCAGGGTCCCGTCGACGACGTCCTGTCCAATCCCAAGACCGCCTACACCGAACGGCTCGTCAGGGCCGCATTCGACGTGGCCTGAAAATATCCCGGAGGTTAGCGTGGCAAGAAATCCCAAGATCACTTTCATCGGCGCCGGCTCGACGGTGTTCATGAAGAACATCGTCGGCGACGTGCTGCAGCGGCCGTCGCTGGCGGGCGCGACGATCGCGCTGATGGATCTCAATCCGCAGCGGCTGGAAGAGAGCGCCGTCGTCGTCAACAAGCTGATCGCGACGCTCGGGGTGAAAGCCAAGGCCGAAACCTATTCCGACCAGCGCAAGGCGCTGGCGGGCGCCGATTTCGTCGTCGTCGCCTTCCAGATCGGCGGCTACGAGCCGTGCACCGTCACCGACTTCGAAGTGCCGAAGAAATACGGCCTGCGCCAGACGATCGCCGACACGCTCGGTGTCGGCGGCATCATGCGCGCCTTAAGGACCGTGCCGCATCTGTGGAAGGTCTGCGAGGACATGCTCGCCGTCTGCCCGCAGGCGATCATGCTGCAATATGTCAACCCGATGGCGATCAACACCTGGGCGATATCAGAGAAATACCCTGACATCAAACAGGTCGGCCTCTGCCATTCGGTGCAAGGCACGGCAATGGAACTGGCGCACGATCTCGACCTTCCCTACGAGGAGATCCGCTATCGCTCGGCCGGCATCAACCACATGGCCTTCTACCTCAGTTTCGAGCACCGCCAGCCGGACGGTTCCTACCGCGACCTCTATCCCGACCTCGTGCGCGCCTATCGTGAAGGCCGTGCGCCCAAGCCCGGCTGGAACCCGCGCTGCCCCAACAAGGTGCGCTACGAGATGCTGATGCGCCTGGGCTTCTTCGTCACCGAAAGCTCGGAGCATTTCGCCGAATACACGCCCTACTTCATCAAGGACGGTCGCCCCGACCTGATCGAGAAGTTCGGCATCCCGCTCGACGAATATCCGAAGCGCTGCATCGAGCAGATAGAGCGCTGGAAGGGACAGGCGGAGGCCTACCGCTCGGCGGACCGGATCGAGGTCGAAGAGTCGAAGGAATATGCCTCCTCGATCATGAATTCGGTGTGGACCGGCGAGCCCTCGGTGATCTACGGCAACGTCCGCAACAATGGCTGCATCACCTCGCTGCCTCAGGACTGCGCGGCCGAGGTGCCGTGCCTCGTCGACGCCTCGGGCATCCAGCCGACCTATATCGGCGACCTGCCGCCGCAATTGACGGCGCTGATCCGCACCAACATCAATGTGCAGGAACTGACGGTCCGGGCGCTGATGACGGAAAATCGCGAGCATATCTACCATGCGGCGATGATGGATCCGCACACCGCGGCCGAACTCGACCTCGACCAGATTTGGTCGCTGGTCGATGATCTGCTCGCCGCTCACGGCGAATGGCTGCCGGCATGGGCAAGAACGCGCCGGAAGAACGAGGCTGCCTGATCCTCGCGAGCGGCTGGGATCGGGTCAGGCGCCGGCCTGCTCGCGCGCCACGGCCTGCCAGCCGATGTCGCGGCGGCAGAAGCCTTGCGGCCAATCGATGCGGTCAAGGGCGGCATAGGCCTTTTTCTGCGCTTCGCCGACCGTCCGGCCGAGCGCCGTGACGTTGAGCACGCGACCGCCATTGGCAACCAGCGCGCCGCTGTTGATGGCGGTGCCGGCATGGAAGATCTCGACGCCGTCGCCAGCCGCCTCTTCAAGGCCGCGAATGACCGAGCCCTTTTCCGGCGTTCCGGGATAGCCCCTCGCCGCCATCACCACGGTGAGGGCTGCCTCGTCGCGCCAGCGCACCGAGGTATGCGCAAGCTGGCCATCGACGGAAGCGTTGAGCAGCACCAGGAGATCGTCCTTCAGCCGCATCATCAGCACCTGGCATTCCGGGTCGCCGAAGCGGGTGTTGTATTCGATCAGCTGCGGCCCCTTGTCAGTGATAATCAGCCCGGCAAACAGCACGCCGGAAAACGGCGCGCCTGTTTCAGCCATGCCGCGCATGGTCGGCTCGACGATCTCGCGCATGGTGCGGTCGATCATGACCTGAGTCATCACCGGGGCTGGCGAATAGGCGCCCATGCCGCCGGTGTTCGGGCCGGTGTCGCCGTCGCCGACACGCTTGTGATCCTGCGCGGTGCCGAACGGCAGCGCGGTGACGCCGTCGCACAGGCAGAAGAAACTCGCCTCCTCGCCGACGAGAAACTCCTCGACCACCACCTCCGCGCCGGCCTGCCCGAAGGAGCCGTCGAAACAGGCATCGAGTGCGGCCAGCGCTTCGGGCAGCGTCATGGCGACGGTGACGCCCTTGCCGGCGGCCAGCCCGTCGGCCTTGATCACGATCGGCGCGCCCATGTTCTGGACATGGACCCTTGCCGACGCTAGATCGCCGAAGCGGCCATAGGCGGCCGTCGGGATATCGTATTTGGCGCAAAGGTCCTTAGTGAACCCCTTGGAGCCTTCCAGCCTTGCAGCCGCCCTGGACGGGCCAAAGACCCGGATGCCCGCGGCGCGCAGGTCGTCGGCAATGCCGGCAACCAGCGGCCCTTCCGGGCCGACGACGACGAGATCGATCTTTTTCTCCGCACAGAAGGCGGCGACCGCGGCATGATCGGCAATGTCGAGCTTGACCAGCTCGGCGTCGCGGCCGATGCCCGGATTGCCGGGCGCCGCGTAAAGCTTGGTCAGCACTGGCGAGGCCGCGATCTTCCAGGCCAGGGCATGTTCGCGGCCGCCGGAGCCGATCAACAAAACGCGCATGCCACATCCCTTGCCAGTTCACGACCTTGCCAGTTCATAACAGCGACTGCGCTATTGCGCCTCGCACGACGGGTCAAGACATTTGGGCAGCTTGAGCGCAATTGCACACGGGAACGTCAGATATCAATTCCCGGTGAGCGCCCCGCGATCAGCTCTGGAAGACGACCGGGAACCAATCCTCGCGCAGTTTTTGTCCGGGCTTCATGTCGTGGCCTGGGTAAGGAGGAGAGGTGCGGCCGGGCCGCTCGACATAGCGCGCATCGTCGCCGACCCAGCGCAGCGACAGCGCGCGGCGCCGTGCCGAAGTCATGTTGCCGCGGGCGCCATGCGCGGTCCTGAAGTCGAACAGGATGGCGTCGCCCGGTTCCATTTCCCATTCGAGAACCTTCATGCCGGGATCCTTGTCGGGATCGGGCACCGGCAGATAATCGCCCTCGGCGGCGTAGAAATTGCTGTCGTCGAGCCAACGCACCGGCAAGATCATCCTGTCCCATTTGTGCGAGCCGGCGATCACGCGCAACGTGGCTTCCTTGACCGGATCGATCGGGATCCAGAAGCTGACCGTTTGCCGCCCGTCGACAAAGTAATAGGGGATGTCCTGATGCCATGGCGTCGGCTTCTGCGTGCCGGGCTCCTTGACCAGAACGTGATCGTGAAAGAATTGCGCGGTGCGCGATTGCATCACGGCCGCCGCCAACTCGGCCGCGGGTGATTCCCGCACCACTTCGACGAATTCGGGAATGCGCTCCCAGTTGCAATAGTCGTCGAAGAAACTGCCGCGGCCATTGGCGATATCGGATGCGGTGGCGCTGCGGTTCTGGATGTTGCGCTCGATGCCGGCGGCAATCGTGTCGACCCAATCCCTGAAAGCGCCGCGGATGCAGACGGCGCCATCGCGCTGGTATTCTTCTATGGTTTCGGCGTCGATCTGATGCTGGGAAGCCATCGGGTACTCCTGTCGGGATGGCCAACTATCGCAGCCGCTGAGCGACAGGTAAACATCCATCAGTGGTCGTCGAATGCGGCGGCTGGCGCTCATCTCGAAAGGATGAGGCGGCTTCCGCCAACGATGTTTCACATCATGCCCATTCGGCTAGACGCTTGACGGCCTTCGCCGCTACTGCCACTTCAGCATCATGGAAACCGTCCAGTCGAAAGCAGCCCAGGGCCGCGTCGCCGATGCGCCGAGCGGCCACTGGGCCTATCGGGTGCTGCCGCGCTGGCTGTGGCCCTATGCGCAGCTTGCAAGGTGGGACCGGCCGATCGGCTGGCAGTTGCTGCTGTGGCCGTGCTGGTGGTCGGCGGCCCTTGCGGCAAGCGCCTATCCCCGCCCCTCGGACCCGCTGCCGACGCTGCTGCCGGCGCCATGGTATCTTCTTTTGTTCCTGATCGGCGCCATCGCCATGCGCGGCGCCGGCTGCACCTACAACGACCTGGTCGACGAGGACATCGACAACCAGGTGGAACGCACGCGTTCGCGGCCCCTGCCGGCGGGAAAGGTCACGCGCCGGCAGGCCTGGGCGTTTCTCATCATTCAGGCGTTGCTGGGTCTGGCGGTGCTTTTGCAGTTCAACGACTTCGCCATCCCGCTCGGCATCGTCTCGCTCGTCATCGTCGCCATCTACCCATTCATGAAGCGATTCACCAACTGGCCGCAACTGGTTCTCGGCCTTGCCTTTTCCTGGGGCGCGCTGATGGGATGGGCGGTCGAGTTCGGCGATCTCGATGGCCCGGCCGTCATGCTCTATATCGGCTCGATCCTGTGGGTGATCGGCTACGACACGATCTACGCGCATCAGGACAAGGAGGACGACGCCATCGTCGGCGTGCGCTCGACCGCGCGGCTGTTCGGCGACAACACCAGGGCCTGGCTCGTCGGGCTTTATGGCGGTGCGCTGGTCTGCTTCGCCATCGCCTTCGCCTCGGCGCAGGCGCCGGTGCCGGCGCTGGCCGGGCTGATCGCCGCCGGCGCCCATATGGCGCGGCAGATCGCAAGGCTGGACATCAACGAGCCGGACCAGTGCCTCAAGCTGTTCCAGTCGAACAACCAGGTCGGCTGGCTGGTCTTTCTCGGCCTGATCGGCGGCGCGGTATGGGTGGCGCTGAAGCCGCTGTTGTAGGCCCCTGTTGCCTTCTCCCCTTGTGGG